>NZ_AP025355.1:2867500-3554619 GCF_037101235.1 Sphingobium sp. TA15
AGCCGGGACGCCAGTTCCGGTGGAGCCATAGGTGAAATACCACCCTGTTGTTTTCTGATGTCTAACCTCGCACCGTCATCCGGTGCAGGGACCCTCTGTGGCGGGTAGTTTGACTGGGGCGGTCGCCTCCTAAAGAGTAACGGAGGCGCGCGATGGTGGGCTCAGGACGGTTGGAAACCGTCTGTTAGAGTGCAATGGCATAAGCCCGCCTGACTGCGAGACTGACAAGTCGAGCAGAGACGAAAGTCGGTCATAGTGATCCGGTGGTCCCTCGTGGAAGGGCCATCGCTCAACGGATAAAAGGTACGCCGGGGATAACAGGCTGATGATTCCCAAGAGCTCATATCGACGGAATCGTTTGGCACCTCGATGTCGGCTCATCACATCCTGGGGCTGGAGCAGGTCCCAAGGGTTTGGCTGTTCGCCAATTAAAGTGGTACGTGAGCTGGGTTCAGAACGTCGCGAGACAGTTTGGTCCCTATCTGCCGTGGGCGTCGAAATTTGAGAGGAGTTGACCCTAGTACGAGAGGACCGGGTTGAACATGCCTCTGGTGTACCTGTCGTCCTGCCAAGGGCGCAGCAGGGTAGCTATGCATGGACGGGATAACCGCTGAAAGCATCTAAGCGGGAAGCCTCCCTCAAGATAAGATTTCTTCGAGCGGTCGTAGACCACGACCTTGATAGGCCGGATGTGGAAGTGCGGTAACGCATGGAGCTAACCGGTCCTAATTGCTCTGTTCGCGCTTGAATGCTTCTCCAAAGAAGCGAGTCCCACCATCAATGACAACACTGGAATAAACCAGCGTCAAAGATGTGGTGATCACCCTCATGCCAGACATCATTGCCTCAAGTGCACGGCACCGATTAAAACCCGAAGCGCAAGCTCTATTGCTTGGTGACCATAGCGTCTGTGACCCACCCGATCCCTTCCCGAACTCGGACGTGAAACCAGTCTGCGCCAATGGTACTGTGGCTCAAGCCCCGGAAGAGTAGGTCGTCGCCAGGCATTATAGCTCGCGCTCCATTAAACCCATTCGCAATAAATGCGGCCTCCGCAGCGATCTCTAGTGTCGCGGGATGGAGCAGCCCGGTAGCTCGTCAGGCTCATAACCTGAAGGTCGTAGGTTCAAATCCTACTCCCGCAACCAGAGGCCGCAATTCACTTCACAAAGCTTCAGAACCTGCCCAGGCAGAAAGCATCCCGTCACGCCGGTCCTTCGGATCGACGATGAGCAGGATCGTTTCTCGCTGCATGCGGATCAGCGCCATATCCTTCCCATGGAGGGCTTTCCAAGCGGTCGAAACGGATCGCTGGCTAGGAAATCGCGGAAAACAAAGAAATTGGAGCGGCGATCTGATCAATCAGATCAACACCCGCTTCAATATGGCTCCGCCGCGGCATGACGACGGCTTGCGCCGCTTCCTAATCCCGCAAAGCGATCATCGAAATCTGCCGGCCATAATCGGCTTCCCCCCGATGGCAGGAGCGCCGATAGCTGTAAAAGCGATCCGGCTGGCTATAGGTATCTTCATCCAGCAGTTCGATCTGGCCGATCCCCGCGCCCGCGAGCCGCGCAGCCACATAGGCGGCAATGTCGAATTGGCAATGCCCTTCCCGTCCTGCCGAGAAGAAGCGATCATTCTCCGCATCCGCCGCTGCGAAGCGTTCCGCGAAATCCAGCGTCACCTCATAGGAGGAACGCCCGATGCACGGCCCGATCGCGCAGGCGATCCGGTCGCGCCCAGCGCCCAGCGCCTCCATCGCGCCGATCGTCCGGTCCGTGACTCCGCCCAGGGCGCCTTTCCACCCCGCATGCGCCGCACCGATGACGCCGGCCGAAGCATCGGCAAACAGCACAGGCACGCAATCGGCGGTGAGTATTCCCAAAATCAGTCCAGAGCGATTCGTCACCATGGCGTCTGCCGCCGGCCGTTCGTCAGCGGCGATGGGCGCCGTGACCGTGACCGCATCGGGCGAGTGCACCTGATGCACCGTCACCAGCGTCGCGCCGGGGAGCAAGGCGTCGCGCGCCAGATCCCGGTTGCGCAGAACCGCGTCCCGCTCATCCTCCGACCCCAGCCCGACGTTCAGGCCCGCATGAACCCCTGTCGAAACGCCGCCGCGCCGTCCCGCAAACCCGTGCAGGACATCCCCTAAACCTGCCGCCCGCAGCAATTCAACCACGCTTCGCTCCTCAACATCGTCATGGGAACCGCTTTTGGACCATGTCCTGAATGCGCAACATACTTGCGCGCTGCGGATTAGGCGATAGTCTCCGTTTCATCATAAAAGGGGAGCGGCCGCAACGGTCGCCTCGGGCAAAAGACTTCAAAGATAAAGGGCTCCACCATGATCTTCGGGCGCATAAAGCCATTGGACGCCATATTGGCCACGGCCGAGAAGAAATCTCTCGTCCGTACCCTGGGGCCGGTTCAACTGACGCTATTGGGTGTCGGCGCGATCATCGGCACCGGCATCTTCGTCCTGACCGCCGCCGCCGCGCAAAAGGCCGGACCGGGCATGATGTGGAGCTTCGTGATCGCGGGGGCCGTCTGCGCCTTCGCCGCGCTCTGCTATTCCGAGATCGCGTCGATGGTGCCCGTATCGGGTTCCGCCTATACCTATACCTATGCGGTGGTCGGCGAATTGCTCGCCTGGATGGTGGGATGGGCGCTCATCCTGGAATATGCGGTCGCGGCCAGCGCCGTTTCGGTCGGCTGGTCAGGCTATTTCATGGGATTGCTCAAAAGCATAACCGGGCTTGAGCTGCCGCAGGCGCTTTCGGCGGGGCCGGTGTGGACGATGAACGGCCTGGTCCCGCATGCCGACATCACCCATGGCCTCATCAACATTCCCGCCATCGTCATCGCCCTGGCGGTCACCGCCCTGCTGGTGATCGGCACCACGGAAAGCGCCCGCGTCAACGCCGTGCTCGTCGCCATCAAGGTGACAGCGCTCACCGCCTTCATCCTTCTGACCCTCCCCGTGCTCGACACCGGCAATTTCTCGCCTTTCGCGCCCAATGGCTGGTTCGGGCCGGAAGGCGCCAGCGGCATGGGCATCGTCGGCGCCGCCGCCTCGATCTTCTTCGCCTATGTCGGCTTCGACGCCGTGTCGACCGCGGCGGAGGAAACCAAGAACCCGCAGCGCAACGTGCCCATCGGCCTGATCGGCAGCCTGGCGCTCTGCACCGTCTTCTACCTGCTGGTGGCGGGCGGCGCGATCGGCGCGATCGGCGCGCAGCCGGTGCTTGGCCCCGACGGTTCTGTCGTCGCGCCCGGATCGCAGGGCTTCGCCGCCGCCTGCGCGACCGCCGCCCATGCCCAGGACCTCGTCTGCTCCAACGAAGCGCTTGCCCATGTGCTGCGCGAGATCAACTGGACGGTCGTGGGCAATGCCCTGGGCCTTGCCGCCAACCTGGCGCTGCCGTCGGTCATCCTGATGATGATGTTCGGCCAGACCCGCATCTTCTTCGTGATGGCGCGCGACGGCCTGCTGCCCGAAAAGCTCGCCAGCATCCATCCCCGTTTCAAGACGCCCCATGTCGTCACCATGGTGACGGGCGTCTTCGTCGCCATCGGCGCCGCTCTGCTGCCCGTGGGCCAGCTTGCGGACATCTCCAATTCCGGCACGCTGTTCGCCTTCTTCATGGTGTCCATCGCCGTGCTGGTGTTGCGCGTGAAGGAACCGGGCCGCGCCCGTCCGTTCCGCACCCCCCTGGTGTGGGTGATCGCGCCCATGGCGGCCTTCGGCTGCGTCTTCCTCTTCTTCAACCTGCCGTTCGATGCCCAGCTCGTCCTGCCGATCTGGGGCGGAATCGGCCTCGTTCTCTATTTCATCTACGGCTATCGCAAGAGCCATGTGGGGCGCGGACTGGTCGAAACCCATGAACAGGATGCCGGCATTCCGCCCCAGCCCGTGCCGCCGATGCCGGGTGCGCATACGCCGGGCGGACGGGACGCCTGATCGACGAAGGGGGCGGCCACACCGCCCCCTTTTCAGTGCAGCGGCTCGAATTCCGGATCGCGCAGCGCGCCATGATGGGGGCGCGTGAACAAATTGCCCCGTTCCGCCCAGGCGACGATCAGGAAGGAGACGGAGCCGAACACCGCCAGCCCCAATGTCAGCGGCAGTGTCGTCCCGTTGAAGGCCTGGCCGATCAGGCTGCCCAGCGCGCTCGACACCGCCGTGGTCAGAAAGGCCTGGAAGGAGGATGCGACGCCGGCGCCTTTCGCGAAGGGCTCCATCGAAATCGCGCTGAAATTCGACGCGGTGAAGGCGATGGTCATCATCGTCGCCGCCTGCAGGATCATGAAGCTGACGATGGTTTCATGCCCCGCCAGGATCACCGCCAGATGCACGACATTGATCGATACCAGGCACAGCAGCGCCGTCTGGCTCAGCCGCCGGGCGCCGAAGCGGGAGACGAGCCGGCTGTTGAGCAGGCTGCCGACACCCATGCTGCCGGCCATGGCCGCGAAGGCGAAGGGAAAAATCCCCTGCGCCCCGAATATGTCGAAGAAGATCTGCTGCACCGACAGGATGAAGCCGATCAGGCCGCTCATCACGACGCCGCTCGCCAGCATATAGCCGATGGACGTGCGCGTGCGGACGATGGTGCCGACCGTGCGGAAGATCGTCCCCGCGCTCATCCGCAGGCGATTTTCGGGCAGCAGCGTTTCCGGAAGCCTCATCCCCATCCACAACAGGATCAGCGTCGCCAGGATCGCCAGCGCCCAGAATATCCATCGCCAGGGCGCGATCCACAGGATCGCCTGGCCGAAAGTCGGCGCCATGACCGGGATCAGCATGAACACGGCGAAGATCAGCGACATCACCCGGGCCATCGCGTCGCCCCGGAACCGATCGCGGACGATGCCGACGGTGATCACCCGGCTGGCGCCCGCGAAGAAGCCGGCGCAGGCCCGGGCGGCCAGCATCATGGCAAAGCTGTGCGCGCCCGCGCAGGCGATGGAGGAAAGGATGAACAGCGCCATCGCGCCGCCCAGCACCCGTTTCCGCCCATAGCGGTCCGAAAGCACGCCGAACAGCAGCGATCCGACGCCCAGTCCCAAGAAGTAGACGCTGATGATCAATTGCCGGTCATTGGGGTGCGGCACCGAAAGATCCCGGCCGATGTCGGGCAAGGCAGGCAGCATGGGATCGATCGACAGCGCGTTCATCGCCATCAGGCAGGCGCACAGCATCACGAATTCGCGGAATGCCATGTCCCGTTTCGGCTGTGCTGCGGCGGTGTCGGGATGTTCGGTCATGCCGGTCGCTATGCGGATAATCCAACGGCCGCGCCACCCCCCTAGGGCGTTTTGCGGATGAAGGAATCGTCTGTCGGACCGGAAACGCGGCGAGACGAGGAACCGGCGCATTCGATCCGCGGTCGGACCGCCCCGCACGCACATGGTATCTGCTGCGTTAACCATTTTTTATCCGGTGCCGGTGCAGCCTGCCGATCGTCGAAAACCATCAAGTCGAAATCCATGAGGGGGATTCGGTTATGGCCAATGGACTGAAGAGCGCGCAGTTTCTGATGGAAAGCCGGTACGCGGGAGCGGCGGGCGGAACCGCAGAGGCCTGTTTCGATCTGGGCGTCGCCTATAGCTGCGGCACGGGCGGCCTGCCCGTCGACCTGATCGAGGCGCATAAATGGTTCAATCTCGCCGCGCTCAAGGGCAGCGAGGAAGGGCAGACGATGCGCGCGGAAGTGGCCGGGGAAATGTCGGCGCGCGAAATCGCCGAGGCGCAGCGGCAGGCGCGCGCGCTGATGGCCGCGACGCAATTGCGCGCCGCCTGAACAGAGCGATTTCCACGCGATCGAAACCCGTCCTGGAGGGGCGCAACCTTAGAGCGTGATCATCTTAGATTGAAGCGTATCCGGAGTTTCTGAGGTAGTTGGCGCATTCTGTTGGCGGGAAGTCATCCAGTAGAGAACCGATGCGCCTCCATGTTGCCTCGACCGAGCGCATTTCAGCTTTTCGGAGCAGGGTTTTGAGTTTGGCGAAGACCTGTTCGATAGGATTGAGGTCCGGGCTGTAAGGCGGCAGGAACAGCAGCTTGGCGCCGACGGCTCTGATGGCTTGCCGGACGGCCTGGCCTTTGTGGCTGCCCAGATTGTCCATGATGACGATGTCCCCTGCCGAGAGGGTCGGAACGAGGAACTGCTCGACATAGGCGGTAAAGAGCTGGCCGTTGATCGGGCCATCGAGCACGCAAGGCGCGTCGATCCGGTCATGACGAAGCGCGGCCAGGAAGGTGAGCGTGCGCCACTTTCCGAACGGCGCTTTGGCGTAGAGCCGTTCCCCACGGCGCGACCGGCCATGGGTGCGGGTCATGTTGGTTTTGGCCCAGGTCTCATCGATGAAGACAAGGCGACGAGGATCAAGCCGACCCTGATACTTCTTCCACTGCATTCGCCGCCGCGCGATCTGCGGTCGGTCCTGCTCGCTGGCGAACAGGCTTTTTTTTGAACGACAATCCCTCGCGTTCGAGGAACAGCCACAAGGCGCCGTAGCTCGCCTTCACCCCGCGCTCGACCAACTCGGCAAGCAAGCCGCGCAAGGTCAAGTCCGGCTCGGCCGCAACGCGCGCCAGCAGCCAGTCCCGCTCGGGCAGCAACACCGGTTTGCGATGTCCGCCCAGCTTGCCCGGAGCCACCCCGCCAGTCCGCCGATGACGCTGCGACCAGCGCACCGCACTGGCTACGCTCACCCCAAACTGCGCCGCTGCACCGCGCGCCGACAGGCCAGACGCCATCGCCGCCACAACGCGCTCTCTCAGATCAATCGAATAGGCTCGGCTCATCCTTGCTGTCCTCCAAACCAGCCAGCAGGTTGAATCAGAAAATCTCGCGCCCTTGAAGCCCAATTCGATTCATTCAAACAAGATCACGATCTAGTCCGGCCGCGCCTCGCCCTTTCGAAAGGGCGTCCTTTCGGTCAGCCAGATCCGGTCGCGCTGCACGCCCTGCCGCTCTGCCGCCAGGAAATCGGCCACGGCGCGGCGGAAGCTGTCATTGGGGATGAAATGGGCCGAGAAGGTCGGCTCCGGCGCATAGCCGCGCGCCAGCTTGTGGCCGCCCTGCGCGCCGGCCTCCACTCGTTTCAGCCCGCGGGCGATGGCGATGTCGATCGCCTGATAATAGCATAGCTCGAAATGCAGGTTGGGCACGTCCTCGGTGCAGCCCCAATAGCGGCCGTACAGCGTATCCGCGCCGATCAGGTTGAGCGCGCCCGCGATCGGCTGCCCCTGCCGCAGCGCCAGCACCAGCAGCACCCGGTCGGCCATGCTCTCCCCCAGCAGGGAGAAGAAGGCGCGGGTCAGATAGGGCCGGCCCCATTTGCGCGCCCCGGTATCCTGATAGAAGGTCCAGAAAATATCCCAATGCGCCTCGGTCAGCGCCGGGCCGGTCAGGTGGACGATCTCCAGCCCCTCGACCGCCCGTTCGCGTTCCTTGCGGATATTCTTGCGCTTGGCGCTCGACAGGTCGGCCAGGAAATCGCTGAAATCGCGATAGCCGCGATTGGTCCAGTGGAACTGGCTGTCCTCCCGGATCAGCCAGCCCGCCGCCTCGAACAGCGGCACCTGCTCCGGCGCGACGAAGGTCGCATGGGCGGATGACAGCCCGTTCTGCTCCACCACCGCCTCTATCCCCGCGACCAGCGCCGGGGCCAGCGCCTCGTCGCGCAGCAGCAAGCGCGGCCCCGGCACCGGCGAAAAGGGGGAGGCGATCTGGATCTTCGGATAATATTGCCCGCCCGCCCGTTCCCAGGCGTCGGCCCAGCCATGGTCGAACACATATTCGCCCTGGCTGTGGGTCTTGCCGTAAAGCGGCGCGGCAGCGGCGATCCGCCCGTCCGGCCCGTCGATCACCAGCGGCAGGGGTTGCCAGCCGCTATGGCCGCCGACGCTGCCGGACCGTTCCAGCGCGGTCAGGAAATCCCAGCTCATGAAAGGATTGGCGTCCCCCGCGCAGGCGTCCCACTGGTCCCGCGGCAGTTCGGCCACGCCTTGGGCCAGGCGCGCCACGCACTCAGTCATGCGACCGCTCGAAGATGATCTGGTCGGCGTGCAGCGCGGCGCGGGCGCGCTCCTCCTCGCCGCGCACCGTCCATGTCAGCACGGGCAGGCCCCTCCGGCGGGCGCGGGCGGACAGGGAAGAAGGCAGGTCGCGAATGTCACAGGCGATAAAATCGGGTTTCGCCGCCCAAAGTGCAAGAGCGCGCCCGATCCTGCCGCGCCAGCCCCGCTTCCCCTGTTCGCTGATCACCAGCCCGCGCGCCACATTGGGCCGGCGGCGCCTGAACCAGCGCATCGCCGCGGGATTGAACGACATGACGGCTGCCGGCGTCTTGGGCCGCCGCGCCAGATCCTCGGCGACCGCCATGCAGATCGGCTGGACATGCCGCCCCTCCACCTTGATCTCGACAAGCAGCGGGACATCCGTCCCGCACAGGTCCAGCAGGGCGCGAAGACGGGGAACGCCGCCGCCGTCGGGCAGCATCAGCCGGTCTATCGCCCCGGCATCATGGTCCTGCACGGACCCATTTTCGCCCGTCATGCGGCGCAGCGCGGCGTCGTGGAAGATAATGGCGACGCCGTCGCGGCTCAGGCGCACGTCGCATTCGATGCCGAAACCGGCGGCGACGGCGGCCGCGAAGGCCGCCATGCCGTTTTCGCTGATCCGGCCCCCGTGCAGCCCGCGATGGGCGAAGGGGCGTTCGGTCAGGAAGGGGCGGGCGTCAGGCCGGGCGGACAAGGACGATCGCGTCGATCTCTACCGCCGCGCCCAGCGGCAGCACCGGAACCCCCACGGCGCTGCGGGCATGCTTGCCCGCCTCGCCGAAGACATCGACCATCAGTTCGGACGCGCCATTGGCGACCTTGGGCTGGTCGGTGAATTCGGGCGTGCTGCTGATGAAGGCGCCCAGCTTCACGATCCGCTCGACCCGGTCCAGGCTGCCCAGCGCCGCCTTCATCTGGGCGATCAAGTTCAGGCCGCAGGCGCGCGCCGCCTTGACGCCATAGTCCAGGTCGCGGTCCTCGCCCAGGCGGCCGGTCATCAACTGGCCGTCGGACAGCGAGATCTGGCCGGAGATATGCAGCAGGCCGTTCGCCTCCACCGCCGCGACATAGGCGGCGACCGGCGCGGCGGCGGCGGGAAGGGCGATGCCCAGTTCGGTCAGGCGGGCTTCGATGCTCATGCGGATGCTCCTTGGATGGTCGGGCTGCCCTGGGGCGCCGGGGTTTCAGGCGCCGGCCCTTCGGCCAGCCGGGCCGCGATCCAGGCTTCGGCGGCGGCCCAGTCGTCGATCCGGGCATGGGCCAGCGGCGCGACGGGGACGCTGGCGGCGATCTGCGGCTCGCCCACCATGTGCAGGCGCCAGACGCCGGGCGCATGGTCCGCCACGGATGCATGATGCTGCGCCAGATCGTCGATGAACAGGGCGACGCCGGGCTGGCGCTCCGCCAGGATGGCGGCCAGCGGTTCGCCCTTGCCTCCCTGGTTCCAGTGCACCGGCAGGTCGAGCCCGTGGGCGGCGAGTTGTTCGATGCGCTGGAGATGATGCCGTTCGGTGATGTTGGTCAGGACCACGATGTCGGCGATCCGGCCAAGGCGTCCCATGGCCTCCACCGCTCCGGCGATCGGCGTCTGGCGGTGCATCTGCGTCTCGAAAAAGCCCAGCAGCAGTTCCCAGACCAGCGCCCGCTCCACCGGCTGCCCGCTATCCTTGTGGCGCAGCGCCTCGCCGAAGCCGCGGTCGTGCATGTCGAAATGGATGTCATGGCTCTCGTCCAGCCATTCGCGAAAGGGAACGACCATGTGCAGCAGCACCTCGTCGCAATCGGTGATGATCAGGGGACGGTTCATGCGGCAAGACGCTCCTTTGCCGTTATCAGCGCTTCCGGGCTGCTGTCGATGCTTTCCGCGCAGGCGATCAGGTCCGGCTCATGATCGGCCAGGAAGCCCAGCACCGCGCCCAATATCGCCGGATCGGCCACCCCCGCCCTCAGCGCATCTGCGTCCAGCCCGGTCAGCGCCAGCAGCCGGTCGGCGCGGCGGTCGTCCGCCAGCGTCCAGGCCAGCGCCATCAGGGCCAGCACGGATGGCTCTCGGGTCTCGCTTCGACTATGCTGCTTGCCATGGTTAATGTCGGGACGCATGATTGATCTCAACGAAGGGCGGGCTTAGGGGGACGCACTTCCATTATGTTGGCGGATTTCTCCAAACGCGGGTGACTGGTGGCAAAGCGCGTGCTCGTTGTCGAGGACAACGAACTCAATCTCAAACTTTTTTGCGACCTGCTGCGCGCGCACGGGCACGATGTGCTGCCGCTGCGCGACGGGCGCGACCTGCTGGCCCAGGCGCGGGATTTCCATCCGGACCTGGTGATCACCGACATCCACCTGCCGCATGTCAGCGGGCTGGACCTCATCGTCTCGCTGAAACGGGACGCGCAATTGTCGCCCGTGCCGATCATGGCGGTCACCGCCTATGCCGGCCATGGCGATGAGGAGCGCATTCGGGAGGCCGGCGCGCAGGCCTATGTGTCGAAGCCGATTTCCGTGCTGCGCTTCGTGGAGCAGGTGAACGCCCTGCTTTGATGCGGCAAGGGCGGGTTTCCGGATAGGGCCGCCCGCCGCCCTTACCCCCGCCCCAATATCTTCCGCGCCCGCGGCGCCAGGCGTTCCGCGGCCGCCGCGTGAATCCCCGGCGCCGCGCACAGCAAGCCGAAGGCGGTCGGCTGCGGCCGGTTGAAGGAAAAGGGGTTGCTGAGCGCATCGGTGACGATGGCGCCGGCCTCCTGCGCGATCAGCGCGGCGGCGGCGACATCCCATTCATTGCCCCAGCGCACCGTGGCGACCAGATCGGCCTCGTCCGCCGCGACCATCGCCATGCGCAGCGCGATGCTGTTGGGCTTGTCCACGGTGACGAGATCGCGGTCATGGCGGGGAAGCTGGTCGGCGGGCACCCGCGAACCGCGCAGGATGGAACGCGATCCGGCCCGCAAGGTCCGCCCGTTGCGGGTCGCCCCCGCGCCCGCCTGCGCGATCCACAGCTCGTTCCGGGCGGGCGCCGCCAATATGCCGAAGCGGGCCTCGCCATGCTCCACCAGCGCCACCGAAACCGCCCAGCCTGGCCGCCCGCGCAGATAGTCCCGCGTGCCGTCGATGGGATCGACCACCCAGACGCGGGGCAGGTCCAGCCGGTGCACGGTGTCGGCCGTCTCCTCCGACAGCCATCCGGCGGAAGGATCGATGGCGTAGAGCCGCTCGCGCAGCATCGCGTCCAGTTCCAGATCGGCCTCGCACACCGGATGGCCGGGCACCTTTTCCCACTGGCGCACACGGGTCTGGCCGCCAGCCCAGAGCGTCAAGGCCCGGTCCGCGGCGTCCGACGCGGCCGTCACGACATCGCGCAGGGAGATGTCAGCCGCCGGCAACGGTCATCCCGTCGATGCGGATCGTCGGCACGTTCATGCCATAGCGGAAGGCGAGGTCGTTGGCCGGCGCCAGCGCGCGGAACATGTCCTTCAGATTGCCGGCGATGGTGATTTCCGACACCGCCCGGCCCACCGCGCCATTCTCGATCAGGAAGCCCGCCGCCCCCCGGCTGTAGTCGCCGGTGACGCCGTTGACGCCCATGCCGATCAGTTCGGTGACATAGAGGCCGCGCTTCACGTCGGCCATCAATTCGCCGGGCGACTGCCTGCCCGGCTCCATATGCACGTTGGTGACGCCCGCGCCGGGCGCGCCGCTGCCGCCCCGGCTGGCATGGCCGGTCGGCTGCAAGCCCAATTGCCGCGCCGAGGCGCTGTCCAGCAGCCAGCCGGTCAGCACGCCCCGGTCGATCAGGGCGCGCCGTTCCACGGGGAGGCCCTCGCCGTCGAAGGGGCGCGAACGCAGGCCGCGCAGGCGCAGCGGATCGTCGATGATGGTCACGCCGGAATCGAACAGCGCCTCGCCCAGCGATTCCAGCAGGAAGCTCGACCGCCGCGCAATCGCTGGACCCACCATGCCGCCGATCAGATGACCGACCAGGCTGGAGCCGATGCGCGGATCGAAGATGACCGGCATTACGCCGCTGCCGACCTTCACCGGGTTCAAGCGGGCCACGGCCCGTCGCCCGGCGCGGGTGCCGACCGCGTCGGCATCGTCCAGATCGGCGATATGGCGGACGCTGTGGCTGGCATGGTCGCGCTGCATATCGGCGCCGGTTCCGGCCAGCACGCTGGCCCAGGTCGAATGGCTGGTCCCGGCATAGGCCCCGGCGAAGCCGTGGCTGGTGGCGAGCGCCATCTGGCTCCGCCCCGTCGCCGCGCCGCCGCCCTCGCTGTTGGTGACGCCCGGCACCGCCCGCGCCGCCTCCTCCGCGATCATGGCGCGCTCCCTGAGCTGCGCGGGTTCCGGCTCGAACGGATCGGCCAGGTCAAGCGCGGGCAGCTTTTTCCTGAGCAGCCGGTCTTCGGGGGCAAGGCCCGCATAAGGGTCTTCGGGCGCCTGCCCCGCCATGGCGATGCAGCGGTCGACCAAAGTCGCCAATGTCGCGGGATTCATGTCCGACGCCGAAATGCTGGCGGATCGGCGGCCGATGAACACGCGCAGGCCGATCTCCTCGCCCTCCGACCGCTCCACATCCTCCAGCGCGCCCAGCCGTACCGACACGTTGGTCGACGCGTTGCAGGCATAGACGGCGTCGGCCGCATCCGCCCCCGCCCGGCGCGCCGCCGCCACCAGATCCTGCGCGCGGGACTGGGCTTCTTCTAGGCTGAGCATGGGATCGGTCGATTCCTGTAAGGGGAGGGCGAAGGGGCGGCCTTACGCGCTTGGGCCATGGTGGGCAACATGCCCGTCCGGCCCCCGCTCATCCGGCCGTCCGCCGATCCAGCCAATGCCGCAGCAGATGCCAGGCCACGGCCATGGGCGGCGGCGCCAGGAAGGGCGCGTCCTCCTCCCCCGCCATCGCGGCGCGCACGCCCGCCTCATCGCACCAGAAGGCATGCTCGATCTCGTTCTCGTCCACCTTCAGCGCGTCGTCATCGGCCTCCGCCGTGCAGGCGATCATCAGCGAAGAGGGGAAGGGCCAGGGCTGGCTGGTGACATAGCGCACCGAATGGGTGGCGACGCCCGCTTCCTCCCTGATCTCCCGGACCACCGCTTCCTCCAGCGTCTCGCCCGGCTCGACGAAGCCGGCCAGCGCCGAATAGCGCCCCGCCGGCCAGCTATGCTGCCGGCCGAGCAGCACGCGCCCGCGATGTTCGGCCAGCATGATCACCACCGGATCGACGCGGGGGAAATGCTCTGCCTCGCAAGACCCGCATTTCCGCGACCAGCCCGCCTTGGAAGGCGCCGTGCGCTGACCGCACATGGAACAGAATCGATGCCGCGCATGCCAGGCCAGCAGGCTGCGCGCCGTTCCGTAGAGCGCGACCTCATGCCCCGGCACCTCGCTGGCCAGGGCGCGGCTGCGCGGCGTGGCGAAGAAGCTGTCCGGCGCTTCCGCCAGCAATTCCGCGAAGATCGGCCGCTGATCCTCATCCACGCCGAGCAGGGCATGATGCTCGATCCAGGCGTCGCCGGGCAGCGGTTCCATGACCAGATGGCCGCCCTCGACCACCGGCTCCAATCCCTCCAGCACGATGCGGCGCGCCAGCGGAGACGCGAAGGCTTCGGCCAGCAGCAGGGGATTGCTGCGGACATGATCGACCCGGTCCAGCCGTCCGCCGCCAAAGGCGACAAGCCGCGAATCGGGGGTTTTAGAACCGTGCATCCTTCCTTCTCTCCTTCATCGCCGCTTCGGCCGCGCGGGCGAACAGCGTCGGCAGGCCCGCCCTTCCGATTTCCGCCACCGGCCACCATTCACCCTCGCCGGGCGGTGTCGCATCCTGCCCCACATGGGCATGATGCACCGTCAATGCGAGGGAGAAATGGGTAAAAACATGGGCGACCGGCTCCGCGACCTGCCGCCAGGGGGCGGGCAGGGGCGGCGTCGCGTCGGGCGCGTCGTTCCATTCGGAGGAAGGCAGCGCCCGCATGCCGCCCAGCATCCCCCTGCCGGGCCGCCGCACCAGCCAGACATGGCCGTCCTGCCGCTCTATCCACCAGCCATGGCCCAGCCGGCGCGGCTTGGCCTTCTTCGCTGCCTTGACGGGGAAGGCGGCGGGATCGGCGGTGCGGAAAGCCGCGCAATGCGGCCGCAGCGGGCAAATGCCGCAGGCCGGATTGCGCGCCGTGCAGATGGTGGCGCCCAGGTCCATCATCGCCTGGGCGAAGTCCCCGGCGCGCAGATCGGGCGTGATCGCATCGGTCGCCGCCCGAATCTCTGGCCGCGCAGCGGGCAGGGGCGTCGATATGGCGAAAAGCCGCGCCACCACCCGCTCGACATTGGCGTCGACCACCACAGCCCGCCGCCCGAAGGCGATCGCCGCCACCGCCGCCGCCGTATAGGCGCCGACGCCCGGCAGGGCGCGCAGGCCCTCCTCCGTGTCGGGAAACGCGCCGCCATGCTGGCCCGCCACCGCCCGCGCGCAGGCCAGCAGGTTGCGGGCGCGGGCATAATAGCCCAGCCCCGCCCAGGCGGCCATGACCTCCGCATCCTCCTCCGCCGCCAATGCCGCCACGTCGGGCCAGCGCCGCGTGAACGTCGCGAAATAAGGGCCGACCGCCGCCACCGTCGTCTGCTGGAGCATCACCTCCGACAGCCAGACCCGATAGGGATCGGCCGCATTGGCCCCCGGCGGGGCGCGCCAGGGCAGGCTGCGCGCATGGACGTCATAATGGGCGAGCAGGTCGGATGCTATTTTATCGGATGGTCCCTCGACGCGCATGCCGCCCCTATGCCATTAAGCGAGGCATGACGGAACGCCCCCCGCAACCCAAATCGAAAAGCCGCAGGGCAAAGGCGGAGGAACGCCCGCGCATCGGCGCGCCGCGGCGGATCGCGGACCTGATGCCCGCCATCGGCGCCGCCGCCTTCCGCAAGTTCGGTTTCGTCCAGTCCAGCATCGTCACCCGCTGGGCGGAGATCGTCGGCCCGCATTATGCGGCGATCAGCGAACCCGAATCGATCCGCTTCCCGGTGGGCAAGAAGGCGGGCGGCACCTTGCAGCTCACCGTGATGAGCGGCCATGCGCCCATGATCCAGCATGTGCTGCCCGACATTGTCGAGCGGGTGAACCGCTTTTTCGGCTATGCCGCCGTCGCCAGGGTGGTGATGAAGCAGGGGATGGTCCAGGCCAGGGAACCGGAACGCCGCCCCCCGCCCGGCAACCTCAAGCCCATTCCGGTCGAACTGGGCGATTCGCTGCGCGACATCGGCGACCCCGAACTGCGCGCCGTGCTGGAATCGCTGGCGCAGGGGCTGGCCAATAGCGGCGGTTTGCCGAAGATCGGGTAGGTAGAGCGGACAATTTAAGACTCGTCGGAATGGGTGATTGGGGTGTTTGGCGGACCTCTCCTTTCCTCCCCATCGAGAGATGGGGAGGGGGACCGCCGCTGAAAGCGGTGGTGGAGGGGAATGGGGCACGACCTCCGAATTTCCTCTCCACATCGGCTGCGCCGACGTCGAAGAGAGTCACGTGCCTCTCTTCGACCCTCCTCACGCTGCGCGTAGGGAGGAATGGGGATGGCCCATGGCCGTGTTCCTGCCTTCGCGGGAGCATGTTGCGCTGGGGACAAGGAAGTATACATCATAGCCATCCTTGCCGTGACAGGGGCGGCGCATCATTGGACATCGCATGACGAAACTCCGCCTGGCCCTCCTTCCCCTGCTCGCCGTCCCGGCGAGCCTTGCCGCCGCCCCGGCCGCCAACTGGCTGGCCCGGATCGCCCTTTCCCCGATCGGCGGCCATGTGCTGGGCAATCCCGGCGCGCCGACGAAGCTGGTCGAATATGTGAGCTACACATGCTCTCACTGCGCCCATTTCGTGAAAGAGGCGAGCGAACCGCTGCGCGCCGGATATGTGAAGGGCGGCAAGGTCAGCGTCGAGGTGCGCAACGCCGTGCGCGACAAATATGACCTGGCCGCCGCCCTGCTGGCCCGTTGCGGCGGGCCCGGCCGCTTCTTCGGCAATCATGAGGCGCTGTTCGCCAACCAGGACGCCTGGATGGAAAAGCTGATCGCCTATGACAAGGACGCGACCAAGCCGACCGAGGAAAAGGCCGCCCTGCGCGACATCGGGCAGAAGACCGGCCTCTATGCGCTGATGGGCAAGCGCGGGTTCAAGCCCGCGCAACTGGACGCCTGCATCGACGACCCCGCGTCGATGAAGCAGATCCTCGCCATGACCGACGAAGCCTGGAACAAGCTGCGGATCGGCGGCACGCCTGCCTTCACGCTGAACGGCGCGCTGGTCCACGGGTCGGACTGGACGCGGTTGCAGGCCGCATTGCCCTGATCTAAACCCCTTCGTAGAATGCACGATAACGCCCGACGAACGGAGCCAGAATAACGTGAAAGCCCTTTCCGGACTTGCCCTGATCGCCCTCAGCCTGACCGTCGCCGCCTGCGGCAAGAAGGAGGAGGGCGGCGCCACCTCCGCCCAGCCGGTCGCCGCCGTGGCCGCGCCGGCCGGCACCACATGGTCGGAGACTATCGCCGCGACGCCCGAGGGCTATTTCCTCATGGGCAATCCCGATGCGAAGGTGAAGCTGGTCGAATATGGCTCCTACACCTGCTCGCACTGCCGCGACTTCGCCGCCGAATCGGCGGAGGAGATCAGGCAGATCGTCGACAGCGGCAAGATGAGCTTCGAATTCCGCAACTATGTGCGCGATCCGATCGACATCTCGACGGCGCTGCTGGCCCGTTGCGGCGGCAAGGACATATTCTATCCGCTGTCCGACCAGTTCTTCGCCAACCAGAACGCGATGTTCGAAAAGGCGCAGGCCCTGGGCGACGAACGGTACAAGGCGCTGATGAGCGCGCCGCCCGCCCAGCGATTCGGCCAGCTTGCTGAGGCCATCGGCCTGGTCGACTTCGCCAAGCAGCGCGGCATAGCGGAGGATCAGGCGAAGCAATGCCTGGCCGACACCGCCGCCGCCGAAAAGCTGGCCAAGACGGTCGAGGACGCCAATCGGCAATATAAGATCGAAGGCACGCCGACCTTCATCCTGAACGGCGTGATGGTGGAGAACACCGCCGCCTGGCCGGCGTTGCGCGCGAAGCTCAAGGAAGCGGGGATCTGATTGGACCAGGGGGGGCTGACATCGTCGGTCCGGCTTCCTGCTGATGGCGGGGCGGCTCCGCGCTGCCCCGATCCCGCGCGATGCAGATAAAGCGCCTCAAGCTCTCCGGCTTCAAGAGCTTCGTCGACCCGACGGAGCTGCGCATCGAGCCCGGCCTTACCGGCATCGTCGGGCCGAACGGCTGCGGCAAGTCGAACCTGCTGGAAGCGATCCGCTGGGTCATGGGCGAATCCAGCGCCAAGTCGATGCGTGGCGGCGGCATGGAGGATGTGATCTTCGCGGGCACCTCCACCCGCCCGCAGCGCGATTTCGCGGAAGTCTCGCTGCTCACCGTGCAGGAGCAGGGGGAACTGTTCAACGCGGTGGAGGTCGCCGCCGACGGGGAACTGGAAGTCACTCGCCGGATCGAGCGCGGGGCGGGCAGCGCCTATCGCGCCAATGGCCGCGACGTCCGGGCGAAGGACGTGTCGCTGATCTTCGCCGACGCCGCCACCGGCCCGCATAGCCCGGCTCTGGTCAGTCAGGGGCGCATCGCCGCCGTGATCGCCGCCCGTCCGCAGGAACGCCGCGCCATGCTGGAGGAGGCGGCGGGCATTTCCGGCCTGCACGTTCGGCGCAAGGATGCCGAACAGAAGCTGCGCGCCGCCGAAGCGAATCTGATGCGGCTGGACGAAATCCTCTCCGACATGGATGCCCGCGCCAACAGCCTGCGCCGTCAGGCCAAGGCGGCGGAGCGCTATATCCGCCTGTCGGAGCAGATCCGCATTGCCGAGGCGCGGGTGATCTTCGCTCGCTGGCGCGAGGCGGCCGCCAGCGCGGACGCCGCCCGCGCCGAGGCGAAGCAGGCCGAAAGCGCCGTCGCCGCCGCGCAGGAGGCGCAGCAGGCCGCCGCTGTCCATGCCAATGCCGCCGTCGAAACGCTTGCGCGGAAGCGCGCCGCCGCCCAGGCAGCACGCGACGCCGCCAGCGAAGCGGGCCACAAGCTCGCCGCGCTGCGCACCGAGCGCGATGGCGCGGTCCGCCGCCTCCATGACCTCGCCCAGCAGGCCGCCCGGCTGGAAGAGGACAGGGAGCGGGAGGGCACGCTCGCCAACGACGCGGCGGAGGCGATCGCCCGCCTCACCGACGAAATCGCCGCGCTCAAGGCGCGCATCGCGCAAACCGAATCGATGCGTCCCGATTTCGCCGGGCGCATCGCCCGCGCCGAGGATGCCGCCCGCGACGCCGAACTCGATCTGGCCAGGGCGATGGCGAAGCAGGCGGGCGAGCAGGCGGAACTGCGCGTGGCCGAGGCTGCGCTGGCCGCTGCGCGCAGCCGCCTCGACCGCGCATCCCGCGAGGCGCAGCGGCTGGAGGCCGAAGCCGCCGCGCTGCCCGACGCAACGCCGCTGGAAGGGAAGCGGGCCGAGGCGCTCGCCGCGCAGCAGCAGGCCGGTGCGGATCGCGACGCGGCCGAAGCCGCGATCCGCTCCGCCGAGACCAGCCGCGCCGAGGCTGCCGAGGCGCGGGCCGTCGCCGAAGCCGCCTTGTCGTCCGCCCGCGCCACCCTTGCCGCCCTGGATAGCGAAGCCGCCGCGCTCCGGCGCGCCGTCGACAGCGGCACGGGCAATCGAAGTCGGGCACTCGACCGGCTGAAGGCGGCTCCCGGCTATGAACGCGCTCTCGCGGCGGCGCTGGGGGACGATCTGGAAGCGCCCATCGCGGCCGAAGGCAAGCGGCGATGGACCGGCGCCGCCGCGCTCGCCAGCGACCCGCCCTTGCCCGAAGGCTGCACCGCCCTTTCCGCCCATGTATCCGCGCCGCCCGAACTTGCCCGCCGCCTGGCGCAGGTCGCGGTCGCGGATGGAGACGAAGGCCAGGCCCTTGCGGTCGGCCAGCGGCTCGTCACCAGGGACGGGCAGCTTCGCCGTTGGGACGGCTATGTCGCCATAGAGGGCGGGGCCGCGGCCGCCGAGCGGTTGATCCGGCTCAACCGCCTGGAAGCCATTGCCGCCGCCCGGCCCGCCGCCGAAGCCGAGGTCGAGACTGCCCGCGCCGCGCAGGACGCCGCTTCGGGACGCGAGCGGGAGGCTGGCCAGACGCTGGCTGCCGGCCGCGCCCGGCTTGCGGATGCGGACCAGCGGCTGCGCACCGCCCTGCGCGCCGCCGACGAGGCCGCCACCGCGCTGGAGCGGCTGAGCGGGCGCCGAGAGGCGATAGAGGAACGGTTGAGCGAAGCCCGCGCCGACCTGCATGCCGCGCAGGCCGAGCATGACAAGGCGCAGGCCGGCCGCGCCGCCATGCCCGATGGCGAGGAAACCCGCGCCCAGGTCGCCGCGCTGCAGCAGGGGAGCGAGAAGGCCCGGCTGGCCGTCAGCCAGCTACAGGCCGATCAGGCTCTGGCCGACCGCGCATTGGCCAGCGACCGCGAGCGCGTGGCCGCCGCCGACGCGGAGGCCAGGGGCTGGCGCGCCCGCGCCGGCGAAGCGGCCAAGCGCATCGCCGCCATGGTCGAGCGCGGCGAGGCCATAGCGAAGGAACGGGCCGAGATCGCGGACCAGCCGGACAGCCTGGCCGCCGCCATCGCCGCTTTGAGCGAGCAGGGCGATACATTGACGCAGGCCGCAGACACCGCCCGCCGCGAGGAAAGCGAAGCCGAAGCCGCGCTCCGCACCGCCGAACAGCGCGCAGCCCAGGCGGGCGAAGCGCTCGCCACCGCCCGCGAAGCGCGCGCCACCGCCGCCGCTCGCGCCGAGGCCGCCGATGAGAAGCGGGTCGAAACCAACCGCCTTTCCGGCGAACGTTTCGAGTGCCCGCCGCCGGTCCTGCCGGAAAAACTGGGTTTCGCCAGCGCCGACATCCGCATCGCCCAGAGCGAACAGGCCGAACATGACCGGCTCGTCACCGAGCGGGAGCGCATCGGCCCTGTCAACCTCGTCGCCGCGCAGGAACTGGAGGAGCTGGAAGCGACCCAGGCCAACAGCCGCGCCGAAAGCGAGGAACTGAGCCAGGCGATCAACCGCCTGCGCGGCTCCATCGGCAGCTTGAACAGGGAGGGGCGGCAACGCCTGCTCGCCGCGTTCGAGGCGGTGGACGGGCATTTCCGCCGCCTGTTCACCACCCTGTTCAACGGCGGCCAGGCGCATCTGGAACTGATCGACAGCGACGATCCGCTGGAGGCGGGTCTGGAGATCATGGCCCAGCCGCCGGGCAAGAAGCTCGCCGCCCTGACCCTGCTTTCCGGCGGCGAGCAGGCGCTGACCGCCGTCGCCCTGATCTTCGGACTGTTCCTGACGAACCCCGCGCCGATCTGCGTCCTGGATGAAGTCGACGCGCCGCTGGACGACGCCAATGTCGAACGCTTCTGCGACCTGCTCGACGCCATGGTGGCGCAGACCGACACGCGATACCTCATCGTCAGCCATAATGCGGTGACGATGGCCCGCATGCACCGGCTGTTCGGCGTGACCATGGTGGAACGGGGCGTCAGTCGGCTGGTTTCGGTCAATCTGGGCGGCGCGGAGGCCCTTCTGGCAGCGGAGTAGATCGACCTCCGCTCGAAACGAACGGCTGCGGTGGCTTTAATCCCCCTCCATCCATCCCCGCATCCGCCGGAAAAGTCCGCGCTCCGTGATCGGCTCCAGCATTTCGCCCGGTCCTTCCGGATCGAGCGCCTCATTGTCCGCCAGCCATGCCTGCACGCCGTTCAGATCCGGCGTCACATAGGGCCGCAAGGTCCGTCCCGGCCTGTCGCGCAGCTGTTCGATGGCGGCGATCAGCCCCTGTTCGGCAATCACCGCCGCCACCCGCTCGACCGGCAGGTCGAGATGCTCCGCGATCAGATCGTCGCGAATGGCGCGGATCGCATCTTCCCGCCCCGCATTGGCGGGCAGCGCCGCGTCGATCGTCACGTCGCATTCGGTGTCCAGCCGCATCGATCGGTTGTTCATGTTGGACGATCCGACGCGCAGCACCCGGTCGTCGACGATCAATATCTTGGCATGGACATAGATCGGCTCCCCCCGCGCCGTGAAGGGATGATAGAGCCGGAACCGGCCATGGGCGTCCCGCGCCTTCAGCGCCTCGAACAGCCGGGCGCGGGCCGTGTCCATCGCCTGCTGCTCCAGCCAGCCGTCGGCCTGCTCCGGATTGACGATGACGATTTCCGGCCCGTCCTCTTCCGCCAGCCGCGCCGCGATCGCCTCTGCAATGCGGCGGGAGGCGAAATATTGGCTCTCTGCGTAGATATGGCGCCGCGCCGCCGCGATCTGGTTCACATAGAGCCGCTCGATCTCGATCAGCGGTTCCTGATCCTCCATCTCCGGCGCGGAACGGGATATGGCGATGTCCACATCCTCGAACTGCACCGGCAGCGCATCGGGCCAGCAATCCTGCTGGCCTTCGACCGGCGGCAGTTCCCCGCCGCCCGCACCCTTCCACCGCGCCCGCGCATGTTGCCCCAGCGCCGCCGCCACGGGGCCCTGCAAGGCCGTGGTCGCATCATGCCAGGGACCATAGGGCGATCCGTCCGGATGCCGCCGCCACGGTTCCCCGTCGCGGTGATGCCGCGTGTCCCAGCGGTCGCCGGTCATGTCGATCCCGCCGCAAAAGGCGAAGCAATCGTCGATCACCACGATCTTCTGATGATGGGAGGCGGCGGTCGGGTGATGGCTGTCCAGCTTCACCGTGATCCGCGGATTGACCATCCAGCGGACCGTGGTGAACAGGTTGGACGGCCGCGCCATCGACTTCATCGCCCCCACGTCCCAGCGCAGCAGGAAGATTTCCAGCTCCGGCGTCCGCTCCACCAGCCAGCTTATGAAGTCCCCGATCACCGTCGGCGCGCCGTCGCTCGCCTCATCCTCGCGGATCAGCGTGATGGCGGCGTCGAAATCCCAGCCGATCAGCATGATCCGCCGCTTCGCCTTCATCATCGCGGCGCGGGCATGGCGGAAATAGGCGTCCGCATCGACGATCACGCTGGCCTTCAGCGCTCGCGCGATCCGCCAGCAATCCTCCCCCTCGCGCGGGCCGCTCATGCGCTGCCCACCACCAGGCAGCCCAGGAACATCAGCAATCCCGCAAAGCGATTGGAGCGGAATTTGACCAGGGGATCCATGCCGTCCTCCTTCAAAGTTGCGACCTGCCAGGCCAGATGCGCCGCCATCGGCAGCAGCGCCGCCAGCGCCAGGCCCTGCGGCCGGACCTGCCAGATCGCGCCGCCCCACAGCGCCAGGGCCAGCGCGTAGCAAAGCGCCACGCCCGCCCGCACATGCCTGCCCATGGACAGGGCGCTTGATCCGATGCCGATCAGCGCGTCGTCCTCCCGATCCTGCAAGGCATAGATGGTGTCATAGCCCACCACCCAGACGATGCAGCCGCCATAGAGCAACAATCCCGGCATGGCGAGGGTTCCCGCCACCTCGCTCCATCCGACCAGCGCGGCCCAGGAAAAGACCAGCCCCAGCCAGATTTGCGGCCAGCCGGTGATCCGCTTCATGAAGGGATAGGCCGCCACCAGCGCCAGCGAGCCCAGGGCCACGACCTGCGCATATGGATGCAGTTGGAGCAGCACCGCCAGCCCGACCAGGCAGAGGGACAGCAGCCATATCCACGCCGTCCTCAGCGACACCGCACCGCTCGCCAGCGGGCGCGACGCGGTGCGCGCCACCTGCCGGTCGAGGCCGCGGTCGACAATGTCGTTGAACACGCATCCCGCCCCGCGCATGGCGATGCTGCCCAGCAGCAGCCACAGGATCAGCGGCCAGCGCTGCCCCGCGCCCCCCGCCAGCGCCACCGCCCAGGCCCCCGGCCAGAACAGCAGCCACCAGCCGATCGGCCGGTCGAACCGCGCCAGCAGGGCGAGCGCCCGGGGAAGGTCCGGCAAGCGGGCGACCAGGCCGCGGTCTTCGCTGTCGGGAAGGATGCTACTTGTCACGCTTACTCCGTTCGTCTGATCTTGTCGAAGGACCGTTCTTCTCTAGAAGGAAAAAATGGGCTTCGACAGGCTCCGCCCGAACGGATGATGGATTTTTTGATGACCGCAACCCCCGCCTGGCCGCCGCAAAGCGCGCCGCGCCTCCATGTCGAAACGCAACTGGGCGAGGGCGTTTCCGTGCCGGTCGACGGCAATCCCGCCCATTACCTCATCAGCGTCATGCGGGTGAAGGCGGACGACATCGTCCTGCTGTTCGACGGCCGCTCGGGCGAATGGGCGGCCAAGGCCCGGGACATCCGCAAGCGCGACCTGGTGCTGGAGGTGGTCAGCCGGACCAGGCCGCCGGAGGACGTCCCCGATTTCTGGCTCTGCTGCGCGCCGATCAGGAAGGGGCGCATCGACCTGGTCGCGGAAAAGGCCTGCGAACTGGGCGTGGCGCGGCTCCAGCCCGTGCTCACCCGCCGCGCCGTGGTGGACAAGCTCAACCTCGACCGGCTCTACGCCCATCTGGTGGAGGCGGCCGAACAATGCGGGCGCACGGCACTTCCCGAACTGGGGCAAATGGCGAAGCTCGACGCGCTGCTGAGGGATTGGCCCGAAGGACGCTGGCTTTTCTTCGCGGATGAAAGCGGGGGCGAACCGCTGGCGGATACGCTCAAGGCCCATCCCGGCCCCGCCGCCTTCCTGATCGGCCCCGAAGGCGGCTTCGACCCCGCCGAGCGCGAAGCGATCCGCAGGGTGGCGAAGGCTATCCCGGTTTCGCTGGGTCCGCGCATTTTACGCGCCGAAACCGCCGCTATCGCCGCGACGAGCGCGTGGATGACGATCAACGGGGACTGGCGATAGCGTTTGGCCGTTCGCGCCCCTGCCTTCGCAGGAGCGCGCTGTACAATAATCAAGGAATATCGTTTTCTTCCGCAACCGGATTGAAGCCTTCATCGACGCAGCTTATCTGAGCGCCGAACGTTGCGCCTTTGACGCAGGCGGGGGAAAGATTAAGGCGGGGCATGAGCACCAGAACCGACTCAGGGGGGACCGATCCCATCATCGAAAGCCGCGAGCAACTGATCGCGGCCTTCGCCAAGGGCGCCAAGCCCAAGGACCGCTGGCGCATCGGCACCGAGCATGAGAAATTCGTCTATGCCAAGGCGGATTTCCACGCGCCCAGCTATGACGAGCGCGGCGGCATCCACACGCTGCTGATCGGCCTCACCCGCTATGGCTGGAATCCGGTGTTCGAGGGGGAGAATATCATCGCCCTGTCCGGCGCCGACGGCACCATCAGCCTGGAACCGGCGGGCCAGCTGGAACTGTCGGGCGCGCCGCTCGAAAACCTGCACCAGACCTGCGCGGAGACCAGCCGGCACCTGGAGCAGGTCAAATATGTGGGCGACATGCTGGGCCTGGGCTTTCTCGGCCTGGGCATGTGGCCCGACAAGAGCCGCGAAGAACTGCCCATCATGCCCAAGGGGCGCTACGACATCATGCTGCGCCACATGCCGCGCGTGGGTTCGCTGGGCCTGGACATGATGCTGCGCACCTGCACCATCCAGACCAACCTCGACTATGGCAGCGAGGCGGACATGGTCAAGAAGTTCCGCGTCTCCCTCGCCCTGCAGCCGCTGGCGACGGCGCTGTTCGCCAATTCCCCCTTCACCGAAGGCAAGCCCAACGGCTTCCTGTCCTATCGCAGCCATATCTGGTCGGACACCGACCCCGGCCGCACCGGCATGCTGCCCTTCGTGTTCGAGGACGGCTTCGGCTATGAACGCTATGCCGACTATGCGCTCGATGTGCCGATGTATTTCGTCTATCGCGACGGCCGCTATGTCGACGCGGCGGGCCAGAGCTTCCGGGACTTCCTGAATGGCAGGCTGCCCGCCCTTCCGGGCGAGAAGCCGACGGAGAAGGATTGGGAGGACCATCTGTCCACCGCCTTCCCCGAAGTGCGGATGAAGAGTTTTCTGGAAATGCGCGGCGCGGACGGCGGGCCGTGGAACCGCATCTGCGCGTTGCCGGCCTTGTGGGTCGGGCTGCTCTATGACGAGGGCGCGCTGGACGCCGCCTGGGATCTGGTCAAGGACTGGAGCATGGAGGAGCGGCAGGTTCTGCGCGATTCCGTGCCGAAACTGGCGCTGGATGCGCCCATCGCCGGCAACCGCAAGCTGCGCGACATAGCGGGTGAAGTGCTGGACATCGCCCGGGGCGGCCTTTCGGCCCGCGCCCGGCTCAATGCCTCAGGCGACAATGAGACCGGCTATCTGGCCCCGCTGGACGAGGTCGTCGCCTCCGGCCAGACGCACGCCGAACGCCTGCTCGCCCGCTACCATGGGGAGTGGAAGGGCGACCTCAGCCAGATCTACGCCGAGGAAAGTTTCTGATCCTCTGTCCTCTCCCTGCCGCAGAAGGATAGGCGGCCTGTCCCGTGCCGCTGGTCCGGTGCGGTTGGGGGTGTTGCGTGCCGCTCATTCGGCAGGCTGCGCCAGCCCCACGGCCTTCCGCCCCGCAATCCACGCAAAGAAGCGCGGTACGGCGCCATTGCGTTCCATCCAGTCGCTATAGGCGCGATATTCCGGATCGGCGCCCAAATGCGCCTCCTCGGTCTTCGCGCGCCAATAATAGACCGCGTTGGTCACGCCCAGCAGGGCGCAGTTCCGTACCACGTCGGTCAGGCTGCCCGACAGGCTCAGGAAAGGCAGGGCGGAAAACCACCAGAACAGATTTTTCGACAGATAGGCCGGATGCCGCGTCCAGCGATACGGCCCGTGGGTCAGGATCCCCCGATGCGTCAGGTTGGAGAAACGCAGCCCGAAAGCCACCGTCGCCCAGGCATAGATGGCCGTCAGCAACACCAGCCAGCCGCCCAGCAGCCATTGCAGGGCTTCATGCCCCCGCGTCCAGACATCCCATTCAGCCCCGCCCGCATGATAATCGATCGGGCCGCCATTGCCCATCAGCACGAAGGGCGGATAGCAGATCAGCGCCGCCACCCACCCGGCCAATAATGGATTGGCCGTGCGGATATGCGAATCCAGCGGCTTCATCGTCAGCATATAGCCGACGGTCGCCATGCAGACGTCGATCATGAACATGACCGCGATCAGGAAACTGGCCAGCGCCACGGGATGGCCGAACGCCTCCTCGATCCGCAAATCGACCACGCTGGCGAAATTGCCCGGCACGATCGACAGCATGAAGGCGAGGAAAAAGCCCTTCACCGCCCAGGCGCGGGCATGATGGGCGACCTCGGCCTTGTCCGGCGCGCCGGCGGCCCCGCCGATCACCCATTGGCCGAAGGCATGGCTGGCGTCCCTCGGCTCGATCAGGCGCCGGTCCAGCCAGATCACATAGGGCACCGACGCCGCCAGCAGCCATGGCGCCGCGCCCATCAGCACATTCATGGAAAGGCGATAATCCCCGCTCCAATACCAGCGGGCGATGCAATAGAAGACCGCGATGGCAAGCCAGGTGGCCCACAGGCCGGCGATCTTGACGATGCTGACATCCAGCACGGCCCGCCATGGCCGCGCAGGCGCGGTCCAGTCGATCCCGGTCGATGCGCGGCGATGCACCTTGTCGACCAGCAGCGACCACAGCACCATCGGCAGGCCGCAGGCGGCGACGGCGGCAAAGCCCGCATTCGGCCCGTTCATGCCATAATGCCGCGCCACAAGCGTCCAAAGCCCCAGTCCGACCAGCCCGGCCATACCGACGCCGTGGCTGACGGCGGATTTCGGGCAGGGATCGGCAGGGTTGGTCATGCCGTGGCCCTAGCGGGAAATGGTAAACAACCGGCGAAGGGGGATGGGGGTAGCGGCTATCCTATTCCTCCCCATCGGGAGATGGGGAGGGGGACCAGCCGCAGGCTGGTGGAGGGGAAAGGGGCAAGACCTCCGAAATTTCCCCTCCACCACCGCCTTCGGCGCCGGTCCCCCTCCCGACGCTGCGCGTAGGGAGGATTTAAGCCGCGCTTATCCCCCACCCAGCACATTGATGGTGAACGCCAATATTCCCAGGTTGAACAGGAACGCCGCCAGGCAATGGAACAGCGCCGCCTGCCGCATGCTCCGGCTGGTCACCGACACGTCGGATGTCTGGAACGTCATCCCCAATGTGAAGGCGAAATAGAGGAAGTCCCAATAGTCCGGCTCCCGCATGCCGGGAAAATCAAGCCCGCCGCTGTCGCCGCCCTTCCCATCGTCCAGATAGAAGATGTGCGCATAGTGCATCGCATAGACGAGGTTGGAAAACAGCCAGGCCAGCGCCAGCGTCGCGAGCAACAGCGCGATCGCCGCCCGGCTCGGCCCGCCATGCTGGCTGACCGCCACGCCCACGGCGACCAGGATCACCACCGACACGATCGCGGTCAGCAGCAGCATCAATCGCCGGTTCGCGTCGTTTTCCGCCGCCTTGCGCCGCATCGCGTCCGCATCGGAATCCAGCAGCGGCCAGGCGGACAGGATGAACGCCAGCGCCGCAAGGTCGAACCCCGCCATCACCGCCTCATGCCATGGAAGCAGGAGGCCTAAGGGCGCCATGCTCGCCAGCAGGGCCAGGAACATGCCATAACGCCAGGGAAATATCCGCGACCGGCTCATGCGCGCATCAAAGGCATAATCCGCGCCCCGCGCAAGGCGCTTTATATTACGGCAGCGATCAGCCCCAGCGCCTGCGCCTCGCTCGCTTCCAGATACCAGTTCTCCGGCGCGCGGTTCAGCAGTTCCTCCATGGAAACCTGCGATCCCAGGATCAGGTTGGCGAAACCTTCATTCTGGATCGAGATCGACGCCTCTATCTCATGCAGCGTGGCCTTGAGCGAAGCGATGCAGGTCGACAGCGGTCCTTCCAGATGGATGTCCCGCGTGATGATGCGTTCGTGGATCATCAGCCGCGTGCCCCGCGCCAGATAGCGGTTCTCCGCCGCGAAGAAGCTCATGAAGGTCGCGCCCGCCGAATAGACCGCCGTCTTGCCCAGGAACACCAGCCGTCGGTCGGGATAGAGATCGGAATGGAAGCGTATATCCTCCCCCATCATCCGCGCGATTTCCGGGTCGCCGCCCAAGGTGGCGATCTCCACCACCACCAGCCCCTGCTGCGGCGCGGAGGAAAGGCAATTGCGGAAATGCAGATACATGCCATGGTCGACATAGCCCGACAGCATGATCGCGGGATATTCGAAATCCCTGGGGCCCAGCAATGGCGCCTGCATCGACATGAAAAACGGCTCCTTCCTTCGCCCCGCCTCCTTCGCCCCGCCGGCTGCTCTACGCGCGGGCCGGCAAATGGTGCCTTTGCTTGTCGGTTTTTAGCTGGCGCCCCGCCGGAGACGCCCTTAAAGAACAGATCATGACCAAAGGGCGGGGCGCATGATCGCGAAACTGAAAGGACGGCTGGACAGCACGGGCCTGGACCATGCCATCATCGATGTGGGCGGGGTCGGCTATCTGGTCGGCGCTTCTTCCCGCACGCTCGCGGCGCTGGGGCCGGTGGGCGAAGCGGTGACGGTCCACACCGAAATGCTGGTGTCGGACGATGCGATCCGCCTGGTCGGCTTCGCCCGGGCGGAGGAGCGCGACTGGTTCCGCCTGCTGACCGGCGTGCAGGGCGTGGGTTCCCGCGTGGCGCTGGCCATCCTCTCCGCGCTGGAACCGGTGGAACTGCACCGCGCCGTGGCGGCCGGCGACAAGGCGATGATCGCCCGCGCCAACGGCGTGGGTCCCAAGCTTGCCCAACGCATCGCCAATGAATTGAAGGACAAGATCGGCGCGGCGCCCATGCCGGCCGGGGCGGTCGGCGCCGGGTTTGCGGCGCTGCCCACCGGCGGCCACAGCGCCGATGCGATCTCGGCCCTCCAGAATCTGGGCTTCAAGCCTGCCGAAGCCAGCATCGCCGTCGCCGCCGCCGAAGAGGAACTGGGCGAAGACGCGTCGCTGGATGCGCTGGTGCGCCTGGCGCTCAGGAAAGCGGCGAAATGATGAGCATCGCCCTCTCCACTCGTCATGCTGAACTTGTTTCAGCATCCATTCCGCCTCTCGCGCCGAAGGGAAGGAATGATGAAGGAACCGTGCGTCTATATCCTCGCCAGCCAGCCCTATGGCACGATCTATATTGGGGTGACGTCGAACCTGCTGGGACGCTTGCATCAGCACCGCACGAACGGCGTTCCGGGCTTCACCGGGCGATATGCCGTCCACAATCTCGTCCGTTTCGAAATGTGCGACACGATGGAGCAAGCCATCCGTCGGGAAAAGCAGCTCAAGCGTTGGCATCGGCAGTGGAAGATCAATCTGATCGAAACCGAAAATCCGAGGTGGGTCGATCTGGCGGTTGGGTTGGGTTTGCCCTCTCTGGATCAGCACCAGCGGCACGATGGATGCTGAAACTAGTTCAGCATGACGATTGGGTTGGGGGTCGCGCATGAGCGAGGACCGCCTCATATCCTCCACCCGTCGCGTCGAGGATGCCGACGCCGCGCTGCGGCCCAAGTCGCTGGCGGAATTCATCGGCCAGCAGGCGGCGCGGGAAAATCTGCGCATCTTCATCGAGGCCGCCAAGGGCCGCGGCGAAGCGCTGGACCATGTCCTCTTCTTCGGTCCGCCGGGCCTGGGCAAGACGACGCTGGCGCAGATCGTCGCCCGCGAAATGGGCGTGGGTTTCCGCGCCACGTCCGGCCCGGTCATCGCCAAGTCGGGCGATCTGGCCGCGCTGCTCACCAATCTGGACGAGGGCGACGTGCTGTTCGTCGACGAGATACACCGGCTAAACCCGGCGGTCGAGGAAGTGCTCTACCCCGCCATGGAGGACCGGGCGCTGGACCTGATGATCGGCGAAGGCCCGTCCGCCCGGTCAGTGCGGATCGACCTGCCGCCCTTCACCCTGGTCGGCGCGACCACGCGGCAGGGGCTGCTGACGACGCCGCTGCGCGACCGTTTCGGCATTCCGGTGCGGTTGCAATTCTACACGGTCGATGAACTGGAACTGGTGGTTCGGCGCGCCGCCCGGCTGCTGGACCTCGCCATCACGTCCGACGGCGCGGTGGAGATCGCCCGGCGCTCGCGGGGGACGCCGCGCATCGCCGGACGGTTGCTGCGCCGGGTGCGCGACTTCGCCAATGTGGCGGGCGCGGCGGCGGTGGACGCCAAGGTGGCCGATGCCGCGCTGACCCGGCTGGAGGTCGACCATCTCGGCCTGGACCTGATGGACCGCCGTTATCTCACCATGATCGCGGACATCTATCGCGGCGGGCCGGTGGGTGTCGAAACGCTGGCCGCCGGCCTTTCCGAAGCGCGCGACACGATAGAGGAAGTGATCGAACCCTATCTCATCCAGCTTGGCCTGATCGCCCGCACCGCGCGGGGGCGCTGCCTGAACGCCCTCGGCTGGAAGCATTTGGGCCTCAATCCCCCTTCCCATGTCCAGGATGGATTGTTCGACTGAAATCGCTGGCGGCGACCTGCCATGTCGATCGGCATCAGGCCATGCCCCGGCAGCCTCTTCGTCGACATCCATCGCCGGCTCCGACCGGCAAACAAGGAAAGGCCCGTTCCCCCAGGGGGACGGGCCTCTTCGTTCGGGCAGCATGCGCCCGCGAACCCAAATGTCGTCAGGCGGCGCGAACCGCCCTCAGATCACTTGATCTTGGCTTCCTTGAACTCGACATGCTTGCGCACGACGGGATCATATTTCCGGAAGCTCAGCTTCTCGGTCTTGGTGCGCGGATTCTTCTTGGTGACGTAGAAGAAGCCGGTGTCAGCCGAGCTGACGAGGCGAATCTTGACGGTTGCTGGCTTGGCCATGGCCTTAGTCCCTGGTCGTGAATATCGTGAAAAAGAAGAGCGGCCCCAAATCTCTTTCGAGGAAGGGACCGCCCCGTTTCAGCGGTGCCCCATGAGGCAGATTCGGCCCCATGTCAAGGCTCGTGGCCGCAGCGCCGGGGCTGTGCTACACTTTACGCGGCCTTAACCCGCTCCGGTCTATCGGGGAGTTCGGAGTTACAGGACGGGGGAGTCTTCTCCATGCGACATGATCCGATGCTGGCCATTCTTGCCGATCTGCTGAGGCGGGTCGACGGGCTTGCGGGGGAACGGGGCCATGTATCGGTCGCGCGGCTGCGCGACGAGATCGACCGGATTCGCCATATCGCCCGCGCCTTCCACCTGGATGGGGTGGGAAGCCTGGCCGGCACCCTGCAATCGGCGCTGTCGCTGCAAGGGGCGGGGCCGGTCGTCATGTCCTATCTCGACCTGATGCGCGACGCGATCTCGGCCGAAATGCCGGCGGCGGCGGAGGTTCTGGCGATGCCCGTCGCCGCCAGGCCGGCGGTCGGGCCGGGCGCGCGCCTGACCGCCTGATCGTCCGGCCGGCCGAATGGATGCCTTGCTGATCGCGCTGCTTGGCTGCTTGTTGGCCGAAACCGGGGACAAGGGGCAATTGCTGGCGCATGCGCTGGCCGAACGCTTCCGGCGCGACGGAGCGGTGATTGCGGGAATCGTGGCGGCGGCGCTGGCCAATGCCGCCATCGGCGCGGCGGCGGGCGCCTTCATCGCGCCGATGCTGGGGACCGACGGGCGGCTGCTTTTCCTGGCGCTGGCGCTGATCTTCCTGGCGGTCGGCATGTTCTGGCCGACGAAACAGCCCGATCCTCTGGCGAACTGGCGGCTCGGCCCCTTTCTGACCAGCGCGCTCGGCCTCTTCATCCTCGGCTTCGGGGACGGCGCGCAGTTCCTGATCCTGGGAATCGCCGTGCGGACGGCCGACCCCTTCCTTGCCGCAGCCGGCGGGGCCATCGGCATCATCGCCGCGACGGTTCTCGTCGTCCTGCTGCGCGGCCCGACGTTCAAGGCGCTGCCGCTGCGCGGCATCCGGCTGGGCGGCGGGGTGCTGGTGCTGCTGGCCGGCGTGGCGGCGGCGGTGTCTGCGCTGCATCTCGCCTGATCGACTGGCTGCATCACACTGACCGGCATTATCCCGGCAAAAATCGCGGCATTTCATGGCACCATATCGGGCACGGATCATTATATGTCCGAAACCAAGTTCTTCAGCAGGAGCCAAGCATGACCTCCCCCGATCTCAAGACCCCGACGGACCTGCGCAGCAACGCCACCAAGTCTGTGGCGGAGGCGCTGAACGGCGTGCTCGCGGACAGCTATGCGCTGTATTTCAAGACCAAGAATTTCCACTGGCACGTGTCCGGCCCGCATTTCCGCGACTATCACCTGATGTTCGACGAGCAGGCGACGCAGATCCTGGCCACCACCGACCTGATCGCGGAGCGGGTGCGCAAGACCGGCAACACCACGCTGCGCTCCATCGGCGACATTTCGCGCCATCAGTCCCTGGTCGACAATGACGCCGATTATGTCAGCCCCGGCGACATGCTGAACGAACTGCGCGAGGATAATCTGAAGCTGGTGGAATCCCTGCGCGCCGCGAAGGCCGCCGCCACGGAGGCGGGGGACAACGCCACGGAGGGCATTATCGACGACTGGACGGACGAGGCCGAGGAACGCGCCTGGTTCCTGTTCGAGGCCGGTCGCAACGGTTGACAGGAAAGCCCTCCGGTCGGGCCGGAGGGCTTTTGTTTTCCAATAGTCTTAACGTGCTCCTGCGCAGGCAGGAGCCCAGTTCCACCGTCTGAACTGGGTTCCTGCCTTCGCAGGAACATGGGCGGGCTTATTCTTCTGTAATCGCCTCAATCGCCAGGATGGTGATCGCGCCCGGCTTTCCGGCGAAATCGACCGTCTCGCCCTCCTCCGCATCCATCATGGCGCGGGCCAGCGGCGCGGAGAAGGCGATGCGCCCTTCCGCCGGTTCGGCCTCATCGTCGCCGACGATGTCGATCCGCTTTTCTCGGCCGTTCAGGCGGTAGGTGACGCGGCTGCCGAAGGCCACGGCCTCCGCATCCGGGACCGGCCGCAATTCCGCCGTCGCCAGCCGGGTCCGCCAGTAACGCAGTTCGCGCTTCAGCTTCTTCGCGTCCTCCTCGGCCATGGCTTGGGTGTCGACCGCTTCCAGCGCCTCCACCTTCTCCCGCGTCAGCCGCAAGCCCCGCGCCGTCACCCAGTTGGGGCCGGGCGGCAGGGGGATCTCGAACGTGGGTTCCAGATGCTCCTCGTCACTCTCGCGACGGAAGGCGACGCTCATTACACTCTCCTATTCGAACGTCCGTGGCGCCTCTACGCGCACGGCCTAGTCTTCGTCGAACAATCCGGCGAGTTGCTCCACCATCGTCCCGCCAAGCTGTTCGGCATCCATGATGGTCACGGCGCGGCGATAATAGCGGGTGACGTCATGGCCGATGCCGATGGCGACGAGCTGCACGGGCGAGCGATTCTCGATCCATTCGATCACCTGCCGCAAATGGCGCTCCAGATAGGTGCCGCTGTTCACCGACAGGGTGGAATCGTCCACCGGCGCGCCGTCGGATATCACCATCAATATGCGGCGTTCCTCATTGCGCGCGATCAGGCGGCCATGCGCCCAGAGCAGCGCCTCCCCGTCGATATTCTCCTTGAGCAGCCCCTCGCGCATCATCAGGCCCAGATTCTTGCGCGCCCGGCGCCAGGGTTCGTCGGCCTTCTTGTAGATGATGTGGCGCAGGTCGTTCAAACGCCCCGGCATGGCCGGACGCCCGGCGGCCAGCCAGTCCTCCCGGCTCTGCCCGCCCTTCCACGCCCGCGTGGTGAAGCCCAATATCTCGGTCTTCACGCCGCAGCGTTCCAGCGTGCGCGCCATGATGTCGGCGCTGATCGCGGCGATGGAGATGGGCCGCCCGCGCATCGACCCGCTATTGTCGATCAGCAGCGTCACGACGGTGTCGCGGAACTCGGTATCCCGCTCGATCTTGTAGGAAAGCGAGCGCGTCGGATCGATCACGATCCGCGCCAGCCGCGCCGCGTCGAGCAGCCCTTCCTCCTGGTCGAAGTCCCAGGACCGCGACTGCTGCGCCATCAGCCGCCGCTGGAGCCGGTTGGCGAGTTTCGTCACCGCCCCCTGCAGGCTCACCAACTGCTGGTCGAGGAAGCCGCGCAGCCGCAGCAGTTCATCCTCGTCGCACAGATCCTCCGCCGTCACGACCTCATCGTGAAGCTGCGTATAGGGCTTGTAGTCGAAACCCGGCGGCAGGTCGCCCATCGGCCGGTTCGGGCGGACCGGCATCATGCCTTCCTCGCCCATATCCTCCGCGCCTTCCTCGCTGTCGGCGTCGAATTCGTCGCTATATTCGGTTTCGCCGTCCTCGGTGTCGCCGCCCTGATCCTCGGCCCGCGCCTCCGCCAAGGCGTCGCTGTCGCCCGCCTGATCCTCGCCGCTGTCGCCGTCTTCTTGGCTCTGCTCCTCTTCCTCGCCCTCTTCCTGCGGTTCGGAATCGTCGGTTTCGGGCGGCACGTCGGCGTCGATCAACTGGAGATGCTCCAGCATGGCGGACGTCAGCTTCTGGAAGGCGCGCTGGTCGTCTATCGCCATGGCCAGCGCGTCCAGATCGGCGCCCGCCTTGTCCTCGATCCACTGGTCGACCATAGCGAGGCCCGCCCGCACATCCTTCGGCGCGGCCTGCCCGGTCAGCCGCTCCCGCACCTTGAGCGCCAGCGCGGTCGACAGCGGCACCTCGTCGGCGGAACGGGCGCGGCGGATCGGGTCGGACTTCAATTTCAGGTCCAGCGCATGGTTGAGGTTGGCGCGCACCCCCTCCATCGCCCGCGAACCGATCGCCTCCACCCGCGCCTGCTCGACCGCGTCATAGACCGCGCGCGCCGTCGCGTCGGCGGGCGCGGCGCTGTTGTGGACCTTCGCATTATGGTGCCGCAGCCGCAGCGCATTGGCGTCGGCATAGCCCCGCGCCAGCGCCACCTGATCGGCGGGCAGGTTGCGGCCGGGCGTCGGCACCTTGATCGCCTTGCCCGCCATATGCGGCGTGTCGGCGGTGAAGCCCACCTCCACCTCCGCGTCGCGGGCGATGGAGCGCGCCGCGCCGGACAGCACATCCTTGAAGGCGTCGAGGGGCGAACGGTCGGCCATCAGTCCAGCAGCATCCCGCGCATCGCATCCCGCGCCGCCGCGTCGACGCCCAGCATGTCGTTCAGATAGTCGTCCACGCCGCCATGGCTTTCATCCAGCGCCGCGAAGAAGGAATCCAGATAGGCCGATTCCGCCCTCAGCAGTGGTTCGAGCATATCGGCCCCCGCCAGCCGCATCCGCGCCACCAGCGTATCGCGCTGCGCCAGCAGCCAGTCCCAATCGGCATGGGCGTTGGTCGCCAGATAATCCTGGACGATGGTCGGGCGCGGCACGCCGAGCGCCGCCAGGATCAGCGCCGCGCCGACCCCGGTGCGGTCCTTGCCCGCCGAACAGTTGATCAGCAACGGCACGCGACCGTCCGCGATCCGTTCGAACATGGCGCGATAGGATGCGGCATGGTCCACCGGGATCATGCGATAAAGGGCGATCATCGTCCGCCGCATATCGTCCGCCGTGGCGCCCTCGCGCTGGAGCATCTCGCCCAACAGGCCGCTGCTTTCCGTATAGTCGCGGCAGAAATAATCGACATCCGCCCCGTGCCAGAGCGTGGGTTCGGCCGTCCGCTCATTGCCGCGGCGGAAATCGCAGATCGCCCGGATGCCGAGCGAGCGGAGATGGTCCGCATCCCCGTCCGTCAGCAGCGCCATCGTGCCCGATCGATAGAGCATGCCGCGCTTCACGCAGCGCCCGTCGGCCGTCGCATAGCCGCCGAAGTCGCGCAGGTTGAACGCGCTCTCCAGCGGCAGGCGGCCTTCCTCCGGCGTCAGGGCGGCGGGTTCGCTCACGGCCTCTCGCCCTCCCCGACATAGGGCACGGCGATGGTTTCGATCTGCGTTTCGACTTCGCTCATCAGCTTGTGCACCGGGCATTTCGCGGCGACGGCGATCAGCCTGTCATGCTGTTCCGCGCTCAACGGCCCGGACAGCGCGATGCGCGTCGTCAGCTTGTAGACGCCCTTGCGCTCCTGGCTGGCGTCGCGCACCACGCCGACATGGATGCCCTCCACCGGGATGCCGTTGCGCTGCGCATACCAGAGCATGGTCATCGCCTTGCACGCGCCCAGCGCCGAATCGTAGAGGTCATGCGGGTCCGGCCCGGCGTCATGGCCATCCGGCGCCGACATGTCCGCGATCAGTTCATGCCCTCTGATGCTGATCCGATGGGCGGTCCCGCCATCCGGATCGATCCGTTCGACGACGATCACGTCACGCCGCCCGGTGCGCCACGCTTTCGGGCAAATCCTTGCCGAAGACGCGCTGATAATATTCGGCCACCAGCGGCCGTTCCGCCTCGTCGCATTTGTTGAGGAAGCTAAGGCGGAAGGCGAAGCCGACATTCTTGAAGATCAGCGCATTCTGCGCCCAGCTAATCACCGTGCGCGGCGACATGACGGTCGAGATGTCGCCGTTGATGAAGCCCTGGCGGGTCAGTTCCGCCACCTTGATCATATTCTCGACTTCCTTGCGGCCGCCCTCATGATCATATTCGCCGGACTTGGCCAGCACCACCTGCGCCTCGGTCGCGGCGGGCAGGTAATTGAGCGCCACCACCAGGTTCCAGCGGTCCATCTGGCCCTGGTTGATCTGCTGCGTGCCGTGATAGAGGCCGGTCGTGTCGCCCAGGCCCACGGTGTTGGCGGTCGCGAACAGGCGGAACCAGGGATTGGGCCGGATCACCCGGTTCTGGTCGAGCAGCGTCATCTTGCCGTCGGTTTCCAGCACGCGCTGGATCACGAACATCACGTCGGGGCGGCCGGCGTCATATTCGTCGAACACCAGGGCCACGGGCCGCTGCAACGCCCAGGGGAGCAGGCCTTCGCGGAATTCCGTGACCTGCTGGCCTTCCTTGAGGACGATGGCGTCGCGCCCGACCAGGTCGATGCGGCTGATATGCGCGTCCAGGTTGATGCGGATGCACGGCCAGCGCAGGCGGGCGGCGACCTGCTCGATATGGCTGGACTTACCGGTGCCGTGATAGCCCTGCACCATCACGCGGCGATTATAGGCGAAGCCCGCCAGGATCGCGAGGGTGGTGTCCGGATCGAAGACATAGGCGGGGTCGAGGTCGGGCACCCGCTCGTCAGCCTCCGAAAAGGCGGGGATCTTCATGTCGACATCGATGCCGAACATTTCGCGCGCGTCGACTTCGCGGTCGGGCGAGGCCAGCAGCGTATCGGCGCGGGTATCGGGCTGGACGTTCGGGATGTCGGTCATTTCTCTTGTCTCTTCGAGCGGCTGGTCGGCACTGCCCTAACCATCAGGGACAGGCATGTCGATAGAGTGGGGCCTTAACGTGCCGGGATCAAGCAGCCCATTCGGCCAAATTGGCCTGCTGTCCGATCAGCGCCCGCCTCAGGCAAAGGCCTCCGCCTTGCGCAGAAGCTGATAGGCCTCGATCACCCCCTGCAACGACGCCTCATGGCTCCGGTCGCCGCCATTATGGTCGGGATGGAAGCGCCGCAGCAATTCGGTATAGCGCTGCCGCAGCGCCCTGCGGTCGGCATCGATCGGCAGGCCCATCACGTCCAGCGCCCGGCGGTCGTCCCGCGAGAGGAATTTCCCGTCCTGCCGCATCCGGCCGTCCGCCCGCGCCTTCGCCACCCGTTCCTTGAACCGGGCGCCGATGGCGTCCAGCGGATCCTGAAAATCCGACCATTTGGGCGGCGGGCTGGCGGCGTTGGAGGAAAAGGCCCGCGTCTCCCGCTCCCATCCCGCATAGGGGCGCTGGGCGGCGGCGATCTCCTCCGGGCTCATGCCGGTGAAGAAATTATAGCCCTGGTTGAATTCGCGCACATGGTCCAGGCACAGCCAGCGCCAATTCGGCCCCTCCCGGTTCGATCCGCTTCCTTCCAGCGGCGGCGCGCGAAATTCCCCCGGCTCCTCGCAGCCCGGAACCGCGCAGGGGCGGTCGCTTTCCACGCGGCCGTGGAAACGGTTGAAACGACGGGTCGAGAAGGGATCGCTGGCCAAGATTGTCCTGATGCAACTGCGGGCAAAGGGCCTATATAGGGGCCATGACCGAGATTCTGAAAGGCCCTGTCGCCACCGAAATCGAAGCCCGGCTGCGCGCCGCCCTGGCCCCCGAACGGCTCGCCGTGATCGACGACAGCGAGAAGCATCGCGGCCATGCCGGGCATGACGGATCGGGCGAAAGCCACTTCACCGTGGACATCGTGTCCGACCGCTTCGCCGGCCGGAACCGGGTCGCCCGCCAGCGCCTGGTCAACGCCGCGCTGGCCGACCTGCTGCGCGACAAGGTCCACGCCCTGGCGATCAAGGCCCGCGCCCCCGGCGAAGCGTAACCATAGCGCCGCTCAAGCGTTGTGCCGCCATCCAAGGAGGCGCAACCTATGGCCTATGATTTCTGGTACTGGTCAACCATTGCCGGACGCGGCGAGTTCGTGCGGCTGACGCTGGAGGCGTGCGGCATCCCCTATCGCGATCGCGCCCGCGCCGACGGCGACGAAGCGCTGATGGCGGACATGGAGCGGCACGACGCCGGCCCCGCCTTCGCGCCGCCCTATCTGGTGACGGACGGGCGCACCGTGGCGCAGACCGCCAACATCCTGTTCTACCTGGCCGAACGGCACGAATGCGGACCCGCGGGCCTCAAGCCCCGCTATTGGCTTGCGCAGGTGCAGCTTACCGTCATGGACATGGTGGCGGAGGCGCATGACGTGCACCATCCCCTCGGTCCCGACCTATATTATGAGGAGCAGAAGGCCGAAGCGCTGCGCGCCGCCCATGGGTTTCGGGCCCACCGCATCCCCAAATTCCTGACCTATTTCGAACATGCGCTGAGCGCCGAACCGGGCGAATGGCTGGCTGCCCAGCGCTGGAGCCATGCCGACCTGTCGCTGTTCCACCTGGTCGCCGGGCTGCGCTATGCCTTTCCGCTGCGCATGGCGACGCTGATGCCGTCCTTCCCGCGCCTTTCCGACCTGCATGACCGGGTTGCGGCGCTGCCCGAATTGCAGGATTATCTGGCAAGTGACCGGCGCCTGCCGTTCACCCAAGAAGACGTCTTCCGCCATTATCCCGAACTGGACGCAGCATGACCCCGCCCGAATCCATCATCCAGAACGATCCGATCATCCAGACGATCACGCCGACCAGCCATAATCTGGGCGATTTCCGGGTCCATCGCTCCCTGCCGGCGAAGGAACGCACCATGGTCGGCCCCTTCATCTTCTTCGACCAGGCCGGTCCCGCCCGGATCGCGCCGGGACAGGGCGTCGACGTGCGCCCGCACCCGCATATCAACCTCGCCACCGTCACCTATATGTATGAGGGCAGCTTCCTTCACCGCGACTCCCTGGGCACGGAGCAGTTGATCGAGCCGGGCGCGGTGAACCTGATGACGGCGGGCAAGGGCATCGTCCATAGCGAGCGGTCGCCGGACGAGGACCGGGCGAAACTGTCGAAGCTCTCCGCCATACAGACCTGGCTGGCGCTGCCCGACCGTTATGAGGAGATGGACCCGGCCTTCGAACATGTCGGCGAGGGCGGCCTGCCGGTCATCGACGGCGGCCATGCGCGGGCTCGCGTGATCATGGGCAGCCTCTGGGGCCAGACCTCGCCCGTCACCACATATGCGAACACCATCTATGCCGACATCCAGCTTGCCCCCGGCGGATCGGTCCCCATCGACGCGGATGCGGAGGAGCGGGCGATATACGTCTCCGGCGGCGACGCGGCGCTGGACGGCGTGATGCTCCAGCCGCAGACGCTCTACGTCCTGCGGCCCGGCATCAGGGCGACGTTGATGAGCGTGGACGGCGGCCGTGCGATACTCTGCGGGGGAGAGGCGTTCCGGACGCCTCGCCATGTCTGGTGGAATTTCGTGTCCTCCACCACCGACCGCCTGATGCAGGCCCGCGAGGATTGGGAAGCCATGCGCTTTCCGCTGATCCCCGGCGACGACCGGGAATTCATCCCGATCCCCCAGGGGCGACCGAAGACGGTGAGCTATCCCTGAAGGGGCCTCGCGCTCCAATAATGCAACGTGCTCCTGCGAAGGCAGGAGCCCAGTCCCCCGTCTGAACTAGGCTCCTGCGTTCGCAGGAGCACGGCTCGCTTATACGCCCGGTTCTCCGCAAATCACTGCACGAAGGTCAGCGACAGATTCTCGGCATTTTTCGGGATGTCGATCCGGCTTTCGTTGATCGACGCTTCCTCCCCCGGTTTCAGGCTGGTCCGGTCCGCCTTGGTGGTCCAACTGAACACCAGCCGGTTCTGCCGGTCGCGCAACTGCACCAATACGGGCGGCACGGGCAGCACCTGCTTGCCGCTGTTCACGATCCGGGCGCCGAAGGCGAAATATTCCTCCCCGGTCGGCAGCTTGCGCCGCTCGGCGGGCTTGGAGAGATAAAAGAGCAGGTCGGGATCGCCTTCCTCCGGCACCAGTCCCAGATTGACTGCCCAGCCAGGCGCGCCGAAATACCAGAGCGCTCCGCCGGCTGCGCCGACGGCCAGGCAGAAGGCGAGCGCGGCATAGGTCCAGATCTTCAGCCGGTTGCGGCGCGGCTTCGCGGTGGCCGGTTCGGGTTCGACCCAATCGTCGCGCGCATCCGCTTCGGCGCGCCCGTAGACATCGTCGAAACGATAGTCCGGCCTGGCCGCTTCCGGGGATGCGGCCTGCGCGACCGGCTCGGACTCCTCGGGCGCCGCGACCGGCTCGACCGTCGGCGCGGCAGGTTCCTCGACTGGAGGGGGAGGCGGCGGCGGAGGGGGTGGCGCGGGGGGAGGCGGCGGTGCCGCGACTTCGGGCATGCCGGAAGTCGCCAGCGCTTCCTCCCGCGGGGCGAGCGCGGCGCCCTCCTGGAACCAGCTATGCTTGCAGGCGGCGCAGCGAACCTGGCGGCCGTTCGGGCCGACGGCGCTGTCCGGCACGATATAGCGCGTGGCGCAATTGGGACACACCAGGATCATGACGCTTCATAGGCATGAGTTGGATTCGAGGGCAAGCGGCTTCAAGCATGCCGCCAGCATGGACCGCGACTCGCGGGAACAGGCCGGGTCGGCCTCGGATGGGCTTTACGGCCGCCCGTCCGCTGTGCCATGGCTAGAGGCTCGGGGAAGCAGGGAGCGCGCAGGCGCTGAAATTGACGCATGTCGGCCATCGTCCAGTTCGAAAATGTCGGCCTGCGCTATGGTCTGGATAGCGAGACGCTGTCCGACGTCAGCTTTTCGCTCGCCAGCGGCGGTTTCTATTTCCTGACCGGCGCGTCCGGCGCGGGCAAGACGTCGCTGCTGAAGCTGCTCTACCTCGCCCAGCGGCCCAGCCGGGGCGTCATCCGCCTGTTCGGGGAGGATGTGGTGACGCTGCCCCGCAAGCGCCTGCCCGGTTTCCGCCGCCGCATCGGCGTGGTGTTCCAGGATTTCCGGCTGGTGCCGCATCTGTCCGTCTATGACAATATCGCCCTGCCGCTGCGCGTCGCCGGCCTGGCGGAAGGCGAGATCGACGCGCCGGTGAGCGAGATGCTGAGCTGGGTCGGCCTGGGCGACCGGGGCCAGGCGCGCCCCGCCACCTTGTCGGGCGGGGAGCAGCAGCGCGTCGCCATCGCCCGCGCCGTCATCGGCCGCCCGGAAATATTGGTGGCGGACGAACCGACCGGCAACGTCGACGCCGACATGGCCCGCCGCCTCATGACCCTGTTCGAAGCGCTGAACCGGCTGGGCACCACCATCGTCGTCGCCACCCACGACCTGCCGCTGATCGCGCAGGTGGGCAGCGCGCAGATGATGAAGCTGGACAAGGGCCGCCTGTCGGACCCCACCGGATCGCTGCGCTACCCGCCCCGGCCGCAGGCGGCCGGCTGATGGCGTCCTCCAGCGCCATGGGCAATCGCCGCGCCGCCGCCGCCGCGCGCCACCGGCTGCTGCCGGAGGGGAGGGTGGCCGGCCCCATGCCCTGGATCATCGCGATCATGATGTTCCTGACGGTGTTGTCCGCCGCCGCCGGCCTGGGCCTGGGCGCGGCGGTGAAGGCGATGGGGGCCGACCTTGCCGGGCGAGCGACGGTGCAGATCGTCGAAGCCCATGCCGAACGGCGCGAGCGCCTGAGCGCGGGCATAGCCGCCGCGCTGCGCAAGGACGCGACGGTCCGCGCCGTCCGCCCGGTTTCGTCCGCCGCGCTTGCGGAGCAGATCCGCCCCTGGCTGGGGCAGGATGCGGCCAGCGGCGACCTGCCGATACCGGCGCTGATCGACATCGAACTGACGCCGGGCCAGACGGACGGGAAGATCGAGCGCCTCCGCCGCCAGCTCCGCGCCCTCTCGCCCAAGGTCCGCATCGAACCCCATGCCGCCTTCCTCGCGCCGCTTGCGGGCCTGCTTTCCGCGCTTGGCTGGCTGGCGGCGGGCATCGTCGTGCTGATGACGCTGGCGACCGGCGCGGTGGTCGTCCTCGCCGCCCGCGCCGCGCATGACAGCCATCGCGGCACCATCGACGTGCTGCACCTGATGGGCGCGACCGACGTGCAGATCGCCCGGCTGTTTCAGCGCCGCATCGGCCTGGACGCGCTGTTCGGCGGCGCGCTCGGCTTTACCTGCGCCTTGCTGGTGATCCTGCTGCTGGGGGCGCGGCTGATGGCGACGGGATCGGAACTGCTGAGCGCCGTCCAACTGCCATGGACAAGCTGGGTCGCGCTGGCCGCGATACCCATGGGTTGCGTGCTGCTGGCGCGGATCGCGGCGCGCTGGACGGTGTTGCGGTCGCTGGGGCGGCTGCTGTGATCGTCCGCTTCATCGCCGTCACGCTGCTGGGGTGGATGCTGGGCTTCGCCTGGTTCGCGATTTTCCTGCCGCAGCCGCTGGACGGCCGCCAGACCGACGCCATCGTCGTGCTGACCGGCGGGGCGGGGCGCATCGATCGCGGCCTTGCCCTGCTTCAGGACGGCGCGGCCAAGCGGATGCTGATCTCCGGCGTGGACCGCTCGGTCCGCCCGGTGGAGCTGGCCGCGCAATATAAGGTGCCTGAACGCCTCTTCTCCTGCTGCATCACGCTTGGCCGCGAGGCCATCGACACCCGCTCCAACGCCATAGAGACCGCGCACTGGCTGGAACGCCGCGATTTCAAGACGGTGCGCCTCATCACCACCGACTGGCACATGCGCCGGTCCGCGCTCGAACTGCGGCAGGCCTTGCCCGAACGGGTCACGCTGGTCTACGACGCCGTGCCCAGCCGCCCCAGCCTCACCATGCTGGCGCGGGAATATAATAAATATCTGCTGCGCCGGGCGGCGGCGCTTATTGGTATCTGAACGGTTCACCCGGAATGCTGACCGCGCTGCGATCCCTCGCCTTCATGTCGATCTTCTATCCGGGGTCGCTGCTGTTCGTCCTTGCGGCCATGGCGGTGGATCTGGTCGCGCCCCGCTCCATTCCCCGCGTCGCCACCGCCTGGAGCCGCTTTCATCGCGGCTGCGCGCGCTGGCTTCTGGGGCAGAAGGTGCGGGTCGAGGGAAGGTTGGAGGACGGGCCCTATCTCTACATCCTCAAGCATGAATCGATGTTCGAGACGATCGACCTGCTCTGCCTGCTGGACCGTCCGGCCATCGCCGCCAAGCGCGAGCTGTTCGACATTCCGCTCTGGGGCGGCATCGCCCGCCGCTATGGCCTGATCCCCATCGAACGCAGCGCGGGGGCGAGCGCGCTGCGCGCCTTGCGCGCCGCCGCCAGGGCGACGACGGCGCAGGGCCGCGCCATCTGCCTCTTCCCCGAAGGCACCCGCGTCCCCCATGGCGAAAGGCCGCCGTTACGCGCCGGCTTCGCGGGGCTTTATGTGCTGCTGGGCCTGCCGGTGGTGCCCATCGCGGTAGACAGCGGCCGGGTTTCGCCGCGGGGCAAGTTCATGAAGCGCAGCGGCACGATCACGTACAAGGTGGGCGAGATCGTTCCGCCCGGCCTGGATCGGAACGAGGCCGAGGCCCGCGTCCATGCGGCGATCAATGCGCTGAACGAGCCTTTATAGGCTGACGTGCTTCCTGCGAAGGCAGGAGTCCAGTCCCGCCCTCGCTGGCTTGCGCAAGTTCCGAACTGGGCACCTGCCTTTCGCAGGAGCACGCTGCTATTTAATGCGAACGCCCGAAGTCGGGCTTGGGATCGTCCTGTCCCTGTTCGATGATCGAGCGCCGGATCGCCCGCGTGCGGGTGAACAGGTTGAACAGCGCATCCCCGTCATTCCAGCGGATCGCCCGCTGCAGGGCCGACAGATCCTCCGAAAAGCGCTGGAGCATCTCCAACACCGCATCCTTGTTCGCCAGGAACACGTCGCGCCACATGGTCGGGTCGGACGCGGCGATGCGGGTGAAGTCGCGGAAGCCGCCGGCGGAATATTTGATGACCTCCGACTGGGTCACATCCTCCAGGTCGCTGGCCGTGCCGACGATGGTATAGGCGATGAGGTGCGGCAGATGGCTCGTCACCGCCAGCACCAGGTCGTGATGCGCCGGGTCCATCGTCTCGACATCGGCGCCCACGCGCCGCCACAGTTCGGAAACGCGCTCCACCGCTGCCTGATCGGCGTCGGCGGGCGGCGTGACGATGCACCAGCGGCCCTGGAACAGGGAGGCGAAGCCCGCCTCCGGCCCGCTATTCTCGGTCCCCGCGACGGGATGCGCGGGAATGACCTTGCGCCCCGGCAGCGCCGCGCTCAACTGCGCCAGCACGTCGGCCTTGCAGGAACCCACGTCGCTGACGATCGCCTCGGCCGGCAGGTCGTCGGCAATCTCCGCCGCCGCCGCGCCCATGGCCCGCACCGGCACGCACAGCACGACCAGATCGGCGTCCATCACCGAAGCGCCCGCCGTATCGGTCACGTCGTCGGTCAGGTCGATGGCCCGCGCCACTTCCCGCACGCCCGCGTCGGCGTCATAGCCCGTCACCCGCACCGTCGGCATATATTCGCGGATCGCCCGCGCCAGCGAGGAACCGATCAGCCCCAGCCCGATGATCGTGATCCGCGTAAATGGCAGCATCAGGCCGCTTCCGCCATGGCGCGCAGCTTGGCCGCGACCTTGCGCACCTGATCCTCCGTGCCGATGGTGATGCGCAGGCCATTGGGCAGCCCCTGCCCCGGCAGCCAGCGGGTGGCGAAGCCTTCGTCCCACAGGCCCTTCATCGCGGCCTCCGCGGTCAGCTTGCCGTCGAACAGGATCAGCAGGAAATTCGCCTTGCTCGGCACGGCGCGCAGCCCATGGTTGGACAGCGAAGCCACTTCGCCCGCCAGCCATTCGCGCCATTGCCGGTTATGCGCCCGGCTCGCCTCGATCCAGGCGGTGTCCTGGACCGCAGCGACCGCCGCCGCCTGGCCCGCCGTCGTCACGTTGAACGGCGCGCGGATGCGATGCAGCACGTCGATCACGTCGACGCTGGCATAGCCCCAGCCGATCCGCTCTGCCGCCAGCCCGTAAATCTTGGAGAAGGTCCGGGTCACGAAGACGTTGGAGGCATTCTTCGCCAGTTCCAGCCCGCCATCATCCTCTTGCCCGTCCAGATATTCGGCATAGGCCTGATCCAGCACGAACAATATGTCGGGCCGCAGCCCCGCGTGCAGCCGCGCAATTTCTTCACGCGACGTCATGGTGCCGGTCGGGTTGTTGGGATTGGCGAGGAAGACGACCTTGGTCTTTTCCGTGACCGCCGCGAGCAGCGCATCCACATCGGTCGCATAGTCGGCGTCCGGCGCGACGACCGGCGTCGCGCCCACGCGCCGCGCCGCGATGTCGTACACCGAAAAGCCGTAGCGGACGTAGAGAATCTCGTCCCCCGGCCCGGCATAGGCGCTGGCGGCGATATGCAGCAGCTCGTCCGATCCGGTGCCGTAGATCACCCGCGCAGGGTCCAGCCCATGCGCCGCCGCGATCGCCTCGCGCAGCCTGGCCGCGCCCGGATCGGGATAGGTGGCGAGGTCCGCCGTCGCCGCCGCCAGCGCGGCCCGCGCCGCGTCTCCGGTGCCCAGCGGATTTTCATTGGCGGACAGCTTCACTAGCGGCCGCCCGTCATCGGCGGCCGACTTGCCCGGCACATAGGGCGAAATGCCGAGAATCCAGTCTTTGGGAGCAGGTTTTGTCATGCGCCGCGCTTTAGCGCCATCGAAGCCAAACGCAAAGCGCTTGGAGGGCGACAAGGCGCCGAATGATGTCGCCCTGTTCCTGCCTTCGCAGGAACAGGAAATATTACAACACCGGCGTCAGCAGCGGCTCCCCCGCCGCCCACGCGTCCAGATTGGCCAGCACCAGGTCGGCCATGGCCCTGCGCGTCTCGATGGTCGCGCTGCCCTGATGCGGTTGCAGCACCACATGGTCCATGCCGAGCAAGGCTTGGGGCACATGCGGTTCGTTCGCGAAGACGTCCAGCCCCGCGCCCGCGATCCGCTTTTCCGCCAGCGCCGCCACCAGCGCATCCTCATCGATCACGCTGCCCCGGCTGATGTTGACGATCACCCCTTCCGGACCCAGCGCGTCCAGCATCGCCGCATCGACCAGCCCCCGCGCCTCCGGCCCGCCGGAAGTGGCGACAATGATCACGTCGCTCTCCCGCGCGAAATCCAGCGGATCGGCCACATGGCGATAGGCCGCGTCCGCCGCGGGCCGCCGGTTGTGATAGAAAATCTCCCCCGCCACCGGCTCCAGCCGCCGGGCGATGGCGCGCCCGATCCGGCCCAGCCCCAATATCCCGATCCTTCGTCCTGTCACCCGCCCCGAAAGCGCCGGCTTCACGCCCCGCGCCCAGTTCCCGGCCCGCACCATCCGGTCATTGGCCGCTATATTGCGCACCGTCGCGTATAGCAGTCCCACCGCCAGGTCGGCCACGTCATCGGTCAGCACGTCCGGCGTGTTGGTGACGCGGATGCCCTTCGCCCGCGCATGATCGACATCGACCTTGTCATAGCCGACCGAAAACAGCCCGATCATCTCCAGCTTCGGCAGGGCGTCCATGATCGCGGCGGAGGCCCCGACCGAACCGAAGGACACCAGCGCCCGCGCCTCCCGCGCTTCCGGCGGAAGCGCGTCGGGATCGGCGTCCGCCGCGACGGCATGAACGACGAAGCGCCGCGCCAGCGCCTCGTCCAGATAGGGATAGAGCGCGCCATAGGCGACGATGGGTATGGAAGGATGGCCAGTCATGCCCGCCATCTAGGCCAAGGGACGGCCGATTGACAGAGCCCGGCCCCGGTCCTAGCCCGAAGCGATATGGCCAGCGCGTCCTTTCCCGATGACAACCGTTTCGGCCTGCGCCGCCAGGCGCGCCTGCCCGGCCCGCTGCGGCTGGACAGCGGAGCCGCGCTGGGGCCGGTCGACATCGCCTATGAAACCTATGGGCGGATGGATGCGGACAGGTCCAACGTCATCCTGATCTGCCACGCGTTGACGGGCGATCAATATGTCGCGTCGGCGCATCCCGTCACCGGCAAGCCCGGCTGGTGGTGGCGCCTGGTGGGGGAGGGGAAGCCGGTCGATCCCGCCCGTCATTTCATCGTCTGCGCGAACGTGATCGGCAGTTGCATGGGCTCCAGCGGGCCCGCCAGCATCGATCCCGCGACCGGCGAGCCGCATGCGATGCGCTTCCCGGTGATCACCATCGCCGACATGGTGCGCGCCCAGGCCATGCTGCTCGATCATCTGGGCGTCGACCGGCTGCGCGCCGTCATCGGCGGCTCCATGGGCGGGATGCAGGCGCTGAGCTGGCCGACCCTCTACCCCGACCGCGTGGAAAGCTGCATCGTTATCGCCTCGACCGCCCGCCACAGCGCCCAGAACATCGCCTTCCACGAAGTCGGGCGGCAGGCGATCATGGCCGATCCCAACTGGCGCGGCGGCGATTATTATGCCGACGGCGCGATCCCCAGCGCCGGGCTGGCGGTGGCGCGCATGGCGGCGCACATCACCTATCTGTCCGAAGCGGGGCTGACCGAGAAATTCGGGCGGCGGTTGCAGGGGCGCCCGGAAAACCCCAACGGGTCAAAGACCTTCGGCTTCGATGCCGATTTCCAGGTGGAATCCTATCTTCGCCACCAGGGACTGAGCTTCGTCGAGCGGTTCGACGCCAACTCCTATCTCTACATCACCCGCGCCATGGACTATTATGACATAGCGGAGGATCATGGCGGCAGCCTGGCCAGGGCCTTCGCCGCGTCGAAGGCGCGCTTCTGCCTCGTCAGCTTCGATACGGACTGGCTCTATCCCACGGCGGAGTCCCGCCTGATCGTCCATGCCCTCAACGCCGGCGGCGCGCAGGCGAGCTTCGTCGAACTGTCCAGCCCGTTCGGCCATGACGCCTTCCTGCTGGAATGCCCGGAACTGAACCGCGTGGTCGATGGCTTCCTGAAGGGCGGGCGCGCATGAGCCTGCGCCCGGACCTTGCCCTGATCGCCCGGACCGTCACGCCGGGGGCGAGGGTTCTGGACGTCGGCTGCGGCGACGGCGCGCTGATGGCGGCGCTGCGGGATGCGAAGCAGGTCGACGCCAGGGGGTTGGAGATCGACCCGCGCAATGTCGCTGCCGCCGTGGGCCGGGGCCTTTCCGTGGTGCAGGGGGACGCCGACACCGACCTTGCCACCTATCCCGAAGCCAGTTTCGATTATGCGATATTGAGCCAGACGCTCCAGACCACCCGCCGCCCGGACCGCGTGGTGGAGGAACTGCTGCGCATCGGCAGGCAGGCCTTCGTCTCCTTCCCCAATTTCGCCCATTGGCGGGGGCGGCTGTCGCTGTTCTGGGGCGGAAGGATGCCGGTGACGCGGCTGTTGCCCGACACATGGTATGACACGCTCAACATCCACCATGTCACGGTGGACGATTTCCGCGCCCTGGTGAAGGATCGCGGCTGGACCATAGACGGCCAATGGTTCCTGAAGGGCGACCGCGAAACCACCCATGCGAACGCCAACCTGTTCGCGGAACATGCGGTGTTCCTGCTCAGGCGGTGAAAACCCTTGCCTGATTTCGGCGGGCGAAAGTTGAATTGCGCGAGCCGTGGACCGGGGACGATGGGTTCTCCCCCGGCGACGCCCGTAAAATCCGCCTTCTATTCTTCTGCAGGATCAAAATTGCCAGTTCAGGCCTGCCTGAAGCTGATGATTTTGCCCGCTACGCGCAATCGCGCCCCGATACCCCAGATTGATCTGCAACCGATCGCGTATCGCGCCATGCAACCGCAATTCGCTGATCAGGCTGTCGCGTGCGATCGGCAGGCCGCTGACCGCGAAACGCTGGCCGTCAAGGCCAGCCTGAACCACCGGCAGTTGATCTCCGAACACATGCTGCCAGCCCGCGGACGCGCGCACCGCGAGCCGAGCGCCTCCTACCGCCAGATCGAGGTCGCCGCGCGTGCCTGCGGTCGCGTAGCTGGTGCGCAGGGAATCCGCCTCCAGTTGCAGCGCCGCCGCCGCGCCGCTTTCCTGCCCGCGACCGACATCCAGCCGCACATGCGCGATGCTGGCGAAGGGCTCGATCGATCCCGCCGCCGTTTCGATGCGATAGGCGGTCTCCCCGAACATCTGCGCCGTTGTTGCGCGATATTGCGTGGCGACGCCCTCTGCAAAACCGGAAAAGCGCACGGACCGCTGGACCGCGATATCCTGCCAGGCGAAGGCCAAGCCGCCGCGCAACGCCACCCGGCCCAGCGTCCCGCCGCCATAGAGCCCGGCGTGGTAGCTGTCCACATCCGCCTGCCCCTGTCCCCTCATGCGATCGCGGTTGTGCCCGCCGATCATGCCAAGGCGAAAGCTGCCGTCGGGTGCCTGAGCCTCGATGCCCATCAGCCCGCCCGACGAGCTTTGATCGAACCGCGCGGCGTTGCCGTCGCTGCGCCAATGGCTCCAGGCGTCGAGCGCCTGTCCCCAATAGGTCAGCCCCGGACGGTCCGGAATGGTCGCACGCAATCGGTCCAGCGCCGCATCGCGCGACAGGCTGCTGTTCTGGATCAACGCGGCACGCAGCGAGGCATGAAATTCACCGGACAGTTGATCGAAGGCCTTGCGCGCCGTTTCGGCGTCGCTCATCAACACGGCGTCCTGCACCTTGCTGCCCGCCGCCATCCTCTCCAGCGCCGCGCCGGTCGCCTGCTGGTTGGAGGATGCGGCGACATCGCTGAACCGGACATCATTGCGATCCAGCCTCAGCCTCACGCTGTCATGGCCATAGCGCAGCGTAGGCGTCAGGAAGGCATAGGTGGACGTGACCGCGTCGAACCGGCCCTGCACCCCGCCTTCTGCGAGCAGGATGACATAGGTGGACCTGGGCCGGTAATTGCCGTTGGCGCCGATATGGGCGACCGTGCCGCCGAGCGTCGCCACGCCGGTCACGATGATCGCATCCGCCGACGTGCCGAACGGATCGACCTCCACCTCATAGCGGCTTCCCGGCGCGAAGGTCAGATCTCCCTCGACATGAAGCTTTGCGATCCCAGGGCCGGGCGCGATCCTGCCGCCCGGAGCGACCCGGACGGACCCCAATGTCCCGCGTCCGGACAGCAGCGCGTTCGCCTCCACCGCGATCTGGCCGCCCAGCTTTCCGTCGACGATCAGGCGTCCGGACTGAAGCTGGGTGCTGCCGGTGAAGCCGGAGGAATCGCCATCGAGGGTCAACGCGCCGCCGCCCGCCTTGATGAACCGCCCGCTGCCGCCGATCCGGCCGGAATAGCGGCTGCTGATGGTCTCCGCGAACTGGAGTTCCGCGCCCGGCCGCAGGTCGGCATTGCCGGTAAAGCGGCTCGCGGCGGTCGCCAGCCGCCCCTCTTCCAATCGCCAGTCGAGCGTGCTGGGGCCGGTGAGCGTCAGCACGCCGCTGCCCCTTTTCACCATCGTCCCGGCATTCCCGTCGAGCGCCCGGATCGAGCCGGAGAAACTGCCATTCTCCCGCTGGTCGAACACCAGCGTCGCCGCATTGCGGACATTGCCGCGAAGCGCGCGGGCGTTGCCGACCAGCGTGCCCGCCTCGACCTCTGTATCGCCCGTGTAGCTGTTGGCGCCGGACAGGATGAGCGTGCCCGCATCGCGCTTGACCAGGGTCGTGGTTCCGGACAAGGGCGCGGCGATTTCGGCAGTCAGGCTGGAATCCCAGACGCTGCCCGCGCCGACGCGGATGACCGTGCGATCCCCTCCCGCCAGTGTCAGCGTGCCTCCCGACAGGACATAGCCGCCGGTCGCGAACTGCAATCCGCCGGTTTTTACCGCCCCGGCGCTATTGTCGATCAGCACTTGCCCGCTATTGCCGGTGAAGATCGCAAAGCCATTGGCCTTTCCGGCCTCGTTGACGGTCCCGTCCTGCCCGGTCCAACTGAGCGCGCCGTTGCGCCAGACGCCGGGGCCGCCGTCCACCCGGCCATTGCCATAGCGGGTCGGGTCGCCACCGTCCCAGAATTGCAAGGGGCGCGCCGCCGTGCCGGAAAGCAGATTCACCTGCCCCACGGTTGCGGTCTGGATCGAAAGGCTGTCGGCGGCTTGACCGGGCGGCAGGGCACCGATCTCCAGCCCCCTGTCGGTGAGCTGGCCGCCATAGCTGATGAGCCGATAAAGCCCTTCACCCAGCGGCGCGCCGTTGGCGACATGCAGCGTGCCGTCCAGCGTCAGATCGCCCGCCACATCGAACAGCGCCGGATCTTGCGTCGTTCCGAAACTGGCCTCTGTGATCGAGCCGTCGCCAAGTGCAAGACTTCCCATATGAAGCGTCGCGCCGGCCCTGCCCGTCAGGCGCCCGCCCGTGGCGATCTCCACCGCCCCGACCTGCCCGCCGCCGCTCAACATGCCGTTCGCGCCGACATGGAGCATGCCGCCCAGTGCGCCATCGACCCGCAGCGCGCTGTCGGCAACCTCCGTTCGGCCGGAAAAGGTGGACTGGCCGGTCAGGACGAGCATGTTGGCTCCCTTGACGTCGAAACGGCCATCGCCCGAAAGAGCGTAGGGATAGATGGTTTCCGCCCCCGTCCCCTCGCCCGCGTCGAAGGTCAGCCGTCCCGCCGCGCCTATCTCGACATTGCCGCCAAAGCCGGCCGCGCGGGCCACAAGTGCGCCTTCCTCCACGCGCCAGTCCAGATTGTTGCTGCCGCCAAGGGTAAGCGCGCCCTCACCCCGTTTGATCATGAAGCCCCAGAAGCTGAACAGGCCGCTGACGCCCCCGGCAAAGATTCCGTCCCGATTCTGATCGAAGATGACCGTGCCGCCATTTTCCAGATTGCCGCGGATCGAATCCGTGTTGCCGATCACCGTGCCGCCATCGACGCGGCTATTGCCCTGATAGCTGTTCGCGCCGGTCAGGATGACCGTGCCGAGATCATTGAAGAACACGCCGCCGTTGCCGGTCAGTTGGGCGTCGATCCGCGTGGTCGCCCCCGCCGTCGAACGGATCGAGCTATAGGCGCCGCCATCGAGTTTCAGTTGCCCGCCGACGAGGCGATAGCCGTCCGTCAGAAAATGCATGCCGGTGACCGCCGGTATGCCATTACTGTCGTCGATCGTTATCGTGCCCGCCTGGCCCTGAAAAACGGTGAAGGCGGGCACGGGCCGCATCGGCCCATTCACCGTGCCGCTGCTGTCGGTCCAGTTCGGGTCGGTGGCGCTCCAGACGCCCGAACCGCCGTCGATGACGCCATTCTCCCGCTCGGCCGGATCGCCGCCATCCCAGAAGCGCAGCGCCGGTTGCGCTTCGGCACTGTCGGGCAGCACCATCAATCCGCCCACGACCAGCGCCGCGATGCTGTCGCTCGCCAGTCGTCCTACCTTCGATACCGATTGCGCAATCGCTCCGCGCCGCCCTTCACCTCGCATCGGCTTAACCCCTTCATCAAGCAGGCATTTTTATAGCCTCCTGAGGTGCTGCACGGGCGCAATCGCTTTGCGCCATTGCGTTGTCAATCTGCGGGGGAGCGATGGGGCGCTCGCCGAACTCGCCGCCAGGGCGGCTATCCTGGCCTCATCGCGGAACGGAGAGGCGAAGAAGAATTTGACGAGTTCGGACAGATGCGGAAGCTGTTTGACATCAGATGCCGCTCGCCTGCGACGCTGAAGCGGTTTTAAGCCAGACTTTCCTCGCCCACTCTATAGCGTTCCGCGACCTGCCCGGACCGCGCGGCTTCCATGAATGCGAGCCGGGCCGCCTCAAGCGCTTCCCATATGCCGGTCTCCGCGACCGTCGGCGTGGTGACCAGTTCGCCCGCATCCAGACCGGCAAGTGCTGCATCGACCAGTTGTTCGGCGGTCAGATAGGAATCTTCGGGAAATACGCTTTCGCTGACGCCGGCGGCCGTAAAGAATTCGGTGCGGATAGGACCAGGCTGGACCAACTGTATCCGAATTGCGGTGTCGGCATATTCGGCCTGAAGCGATCGGGTGAAATTAAGCACATAGGCCTTCGATCCGCTATAGGCGGCGGCGCTTGGAGACGGGCTCAGCGCGATGATCGATCCGATATTGACCAGCGTGCCCGCGCCGCGCGAACGGAAGCCCTCCAGCACCGCATGCGACAGGCGCGAGAGCGCCGTGATGTTCAGCCGCACGACATTCTCCACCCGGTCGGCGGATATGGCGGCCGTCGGCCCCAGCCCGCCGGCGCCGGCATTGTTGACCAGCAGGACGGCGTTTGATTCGCGGACCAGCGCCTCGACCCGGGCAAGGCTTTCCGGCTCCGCCAGGTCCGCCGTCGCCGTCTGGACCTGCACGCCGTGGCGGTCGCTCAATTCCTGCGCTAACTGCCTCAGCCGGTCGGCGCGGCGCGCCACGAGCAGCAGGTCATGGCCGCGCGCCGCCAGCCGATCGGCATAGACCGCTCCTATTCCCGAAGAGGCGCCGGTTACAACCGCTACGCCTGTCGCATCGCCACCCGCTTGTCCGACCATATTGCCAAGTCCCATTCCTAGAGCGCTCGAAAGCCGCCTCGCCAGTCCATTGGACCCATCGCCTCTCACGGCTCCCCAAATGGTTCAAATGAGAAAGACAAGACTTTCGGTTTGCATTTCTCAATTTCGGCCGCCTGCCGAAGCGGTGTAGTGTCGGCGTGAATAATGTCACCCCCGCTTCCTGCATCGGTCTTGGGGAAAGCTGGCATCCACTGGTTGGCCGCAGGAGTTAATGATGGCGACAAGGGCGATATCCGCCGCTGATGATGCAACCGGCCCACGCGCGACGGGCGCGACGGTGGAGCCTCGCGTGCTCGACTGGATTCGCGACGATTTCGCCAGCCGCGCGGCGGATCACGATACCGATGGATCCTTCCCGTTCGAGAATTTCGCTATCCTGCACAGGCATGGATTGCTGTCTGCGGCCCTGCCGGCCGATCTGGGCGGAGGCGGCGCCGATCTGGCCCGGCTCGCAAAGATCGTGCGCGCAGTGTCTTATGGCGATCCATCGACCGGCCTGGTGCTGGTGATGCAATATCTGTTCACCGCCCAGTTCGCGCGCGGCCGAAACTGGGCGCCTGGCCTGCGGGAGAGAGTCCTGCGCAGCGTCATCGACGATGGGGCGCTCGTCAACGGCCTGCGCGTCGAGCCTGACCTGGGTACGCCGGGGCGGGGCGGCGTGCCCGCCACGGTCGTGCGCCGTACCGCGACGGGATGGGTGCTGAATGGCCGCAAAATCTATTCCACCGGGGCGCCGGGCCTGAAATGGATGTCCGTATGGGCGGCCACGGACGAGGATGAACCGCGCATCGGCGGAGTACTTGTCGATTCCGCTACGCCCGGCGTCCGCATCGAGCCGACATGGAACCATCTGGGCATGCGGGCGACCGGCAGCCATGATGTGGTGTTCGAAGATGTCCGCATCCCGGACGATCAATTGTCCGCGCTCGTGCGCCTGCAGGACCAGCATCTCCTGCTGGATGCTGAATTCCAGTTGCGCAACGCCCTCCTGATCTCGATCGTCTATGACAGCGTGGCCCATGCCGCCCGCGACTGGTTCGTTTCCTGGCTGCAACAGCGGGTTCCCACAGCGTTGGGCGCGCCCCTGTCAACCTTGCCGCGCTTTCAGGAATTGGTGGGCAGGATCGAGGCCCTTCTCTACGCAAACAGGCTGTTGCTGGAACGGTCGATCCACATGCCCGATCCGGCCGCCGCCGGTACGGTCAAATATATCGTGACCAACAATGCGGTGCAGGCCGTTCAACTGGCAATCGATGCGATCGGCAATCCGGCGCTTACGCGCGCCCATCCGCTGGAGCGGCATCTGCGCAATGTCCTTTGCAGCCGGGTTCATATGCCGCAGGACGATATTGTCCTGACCGGACTGGGGCGAGCGGCTTTCGCGGCGACGCATGGCTGAAGCAGGCGGCGTGATGGCGAGCCAGCCTGGCGAAGCGCCAAGGGGCCGGCCGCAAGACCGGCCCTGGAATCCGCCGAGCCGGGGGATCGACCAGGCGCTGCGCGACGGGCAACGCCTGCGTTTCGAGGTGCCGCCCGAGCGCGCCGATCCGGCGGAGGAGCGGCTGCACCGCAAACAGCGTCTCGCCGCGACGTTCCGCCTGTTCGCGCGCTACAACCTGTCGAGCGGTATCGCGGGTCATGTCACCGTGCGCGATCCGGAACTGACCGATCATTTCTGGGTCAATCCGCAGGGCGTAAATTTCTGCCATATACGGGTATCGGACTTGCTGCTGGTGGATGATGGCGGCCGGGTCGTCGAAGGCAGCGGCGCGCTGAACGAAGCGGCCTATGCCATTCATGCCGCGATCCATCGCGCGCACCCCGGCGTCAATGCGGCTGCGCATACTCATTCCTTCTATGGCAAGGCCTGGTCCACAACGGGAAGGCTGCTCGACCCCATCAGCCAGGACGCCTGCATGTTCCATGACGATCATGGCCTGTTCGATGATTATGGCGGTGTCGTACTGGACCAGACCGAAGGCGACAGGATCGCTGCCGCACTCGGCGGCCGTAAGGCGCTGATCCTGCAAAATCACGGGCTGCTGACGGCGGGCCGCTCGATCGAGGCGACGGCCTTCTGGTATCTGGCGCTCGAACGCGCGGCGCACGGGCAGATCGTGGCGGAAGCGCTTGGAAAGCCACGGATCATCCCGGCGGAGGTGGCGGCGCAAACGGCGCGCATGGTCGGCAGCGAAGCCGTCGCATGGATGTGCTTCCAGCCGGAATGGGACATGCTGGTTCAGCAGGAACCCGACTTTCTGCTCTGAGCGTGCGATAGCGACCACCGCTCCCCCTGCTTCGGGGAGCGGTGGTCCCATTCCGTTTCAGAACGTCCAGTTGATCCGCCCGTAATAGAAGCCGCCCGAAGAATCGAACGGCGGGCTGCCGTAGTTGAACAGCGTCACGCCGCTCGTTGGCTCATTCACCCCGCTATTGTCGGGGCGCACGCTGAACAGGTTGGCGGCGCCCACAGCGACGCCCAGGCGCGATGTCAGCGCGAGGGAGACTTCGAGATCGGTGATCCAGCGTCCGCCATAGCTGAGATTCTGCGCCGGATTTTCCGTTCGCAGATAACGATATCGGCCATAGCGCGTCACCCGCAGATCGACCGACACCGGGTCGAGCGACCATTTGCTGGCGAGCGCGAGCTTGGATCGTGGCTGGTTGTCGGCGATTTCGCCCCGAAATACGTTCCCGAACGCCACCAGGCTTCCGCCGGGGTTGGGGCCGAGGCCGACGAGCGCCGCCGGAGTCGCCGCCACATGCCGGATCTTCGTGCGGCTGTAGGAATAGGCGGCCGACAGCGACAATTGCCCCAGGGTCGACAGGTCGGCGGTATAATTGCCGACGATATCGACGCCCCTCGTGCGGGTGTCGGCGGCGTTGGCGAAATATTGGACGAATGTGCCGGGCGGGAGACCGTTCGCCGCGAAGATGGCGTTGAGAGCAGGGCCGCTCAGGCTGGCGGTGCGGGCGATCCGATCATCGATGTCGATCTGGTATCCGTCAATCGTCAGCGACAGGTTGCGCGTTGGCTGAAGGGCGATGCCGAGCCCGGCATTCCAGGTTTTTTCAGGCTTCAGGGTGGCGGCGCCCAAAGCGGTCGCCAATGCCGAGGTGGTCGGCGCGGTTTGCGTCGTCGCCGCGACCAGGAGGCCGGTCGCGGGGCTGATCGCCGTGCGGTTGTCAGTCTGGGCATAGCCGATCTGCGAGAGCGAGGGCGCGCGGAAGCCGGTGCCCACCGTGCCGCGAACAGCGAGCCAGGACGATAATTCATACCGGCTGTTGACCTTGCCGCCGACCGTCGATCCCGCGCCCAGCCCATAATGTTCGGCGCGTCCGGCGATGTCGACATACCAGCGCGGCGTGATCGTCAGGCCCAGGTCGATATAGCCCGCAAAGACGTTGCGCGAGACATGGGCGGTCGTCGCGGGGGAAATGGTGATCGCCCCCTGCGCGCCGATCGACGCGATGCTTCCGACATTGGGGTTGCCTTCCTGGTCGCCGGCCTTGATGACATATCCGCCATTGGCATAGCCCAGCGGATCGCCGGCAAAGGTCTGGAAAACCTCGCGCCGCGCCTCAAGCCCCCACTGGACGTGCAGTGGCTTCGCCAGGCCGATATCGATATCGCGGGACACATCGAGATTGTTGGTCCACTGCGAAAAACGGAACCGCGCGAGATTGTCGAAGCTGGTCGGCCCGGTCGGCCCGAGCGACGGATTGAGAGTCAGGTCGCTGTACATGCGCACCTGATTGCGCCCGTAGCTGGAACTGAAATCCCATTGCCAGCCCGACAGATCGCCCCTGATGCCGGCCAGAAACTGAAAGTCCGTCTCGCTGGTGTTGTTGACCGGGAAATAGCCATCGGGAAAGACCGTGGAAAAGGATGCGGTGCCGCTGGGACGGCGGATCATGTTGCCGATCTCGGCCTTGCGTCGCCCGAATGTCGCCTGGGTATAGAGAGTGACGTCCCCGGCCGGCAGCGCGGCATCCAGCCCCAGGTTGAAGGCGCGAATGCGCGGGTCGCCATTATGCGCGCCGATGCCGTCCCAGGCGGCGTTCTTCGGATTGGAAGCCGGTGCGTACAGCAGGCGGTTGGTCGCCCGGAAACCGCGCCATGACATGCCGCGTCCGCGCAGATCGCCGCTCAGGTTGACATAGCCGCCATCGCCCAGCCCGAAGCCCAGGCCGCCTTCGGCCTTTGCGCTCCACGGATCGCCATAGCTCTTGTAGTGGTCGCCATAGGTCACTGAGACATGGTTCGGCTGGGGCCGGTCATTCAGCACGAAGTTGATGACGCCGGCCACGGCGTCGGACCCATATTGGGCGGCGGCGCTGTCCTTGAGCACCTCGACCGAACGAACCCCTGCGATCGGAATGAAATCGAGGTCGACCGGGCCGAAGCCGCTGGTATCTCCGCCCCCGTTGGTCAACAGCGCACTGTTGTGGCGCCGCTTTCCGTCGACAAGGATCAGCGTATAGGCAGGCGGCAGGCTGCGGTTGAAGATCGGCCGAACGATCGACGCCACACCCGCGCCCGTGCGCCCGAAATTGATGGACGGCAACGTCCGCGCCAGCGCCTCGCCAATTTCCTGTCGGCCGGTTCCGGTCAGTCGGTCAGCCGGGACGATATCGATCGGCGCCGGACTCTCCACCGCCGTCTTTGACGACAGACCCCGCAATCCGGTGACGACGATGGCTTCGCCAGCGTCCGCTTCGGCGGATGCAGCGGCGATTTGCGCATGCGCCGCCATGCCGATCCCGCCAATGGAGAGCGCTGCGCCGGTAGCCATGAGTCGAGCCAGCAGCGCTGCATATCTTTTTTTCTTCGGCATTTTCGTCCCCATTTGATCACGGTCGACATCGCCAATTTTCCGGCCATCAGGCAGCCGGACAGGCTATCGAGCGAGCGAAGGCATAGGGAATGAGGCCGAGATATAGATATTGATTATTAAATCGGAACAATGATCTTTTCTTATTATTCCATATTAGTAATTATTATATATGGAGGCATGATTTATTGTAAAAATAAAATGCTCAAATTATTCTTCCTTATATATGGATTAATATTATAAATTTATCAGCTTCGTGTCCCCCGGCTAGGCAAGGCATGATTTTTCCAAATTCGCCGGTCAGGGCCGCTGGCGCTGCCCTGGCATTCTCATGGAGCGAAATATGGCCGGTCATCCCCGCAAGCGTCCGATCTGGCAGGGCGCCAGCGTCGTCCTGGCGCTGCTTTCCGCCGCGGCCTCACTGGCCGGCTGCGGCGGAAAACAACCCGACGCGGCGCAAGTGCTGCGCGTCGGCAACCAGCGTGGCGGCACGCATGCGCTGATGCTTGCGGCGGGGCAGCTCAAGGATGTGCCTTACAAGATCGAATGGGCGGAATTCCCCAACGCCCAGCCGCTGATCGAAGCCATCGCCACCAACGCGCTCGACCTGGGCCTGGTGGGCGGGCCATCCTTCCTGTTCGCTTACAAGAACGACCCGCGCCTCCGCGCTATTCAGGCGCTGAGCGGCGGGACGAAGCAGGAAGTGGCCGGCGTGCTCGTGCACAAGAACGCGTCCTTCGCCAGCATGCGGGATCTGCGTGGCAAAGCCATCGGCACGACGCGCGGATCGGTGGGGCACTCGCTTCTCCTTCAGGCACTTCGGCAGAGCGGCATGAAGCCGTCGGACGTCAGGATCAGCTTCGTGGCGCCGACGGAAGCCGTCGCGGCGTTTGCCAGCGGCGATCTGGATGCGCTGGCGATCTGGGTGCCCTATCTCGCGACGGCGGTTCTCCGTCACGACGCCCGCGTGCTGACCTATGCGCACAGGGGCACCTCATCCTATTTGTTCCAGGTCACGAGCGAGAGTTCGATCGAGGACAAGCGCGCCTTGCTGGAGGATTTTTCCCGCCGCTATGGCCGGGCACAGTCCTGGGCCAACAGTCATCCCCGCCAGTGGGGAGAAATTCTCGCCAAGGAAACGGGACTGCCGCTCGATGTCGCGAACTATACCGCCGAACATATGCGCTGGTGGCCGGTGCCGATCGACGCGCAGGTGATCGAGTCCCAGCGTGTTGCCGCCAAGGATTTCGGCACGGGCGGGCCTGCGCAGAATTTCGATATCGCGCGGGGCTTCGACGCATCGCTGAACACCGATCCCACCGCAAAGGGCAAGCCGGACTGACGCCAAACGCCCCTATGCGCAAAGGCCCGCCGGAGAAATCCGGCGGGCTTTTGCTCGCGGTTTCGCAGTCAGGCGTTTGCAGGCTCCTTGCGGGCCACGTCGGTCTCGGCCGCGTTATGGCGTTGCGCCACGTAGCGATTCTCAGGCACGGCCAACCCCAGATGGCCGCGTAGCGTATCGCTGCTATAGTCGGACCGGAACAAGCCGCGCGCCTGAAGGATCGGAACGACCTGCTCCACGAAAATCTCGAACTGTCCGGGGAGGGATTCACCGAGCATGAAGCCATCGACGGCGCCGCTTTCGAACCAGTCCTGAAGCTGGTCGGCCACTTCCTCCGGCGATCCTTCGAAACTGTCCATCGGCTTGCCGAAACGCAGCGCCGTCTCCCGCAGGGTCAGCTTGTCCTGCTCGACCGCCGCCAGCACGGTCTTCACATTGCCCTGGCTGCTGCTCAGCCATTCTTCCTTCACCGCCGGGAATGGCGCATCCAGATCATGCTGCGAAAAATCATAGTCGTTGAAGGATTGCCCCAGCGACAACAGCGCGCCCTCGATAGAAGCATAGCTGTTGCGTTCGGCGCTGAGGCGCTGGACCTCTTCCCTGGTCGAACCGACGATCGTGCTGATCCCGCCGAATACGAACAGCGTGTCCGGATCCCGCCCGGCGGCGGCCGTCCGTTCGCGAAGATCGGCGCGATAGGCGAAGGCGGCTTCCTTGTTCCGGGGCAGGCTGAAGATGGCGTCCGCATTGGCCGCCGCAAAGGCCCGGCCATCGTCGGAATTTCCGGCCTGGAACAGGACCGGGTGCCCCTGCGGCATGCGATCGAGATTCAGGGGACCGCGAACACTGAAAAATTCGCCCTTGTGATTGAGTTGATGGAGGGTTCCGGGCTTCAGGAACACGCCGCCCTGCTTGTCGCCGACGATCGCGCCCGGCTCATAGCTGTCCCACAATCCCTTTACGACCTGCACATATTCATTGGCCAACCGATATCGCTCGCCATGGCCGATATGATGGTCGCGGCTGAAATTGGCGGCGGTGCCCTCCAGCCAGGACGTCACTACATTCCAACCTGCCCGTCCCCGGCTCAGCTTGTCCAGCGACGCGAATTGCCGGGCCAGATTGAACGGTTCGGTATAACTGACGGAAAAGGTGCCGACCAGGCCGATATGCTGCGTCACCATGGCCAGCGCGGACAGGATCGTCGCCGGCTCGAAGCGGCTGAGATAATGCGGCATGGAGCGTTCGTCGATATGCAGGCTGTCGGCGACGAAAACGAAATCGAATTTCCCTTTTTCGGCGATCTTTGCTTGCTTCACGTAAAGATCGATGTTGGTGCTGCCGTCGATTACTGCCTCGGGGTGCCTCCAACTGTCCCAGCCGCGCCCCACGCCATGCAAGATAAAGCCCAGCTTCAAACCGTTTTTCACGCCCATGGGAAAGTCTCCTTCGGACATGCGCTACGCAAAGATCCGGCTGGCCGCGAACGAGTTTTCCTTGGTCTTGATTGAATAATACACATAATGATCACCAGTTATCCTGCCATGGGGCGGCGAGCGTCGATCGACCTAGAAACGCGTCCGGAGAGTCACGCCATAGGTTCGCGGATCCCCCAATGTGCCGGTGATCGCCCCGGTATTGGCGGCTGACAGGCTCTGGAAATAATCCTTGTCGAAGAGGTTGCGGCCCCACAACTGCAGGTCCAGCGCTCCATCCAAAGCTCGTACGCCGATGCGCGCGTTGAGCAGGCTGTAGCCGGGAATCAGCGAATAGCGCGACAGGCTCGCCGTCGTGTAGAAGTTGGAGCGATAGCTGAAATCAGCGCCGGCATAGACCTCCGCCTCATGTCCCAGGCGATTGCCGATTGCAGCCTTGGCCTCGCCGCCGGCGGAGAAGGCCCATTTCGATACGCCCGGCAATCTGTCGCCCGACAGATTGCAGGACACGATGCCCGTCGTCTCGATCGGACAAGGTGCGTTGGGATAGCTCACATATTGCGCGTCGGTATAGGTGCCTGAGCCATAGAGCGAGAGCCATGCGGCGGGGACGAGGCGAATGTCTCCCTCGAACCCGCGCGTGCGCACCTTGCCCACATTGGTGAAGTAGGAGATGTTGTTGCGATCCGGAGCGGTATCGACGATCGTCGTCTGATAATCGCTGACGTCGGTCCAGAAGCCGGCAAGGTTCACCGTAAGCTTGCCGCCCGACCAACTGGTCTTCAATCCCAGTTCATAGCTGTCGATGGTTTCCGGCTTGATGACCGGATCGACGGCGAACTGGCCGGTCGTGACGATATTGGCAAGGTTCAGCCCGCCGAACTTGTTTCCACGTCCATAGGTGGCGTAGAGCAATGCGTCCGGCGTCACCTTCCAGGACAGCGTCGCCTGACCCGACAAGCGGCCTTCCTTCGTCTTCGCCTCATAATGGTTGGCGACGCCGTATCGCGCGCGGATCGCCTGCGCGGCAGCCTGCTGCGCGGTCGTCAAACCGCTCAGATCGGCGCCCGTCGCCTCCTGATCGAACCAGCCGCTCTTGGTTTCATAGGTGTAGCGCAGGCCGGTGGTGAGGTCGATCGTCGGCGTGACATGCCAGATCGTCTGGCCGAATGCGGCGTAGCTGTTCGTCACGGGTTTCGAATGGCTGAGAACGGTGTAGTTGTTGAGTGCCGCCGCCCCGACAGCCGGATCGACCGTGGGCGCCAGGAACCAGGGAGCCGCGTCCGCGCCATAGGCATTGAGCGCTTCCGCCTTGATCGACTGCCACAGATAATAGAGGCCGGCGATATAATCGACTTTGCGCTCGCCCTCGGAAGCGATGCGCAACTCCTGACTGAACTGCTGCTGGTTGTTGCTCTGGTGAAAATCCCGACCTGCATCCAGACGGGTGCTGTCGCCATCATTGTGCGGATACCAGTCCCACCGACGCCAGGAAGTGACGGAGGTCAGGGAATGTCCCGGCAGGGCGAGGTCCGCGATGGCGGACACGCCGCCCTGGCGCATCTTGTATCGGGGATTGCCATCCATATCGACGATGCGCTCGCCCGGCGCATCGGCAACGACCGGCACGCCGAGCCGGGCAGTCCGATCGGTATAGTTGTTCGCGAAATTGCCGCCATTGTCATAGGTGCGGATGACGCCGGTCAAGACGGCCGCCGCAGTCCGCTGTTTCTGGAAGCCATAGTCGCCGATCAGCCGCAGCTTGAAATTGTCGGTCGGCGTGAACAGCAACTGTCCGCGCAGGCCGAAATCATGATAATCCTGTGTCCTGCTGTCGTCATAGCGATTGGTGACATAGCCGTCCCGATCCGTCTTGGAGACATAGATGCGGGCCGCAAGCTTGTCGTCGATCAGCGCGCCGCTCGCATAGGCGTGCAACTGGCGGAAATCATAATTGCCATAGGTCAGATCGCCGCCGATCTCCGGCTCGAAAGTCGGTGATTTGGTGGTGATGACGACCGCGCCCGCCGATGTATTCTTGCCGAAGAGGGTGCCCTGCGGACCACGCAGAACCTCGATCCGCTCAATGTCGGCGAGATCGAAGACCGCCTGGCCGGGCCGGGCGAGATAGACCTGGTCCATGTAGACGCCGACCGCCGGCTCCAGCCCGTCATTGTAAACGGAGACATTGTTGCCGAGGCCGCGGATGTTGATGCTGGTGTTGCGCGGATTGGTGACCGTCACCACGAGGCTGGGACTGAGGGCCTGAAGATCGCGCAGATTGTAGGTCCGCGTAGCTTCGATCTGCTCGCCGCCATAGCTGTTCGCGGCGACGGGCACGTCCTGGATTTTCTCGTTCCGGCGCCGGGCGGTGATGATGATTGCGCTGCCGGCATCAGCGGAATCGACAGCGTCGACGGCTGCCATGTCGGCGGCGGCTTCGCGCTCCGCCGCCTGGGTCTGCGGCGATGTTGCGGCAAGAATGATGGCGAGGGCAAGCGGAGATGCAGTGTGACGGATAGACATGAAACCCCTTTTTCATGATGACGATGACGGTTGAGTCTTTCTCAACGGAACGACTAGAGAATTATCTGGACATATGGCGAGACAGTTTTTCTATCGATGCGGTAGACAATAGATTGTTTCGGAATCGCGCGATGTCCGCTTAGGTCCGGCGGGCAATTTCTCTTTCGGTTCCGGAGATCGGCTATGAATAAGATGTTGAAATTATCTGCCTTTCTGACGGCGACCGCACTTGCGGGCGTCGCTGCGCCGGTGGTGCGGGCTGCGCCGGCGGCCGATCCCGTTGCTGCGCCGGGTGCGACTCAGCGTCAGCCAAACTTCCTTGTCATCGTCGCCGACGACCTTGGCTGGTCCGATCTGGGAGCCTTCGGCGGCGAGATTCAAACCCCCAATCTGGACGCCATCGCCAATGCCGGGGTGCGCTTCACCGGCTTCCACACCGCGCCGACCTGCTCGCCCACCCGCTCCATGCTGCTGAGCGGCGTCGACAATCACCAGGCCGGCGTGGGTTCGATGGCCGAAACCCTTCAGCCCAACCAGATCGGCCAGCCCGGCTATGAAGGCTATCTCAACGACCGGGTCGCCTCTATCGCCGAACTGCTGCATCAGGGCGGCTATCGCACGCTCATGTCCGGCAAATGGCATCTGGGCCTGACGCCCGAGCGCGGCCCGGCCGCGCGCGGGTTCGAGCGTTCCTATGCGTTGCTCCAGGGGCTGGGCAATCATTTCGGCGCCGACCAGAACAAGGCCTGGGCGGCGATCGGCGGCGCATCCACCTATCGCGACAATGGCAGGATCGTGAAATATCCCAAGGGACGTTATTCGGCCGATTATTTCACCGACCGGCTGATCGGCTTCCTGGAGGAAGGCGCGAAGGACCAGCGGCCCTTCTTCGCCTATCTGCCCTACACCACGCCGCACTGGCCGATGCAGGCGCCGGCGGAAACGATCGCCAAATATAAGGGCCGCTATGACGCTGGCTATGAAGCATTGCGCGACGCGCGGCTGGCGCGGCAGAAGCAATTGGGCCTCGTCCCCGTCGACCTGAAACCGCACGACTGGGAGGGAGTGAAGCCCTGGGCCTCGCTCAGCGCCGACGAAAAGGCCATCGAGGCGCGCAAGATGGAAGTCTATGCCGCGATGGTCGATCGCATGGACCAGAATGTCGGCCGCGTGGTGGAGGTGCTCAAGAAGCTGGGCCGCTATGACGATACGGTCATCATCTTCCTCGCCGACAACGGGCCGGAGGGCAATGTGATCGAGGCACCCTTCCAAGCGGCGCTGAAGCCCGACAAGCTGCCCGCGCTCAGGATCGACAACAGCCTCGACAATATCGGCAAGGCTTCCTCCTATGTCGGCTATGGCCCCGGCTGGGCGCAGGCGAACAGTTCGCCGTCCTGGCTGGTGAAGAGCTATCCGACCGAGGGCGGCACCCGCGTCACCGCTTTCGCTGCCGGGCGCGGCGTCGCAGGGCGGCGGATCGCGGGCGGTCTGTTCAGCGTCACGGACGTCGCGCCGACCCTGCTGGACCTCGCCGGGCTGCAACAGCCCGCGACCTTCGCCGGCCACGCGATCCTGCCCTTCCAGGGGCATAGCCTGGCGCCGGTGCTGACCGGCGGGCAGGCGGAAGTGCGCCAGCCGACCGAAGCGGTCGGGACCGAACTTTTCTACCGCCGCGCGCTGCGCAAGGGCGACTGGAAGGCGGTCTATCTGCCGACGTCGAGCAGCGCCTATCCGCGCAACAGCGTCGGCACCGGCGTCTGGCAATTGTTCAACGTTGCCCAGGATCCGGCCGAAGCCCATGATCTGGCAGCGGCCGAACCAGCGAAACTCAAGGAGCTGGTCGCCGACTGGGACAGCTATGCCAAGGACAAGGGCGTGGTCCTGCCACCGCCCGAAGCCGCCAAGCCGGAAGGCGCGGCAAAGCCATGAGCCATGGACGGCGGCATGCGGGAGCATTCGCGGCCTGCGCGATTGCGCTGCTGGGCGCCGCGCCGCCGCCTGCCGCCAGTCCCGGCCCACGCTGCGACGCGCGCGACGGCCGCGTGCTGGTGCCCGCCGGGACGGTGCTGCTGGGCGAGGATGGAGATGGGCGGCCGGGCCAGGCGGTCGCCGTCCCCGCCTTCTGGATCGACCGGCATGAAGTGACCAATCGCCAGTTCGCCGCCTTCGTCGCCGCCACCGGCTATCGCACCGCCGCTGAGCAGGAAGGGGGGTCGGCCGTCTTCGTCCAGCCGACCGGCCCGGTGGACCTCAACAATGCCGGCAATTGGTGGCGCTATCGGCAGCGGGCGGACTGGCGCCATCCCGACGGCCCCGGCAGCGACATTGCGGGCCGGGAGGACTGGCCCGTCGTCCACGTCAATTACCAGGATGCCGCCGCCTATGCCCGTTGGGCCGGGGCGGCCCTGCCGGATGAAGCGCAATGGGAAAGGGCGGCGCGGGGCGATCAGTCCGGCCCGCGCGATCCGCGTAGCTGGGCCTATGATGGCGAAGGGCATCCGACCGCCAATAGCTGGCAGGGCGTGTTCCCGGTCCGCGATACCGGCCAGGACGGCCATGTCGGCTTGGCGCCGGTCGGCTGCTTTGATGGTAACGGCTTCGGCCTGCACGACATGGTCGGCAATGTCTGGGAATGGACCAGCGAAAGGCGCGGCGGCAACGGACTGATCAAGGGCGGCTCCTATCTCTGCGCGATGAACTATTGCGCCAATTTCAGGCCCGCCGCTTTCCAGGCCCAGGAACTGGACCTTGGCACGTCCCACATCGGGTTCAGGACGATCGCAACAGAGCCGGACCCATCGAGCTGAAAACCGGAACAGGCTGACCGGGATGGCGCACGTCCTCGCTGCCAATGTTAGGCAGCGTGGACAAATTCAAGACTTGCCGGACTGAGTGATTTGGGTGGAGAGCGGACGCTTCCTCTATTCGTCACCCCGGACTTGATCCGGGGTCCCGCTGCCTTGGACAAGGCGGGCACTCAGACAAGAAAGCGGGACCCCGGATCAAGTCCGGGGTGACGGTGGGGCAATGACCGAAATTGGCCATTTCACGACATTTTCGAATTTGTCCACGCTGCCTAGCTACGCTCCGCTCCGGCTCGCGAAAGGCCGGCATTTTCGGCTCGACATCTTCTGAAATGTCGATACGGCCCAGGACCGATCGACGGCACTGACGCTGCCGATCCGAGAGTATCGCCAACCTGCAAGCCCTCCGGCGCGATATTGCCCGTGAGGATGCCGTTCCGCGTCACGCGCTCCAGGTTGCCGTAGGTGCAAGATCCTTAAAATAGCAGCTTGACGCTATCGGACTGCGACTATATCTGTATATACAGATAAAAGGAGGGGTAGGCGATGCTGGACGTTGCCGGAAATCGATATGGCCAAGGGAGAGGCGGTGAACAAAGGTAACCCAATCTGGGGACTCATGCCGCTTGGCTGTCGTTGCTGAAGCAGGGCGCGGATCGGAAGTTCCTCTGAGATGATGGCTCATCGCAATGCTTTCGGTCCTGGCAGATGTGCGGGAAGCAGGCCGACATAGCAGGGCCGTGTGCAAAAGCATGGCTGTTCCGGGCGTGCAGATGTCTCGCTGTCCCGTCCATTCAAAGCTTGGGTGATTCCATGACAGAATTCGTCAAAGTCCAACTTCATGGCGGCATTTGTACCGCAACGCTGGCGAGAGCTGGAGAAGGGGAACGCGCCGACCGCGGCCAAGCGACCTGGTAGGCGCCGCCTTTTTACATAAATTACCTGTATATACATGTAATTTATGTACGACAATATAAGAATTGATGAAAGACGAGGGGAGAGAGATATCATGATTGCTGACGTAAAACGCAAGCTGCTGCATGGGTCCGCATTTTGCCTGGCCCTGCTTACGGCAGGGGGGCATGCGGCCGCCCAAATTCCTGACGCAGTGAGCCAGGAGGCGCCTGCTCAGGACGGCCAGAATGAGGGCGGGCTGCAGGAAATCATCGTCACGGCGCAGACCCGCGCGCAGAAGCTGCAGGAGGTTCCGATCTCCGTGGTGGCCGTGCAGGGTACCGATCTTGCGACGAAAGCCGTCATTCGCCCGATCGATCTTCAGATCGCCGCGCCCGGCTTCACCGCCACGGAGACGGCGTTCGCGACGCAATTCTTCATCCGCGGCATCGGTTCCGGCCTGAATGCCGGGTTCGAGCAGTCGGTCGGCCTCTATGTCGATGGCGTCCATCTGCCGCGGTCGCTCCAGACCCGCATACCGTTCCTGGACGTGGACCGGGTCGAAGTGTTGAGGGGACCGCAATCCATCTTGCTCGGCAAGAACGCCATTGCCGGGGCCTTGAACGTGACGACGGCCAAACCCACGCAGGATTTTTTCGGCCGCCTCACCTCGTCTTACGAGTTCAACGCCAATGAATTGGGTCTGGAGGGAGCTGTCTCCGGCCCCATCACGGATACGATCCGCGTCCGCGTGGCCGGCAAATATCGCAGCAGCGACGGCTATATCAGGAACCTGACTCTCAACCGGCTCGAACCGGCGAGAGACGAAGCTGCCATTCGCGTGACAGCGGACATCGACGTCACCCAAGACCTCCAGCTTTCCTTCAAGAGCGAATACAACCAGTTCAATACAGATGGCAAAGCCATGGAGATATATGGCGAGGAACCTGCAAAAGCGGGGCCTTTTGCCGGGCTCACTTATGCCCAGGTGCTCGTCAACGTGTTCCACCTCGATCCTACGCTTCTCGACAACCGGATCGACGGCCGCCGGACGTCCGACGGCGAGAAAAGCCGGGCCCACGCCACCGCCAACGTCCTGACGCTGAACTGGCAGACGGGCGGATACACCCTGCGTTCGACCACGGCCTACACGACCGCCCTCGCGGACGATGACGCGATCAATCCGGATCTGCTGGGGGCACGGATCATCACCGGCCATATCCGCGACAATTACACGCAGTTCAGCCAGGAACTCCGGCTGATTTCGCCCAAATTCGACAGTTTCGACTTTATCGCGGGCGCCTATTACGCCAATGGCCTGCAGCGTTATCGTCAGGCCGTCGGGTTCCCCTCGGATTCGACGTTCGTCACGATCGTGAATGCGCGCCAGCCCGGTGCCGGCACGCTGGTGGCCAATACCTGGATCAACCGGCGGGTGAGGGTGGAGGCGGATACTTTCTCCGCCTTCGGCCAGTTGAACTGGAGGCCGATATCCGATGTTACGGTCCAGCTCGGCGGCCGTCTGAGCTACAGCAAGATCCAAGGCTCGAAGATCCTCACTGTCGAACCGATAGGCGGCGGAGCGCTTCCGGCCGCCCAGGTCAATGCGCCCCTGGTCTATGCGCAGGTTCTGGCGGCGTCGTCCTCCAATCTCGCCGGGCTGGGGGCGGCCGGGAATGCGATGATCAACCGCCTCGGCGAATTCCCCGTCGCCGGGACGAGGCGGGAAACGCGATTCACGCCCGACGTGAAGATCCTGTACCGGCCGACTCCGCAAGTCATGCTTTATGCGGGCTATGCGCGTGGTCAAAAGAGCGGCGGGTTCGATTTCGCCGCCAACAACAGGTTGACTTATCCGACCGCGCGCGATGCCTTCGAATTTGACGATGAAAAGGCACAGAATTTCGAGGTCGGCAGCAAGATGTCGCTGCTCGGAGGACGTGCCGAACTCAATCTCGCAGCTTATTACACCAAGCTCACGAACCTGCAGATCTCCATCTTCGACGGCCGTTTGGGTTTCAATGTCGGCAATGCCGCAAGCGCGCGGGCGCAGGGGATCGAGGCCAATGGGCGGATGCAGTTGGGACGGCATTTTACGCTGTCGACCGGCGTCAACTATACGGATTTCAAATATCTCCGCTTCCCCAATGGCCAATGCTATTTCGGACAGACGCCCACCGTGGACGGCAATGGCGACGGCGTGCCGGAATTTTGCGACTATAAAGGAAAATCCAGCCAGTTGACGTCAAAGGTTACAGCCAATGCCAGCCTGACATCGGTCTTTCCGATATTCGATGGCTACCAGATCGGCACGACGACCGAGGTCTTCTATGCGAGCGCCTATGACGCGGCGGCCAATTACGACCCCGCCGGTCGGCAGGCCAAATATGCCTTGCTCAACATGCGCGTCGGAGTCGGTCCGGAGAACGGGTCCTGGGAATTGGCTTTCGTCGGCAGGAACCTTACCGACAAGCAGGTTTTCCAGTTTGTCGGGGACACCGCAATCGCGGCCACCGTTGCCCAGGCCAAGTCGAACTACGCCATCCTTTCACAGGGTCGGACGCTGGCCATTCAATTGAACGCAAAGTTCTGAACAAAATAAATCCAAAAAGGAATTACAATGGACGCTCGAAAACTGTTCAATCTTGAAGGAAAAACGGCCCTCATTACCGGAGGGACGCGCGGAATCGGGTTCATGATCGCCCAGGGTCTCGTTCAAGTTGGCGTCAAGACCTATGTCACGTCGCGAAAGGCCGAAACCTGTCAGGAAGCCGAGGCGGAGCTTCGCAAGATTGGCGAAGCCTACGCCATACCCGCCGACGTCGCAGATGCGGATCAGGTCGCTGCCCTGGCCGCGGAATTCTCCCGACGCGAGGACAAGCTGCACATCCTCGTCAACAATGCGGGGACCTCCTGGGGCGAGCCGTTCGACCAGTTTCCGCAATCGGGCTGGGACAAGGTCATGCATCTGAACCTCGGCGCGGTCTTCTTCTTGACGCAGAAGCTCGCTCCGTTGCTGCGGAACGCCGCGACATCGGATGATCCGGCGCGGGTCATCAACATCGGTTCGGTCGACGGCCTGACCGCGCCGGCGGTCGAAAATTATCCCTATTCGGCCAGCAAGGCGGCGGTGCATCATCTCACCCGCCACTTGGCCCGGTTCCTCGCCGAATCCCATATCAACGTCAATGCCATCGCCCCCGGACCGTTCCCGACCAAAATGACCGAGTGGCTGCTCCAGGAACATGGGGAGGAAATCAATTCGATGATCCCGCGTCGACGCACCGGCACGCCCGGCGATGCGGCAGGGACCACCATATTCCTCGCCTCTCCCGCATCCTCCTACATCACCGGCGCAGTCATTCCGCTGGACGGCGGCTTCTCCACCACCCGGTGAGGCAGCGCCTCGATCAAGCCCGGCACCAAATTCGTTGAGCATTTGAAGGAACAGACATGCGCGACGCAGTAATCGTCTCCACCGCCCGCACGCCGATTGGGAAGGCATATCGCGGCGCTTTCAACAATCTTCCCGCTCCGACGCTTGCCAGCCATGCGATCAGCGCAGCGGTCAGCAGGGCAAAGTTGGATCCCGCGGACATCGACGACTGCATCATGGGCAGTGCATTGCAGCAGGGGAGCCAGGCCACGATCGGTCGGAACGCGGCGCTGCGCGCTGGCCTTCCGGTCACGGTCGCGGGCATGTCGATAGACCGGCAGTGCGCATCCGGCCTGATGGCGATTGCGACCGCCGCCAAGCAGATCATCGTCGATCGCATGGACATCGTGGTGGCAGGGGGCGTGGAGTCGATCTCATTGGTCCAGACCGACGCCCTTCGCGTCGACGAAGACCCGGAATTGGTCGCGCTTCATGGCGATGCCTACATCGCCATGATCGACACGGCGGAAAATGTCGCGCGGCGCTATGGCGTCAGCCGCGCGGCCCAGGACGAATATTCGCTCCAGTCGCAACAGCGCACCGCCGCGGCACAGGCCGCTGGACTGTTCGCGGACGAGATCGTGCCCGTGACCGCGACAATGATCGTGACGGACAAGGCGACTGGAGAAAAGACGCCCAGGATCGTCACTCTCACGCAGGATGAAGGAAATCGCGCCGACACCACTCTTGAGGGGCTGGCCGGTCTGAAGCCGGTCCGCGGGCCCGACGCCTTCATCACCGCCGGCAATGCCAGCCAGTTGTCGGACGGTGCGTCCGCATCGGTGCTGATGGAGCGCCAGGTCGCCGAGGAGCGGGGACTGCAACCGCTTGGACGCTATCTCGGAATGGCCGTTGCAGGCACCGAGCCCGATGAAATGGGGATAGGGCCCGTGTTCGCCATTCCCAAACTCCTCGATCGCTTCGGCCTCGGCATCGGCGACATCGGCCTTTGGGAATTGAACGAGGCCTTTGCAAGCCAGGTCCTCTACTGCCGCGACGCGCTGGGCCTGCCCAATGACCGCCTCAACGTGAACGGAGGGGGCATCTCGATCGGCCATCCTTATGGTATGACGGGTGCCCGGTTAGTGGGTCATGCGCTGCTCGAAGGGCGGCGGCGCGGCGAGAAATATGTCGTCATCACCATGTGCGTCGGAGGCGGCATGGGGGCGGCCGGACTGTTCGAAGTGCTGTAAAGGCAACGGGACGGTTGACTGCCTGATTTTTAGCTGTATATACATGCAATTATGCGTGATGTAGATGCTTCGCTTCTCTCCGCCCAACATGGGCTTGACTGCACTTGCTTCAGGTTGCGGCAGGCAACGCGCCGCGTATCCCAGATCTACGACAGTTATCTGGGCGAACTGGATCTCAAGAACACCCAGTTCACGCTGCTTGCACACCTCACCTTGAAGGAGTTTACCATCGGGGAACTGGCGGACTGGATGGTCATCGACCCCACGACGCTCAATCGCAATCTGCGATATCTCCAGGAGCGCGGTCTTATTGAGAGCGCGCCCGGCGAACGTGACCGGCGGGAACGTTGCCTCAAGGCAACCCCTGCCGGTCGCGATCTCTACAAGCAGGCGGTCCCGTACTGGAAGGCGGCGCAGGCTGCCATACGGAAGGCGCTGAGCAGGGAGACGAGCGACCAACTCCATTCGGTGTTGTTGCATGCAAGCAAGCTCGATCTGCCCGAAGAGGCTGTGATCGCCCAGAATTGATCGACATTCGGCCCTCTCGGGCTGCAAATGGCTTTTCCTGTGTTTCCAGTGTTCGCCCGCTTTGTCCACGCGGCGCTGGACCGTCTACCGCGTCCGCTCTTTGACTGAGCACGGCTCGTTCCAGACTGTGGCGGGAGAGTTGCGTCGAGTCGCCGAAGTATCTTCAACGTAGAGACGAGTCGTGAAGCGTTCCGGCCAAGTCTTCGCCGGATTCCAAGGTAATGCTAGGCCGCGTGGACAAATTCGGAATATCGGGAAAAGGCCAATGGCGGACATCAGTTTCCGTCACCCCGGACTTGATCCGGGGTCCCGCTGCCTTGGGATAGGCGTGCACTCGGAAGAAAGCGGGACCCCGGATCAAGTCCGGGGTGACGAATAGGGGGGCGTCCGCTCTCCACTCAAATCACTCAGTCCGGCAAGTCTTGAATTTGTCCACGCTGCCTAGGGTATGGAGCTTGCGCGCCGGACTTGACCATTTTCCGGTTTCCGTCCCCGTTGATTTCGTGAAGCATGGCCCGGCCATAGCTGCAATTTGCACCGCCTTGGGAGTCTGCGCGCTGATCTGATGCGACCTGCGCAAAAGTCCGATTCCATCAAATCCGAGAGCCGGTTCAACCCTCCCAGAAATCGGCTTGACTTGATCGGCGGGCAGATGCATGCACCTACAGGCATTTTATCTGTATATACAGATATATTGAAATCGGGAGAGACGACATGTCTGAGTTTTGTACTTTTGAGCTCGATGGGAATGTCGGCGTGCTTACCTTCGCCAACGCCCCACTCAACCTCATCACCTTTCCGCTGATGGACCTGTTTGACGAAGCGCTGAACCAGGCGGCTCTGTCGGACATGCGCGCCCTTATCGTGCGGAGCGAGGGCCCTCACTTCTGCGCCGGCGCCGACGTCAAGATGTTCCTCGATCGGTCGGAGGCCTATGCCCGCCACCAGTTCAGCCGCGCGCTTCCGCTGATCATTCAGCGCCTGGAGGAGCTCCCCGTTCCCGTCATTGCACAGGTTCAGGGCTTCTGCTTGGCCGCCGGTCTGGAAATCGCCATGGCCTGCGACATCATCGTCGCGGGCAAAAGCGCGGAATTCGCCCAGGTCGAAGTGCATATCGGCGCTTCCACCTTCCTGGGCGGCATCGAACGCCTTGCCACCCTTTGCGGCGCCAATCGGGCCCGTGAGATCGTTTTTGGCGGCGATCGCTATTCGGCCGAGCAGTTCGAACGCTGGAACATCGTCAATCGCGTGGTCGAGGATGAGCAGCTTGCCGAAAAAACCATGAAATATGCTCGTCGGATCGCGAGCGGTCCGACCCGGGCCCATGCGGTCAGCAAGCGCCTTGTCCGGGCGGCGCTGGACGATGGCGTGCGCGGCGCGGACCGCCTGATCGGCGATATCGCCGCGCCGTTGTTCGAGACCAAGGACATGCAGCATGGCGTGCGCGTCCTGCTTGAGCACGGCTCGCGCAACATGATCGGCAAGGCGAAATTCGAGGGCAACTAAGTCCCCTCGATCTGTGCGGTTCAGGAGGGCGGCCGTGTCGCCCTCCTGCACAATCTCAATGTGGAACATCTGATGACCAGTGCGCTTGCAATACATGACGGCGTTGCCGTCATTGCCTTGGACAATCCGCCTGTAAATGGCCTTTCGCACGCGCTGCGATGCTCCATTGTGGACGCCGTTGCCGAGGTCAACCTCAATGAAAATATCGTGGCAGCCGTCCTTATCGGGGCTGCGCTCCCCTTTTCTGGAGGGGCGGACATCACCGAATTCGGTACGCCGAAAAGCTGGGAACAGCCCGATCTCGTAGCGGTCATAGAGGCGGTTGAAGCCTCGGCGAAGCCTGTGGTGGCCGCCATCGCCGGGGTGGCGCTTGGCGGCGGACTCGAACTGGCATTGGGATGTCACGCGCGCGTCGCCCTTCGCAACGCCCGCGTCGGATTGCCTGAGGTGAAGCTCGGACTTCTCCCGGGCGCGGGCGGCACCCAGCGCCTCCCACGGCTTGTCGGCGTCGAGACTGCACTGGATCTTATTACCAGCGGCCGGCTGCTGCCGGCCGGCGCGGCGGAGCTCAAGGGCATGTTCGCTGCGCTCGTCGAGCCGGACGAGGATCTGCTCGAAGTGGCGTCTTCCATCGCCCGCTCGGTCGCGCGTTCCGGTGAACTGCCATCCATCTCCAGCCTGCCGCCAGCACAGCCGCGACCCGAAATCTTCGATGCCGCGCGCGCTCGGTTGAGCGGATCGGGTGAACGATATCCCGCTTTGCCTGAGATCATCGCCGCCGTCGAGGCGGCAACCGTCCTGGATTTCGCGGCCGGGATGGAGGTCGAGAAGGCCGCGTTCAAGCGGCTTATCGAGACCGACGTCTCCAAGGCCCTGCGCCACGGCTTCCTCGCCGAACGGCGTGCCTCGCACGTCCGGGAGATTGGCGCGGACGTGGGCGTTCGTCGCCTGGACACCGCCGCCGTCATTGGCGCGGGCCTTATGGGGACGGGTATCGCCCAATGCCTGGCGGCTGCGGGTATCGAGGTCACCCTGCTCGAAACCAGCGAGCAGGCCACGGTCCGTTCGGAAAAGAGCGTCGATGACGTCCTTGGCCGTGCGGTGGCCAAGGGGCGCCTGACCGCGAAGCAGGCGGAAGCGCAGAAGGCGCTCATCCGCTGGACCACGGATTATGGCGATCTGCGCAATGTCGATATCGCCATCGAGGCCGTCTTTGAATCGCTCGAAGCAAAGCGCGCGGTTTTTGAGGAGCTGGACAGGAATCTGCGTCCTGGCGCGATCCTGGCTTCGAATACCTCGACCCTGGATCTCAACGCGATTGCCGCGTTCACGCAGCGGCCGGCCGATGTCGTGGGAACGCATTTCTTCAGTCCCGCGAACGTGATGCGCCTGCTGGAGGTCGTCCGCGGCGACCGGACGGCGCCCGATGTGGTCAAGACAGCGATGCAATTCGGCCGCCGGATCGGCAAGGTCAGCGTCCTGTCCGGCGTCTGCGACGGCTTCATCGGCAATCGCATGGTCGAGGAATATTTCCGCCAGGCGATGTTCTTGGTCGAAGAGGGGGCGCTGCCTTTTGAAGTCGACGAGGCGCTGGAGGAATTCGGCTTCTCCATGGGGCCGTTCAAGGTCGCCGACCTTGCCGGGCTGGATATCGGCTGGTCGATCAGGAAACGGCGCGCGCAGGAACGGCCCGACATGCCCTATTCGCCCGTGCTCGACGGGCTTTGCGAGCAGGGAAGATTCGGCCAGAAGACCAAGGCCGGAGTCTATCTCTATGCCGATGGCCGCACGGCCGTGCGGGATCCGGAGGTTGAACGGTCGATTGCCGCCTTCTCGCAGTCTCAAAATATAGCGCGGCGCGAGATTTCAAAATCCGAAATCGTCGACCGTTGCGTCCTTGCTCTCGTCAACGAAGGCGCGAAGATCCTGGAGGAAGGGATCGCCCAGCGAGCGAGCGATATCGATGTCGTCTACCTCGCGGGATACGGCTTCCCGGACTTCCGCGGCGGACCGATGTTCCATGCCGACAGTGTCGGCCTCGACAAGGTCGTCGAACGCATGACCGTCTTCGAACGGCTCCAGACGCGTGACCCGGCTTTCTGGCGGCCCGCGCCCCTGCTTCAGCACCTCGTTTCAACCCATTCCAACTTTGCGGATTGGACCAATCGGTCCGCCATGGAGAATTTATGACAACCCTGAACTCGAAACTGCTCTCAAGGACGAATCTCGACTTCCTTCTCTATGATTGGCTCGAAGCTGAAGCCATGACCGGACGGGAGCGTTTCGCGGATCACGATCGCGCGACCTTCAGCACGATGATCGATACGGCTGAAAAGATCGCCACCGACTGGTTCGCCAACCACAATGCCAAGGGCGACAAGCACGAGCCCTATATGGAAGATGGAAAGGTCGTGCTGATCCCGGAGATCGCGAAGGCCTATGGCGCCTTCCGCGATGCCGGGTTCCTGGCGACGACCAATGACGCGCAATATGGCGGACTCCAACTGCCCTTCGTCATCGATCGGGCGTGCATCGCCTATTTCCTGGCGGCCAATATCGCGACATCGGGCTACGCCTTCCTTACATGTGCCGCGGCCAATCTTCTGCTGGCCCATGGCACGCCCGAACAGATCGACCGCTTCGCCCTGCCGATGCTGGCCGGGCGCTTCACCGGCACCATGTGCATGTCGGAACCGCAGGCAGGCTCGTCGCTCGGCGACATCCGCACCCGCGCCGAACTTCAGCCTGACGGCAGCTACAGGCTCTTCGGCACGAAGATGTGGATTTCGGGCGGGGATCACGAACTCAGCGAGACAATCGTGCATCTCGTGCTGGCCCGGACGGGTCCGGCCGAACATGGCGTACGCGGACTGTCGCTGTTCATCGTACCCAAGCACATCGTGCGGGATGGAAATCCGGCGGAGCGCAACGACGTCGCGTTGGTCGGGCTCAATCACAAGATGGGCAACCGGGCGACGACCAACTGCGTCCTGAGCCTTGGCGACGGACAATTTGCCGTCGACGGCCAGGCGGGAGCGGTGGGCTATCGCATCGGCGAGGAAAATCGTGGCCTCTCCTACATGTTCCATATGATGAACGAGGCGCGCATCGTCGTCGGCCTGGGCGCGGTGATGCTCGGCTACACCGGCTATCTGCACGCTGTGCAATATGCACGCGATCGTCCGCAAGGCCGCGCGCTGACCCAGAAGGGCGGCGATCCGGTGGCGATCATCCAGCATGCGGACGTCCGCCAGATGCTTCTTACGCAAAAGGCCTATGTTGAGGGCGGGCTTGCTCTGTGTCTCTACCTGGCAAAGCTGCTGGACGATCAGTCGACGGGCGACGAGGAGACCGCTCGCCGGGCGTATCTGCTTCTCGACCTGCTTACTCCCATCGGCAAATCCTGGCCCGCGAAATGGTGTCTGGAGGCCAATAATCTGGCGATCCAGGTGCATGGCGGCGCCGGTTACACCCATGACTTCCCGGTCGAGCAATTCTATCGCGACAACCGCATCAACGCGATCCATGAGGGTACGCACGGTATCCAGGCGCTTGACCTGCTCGGGCGGAAGGTCCTGAACGGCGAGGCGATAGCTTATCTGGATTCCGTGATCGATGACCGCTGCACTTCTGCGGCCGGCAGTGCCAATCCGGACACGCAGGAGTGGGCGAGGCGCCTGCGCAGCGCCTGGCAGGATATCCAGCGCGTCACTGAAGGGCTGAGTCGGGAACAGGATGTCGAACGTCGGCTGGCCAATGCGGGCCTGTATCTCGACGCATTCGGTCACGTCATCATCGCCTGGATATGGCTCGAACAGGTCGACGCCCTCGATCGTGCAACCGACGTCTCAGAGGACTTCATCCTCGGGAAGCGCCAGGCGGCCCGATATTTCTTCGATTGGGAATTGCCCAAGATCAACCACTGGCTCGCTATACTCGAACGATTGGATTCCACTGCACTCGAAATGCAGGATTCCTGGTTCTAACAAGGATTCGACATGACCTATTCGAACAGAAAAATAATATTCGCGGAGCGCCCGACCGGAGAAGTCACGAGAAGCGCCTTCAATTTCGTGGAGGAGACGCTCCCGGAACTGAAGGAGGGCGAGGTTCTTGTTAAGAATCACTATATCTCCATCGACCCCTATCAGCGCGGCCGCATGAAGACGGGCAAGAGCTACGCCAAGCCCATGGACATCGGCGATGTCATCGTGGCTGCCACCGTGGGCGAGGTGCTGGAATCGCAGAGCGACGCGCTCCCGGTGGGAACGATGGTCGCGGGCTATCTCGGGTGGCAGGAGAAGGCCATTGCGCGGGCCAAGCACCTGCAAATGATTCCGGCGACCGGCGGCGTGTCCCCATCGGCGTATCTCGGCGCCGCCGGCCTGCCTGGCGTGACCGCCTGGATGGGATTGCGGCTGATCGGCGAACCCAAGCCGGGCGAGACGGTCGTGGTCTCGGCGGCCGCGGGCGCGGTGGGGAGCGTCGCGCTCCAACTGGCGAAGAATGCCGGCGCGCGCACCGTGGGCATCGCCGGCGGCGCGGCCAAATGCGCCTATATCGTCGACAAGTTGGGCGCGGACGCAGCGGTCGACTATCGCGCGGATGACTTCGCGGATCAGCTCGCTGCAGCTACGGGCGATGGCGTCGACGTTTATTTCGACAATGTCGGCGGCCCGGTGAGCGACGCGGTCTTCGCCAGGCTCAACAACTTCGCCCGCGTGCCGCTATGCGGCGCAATTTCCGAATATCAGTCCAAGCCGGCGCCGATCTACAATCTGACGCAGGCGATCATCACCCGCGCCCGCCTGCAGGGTTTCATCTGCACCGACAGAATGGACCTCTGGAATAGCGCGGTGGAGGAGCTTGTGGAGCTGATCGCGCAGGGCAAGATCATCTTCAACGAAAGCGTGGCCGAGGGTCTGGACGCGGCTCCGGAAGCCTTCATCAGCATGCTCAGCGGCGGCAATCTGGGCAAGCAGCTGGTTCGCCTCGCGTAAGGAAAAGGAACGGGAGATGGATGAGGACACGCTGCTTGGCATGTTCGACAAGGCCGTTCGCGAGCATCGCGGCAAGAAGTTCCTGCATGATCGGGGAAATTGGCTGAGCTATGGAGAGGTCGATGATCTCGCTCGCAAGGTCGTCGGCTTCCTTCGCGAGCAGGATGTCGCTGCCGGCGACAGGATATTGGTTGCCCTTCCGAACAGCGCATTGTTCCCGATCATCCTCTATGGGATCCTGCGCATAGGGGCGACCATCGTGCCGGCTAATCCCCTGCTGAAGGGTCGCGAACTGGCGATGCTGGTCGACCATTCGCAGGCGAAGGTCGCCATTCTGGCGCCCGATTCCGCGCGGGAACTGCAACAGGCGCGCCCGGACGGCCTGGCTGCAGCGGCCTTCGTCGCGGGGGGCGTGGCCGAAGGCTTCGTCGAGTTCGAGACGGCTCTGGAGCGCAGTACGCCCGCGAATGACTGGCCGCAGGCGGGGAAAGACGACATAGCGGCTTTTCTCTATACTTCGGGTACGACGGGCGACCCCAAGGCGACGATGCTGTCTCATGGCGCTCTCGCGGCGGCGATCCGGGCCTGGGTCGAGAAATTCGCCCTCACCTCCGACGACCGGCAGATCGCCATGCTGCCGATGTTCCATTCTTTCGGCTTCATCGTTGTCCTGAACACGACGATGTCGGTCGGCGGCAGCTTGATCATCATTCCCAGATTTCTGCCGGAGCCGGCGCTTGAGGCGATTTCCGAGCACAAGATCACGGTGCTCACGGCGGTCACGACGATGTTCGGCGCCCTGCTGGATGTCGCGGAAAACCGCACGCCGGCGCTGGAATTCCCTGCGATGAGGCTGGCCGGCGGCGGAGCAGCCTCCATCCCTCCCGATATCGTGAGCCGGGCGGTTGCGACCTTCGGCTGTCCCATGGGGCAGGGATATGGGATGACCGAATGCGGCACCGCCGCCACATTCACCGCCCACAAGACGGAGCTTGCCCTGGGCGAAGTCGGCACGCCCATGTTCAACATCGAACTGGGGATCGTCGATGATCGCGGCGTTCCTCTCCCGGATGGCGAAGTGGGGGAGATCGTGGTCCGCGGCCCGGCGGTAATGACCGGCTATTACCAGAATCCGGAAGCTACCGCCGCGGCGCTCAAGGACGGCTGGCTCTATACCGGAGATCTGGGACTGCGCACGCCTGATGGGCAGTATTTCTTCAAGGATCGCAAGAAGGAACTCATCATAAGAGGTGGATTCAATGTTTCGCCCGGCGAGGTGGAGGCGGTTCTTTACGAGCATCCCGATGTGAAGACCGCCGCCGTCATGGGCATTCCGGATAGCCGTCTGGGCGAGGAAGTGGTTGCCTTCGTCGTCCGCAAGAGCAAAGAGCCTATCGACACGCTGGCCCTTCGGGAATTCGTGCAGGGCCGGGTCGCACCCTATAAATATCCAAGGCATGTCGTGGAGCTGGAAGCATTGCCGCTGGCGCCGAACGGCAAGGTTTTGAAGAAGAATATCGATGCGTGGGGGATCGTGCGCAAGCATCTCGCATCCAGCGGGAGCGGCGGCGCAGGCACCTGATGCCAAAGGCGGAAATCGGAGTGGCCATCTGAGGGACATAGGACCCGATTTGCAAGTTGGCCGGTGATTTCCCGTCCGGTGGCGGCGGTGAGGATGGAATATCGGCCCTGCGGTGAAAGGCGAGGGTTCACGCCCGTCCTCCAGGGTCGGGGCAGGGCTGGTCCGGGGCAAAAAGCGTTGGGCGCAAACATATGGACAGAGGTTTGAATGGCAATTGATCTTCGAGGCCGCGTTGCGATCGTCACCGGCGCCGGTGGCGGACTGGGCAGGGAACATGCGTTGCTGTTGGCAAAGCGTGGCGCCCGGGTCTTGGTCAACGACTTGGGCGGCGCCAGCGACGGGCGGTCCGCCGCGGCCGAAGCAGTGGCGGAGGAGATTCGCCGCAACGGTGGCGAGGCAATCTCGAACGGTGCCGATGTCACGGACGTCGACCAGGTGGCCGCGATGGTCGAGCAGGCCAAGGCGGCGTGGGGCCGGATCGATATCTTGGTGAACAATGCGGGAATTTTGCGCGACCGAACCTTCGTCAAGCAGAGTTTGGACGATTTTCGCCTTGTCATCGAAGTGCATCTCATGGGCTCGGTCAATTGCACCAAGGCTGTCTGGGGTGAAATGATCGAGCAGGGCTATGGCCGTATCGTGATGACGACCTCTTCGTCCGGGCTCTACGGCAATTTCGGTCAATCCCAATATGGCGCGGCCAAGATGGGGCTTGTAGGATTGATGAAGACGCTATCCCTGGAAGGGCGCAGGAACGATGTCCGCGTCAACTGCCTGGCGCCCACGGCCGCGACCGGCATGACAGAGGGAATTCTTGACGAACAGGCGCTCGCTGCATTGGACCCGGCTCTCGTCGCCCCCGGAATGCTTGCCCTGGTATGCGACGATGCGCCTAACGGCATGATCCTGTGCGCAGGCGCCGGCAGCTTCGAGTGCGCGCATATTACGCTTACCCAGGGCCTTTACGTGGGTGCCGACGCCCACGCGCCCGAACGGATACTCGCCGGCATCGATCGCATCCGCGAGCGCGCGGGCGAAATGGTGCCGGTCGCGGGTATGGAGCAATCGAACCATGAACTGTCTCGGGTGCCCGCCCTCCAATCGGCCGCCGCCGATGGTTAGGGGCCTGGCAAATGCCCACGAAAGGAAGCCGATATGAACAAGCTGATCGCGGATGCCATCGACGCCCATGGAGGGTGGGAGCGATGGGAAGCGCTCAAATCGGTGCAGGTCGATGTGGTGACCGGCGGCGAATTGCTTGACCGGAAAACGGCTCCCGGTTCCGGCACGCTGCGGATAACGGCCAAGACGCAGCGCCAGGAATGCCGCATGGGTCCGATCGACGGTGACATGATCACGATTCTGGAACCGGGCCGGGTAGCGATTGAAACTGCGGACGGGACGTTGGTCGCAGAGCGGCACGACCCGCGCGCGGCCTTCAACGGTCATGAACTGGATACGCCCTGGGATCCGCTGCATCGCACCTATTTCGGCTGCTATGCGATGTGGAGCTATTTGACCGTGCCCTTCTCCCTCGCGATGCCGGGAGTGCAGGTGTGGGACATTGATCCGCTTGAAGAGGATGGGGAGCTCTGGCAGGGCGTTCGTGTCGTCATGCCGGATGAAATCGCGACCCATAGCCGGGCGCAGGAATTCTATTTCGGCGACGATATGCTCATCCGGCGCCAAGACTATACGCTCGACATCGCCGGCGGCCATAGAATTGCGAACTATGCCCTGGATATTGTGAGCGTGGATGGCCTAAAGTTCGCCTCGAAACGCCGGGCCTATATGTGCAACAAGAAATATGAGGTTCTGCGCGATCGGCTGCTCATCCGGCTGGACCTCTCCAACTTTCAGTTGATCGCGTGAAAGGCGTTTTCACCGCTGGATGCGGGGAGCGCCGGATGCAATGAATTCGCCTGCGCCAACAGCTCTTTTTTCCGCGCTGGAGCATTTTCAAGTTGACCGGCTACGGTCAACGACTCGGAAAATGCGGCATCAAAAGACTAAGGCTTGTGGGGATTTACTTTTTCAGGCCCAAACGCATCTGCGTAGACTGCCTCCACCTGTTCGACTTCGGCGGGGGTGAGCGCCTCGAATTCCCTCGATCGGGCAGGCTGCGACAGGCGTCCCTCATTCTGCTCCAGAAACTTCAGCAACAGTTCGACCTGGGCGGTGGGCATGTCGACGATCTGCTGCACCGCCTCGTTGAAGCTGTCGAAGGCTTCGAGGAAGCGAGCTTCGCGGGGCAGGTCCTCCTCGATGGTCTGCTGGACGCAGGCGTACAGGAATTCGACATGCGCGGTGGCGTCGAAAAATCGGTAGAAGTCGGCCGTGTCGTTCAGCACCCGCACATTGCCCTCCGGCGTCGGTTCCCATTCGATGAAGGGAAGCAGCGGTCCCGAATAGGAGGTGAGCGTGCCCTTGTACGCGTCGATCCGGCGCAGGATCACCGCGCTGATCGGGAACACCATGCCCGGCGGATTGAAGCGCGCGGACGCCAGGACGTGGTGAAAGAGCCAGCGATGCAGGCGGCCGTTTCCGTCGACATAGGGGTGGATGTAGACAAAGCCGAAAGCGAGCACGGCCGCCGCCGCGACCGGGTCCATGCCGCCGGCGACGGCTCGCGCCGAATAGGCGACCAGACCCTCCACGAGATCGCGCAGATCGCTTTCGCGGGCGCTGACATGGTCGGGCACGGGCAATCCCGTCTCCCGGTGGTGGACGCCGACGAACCCACCCTCTTCGCGAAGGCCCAGCCGGACGAAGCGTTGATCGCCGATGACGATGCGTTGCAGCCGGTCGAACTCCGCCAGGCTCAGCGGCCGCGATCCGGCTTCGGCGATCGCCTGTCCCCAGCGGGCGGCTCTCGTCCCCGAAGGCTTCTCCCCTTCGATGGCGAAGGAGGACTTCGAATCGTTGAGCAGCAGGAAGGCGGCGGCGCGGGCGACGAGGTCGGCGCGAATGCGCCCGACCACGGCGCGGGCGCGCTCGTCGAATGCCTGCGCCTCATAGGCGAGGATCGCGTCGGTCCTGCGCACCATCGGGCAATATCGCGGCGTGCCGGGCAGGTTGTTGGCGACGCGATGGCGCGGCGACGCAACGCCGTCCGCCAGCGCCAGTTGCAGCCTTGTATCGACGACCGGCACCAGGCGCACCTTGCCGGCATCCGGCACGTCCAGCCGGTCGCCGGTCATCCATTCGTAGAGAAACCAGATCCTGCGAGCGAAGCTGCCCGTCGGCGCATCGCGCACGATCCGGGCGAACGCAGCCGGCTCCTCGGCCCGGAAAAGCTGGGCAAGAATGGAAAGATCGATACCTTCATAGCGGAAAGCGAATGTCAGATGGCCGATCAGTGTCGCGTCGGGCATGTGCCGCGGCGTCATCATCTGCCATTCGGCGGTGGATCGAGGATGATGCCGCTCGGCGATCGCGGCCAGGCGGGCGGGCAGCGGCAGGCGAAGGCCATAGCGTTCGATCAGCGCCGCGTAGCCGGCGGGCGTTCCCGGCTCGGCAAGCGGCCGCCCGCGAAAGTCAGTCACTGGTTGCGAAAGCCATTCACTCATGATCAATCCCGCGAAGAACATTCACCTGGTCTAGGGTGTGTAGGGATTCAGTCCATGGCGGGCTGCAAATAGCGGCTTCCTGCGCTTCCGGTGCTCACGTACTGAAGTACGCTGCGCGCCGGTTCTCGAAATCCACTATTTTCGCCGCGCCCTGAACTGAATCCCTACACACCCTAGGCCGCCTTGCGAAAAGCGTTCACCCGTTGCGAATATCTATCACAGAAATTTCATAATGCGAATATCGTTCACCATTGCGCCATGAACCAGGCCGGCGCCGACGGTGGCGCGTAGAACCGGCCCGCCAGCGGTTCGACGCGTCCCGCGTGGATAGAAAGCGGCTACAGCGTGGGATGATTTCGGCATGCGGGCGAAGCTGGATGCAGCCGACGCCGACCTGCCCCCGCAGGATGGCGCGGGCAAGATCTGACGGTGGAACCGCGCCTGCCGCCATCGCATGCCGGCTGTCGAAATGGCTGATCTGCTGGGGAAAAATGGTGCTGCCGGCGAGGATTGAACTCGCGACCTCAGCCTTACCAAGGATGCGCTCTACCACTGAGCTACGGCAGCACTATTTCAGTTCCATCCGGCTTATCGCGCCGGCGGAGCCGGGCCTATGGCTGCCTCCTCGCGCCATGTCAAGGCGGCTTGCGGCGGAAGATGCAATTTGATTATGGGCGGGCCATGACAAACGGTCAGGACGAACGGAAAGAGCGCTTGGCACAGGCGTTGCGGGACAATCTGCGTCGCCGCAAGGCCCAGTCCCGCGAATCGCGCGACGCGGAAAACCCCCGGCGCCCGGACGACGCCAAGGGGTGATCCCGTTCCGCTACAGCGGGGCGCAGGCCGCCTTGAGCCAGTCGAGCGCCCCGCCCTCCAGTTGCGGCCCGACGATCTCCAGCACCCTGGCGTGATAGGCGTCCAGCCATGCGCGCTCCTCGCCCGTCAGCATCTCCGTCGCGATCGCGTTGCGGTCGATCGGCGCGAAGGTCAGCGTTTCGAAGCCCAGCATCTCCCGCTCCGCGCCCGGCACGTCGCGGGGTTCGACCAGCACCAGATTCTCAATGCGGATGCCATATTCGCCTGTCTTGTAATAACCCGGCTCGTTGGAAAGGATCATGCCCGGCTGGAGCGGCTCGTCCCCGCCGCCGAAGGTCGCGATCCGCTGCGGCCCCTCATGCACCGACAGGAAGCTGCCGACGCCATGGCCGGTGCCATGGGCGTAATCCAGCCCTTCGGCCCACAGGAACTGCCGCGCCAGCACGTCGAGCTGCCCGCCCCGCGTCCCCTTCGGGAATTGCGCGCGGCCCAGCGCGATATGCCCCTTCAGCACCAGGGTGAAGCGCCGCTTCATCTCCTCGCTCGGCGTGCCGATGGCGATGGTGCGCGTCACGTCGGTGGTGCCGTCGCGATATTGCCCGCCCGAATCGACCAGATAGAAGCTGCCCGTCTCTATGGGCCGGTTGGTCCTTTCCTCGACCCGGTAATGCACCACCGCGCCGTTCGGCCCCGCGCCGGAAATGGTGTCGAAGGACAGATCCTCCAGCAGCCCGGTCTCCTTGCGGAACGCCTCCAGCTTCGCCGCCGCGCCCAGTTCATCGACGCCGCCCTTGGGCGCCTCGGTCGCGATCCAGTGCAGGAACCGGCTGAGCGCCGCGCCGTCCCGTGCCTGCGCCGCCTTGTGCCCTGCGATCTCGACGGGGTTCTTCACCGCCTTGGGCAACACCGCCGGATCGCGCAGCGCCAATATGTTCGCGCCGCCCGCCTCCAGCGCTTCGAAGATGGCGGCCACCGCCCGCTCCGGATCGGCGACCACCGTTTTCCCTGCGAAATCCGCCAGCGCTCCGGCGAAATCGGCGCGGTCATGCACGCGCACCGCATTGCCCAGATGCTGCACCACCGCCTCGTCGATCTTCTCAGGCGCGACATAGAGGTCCGCCGTCGCGTCGGCATGGACGATGGCATAGGCCAGCGCCACCGGCGTCCGCTCCACATCCTTGCCCCGGATGTTGAAGGTCCAGGCCAGCGAATCCAGCGCCGACAGCACCGCCGCGTCGGCATGCTTCGCCACCAGCCAATCGGCCATGGCCTGCCGCTTCTCCGCCGCCGACTGACCGGCATAGCGGTCCTCATGCACCACCAGCTTGGCGTCGCTGGGCGCGGGGCGGTCCGGCCACACGGCGTCGACCGGATTGGTGTCGACCGCCACCAGTTCCGCGCCGCGCTCGGCCAGCGCCTCGCCCGCCGCCTTCACCCAGGCGCGCGTGTGCAGCCAGGGATCGTAACCGATGCGCCCGCCCGCCGGGACATGCTCGCCCAGCCAGGCCGCGACGGAGGTCTGCGGCACGCTCTCATATTGCCAGTGCGCCCCGTCCACCTGCTCCCGCACCTGCAGCGTATAGCGGCCGTCCACGAAGATCGCCGCTTCCTCCGGCAGCACCACCGCGCTGCCCGCCGACCCCTGAAATCCGGTCAGCCAGGCCAGCCGCTGCGCATAGGCGCCGACATATTCGCTCATATGCTCGTCGGTCAGCGGCACGACAAAGCCGTCCAGCGCCACGCGCACCAGTTGGGCGCGCAGGGCTTTCAGGCGATCTTCATAAGTGGACATCAAATTTCCCTTGGACTTGTCGGCCCTCTTGCGCAGGGCCTATGGCCGCCAACATAAGCAAAGCAGCATCGTTTCGCCAGATCAGGACATTGAATGACCGCATCCCCCAAAGCCCCCGTCGCCGCCCGCCGCCCGCACAGCTTCTCGCATCATGGGATCATGGTGGAGGATCCCTATGCCTGGCTGCGCGACCCCGGCTATCCGGAGGTGAAGGACGGGGAGGTGCTGTCCTATCTGGAGCAGGAGAACGCCTATTTCGAAGCGGCGATGCAGCCGCGCAAGCCGCTGACCGACAGGCTGTTTGCGGAGATGAAGGGCCGCATCAAGGAAGATGACAGTTCCGTCCCGCAGAAGGACGGCGACTATATCTACTGGCGCGCTTTCGAGGTCGGCGCGCAATATCGCAAATGGTATCGAAGGCCCGCCGCCGCCAAAGACGAGGGCGGCGAGGACCAGTTGATCCTGGACGAGCCCGCGCTGGCGGAGGGGCATGATTATTTCCGCCTCGGCGCGCTGTCGGTCAGCCCGGACGGCCGCTACCTTGCCTATGCCATCGACAATAATGGCTCCGAACGGTTCGAGGCGCGTATCAAGGACTTGTTCACCGGCGAGATCCTGCCCGAAATCATCCCCGACACCTTGTCGTCGCTGGTATGGACCAGCGACAGCAAGGGGCTGCTCTACGGCATCGCCAACGACCAGTGGCGCACCGACAATGCCCGGCTCCACTGGCTGGGCCAGCCGGTGGAAAGCGACGCCGAACTGTTCCATGAGGATGATGAGGGCTTCCGCGTCTCGGTCGGCCTCACCTCTTCGGAAAAATGGATCGTGATCGCGACCGGCGACCATGTGACCAGCGAGGTCTGGCTGCTCCCCGCCGACAATCCCGCCGCCCCGCCGCTGCTCGTCGCCCCGCGCAAGCCCGGCCGCGAATATGATGTCGATGAGCATGACGGCACGCTCTACATCCGCACCAACGACACCCACCCCAATTTCCGGCTGGTGAAGGCGCCGCTCGCCAGCCCCGGCGAGTGGGAAGAGGTCATCGCCCCGGACGCGTATTTCTACCTGACCGATTTCACGCTGTTCAAAGGCTTCTACGTCACGGAGGGGCGGCAGGACGGCCTGGACCAGATCGAACTGCGCGATTACGCCACGCACAGCCCCAAGCGCATTCCCTTTCCGGAGGCGAGCTATTCCGCCTCGCTGGACGACAATCCCGAATATGACGTGACGAAGCTGCGCATCGGCTATGAATCGATGGTCACGCCCGACACCATCTACGACTATCATCTCGCCACCGGCGATCTTGAAGTCCTGAAGGTGCAGGAAATCCCGTCCGGCTATGACGCGACCCGCTACGCCACGGAGCGGTTGATGATCCCGGCCCGCGACGGCACGCCGATCCCAGTGTCCATCGTCTATCCCAAGGACCTGCCCCGCGACGGCAGCGCGCCGCTGCACCTCTATGGCTATGGCGCCTATGGCATCGCGATGGAGCCGGGCTTTTCCACCAGCCGCCTGTCGCTGCTAGACCGGGGCTTCGCCTTCGCATTGGCGCATATCCGAGGCGGCGACGACCTCGGCCAGCAATGGTATCTGGACGGCAAGCTCGATAAGCGCACCAACACATTCACCGACTTCGTGGACGTGGCCAAGGGGCTGATCGAACGCGGCTACACGTCGAAGGGCCGGATCAGCATCTCCGGCGGATCGGCGGGCGGCGAGCTGATGGGCGCGGTCATCAACAGCGATCCCGACCTGTGGGGCGCGGTGGTGGCGCATGTGCCCTTCGTCGACGTGCTCAACACCATGCTGGACGAAACGCTGCCGCTGACGCCGGGCGAATGGCCCGAATGGGGCAATCCCATCAAGGACAGGGCGGCGTTCGAGACGATCCTGTCCTACGACCCCTACAGCAATGTGAGCGCGCAGCCCTATCCGCCGCTGATGGTGACGGCGGGGCTCAACGACCCCCGCGTCACCTATTGGGAACCGGCCAAATGGGTGGCGAAACTGCGCGCCACGAAGACGGACGACAATATCCTGCTGCTCAAGACCAATATGGGCGCGGGCCATGGCGGCAAGTCGGGCCGCTTCGAAAGCCTCCACGAAACGGCGGAGGAATTCGCCTTCATCCTCTGGCAGCTCAACATCGCGCAATAACTCCCCTCCCTTTCAGGGAGGGGCGGGGGTGGGTGCGAGCGAAGCGAGCCCAAAAGGAAAGCCAGGAATATGTCCTCCACCTACGCCACCCAGTTCACCGCCGGTCCCGAACATATCGACATGCTCGGCCATGTGAACAACGCCGTCTGGGTCCAGTGGATGGAGCAGGTCGCGACCGAACATTGGGCGCGCGACGCCGCGCCGGATCATCTCGACGCCTATGCCTGGGTCGTGATCCGGCATGAGATCGACTATCGCGGCAATGTGAAGCAGGGCGAAACCGTGTCCGCCCGCACCTGGATTCCGCAGGGGCCGCGCGGCGCCCGCTTCGACCGGCACATGGAATTCACCGGACCCGACGGCAAGGTGAAGGTGTCGGCCAAGTCCACCTGGGCGATCATCGACCTGAAGACGGGCCGCATCCTCCGGGTGCCCCCGGACGTCGCGGCCCGCTTCTTCGAAGGCTAGAGCGTTTTCGCAATGAGCGAAAACGCTCTTGTCCTTTGATGTCGCATTTTCCGAGCCGTTGACCGTGAACGGTCAACTTGAAAATGCCCTAGGCGAGCTTTTCCTCGCCCCGCGTCTTCCACAGCGACCAGCCCACCCCCACGCCGATCAGCGCGAAGGTCACGCCAAGGCTGATGACGGGCGGGAATTTGCCCCCGTCCATCACGAAGTCCGCCACGAATATCTTGGCGCCGATGAACACCAATATCGCGGCCAGCGCATATTTCAGATAGTGGAAGCGATGCACCATCGCCGCCAGCGCGAAATAGAGCGCGCGCAGGCCCAATATCGCCATCACGTTCGACGTGTAGACGATGAACATGTCGGTCGTGATCGCGAAGATGGCGGGCACGCTGTCCACCGCGAACACCAGGTCCGCGAAGTTGATCACCACCAGCGCCAGCAGCAGGGGCGTCGCCGCCATGACGACCTTGCCGGTCTTCGGATCGGTCATGCGCGCCAGGAAATGCTCGCCATGCTGCTCCGGCGTCACTCGCATATGCTTCGAAATGAAGCGGATCAGCGGATTTTTGCCGACATCCATCGGCTCGTCGCCCGCGAACATCATCCTGATGCCGGTAAAGATCAGGAAGGCGGCGAACAGGTACAGCACCCAATAGGCCTGGTGCAGCAGCATCGCCCCGCCCGCGATCATCAGGCCGCGCAGCACGATCACGCCGATAATGCCCCACAGCAGCGCCCGATACTGATATTTCGCCGGAATCGCGAAATAGGTGAAGATCAGGCTGATGACGAAGACATTGTCGATGGACAGCGCCTTTTCGATGAAGAAGCCGGTGAAATACTGCATCCCCGGCTCCGGCCCGCGCACGAACCAGACCCAGGCGCCGAAAGCGCAGGCGATGCCGATGTAGAAGATGGAGAGCTTCAGGCTCTCCCTGATGCCGATCTCCTTGTTCTCCTTGTGCAGGAAACCCAGGTCGAAGGCGGTCAGCGCGACGACGATGGAGAAAAAGGCGAGCCAGAACCATGCGGGCGTCCCCAGCCAGTCGGCGAAAAGAAATTCCATGGGATATGCTCCTCTTGATCAACGACAAAGGTCGATCGGAGAAATCCGGTGCCAGCCATGGGGGAGGGGATAAGCCAGACCGCCATGCGCATCGGATAGTCCGATGCGGTCCGACATCACGCGCTGAAAAAAGCGCGCCAGAGGGGCCCGGTCCGCGAGGCTGAGGATAGGATATAAGGCCGCAAAAATCAATCGGGCTGGGTAGAGGCACGGGTTTTGGTCAGTAGCGGACATTAATGCTTCCCCTCCCCTTCAGGGGAGGGGATTGAGGGGTGGGGGCGTGCCCCACGGGAAAACCTGCCTGTAACGGCACGCCCCCACCCCAACCCCTCCCCTGAAGGGGAGGGGCTTAATGACGGCTTCCCACCCGAACCAACCGTCACCCCCTGCCGCCCGGCACGTCCACCACTTCGAAAATATCCTCGATCCCCGGCTCGACCGGCATGTCGTCCCGCTCGGTCGCCTGTCGCGCCCACATGGCGGCGTACAGCCCGTCCGCCCGCACCAGATCGCCATGCCGCCCGCGCTCGACGATGCGCCCCTTCTCCATGACGATGATCTCGTCCGCGTCGACCACGGTGGACAGCCGGTGCGCCACCACCAGCGTCGTGCGCCTGCGCGATATGGTGCGCAGCACGTCCTGGATTTCCGTCTCCGTCCGGCTGTCGAGCGCGCTGGTCGCCTCGTCCAGCACCAGCACCGGCGGGTCTTTCAGCAGCGTCCGGGCAATCGCCACCCGCTGCTTCTCGCCGCCGGACAGCTTCAACCCGCGCTCGCCCACCCGCGTGTCATAGCCCTGCGGCAGGCCCATGATGAAGTCGTGGATGGACGCCGCTCTGGCCGCCGCCTCGATCTCTTCCTGCGTCGCGCCTTCGCGGCCATAGCCGATATTATAGCCGACCGTGTCGTTGAACAGCACCATGTCCTGCGGCACGATGCCGATGGTGGAGCGCAGGGATTGCTGCGTCACCGCCGATATGTCCTGCCCGTCGACGCTGATCCGCCCGCCCTGAATGTCGTAGAATCGGAACAGCAGCCGGGCGATGGTCGACTTGCCCGCGCCCGAAGGCCCGACGATGGCCAGCGTCCTGCCCGCCGGAACGGTGAAGCTGACGCCATGCAATATCTCCCGTTCCGGATCGTAACCGAAATGCACATGATCGAAGCGCACCTCGCCCGCCTCCACATGCAGCATCGGCGCGCCCGGTGCGTCGCTGATCTCCGCCTGCGTGTCGATCAGCCTGTACATCGCCTCCATATCGATCAGCCCCTGCCGGATCGTCCGATAGACCATCCCCAGCAGGTCGAGCGGCCGGAAAAGCTGGCTCAGCAGCGTGTTCACCAGCACCACGTCGCCGGTCGAGAACTGCCCCCGGCTCCACCCCCAGACGGTATAGCCCATCGCCCCCGCCATCATCAGGTTGGTGATCAGCGACTGGCCGATATTCAGCCAGGCGAGCGAATTTTCCGACTTCACCGCCGCATTGGCATAGCGCCGCATCGCCTTGGCATAGCGGGCCGCTTCGCGCTCCTCCGCGCCGAAATATTTGACCGTCTCGAAATTCAGCAGGCTGTCGACCGCATGGGCGACCGCGTTGGTGTCCATGTCCACCATGTCGCGGCGGAGCTGGTTGCGCCATTCGGTGATCGTCCGGGTGAACCAGATGTAGAGCGCCACCATGACCAGCGTCGCCGCCACCAGTCCGGGACCGAACTTCACGAAGAAGATGACGCAGACCGCCGCCAGTTCCAGCACCGTCGGCGCGATGTTGAACAGCAGGAAATAGAGCATGGTGTCGATGCTCTTGGTGCCGCGCTCCACGATCTTGGTGACGGCCCCGGTGCGCCGGTCGAGATGGAAGCGCAGCGACAGCCGGTGCAGGTGGACGAACACGTCGTCGGCCAGCCGCCGCCCGGCCTCCTGCCCGACCCGCTCGAAAATGGCGTTGCGCAGATTGTCGAACAGCACGCCGCCAAAGCGCGCCCCCGCATAGGCGACGACCAGCGCGATGGCGAGGCCCGCGCCGGATTCCATGCCCGGCGCCATGCGGTCGATCGCGCCCTTATAGGCGAAGGGCATGGCCAGGCTGACGGCCTTCGCCACCAGCACCAGCGCCATGGCGACGGCGACGCGCCGCCGCAGCGCGGGGGCGTCGGCCGGCCAGAGATAAGGAAAGAAACGCCGCATCGTCGCCCAGACGGGCGGAAGGGGGCTATTGTCGGGCGTGGATGGCGGCATGGGGATTATGTAAGGCGAGCTTGCGCCAAATGCCACTTATAAGCCCCTCCCCTTCAGGGGAGGGGTTGGGGTGGGGGGTCTCCCCAAGCGCTGAGGGTGGAGGCGCGCCCCCACCCCCTGCCCCTCCCCTGAAGGGGAGGGGAGTGAGGCAGCCTTCAATCCCGCAACAATTCATTGATCCCGGTCTTCGACCGCGTCTGCGCGTCCACCCGCTTCACGATCACCGCGCAATAGAGGCTCGGCCCGGGCGTGCCGTCGGGCAGCGGCTTGCCGGGCAGCGACCCCGGCACCACCACTGAATAGGGCGGCACTTCGCCCATGAACACTTCTCCGGTGGCGCGGTCGACGATCTTGGTCGACTGGCCGATGAACACGCCCATCGACAGCACCGATCCCTTGCCGACGCGCACGCCCTCCACCACTTCGGACCGGGCGCCGATGAAGCAGTCATCCTCGATGATCACCGGATCGGCCTGCAACGGCTCCAGCACGCCGCCGATGCCGACGCCGCCCGACAGATGGACATTCTTGCCGATCTGCGCGCAGCTACCCACCGTCACCCAGGTGTCGACCATCGTGCCCTCGTCCACGAACGCGCCGATATTCACGAAGCTGGGCATCAGGATCACATTCTTCGCGATATGCGCCCCGGCGCGGGCGAACGACCCCGGCACGGCGCGGAAACCGGCGGCGCGGAAGGCGGCCTCGTCCCAACCGGCGAACTTGCTCGGCACCTTGTCCCACCAATGGCCCGCGCCCGGCCCATTGTCGATCATGACATTGTCGTTCAGGCGGAAGGACAGCAGCACCGCCTTCTTGGCCCACTGATTGACCCGCCAGCCTTCTGCCGTCGGCTCCGCCACGCGCAGTTCGCCGCTGTCCAGCATCGCCAGCGCCTTGTCCACCGCCTGACGCACGGCCCCCTGCGTCGACAGGCTCACATTGGCCCGGTCCTCCCAGGCGGCGTCGATGGTCGCGATCAGTTCGTTGCTCATGGCTGCTCCCCAAAAATATCCGCCAGGAACGGCGTCAGATGGTCGGTTTCGAAATCGATGAAGTCGGGATGATGCCCGTGGTCGCCCGCTTCGGAGCCGTTATTGACCCAGATGGTGGTCATGCCGATGGCCTTGGCCGGCTTCAGGTTGCGCGCCATATCCTCGAAAAAGGCGGCGCGGGCGGGATCGACATGGTGCACCCGGCACAGTTCCGCATAGCCCGACGGATCGGGTTTCGGAATATATTGGCAGGCGTGGATGTCGTGGATCAACTCGAACGCGCCGCTCAGGCCCAGCCGGTCCAGCACCCGCGTGGCGTAGGCGGCATCGCCATTGGTAAAGATCAGCCGCCGCCCCGGCAGCGCCGCGATATGGGCGTTGAGCGCCTCGTCCACCTCCAGCCGGTCCATGGATATGTCGTGGACATAGTCGAGGAAGGCGCGCGGCTCGATGCCATGATGGTGCATCAGGCCGGACAGGGTCGTGCCATGCTCCAGGAAATAGCGCTTCTGCGTCTGCTTCGCGACCACCGGATCGCAACCGAGCAGGCCCTGGATGAACTCGCCCATCTTCACGTCGATCAGCGCGAACAGGTCCGCCTTCGCCGGGTAGAGCGTATTGTCCAGATCGAAGATCCAGGTGTCGACATGGGCAAGGTCGCGACGCATGGCCGCGCCCTAGTCCGCTGGGACGGGGAGGGCAAGGGCCATGGCCCTCAAGCAACGTGCTCCTGCGAAGGCAGGAGCCCAGTCCAGACGGTCGTGCATTGATCAGACGGCGGAACCAGGCCGCTTGGACAAATTCGAAAATGTCGGCAATTGGCCATTTGCCGACATTCCGGATCGTCTACGCGGCCCAGCCATTGTTCGACTCCGCTCGAAACGAGCGAGGTCTTGATCAGAGCCGATCCGCCTTCATCGCGAAGACGGTTTCGTGGGGCTGATAGGCCGCCATCCTGTCGAGCAAGGCTTCGACGGCGTTGGCGTGGATCAGGATATTGGCGTGCTGGGCGCGGATGAAGCCTGCCTCCACCATATGCTGGTTGAAGGCGATAAGCTGGTCGTAGAAGCCCGCGACATTGAGCAGGCCCACCGGCTTTTGGTGATAACCAAGCTGCGCCCAACTGATCGCTTCCCACAATTCGTCCATCGTGCCGACGCCGCCAGGCAGGGTGACGAAGCCGTCGGACAGGTCGGTGAAAAGCTGCTTGCGCTGGTGCATGGTCTGGACGACGCGCAGTTCGGTGCAGCCGCGATGGGCGACTTCGGCGCCGACCAGCGCTTCGGGGATGACCCCGATCACTTCGCCGCCCGCCTCCAGCGCCGCATCCGCCACCGCGCCCATCAGGCCCAGGCGACCGCCGCCATAGACGACGCCGATGCCGCGCCGCGCCAGGACGCGCCCGACATGGCGGGCGGCGTCGACATAGGCGGGGTCGGCCGGGGTGGCCGAGCCGCAATAGACTGCCAGTCTCTTCATATGTCCTCTTTACGCCAGATCTTCCAGCATCAGCGCGGCGGTCGCCTTGGCGCTGCCGACCACGCCGGGGATGCCCGCGCCGGGATGGGTGCCCGCCCCGACCAGATAGAGGTTGGGAATGACATCGTCGCGATTATGGGCGCGGAACCAGGCGCTTTGGGTGAGCAGCGGTTCCAGGCTGAAGGCGCTGCCCAGATGCGCCGACAGGTCGCGGCGGAAATCGGGCGGGGCATAATGGAATTGGGTGACGATGCGCGAACGGATGTCAGGGATCAGGCGATGCTGGATCTCGTCCAATATGCGTTCGGCATAGGCAGGCGCGAACCTGTCCCAGTCGATCGGCAGCTTGCCCAGATGCGGCACCGGGGCGAGCGCGTAGAAGGTCGAATGGCCGTCCGGCGCCATCGACGGATCGGTGACGGTCGGGTGGTGCAGGTAGAGCGAGAAATCCTGCGGCAGCACGCCATGATCGTAAATGTCGGTCAGCAGACCCTCATAGCGCGGGCCGAACAGGATCATATGATGCGGTATGCCCGGCCAGCTTCCCCTGATGCCGAAATGCAGCACGAACAGGCTGGGCGACCAGCGCTTCCGGGCGAGCTTTTCCGCCTGTTTCTGGCCACGCGGATGATGGCCGATCAGGTCGCGATAGCTGTGCATCAGATCGGCGTTGGAGGCGACGGCATCCGCCTCCCCCCGCCAGCCCGAAGCGGTGCGGACGGCGACGGCGCGGTCGCCATAGGTTTCGATCTGCACCACCGGATCGGCGAGGCGCAGCGTGCCGCCCAGCCGCTCGAAATGGGTCGCCATCGCCTGGACGAGGCGGTTGGTGCCGCCCTTCGCGAACCAGACGCCGCCGTCCTTCTCCAGCTTGTGAATCAGGGCGTAGATGGAGCTGGTCTGCATCGGATTGCCGCCGACCAGCAGCGTGTGGAAGGAGAGCGCCTGGCGCAGCTTCTCATTCTTCACATGGGAGGAGACGACCGAATAGACGGAGCGCCACGCCTGATGCTTCATCAGCGCGGGGGCGGCGCGGACCATGGAGGCGAAGTCGAGGAAGGCGACCGAGCCGAGCTTGCGATATCCCTCTTCATAGACGCCGCCCGCATAGTCGAGGAAGCTCTCATAGCCCGCGACATCTTCGGGATTGAGCCTGGCGATCTGGGCGCGGAGGGCAGTTTCGTCGTTGGAATAGTCGAAATTGGTGCCGTCGCGCCAGTTGAGCCGGTAGAAGGGGGAGACGGGGACCAGGCTGACATCCTCCGCCATGTCGTGGCCGGACAGGCGCCACAACTCGCCCAGGCAGTCGGGGTCGGTGATGACGGTCGGCCCGGCGTCGAAGACGAAGCCGTCCTTTTCCCACATATAGGCGCGCCCGCCCGGCCGGTCCCGCGCCTCGACCAGCGTGGTGTCGATTCCGGCGGATTGCAGGCGGATGGCGAGCGCGAGGCCGCCAAAGCCCGCGCCGATGACGATCGCTTTCCGGTTCATCGGGTTCGCTTCATCAGGCGGGAGGGCTCATCAATGCACGCATGGCGTCCCTTATGGGCACCGGCGGCCGCCCGCACAAGATGCGGATGCGATCCCGAAGCGTCGAGCGGCCCGCATAGAAGCGGCCGATCAAGGGGGGGCTGAGCCGATAGAAACGTTCGAAGATGCGCCAGCGCTGCGCGGGGCGGGCTGCGCCGAACAGCATGCGGCCGAGCAGCCGGTAATAGCGCCCCTGCCGCCAATGGAGGGCGGCCCATTCCCGCGTCGCATGCGCCAGCAGCCGTCCCTCCATCGGCCATTCGTCCGCCAGCCATTGGGCGAAGCGCACGGCGTCGGGCAGGGAATAGCCGGTCATGGGCTGGAACATCGCCGCCCTCACGCCGATCCGCGCCACCGGGTCATGCTGCGGCCAGAAAAGGTCGAAATCGCCGCCATGGACGACGGGGAGGACGCCGCTTTCGCCATGGACAACCGCCTCGACCTGCCAGCCCTGCGCATTGGCATAGGCGGCGATGCGGCCCTCCAGCGCGGGGATGTAGAGGTCCGGGTTGTCGCTGTAATAGGTGTCCTCGACAAAGATGGTCCGGTCGTCGCGGGGGAGCAGGTAGACGAAGCGGTAGCCGTCATATTGCTCGACCGTGGCGTCCATAATGACCGGGCGGGTCAGGCCGTGAGGGGCAGTCAGGCGCAGGGTCTGGCCGACGAATTTCTGCCAGCCGCAGCGCAGGGCGGAAAGGTCGCCCCCTCCCCTGGCGTCCAGCACGGCTCCGGCGCGGATGGTGCGGCCATCGGACAAGGTGACGGTGGTGGGCGTCAGTTCGACGGCCTGCGCGCCGGTCAGGACGGCATCGCCCAGCACTTCCCGGACATGGGCGTCGAGGCGAGTCGATGTGATGCTGTTATAGGGCACGGCCAGTTGGCGGCTGTGGCCGGGGAAGCGGACCTCATAGCCTTCGGGCCAGCGATGGGCGACCAGCGGCTCGACCAGCCAGCGGTCGCCCGCATCCACGTCGCTGTCGAAGAAGGACCAGATATGGTTGCCGCCGAGCGTGTCGCCGCTTTCCAGCAGCCGGATGGAGACATGGGGATGGCGCATGGCGAAGGCGAGCGCGGTCAGGCTGCCCGCCAGGCCGCCGCCCACTATCGCCAGATCGCAATCGGTCATGGTCGCCATCGCACCCCTTGTTCGGAAATCCGGCCGAAGCCGGATTTGCCGCACCGGCCCACTCCCCACCCTGCCACCCAACGGCAGTATTCTATGGGTGGCCGGGTGGGGGAGTGGGCCGGTGCGGCGCCGAAAATGTACATATGCGCATTTTCCAAACAGACTCTTAGGGGCTTCGCGAGGAAATGCACGGATTGATTTTCCGCTGCATATAGTATAGGGGGGTATCCTATGCATATCGTGGCGGATCGGGACAAGCTGTTGGCGCGGGTGCGGCGCATAGCCGGGCAGATCGGCGCGGTCGAACGGCAATTGGCGGGTGATGCAGGCTGTTCGGAAACGCTGCAACTGGTCGCCTCCGTCCGGGGAGCCGTGGGCAGCCTGATGGAGGAGCTGATCGACCAGCATATGCGCGAACATGTCGCCCGGCCGGGCATCAGCGACGCAGCGCGACAGGCCGCGGCGGAGGAGATGCTGGCGCTGATCCGGCGCTACGGGAAATGAGCATGCATGACGATCACGACCATGGCCATCATCCCGAGGAGCATGATCATGCCCGTGCCATGCCCGCGACCGGCGCGGACGATGGGGAGGAGAGCCATTATTTCGACCATATCTATCTGAGCCGGGGGCATGACGAGAATGCCCGCAAGACGATGTGGGTCGTGTGGCTGACGGCGGCGACCATGGTGGTGGAGATCGTCTTCGGCTGGCTGAGCGGGTCGATGGCGCTGCTGGCCGATGGCTTCCACATGGCGACCCATGCGGGCGCGCTGGCGGTGGCGGCGGCTGCCTATGGCTATGCGCGGCGGCATGCGCGCAATCCGCGCTATACTTTCGGGACCGGCAAGGTGGGGGATCTGTCCGGCTTCGCCTCCGCGCTGATCCTGGCCTTCACGGCGCTGTTCATCGCCGTCGAATCGGCGATGCGCCTGTTCGACCCGGTGCAGGTGGCTTTCGGCGAAGCGACGCTGGTGGCGGTGATCGGCCTGGTCATCAACCTGATCAGCGCCCTGCTGCTGGGGCATGACCATAGCCATGATCACGGGCATCACGGCCATGCCCATGATCATAAGCAGGGCCATGCCGACAATAATCTGCGCGCCGCCTATATGCATGTGCTGACCGACGCGCTGACGTCCGTGTTGGCCATCACGGCGCTGCTGGCGGGGCGCTATATGGGTTGGTGGTGGCTGGACCCGGCCGTGGGCCTGCTGGGCGCGGCGGTGATCGCGCGCTGGGCCTGGGGGCTGATGAAGGATACCGCCGCGATCCTGCTCGACACCGCCGAACCGGCGCTGACGGCGCGGATCAAGGGACTGGTGGAGGCGGAGGGGGCGACCATCCGCGACCTGCATGTCTGGCGCATCGGGCCGCATGCCCATGCCGCCATCGTCAGCCTGGCCCCCGGCGCGGACGCCGCCGCCGTGCGCCGCCAGGTCCGCGCCCTGCCGCGCATGGAGCATGTGACGGTGGAGTGCGGGTAGCCGGGTTTCGGAGATGCATGCGGGAACGTCCAGACAGGGCGAGGCATGCGCGAGAAAATTCTCCGTAGCATCTTGAAACGTAAATAGGCCTTCCTATTTCCCTTTTGTCCCGGCTCTCCCCCCCCCCTCCCGCCGGGACATCCCTCTTTGTGGCCCCGGCGTTCCCTTGCGCCGGGGCTGCTTTTTTGGAGGGATCAAAGAAACTGGGCCGCTACCCAGCCGCTCGCCCACGCCCATTGGAAATTATAGCCGCCCAGCCAGCCGGTGACGTCGACCGCTTCGCCTATGGCGTAGAGGCCGGGAAGGTGGCGCGCCTCCATCGTCTGCGAGGATAGCCCGACGGTCGAGATGCCGCCGATGGTGACTTCCGCCTTGGCGAAGCCTTCGGTGCCATTGGGGGTGAAGGACCAGGCCGAGAGGCGGCGTTCGGCATCCTGCAACTTGCGGTCCGGGATATTGCCGAGATCGCCGGGCAGCGCGAGCCGTTCGGCCAGCGCGTCGGCCAGACGGTCGGGCAGGTGGCCGCGCAGGCTCTGCGTCAGCGTGGCGCGGGGCTTGCCGCGCTTCGCCTCCGTAAGCCAGCCCGGCGCCTGGTCGGGCAGGAAGTCGAGGGCGATGGCGTCCCCATGCCGCCAATAGGAGGAAATCTGCAAGATCGCCGGGCCGGACAGGCCGCGATGGGTGAGCAAGGCGGCTTCGCGGAAGGCGGCCTTGCCATGGCAGGCGACGACCTCGGTCGAGACGCCGGAGAGGGAGCGGAACAACAGGTCTTCGCCGCCGAGCGTCAGGGGGACGAGCGCGGGGCGGGGTTCGACCACCTTCAGGCCGAACTGGCGGGCGAGATCGTAGGCGAAGGCGGTCGCGCCGATCTTCGGGATGGAGGGGCCGCCCGTGGCGATGACCAGCGCGGGGGCGGTGGCGGTCCTGCCGCCATGGGTGACGCTGTAGCGGCCATCGGCATGGGTGACGGCGGTGATGGCGTGGCCGAGGCGGATCGCGACGCCGCCTGCCTCGCATTCGGCGAGCAGCATGGCGACGATCTGGCGGGCGCTCTGGTCGCAGAAAAGCTGGCCCAGCGTCTTTTCATGCCAGGCGATGCCGTGGCGTTCGACAAGGGCGAGGAAATCCTGCGGCGTGTAGCGGCCCAGCGCCGATTTGGCGAAATGGGGATTGGCCGACAGATAGCGGTCGGGCGCGGTGTGGATATTGGTGAAATTGCAGCGGCCGCCGCCGGAGATCAGGATTTTCTTCCCCGGCTGGTCGGCATGGTCGATGACCAGCACGCGCCTGTCCCGCTGGCCCGCCATGGCCGCGCACATGAGGCCGGCGCCGCCAGCGCCCAGGACGATGGCGTCATAGGTTTCCGGTGCTGCGGACATCAACCGGCGGCGAGCGCGTCCATGATCTGGCGGACGGGCGCGACGTCATATCCGGCCGAGGCGGCCTGCTCGGCCAGCGCCGCCGGGTGATCGCCTGCGCGGGCGCGGGTCAGCGCCCAGAGCAATGTGCTGCGCGTGCCGGAGCGGCAATAGGCGAGGATCTTGCCCTCGCCCGCCTGTTCCAGCGCGGCGGCCATGCCGTCGAGTTGCCAGGGGGAGAAGCCGCCATGGGCCACGGGCACGGCGGCATAGGCGATGCCGGCGGCCTTGGCGGCGGCTTCGATCTCCGCGCCGTTGGTCTGGCCCGGTTCCTCGTCGTCGGGGCGGTTGTTGATGATGACGGTGACGCCCAGCGCCTTGGCCTCCGCTACCTGATCGACGCTGATCTGCGGGGAGACGTAGAGGCTTTTGGTAAGCTGGCGGAACATGGGCGGACTCCTTTGCGGGTCTCCTTGCGCTTGTGGGCGGCGGGATTCAAGGGGGTTGGCCAAAGAGCAATGTGCTCCTGCGAAGGCAGGAGCCTAATTCAGACGTCAGCAACAGGCCGCGTGGACAAATTCGGAATGTCGGGAAATGGCCATGAGCGGACATCATTTACCGTCACCCCGGACTTGATCCGGGGTCCCGCTTTCTTTCTGAGTCCGCGCCCAGCCCAAGGCAGCGGGACCCCGGGTCAAGCCCGGGGTGACGAATAGGGGAATGGCCCCTCTCCACCCAAATCCCTCAGTCAGGCGAATCTTGAATTTGTCCACGCGGCCTAGGCTCCTGCCTCCGCAGGAGCGCGTTGCTCTCAAGCTTAAAGATAAGGACGGATCGCCGCCAGAAACGCGTCGCCATAAGCATCCAGCTTGCGCTGCCCTACCCCGCTGATGTGGCCGAGTTCGGTGAGGCTGGTCGGGCGCTGCTCCGCCATTTCGCGCAGGGTCGAATCATGGAAGATGACATAGGGCGGCACCCCAGCCTCCTGCGCCAGTTCGCGGCGGCAGACGCGCAGCGCGTCGAACAGCGGATCGCCCACGGGATTTTCGGCGCTGCCGTTGCGGGCGCTCTTGCGGCGGCGTTCCTTGCGGGGCGGCAGGACCAGGCTGACCTCTTCCTCGCCGCGCAGGATCGGGCGGGCATTGGGGCCGAATTCCAGCCCGCCATGTTCGTTGGTCTGGAGCGCGTCGCGGACCAGCAAGGCGCGGGATACGGGGCGCAGCAGCGCCGTCTCCTCCCCGTCGACGATGCCGTAGACCGAAATCTTGTCATGGCCGCGCTCGCGAATCTTATCGGTGACGGCGCCGGTCAGCACCTGCTCGATATGGCCGACGCCGAAGCTCTGGCCGGTGCGGTAGACGGCGGACAGGAATTTGCGGGCGGTCTGGGTCGCGTCGATGCTGGGCGGCGGGTTCAGGCAATTGTCGCAATTGCCGCAGGTGGGCGACGGATTTTCCCCGAAATGGCGGAGCAATATGGCGCGGCGGCAGGTGCCGGTCTCCACCAGCCCGCCCAGCGCGGTGATGCGGGCGCGCTCGCCCTGCTGGCGCAGGGGGTCGAGTTCGCCGATGCGCTGGCGGGCGCGGGCGAAATCGTCGGCGCCCCAGAAGAGATGGGCTTCGGCGGGTTCGCCGTCGCGGCCTGCGCGGCCCGATTCCTGATAATAGCCCTCGATCGACTTGGGCAGCGCCGCATGGGCGACGAAGCGGACGTCGGGCTTGTCGATGCCCATGCCGAAGGCGATGGTGGCGACCATCACCATATCCTCGCTGGCGATGAAGGCGGCCTGGTTGGCGGCGCGGGTGCGCGGGTCCAGCCCCGCATGATAGGCGCGGGTCGGGCGGCCGGTCTTGCCGAGGGTTTCCGCCAGCTTCTCGGTCGCGGCGCGGGTGGGAGCGTAGACGATGCCGGGGCCGGTCTGGCCAGCGATCAGGTCGGAAAGCTGGCGGGCCAGGCCATCGCGGGGATGGACGGCGTAGCGGATGTTCGGACGGTCGAAACCAGCGATGATCAGGCCTTCGCGGGGAATGCCGAGCTGGACGAGGATGTCATCGCGGGTATGATGGTCTGCGGTGGCGGTCAGCGCGAGGCGGGGAACGTCCGGAAATTCGTCCAGCAGCGGGCGCAGCAGGCGATAGTCCGGGCGGAAATCATGGCCCCATTCGGAAACGCAATGCGCCTCGTCAATCGCGAAGAGGGCGATCTTCGCGGCGCGCAGGAGGGTGCGGAACGCCTCCCCGCTGGCGCGCTCCGGGGCGACGTAGAGCAGGTCGAGATCGCCGTTGCGCAGCCGGTCCTGCGTCTCCCGCCAGTCGGCATCGACGCTGGTGAGGCTGGCGGCGCGGATACCGACCGCCTGGGCGGCGCGAAGCTGGTCGTGCATTAGCGCGATCAGCGGGGAGACGACGACGCAGCAGCCGTCCAGCGCCACGGCGGGAAGCTGGTAGCAGAGCGACTTGCCCGCGCCGGTCGGCATGATCGCCAGCGTCGGCTGCCCCGCCATGATGCGGCCGACCACCTGTTCCTGCACGCCCCGAAAGGCGGGGAAACCGAAAATATCGTGGAGCAGGGTCGGGATGTCGGGACGCATGGGGAGGGGCTGTAGCGATTTGAGGGCGGTGGGGCCAGCTTCCCGCTATCGTCATCCCAGCGAAAGCGGGGATCTCAGGCGATAGGGCACTGCCTGGCGGCACGAAATCCCAGCTTTCGCCGGGATGACGGATGGGCGACTCATGGGATGTCGGATGGGGCCTCAAGGGTCCAGCAGGCAGCCCCAGCCCTTGCGATAGCGCGCCGTGCGGGAGGCGAGCAGCGGAACCGCCGCGTTGACCGATTGCGATTCGGGCAAGTCCTTCAGCGACACGGCCCACATGCCGGGTTCCTTGTCGCCCTTGCAGCTTTCCATCGACCGCCCTTCCACATAGCGGCAGGAGCAGGTTACGCGCGCGCCGAAGCCCGCGCCGACCTGCGCCTGGGCACGCAGGGCGCTCCAGTTCCAGGCCAGCAGCGCCAGCGGCAGCAGCACCGCCGCCAAAGCTCCGTAAATCCATTTCCGGCGACCGGACATGCTCCCCTTTCCCGCGCACCATGCTAAGGCGGCGGCTTATGAGGCTTGAGCGGAACAGCGTAAAGCGCCTTGGCGCGTTGGGCGGGATTTTGGCGGTGCTGGCGGTGGCCGGGCTGTGGACCGTGCGCGCCGCCGCCGGGCCGGAGCCGGTCTATCATGTCGCGGGCGATTCGGACGCGGACGCGGCGACGCTGAGGGCAGCGATCGACCCGCTGTTCGACGATGCGGTGGGCGAAACGCGAGCGCTGGTCATCATGCACGACGGAGAGATCGTGGCGGAGCGCTATGCGCCCGGCTATGGGCCGCGGACGAAGCTGCCGTCCTGGTCCGCGGCCAAGAGCGTGACGGCGGTGCTGATCGGGCTGATGGTGTCGGACGGGCGGCTGGCGCTCGATTCGCCGGTGCCGGTGGCGGCCTGGGGCCAGCCGGGCGATCCCAGGGGGCGCATCACCCTGCGCCAGTTGCTGGCCATGACGTCCGGCCTGGACCATGTCGAGGATGCCGAACCGCTGGCGGAGGCCGACACGATAAGGATGCTGTTCACCGACGGCGCGCAGGACATGGGCGCCTTTGCGGAGGCAAAGCCGCTGGCCCATGCGCCGGGCGCCGCCTTTTCCTATTCGACCGGCAACAGCGTCATCCTGGCCGACCTGATGGCGCGGATGCTGACCAACAGCACCGATCCCGACGTGCGGCGGCGGGCGATGCAGATGTTCATCGACGGCCGGCTGAAGATCCCGGCGCGGCTCGACAGCCTGACCGTGGAATATGATGCGGCAGGGACGATGATCGGCGGCAGCTTCATGCATATGACGGCGCGGGACTATGCCCGTTTCGGGGAATTGCTGCGCAACCATGGGCGCGGCGCGGCGGGGCACCAGATCGTGCCGGAAAAATGGATCGACCATATGCGCGAGCCTTCGCCCCGCAATGCCGCCTATGGGGCGCATCTGTGGCTGAACCGGGACAGCGAGGACAGCGCGCTGATGCCGGGACGGGCGCCGCGCAGCCTGTTCGGCTGCGTCGGCCATGGCGGGCAATATATACTGGTTTCGCCCTCGCAGCGCCTGACGGTCGTGCGGCTGGGCATGTCGCCCCGCAAGGAGGAGCGCGCCGCGCTGAAGGCGGAACTGGCGAAGCTCGTCGGGCTTTATGCGCGGTGAGGGGTGGAGAGCACGCTTCTCCTATTCCTCCCCATCGGGAGATGGGGAGGGGGTCCAGCCGCAGGCTGGTGGAGGGGAATGGGGCACGACCTCCCAATTACCCCTCCACCATCGGCTGCGCCGACGTCGAAGAGAGTCACGTGCCTCTCTTCGACCCTCCCCACGCTGCGCGCGGGGAGGATTGAAGGTCACTTAAAGCAGGAAATTGCCTTCGATCACCGTGCGGCAGGCGCCGGTCAGGATCACCCTGTCGCCGGAAAGCCGGCACGACAGGCGCCCGCCGCGCCGCGATGCCTGAAAGGCCGTGAGCGCGGCCTTGTCCAGCCGTTTCGCCCAATAAGGGGTGAGCAGGCAATGGGCGGAGCCGGTGACGGGATCTTCGTCTATGCCCGCGCCGGGGACGAAGACGCGGCTGACGATGTCGCTGTCATCGCCGGGCGCGGTGGCGATCAGCAGGATGGGACCGGCCTTCTTCAACGTCGCGAAGTCCGGTTCCAGCGCACGGATCGCGGCCGCGTCGCGATAAAGGAAGATCGCATAGCCCCCTTCGCGCCATTGGGTTTCCAGGATGTCCCCGCCCATGGCCTCGGCCAGTTCGGGCAAGGGCGTGGGTCCGGTAGGCCAGGCGGGAAGGGAGAGGGCATAGCCGTCGCGGTCGCGCGACACGCTGAGGATGCCCGCCTGCCGCGTGCGGAAGCGGACGGCGGTGCGCCCGCCCATCAGCACATGGCCGCTCGCCAGCGTGGCATGGCCGCAGAGCTTGACCTCCACGGCCGGCGTGAACCAGCGCAGCGCATAGTCCGCCTCCGGATCGTCGGGGGTGGGCACGGTGAAGGCGGTTTCGGAGAGGTTGTTTTCCGCCGCTATCGCCTGAAGCGTCGCATCGTCCAGCCATTGGCCGAGCGGCATGACCGCGGCCGGATTGCCGGTGAAGGGCGCGTCGGCGAAGGCGTCGACCTGGATGATGGGCAGGCTGGTCACGGGCAATCCTTTGATCTGCCGATCATCATGGCGATGCGCCCGGCGCCGGGACAGGGCCGGTCGGCCGAAAATGGCTTGGCGCGGCCCAGGGCCTCATCCCAGCAGGACGAGCGCGGTGCAGACCGCCAGCCCGACGACGAGGTTGAGCGGAATCCCGATCCGCACGAAATCGGAAAAGCGATAATCGCCCGCCGCATAGACCAGCGCATTGGTCTGATAGCCGATCGGCGTGGCGAAGCAGGCCGACGCGCCGATCATCAGCGCGATCACAAGCGGGCGCGGATCGGCGCCTAACTGATGGGCGAGCGCGATGGTGAGCGGCGTGAGGAGCGCCGCGACCGCATTGTTGCTGAGCAGTTCGGACAGGAGCAGCGCGAAGAAATAGATGAGGAACACCAGCGACCATGCGGGCGCGGCGGCGAGCAACGGATCGATCCAGCCGACCATCAGCGCGACGCTGCCCGCCTGTTCGAGCGCCAGTCCCACCGCAAGCATCGCGAAGATGAGGATCAGCACGTCGCCGTCGATCGCGGCCCATGCCTCCTCCGGATCGATGCAGCGGGTGACGAGGATCACGCCCACCGCGATGAAGGCGGCCAGCCCGATGCCGATGACGTCGATGGCCGAAAGCAGCACCACCGCCGTCAGGGCGAGAATGGCGATCCACGCCTTTCGCGGGCGGAAGGCGCGGGCGCGGCTGATGTCGACGCCGATCAGATGGGCATTGTCCTTGAGCGAGCGGATGCTGTCGTCGCTGCCCGCGATCAGCAGGCGGTCCGCGCCGCGCACGCGGGTTTCGCTGAGGTCGGGTCCGGGCAGGTGGCGCGCCCGGTGAATGCCGATGATCCGCACCCGCAGCGCGTGGAGGAAGGGAATGTCGATCAGCCGTTCCCCGATGGACGGATGGCTGGGCGCGATCATCGCTTCGATGACGGTGCCGCCGCCGGGAGTTTCCGACGCCGCGGCCAGGCCGATTTCGAAGTCGCCGGATTCGCGCAGGGTCATGATCGTCGCGCCGTCGGCATGGACCAGCAGGTGGTCGCCGGCGTGCAGTTCCTCTTCCTCTATCCCCCGGCGCCGTATCTCCCCCGCCCGCTTGAGGCCGAGCAGGCTGGCGGAGCGGCCGAAGATCGACAGGGAGCCGACGGTGCGACCGATCAGGTCGCTGTCCCGCGACAGGATGAGTTCGGTCAGATAATCCTGCACATTGCCGCCATCCTCCCCCGCGATGGAGGGCGGATCGCTGGGCAGCAGGAAGGACAGGCCGGCCAGCGCGGCGATGCCGGCCGCGACCCCGGCCAACCCATAGGGCGTGATGTCGAATATGCCGAAGGGCGCCATGCCCTGGTCGGCGGCGATGCCCGCGACGATCAGGTTGGTCGATGTGCCGATCAGCGTCACGCAACCGCCCATCACCGCGACGGCGTTCATCGGGATCAGCAGTTTCTTGACCGGATAGCCGGTCGCCTGCGCCAGCTTGAACATGATCGGGATCAGCAGGATCACGACCGGCGTGTTGTTGAGGAAGGCCGAAAGGACGACCGTGCCGAGCGTGACTTCGGCCAGCGCCAGGCGGGGGTGTCGCTGGGCGCGGGCCATGACCAGGTCGGCGACGCGGTTGATCGTCCCCGTGCGGATCAGCGCGCCGGAAAGCACGAACATCGCCCCGACCGTCAGCGGCGCGCTGTTGGAGAAGACGGAGAACAGATCCTTTTCGTCGAGCAGGCCCAGCAGCGCGAAGGCGCAGGCCCCGACCACCGACACGACAGTGGGCGAATAGCGTTCGCGCACGAAGGCGACGAACATCAGGGCGAGGATGACAAGCCCGATCTCCGCGCGATAGATGCCGATCAGCGCGGTGATGAAATGCATGCGTCTTGTGCCCCGGATCGCGTTTTCGCGTCCTGCTTCAACGAAATGGGCCAGCCATGGTTGCATGGCTGGCCCGTGTTCGCGGCTGAAGGGGACGTTTTGACCGTCAATCCATGCGGGGCATGGTGACGCTCCCCAGGCTTACGCGCTGCCGCTCGCCCTCCCGCGGGCGATCCGTGACGGCGATGGTATCGCAGATTGGGTGAGTCGTCTCGCCGGAATCGCGCCTTTGCCGGAATTATGGCTCGATTCGGCGCGTTGTGGGGGGTGGCGAGCAGGATTCTCCTTCGTGCTCCTGGGGAAGGCATTTGAGCCTCGCGAGAACCGGACCTGACGGCAGGACTGGACTCCTGCCTTCGCAGGAGCAGGGCACGGCCTGGATCAGCCCTCGCCGCACTGGGCGCGGTGGAGCAGTTTCTGGTCCGCCAGCACCAGCGCCATCATCGCTTCGACCACCGGCACGCCGCGAATGCCGACGCAGGGGTCGTGGCGGCCCTTGGTCACGATGTCCGACGCCTCGCCCTCGCGGGTGACGGTTTCGACCGGGATCAGGATCGAACTGGTCGGCTTGAAGGCGATGCGGACCTTGACGGGCTGCCCGGTGGAGATGCCCCCCGCAATGCCGCCCGCATGGTTGGCGAGGAAGACGGGGTTGCCTTCATTACCGGGCCGCATCGGATCGGCATTCTGCTCGCCGCGCAGGCGGGCGGCGGCGAAACCGTCCCCGATCTCCACGCCCTTGACCGCGTTGATGCTCATCATCGCGGCGGCCAGTTCGCTGTCGAGCTTGGCATAGAGGGGCGCGCCCCAACCGGCCGGAACGCCGCTGGCGATGCATTCCACCACCGCGCCGAGCGAGGAACCGTCCTTGCGGGCGTCGTCCACCAGCTTCTCCCAGCGCTTCGCCGCCTGCCGATCGGGGCAGAAGAAGGGGTTGTTGTCGATCTCGCTCGCGTCGAAACGGGCAGGGTCGATGGCGTCGCCGCCGATTTCGGTCACATAGGCGAAGATGTCGACATCGGGAATGACCAGCCGCGCCACTGCGCCCGCCGCCACGCGGCTGGCGGTCTCCCGCGCCGAGGATCGCCCGCCGCCGCGATAGTCGCGGAAGCCATATTTGGCGTCATAGGCATAGTCGGCATGGCCGGGGCGATAGGCCTTGGCGACCTCGCTGTAATCCTTCGACCGCTGGTCGGTATTTTCGATCATCAGGCTGATCGGAGTGCCGGTGGTGCGCCCTTCGAACACGCCCGACAGGATGCGGACCTCATCGGCTTCGCGGCGCCGGGTGGTGAATTTCGAGGTGCCGGGCTTGCGCTTGTCCAGGAAAGGCTGGATGTCGGCTTCGGTCAGGGGCAGGCCCGGAGGACAGCCGTCGACCATCGCGCCGATGGCGGGACCGTGGGACTCGCCCCAGGTCGAGAAGCGGAATACGCGGCCGAAGGTGTTGAAGCTCATATCTGCCTTTCGTGGGTGAGGTGGTTCGCCCTCACCCTCCCACCGCTTCGCGGCGGGCCCCTCCCTCTCCCGGTGGGAGAGGGGTTTTGTTACTTGTCCAATGCGATGTCCGGCGCGTCTTCGGCCTTCATGCCGATGACATTGTAGCCCGCGTCGACATGATGGACTTCGCCGGTCACGCCCGACGCCAGGTCGGAGAGGAGATAGAGGCCGGCGCCGCCCACATCCTCTATCGTCACGTTGCGGCGGAGCGGGCTGTTCAGTTCGTTCCACTTCATGATGTAGCGGAAATCGCCGATGCCGCTGGCCGCCAGCGTCTTGATCGGCCCGGCGGAGATGGCGTTGACGCGGATATTTTCCGGACCCAGGTCCATCGCCAGATATTTGACGCTGGTTTCCAGCGCCGCCTTGGCCACGCCCATGACGTTATAATGGGGGATCACCTTTTCCGCGCCATAATAGCTGAGCGTCAGCAGGCTGCCGCCCTCCGGCATCAGCGCTCGCGCCCGCTTGGCGACGGCGACGAAGCTGTAGGCGGAGATATTCATCGTCAGCAGGAAATTTTCCAGGCTGGTGTCGACATAGAGGCCGCGCAGCTCATTCTTGTCGGAAAAGCCGATGGCGTGGACCACGAAGTCCAGCCTGCCCCATTTCGCCTCGATCTCGGCAAAGGCGGCGTCCAGCTTTTCCATGTCCGACACGTCGCAGTCGATCAGGAAATCGGACCCCAGCTCCTCCGCCAGCGGCCTCACCCGCTTGGCCAGCGCCTCGCCCTGATAGGAGAAGGCGAGTTCCGCGCCCTGCGCATGCAGCGCCTTCGATATGCCCCAGGCGAGCGACTTGTCGTTCGCCAGCCCCATGATCAGACCGCGTTTTCCCGCCATCAAGCCTGTCATACCGTCGTCCCATTCCCTTTATCGACCTGCGCGGCGGCCGCGGCCTCCTCTTCCGGGAACTCCGCCAGCGCCGCATTCAATTCCGCGCCAATTACCACGCCAAGCCCGACAAGAAAGAAGAAAATGAGCGTGATCATCACCCCGGCCAGGCTGCCATAGGTCATGTCATAGCCGCCGAGCATGGAAAGCGTGACCGGCAGCAGCAGGGTGACGCCATACCACCAGAGCGCCGTGGCGATGGCGCCGGGCCATTTCGGGAAGCGCGGATCCTTGTACAGGCTGGGGGTCAGGGAAACGTAGAGATAATAAAGCGCGACGCACAGGATCGCCATGGGCGCCAGCTTCGTCAGGCTGACAATCTGTATCGCCTGGTCGGCAAAGGGCAGGATCTGGTGCAGGAACTGGTCGATGCCGGTGATGATCACCTGCATGGAGAAGGCGAACATCACCGCGAACACGCTGACCAGCGTGATGCCGATGGCGGTCAGGCGATAGTGCCAGAAGGGGCGCGTGCTCCTGGTCCCATAGGCGCGGCGCAATATGTCGCGGATCGTCTCTATGAGGCTGCCGACGGTCCACAGCCCCACCAGCCCGCCCAGCCAGAGCAGCGGCCCCGTGCGGGCGTTCAGCACGTCGACGATGGGCTGGCGCACCACCTCCGCGACGCCGGGCGGCACCGTTTCCAGAAAGGCGCCGACCGCCGCCAGCCCGTCCTGCGACCGACCGAAGATGCTGGCCACCGCCGCCGCCACGATGAAGAAGGGGAACAGCGTCATCAGCGAGAGATAGGCAAGGTTCCCGGCATGGATGAAGCCGTCATTATAGGTGCCGACCGCCACCCGCTTCGCGATTTCGAACGCGTGGCTGCCGGGCCGCACGCGGGCGATCTGGCGGTGGAACTTGGTGCGGGCTTCTTCAGCGATATGCTTGCGGCGGGATTCCGGCGACAGGGGGGATGGATGCGGCATTCCCCCCTAACCCCTCATACGCCCAGATGGGTCCGCACGGCGCGGCTGTCCCGCCAGCCTTCCACCAGCGCCTTGATCGCCGGATCGTCGGCGGGCACGTCGATCAGCAGGGTGACGAGCTGGTCGCCCCGCTGCCCGTTCCTGCCGGTGAAGCCCTTGCCGCGCAGCCGCAGCGTCTTGCCGGAGGAGGCGCCCGCCGGCACGCCCAGCATCACCGGGCCGTCGACCGTCGGCACCTTGACCTTCGCCCCCTTTACCGCCTCGTCCAGGGTGATGGGCAGGTCCAGCAGCACATTGTCGCCGTCGCGGGTGAAGAAGGGGTGCGGCTTCACCTCTATGGTGACGATGGCGTCGCCCGCGCCGCCGGGGCCCTGCTGGCCCTTGCCGGAAAGGCGCATCTGCGTGCCCGTCTCGACCCCCGCGGGCAGTTTCAGGTCGATGGTCTTGCCGTCCTGGAGCGTGATCCGCTGGGGCGCGAGGGTCGCGGCGTCGACGAACTGGACGGCGAGGCGATAGGTGACGTTCGCGCCCTTCTGCGGCGGCGCGCCCCGGCCGAAACCGCCAAAGCCTCCGCCCGCTCCCCCACGCCGGCCCGCGCCGCCGAAAAGCCCTTCGAATATGTCGCCGAAATCGGCGCCGCCATCCTGGAACTCGAACCCGCCGCCCTGCCCCGGACGGCCGCGAAAGCCCCCCGCCCCGCCGCCGCCGAAGCCGAAGGGCGCGGTCGGATTGCCCTCGCCGTCTATTTCGCCCCGGTCGAAGCGGGCGCGCTTGTCCTTGTCCGACAGCAGGTCATAGGCGCCGGTGACGGCGGAAAATTTCTCCGCCGCCTTCGGATTGTCCTTGTTCCGGTCGGGATGCAGTTCCTTGGCGAGCTTCCGATAGGCCGATTTGATCTCTGCCTCGCTCGCGCCGCGCGCGACGCCCAGGGTGGAGTAGGGATCAGCCATTGCCGTCAACATATCCTTTGCATCAAAAAGCCGTTTGCGTCCTATGTGGCGAAAGGCGCGGGATCGTTCAAGCGTGGGAAAGCCGTATCGACATGGCTTTGTGAGGGGCGTACAGCACCGCGCATGACCGATCCCTTCCTGCTGTTCGACGCCTGGTATGCCGAGGCGCGCGAAACCGAGATCAACGACAGCAACGCCATGGCGCTGGCCACCGCCGACGCGCGCGGGCGGCCGTCGCTGCGCATGGTGCTGCTGAAGGGGCATGGGCCGGACGGCTTTGTCTTCTACACCAATTTCGAGGGGCGCAAGGCGCAGGAACTGCACGCCAATCCGCATGCGGCGCTGCTGTTCCACTGGAAGTCGCTGCGGCGGCAGGTCCGGATCGAAGGGCCGGTCGGGCCGGTGGACGACGCCACCGCCGACGCCTATTTCGCGACGCGCAGCCGCGACAGCCAGTTGGGCGCCTGGGCGTCGGACCAGTCGCGCCCGCTGGAATCGCGCAACCTGTTCATGGCGCGATATGAGGAGGTCAGCCTGCGCTTCGAGGGCGGGCCGGTGCCGCGTCCGCCGCACTGGTCGGGATTTCGCGTCGCGCCGGAGCGCATCGAATTCTGGCAGGACCGCGAACATCGCCTGCATGAGCGACGCCTGTTCGAACGGACGGGCGGGGGCTGGCGCGAAGGGCTGCTTTACCCCTGAGTTCGTCTATTTCCAGCGCCGGACGGGGCGCGGAATATGATTCCTCATTCGTCTAACCGGGATGACGGCATTCACGCGCCTTCGATTGCGGGCGCTGCGGGTGGCTGTTAGGTGTAGCCACCATTTGGGACAGACCATGAATGCGGTGCGCCCGCGCGCCGGTTAAAGGAACGAGATGCGAAATCGACTGACGGCGTTCATCCTGACGGGAATGGTTCTGGGGGTGATCGTGGGCTTTGCCACCAATATCTGGGTGGGTGGCGACAAGGCGCTGGCCAAGGATGTGGCGGGCTATTACCATCTGCTGGCGGACATCTTCCTGCACCTGATCAAGATGATCATCGCGCCGCTGGTCTTCTCCACGCTGGTGGCGGGCATCGCGCATATGGGCGACAGCGCGGCGCTGGGCCGGATCGGCGGGCGCGCCCTCGCCTGGTTCATCATCGCCAGCCTGATCTCGCTGACGCTCGGCCTCATCTTCGTCAATTTCTTCGCGCCGGGCGAAGGGCTGAACCTGGTCCGCTCGGGCGCGGATTCGGGGGTGAATACCGAAGCGCTCAATTTCCGCGACTTCATCCTGCACGTCTTCCCCACCTCCATGGTCGGGGCAATGGCGGAAAATTCGATCCTCCAGATCGTCGTCTTCTCCCTGTTCGTGGGCATCGCGCTGACCGCCATCGGCGAAAGGGGCAAGCCCATCGTCACCGTGATCGAGGCGATGGTCGAACTGATGCTGCAAGTGACGGGCTATGTCATGCGCGTCGCGCCCTTCGCCGTCTTCGGCGCGCTGGCGTCGGTCGTGACGACCGAAGGGCTGGGCGTGCTCAAGACCTTCGGCGAGTTGGTGGGCGAATTCTATCTGTCGCTGATCGCGCTCTGGGTGCTGCTGTTCGCGGCGGGATCGATCTTCCTGGGCAGGCGGATGGTGAAGCTGATCCGCTATGTGCGCGAGCCGATATTGATCGCCTTCTCGACCGCGTCGTCGGAGGCCGCCTATCCCAAGATGCTGGAGCAACTCGACCGTTTCGGCGTGCCGCGGCGCATCTACAGCTTCGTGCTGCCCCTGGGCTACAGCTTCAATCTGGACGGGTCGATGATGTATTCGACCTTCGCCACCATCTTCATCGCCCAGGCCTATGGCATCGACCTGCCGATCGCGACGCAGATCACCATATTGCTGGTGTTGATGGTGACCAGCAAGGGCATCGCCGCCGTGCCCCGCGCATCGCTGGTGGTGGTGGCCGCGACGCTGGGCCAGTTCGACCTGCCGGTGGAGGGCGTGGCCTTCATCCTGGCGGTCGACCATTTCATGGACATGGGCCGCACCGCGACCAACGTGCTGGGCAACGCCATCGCCACATCCGTCATCACCAAATGGGAAGGCATGCTGGAGGTCGAGGAGCCGGAATATGTGCCCCATCCCAAGGCGCCCGCACATACCCCCTCCCACGGCCGCGCCGGGCTGGAACTGGCGTCGGACATGGTGGAGGAAGAGAAGCGGGGTTGAGGCGGGTGGGACGTCGTGGTGCCGTTATGCTGAACATGGGCGTGAGCCGGCATTAGATCCTCCCTGCGCGAAGCGTGGGGAGGGGACCATGCGAAGCGAATGGTGGAAGGGGAAATTCGGAGGTCGTGCCCCATTCCCCTCCACCAGCCTGCGGCTGGTCCCCCTCCCCATCTCTCGATGGGGAGGATTTGGATGGGTCGGCTTGTTACCCCCTCGCTAAACCTTCTTCACCGCCTCGCCCCAATAGACCAGGCTCCGCGCGAAGCTGGCGAAGCCGCGTTCCAGCGCCGCGCCGCTTTCTCCGTGAGGACGGGCTTCGGCATCCAGCGTGTCGCCGATCTGGCCGACGCTCAGGCGCTCCGGCATCACCGTCATGCCCATGGCATTCAGCGTCACCGTCCAGGCGGCATGGCTGTTCACCCCGGCATAACGGCCCATGGAATAGCTGGCGATGCCCGCCGGGCGGCGGTCGAATTCCTTGAGATAGTGATCGACGAGATTCTTGAGGCCCGGCTGCATGCCCCGATTATATTCGCCCGCGACGAAGACGAAGGCGTCGGCGGCGGTCAGGCGTTCGGATAGAGCCGTCATGGCGGCGGGGGCTTCGCCCGCGGGATAGTCGCTGTAGCGCAGATCCAGCATGGGCAGCCCTATGGCCTGGGCATCTATGAGTTCGGCTTTGTGGCCCAGGGCCTGGAAACCCTTGATCAGATATTCCGCCAGACGGATGCCGAGGCGGCCCCGGCGATAGGAACCGTAAAGAACGAGGATGTCGAGCGACATGGGAGACTCCCTTCAGGGGTTGAGGGGAGTGTCGCACCGGCGATCGATGGCGTCCAGCGTCTTGCGGTATGTCAGTTTATCGAACTGGCGGCGTGGGCAAATTCAAGACCCACAGGGCTGAGGGACTTGGGTGGGGAGCGGCCATTTAGCCCCTCCCCTTCAGGGGAGGGGTTGGGGTGGGGGTGTGCCTTTACAGGCATGGCTTTCCTTTGGGGCGCGCCCCCACGCCTCAGTCCCCTCCCCTGAAGGGGAGGGGAAGCATTGACGTCCGCTATTGGCCGCTCCCCAACATTCCAAATTGTCCACGCGGCCTAAAATCAGCGCAACTTCGCGATGTTCAGCCCGTCCTGCTTGGCGCGGGCCTTCACCGATTCCTCGCTGCGGGTCAGCGCCTTGGCGATCGCTTTCAGCGCCATGCCCTTCTTCGCCAGCGTGTGGAGCTTCTGCAACTCGTCCGCCGTCCAGGGCTGCTTGTGCCGCTCGAAACGATCGCCCGCCATGCCGGTCAATCCGCGAAAGGATCACGCACGAGGATGGTGTCCTCGCGCTCAGGGCTGGTGGAAACGAGCGTGACCGGGCAGCCGATCAGTTCCTCGATCCGGCGGATATATTTGATCGCCTGCGCCGGGAGTTCCGCCCAACTGCGGGCGCCCGCCGTCGTGTCCTGCCAGCCTTCGATGCTTTCATAGACCGGCTCCGCCTTCGCCTGGTCCTGCGCATGGGCGGGGAGATAGTCGAAGTGCCGGTCGCCGATCCTGTAGCCGACGCAGATCTTCAACTCGTCGAACCCGTCCAGCACGTCCAGCTTGGTGAGGGCGATGCCGGTGACGCCCGACACCGCGACCGACTGGCGCACCAGCACGGCGTCGAACCAGCCGCAGCGGCGCTTGCGGCCGGTGACGGTGCCGAATTCATGGCCCCGCTCGCCCAGCCGCTGGCCGACGTCATTCTCCTGCTCGGTCGGGAAGGGGCCGGAGCCGACGCGGGTGGTGTAGGCCTTGACGATGCCGAGCACGAAGCCCGCGCCATTGGGGCCGAGGCCGGTGCCGCTCGCCGCCGTGCCCGCCACCGTGTTGGAGGAGGTGACGAAGGGATAGGTGCCGTGGTCGATGTCGAGCAATGTGCCCTGCGCGCCCTCGAACAGGATGCGCTTGCCCTCCGCCTTCGCCTTGTTGAGCGTCAGCCAGACTGGCTTGACGAAGGGCAGGATGAAGCCGGCGATGTCGCGCAGTTCGGCCATCAGCGCGTCGCGATCGATGGGCGCTTCGTTGAACCCGGCGCGCAGCGCGTCATGATGCGCGGTCAGCCGGTCTAGCTGCGGGCCGAGGTCGTCCAGATGGGCCAGGTCGCAGACGCGGATGGCGCGGCGGCCGACCTTGTCCTCATAGGCCGGGCCGATGCCGCGGCGAGTGGTGCCGATCTTGCCCGCGCCCGAAGCGTCTTCGCGCAAGCCGTCGAGGTCGCGGTGGAAGGGCAGGATCAGCGGGCAGGTTTCCGCGATCTGGAGGTTGTCGGGCGTGATCTCCACCCCCTGCCCCTTCAGCTTCGCCACCTCGTCGCGGAAGTGCCAGGGGTCCAGCACCACGCCGTTGCCGATCACCGACAGCGTGCCGCGCACGATGCCGGAGGGGAGCAGCGAGAGCTTGTAGACCTTCTCCCCCACGACCAGCGTGTGACCGGCATTATGGCCGCCCTGGAAGCGGGCGACGACGTCGGCGCGCTCCGACAGCCAGTCGACGATCTTGCCCTTGCCCTCGTCGCCCCATTGGGCGCCGATCACGGTCACATTTGCCACAGATACAGTCCTCCGCCCGCCGCGCGGACCGGCCATGCCCTTCGACGGGACTCGGCATGCCGGTGGGATAAGCGGGCGCGTCGCCCAGTTGCGGGGGCGCGTTAGCCGGGCATGGCGGGCGCGTCAAGGCGGACGAGGCGGTCGCGGCCTTTCCCGCCGCCTGTTCCGACGCTACAGGAAAGCCATGGCGAAAGCGGATCAGATCGAAGTCGGATTGCGGATCATCATCGAGCAGCCGGTCATCGGCGTGCTGCACAGCCTTCAGGCCAAGGATGACCGGCCGCTCGATCCGAAAGCGTCCGGCACCGGCGAGCCATTGTCGTTCGACCTGCCGATCCGCATCGCGCCGGGGCCCAGATTTTTCGGCGATCAGGTCCGCCGCGAAGGGCCGGTGCGGCGCTTCATCTATATTCGGATCGGCCAGTTGGCCGGCGATCCGCCGTCGCCATGGTCGCGCCGGATGAAGATCGACATTCACGATCTGGACGAAGACCTGCTGACGCGGGCCATCGAAGGACGGGGTATCATCGAAATCGTCGTGAACGGCACGGGCAAGGACGGAACGCCCGCCTGCGCCACCGTGCCGCCGGTCTGCCGCCGCCTCAGCGAAAGTTGAGACCCGGTCAGTAAGGGCGCGGTTCCGTGCCATCCAGCCAGTGCGAGCAGCGCAGCGCCTCGCCATTTTCCTGCGGGGTCAGCGCGGCGACCGTCTGCCAGCCTTCCGCCCGCAACTGGGCGGCGCGGGCGGCGTCATGGTGCAGGGGCAGGAACAGCCGCCTGGGCGCCTCGCCGCCGAAGCCCGCGTCGATCAGCGGATCGGGATAGAGGGAGAAGCCCATGGCCGGTTCCTCCGACCCGTCGGCGCGGATGATCGCATAGCTGCCGCCCCGGCCGATCTCCCCGGTGAAGCCTTCCGCGAAGATCGAGAAGCCGAACCAGTTTTGATATTCGAAGCCGTGCCGCTCGGTCGGATCGAGCGTCAGGCTGATGTCCCAGCCGATCGGCTTGGCGATGGCGCGCAGGCCCGCGATCCGGCTGTCGATGGCGCCGCCGAGATCGGCGTTCAGCGCCTCCAGCCTTTCCATCGCCGCGTGGAAGGGGCCGGTGCCCTCGATCAGCGGCAGATAGGCGGCGGCCGCCGGGCTGATCGCGGCGAGCGCGCCCGCATCCTTGGCGTCGAGTTCAGCGCGGACGGCCTCTATCTCTTCCGGCGCGAGCGGCAGCGGCCCGGCGGCGAGCGCGTCGATCAGGTCCGGCAGGGTGAAGTCGATGGTGATGCCGGTGACGCCCGCCGCCTGCAACGCCTCTATGGCGACGTTCACGATCTCCACGGCGGCGGCGACGCTGTCGCTGCCGATGAGTTCAGCGCCGATCTGGAACCGCTCCCGCTCCGGACGGAGCTGATTGGCGCGCAGGCGGATGACGGGACCGGCATAGGACAGGCGCAGCGGGCGGGGCGCGGCGGCCAGGCGGGTGGCGGCGATGCGGCCGACCTGCGCAGTCATGTCCGGGCGCAGGGCCAGGCTGCGCTGCGACACCGGGTCGATGGCGCGGACGAGATCCTGCGCCTTCATCGATTTGAGGCGGCTGACCAGCGTGTCCTCGAACTCCGCGATGGGCGGCATGACGCGTTCATAGCCGTGGCTCGCCACGGTATCGAGCACGCGGCGCGCAAGCCAGGCGGAAGCCTCCGCCAGCGGCGGCAGACGGTCGGAAAGTCCTTCAGGCAGGAGGCCGGATGGAATCGTGGTCATGGGCTGGCCTTTAGCGGATTATGCGCGCAAGGCCAGCCCGAACCATATCAGGCCCGAACCATCAGGCGAAGCGGAGGAGCTTCACGGTCTTCACGCCTGCGAGCTTGCAGATGTCGCTGAGGACCGCTTCGTTCACCGCGCCGTCGAGCGAGAGGAGCAGCACCGCTTCCCCGCCCTGGTTGCGGCGGCCGAGGTGGAAGGTGCCGATATTGACCTGCGCCTCGCCCAGCGTCGAACCCAGGCGGCCGATGAAGCCCGGCGCGTCCTGGTTGACGATGTACAGCATGTCCCCGGCCAGATCGGCCTCCACCTTGATGCCGAACAGTTCGACCAGGCGCGGCTGGGCATTGCCGAACAGCGTGCCCGCGACCGACTTGTCGCCGCTTTCGGTCTTCACGGTCACGCGGACGAGGGTCTGATAGTCGCCCTCGCGGTCATGGCGGACCTCGCGGACATCAAGGCCCCGTTCCTTCGCCAGGAAGGGCGCATTGACCATGTTCACCGTGTCGGAATAGACGCGCATCAGGCCCGCCAGCACCGCCGCCGTGATCGGCTTCTGGTTGAGTTCGGCGGCATGGCCCTCCACCTCGACCGAAACGCTCTGGATGCGGTCGCCCTCAAGCTGGCCGACCAGGCTGCCCAGTTCCTCCGCCAGCGCCATATAGGGCTTGAGCTTCGGCGCTTCCTCGGCGGACAGCGACGGCACGTTGAGGGCATTGGTGATGCCGCCATCGAGCAGATAGTCGCTAAGCTGTTCCGCGACCTGGAGCGCGACATTGACCTGCGCTTCGTCGGTCGATGCGCCCAGATGCGGGGTGCAGATGAAGTTGGGGGTGCCGAACAGCGGCGATTCCTTCGCCGGTTCCTGCACGAACACGTCGAGCGCGGCGCCCGCCACATGGCCCGAATCCAGCGCTTCCTTGAGCGCGGCTTCGTCGATCAGGCCGCCGCGGGCGCAGTTGATGATGCGCACGCCCTTCTTCGTCTTGGCGAGATTTTCCTTGGAGAGGATGTTGCGGGTCTGGTCGGTCAGCGGCGTGTGCAGCGTGATGAAGTCCGCCTTCGCCAGCAGCGTGTCCAGATCGGCCTTCTCCACGCCCATTTCGACGGCGCGTTCCGGGGTCAGGAAGGGATCGAAGGCGACCACCTTCATCTTGAGGCCGAGCGCGCGGCTGGCGACGATGGAGCCGATATTGCCCGCGCCGATCAGGCCCAGCGTCTTGCCGGTGACTTCCACGCCCATGAAGCCGTTTTTGGGCCACAGGCCCTGCTGCGTCTGGGCGTTGGCTTCGGGCAACTGGCGGGCCAGCGCGAACATCAGCGCGATGGCATGTTCGGCGGTGGTGATCGAGTTGCCGAAGGGGGTGTTCATCACGATCACGCCCTTGGCCGAGGCCGCCGGGATGTCGACATTGTCGACGCCGATGCCGGCGCGGCCGATGACCTTCAAATTGGTGGCGTGGTCGAGAATGTCCTTCGTCACCTTGGTCGAGCTGCGGATGGCGAGGCCGTCATACTGGCCGATGATCGCCTTGAGTTCTTCCGGAGTCTTGCCGGTGATTTCGTCGACTTCGACGCCGCGTTCGCGAAAGATCGCGGCGGCGCGGGGGTCCATTTTGTCGGAAATAAGGACTTTGGGCATGGGATGAATTCCTTATGTCAGTACTCCTGCGAAGGCAGGAGCCCAGGGTTCGAGGGCGGGACTTAGCCGCCCTGGGCTCCTGCTTTCGCAGGAGCACGGCGTGGGATGAGGTTAAGCGGCAGCCTTGGTCTGGGCATAGGCCCAGTCGAGCCAAGGCCCCAGCGCTTCGATGTCGGCGGTCTCAACCGTCGCGCCGCACCAGATGCGCAGGCCCGCCGGGGCGTCGCGATAGCCCGCGACGTCATAGGCGGCGCCTTCCTTCTCCAGCAGGGCGGCGAAGCTCTTGATGAAGGCTTCGTCCGCGCCCTCGACCTTCAGGCAGACGCTGGTGGTCGAGCGGCTCGCGGGATCGGCGGCGAGATGGCCCAGCCAGTCCCGTTCCTCGACAATCTTGTTCAGCGCCGCCGCATTGGCGTTGCTGCGCGCGATCAGGCCGGAGAGGCCGCCCAGCGACTTGCCCCATTCCAGCGCGAAGATCGCGTCCTCGACCGCCAGCATGGAGGGGGTGTTGATCGTCTCGCCCTTGAACACGCCCTCGGCCAGCTTGCCCTTCGCCATCAGGCGGAAGACCTTGGGCAGCGGCCAGGCGGGGGTGTGGGTTTCCAGGCGTTCCACGGCGCGGGGGCCGAGGATCAGCACGCCATGGCCGCCTTCGCCGCCCAGCACCTTCTGCCAGGAGAAGGTGGCGACATCGATCTTGGTCCAGTCGATCTCATAGGCGAACACCGCGCTGGTGGCGTCGGCGAAGGTCAGCCCTTCGCGTGTCGAGGGAATCCAGTCGGCATTGGGCACGCGCACGCCCGACGTGGTGCCGTTCCAGGTGAACAGCACGTCATGGGCGAAGTTCACACCGTTCAGGTCGGGCAACTGGCCATAGTCGGCGCGGATGATCGTGGGGTCGAGCTTCAACTGCTTGGCGGCGTCCGTCACCCAGCCTTCGCCGAAGCTTTCCCAGGCCAGGGTCGTCACCGGGCGGGCGCCCAGCATGGTCCACATCGCCATTTCGAAGGCGCCGGTGTCGGAACCGGGGACGATGCCGATGCGATGGGTGTCGGGCAGGTTCAGCAGTTCGCGCATCAGGTCGATGCAATAGGCGAGGCGGGTCTTGCCGATCTTGGCGCGGTGCGAGCGGCCGAGGGATTCAGCGCTCAGCTTGTCGGCGCTCCAGCCCGGAGGCTTGGCGCAGGGACCGGAAGAGAAATAGGGGCGAGCCGGCTTGGTTGCGGGCTTGGCGGCAGGCGCAATGGTGGCGTCTGCGGCGGTCGTATCAGTCATGTTATGCTTCTCCTTGCAGAGAGCACGCGCGGCGTTGGGACCGCGTGGCCCGTCGGCCGCCCTAAAGTTTCCGGCCAAAGAGTCAAGCCGAATGTCTGCATGCGATGAAACGAGTCGGCCGTTAACCCTTGGGCCAGCCGGACGTGGTAAATCATGCCGTCATGATCGAGCGGGTTTGGGGGAATGCGATCCTTCGCGGCACGGGTCTTGCGGCCCTGACGGCGGCCGTGCTGGCGGGCTGCGGCGGCGACCTGGTGCCGCGCGGGCGCGTGGAGCGACCCGCCAAGCCGGTCCGGACCGCCCGCCCCGCCGCGCCGCCGCCGATGGAACTTCGCCAGTGCATGGCGAAGCTGACGTCCCAGTCGGTCCTCTTCACCCCCCTGCCCGACCAGAATTTCGGCGGCGGATGCAGCGCGACGGGCAGCGTCAAGCTGATCGACATCGGCGTGCCCGCGACCAATCTGGGCGCGATGACATGCGGCCTGGCCGCCAATTTCGCGGCCTGGGCGCGCTATGGCGTGCAGCCCGCCGCCCGGCTGATCCTGGGGGCAGAGGTCGAGCGGATCGAAACCTTCGGCACCTATAATTGCCGGCCCATCGCGGGCAGCGGCAAATTGTCCGAACATGCGCACAGCAATGCGGTCGACGTGTCCGCCTTCGTGCTGAGCGACGGGCGGCGCATCAGCATCCAGAACGACTGGAACGGCGACCGGCGGGTCCGGCAGTTTCTGGAGATCATCCACGCCAGCGCCTGCAAGCGGTTCCGCACCGTGCTCAGCCCCGATTACAACGCCGCGCATCACGACCATTTCCATTTCGACATGGGCGGCCGCGGCGGCTTTTGCCGCTGAGCGCCAACAAATACTTTGGGGGATTTTGCCGCTAGACGCCTTGGCTTTGTCACGCGGGCGTCCTACCTTTCCGGAAATGACTAGAAAAGAAATCGAAGAACGCAAATTCCGCCCCGCCAGCCAGGAAGCAGCCGACGCCCGGCTGAGGACGGAAACCCCCCAGACCAGCAGCGCCGCCTACCGACTGGCCTTCCAGGACACGGAATTCCTGCTGCGGGAGGATCTGCGGCCGGTGCGGTTCCAGTTGGAACTGCTGAAACCCCAATTGCTGATGGACGAGGCGAAGATCGAGTCCACCTTCGTCTTCTACGGTTCGGCGCGGATTCCCGAACCGGAGCAGGTGCAGGCGCGGATCGACGCCGCGACCACGCCGGAACAGAAGCGCATCGCCGAAAATCTGGGCAGGAAGGCGCGCTATTATGAGGAAGCGCGCAAGCTGGCGCGGATTTCAGCGCAATATCCGGTGAATGAGGCGGGATGCCGCCATTTCGTCGTCTGTTCGGGCGGCGGCCCATCGATCATGGAGGCGGCCAATCGCGGCGCGGCGGATGTCGGCCAGACCACCATCGGCATGAACATCGTCCTGCCGCATGAACAATCGCCCAACCGCTTCGTCACGCCGGAACTGAGCTTCCAGTTCCACTATTTCGCGCTGCGCAAGATGCATTTCCTGCTGCGCGCGCGGGCGCTGGCGGTGTTTCCGGGCGGGTTCGGCACGTTCGACGAGATGTTCGAACTGCTGACGCTGATCCAGACCGGCAAGATGAAGCCGATCCCGGTGCTGCTGTTCGGGCGGGAATTCTGGACGCGGGTGGTGGATTTCGAGGCGCTGGCGGACGAAGGCGTAATCTCTCCGTCCGACCTCAACCTGCTGACCTGGGTGGAGACCGCCGAGGATGCGTGGGAGGCGGTGCAGAGATTCTATGAGGATTCGGAAGCGCCGGGGTGCGGGTAATTTATCCTCGCCCCTTTAGCGCCAAGCTTGCCCCCCTCTTTCGCCTGACTGATCGATTTGGGTGGGGAGCGGACCTACCCCATTCCTCCCCATCGAAAGATGGGGAGGGGGACCGCGCGAAGCGTGGTGGAGGGGAATGGGGCACGACCTGCGTATTTCCCCCTCCACCACTCGCTTCGCGAGCGGTCCCCCTCCCCACGCTTCGCGTAGGGAGGAATTAACGTCGGCTATTGGCCATCCCAAGACATTCCCCTCCCGTAAACGGGAGGGGTTAGGGGTGGGCGCGACCCCGGACTTGATCCGGGGGAGCTTCTGGCTTGGCCCGTTGCAAAACAACGCGGATGTTGCGCCAGCCCACCCCCTAACCCCCTCCCGCTTGCGGGAGGGGGAACGTCCGCTTCCCACCCACGCCGTCCGCCGTCTCTCGACTTCGCTCGAAACAAGCCGAGGTCAGGTGACTTTCGCCACCACACACGGCATGTCCTGATAATGCCCTCAGAATTTCCAGACCGCCTAACCCTCATCGCCCAGGCCCGCGAGAACATCGCCCGCGGCTCCAAATCCTTCGCGCTTGCGTCCAAACTTTTCGACCGCCCAACCCGCGAACGCGCATGGCTGCTCTACGCCTGGTGCCGCAAATGCGACGACATAGCGGACGGCCAGGACCATGGCGGCACGATGCGCGGCGTCGCGGACGGCCAGGCGCGGCTTTCCACCATCCGCGTCCTCACCGATGCAGCGCTCCAGGGCGAACCCACCGGCGACCCGGCCTTCGACGGCTTCGGCCTCGTCATGCGGGAATGCGCGATTCCGGAGCGCTACGCCCATGACCTGATCGAAGGCTTCGCCCTCGACGCCCGCGAATGGCGGCCCCGCAGCGAGGCGGACATGCTGCGCTATTGCTATCATGTCGCGGGCGCGGTCGGCTGCATGATGGCGATCCTGATGGGCGTCGACCCCGGCGATGAAGCCACGCTCGACCGCGCCTGCGACCTCGGCCTCGCCTTCCAGCTCGCCAATATCGCCCGCGACATCAGCGAGGATGAGGCCGCCGGCCGCTGCTACCTGCCGGAGGAATGGCTGGTCGAAATGGACGTGCCCCCCGGCGAGCATATGAAGCCCTGGGTCCGCCCGCGCCTCGCCATCCTCGCCCGCCGCCTGGCCGACAGGGCCGCCGGCTATGAGGAAAGCGCCCGCCACGGCACCGGCGCCCTGCCGCCCCGATCCGCCTGGGCGGTGCTGGCGGCGGCGGGCATCTATGGCGGCATCGCCCGCGAAGTCGCCCGCCGGGGCGAGCACGCCTGGGACCGCCGCGTCGTCACGCCGAAGGGCGACAAGCTGGGCTGGGTTCTCCGCGCCGGCCTCCAGGTGCCGGGCCGCGCCCGCCGCTGGCCCGCCGCGCAGGCGCGTCCGGCCTCCCTGTGGACCCGCCCCCTAAGCTGACAGGCAAAAAAAGGGACCGATACTTGCGTATCGGTCCCGAGGCATGTTCGCAGGAGGAACAAGGTGAGGCGGGCGGGCCGTTGATCGGCCCGCCCTGCCAATCTCAGTAGTTGTAGGCGCGCTCGCCGTGGCTGGAGAGGTCGAGACCTTCCATTTCGGCTTCCTTGCTCGGACGCAGACCCATCGTCTTGTCGATGATGAAGTAGAGGATCGCGCTGCCGATGCCGGAGAAGAGCAGGGTGAAGACCACCGCCTTGACCTGGATCCAGACCTGGCCCGGGATGCTGTAGGCTTCCGGATGGAAAGCCGCCGGGAAGACGGTGTAGTCGAACACGCCCTGGCCGCCCAGCGAGGGAGCCGCGACGATGCCGGTGCTGATGGCGCCGACGATGCCGCCGATGCAGTGCACGCCGAACACGTCCAGGCTGTCGTCATAGCCGACCTTGCCCTTCACGAACGCCACGAAGATGTAGCAGATCGGCGAGACGATGAAGCCGAGCGCGATGGAGGTCATCGGCGCCGCGAAGCCCGCGGCCGGGGTGATCGCGACCAGCCCCGCCACCGCGCCGGTGACGGCGCCCAGCAGCGAAGCCTTGCCATGGTGGACCTGCTCGACCAGCGACCAGCTCACCGCCGCCGCGCAGGTGGCGACCATGGTGTTGATGAAGGCGACGCCGGTGACGGCATTGGCTTCCAGGTTGGACCCGGCGTTGAAGCCGAACCAGCCGACCCACAGCAGGCTGGCGCCGATCATGGTCATGGTCAGCGAGTGCGGCGGCATGGGTTCCTTGGGGAAGCCGACGCGCTTGCCGACCATGATCGCGCCCACCAGACCGGCGATACCGGCGTTGATGTGCACCACGGTGCCGCCCGCGAAGTCGAGCGCGCCCCAGCCCCAGAGCAGGCCGTAGTCGGTCGGAGCGTCAACCAGGAAGTCCGGGCCGGCCCAATACCAGACCATGTGCGCCATCGGGAAGTAGATGAAGGTCAGCCACAGCACGACGAACACGATCAGCGAAGAGAATTTCACGCGCTCCGCGAAGGCGCCGACGATCAGCGCCGGGGTGATCATGGCGAAGGTCATCTGGAAGACCACGAACACGAATTCGGGCAGATAGACGTTGTTGCTGAACGTCGCGCCATAGGTCGTGCCGTCGACCCCCATCAGGAAGGCCTTGGAAAGCCCGCCGAAGAAGTGGTTGTCGCCGCCGCTGGTGAAGGCGATCGAATAGCCCCAGCAGCACCAGACCAGGCCCGCGACGGAAACGATCATGAACACCTGCATCAGGATGCTCAGCATGTTCTTGGTGCGGACCAGGCCGCCGTAGAACAGGGCCAGGCCCGGAACCGACATCATCAGCACCAATGCGGCGGAAACCAGCATCCAGGCGACGTCGCCCTTGTTGACCATGCCGGCCATGGCGGCGGCGTCTGGCGCCTTGATCGGCGCGGCCAGCGCCGGTGCGGCTGCGAGCAGGGACAGGCCGACCGCCCCCATCACGCCGCAAAGCTTCTTGGAAAAGGACATTAATTCCCCCTTCTTACAGTGCGGTTTCGCCGGTTTCGCCGGTACGGATGCGCACCGCCTGCTCGACATCGAGAACGAAGATCTTGCCATCGCCGATGGCGCCCGAATTCGCGGCCGCCTGAACGGCCTCGATCACGCGGGGCGCGAGATCGTCGTCGCAGACCACCTCGATCTTGATCTTCGGAACCATGTTCGTCGAATATTCAGCGCCGCGATAGATTTCGGTCTGCCCCTTCTGGCGGCCAAAGCCCTTCACTTCGCTCACCGTCATGCCGGCGATGCCGAGCGAGGAAAGTGCCTCGCGGACATCGTCAAGCTTGAACGGCTTGATGATAGCCATGACAAGTTTCATGTCGCCCCCTGTTACTGGTGTGCGGCGACATACTCAGCAAAAGCCGTGCCAATTCGTAAAAGGCCGGTTAATGCGGGGTTTTCCCATGACGCGCTGAAGCGGGGCGCTGAAAAAATGGGCAGCGCCGGGGCAATGCTCAAAAATTAGGCACGGCCGCTACGGAAAGAACGACCCTCCCTCAGCCGCCACCGAGACTCCGCATGGTAACGAAGCCATCTCCCCAGCCGTCATGCTGAACTTGTTTCAGCATCCATTTCTCCGGATTGAGCCTTGGCTTGTGGGGCACGATGGATGCTGAAACAAGTTCAGCATGACGGAAGCGGATGGGGCAAGCCTCACCAACCCCCACCTTCCTCCGCCGCCTCTTCTTCTCCCGGCGCATTTGCGCGGCCCAGCGCGGCGTTGCGATGAGGAAAGCGGCCGAACCGCTCTATCACCGCATAATGCTCCCGAGCGAACGCCAGGGACTTCGCGTCGCCCGCGCCTTCGAACAGGCTGACCGACAATTTCTGATCGTCCAGCGCCTCGCTATGCTGGAAGGGCATGTAGAAGAACAGCCGCCCGGCGCCACCGATCTGGATGTCATAGCCATGGGCCACTGCCCCTCGCGCGACGTCGCGGGCCAGCGCATCGGTGGAGAAAGCCGCGGCCGATCCCCGAAACATGTTGCGCGGCAACTGGTCGAACAGCAGGACCGCCGCCAGCGCGTCGTCGGCCCGCTCCAGAAATTCCTCGGCGGGCAGATGGCGCTTTTCTTCCCACAGGGCGCGGAATCGCGCCTGGCACGTCCGGTCGAGCGCCGGATCGTGGCTCCACCATCCCTGCTCGCCGACCTGGTTGAACCAGAAATCCAGCAGGGCCGCCGCCCAGTCGGCGGTCACGGCGTCATGGCTGTCGGTCAGCATGTTCATCATGGAAATAAAGACGGAGGGCGCTTGGGGTTCCTCCGTCCATGGCGCCTGCGCCTCAGGTCGCCGTGCCGCCGACCGTAAGGCCCTCCATCAGCAGCGTCGGCTGGCCCACGCCAGCGGGCACGCTCTGCCCGCCCTTGCCGCACATGCCGATGCCTTCGTCCAGCGCCCAGTCATGGCCGATGCCGACCACCTTGGTCAGCGCCGTCGGCCCGTCGCCGATCAGCGTCGCGCCCTTGATCGGCTCGCCCAGCTTGCCGTTCTCGACCTTGTAGGCCTCAGTGCAGGAAAAGACGAACTTGCCCGACACGATGTCCACCTGCCCGCCGCCGAAGCTCTTGGCGAAAATGCCCGACTTCATCCGGCTCAGCAATTCTTCGGGATCGTCCTGCCCGCCCTTGATGAAGGTATTGGTCATGCGCGGCATCGGCGCATGGGCATAGCTTTCGCGGCGGCCGTTGCCGGTCGGCTCCACGCCCATCAGCCGGGCGTTCAGCCGGTCCTGCATATAGCCCTTGAGGATGCCGTCCTCGATCAGCACATTTTCCTTCGTCGGCGTGCCCTCGTCATCGATGGAGAGCGAGCCGCGCCGGCTCATGATCGAACCGTCGTCCACCACGGTGACGCCCGGCGCCGCGACCCGCTGGCCGACGCGCCCGGAAAAGGCGCTGGTGCCCTTGCGGTTGAAGTCGCCCTCCAGCCCATGCCCGATGGCTTCATGCACCAGCACGCCCGGCCAGCCCGGCCCCAGCAGCGCAGTCATCTCGCCCGCAGGCGCGGCCACGGAGCGCAGATTGACCCGCGCCTGCGCCAGCGCCTCGTCAATCGCCCGGTTCCATACGCCCGAGTCCATCACCTCGTCATAGAGATAGCGACCGCCGATCCCGAACACGCCCGTCTCGCGGCGGCCATTCTCCTCCAATATGACGGAGACGTTGAGCCGCACCAGCGGCCGGATGTCGGTCGCGGTGAAGCCGTCGGCGCGCACGATCTCCACCACCGACCAGCTTCCCGCCAGGCTCACCGACACCTGCGCGACGCGGGGATCGCGGGCGCGGGCGGCGGCGTCGATGGCGGCGCAGAGTGTCACCTTCTCGGCAAAGGGCACGATCTCCAGCGGATTGACGTCGGTATAGAGATGGCGGTTGGTGCGCTGCGGCGGCGGCGCGGGCTGGCCCTTCGCCGGATCGAGCAAGGTCAGCGTCTCGGCGGCGCGGCGGATCGCGGCTTCGCTGATGTCGTTTGCGTGGGCGAAGCCGGTCATCTCTCCCGACACGCCGCGCAGGCCGAAGCCCGCATCGGTCGAATAATCGGCGGTCTTCAGCCGCCCGTCATCGAAGCCGAAACTCTCGCTCGCCCGATATTGCAGGTAAAGCTCGCCATCGTCGCAGCCTTTCAGCGCCTCGGCGGTCAGGCGGCGCGCGCCGTCGGGATCGAGCAGTTCGGGCCGATAGAGCAGGCCGCGGGCATCGGTGAACTGGGGAGCAGCTTCGGTCATGCCGTCCGATATAGGAGCGGCGGGCGGCAAGCCCAACCGATTTGTTGGCGCTCGCGACAGAGGTCGAAGTGCGACGTGCTCCTGCGAAGGCAGGAGCCCAGCTCCAGCGGCGGGACTGGACTCCTGCCTTCGCAGGAGCACGTCACTTCAGGATTAAAGGCTGGCGCCCGAGGGAATATCCGGCAGGCCCGCGATTTCCGGCGTGTCCGCAACGCTGCCGGCCAGCACGAAGCGGCGGTCGCAATAGCCGCAGTCGACATAGCCATGCTCATCGATCTCAAGGAAGACGCGCGGATGGCCTAGCGCGGCGGGAATCTCCCCCGAACCGTCGCAGGAAACGCGGGGCTTGGTGACTCGGATGATTTCAGGCGGTTGGATCATGGCGTCATGGATTAGCAGCGCCGGCGTTGCGCTGCAATATCCGTGGAGAAGGGGCCTTACATCAGCAGCAGCGGCGGCTTCTTTTTCGGACAGGGCTTCTCCACGCCCAGGTCGACCGCCTTGGCCGGCGCCTCCCAATCCAGGCAATCGCGGGCCGTCGCCAGCGAAACCGGCGAAAACATCAGCAGAAAGGGCGCCACCGTCCCGGCAAGAAGAAGCGTGAGAGCCATGATGCGAGTGCCTCACAAAAGCGTTCCGTTGCCGGAACCTTACGCCATTCGCGCCGCCGCGGGAACAGATTTCTCCAGGGGCAGGACATGGTGGGCGATGACGGGCTCGAACCGCCGACATTCTCGGTGTAAACGAGACGCTCTACCAACTGAGCTAATCGCCCGATGCCTGTCCCGATGTCCAGGCGTCCGGTGGGCGCCTATCTACGGCAATCGGGCTGCCGGTCAAGCGGCGATGCGCGCAGGGTCGTCAGGCGCACAGGAAACGGCGGCTCGCGATGAACCAGCGGGTCAGCGCCTCCGCCGCGTGATCGGCCAGCGCAATGAAGACGCGGCGCCCGTCATGCGGGTCGGCCTGCCGGTCGACGAAACCCTTTTCGGTCAGCGTTCTGATCCAGCGCAGCGCGGTGGTCGGCGGCACGGCGGATGCGATGCACAGGCTGGAGACGGACACGCGCTCATGCTCCAGCCGGGCGGCCAGCAGGTCCAGCAGCATGTCCCAGGCGGGGTCCGCGAACAGGTCGGCGGGCAGGAAATCGTCGCGCAGCCGCCGCGCCCGCAGCAGGTCGCGCACCTGCGCCGACTCCAGGGTCGCGGCGTCGGCAGGCTTGTCCGCGCTGCCGATGGGTTCCAGCGCGGGCATGCCGATATAATCGCTCGGCTCGTCCGATATGCGCGGGCCGAGGTCGAAGGAGGGGGTGGCGTGGCGGGGACGCAGCGTCAGCGCCTCCAGCGTGCGGGCAAGGCGGCTCACCTCGTCGCTCAATTGCTGGAGCCTCAGTCCCTCATTGTCGCGGTTCGCTTCATGCAGCGATCGGGACGGCGTCTGCCGCGCGGCGGCCAGAAGGGCGGCCGCAAGGTCGGTATGCCCCGGCCGGCAAAGCAATTGCGTCCGCTCGCTGCGCAGGCAGGCATAGGCAAGGTCGACGGTCTCCAGGTCGGCCACCAATATCACCGGCATGTCGTTCTGCAGCGCCAATGTCTCGATCTGCACCAGCAACCGCTCGATCATCGGACCGGGCGTCGGGCAGAAGCACAGGATGATGTCGCAGCCGATCTGCACGTCCAGCCGGGTCGACGCCTGGTCCAGCGGCACCGTGCCCAGCAGGCGAAGGTCCGCCGCCCGGCTCAGCAGCGCGGCGTCGTCCAGATAGACGTCGTCCGCCAGGATCAGCAGCCCCGGCCGGTCGTCCCGCGCGCCGAAGGGCTGATCCAGGGATGCACCGAAACCGATCTCATCATGATCCGAACCCACGCCGAAATCTCCCTTCCCGTTTGCCGCAGCTTATCGCAACGCCGTCGTTACGCAGCCAGGCTATTCTCCGATATGGAGGTTTATGCAGGGCATCCCGCCCGTCGCGCCTGTTGCGAAGGGCGCTCTTGCCGACATCCCCATAACGGACACCGAAATGGAGCCTCGATCTCTGCCGAAATGGCGGGAATGGCGAGGATTCCGCTTTTCATCCGATATGGATCAGCTTTTGCGCGTCTTTTGCTCAAACCGCCGTGCGGCGGGCAAAGTCGATATAGAGGGCGCGCAGCCGCATGGCGACCGGGCCGGGCTTGCCGTCGCCGATGGCCTGGCCGTCGATCCTCACCACCGACTGGCAGAGGGTGGAGGCGCTGGCGATGAAGGCTTCCCTGGCCGCCAATGCTTCCGCGACGGCGAAGGGACGGCGGATGACGGCGATGCCGCTTTCCTCCGCCAGCGCGTTCAGCGCCGCGCCGGTGCAGCCCGCCAGCACCGCCTGGCTGTAGGGCCGGGTGACGATCCCCTCGTCCGTCACGATGAAGGCGGTGGACGACGCGCCTTCGGTGACGAAGCCGTCCTCCACCATCCACGCCTCCTGCGCGCCCGCTTCGGCGGCGGCGCGCTTGGCCATGGCCTGGGCGAGCAGGCCGACGCTCTTGATGTCGCGCCGCGCCCAGCGCAGGTCGGGCATGGTCGCGACTGCGATCCCGTTGCGCGCGGCGGGCACGTCCAGGAAAGGCTTGGCCTGCACGAACATCACCAGGGTCGGCGCGATGCCGGGCGAGGGCAGGAAATCCCGCGTCGCGTCGGCCCCCCGCGTGATCTGAAGATAGACCAGCCCCTCGGTCAGCCCGTTGCGCGCCACCAGTTCCTTCTGCGCCGCCTCGACCTCCGCGAGGGAGAGGGGCAGGGCGATGCCGATGGCCCCTGTCGACCGCTCCAGCCGGGCGAGATGGGACGCGCTGTCGACCAGCCTGCCGTCGATCACCGCCGCGACCTCATAAATGCCGTCCGCGAACAGGAAACCCCGATCCAGCACGGAGACCTGGGCTTGTTCCAGCGGGACGAAGCGGCCGTTCAGATAGGCGATGGACATGGGGCGGGAATGAAATCCTTGGGGGAGAAGAGATGCCCGATGTCGCCGCTCATCCCTGCGGCGTCAAGCATATGAACGGATTTCCGTCCCCTCCCCACCACCCGTCATGCTGAACTTGTTTCAGCATCCATTCCTCGCCACGCGACCAAGGCGCATGGAGGCACAATGGATGCTGAAACAAGTTCAGCATGACGAAGGAGAAAACAGCACCCCCCCGCTAAGCCGCCTGCCCCCGCAAGGCCTTCTGCCGCCGCCGCTGCACCGACGATCCGATCCCCATCGCCTCGCGATATTTGGCGACGGTGCGGCGGGCGATGTCCATGCCCTTGGCGCGCAGCAGGTCGACCAGCGTGTCGTCCGACAATATGGCGTCGGCCGTCTCCGCCGCGATCAGCGCCTTGATGTGGCTCTTGACCGCCTCGGCCGACACCGCGCCCTCGCCGCCCGCCGCCGCCACGCCGCTGGTGAAGAAATATTTGAGTTCATACAGCCCACGCGGGCAGGACAGATATTTGTTCGACGTCACCCGGCTTACGGTCGATTCATGCATCTGGATCGCGTCGGCCACGGCCTTCAGCGTCAGCGGCTTCAGATGCTCCACCCCCTTGCGGAAGAAATCCTCCTGCTGGCGGACGATCTCGCTCGCGACCTTGACGATGGTCTTCTGCCGCTGGTCCAGCGCCTTCACCAGCCAGTTGGCGCTCGCCAGGCAATCGGCCAGCCACGCCTTGGACGTCCTGTCCTGCGGCCCGGAGGCGAGTTCGACATAATAGGTCCGGTTGATCAGCACGCGGGGCAGGGTGGCGCTGTTGACCTCGATCGCCCAACCCTCCCGCGTCGGCCGCACGAACAGGTCGGGCGTCACCGGCGCGGCGCTCTCGGAGGAAAAGCGCAGGCCGGGCTTGGGATCGTAACCGCGCAATTCGCGGATCATGTCCGCCATATCCTCCTCGTCCACGCCGCAGATCCGGCGCAACTGCGGCAGCGCCCCCCTGGCGAGCAGGTCCAGATTGGCCAGCAGCTTCGCCATGCAGGGGTCGTAACGATCCGCCTCCTTCGCCTGCAAGGCTAGGCATTCCGACAGCGACCGCGCCCCCACCCCGGTCGGGTCGAAACCGTGGATCACGCCCAACACCTGCTCGATCCTGTAAAGCGGCACGCCCATGCCATGGGCGGTCTCCAGCAGATTGGCCTCCAGATAACCGGCCTCGTCGATCTGCCCGATCAGTTGCGCGGCGATCATCAGGTCCATGCCCGACAGCGCGCTGCGCGCCTGATCCATCAGATGTTCCTGAAGCCCCTGTTCCGGATTGGCGAAGCTGTCGAAGTCCGGCGCCTCGCCGCTGCCGCCCGACAGCATGTCCATCCCGCCGCCGGAGCCGATGGCGCCCGCCATCCGGTCGCCCGGCCCATCGTCGATGAAGGTCTCCGCGCCATAATCGACGTCCAGCGGGGAATCGGCAGCGCCCAGTCCCTGGCCGATCAACTGGTCCGCATCGCCCGTTTCGGCGCGCAGGTCATGCTGCTCCGCCGCCCGGTCCACCCCGTCGGCGGGCGGCGCGAAATCATCCGTCCCGCCCGCCTCCAGCAGCGGATTCTTTTCCAGTTCGCCCGCGACGAACGCCTCGATCTCCAGATTGGACAGCGCCAGCAGCTTGATCGCCTGCTGCAACTGCGGCGTCATCACCAGCGACTGGCTCTGCCGCAGGTCGAGACGGGGCGCGAGCGTCATCAGTCCTTCCCGCCGCCGCCGTCAGGAAAGGCCCGCCCGCCGCCCATGTCAGAGCGAGAAATTCTCGCCCAGATAGAGCCGCCGCACGTCGGCATTGGCGACCAGCTCCGTCGGGCTGCCCGCGAACAGCACCTTGCCGTCATAGATGATGCAGGCGCGGTCCACGATCTCCAGCGTCTCGCGGACATTATGGTCGGTGATGAGGACGCCGATGCCCCGCGTCTTCAACTGCTTCACCAGATCGCGAATATCCGCGATGGACAGCGGATCGATGCCCGCGAACGGCTCGTCCAGCAGCACGATCGACGGATTGGCCGCCAGGGCGCGGGCGATCTCGCACCGCCGCCGCTCGCCGCCCGACAGCGCCATGGCGGAGGAATCGCGCAGCCGGGTCAGGCCGAATTCCTCCAGCAACTGCTCCAGCCGCGCTTGCCGCGCCGCCTTGTCCGGTTCCGCCAGTTCCAGCACCGCGCCGATATTCTGCGCCACGGTCAGGCCCCGGAAGATGGAGGTTTCCTGCGGCAGATAGCCCAACCCCAATATCGACCGCCGGTACATGGGCAGGCCGGTAATGTCCTGCCCGTCCAGCACGATGCGGCCATGGTCGGGCCGCACCAGCCCCATCACCGAATAGAAACAGGTCGTCTTGCCCGCGCCGTTGGGGCCGAGCAGGCCGACCACCTCGCCCTTGCCGACGGTCAGCGACACGTCGGCCAGAACGACCCGCTTGTCATAGCTTTTGGCGATGGAGATGACGGACAGGCCTTCTCCCACTTCCTGCGGGGGAAGGGGCGATGCCGGCGCTGTCCGGTCCTGCATCATCACGTCGTCCATCACGTCATCCTTGCTGCCGAATGCTTGTCGCGGGTCCAACCCATGACCCCGCGCGGCAATTGGCAAGCTTTGTGCATGGGAACGCCGCCGGGGCAAGGGGAAAATGGTGTTTCGGACCTTTTTGGGGCCATGATCCGCGACAAGATTGGTGTTGGCGCAGGTGCTTTCAATGCACGTCCGACAGGGAACAAAGAGGGAAATGCCGGGGCGCCCAACGGCGAAGGCCTGTTCCGGTCGGAAGAAATGGTGCGGTCGAGAGGCACGAATTCGGTGTTCCAACATGTATCAAGGAAATGCCGGCACTAAACACCTAACAGGAAGCGTGCGTCACGAGAGACGGATACCGCTACTTCTTGCCTATTGCTCAGGGGAAGCGGATTCCGGCGGCCTTGATGTTGCGGCACCTGATCCACGCTTTTTCAGCGCGACCGCCTGAGCGGACACATAGCCCCGGATTTCCTCTGCCTCCGCCTCGTCGAGATGCTGCTTCCAGCCCACCATGCCGTTGCCCTCCAGCGCGCCGTCGATCACCACAGCGCGCCAGGATTGCCGGTCGGAGAGGAAAGCTGAGCGGCGCAGATCGGGAATGACGTTCGAGGATATCGCTGCCGGGCCGTGGCAGCGCGAACAGTACCTGCCGTAATTCGTTCCGCCTTGGGCGATCTGCTTGTCGGTGAATGGGTCCGCGGTTGGATTGGGCGGCGGCGGCGCGCCGGGTTCGGCGGGAAGCTTGGCCGTGCCGTTCAGGCGGAAGGCGACCATCCGGCCCGGCTGGCGTTCGCGTTCGTCGGCGTCGCCGGCCGCGGGGCTGGCGCCGTTACCAGTAGCTATCGCGACATATTGCACGCCGCGGACGCTGTAGGCGATGGGCCCCGCCTGGACGCCGTTGGGCATCTTGTAGTTCCAGACCTCCCGTCCATTATCGGCGCGGAAAGCGGTGAAGCGGCCGGTCACGGCGCCCTGGCCCTGGAACACCAATCCGCCCGCCGTCGCCAGCACGCCCGCGCGGTCCGCCGGCACGCGCCACGCCTCGGTCTGGGTCACCGGATTCCAGGCGAGCAGATGGGTCGGGCCGCCCTTGAGCTTGCTCAGCAGGCCGGTGTTGAAGGGGCCGCGCGTATAGGTCTTGAAATTGGGATCGTCACGTACCTCCGCGCTGTTTTCAAAAGCGTTGAGATAGACGAGGCCGGTCTTTGGGCTGTAGGCCATGGCATGCCAGTTATGCGCGCCGGAGCTGTTGGGCCGCAGGTGGAACGGTCCATCGGTATAGCGGGAATTGGGTGTCTCGATCGGGCGGCCGGTCACCGTGTCGATGCCCGATGCCCAAGTCACCGGGACATAGGGCTTGGCCGAGATCACCTTCCCGTTGGTGCGGTCCAGCACATAGAAAAACCCGTTCTTCGGCGCATGCATCAACACCTTGCGGATCTTGCCGTCGATGGTCAGGTTTCCCAGGATCATCGGCTGGGAGGAATTATAATCCCAGGCCTCCTGCGGATTCTCCTGATAGTGCCAGATATATTTGCCGGTGTCGGGGTCGAGCGCGATCACCGAGCAGAGGAACAGATTGTCGCCCTTGCCGGCGGTGCGGTATTTCGGATTCCAGGGCGAGCCGTTGCCGGTGCCGATGTAGAGCTGGTTCAGTTCCGGATCGTACGAGATCGCGTGCCAGGCCGTGCCGCCGCCGCCATATTTGGCATAGTCGCCGGACCAGGTCGGGCGCACCAGCTTCTCCATGATCTCGTCCGATGCGGCGTGGTCCGGCCCCTTCGCGGGATCGCCGGGCACGGTGTAGAAGCGCCACACCAACTTGCCCGTGGCCGCGTCATAGGCCGAGACATAGCCCCGCACCCCGAAATCGGCGCCGGCGTTGCCGATGATGACCTTGTCATGGATCACGCGCGGCGCGCCGGTGATCGTGAGCGCGCTCTTCGGATCGACCGTCCGGGTGCTCCAAAGCTGGGTGCCGGTGCGCGCGCTGATCGCGATCAGCCGCCCGTCGAGCGTGCCGACATAAACCTTGCCCTTGTAGACTGCGACGCCGCGATTGACCGTGTCGCAGCAGACCTTCACCCCCGTGTCGCCCGGCACCATCGGATCGAAGAACCATATCTGTCGCCCGGTGGCCGCGTCGAGCGCGTAGACCTTGCTCCACGACGTGGAGACATACATCACCCCGTCGACCACCAGCGGCTCGGATTGCTGCCCCCGGACCGTGTCGAAGTCGAAGCTCCAGGCGGGCTTCAGGTCCTTGACCGTGTTGACGTTGATCTGATCGAGCTTCGAATAATGGTCGCCGTTGAAGGTGCCGCCATTGACCAGCCAATTCGCCGGTTCGGAGGCGGCGGCGATCATCCGGGCATCGTCGACGGCGCCGGGGTGGACACCTGCCACCGTCGCGGCAAGCAGGGGCGCACCGGCGCCGGTTAAGATAATGATCCGAATTATGCGATTCATTATATTCCCCGCTTTCCTGCTTTTCGTGCAGGATAATCAAGGGGATTAGCGTGTCAATCTATAAACCTATAAGCCATAATATTGATTGTTACAGCGAGGCGGGCGTGAAGAGGAAGCTGTGATAGCCGCGGGTGAAGCGCTTGATCCGCGCCGTCCAGGGTGTTCGGGCGGCGGTGCGCCAAGCCTCGCCGGCCGGAATGTCGGATCCGGCGAGCGTGAATAGCGCCAGATAGCGCGGCGACGCGTCGGACCGATAGCGCGCGATCCCGCTCACGCCCGGCAGCGCGCCCAGGCGCGGCAGATGCTCGGTGTCGTACCAGGCGTTGAATTCCTCCTCCGCCTCGTCCGCGACTTCGAGGAAGTTGCAGAGGAGCGCCGTGGCGTTCGCAATCTCGACAAGGCCGACACGGGCGACGCGCGCGCCACTCCACCGTATCTCGCCTTCGACGGGGGGCGCGGCGATCGGATGGGGGGAGAGCAGCATGCGCGTGACTGGCGCGCCCTCGCCTCTCCCGCCGCCGACCCGCGCCCGGCCTGTCAACGCCGTCTCGCCAGCGGCGGGCGGGGGCGTCTCCGCCGCGATCAGCAGATGAATCGCCTCGGCGCTCAATCCGCCAGTGCCTGCCGCGTCAGGCGCGCGAGCGTGCGGATCGCGCGCTCCGGCGACCGGCGGAAGGGGATGCCCGCCGCCAGCATCTCCTCGGCCAGTTCGGCGGCGAGCGGGCTGCTCCCGCCCATCAGCGTATAGACCACCGGCTTGGCCGTGCCCGCGAGCGCGGGAAGGGTGGCGCGCGCGTTGCGAAGGCCGATATCCGGCGGCCCGGGCATGATCGCGATCAGCAGGCTGCCCACCGCCGGATCGTCGAGCAGCACGCTTGCGGCGCGGCCATAGACCTGCCAGTCGGTGAGGCCCGCGCCCGACAGATCGACCGGATTGCCCTCCGGGACCGCGTGGCGCGCGGCTTCGCGCAGGCCCTGCGTCGTCTCCGGCGACAGGGAAGCGAGCGGCAACGCCTCGCTCTCGCAGATATCGGCGAGGATGCCCTTGACGCCGCCATCGGTGAGCAGGACGGCCCCGCCGCGCGGCAGGTCGCCGAAGCGCAGCAGCAACTCGCCCGCGTCCCAGAATTCTTCCAGCGTTTCGGTCACGACGCAGCCCGCGTCCAGCGCTGCCGCTATGGTCGCGGCGTGGTCGCCGGTCTCGGCGCCGCTGTTGAAGGCGGCCGCCTGACGCGCGCGAGGCGAGCGGCCCGGATGCAGCAGGACGACATGCTTGCCTTTGCCACGCGCGCGGCGGATCGCGGCGAAGAAGGTCTCCGGCTTCCGGACTTGCTCGGCGAAGACGAGGATCACGTCCGTCGCCGCGTCATCGATCATGAAATCGAGGAAGTCCGCGGCGCAGAGCACCGCCTCGTTGCCCGTGCAGATCGAATAGGAGACCGGCGTGCCCAGCGCTTCCAGCGCGAGCCGCGTCTGTCCGCTGACGCCGCCGGTCTGGGTGATCAGCCCCACCGCGCGCCGTCCTTCCAGCGGCACCGGCTTATGGTTGCCGAACGACAGGGAGAGGCCGTCGGCGAAGTTGCTCAGCCCCACGGTGCCTGGCCCCAGCACCGCCACGCCGGCGCGGGCGGCGGCGTCGGCGAGGTCGCGCTGGCGCTGCTTGCCGGCCTCGCCTTCCTCCGCGAAGCCCGAGGCGTAGACGATCGCGGCGCGGATGCCGCGCGCGCCGCATTCGCTGATCGCCGCCGGAACCATGGCCGCATCCATCGTGAGGAGGGCGATGTCGATCCCCTCCGGCAGGTCGAGGATCGTCGCATGGGCGGGGTGGCCGTCGATGGACTGGGAGCGGCTGACGAAATGGAGCGCGGCCGGATCGAAGCCGAAGCGCCGCAGATTGGCGAGCACGCGCATTCCCATGATTTCCCAATGGGTCTGGGGCGTGCCGGCGTCGGGCGGCGCGAGGCCGATGATCGCGATGGAGCGGGGGCGCAGGAAGCGCGCGATGCTGTCGGCGTGATCGGACATGTCAGCGGGCGCCGCTCAACTGCCGGGCCACGCGGTCATCCGCGGTCTCCTGCCCCCGCGCGCGGGCCAGCAGGATCGCGCCCGCGCCGATCAGGGCGGCCACCGCGTAGAGGGGATAATAAGCGGACTTGTCGAGGCCAAGGCCGATCAGGACGCCGCCGGCATAAGGGCCTGCGATCGCGCCGACCCGGCCCATGCCCACCGCGAGGCCGACGCCGGTGCTGCGCGCATGGTCCGGGTAGAGCCGGTTGCTGGTGATGAGCATGCCGGTGAAGGCGGCCTCGATCGAGAACATGCTGAGCATCGCGAACAGGATGAGCGTCACCGGCGAGCTGACCCAGGCGAACCCCATCAGCCCAACAGCGCAGAGCAGCAGCGCGCCCGCCGTGGCGCGGCGCGAGCCCAGCCGCGCCGCCAGGGTGCCGATGGCGAGCACGCCAAGGATCGCGGCGAAGCTGGTCGCCATGCCGACCGCCACCGCCGCCTGTCCCTTGAAGCCGGCGAGCACCAGCACCTGCGGCTTCCAACTGGTCAGGAAATAGCTGACGAAATAGCGCATGAACGACGCCAGCCAGAGGAACAGCGTTGCCGAGCGCAGCGGTCCGGACAGGATCGCGCCGATGGCGAGCGGCGAGCGGCTCGGCCGCTCCGGCACCGGCGGCAGCGCGGCGAGCTCCGGCTGCTTCAGGCGTCGCAGGATGGCGTTGGCGCGGGCGAGGGCGTTGGCCGGCTGGCGGTTCAGCAGGAAATGCAGCGATTCCGGCAGCAGGACGAAGGCAGCGACCGCGACCGCGCCGGTGATCAGGCCGGCGACGAGATAGATGCTGCGCCAGCCATGGGCGCCGAGCAGCGCCGCGCCGATCGCCGCGCCGATCATCGCCCCGATTGCGAATCCGATATGGACGCAGGCGAGGAAGAAATTGCCGCGCGTCTCGTTGGAAAATTCGACGACGATCACGCTCAGCGACGGCACCAGCGCGCCGATCGCCAGCCCCGCCAGGAAGCGGAACAGGAGCAGTGTCTCCCAGTTGGTGCTGGCCGAGATGGCGATCATCGCCACCGCGCTGGTGGTGGCCGCCGCGAGCACGATCGGGCGCCGGCCGAAGCGGTCTGCGAGTGGCGCGATCAGGATCGCGCCGAGCATCAGCCCCGCCGCCCCGGCGCTCAGGATCAGGCCCATGGTTTGGGGCGCGAGACGCCAGTCCTTCAGGATCGCGGGCGCCGCATAGGCGGTGGCCGTGGTGTCGAGGCCATCGCAGATGTTGATCAGCACGCACAGCGCGACCACCGCGATCTGGAAGGCCGAAAGCGGCGCGTCGGCCAGGAGCGGCCTTACCTTGACGGACGAATTCGCCATGACATCCTTCTTCCTGTTTGTTCCCGCTTTCGGTCCGCCCGCAGGCATACGCGATCTGGACAGAGGCGCCGAATCTGTTTAAACCAAATGACTAGTTGAATGGAACTATCGATAATGGAATACGCATATGGCCAGTGCGCGACAAGCGGAATGTTCGGCGTGGGAACCCGGGGGCTTGGGCGATGAAGCTTTTCTGGTCGTCGCGCTCTCCGTTCGTGCGCAAGGTTGTGATGGTGGCGCATGAAACCGGCCTGCATGATCGTGTCGCGCTCATCCCGTTGCCGATCCCGAGTCCCGTTCCGTGCGTCGAGCTGCATCGGGCCAATCCGATCGCCAAGCTGCCGACGTTGATCGCCGACGATGGCACGGCGATCGCTGATTCCCCGGTGATCTGCGAATATCTCGATCATCTCGGCGGCGGAAGTCTCTTCCCCGTGCCCGGCCCCGCGCGGTGGCGGGCCTTGGGGCGTCAGGCGCTGGCCGATGGTCTGATGGACCAGTTGCTGCTGTGGCGTGCCGAGTTGCGGCGCGCGGAGGCGTGCCGCTCGGCAACTCTGCTCGCGACTTTCGCGGGCCGGCTCGATGCCTCGCTTGATCGGCTTGAGGAACAGGCGGCCGGGGGAGCCTGTGGCGCCGGCTTCGATATTGGCGATCTCACCGTGGGGGTGATGCTCGCCTATCTCGATTTCCGGTTCGCCGAGCGCGGCTGGCGCGACGGCAGACCGGCCCTCGCCAAATTCCAGGACAGCTTCGCCGCGCGCCCCTCGGCGATCGCGACCGCTTTCGCGGAGAATTAGATGACGGATTCCCGGTCGCTGTCAATCACGCCGCCGCGCAAAGCCTTGCCGGCGGGCGCGTGCGACACTCACGCCCATGTTTTCGGCCCGTTCGACCTCTTCCCGCTGCCGGAGGGACGCACCTATACGCCCCCGCTGGCGACCGCCGACATGCACGCAGCGGCGCTCGCCCGGCTGGGCTTCGACCGCGCCGTGATCATTCAGGCCTCGGCCTATGGCTCCGACAATCGCTGCACGCTGGAGGCCGTCGCCCGTGATCCCGTGGCGCGGCGCGGCGTCGGCGTCGCGGACGAGAGCTTCGACGAAGCGCGGCTTGCGGCGCTTCGGGCGGGCGGCATCCGCGGGCTGCGCTTCACCGAGATCATCGGCAAGGATAGCGGCAAGCGCCTCGCCGGCGCCAGCGGCTTCGACACGCTGCGCGCCATCGCCCCCCGGATGCGCGCCGTGGGCCTGCACGCGCAGTTGTTCGCGCCGTTCGACCTGCTGATGGATTGGATCGACGACCTGCTGGCGTTGGACGTGCCGCTGGTGCTGGATCATCTGGCGCGGGTCGGGCCGTCGGACCGGACGGTCGACGATCCCCGGTTCCAGCGCCTGCTGGCGCTGCTGCGCGAGGGGCGGGTCTGGGTGAAGCTGATGGTCTTCCGCAACAGTCGCGCGCCAGAGACCGGCTATGCAGATGTCCGGCCCTTCCACGAGGCGATGACGCACGCCAACCCGGGCCGGCTCGTCTGGGGCACCGACTGGCCGCTGCTCAACGTGGCGCCGCCGCCGGATCCAGGCGCGCTGCTCGATCTGCTCGACGCGTGGCTCGAAGGCGACGCGGTGCTGCGGCGGCGCATCCTGGTCGACAATCCGGAGCGACTCTACGGCTTTCCGGCCCAGGCCTGAAATGTTGCAGAAACAATAGGGTGGATGTGATGGCGAAGCGTAGTGGGCGGTTCCATTGGGCGCGGAAAGGGGCAGTCGCGGCAATCCTGTTCCTCGGCACGGCCGCCCTTGCGTTCCAGGGCGAGGGGCGACCTGTCGACGACGCGCGATTGCGCGCGGTGGATCGCGGATCGGGCGAGTGGCTCGTCCCCGCCGCCGGTTACAGCGAGCAGCGTTTCAGCCCGCACGCGCAGATCAATGTGGATACCGTCAAGCGGCTGGGCCTCGCCTGGTACGCCGATCTCGGCACCGACCGTGGCGTGGAGGCGACGCCGATCGTCGTCGACCGCATACTCTACAACATCACGCCTTGGAACGTGACCACCGCCTATGACGCGGTCACCGGCAGGGAGCTCTGGCGCTATGATCCCCTGGTGCCGCGCCGCTTTGGCGGCTTCGCTTGCTGCGATATCGTTTCCCGGGGCGTCGCGGCGTGGAAGGGTAAGATCTTCATCGCCACCCTCGACGGCCGGCTGATCGCGCTCGACGCCAGGACCGGCAAGCCCATGTGGAGCCAGCAGACGCTCGATCCGGGTTGGGCCTATACGATCACGGGCGCGCCCCGCGTCTATGACGGCAAGGTCATCATCGGCAACGCCGGCGCCGAGGCCGCCGCGCCCGGTTATGTCTCCGCTTATGACGCCGAGACCGGCAGGAAGCTCTGGCGCTTCAACATCGTCCCCGGCGATCCCGCCAAGGGCTACAAAAGCAAGGCCGAGGCGAGGGCCGCCAAGACCTGGAAGGGCGAATGGTGGAAGCAGGGTGGCGGCGGCACCGCATGGGACAGCTTCGCCTACGATCCTGAAGCGCGGCTGGTCTATATCGGCACCGGCAATGGCGGCCCCTGGGCGCAAGCGGTGCGTAGCCCGGGCGGCGGCGACAATCTCTTCCTGTCCTCGATCGTCGCGGTGAACGTCGATACCGGCGCCTATGTCTGGCACTATCAGGAAACGCCGGGTGACGAATGGGACTATACCGCGACCCAGTCGATCATCCTTGCGGACATGAAGTTCGGCGGGCGGAACCGCAAGGTGCTGCTGCATGCGCCGAAGAACGGCTTCTTCTACGTGCTCGACCGCCGCACCGGAAAACTGCTTTCGGCCGAACCCTATGTGCCCGGCATCACCTGGGCCAAGGGCATCGACAGGAAAACCGGCCGCCCGATCGTGAATCCGGAGGCGCGCTACGGCGAGACGCCGGTGCTGGTATCGCCGAGCGCGGGCGGCGGGCATAACTGGAACCCGATGGCCTATAGTCCGAAGACGGGCCTCGCCTATTTCCCGGTGCTCCAGAGCGCGATGACATATGCGTTCGATCCGAAGTTCAAGGTTCAGCCCGGTGAGATGCACCAGCTTGGCATCACCTCCACGGGTCATGAGGAACTGCGCAAGCGCCACGCCGCCGAGATCGCGGCGATGACGAAGGTCTGGCTCACCGCCTGGGATCCGGTGAAGCAGAAGGAAGTCTGGCGCGTGCCGTACACGCGCCGCGGCAGCGGCGGCGCGCTGGTGACAGGCGGAAACCTGGTCTTCCAGGGGACGATCGACACCCATTTCGCTGCCTATCGGGCAGACACCGGCGCGAAGCTTTGGGAGATGCCGGTCCGGCAGGTGCCGATTGCCGGCGCGATGAGCTATGTCATCGATGACGTGCAATATGTCGCTGTCAACGCCGGCTGGGGCGGCGGCCTCGCCCATGGCCCGAACAGCAACGACTCAGGGATGCGGCTGTCGACCGCCCGGCTGCTGGTGTTCCGACTGGACGGCAAGGCGACGCTGCCGCCGCTCCCGGCCGCGACCGCCGCCGCGGTCGCGCCGCCGCCGCCCGACAGCGCGCCGGCGGCGCAGGTCGATCGCGGCCGCGGACTCTACGCCACCAATTGCTCCGGCTGCCATGGCGACGAGGCGCGGGGCGGCATCAAGGATCTGCGCAAGCTGACGCCAGAGACGCGCGCGCAATTCTACGACATCGTGCTGGGCGGCATCCGCGCCGATAACGGCATGGTGAGCTTCGCCGATAAGCTTTCCCGGCCCGACGCCGAGGCGATCCATGCCTATCTCGTCCATCGCGCCAATCAGGATTGGGACGGCCATGAGGTGAAATGACATCCGGGCAGAAGAATCGGCATGCGGAGGGTTGATATAGTACATTAAACTGTACTAATGATCCAAATATGCTGACTTGGAAGGACGTTCGCCCATGACTGATTCCACACCGCTCTCGGAATTCCGCCCGGTGCGGAGCGGCCTGATGACTGGAGCGCTGGACGACCTCGCCTCGGTCGGCTTGGCCGGAAGCCGCTGCCGGGCCTGTGGAGAGACGACCCTCGGCGCCAACACGCTCTGTCCGAATTGCGGCAGCGACGATGTCTTCCCGATCGCGCTCTCCGACGAGGGCAAGGTGTGGACCTATACCGTGGTGCGCTATCGCCCGCCGGGCGATTACAAGGGCGCGGAACCGTTCCAGCCCTTCGCGATCGGGCTGGTCGAACTGCCCGAAGGGCTGCGCGTCGTGGCGCCCGTGGGCGGCGATCCGGATGCTGTGCGCATCGGCATGACGGTGCGGTTCACGGCCCGCGCGCGCGCCGATGGCGTCGTCGATTTCGTCTACAATCCTGCCGCCTAAGGAGTTCCCATGAAGGATGTGGTTATCATCGGCGCGGGCATTCATGCGTTCGGCCGTTTCGACAAGACGGCCGAGGAGATCGGCTCCCACGCGGCGCGCATGGCGCTGGCGGACGCAGGGCTGGCCTGGTCGGACATCCAGGCTTCCTATCTTTCGCGCATGTACCTGCCTGCGACATCCGGCGCGCGCATTCTGCGCAAGCTGGGTGGCACGGACATGCCGATTGTCGATATCGAGGCGGCCTGCGCCAGCGGCGGCGCGGCGCTTCGCCAGGGCGTGCTGGCGATCCGGTCCGGCGAGTGCGACGTGGTGATGGTGCTGGGCGCGGAGAAGATGCCGCGCGGCTTCATGGATCCGCGCATGATCTACGCCGACTGGCAGATCGAGATGGGGCTATCGCTGAATCCGTCTTACTGGTCGATGCGCGCGATGCGCCACATGCACGAATATGGCACCACCGACCTGCAGATCGCCAAGATCGCCTACAAGAACCACCGGAACAGCGTCCACAATCCCAACGCGATGTATCGCAAGGAATTCAGCCTGGAGGAAATCCTTGGCTCGCCGCTCGTATGCGATCCGATCCGCCGGCTGGAAATCTGCGCGCCGGACGATGGCGCCGCGGCGGTCGTGATCGCGTCCGCGGATTATGCCCGCAAAATCGGCGCGCGCGCGCCGATCACCATCGCCAGCAGCGTCCACACCATCGCGCGCTATTCGGCCGATTTCCGCTGCCCCGCCGACAGCATGAGCGCCACCGCCAATAATGAGGGTCCGACCGAGGTGACCGCCCGCAAGGCCTATGAGCAGGCCGGGCTCGGCGCGGAGGACATCGATTGCTTCGAGGTGCAGGATACCGACGCCTTTTGCGAGCTGGAGATATATGAGGAACTGCAGATTTGCCCGGTCGGCGAGGGCGGGCGCCTGATCGACGAGGGCGTCACCGAGATCACCGGCAAGCATCCGGTGAACATGAGCGGCGGCCTCATCAGCAAGGGCGAGCCGGTCGGCGCATCGCATCTCGGCCAGGTGGTGGAGATCGTTTCCCAACTGCGCGGCGAATCAGGTGCGCGGCAGGTGGAGGGCGCCAGGGTCGGCCTCGCCCATGTGCTGGGCGCGGGCGGCAATTGCGCCATCACCATCCTGCGGAAGTGACCATGGCCGAGGCGGCCTCCCCTATCCCGTTCGAGCGCAGGGGGCCGGTCGGCTGGCTTACGCTCGACCGTCCGGCCCGGCGCAACGCGATCGACGCGGCGACCCACCTTGCGTGGCGCGAGGCGCTGACGGCGGTCGAGGCGGACCGGGCTATCCGCGCACTGGTGATCACCGGCGCGGGCGGGGCGTTCTGCAGCGGTCAGGATCTGGCCGAACGTCGCGACATGCTCGCCGAGGGAGAGGTGGATCTCCAGGCCTCGCTGGTCGAGAATTACAGTCCGTTGATCCGCCGGCTGATCGCGCTGCCGATGCCGGTGATAGCCGCGGTCGGCGGCGTGGCGGCGGGGGCGGGCATGGGGCTGGTGCTTGCGGCGGATATCGTGCTCGCCGGCGCTTCGGCGCGCTTCCAGCTGCCATTCGTCAAGGTCGGTCTCGGCCCCGATTGCGGGCTGAGCTGGACATTGGCGCGGCAGGTCGGGCTCAATCGGGCACTGGCGCTGCTGCTCACCGGCGACGCCTTCGACGCGGACGAGGCGTTCGCCTGGGGACTGGTGTCCCGCGTCTGCCCGGACGAGGCGCTCGTCGCCGAGGCGGAGGCGCTGGCGGCGCGGCTGGCCAGGGGTCCGCGCGCCGCGATAGCCGCGATCAAGCGCCGCGTGCGCGAGGCGGCTGACCAGACGCTCGACGAGGCGCTCGCCGCCGAAGCGATCATGCAGGGCGAGCTGGGTCTCGATCCCGATTATCGGGAGGCGGTCACCGCCTTCACATCGAAACGCGAACCCCGGTTCCGCTGATAACCGCTCCGGAGAACGACATGGCCTTCGCCAGCGAGGTTGCCTCCTTTTCCATTCGCGAAGGCATCGGCGAGTGTGTGGTCGATGCGCCGCCGGTCAACGCGCTCGGACGCGACGTGCGACAGGCGCTGCTGGACGCCGTCGCCGAGGCGGCCGCCGATCCCGTCGTGGAGGCGCTGGTGATCCGCTGCGCCGGCCGCACCTTTTTCGCGGGCGCCGATATCCGTGAGTTCGGCAAGCCGCCGCTTCCGCCCAGCCTGCCGGAGGTGGTCGCCGCAATCGAGGAGAGCGCCAAGCCCGTTATCGCCGCGATCCACGGTACGGCGCTTGGCGGCGGGCTGGAGGTGGCGCTCGGCGCACATCGGCGGATTGCGGTTTCCTCCGCCCGATTTGGGCTGCCCGAAGTCAAGCTTGGGCTGTTGCCGGGGGCGGGTGGCACACAGCGCCTGTCGCGTCTGGTCGGCGTGGGGAAAGCGCTGGCGATGATCGTCGGCGGCGATCCGATCAGTGCCGAAGAAGCGTTGGAAGCGGGTCTGCTCGACCGCAAGGTCGCCGACGGAACGCTGATCGAGGCGGCGCGGCAGTTCGCGCGCGAGGCCGCTGGCGAAGGCGCGCCGGTCCGCACGCGGGATCTTCCAGTGGCCGATCCCGACCGCGTCGACACCGTCTTAGACGAATATGGGAACGCCAATCCTCGGCGCTTCGGCGGTCAGGACGCGCCCGCCGCTTGCGTCGAGGTGATCCGAAAGGGCCTGCACGTGCCTTTCGACGAGGCGCTGGCGCTGGAACGCGCGGCCTTCACGCGGCTGCGCGACGGCGCGCAGTCCGCCGCGCTCCGCCATGTCTTCTTCGCCGAGCGGGAGGTATCCAAGGTCGCGGGAATCGATGCCGACACGCCGCGCCTTCCGATCGATCGGGTCGGCGTGATCGGCGCGGGGACGATGGGCAGGGGCATCGCCATGGCCCTGCTCACCGCCGGTCTGCCGGTGGTGCTGGTGGAGCAGCGGCGGGAAGCGCTCGACGCCGGGCTGGCGGGGGTGCGCGACCTGATCGCGCGCGCGGTGAAGGGCGGCCGCATGGACCGGGCGTCGGCGGACGCGGCCAGCGCCCGGCTGACCGGATCGCTCTCCTACGATGATCTCGCCGAGGTCGATCTGGTGATCGAGGCCGCGTTCGAAACGATGGAGGTCAAGCAGGTGATCTTCCGCGCGCTCGGCGGCGTCGCGAAGCCGACGGCGATCCTCGCGACGAACACCTCCTATCTCGATGTTGACGCGATCGCCGCTTGCACATCCCGGCCAGAGCAGGTGCTCGGTCTGCATTTCTTCTCGCCCGCCAACATCATGAAGCTGCTGGAGATCGTTCGCGGCGCGCGGACCTCGCCGCAGGTGCTCGCGACCGCGCTTGATCTGGCCAAGCGGCTCGGCAAGATCGCGGTCGTCGCCGGCAATGCCCATGGCTTCATCGGCAACCGCATGCTGATGGCGCGCCGCCTCGCTGCCGAGGCGATGGCGCTGGAGGGGGCGAGTCCCTACGCGATCGATCGTGTGTTGGTGGCGTTTGGCATGCCGATGGGGCCGTTTCGGATCGGTGACCTTGCCGGCCTCGACCTCGGCTGGACGCCCGAGACCTCCACCGGCTCGACCATCCGCGAACGGCTGAACGAACGCGGCCGGCGCGGGCAGAAGGTTGGCGCCGGTTTCTACGATTATGACGACGAGGGCCGGGCCACGCCCTCGCCCGAAGTGGAGCGGATCATCGCCGAACTCGCCGCCGACAAAGCTATCCCGCAGCGCGACTGGAGCGATGAGGCGATACTCGCCGGCCTGCTCGATCCGATGATCGAGGAAGGCCGCCGGATCGTGGCCGAGGGCATCGCCCAGCGCGCCTCCGACGTCGATATGGTGTGGGTGCATGGCTATGGCTGGCCGCGCTGGCGTGGCGGGCCGCTCTATTACGCCGACCATCGGGGAGAGGCCGGATGACGCACGCTATATCTGTGATGCGATCCGGCCTCTCCCTGATGGCCGGCTGAACGGTGCCGGCGTCGGTCAGGGCATCGCCTTGCTGCTCAGAACGGGTCTGACGGATCGTCAGCCGAAGCGGCCTTGGAGCGCCAGCGCGACGAACTCGTCGACATAATAAAGCTGGTGCGCATGGAAGAAGTGGAGCCGCGCGCCTACCGTGGCGTGGATCGCCCGGCTGGCCGCCTCGAACGCTGGCCAGTCGGTCCACCACAATTGGGCATAGCCGTCCCAGGGCAGATCGGGCAGGCGAGGCCCCGCACGCATGTTCAGCACATAGCCGGCGAGTCCCGGCTGATTGGCCGCTTCCTTGGCGTGGACGGTCCGCCACTCCCGGAAGAACTGGTCCTCGGTCGTGCCGGGATTCCGTCCGACCAGCCCGATGCGCTTGGCGTTGCCCGGTTTGGAGTTGGGAATCCGGATGGACACTTCCCGCGTGAACAACCCCATCGGATCGCCCGCCGCAAAGTGCGGCAGGTCGTCCGCCAGCGCGCCGATCAGCTGCTCGTCCGCAGCGCCAAAGGCATGGGTGTACGCCGCCTCGTCCGCGAACCACATTTCGATGATGCCGTCATGCGGGGCGTCCGGCGATCGTTCGCGGATCACCCTGTTGAAAATGAGGCCGCGCAAACCCTTCAGTCCGAGCAGAAGCGGCGCGCGTTCCTTCTCCCAATGGGCGAGGAAGGCGTCCGGCGTCATTCCGGGCGCGCGCCGGAGGAATTCCGTGCATTTGAACAGACGGCCATCGGGCGCGGCGGCCAGGAGGCGGCCGGGCAAGGCGCCCGCCAGTCCCGTCGCCAGCGCGCCGCCGATCAGCGTCCGACGCTCCATCCCATGCCGCATGTTGTTCACGCCCACTCCTCAGCCGCCCATTTCCCGACGTTTACACTAATGACCTAATTTATTAGCTTATCAAAAGCATCCTGGCTAGATGCCCTCTGATCCTTGGGCAGCGTGGACAAATTCGAGTATCGCCCGGCTAAGTGATTTAAACGGAGAGCGGACCTCTTTAATCCTCCCCATCGGGAGATGGGGAGGGGGCCGGCCGAAGGCTGGTGGAGGGGAAGGGGCACGACCTTCCGATTTTCCCCTCCACCACCGCTTTCAGCGGCGGTCCCCCTCCCCACGCTGCGCGCAGGGAGGAATTGACGCTCGCCATTGGCCATTCGCCGATATTCCGAATTTGTCCATGCGGCTCAGGAGTGTTCCAGGGATTGGAAGCTTGTGCGGGCGAGATGTTCTTGCGCTTGGCGCCTGCGCCGCCATCCCGACTTCGATGCTCTCCGCCGCCGCTGCGGCACCCACCTATATGAGCGGCATTATATGTTCGTGACGCAAGCATGTCTTCGTGCCGCCCAGGCGCCGCAGGCTGAAGATCATGACGCTGATCTCGCGCCGCCCGGCGTGACGCGTGAGGATTTCGTGTAGCTGCGCTATGGTCCATCATGTTTTCGTCCCTCTGCCCATCTGACTGGTGGGTCGACTCGCTGGAGAATGATTGACCAGCTCATAAAGTATGATAGACTGACCTATAGAAAATAAAAACGGAAACACAGAGAGGGCTCTTAATGCGGTATCGCCTTTTGACTGCGTCGGTGTCCGCCATCGGCATCGCGTCCTTCCTCGCTGCCGCGGCGGGCGCGCAGACCGCGCCTGCGACCGCTGCAGCGCAGGATGCCGCCCCTGACAACCCGCAGGACATCAACGCGCAGGACATCGTGGTCACTGGCTCGCGCGTTGCGTTGAGCGGGTTCCAGGCCCCGTCGCCGACCGCCGTGGTCGGCTCCGAAGTGATCGATCGCCGCGCGGCCACCACGGTGATGTCCGTGCTGAACCTCAACCCGGCCTTCAAGCCGACGCGCAGCCCCGGCGCCAACGCGACCAACACCGGCAGCCCGGCCCAGGCGACGGCTGACCTGCGCTCCCTGGGCGGACAGCGCACGCTGGTGTTGGTGAATGGCAGTCGCATGGTGCCGTCATCGCCCGCCAGCAAGCTCGGCGTGCCCGTCACGGTGGACCTCAACCTGATCCCCACGCTGATGGTCGATCGGGTGGAGACGGTGACGGGCGGCGCATCCGCCCAATATGGTTCGGACGCCGTGTCCGGCGTTGTGAACGTCATCCTGAAGAAACATTTTACCGGGCTCGAGGCGCGCGCCCAGGCGGGCATATCCGAGGAAGGCGACTATGCGACGCAGCGTCTGGGTTTCATCGCGGGCACCAGCTTCGCGCAGGATCGCGGCCATGTCGTCGTGAGCGCGGACTATGAGCGCAACAGCGGCGTCGGCGACATGTACACGCGCGACTGGGGCCGCAAGGAATATCAAATCTATAGCAACTCCGCCTACAGGACGAACGGTCAGCCGGCGCTGATCCTGACGCAGGGGGTGCACAATAATCTGGGCGCGGGCGGCAGGATCACCGGCCCGGCCGGCTTCTCGCTGAACAAATATACCTTCAATTCCGATGGCAGCGTGCGACCGTTCGATTCCGGCACCCTGTCAAACGGGACGACGCAGATCGGCGGTGAAGGACAGTCGATCGCGCGCGGCACCAGTCTTGTGCCCGCGCTGCGCCGTTTCACCACTTACGCGCACGCCGAATATGAGTTCGGACCCGCCCTTACCGCCTATGTGGAGGGCGGCTATTCGCGGTCGAAGGGCATATTGAGCGGGCTGCCGCCGCGCTACACCTCCGTGACCATCAAGGACGACAATGCGTATCTGTCGCCAGCCGTGAAGGCGGCGATGGCGAAGGATGGGATCACCAGCTTCACCATGTCGCGGATCGGCTATGATTTCGGCAATGTGAAGACCGAGGCGGTGAACGCGACGCGGCACGTGGAGGTTGGAGGCAAGGGCGAGCTTGGCGGTTCCTGGCACTGGGACGCCCATTATTCCTACGGCCGGAACAATTATGACGGCTATAGCTTCAACAACACCATCAGCGCCAACGTGCCCCTGGCTGCGGACGCGGTCTTCAACAGCGCGGGCAAGATCGTCTGCCGTTCGACGCGCGACGTGAATCCCAACAATGGCTGCGTGCCGCTGAACCTGTTTGGTGCAGGTTCTCCATCCGCCGCCGCCATCAACTATGTCAACGGCACCGGCCATACGACGGTGAAGTATATCCAGCACAGCGCGGCGGCGAACCTGCGGGGCAATCTGTTCTCGACCTGGGCGGGGCCAGTCTCGGCCGCGGTCGGCATCGAATATCGGCGCGAAAGCGAGAATGTCGGCGCCGATCCGATCGCGGCGGCGAACGGCTTTTCGTCCACGGGCAACGCCGTCCCTTATCGCGGCAGCTTCGACGTCAAGGAAGCCTATGTCGAGGCGATCGTGCCGCTGGCGAAGGACAAGCCCTTCCTGCGTTCGCTGAACATCAACGGCGCGGCTCGCTTCGCCCATTACAGCACGGTGGGCGATCAGGTGACCTGGAAGGTCGGCGGCGTGTGGGAGCCGGTGGACGGCCTGCGCCTGCGCGTCACGCGGTCGCGCGACATTCGCGCGCCGGCCATCTGGGAACTCGCCAGCCCCGGCAACTTCGTGACCAACACGATCACCGTGAACGGCATAACCAAGATCATTCCGCAGAATGTTTCGGCCGGGAACCCCGACCTAAAGGCCGAGAAGGCCGATACCTTCACTGCTGGCGTGGTCGTCGAGCCGGGCGGATTCCTGCGCGGGCTGCGCGCGTCGGTCGACTATTACGACATCAATCTGAAGGGTGCGATCACCAATTTGTCCGGCCTCAACGTCGCGTCGCTCTGCACGCTCGGCCAGCAGGAATTCTGCAGCCTGTTCACGTTCGATGCAGCCGGCAATCCCACCAGTCTCACGGCGCCGGCCCTCAACGTGGGCTCGTTCCGGAACAAGGGCCTGGATATGACGCTGAGCTATGGTTTTCCGCTGGGGGAAGGCCGGGTGAGCATCGCGGCGAGCGGCACCTATGTCTTCAACGCGCTGGTCGATCCGGGCACCGGCGCCGGCGCGATCGAGCGCGTGGGCGAGATGGGCCAGGCCAATCTCGGCGCGATGCCGCGCTTCCGCGGCAACCTGGCCGTCACCTATACGCGCGGGCCGTTCTCGATCACGCCGCAGTTAAACTTCATCTCGGCAGGCAAGCAGGACAATATCTACAACACCACGCCCGCGCTGACGATCAACGACAACCATGTGCCGGCGTTCGCCTATCTCGACCTGGCCGGCTCGATCGACGCGACGCAGCAGTTCCGGTTCTTCTGGTCGATTGAGAACCTGCTGGACAAGGATCCGGCGCCGACGCCCTACGCGGTGCTGAACGTGCCGACCAACGGCATCTGGTACGACAAGGTCGGGCGGCGCTTCATGGCGGGCGTGCGCGTGCGGCTGTGAGCATACAGGCAGGAGGAACGGCGATGTCGGAGCAACCCGCGAACACGCGTCCCGGTGCCGTGATCGGGCGGCGCGAACTGCTTGCGGCGGGGGTCGCGGCACTGACCGTGCCGGCGATGGCGCGCGCGCAATATACGCGCATGCCGCCCGGCATCGCCAAGTCCCTGACCCTGCTCATCCGTAAGCCGGGCGCCACGCATGAGGAGTTCATGCGCTATTGGCTGGGAGTGCACGCGCCGATGGCGCTCAAGATTCCGGGCATGCGGGGCATGGTCTGCAACGAGGTGCTGGGCCCCAGCCGGGGGCGGAACGACATACCCGGCGGCACGCCGATCCTGATCGACGGGGTCGCGGAATCCTGGAAGCTGGAGAGCAACTCGCCCAGCAATCCCGACGCCCCGCCGGAGGCGCGCGCCTGGTATAGCGACGGGCCGTTGTTCGTCGGCGAGATCCAGGGCTATCGCGTCACCGAGAATGTGATGGTGCCGGTGAAGCGGGGCGGCAAGGGGCTGTTCTCGCTGCTCCAGCGCAAGCCGGGCACGACCCACGCGGCTTTTGTCGACCACTGGCTCCGCGTGCATGGCGCGATGGCGAGCAAGGTGCCGGAAGTCGCTGGCCTGATCCTGAACGAGGTCGTGGCGCCGGCCAGGCGGAGCGACATCCCGCCCTTCAGCCACGCGCTCGGCGAGGTGGATGGCATCGCCCAGTCCTGGCACAAGGATCAGAGCTACCGGGGCGTAACGTCGCCCGAGGCCAAGGCCTGGTACGCCGACGGCGCGGCGAGCATCGGGTTCGCGCGCGGCTATTACACCCAGGAGCATGTGGTCATCGATCCACATCCGTAATCGATAGACTAGCTCAATAACCATTTGCGGTGGCCGAGCGGCCAGGTCTCCGGGGAAGGCGACGAAATGACCGAACAGCCGATATTCGACGCGGAAATGCTGACGCGCGCGCGCGCGCTGGGCGCCGCCACACTGCATGAGGCGGCCGGACGCATCGGGGCCCTGCCGTCCGCGATCAAGCCCGTCGCGCCGGACATGCGAGTGGCCGGGCCCGCCTATACGGTGGTGGTGCCGATGCTCGACAATCTGTGGATTCACCGCGCCCTCTATCGCGCCGAGCCGGGCGACGTCCTGGTGGTCTCGACCAGCGGCGGGATCGAGGGCGGCTATTGGGGCGACATATTGAACGAGGCGGCGATGGCGCGCGGCCTGGCGGGGCTGGTGATCGACGGCGGCGTACGCGACACCGCCCGCCTCGCCGAAATGGGCTTCCCGGTCTTCTCCAACGGCATATGCATCCGAGGCACGATCAAGGGTTTCGATGTGCCGCCCCGGCTCCAGCAGCCGATCGCCATCGGGCAGGTGGTGATCGCGGCCGGCGATCTGATCGTCGGGGACCGCGACGGCGTGGTCGCCATCCCCGCCGCCGAGGCGGCCAACGCCGTCGCGCGCGGCCATGCGCGGGAACTCGACGAAGCCGCGAAGATTGCGCGCATCCGTGCCGGAGAGAGGACGCTCGACATCTACGGCTTCGACGAGAAGTGATGCGCAACGCCTCACCGTGCGGCGATTGACACGGTTCTAAAAAGTCAATAAACTGCCTTATTAGCAGATGAGTCACTCACTGCGCGAAAAAGAAAACGCATATCCGCAGGTCGCGGTAGGGATTGGAATAGCCTCGCCTCTTCAAGGATCTTGAACGGGAGCGGTTCGGTCGCGCTGAATGCGGCGCGTGGGCCCTTTTTTGCGAGCGCGTCCGAGAGTTCCTGACCGCGCCCCCGGTAAAGGGAGCTGAGGGAGGTCATGATGGCGAGAGGTGTCGAGGCTCTTCGGAGCATGCGTCCATGGCGGCTATTGAACACGTCCAGTCTGGTGCCGCTGGCGGCCACCGGGAGTTTGGCGCTGGCGACGGCCGCCCAAGCCCAGGGTGCTCCAGCCCAGGGCGCTCCGGCGCAGGCCGCGGCTCAGCCCACCGCGAGCGATATTGTCGTCACCGGCACGCGCATCTCCGGCTTCACCGCCCCGACGCCCGTCACCGCCATCAGCCAGGCGCAGTTGCAGGAGAAGGCGGTCCACACCGTCTCCGAACTGTTGCAGGATATCCCCCAACTGCGCATCAACCAGAATGTCGGCAAGTCGAGCGAGCCGGTCGGCGCGAGCACCGCCGATCTGCGCGGCCTCGGCCCGCAGCGCACGCTCGTGCTGCTCGACGGCCGCCGCCTGCCGCTGACCGATCCCGCGGGCACGATCGACACCAATGTCATCCCCACCGCACTGATCAGCAATGTCGAGATCGTCACCGGAGGCGCGTCGGCGGCCTATGGGTCGGACGCGGTGGCCGGCGTCGTCAACTTCACGCTGGAGAGGAACCTTGAGGGGTTCCGCGGCGACCTGTCCTATGCGCAGACCAAATATGACGACTTCCATCGGCCGGCGGTGTCGCTCGCCTATGGGCATGGCTTCATGGACGACCGGCTGCACGTGGAGGCCGCCTTCGACTATCTACGCAATTCGGGCCAGACCAGCCAGGCGTCGCGGCCCTGGGGTTCGCATCGCACGGCGTTGCTGACCAACCCGAACTACACGGCCACCAACGGCCAGCCGCGCCTGATCATCGCCGATAATTCCACCTTTTCGCAGATGACGCCGGGGGGCGTGCTCGGCCGTACGTCGGGGCTCGCGCTCGCCAGGCTGCTCGGTTTCCCCACCGGCACCGGCGTGCAATTCGGTCCGAACGGCCAACCTGTTCCTTTCAATTACGGCACGAATGTCGGCGGCACCTACATGACCGGCGGCGACGGCGGCAGCTTCGAGGATGGCGGCAATCTGCTGCCGATCCTGAAACGCTATACCGGCTATGGCCGGATCGATTTCGACTTGACGCAGGACATCAAGCTGTTCGGCGACTACCTCGAATCCCGCACCGAGACCCGGAGCGATCTCACCGCCAATTATGACAATGGCACGCTGACGATCAATGCGGACAACGCCTATCTCCCGGCTGCCCTGAGGTCGGCGATGGCCGCCGCCAATATGAGCAGCTTCGCCCTCGGCCGCCAGCAGCTAGAGGACGGCACGGCTTTCTTCTCCACGCGCACGACAATGCGGCGCGGCGCGATCGGCATCGAGGGCAAGTTTGGCGGCTGGAGCTGGGATGTTTCTGGCCAGATCGGCAGCACTCATTACCGGCAGGACAGCACCAACAACCGCATCCAGACGCGCTTCTTCAACGCGGTCGACGCGGTCATCAATCCCGCCACCGGCCAGCCCGTCTGCCGCGTGACGCTGCAGAATCCGGGGAGCAGCAATCCCGACATCAGCGGGTGCGTGCCGGTCAACCTGTTCGGCGCGGGGGCGATCAACCAGGCGGCGCAGGCCTATTATCTCGGGAATAGCTGGCAATCCTCCGTGCAGCGCGAGAAGGTGTTCTACCTGAACCTGAAAGGTTCGCCCTTCACGACCTGGGCCGGCGACGTCTCACTGGCGGCGGGCGCGGAATATCGCACCGAGCAGACCGTGCTCACCTCCGACCCCGACTCCGCCGCGGCGCGCTGGCGCTCGATCAACGCCCAACCCTTTTCGGGCAAGTATAACGTCAAGGAAGTCTATGGCGAGGTGGTCGTGCCGCTGGCGCGCGACATGGCCTTCGCCAAGAATCTGGAGTTGAACGGAGCGGTGCGCTACACGGATTATTCCACCAGCGGCGGCGTGGCGACGTGGAAGGTCGGTCTGAATTACGCGCCGGTCAGCGATATCCGGTTCCGCGGCACGATCTCCCGCGATATCCGCGCGCCCAATAATTATGAACTGTTCTCCCGCGGCAATCAGGTGATCAGCCAACTCGTCGACCGGCCCAGCAATGTCTCCGGACAGGTGCTGCAGGTGACGAGCGGCAATCCCGACCTGAAGCCGGAGAAGGCGGACACGCGCGCCATCGGCGCCGTGTTCCAGCCGGGCTGGCTGCCGGGCTTCCGAATGTCGGTCGATTATTATTCGATCAAGATCAAGGACGCGATCTCCACCGTGTCCGGCCAGAACATCGTCGATTTCTGCTTCAACGGCCAGACCGTCTATTGCGCCAGCGTCGTGCGGGATGCCTCGGGCAGGCTTACGCGGGTGAACGTCGTGCCGTTCAATGCGCAGTCGCAGAAGACATCGGGCATCGATTTCGAGGCGATGTACCGTTTCCCTCTCAGAACCTTCGGCGAGGGCACGATGACCTTCCGGGTGCTGGCCAATTACGTGGCCGAGCTGAAGACGATCGCCAATGGCGCGACCAATGACTATGTGGGCCTCGCGGGTGTCTCGCCGCCGCCGCTGGGCGTCCCCCAGTGGCGCTTCAACGCGGAGGCACGGTACCAGATCGGGCGCGCCAAGCTGGGCGTGACCTACAGTTTCATCGACGGCGGCAAATATGACACCCGCTTCAACGTCACCACGCTCGACATCGACAACAACAATATTCCCAGCCGCGGTTATGTCGACCTCGACGCGAGCTACAAGCTGACCGGGAATTTCGACATCTATGGGCGGATCGACAATCTGTTCAATGTCGCGCCGCCGATCGCGCCGAACGCCATCGTCCAGCCGCAGATCGCGAACTCGCCCTTCTACGATACGCGCGGCATGTTCTGGACATTGGGGGTCCGTGCGCGGTTCTGAGTTTACAGCCTAGCGCCGCCCGGACTTGTGGGCGTCGGCGATGCGCTCGAAAGCCCGGACCTGCGCGTCCGTGTCGATCAGATGATCGATCCCCAGTTCGCGGGCGCGCTGGAGGCGGTCGCGGCCGCGCTCGACTTGCGCCCTGTCCAGCACATTGCCCATCGCCCATAATATGTCCCGCCGGCACCGCGACATCCGGCCGAGTGCCTTGAAGGTGCGGGCGCAATGATAGCGCCGGCAGATCGCGGGCGCGCGCTCGTGGATCGAACAGCCGGTTTCCGTCAGATAAACGCAATGCCCGGTCGCGGGATCGCGTTTCAGCGCCGGGACGCGCTGACCCGGATAGAGATCGCTCGCGATATATTCCCAGTCGAAATCGTCCAGCACATCGCCCGCCTCGGGGCGCAGGATCACCTGCTCGTTGAAGCAGCAGAGCGTGCAGCCGTCGCACGGTATGGCGTTGGCCGCGAACCGGGGATCGGCTGGCGGCGTCGCCGTCACGCGCCCGCCGCCCTGGCGAAAGGCGCCTCGGTGGCGGGATTGACCGCCCGCCGGGTGTCCGCGCCCTCGACCGGCGCGCCGTCGATCGGCAAGGCGAAGCCGGTCCTCATCGTCCTGCTCGGATAGGCGTGCCATAGATGGCGAAGGGACCGGGATCCTGCCCAGCCAGCGCGGGATCGGTGCGATAGCGGAGCTTGCCCGCGACCGCCCAGGAGGTCTTCCCCAGCGCCACCGCCGAGGTCGTGCCGGCGCGGCCGCCGGGGAGCGGGGAGAGGGTCACCATGTCGCCCTTGACGGTCATGAGCGTGATCCCGCCCTCATCGCCCGCCTCGGCGAGCAGGAAGCGACCGGGGCCGATATGGCGCAGGCCGTCCGGACGGTCGAGCTTGCGGGGCGGGATGAGTTCGACCAGCGGACGCGCGCTCCCATCGGCGGACGCGCCGGTGCGGAACATGCGGCCGGACGTGACGCTGGTCACGTAGAGCTGGCCGTCGTTGTCGAAGGCGATGCCGTCAGCGCCCGCCAGGCGCGGATCGGCGATCCAGACATCGGCCTTGTCCCCGCGCACGCGGATGATCGAGCCGCGCAGCGTTTCTGCGACATAGGCGGTGCCGTCGGGCGCGACCGCGAAGTCGTTGCACAGCGACCGAGAGGCGCCAGGGGTGGGAATATTCCTGACCGGCGCGCCGCTCTTGAGGTCGAACAGGCGGATCGCCGCGGCGCGGTCGCGCGCCTCGGTCGGGTCGCCGCGTCGGCCGTTGGAGCAGACATAGAGCAGGCCATGCCTGTCGTCCGCGAACACGCCCAGCACCGACACGAGTCCACTGCTGTCCGGCGCGATGAAAATGGTGGCGGCTTTGTCACCGGGCCGGGCGCGCCAGATCGTCCCATTGCCCGCGCTGCCGACGATCAGCGTGCCGTCGCGCGTCGCGGTGATGCTTTCGGGGAAGACGCGCGGCTGGGGAATTGCGATTTCGGGCGGAGGCGGGGGTGGGGGCGGGGCCGCCGCCCCAAGCAGCCCCGCCGCCACCGCCAGCCCCATCCATCGCGCCCGTCGCATGCTTCGTTCCTTGTCCTCAGGCGGGGGTGAAACCCATCCGCAGATTGTCATGGCGGAAAGTCAATATCCGCGCGCTCCATGGTGTCGTCGCGGCTTCGCGCCACTGGGCGCCGGTCACCACGTCCAGGTCGCGCAGGTGATAAAAGGCCGCGTAGCTCGGCTGGCCTGTCGAAGCGCGGAAGCGCCGCGCGGCGAGTACGCCGTCCACCGCCCGGAAGCGCGGCACATGCTCGGTATCGTACCAGTCGTTGAACTCCTCCTCGTGCGCGCCGTCGATGTTCATCCAGTTCACGAGCAGGCCGCCCGCGTTCCTGGGCGCCGGCTCGTCGCCTGGCAGGATCTGGACGCCCGACCAGCGCCATGCGCCCGCCGCCCCGGCGAGGTCCGTCTTCGCTGCGCTGTCGGCCAGCAGCATGTGGCGCGGCCGCCCCGGCTCCCCCGCCCGGCTGGACATGGTCCGGCCGACCCATGGCACCGGCGCCAGCGCGCCTTCGGGAAGGGACAGGCCGTCCGCCCCCGCGTCGGGCGCACCCATCACGAAGACGAGACCGAGGCTCAAGCGAAGGCCTTGCCATAGATCCTGCGGGCATTGCCCTCGAAGATCTTGGCCTTGTCCTCGGCGGTGAGGAAGTCGATGCTCTCGATCACCGGCTTCAGATCATCAAGGTCATGGCCCCAATGGGGGTTATGGACCGATCCGGTGCCGGGCCGCTCGGTGCCGAACAGGCAATTGTCGGCCCCGACCACCTGAAAGAGCAGCTCCAGCCCTTCCCTGGAATAGAGGCAGGTGTCGAAATAGAGCTGGCGCAATTCCTGGTCGAACTCGCGGCCGCGCCGCCACGCGCCGGCCCGGAAACGCCCGATCTGATAAGGGATTGCGCCGCCGCCGTGCGAGATGACGATCTTCAGCGTCGGAAAGTCCTTGAATACGTCCGACTGCAGCAGCGACATCACGGCGATGCTGCCCTCGTTGATGAACTTCAGCGTGTAGCTTTCGCGTGGGTGGCAGCAGCCGGCCGAATGGATCAACGCAGGCACGTCCAATTCGACGAGCTTCTCATAGAGCGGGTACCAGAAGCGATCGCCCAGGCCTGGCGGGGGCAGGGCGTCGCCCTCCGTGGGATCGGGATTGAGGATGCAGCCGATGAAGCCAAGCTCCCTGACGCAGCGCTCCAGCTCCTCGACGCAGTTGGCCGGGCTCTCGGCGCGGAACTGCGGCAGGCCGGCGACGCCCTTCAGCCGGTCCGGAAACATCTCGACCTGCTGGTGGATCAGGTTGTTGCAATAGCGCGCCCAGTGCAGCGGCACGCCCGCCGGTCCCAGCGAATGCATCTGGAGATAGGGGCGCGGCGACAGGAACTGCACGTCCGTGCCCACCTGGTCCATCTTGGCGAGCAGGCCGCGCGCGGTCTTCTCCGCCACCTCCGCCGCCGGCAGCTTCGCGGCCTGGGGCGGATTGTTGCGGGCGCCCGTGAGCGTCGCCATCTTCGCATAGTCGGCGTCGGTCATCACTATATGGGCGTGGGCGTCGATGATCATGCCGCTTCCTTTGCTACCGCCAGAGCGTCGAGTTGGATGAGGACCGCGCCGCGCAGGATCGCTATCTGGGTATGGCGCGCCGGCCGGTGGGCCGGATCGGGATAATGTTCCAGCCAGGACGCGTTGATCGCCTCCCGCGCGCCGTCGTCGCGGACATGACAGGTGATCTTCACCACGTCTCCCATGTCCATGCCGGCCTCGGCCAGCACGAGCGCCAGGTTGCGGAAGCAATTGGCGGCCTGCCCGGCGACATCCTCCGGCATGACGCGCGTTTCGCTATCCCGGCCCATGATGCCGCCGGTGGCGAGGATCGGCCCGATCCGGCAGGCGAGCGGGATCGGCTGGGGATGGCCGATCGATTCGATATTGATGCTGCGTTGGCGCATGGCTTCCTCCACTCAATGCCACTCGGCGAAGCAAACGCCCGTGCCCGTGCCCGCTTCGGTGCGGTAGCAGGGCAGATATTCCGACCAGGCGAGGTCGAGATGTTCGCACGCGCCGGCCGTAGCGATCCAGTTGCGGATTTCCGAGCTGCCTGAATTGAGCTTCGCCCGATCCATGCTCGTGAGAGCGGCGACATCCTTGGCGCGGATCGCCTCGATCAGGCCGCGGTCCAACTCTTCGTCGACCACGAAATGGCTGAGGCCGCCCGAGGCGATGACGCCGACCTTGATGTCCTCCGGATAGCTTTCGACCGCCCGGCGTATCGCCTGGCCGAGCGCATAGCAACGGCGCGGCGTCGGCTGGTTGGGCGCATAATAGGTGTTGAGCGCCAGCGGCACGATCGGCAGCGGGTTGGCCTCGTCCATCAACTGACGGTGGACGAAGCCGAAGGCATGGCCCTCGCCCTCGCCGTCGCGCAGCCGGTTGGCGGTGGAGATGTCGAATTCATCATCGACCAGCCGGGCGATCATGTGGCGCGCAAGCCCGGCGTCGACCGGGAAGTCGGTCTCGCCCTCGTCCACATAATAGCCGCCGCGCGCGTTCTGCCACCATTCGAGCGGGTTGGGATTGCCCTTGTGGCGCGGGTTGTTGCGGATCGTCTCGCCATAATAGATGAGGATGCTCGGCAGATTGTCGTTGGTGTAAAGCTCGGCCTGGTCGTCGCCGATGACGATCAGCGTGTCGATGCCGGAGGCGACGATCGCCGCCCTGATCCGCTCGACCCCCCGCTTGGCGGCGCGCATGCGCTCGTCGAGCAGCGCGGGCGTGATATGGTCGCGCAGCGCCTTGTCCGCGCGTTCCAGCAGCATGGCGTAGGTCGCCGGACGCCCTTCCTTGTCGAGGAACTTGCCTGGGATGTCGCGCTCCTCGAACCGCGCCCAATCGCCGTCGCGCATGTTGAGCATGGGGGTGTGCGAGGAGCCGAGACCGTGAGTAAGCCGTGCCATCATCTATCTCCGAGGATCATGCCGTCGCCGGTGCCGGGCCATGGAACCGGCTGACGATGAAAATACAGGCGGCGGCGACCGCCGCGACCACCGCGAGCGCGGCGTAGAGCGGCAGCAGCCCGCCGCCCGCGCCAAGAACGATGCCGCCCACCAGCGGCCCCGCGACCGCCCCGAAGCGGCCGAAGCCGACCACGAAGCCCACGCCGGCCGCGCGCATCGTCGCCGGATAATAGCGCGTCGCGTTGATCATCAGGCCGCTGAACGCGCCTTGCGCGAAGAAGCTGATCACCGGCGCGATCGTCAGCATCACATAGGGATCGCCCGTGTTCAATCCGAACAGCAGGAAGGATGTCGCCGCGCCGGCGAAATAGATCGCCGTCAGCCGCGCCGCGCTGACGATCGCCGAGAAATAGCCCATCGACAGGTTGCCGAGGATCGAGAAGATGCTGGTGAACGTGCCCGCCAGCAGCGCGAGGCGCGTCGGCAGGCCTGCGTCGTCCAGCACCTTCGGCGTCCAGCTCAGATGATAGAAGCCGACGACCGAATAGCCGAGCGAGGCCACCCAGAGGAGCACGCTGCCCGCGATCATCCCCGGCCCGATCAGATCGGCGATGCGCGTCCGCGCCCGGCCCCCGCCGGTGATCGCCGGCAGCGCGTCGAGCGGCTCGACGCCCAGGCGACGGCGGACGCGGTTGACCCGCTCGAGCGCGCCGCGCGGCTGGGCGGCGAGCAGGAACTGCATCGATTCCGGCAGCCAGAGGAACACGGCGACGAGGATGACCAGATTGAACAGGCCGCCGACGATGAACAATATCTGCCAGCCATGATCGGCGACGAACCAATAGCCGATCTGGGACGCGAAGGTGACGCCGAGCGCATAGCAGAGGTGCATCACCGAAAGGAAGAAATTACCCCATTTGCGGTTCGCATATTCGATGACCAGTACGTTGAGATTGGCCATCAGCGAGCCCACGCCGATGCCGGTGAAGAAGCGCAGCGCCAAGAGTTCGTGGACGCTGCCGGCCGCCGCGCTGAGCAGCATGACCACGGCGTTCAGCGCCAGCGCCGAAAGCAGGATCGTGCGCCGCCCGAACCTGTCCGCCTGCGGCGCCACCACGAACGCGCCCACCGCCATGCCGATCGCGGTTGAGGCGAACAGCACGCCCAGCATCCGCGGGTTCACTGCCCAGGCGTGGCTGATCACCGGCGCCGCCTGGACCAGGGTGGCGAAATCGAGTCCGTCGGCGATGTTGACGATGCAGCACAGGAGGACGATTGCTATCGAGAAGGCGTTCATCGGCGCCTCGGCGATCACGCTTTCTCCTTTGGACATCTGCGACATATCCGCTCCCTCTTTTGCCTTTCAGGCTGTTACCATCAAAAAGATCATAATGATAGTCTATATGATGATATAAGGTGTATCAGAGGCCCAGTTCGGCGAGAATTTCCTTGTCATGCTCGCCGAGGAGCGGCGGCGCGCGCCGGTACGCCACCGGCGCGTTCCGGAATCGCATGGGGCTGGCCAGCATGGCGAGGCGGCCCGACACCGGATGATCGAGATGCACGAGCATCTCGCGATGCCTCACTTGCGGATCGGCCAGCACGTCGGGCACGGTGTTGATCGGCGCACAGGGCACGCCCGCCGACTCCAGCCGCGCGACCCAGCCCTTCATCGTATCCGCCGACAGGGCGGCGATCAGTTCGGGCATGAGTTGGTCGAGATTGCGGACGCGATCGCCATTGGTGAGGAAGCGTGCGTCCTCGATCAGTTCCGGCCGCCCGATCGCCTCGCAGAACTTGGCATATTGCCCGTCATTGCCGACGACGATCACGACATGGCCATCCGCGCAGGGGAAGACATCCTGCGGCTGGATGTTGGGGTGGCGGTTGCCGGCGCGCATCGGCGTCTTGCCTGAGACAAAATAATTCTGCGCCTGGTTGCAAAGCGACCCGACCGCCACGTCGAGCATGCCGATATCGATATATTCGCCTTGACCCGTCTCATCGCGGCGGGCGATGGCGGCGAGCACGGCGATCGCGGCGTACATGCCGGTCATCAGGTCGACCACCGGCACGCCCACCTTCTGCGGGCCCGCGCCGGGAAAGCCGTCCGCCTCCCCGGTGACGCTCATCAGCCCGCCCATTGCCTGGATCATGAAGTCATAGGCGGCCTGGGAGGCGCGCGGACCATCCTGGCCGAAGCCGGTGATCGAGCAATAGACAATGTCGGGCTTCACCGCCTTCAGCCCTTCATAATCCAGCCCGAATTTGGCGAGGCCGCCGGTCTTGTAATTCTCCAGCACGATGTCGGACCGGGCGGCCAACGCCTTCACCAGCGCCTGCCCCTTTGGCGTCGCGAGATCCGCGCGGATCGAGCGCTTGCCGCGGTTGCAGGCGAGGAAATAGCCGGCGTCGCCCCGGTCGCCATCAGCGCCCGGCAGGAAGGGCGGACCCCAGCCGCGCGTGTCGTCGCCGCCTTCCGGTCGCTCGACCTTGATCACGTCCGCGCCGAGATCGGCGAGGATCTGGCCGCAAAATGGACCCGCCAGGATACGGCTGAGGTCGAGCACGCGCAGATGCGAAAGGGGGCTGGCCACGAAAATCCTTCCTGTCAATCAATCCAGTGCGAGTCGGTTGGCGACCGCGCTGGGCCGCGCCTCGAAGCGGTCATGCCAGGCGGCGAGCGCGTCGCGGCCCTGGCGCCAGGCAAGAAAGGAGAAGCGCAGGTCGAGATAGGCCAGCGCCGAGCCGGCGGCGATCTGCCCGAGATCGAGCGCGTCCGGCCAGCGGCTCGCCTCCGCCTCCAGCGCGTCGAGCGCGACCCGCGCCTTGAGCGCATAGGCCGTGTGGAACGCGGCGCTCTGCTGCTCCTGGGGGCGGATGCGTTCTTGCCGCCAGAGCAGCAGCGCGTCGAGCATGCCGTCGGCCAGCGCCTGCCGGCGCAGCACCTCGAATCGCGCCCACCCCCCTGTCGGGAGAAGGACGGGCGCGGGCCGCAGGATCGTCAGATACTCGCAGATGACGGCGGAATCGTGGAGCATCGCGCCATCCTCCAGTTCGAGCATCGGAATGGTGCCGAGCGGATGGCGCTTCATATAGGCGGTGTCGGGGTTCAGCCGCTCGACGACGGTGCGCTGGCGCCGAATCCGGGCGTCGAGGCCGCATTCCGCGATCGCGATCGCCACCTTGCGGACGAAGGGTGATTTCGGACTCCAGTGCAGCAGCACGGGCCATGGCAGGCCGACCTTCGGCGCGCGCGCCGGCGCGTTTTCCGCGTCCCTCTGAGCCTCGATTCGGATCATTAAGCTATTACACTGTCCTTATGTGTGTTTGTCAAAGGCTCACGCGCCGCACCGGGAACTGCGGAACGCGCACGGTTGCTCTAATCCAATTGGCTGCTATAAACACCTAATGCTGCAAGACACAGAGAACACAGGAGGCCCCCTCGGCGCAGATGGAACGGGGATCCCCCGTTATCTGCAGCTCAGTACATTGTTCCGGCGCATGATCGCGTCCGGGGAGTGGCAGGTCGGTTCCCAAATTCCCACGGTCGAGGAACTGGCCGCCGAATATGGCGTGGCGCGCGCCACTGTCCGCCAGGCGCTCGGCATCTTGAACGGCGAAGGTCTCATCGAACGCTATCGCGCCAAGGGCACTTTCGTTACTTATCGGCCCCAGGAGCAACTCTGGTGCGAGGTCGAGACCGACTGGTCGGGACTTTTGCGCTCGCGTTCCGGCGCGACCATCGAGCTGCTCTCGGAGGAAACCGGCCACCAGCCGCCGAACATCATCCAGAGCGATGGCGAGCGCGCGCGCAGCTATCGCCGCTTCCGCCGCCGTCATTGGCGGGAGGGCAAGCCCTTCCTGCTGGCCGACACCTATCTCGACGAGGCGCTCTGCAAGCGCATCTCGCATGAAGATCTGGTGACGAAGACGGCGCTTAGCCTGGTGGCGGACATCCGCGGCCTGAAGATCGCCGGCGCCAGCCAGACGCTGACCATCGGCGCGGCCGACGTGCTGACCGCAAAGGGGCTCCAGGTGCCGCTCAACGTGCCCGTGGCTTATGTGCATCGCACGGTTATCAGCGATAGCGGCCGGCTGGTGATGGTGTCCGACGGCACCTATCGGGGCGATGTCGTCCGGTTGGACATCAAGCTCAAATAAATAGGGAAATTCCGCGAAAACGCGCGGATATACCATGGCGGCGCAAATTATTATCGACATAGGCCATAAAGATGGCCTATGAGGTTTTTACCTCGGCCGACGGACGTTGTTCGGGGCGGCTGAACAAGCAGCCATAACTGCCTACCCAGAGTGGAGAGCGTAGTGCCGCGCATTCCGTTTCCTGAATTCGCGACCATGAATCCCGCCCAGCGCGCGGTGTATGAAGCGATCGTGAGCGGCCCGCGCGGAGGGCTGGTCGGCCCGCTCCGCGCAGCGCTGCACAATCCCGAACTTGCCGACAAATGGCAGCGGTTCGGCGAATTGCTGCGCTTCCGCACCTCGCTCACCAAGCGGCATAGCGAGCTCGCCATCCTCGTGACGGCGCGTGTCTGGAACTGTTCGTTCGAGTGGTTCCAGCATGAGCCGCATGCGCTGGCGGCCGGCCTTCCCGCCGGGATCGTGAACGCGCTCCGCATGGAGCAGAGGCCGGATTTCGACGATTCGGCCGACGAGGCGATCTACGAATTCACCAACCAGCTTCAGCGCGACCACTCCGTCACCGACGCGGCGCACCGCGCCGTCCAGGCGGTCTACGGGGTGACGGGCGTAGTCGAACTGACCGCGCTGATCGGCTATTATGCGTTGGTGGCAATGACGCTCAACGCGCACGCCTTCGATTTGCCCGAGGGCGCGACCGATCCTTTCGCCGGACAGGCCGGGACTGACGCCGCCGCGATTCATCCATCCACCGAATAAACCATATGCGAGGAGGCTCATGCTTAGCGAGGAGAAGAACCGCCAGTTGACCCAGGTGGGCCCTGGCACCCCCATGGGTGAATTGCTGCGCCGCTACTGGATGCCGATCGCCGCCGAGGGCGAACTGGATAAAAAGCCGGTCAAGGCCGTGCGGCTGATGGGCGAGGATCTGGTCCTGTATCGCGACCTGGGCGGACAGCTCGGCCTCACCGATCGGCATTGCCCCCATCGCCGCGCCGACCTCTCCTATGGCTTCGTGGAGAAGTGCGGCATCCGCTGCAACTATCATGGCTGGCTGTTCGACGAGCAGGGCGCCTGCCTCGAGCAGCCCTATGAGGACACCGTCCTTGGCGGCGGCACCCGCGACAAGGTGTCGATCACGGCTTATCCGGTGCGCGCCCTCGGCGGGCTGATCTGGGCCTATCTCGGTCCGTCGCCCGCGCCCGAGCTGCCGGAATATGAGGCGTTCAACTGGCCCAACGGCTTCCGGCAGATCATCCTCTCCGACATCCCCTGCAACTGGGCCCAGTGCCAGGAGAACTCGATCGATCCCGTGCATTTCGAGTGGATGCACTCGAACTGGAGCGTCCGGCTCAAGGGCGAGGAGGGCCCCTATGCCCCCCGCCATCTCAAGATCGGCTTCGAGGAGTTCGAGCACGGCTTCCTCTACAAGCGCATCCGCGAGGACACTGACGAGGAGCATGATCTCTGGTCGGTCGGCCGCGCGATGATCTGGCCGATCGGCATCTTCCTGGGCGACCATTTCGAATGGCGCGTGCCGGTGGATGACGAGAACAGCCTGTCGGTCGCCTGGTCGTTCCAGCGCATGCCCATCGAGAGCGAGCCCTTCGTCCAGGAGCGCATCCCCTATTGGCGCGGGCCGGTGACCGACGCGGAGGGGAACTGGATCTCCAGTCATGTGATGAACCAGGATTTCATCGCCTGGGTCGGCCAGGGGCGGATCGCGGATCGTACCAAGGAGCGGCTTGGCCGCAGCGATCTCGGCATCGGCCTGATGCGCCGCCAGCTGTTCGCCGACATGGAGGCGGTGGCGCGGGGCGAGGATCCCAAGGGCATCATCCGCGATCCGGCCCTGGCGAAGAACATCCCGCTGCCGCTTGTCCACGCCGAGCGCTATCGCAGCGGCATGCCGCGCGAGAAGCTGGTCGCCCATCCGGTGCTGGGGCGCCACCTCCGGGCCTATCCCTATCAATATGGCCAGCCGACCGAGGTGCTGGAATCGATCTGGCGCGCGGCTGGGGTGACGCGGGAAGATTTTGGCATCGGAACGGACGCCGAGCCGATGGAATAGGGAAGGGGTAAGGGGGGGCTTTTCCATTGGCGGGTTCGAGGAAGGATGCGATGAAACTCCATTGGTCGCCCAGCGCGCCGTTCGTGCGGAAGGTTATGGTCAGCGCCCATGCGTTGGGGCTGGCCGACCGGATTGAGCTGGCGCGCAGCCGGGTCGGCCCGGCCCGGCTCAATGACGATCTGATGGCGGACAATCCGCTCAACAAGATACCCACGCTCATCACCGACACCGGCGAGCGGCTCTATGATTCCCGGGTGATCTGCGAGTATCTGGACGCGCTGGCGGGCGGCGGCGGGATATTCCCCTCGGAACCCGGCGCTCGCTGGCGGGCGCTGACTTGGCAGAGCCTCGCCGACGGCATGGTCGACGCGGCGATATTGCGCCGTGACGAGGAATTCCGGGGCGAGGGGCATCGCTCGCCTGCCCACCGGCTGGCCTATGCCGCGAAGATGCGGGCCGCCCTCGACCGGATGGAGGCGGACGCGCCGCTGCTCGAACATGCGGGCCTGACGATCGGCGCGATCGCGGTCGGCGTGGCGCTCTCCTATCTCGATTTCCGTCCGCCGGGCGAGAACTGGCGCGAGGGGCGTCCGGCGCTGGCGGCGTGGGAAGCGGACTTCGCCCGACAGCCGGCGATGCTCGCCGCGTCCTTCGCGGACGAAGGCGCCGGTCCCAAGAAATTCGCCCTATACACGATGGAATAGAGGCTGGCCGGCTTAGGCGGTGAAACCGTAAAGGGCGAGGGGATTATCCACAAACACCTTGCGGCGCGCCGTCTCGTCCGGCGTCCAGGCATCGAACAGATCGATGAGGCGACCGGGATCGGGCCGGTTCTCCATGTTTACCAGCGGCCAGTCCGTGCCCCAGAGCAGGCGGTCTCCGTTCGCGGCCATGAAGGCATCGTGAAAGGGCCGCGCGTCGGCATAGAGCGGCGGGTTGGCGGAATGGCGGATCACGGCGAGCTTAACCCAGATGCGGCCCTCGCGCAGCGGACCGAGCACCGCGTCGAACAGCGGATCGTCCGCCGCGACCGTCGGGGCGCCGGCCGCCGCCATATGATCGAGCACCAGCGGCAAGTCGAGCGCGAGCAGCCGCGGCATCCATTCGGCATAGGTCTCGGTCTTGGCGAACAATTGCGCGTGGATGCCATATGCGCGCATCGCCGGCGCGAGCCGTTCGAGATCGGCGAAACCGCTCGAACCCTTGGGGCGCCCGGCGTACCGTTGCGAGATGAGTTCGACGAAGCGCAGCCCCGCGACCCCGCCGGCGGCGAGCGCGGCGAGACGGTCGGCGCTCGCCTCGCCGGTCGCCACGCCGATGGCGCGCCGCCGTTCCGGATCGCGCGCGACCGCATCCATGATGCAGCGATTGTCGTCGCCATAGGCGGTCGGCTGGACGATCACCGCGCGCTGAAAGCCCAGGACGTCCAGCATCGCCTGGTGATCATCGGCGGTCGCCTCCGGCGGCGTGTAGCTTCGGACCTCCCCCAGCGGGAAGCGCGCATAGGGGCCGAAAACATGGGCATGTGCGTCGCACGCGCCTGGCGGCAATGGCCTGCGCGGCGGCGTGACGGTGGGAAGGTGGGTGGTCATCATGGCTCCTTGCTATAAAAAGCATTAGACTATTTCATTGATTGAATCCAGAGGCGGGGGACTGTTATAAGAACATGGCCCGGTTGCGCCGGGAGAGAGGAGATCCGTCCCATGATTGCACCGGCTGAGATTGTCGAACGGCTCGCGCGCGTCGATTGTTGCGCGCTGTCGGACGCGCTGGACCGCCTCCGAATCAAGGGCGCGGTCACCCATTTGCCGCAGCGCTCGGGCGCCGGGCGCATTGCCGGCATCGCGGTGACCTTCCGCGTCGCGCCGGGCGATCCGCCGCCGGGGCCAGCGCGCCACCTCGGCACGACCGCGATCGAGGCGTCGGATTCGCTGAGCATCATCGTGGTGGAGCAGAGGAGCGGCGTCGAGGCCGGCTGCTGGGGCGGCCTGTTGACCCGGGGCGCCATCAACCGCGGCGTGGTCGGCGTCGTCGCAGACGGGCCGGTGCGCGACATCGACGAGGCGCGCGAGCTTGGATTCCCGATCTTCACCAACAAGACAACCAGCTTCACGGCGCGGGGCCGCGTCGTCGATCAGGGGACGAACATCGATGTCTCGATCGGAGACCTGACGGTGTCGCCAGGTGACTATATCGTCGCCGACAATAGCGCGGTGATCGTGGTGAAGCCGGCGGATGTCGAGCGCGTGCTGGCGGCGGCGGAGGATATCGCCGCGCGCGAGGCGGCGATGATCAAGTCGATCGAGGCCGGCATCCCGATCAGCGAGGTGATGGGCGGCAATTACGAGCATATGCTGACGGAGCCGATGAAATGAACGAGACGAATGACATGGCCGTCGCCCGCGCGGCACGGCTGGACACGGCGACGCTGAGTGACGCGCTCGACCGGCTCGGCATCGTCGGACAATGCCATAAGATCAAGGGACGGGACCCGGAATTCCGCATGGCGGGGCGCGCCTTCACCCTGTTGTGCGGCCCGGCCTCGACCCCGCCCGGCACGGTCGGCGACTTCATCGACGATGTGCCGCCGGGCGCGGTGATCGTGATCGACAATGGCGGGCGCGAGGATGCGACCATCTGGGGCGACATCCTGACCGAGATCGCCCACCGGCGTGGTATCGCCGGAACCGTGATCGATGGCATCAATCGCGACGTGCATCTCTGCCGGACGCTCGGCTATCCGGTGTTCAGCAAGGATCACTGGATGCGCACCGGCAAGGATCGCGTGCAGGTCGAGCGGACGGAATGCGTCGTCAATATCGGCGGCGCGCGGGTCGCGCCGGGCGATCTGATGCGCGGCGATCCGGACGGGGTGGTGGTGATCCCGCGCGCGCATGAGGAGGCGGTGCTCGCCGCCGCCGAGGAAATCCACGCGGCCGAGGAGCATATCCGCGAGGCCTGTCGCGGCGGGATGCGACTCGACGAGGCGCGGCGCCAGTTCAAATATCACCAGCTCCAGACCCGCCAGTGAGGTACGGACGCCGGGGCCGAGCGCGATCGAGATCGCGTTGAGGGGCGCGCCAGCGCTTCGAGATGCACAAGTTCGGGCAGGCATATTGCACTCCGTTCAGAAGCAGATCTCGATCCAACCTGGTGAGGTAATCGATTCCATGGTGCTGAATGCCGCTCTTGGAATGGCGGATCGAGCATGCGGGGATCGAGAAGACTTTCGGCGACCGGGCTATTGTCAGACTGCGATTTGGAAAGGGGCGCGGATCAGGTGCCATGAGTGAGCCAGGAACTTCAGGCGGGACGGCGGAAGCACCGCTCCCGGCTTCTCCATTCGGCATACCGATTTATCGGATGGTGTGGACGGCCAGCCTGATCTCCAATTTCGGCGGTCTGATCCAGTCGGTCGGCGCCGCCTGGCTGATGACGTCGCTGACCAGCTCGCGGGAGCTGGTGGCGCTGGTCCAGTCGTCCAACACCTTGCCGATCATGCTGCTCTCGCTCTGGTCGGGCGCGCTGGCGGACAATCTCGATCGCCGGGTCGTCATGCTCTGTGCGCAGGGGTTCATGCTGGTCGTTTCGACGGCACTGGCGTTCTGCGCCTGGTCGGGCGTGCTTACGCCCTGGCTGTTGCTCGGCTTTACCTTCCTGATCGGCTGTGGCACCGCGCTCAACGCCCCGGCCTGGCAGGCCTCGGTTGGCGACATGGTGCCCAAGCCGCTGCTTCTCGGCGCGGTGACGTTCAATTCCATGGGCTTCAACATCGCCCGCAGCGCAGGCCCGGCGGTTGGCGGTGCGATCGTCGCGGCGGCCGGATCGGCGGCGGCGTTCCTCGTCAACGCGCTCAGCTATGTGGGATTGATCGCGGTGCTGGCGCGTTGGCGACCGGCCCGCGCTCCCCGGCTGCTTCCGCGCGAGCGGCTAGGTGACGCGATAGGGGCGGGGCTGCGCTATGTCGCCACGTCGCCCAATCTCCGGACCGTGCTGATACGCGCGCTGCTGTTCGGCTCGGCGGCTTCGGCTATTCCGTCGCTGATGCCGGTGGTGGCGCGTCAGTTGATAACGGGCGGGCCGCTCGTCTATGGCGCACTGCTCGGCGCCTTCGGCATGGGGGCGGTGGGGGGAGCCTTCATCAGCACCCGGCTGCGCCGTCGGGTAGCATCGGAGCGGCTCGTGCGCATCGCCTCGCTCGCGCTTGCCCTCGGCACGGCGACGACGGGCATGAGCGGGACGCTGGCGATCACCCTGCCCGCGCTGCTGTGCGCAGGCGGGGGCTGGGTGTTGGTGCTTTCCACCTTCAATGTCACGGTGCAGATGACGGCGCCGCGCTGGGTGGTGGCTCGCGGGCTCGCCCTTTACCAGATGGCGGCTTTCGGAGGCATGGCGGCGGGAAGCTGGTTCTTCGGCCTTCTCGCCGATCACCAGGGCGTGGAGATATCCTTGTTCATTGCGGCGGGATTTCAGGTCGCGGGCGTGCTGGCGGGACTGCGTTTGCCATTGCCTCGGGTCGAGGACCTCAACCATGATCCGCTCAGTAGTTGGAAGAGCCTCGGACCGAAGTGCTAGGCAGCGTGGACAAATTCAAGACTCGCCGGACTGAGTGATTTGAGTGGATAGCGAACGCCCCTCCTATTCGTCACCCCGGACTTGATCCGGGGTCCCGCTTTCTTCCGAGTGCACGCCTATCCCAAGGCAGCGGGACCCCGGATCAAGTCCGGGGTGACGGTAAATCACGTCCGGGGTGACGGAAACTGATGTCCGCCATTGGCCTTTCCCCGACATTCCGAATTTGTCCACGCCGCCTAGTGGAGCCGCACGGTGGGCCAATCGTCGTCCTGATCGAATACCGCATGGTGGAGACCAGCATCGCCGAGTTTCTCGGCTTGATGAATGAACGTGTCGGACCCAGCGCCGCGACGGCGTGCGTGGGGCTCTGTTGCCCGATGAGAGGATCTTGCGCTCGAAGCGCGCAGGGCCCTTTTCGTCATTTGAGCGTGGCGAGATAGTCGATGATAGCCTTGCGCTTGGTCGGGTCCGTCACCGGGATGACCATCTTCGTGCCGGGGACCATCTTCATCGGTCCTTGCAGCCAGCGGTCGAGGCTGGCGCGGTCCCAGCGGATGCCTGACTTCTTCAAGGCCGGGCTGAAGGCATAACCCGGCACCGCTCCCGCCTTGGAGCCGACAATTCCCCGCAATGTGGGGCCGACGCCGTTACGCCCCGCTTCGGTCGAGTGACACGAACGGCAGACGGCGAAGGCCATGGGCGGCTCAGGCGGCGCGGCGAGGGCCGGCGCGGCGACCGGCAGCAATATGGCGGCGAGAACGAATGAAGCCTTGGTCATCGGGAGGTTTCTCCTTGTCCGCGCTGGATAATGTAACCGGCGAGGCGGGGAATGCGGTCGTGATGTCGCTGCGCCGGGCGACATCCCAGGACAGGCCAGAATGTTCCGCACTGCCATGATCCGCCTAGGACAGCGTTACGAGTGCATCGAGGACCGTCGCGCCCTGCCCTGCATCGCGGACCGACAGTGGATTAATCTCAATTTCCTCGATCCGGGGATTGCCTCGAATGATGCGTCCAAGCTGGATTACCGTATCAACCACGGCCTCCAGATCTGCGGCAGGCTCACCGCGCCAACCTCGCAAGATCGAACCGCCTTTTAGTCCGTTCAGCGCGCGAAGCACGTCTTGCCGGTCGCTATCCGGACTGAGCATCGCCACGTCATGCAGGGCTTCGATCCACACACCTCCCAGACCGACCATCATCACCGGTCCCCAATCGGTATCGCGACGAACCGACACAACGAGTTCGTGGCCCTTGGGCGCCATCGCCTCAACCAGCACGCCGTCCAGCACGACATCCGGGCGGTGTTTGGCAATCGCCGCGGTCTGGGTCGCGAAAGCGGCGAGCACGCTGGCTTCGTCCGATAAGTTCAGGCTGACGCCGCCAAGATCGCTCTTGTGGGTCAGAACCGCGGACTGGGCCTTCAGGGCGACCGGGCCGTCGATCTCGGACGCGGCGAGCGCTGCGTCGGCGGCTGAAACGGCGAGGCGTCCGGTCGGGATCGGCAGGCCCGCTTCCCGCAGCAAAGCCTTTCCGCGGTGCTCGGGAAGAACCCCTGTCGTTGCGGGCAGATCGATGACTATGCCGTCATCGCGTGGCGCGAGGGGCCGCGTGCGTGCTGCCGACCATAGTCTCGCCACGGCCCGCAGGGCGCGTTCCGGGGACCGGAAAAAGGCAATTCCGGCTTCGCGCAATCTGCCGGCGATTTCAGGTGCGATCGGACTATTGTCACCAAGCAGCGTGTAGATCACCGGCTTGGCGGCTCCAGCAATCGACGGCAGGATTTCTTCGACGACTTTAAGTCCAAATTCCGGCGAGCCGGGCATCAGAACAAGGATCACCGAACCGACAGCAGGATCGGCCAGAAGCGCCGAGACCGCGTGGCCATAGATATCCAGTTGTTGCAGGCCCTGAGCGGTCACATCCAACGGGTTGGATATATGGGCGAAGGCAGGCAATATGCACGCCAGCCGCTCTCCGGTCTTGACCGACAGGTCCGGCAGGTCGAGCCCCAGATCCGCGCATATATCCGCGGCGAGGCCCTTGAATGCGCCGGATTCAGTCAGAATCGCCGGCCCTTCCTGCGGCAGATCGGGGGTCCGCAGGAGCAATTCGACGACGTCCGTCAACTCGTCCAGGCCGTTCACGAGGATGACGCCGGCGCTGGTGACCAGGGTCTGCATCACGGCATGATCGGTAGCCAGTGACCCCGTGTGGGAGGCGGCGGCTTCCTGCGCCCGGATGCTCCGGCCGGGATGGATCAGGACGATCCGCTTGCCCGCGGCGAAGGCATCCCGGGCGAGCGCGAGGAAGCGCTGAGGGTCTCGAAGCTGTTCCGCGAAGATCGCGATCACGCGCGTGACGGTGTCGTCAATGATATGCGCCACGAAGTCGTTGATCGTCAGCACGGCCTCGTTGCCGGTCGAAATCGTGTAGGACACAGGCAAGGCGCGCGCCGTACAGGACAGACGGATGTTGCCGACCATGCCGCCGCTCTGGCCCAGAATTGCGACCGCCGGATCGTTGATGACCGCAGGCTGCTGTATGCCGAAAGAGAGAGGGGTGCCATCGACGAAGCTCGTCAGGCCAATGCAGTTCGGCCCGACCAGCGCCAAGCCGCCCTCTCGCGCGATACGTGCGATCTCCTCCTGTTCACGCCGACCTTCCGGTCCCATTTCCGCAAAACCGGAGGCATAGACGACCGCGGCACCGATGCCGCGCGCGACGCACTGGGCGACGGCATCCCGCACGCCGGTGCCGGGCACGGCCAGCACGGCCAGGTCGACGCCCATGGGCAATGCAGCGATGTCGGTGACGCTGGTACGCCCCGCAATCTCGCCGCCCTGCCGGCTGACAAGGTGAATCTCACCGGAAAAGGAAAAGCGTTCGAGATTGGCCAGAACCCGCCGCCCCGTCGAGCCGGGGTTGGCCGAGGCGCCAACAATGGCAACGGACCGGGGACGCAGCAGGCGCTCCAGGTTCAGGGCGCCCGCGCTTGTGCGGCCCAGGACATCATTTGTCACGCCGATAGCCTTCCAGACCCGGCTTGTATGATTTCTCGTCAAGGAACTGTGTGATGCCCTTGTTGCGCCCGTCGGTCTTGTCGGCAACCCTGGTCTGCGCGCCCTTGGCGACGAGATAGTCTTCAGCCACGTCCCAAGTCATGTCCGCCACTTTCTTCAACGCAATCTTGGCGGCATTGAGGACAACCGGGTTTTTCGAGAGGAGCTCCAGCGCCAGGGCGCGGGTGTGATCGCGCAGGTCCGTCAGCGGCACCGCTTCAGCGACGAGACCCATTTGCGCCGCCTTTTCTCCGGTGAAGTTGCGCCCCGTCATGATGTAGAGCGCGGCATCCTGCGGCCGCAGCCGTTCCTGTATCGCTTTGGTAACGTTTCCACCCGGAATGATGCCCCAGTTGATCTCGGACAGACCAAAGACAGCCTCATTGGCGGCAATCGCGAGGTCGCATGCCACCAGCGGAGTGAAGGCCCCGCCAAAGCACCAGCCATTGACCATTGCGATCGTGGGCTTGCCGAAATGCTGCAGGGTACGCCATTGCCAAGCCTGAGCCGTCTGGCGGATGCGCCTGACCTGCGCGGGCGGCAGGCCATCGGTTTCGCGAAAATATTCCTTCAGGTCCATTCCGGCGGAAAAGGAGTCTCCCGCACCGGTCAGGACCACCACGCCGCAGCGGGGATCGAGTTCGAGCTGCTCCAGGATGGCCAGCATCTCGCTATTCAGCGTCGGACTCATCGCATTGCGCTTTTCGGGGCGATTGAGCGTCACCCAGGCGATGCCCTCATCAAACATCACGTCGACACAAGTGCGCGACAGGTCCGGTCCCTCGGTAAGATATTCGCTCATTCCCGGCCCTCCACCATCTTCATTTATCATAAAAATATAAAAGGCTAGTTATATAGTCAATAAAGAATTCCCGTGGCATGGGAAGTTTTCCTGCATCGACAGCTGCTCGACGATCCGCTGAAGGGGCTGCGGCCCGGAGCGTTTTCGTCATTGCGGCCATTCCCCGCGGCGGACATGCTATCGTCAGACCAAACCTCGCCGCCCAGAAGAGTGCGCGTGGACCCGATCATCACGAACTCCTCTCGATGACTTGCGGTACGGCCCTGGGCCAGCTACAATGGACATATATATGGGTTTTTATCCGATAAAATTGACCGCAATCCCAGCAGCTTCGCGCATGCTGACGGCTGCGGAACAAGGCTAGAAAACGCACATCTATAAACCTTGAAATACCCGACATGAGGTTCCGATGCCAGTGGAGACATGCCCGATCAGGAGGAACGAAACGCAGCCCGGCGGCCTTGCTCGTTACGGCCAACTCGTCGGAGGAGAGATCGTCACCGGAGAGCGTGATATGGAGGTGCTGTCGCCGGCCACCGAGGCCGCCTTCGCGATAGTTCCCGATGCAACTCGCGGGGAACTGGCGCGCGCGATAGCCGCCGCCGGCGCGGCGTTTCCGGCATGGCGGGCGCGTTCGTTCGATGAGCGTCGGGCATGTCTCTTGGACTTTGCCGCAGCGATACTCCGCGATCGCGACAGGATCGCGGAAGCCCTGACAAGGGAACAGGGCAAGCCGCTGTCACGAGCGCTGAGCGAAATCGGCAATGCAGTGCGTGCGATCGAGGATATTTGTACCATCGACATGAAACCCCAACTGTTGCGCGACACCCCGGCCGAAAAGATCGAACTGGTCTATCGGCCCCTGGGTGTTGTAGCCGGAATTACCGCGTGGAACGTGCCGGTCATTCTCGCCGCGCAGAAGATCGCTCAAGCGCTCTATACCGGCAATACGATGGTGCTCAAGCCATCGCCTTACACCCCGGTGGCGACGCTGCTGTTGGGTGAAGCGTCGCTCGGCATTCTTCCTCCCGGTGTCCTGAATATCGTATCGGGCGGCAACGAACTCGGCGCCTGGCTGACCTCCGATCCAGCCATAGCCAAGATCAGCTTTACCGGCTCCGGTCCCACCGGGCGACGGGTGCTCGAGGCCTCGGCCTCCAATTTTGCGCGGGTGACGCTGGAACTGGGGGGTAATGATGCCGCCATCGTCCTGCCTGACGTGGATCTCGACAAGGTCGTGCCAGCCCTTTTTGCCGCTGCATTCAACAATGCCGGGCAGATCTGCATGGCGATAAAGCGGCTGTACGTCCACGCGGATATCCACGACGAAGTGGTGCGGCGCTTCGCCCGTTTGGCTGACGAGATTCGGCTTGGCGACGGCATGCTGCCCGATAGCGAGATGGGGCCGGTTCAGAACCGCGCCCAATATGAAAAGCTCCTCGCTCTTCTGGCGGATACACGTGCCATTCCGGATGCACATATCGTCGCCGGCGGCGTGGCGCCGGAAGGCGCCGGCTACTTCATTCGGCCGACCGTGGTCACCGGACTGGTCGAAGGCTGCCGTCTGGTGGACGAGGAACCTTTCGGGCCAATCCTGCCGATCCTGCGCTTCGACGATGCCGACGATGCAGTGGAGCGCGCCAATGCGTCGCCGTTCGGTCTTAGCGGATCGGTATGGAGCGCGGATACCGCCCGCGCCGCGGCACTGGCGCGTCGCCTGGAAGTTGGCACCGCCTGGGTCAACCGCCATGGTGGCGCGGACGGCGGGATTCCCCTTGGCGGGGCCAAGGCTTCGGGAATCGGCCGCGAGCACGGCCTGCTCGGGCTGCGGAACTACATGGAACCGCAGATCGTCTCCGTCCCGCAGGTAGCGGTAGCGCCATGCTGACGTTAACATTGGTCGGCGGCATTGCCACCTTCGGCGATCTGCGTGGCCAGCTCGACGCATGAGAACTGATCCGACAGGCGCGGCTGTGCTTGGCCAAGGTGATCGACAATAGGGGTAATAAAGAGGGGTAAAAGGGTGGGCTAGAAAGTCGATTGAGCTTCGCCCCGGCTCACCTAAATCTTACAAAACCGTAGATTTAGGCTATTGCCGGATACAAATGGTGCGGTCGAGAAGACTCGAACTTCCACGGCCTTTCGGCCACAACGACCTCAACGTTGCGCGTCTACCAATTCCGCCACGACCGCACATTTTCCGGGAACCGGCGGGGCCGGTGCCTTGGTAGGAGGCGGCCCTTAGCAAAGGCTTTTTCCTCATGCAACAACCGATCTTCATTTGCGTTGTTTTGGGCGGAGAAAGTCGGGGAGCGAGTGAAGGATGGAGGAAGGGTCGCCCATGTCCGCGCGCTTCTGGTTGTTTTCATGTGCATGCGCAGGCGCTGCGCTGACCGGCGGTTTCGGCCTTGGCCTGTACGCCACGACGCCGCCCAGGTTTGGAACCGAAACCGTGCTGCCGCAGGCGGTCAGCCCCGACGGGGCCGATTACGACATGATGTCGGCCAATCTGGCCGGCCCGGCCGTCGTCCGCTGCGACGGCTGCGGTCCGACGCTGGCCGACCGGCAGATGGCGGCGGACATGGCCGGCTGGGACGGGATGAACGATCCTGTCGTGCGCGATTATGCGGCGCAGGACGATGGAATGACGCCCGACCATGCCGAACCGCCCCCGCCGGTCCGGATGCTGCCCGCCTCCATCGAAAGATTCGCCGATGGGGAGGGAGAAGGCAGTTTCCAACCCGTCAGGATCGCGCGGGCGCCAGACAGCGGAACGTCCGCCGAGGAAGCCCCGGCGGACGCCGCCATGTCCTACTGAACCGGCCCTACTGAACCGGCCGTTTATTCGGCGGCGACCACTTCCGCCGGAGCGTCGCTCAGCGGATGGGCGAGGCGGCTGACCATCTCCTTCGGGCAGACCTGCCAGAAATAACGGCGCCAGCGGTCCCAGTCGTCCAATATGGTGTTCGACCATTTGCTGTCGGTCGCCACCGCATGCTGGGCGATCAGAGACTTCAGCTCCGCTTCCCAATGGGCGCTTTCCAGCCTTTGCCAGAGGATGCTTTCCGGATTGGCGCGGGTCGGGAAGCTGCCGTCCTCGTCCAGGATGAAGGCCATGCCGCCGGTCATGCCCGCGCCGAAATTCGCGCCGGTCCGGCCGAGGATGACAGCGGTGCCGCCGGTCATATATTCGCAGCCGTTCGCGCCGCAGCCCTCGACCACCACCTGCGCGCCCGAATTGCGGACCGCGAAGCGTTCCCCGGCCTGCCCCGCCGCGAACAGCTTGCCGCTGGTCGCGCCGTAGAGGACGGTGTTGCCGATGATGGTGTTGTCCTTGCTCGACAAAGGCGAGGAGACGGTCGTGCGCACCGTGATGATGCCGCCCGACAGGCCCTTGCCGACATAGTCGTTGGCGTCGCCGAAGACCTCCAGCTTGATGCCTTTGCACAGGAACGCGCCCAGCGACTGGCCGGCCGAGCCGCGCAGGCGCACGGTCAGGTGGCCGTCGGCCAGCGTCGACATGCCGAAACGCTCCGTGACGGCGGCGGACAGGCGGGTGCCCACGGCGCGATGCGTGTTGCGCACCGTGTAGGTGAGCTGCATCTTCTCGCCCCGTTCGAACACGGCGCGGGCGTCCTTCATCATCTGCGCGTCCAGGCTGTCCGGGACCGGGTTGCGCCATTCGGTCAGGCTGAACCGACGCTGGTCGTCGGGCGCGTCCACCTTGGCGAGGATCGGGTTGAGATCGAGATCGTCCAGATGCTCCGCACCGCGATTGACCTGCTTCAAGAGTTCGGTCCGCCCGATCACCTCGTCCAGGCTGCGATAGCCGAGGCGCGCGAGGATTTCGCGAACCTCCTCCGCGATGAAGGTCATCAGGTTGATGACCTTCTCCGGCGTGCCGGTGAACTTTTCGCGCAGCCGTTCATCCTGCACGCAGACGCCGACCGGACAGGTGTTGCTGTGGCACTGGCGCACCATGATGCAGCCCATGGCGACGAGGCTCAGCGTGCCGATGCCGAATTCCTCCGCGCCCAGGATCGCCGCGATCACGATGTCGCGGCCGGTCTTGAGGCCGCCGTCGGTGCGCAGCTTCACGCGATGGCGCAGGCCGTTGAGGGTCAGCACCTGATTGGCTTCGGAAAGGCCCATTTCCCAGGGCGTGCCCGCATATTTCACCGACGTCTGCGGCGAAGCGCCGGTGCCGCCGACATGGCCCGCGACCAGGATGACGTCTGCGTGGGCCTTCGCCACGCCCGCCGCCACCGTGCCGATGCCCGCCTGGCTGACCAGCTTCACGCAGACGCGCGCGCGGGGGTTGATCATCTTGCAGTCGTAGATGAGCTGCGCGAGATCCTCGATCGAATAGATGTCATGGTGCGGCGGCGGCGAGATCAAAGTCACGCCGGGCGTCGCATGGCGCAGCTTCGCGATGAATTCCGTCACCTTGAAGCCGGGGAGCTGGCCGCCCTCGCCGGGCTTGGCGCCCTGCGCCACCTTGATCTCGATTTCCTCGGCGGAACCCAGATATTCGGCATGGACACCGAAGCGGCCAGACGCGATCTGCTTGATCACGCTGTTCGCATTGTCGCCATTCTCATAGGGCTTGAAGCGATTGGCATCCTCGCCGCCTTCGCCCGACACGGCTTTCGCGCCGATGCGGTTCATGGCGATGGCCAGCGTCTCATGCGCTTCGGGGCTGAGCGCGCCCAGCGACATGCCCGGCGTCACGAAGCGCTTGCGGATTTCCGTGGTCGCCTCGACCTCATCGATGGGCACGGCTTCGCGGGCGAAGTTGAATTCCAAGAGGTCGCGCAGATAGACCGGCGGCAGGTCGCGCACGCCGCGCGAGAATTGCAGATAGGTCGAATAGCTGTCGGTCGCGACCGAGGTCTGCAACAGGTGCATCAACTGCGCCGAATAGGCATGCGTCTCGCCGCCGTTGCGCTGGCGGTAGAAGCCGCCGACCGGCAGGCGCACGATGGCGCTGTCATAGGCGGTGTCGTGGCGCAGCTTCGCGCTGTAGTGGAGCGACTGATAGCCCTCGCCCGAAATCTTCGCGGGCATGCCGGGGAACAGGTCGTTGACCAGGGCGCGGGACAGGCCGACCGCTTCGAAATTATAGCCGCCGCGATAGCTGCTGATGACCGCGATGCCCATTTTGGACATGATCTTCAGCAGGCCTTCGTTGATGGCGATGCGATAGCGTTCGAAGCATTGGTCGAGCGACAGGTCGCCGAACAGGCCGCGGGCATGGCGGTCCGCGATGCTGGCTTCGGCCAGATAGGCGTTCACCGTGGTCGCGCCGACGCCGATCAGCACCGCGAAATAATGGGTGTCGAGCGCCTCGGCGCAGCGCACGTTGATCGAGGCGTAGCTGCGCAGCCCCTTGCGGACGAGATGGGTGTGGACAGCCGCCGCCGCCAGCACCCCGGCGATGGCGACGCGGCCGGCATTGACATGCTCGTCGGTCAGGAAGATTTCAGTGCGGCCCTCGCGCACGGCCTGCTCGGCCTCCTCGCGGATGCGGGCGATGGCGGCGCGCAACTGCTCCTGCCCGCCCTCGGCCGGGAAGGTGCAGTCGATTTCCGCGACCGCAGGACCGAAATGCCCCTTCAGCTTCGCCCATTCGGACGAGGTCAGGACCGGCGAATCCAGCACCAGCACATGGCTGTTCTGCGCGTCCTGCTCCAAGATGTTGTGGAGGTTGGAGAAGCGCGTCTTCAGGCTCATCACATAGCGTTCCCGCAGCGGATCGATCGGCGGGTTGGTGACCTGGCTGAAATTCTGGCGGAAGAAATGGCTGACCGTGCGCGGCTTGTCGGAAATAACGGCCAGCGGCGTGTCGTCGCCCATGGAGCCGACGGCTTCCTTCGCATCCTCGACCATGGGGGCGAGGATCAGTTCCATATCCTCCAGCGTCATGTTCGCGGCGACCTGACGGCGAGTCAGCTCGGCCTTGTCCCATGCGGGCAGGGCGCTGGGCTGGTCGGCCAGATCGCCCACCGTCATGAAGTCCTTGATCAGTTCCGAATAGGGGCGCTCGCCCGCAATCTGGTCCTTGATCTCATGATCGTCGTAGATCACGCCTTCGGCCAGGTCGACGGCGATCATCTGGCCCGGACCCATGCGGCCCTTCTTGACGATGGTGGTTTCGGGCACGACGACCATGCCGGTTTCCGAACCCACGATCAGCAGATTGTCGCCGGTCAGCGTGTAGCGCAGCGGGCGCAGCGCGTTGCGGTCGACGCCCGCCACGACCCAGCGGCCGTCGGTCATCGCCAGCGCGGCGGGGCCGTCCCACGGCTCCATGACGGAGGCGAGATATTCATACATGTCGACATGGGCCTGCGGCAGTTCGGCGTCGGCCGACTGATAGGCTTCGGGGACGAGCATCAGCTTCGCCGTCGGCGCGTCGCGGCCGGAGCGGCAGATCGCCTCGAACACGGCGTCGAGCGCGGCGGTGTCGGACGCGCCCGCCGGGATCACGGGCTTGATGTCCTCCGACTGCTCGCCGAAGGCAAGGCTGGCCATCTTGATCTCGTGGCTCTTCATCCAGTTCTTGTTGCCGCGGATGGTGTTGATCTCGCCATTATGCGCCAGCGTGCGGAAGGGCTGGGCCAGCCACCATTGCGGGAAGGTGTTGGTGGAATAGCGCTGGTGGAAGATCGCGACCCGGCTCTCGAACCGCTCGTCCTGCAGGTCGGGATAGAAGACCGACAGCGATTCCGCGAGGAACAGGCCCTTGTAGATGATCGAGCGGCAGGAGAGCGAGCAGATGTAGAAATCCTGGATCTGCGCGGCGATCACCTTCTTCTCGATCCGGCGGCGGATGAGGTAAAGATCCTTTTCGAATTCGGCCTGGTCGCGTTCCTCCGGCATGGGACCGGCGATCATGATCTGCTCGATTTCGGGGCGGGTGCGCTGCGCCTTCTCCCCGATGACGGAGACGTCGACGGGCACCTGGCGCCAGCCATAGATGGTGTAGCCCGCGTCGATGATCTCCGCCTCGACGATGGTGCGGCAGGTTTCCTGCGCGCTGAGATCCGTGCGCGGCAGGAAGATCATGCCGACGGCGAGGCGGTTGGGCAGCGGCTTGTGGCCGGAATCGGCGATGGCGTCGTCGAAGAAGCGCACCGGCAGGTCGACATGGATGCCCGCGCCGTCGCCGGTCTTGCCGTCGGCGTCGACCGCGCCGCGATGCCAGACGGCCTTGAGCGCGTCGATGGCGCTGGCGACGACGCGGCGGCTGGGACGGCCATCCGTGGCGGCGACCAGGCCGACGCCACAGGCATCGCCTTCAAATTCAGGGCGATACATGCCTTCGGAGGCGAGGCGGAGGCGTTCGGATTCCATATGGTCCATGTGCTTACCTTTCAGGACGCGGCGGACATTGCCGCCCTCATCCGTGCATCAATCTTGGGCTGAGCCTGCTGCATGAACAGGCCCATTTCTTTGGCGAGAACAGGGCGGAGGATCCCAGACCGGACGCTTTCTTTGCGCCCTGTAGCAGACGTCATGTAGCGGTTGATGGCTGCGGCATGCTGTGCTGGGGGCACGATCCGGCCAGTTCCGTTCTTAACAGCTTCCTGCATGGCGGCGGTGAACGCCTGCCCTGCCGGCGATGTCCAGAATATGGCGGCTTCCCGCAACTCTTCCTCAGAGAAGTTCTGGATATAATCCGCCTCAATCAGGTGCAGCATTTTTGGAATGCCGGTCGTCCTTAATTGTTGCGAAAGCTCCGCCTTGCCAGCCGCCTTGGCTCGGTTTTTCCGAGCCTCTTGGTCGGCCGTCATCGTTCTGCCAACGGAAGCACGCGTCACGCCAGCATCAAACTGCGCATCCCACTGAGCAAGCGCGTCAGCGATGGCACGCTCCGGCTGAAACGTCGCCTGCGCAATTTGCGTTGCCGAAGATTGCGCAGCAGTGGAAGCTGCGGCCAGCATGATGAGACATGCGATCACGCCGCTTGCCTTTCCCCGGCCGCTGCCTTGGCCTTCGCCTTCAGATAGCGGTGCATATGCTCCGTCACGTCGCGGCCGTCGCGGATCGCCCAGACGACCAGCGAAGCGCCGCGCACGATGTCGCCCGCCGCGAAGACGCCGTCCATGCTGGTCATCATCGTCTTGTGATCGACGCGCAGCGTGCCCCAGCGGGTGACGGACAGGTCGTCCGCGCCGAACAGCCTGGGCAGTTCCTCCGGATCGTAACCCAGCGCCTTGATGACGAGGTCCGCTTCCAGCACATGTTCCGTGCCCGGATCGGGTTCCGGGGCGCGGCGGCCCGATGCGTCGGGCTGGCCGAGGCGCATCTTCGTCACCTTGACGCCGGTGACATGTTCCGTGCCCTCGAAGGCGATGGGGGCGGAGAGCCAGACGAATTCCACGCCCTCCTCTTCGGCATTGGCGACTTCGCGCTGCGAGCCGGGCATATTGTCGCGGTCGCGGCGGTAGAGGCACTTGACCGAAGTCGCGCCCTGACGGACGGCGGTGCGGACGCAGTCCATCGCCGTGTCGCCGCCGCCGATGACGACGACCTTCTTGCCATTGGCGTGCAGCGAACCGTCCTCATGTTCCGGCACGGCGTCGCCGAAACCGGCCTTGTTGGAGGTGATGAGGAAGTCGAGCGCCTTGACCACGCCGGGCGCGCCGACGCCCGGCGCCTTGATGTCGCGGGGCTTGTAGACGCCGGTCGCGATCAGGATCGCGTCGTGGCGGCTGCGCAGTTCCTCCATGCTGGCGTCGCGGCCGACCTCGAAGCTTTCGTGGAAGACGATGCCGCCGTCCTTCAGGCGCTGGATGCGGCGCATGACCACGTCCTTCTCCAGCTTGAAGCCGGGGATGCCATAGGTCAGCAGCCCGCCCGCGCGGTCGTGTCGGTCGTAGACATGCACTTCATAGCCCGCGACGCGCAGATATTCCGCCGTGGTGAGGCCCGCCGGACCCGCGCCGATGACGCCGACCGACTGGCCCAGCGGCGCGCCGGGGACGAGCGGTTCGACCCAGCCTTCCTTCCAGGCGGTGTCGGTGATGAATTTTTCGACCGATCCGATGGTGACGGAGCCGTGGCCGGAAAATTCGATGACGCAATTGCCCTCGCACAGCCGGTCCTGCGGGCAGATGCGGCCGCAGATTTCCGGCATGGTGCTGGTCAGGTTGCTGAGTTCATAGGCTTCGCGCAGGCGGCCCTCGGCGGTGAGGCGCAGCCAGTCGGGAATATGGTTGTGCAGCGGGCAATGGGTCGAGCAATAGGGCACGCCGCATTGCGAGCAGCGCGACGCCTGTTCCTCCGCCTTGTCGAGGATGAAGCTGCGGCTGATTTCGAGGAAGTCGTCGGCGCGATCGTCGGCCGAACGCTTCTCGGGATAGGCCTGGCCCGTTCCCACGAATTTCAGCATTGGATTATCTGCCATGGTGAGTCCCTGAAATGGATTTGCAGGGGTGCCCATAGCAGAAAAACCCGCAGAGTCACGTGGATTCTGCGATTTAAGTCAGTATGATTGACCTATTCTCCGGGAAAAGCCGCCGGAATTTTGCCGGGACTGAAATAATCTTGCGCTAAAAAGGTCCGTTTCGGCCTTACCTGAGGGAAAGCCATGCCAATGCCGCGATTCCCGCGACGATTCGATACCAGGCGAAGGGCGCGAAGCCATGGCGCGACACCAGCCCCACAAACCATTTGATCACCAGCAGCGCGACGATGAAGGAGACGATGAAGCCCAGCACGATGCTGCCCCAGCCGACCGTGGCGGAGGTCAGCTTGTCGCCGTTTTTCAGCAGTTCCAGCGTGGTTGCCCCCAACATGGTCGGGATGGCGAGGAAGAAGCTGAATTCCGCCGCCGTGCGCCGCTCCACGCCCAAGGTCAGCGCGCCCATGATGGTCGCGCCCGACCGGCTGATGCCGGGGATCATGGCGAGGCACTGGATGAAGCCGATGCCGACCACCCGGACGAAGGGAATGTCCGCAATGCCGTGGAAGCGGTTTTCCTTCACCATCCGCTCGATCCCCAGGATCGCGATGCCGCCCGCGATCAGCGCCCAGGCGACCACCCTTGGCGCGCCCAGCAATTCCTCGATATAATTGTGGAGCGCCAGGCCGATCACCGCCGCCGGGATGAAGGCGACCAGCAGGTTGCGCAGGAAGCGCCAGCTCGCCGGTTCCCGGCGCAGCAGGCCCATGCCCACTGCCCAGAAGGTCCGCCAGTAGAGCACCACCACCGCCAGGATCGCGCCCAACTGGATGACGACGTTGAACATCGCCCAGGTGGATGCGTCATAGCCCAGCAATTCGCTGGCCAGGATCAGGTGGCCGGTCGAGGATACGGGCAGGAATTCGGTCAGCCCCTCGACGATGCCGAGCAGGATGACTGTCAGATAATGCAGGTCCATTTGTGGGTCCGGTCCTTATCGGCGGGCAAAGACAAGCCCTCCCCCGGACGGGAGAGGGCGGAAGGAAAACTCATTGTGCAGGCGCGAAGGGGCGAGGCAAGCCGTCGCCGCACGGCCGGTCGCGCTCCGTTGCCGGTCCAGCCTGTCAGGCTTGGACCCGCCCGGCGAAGCGGCCATGCCTGCGGTAGCGGACCAGCCATTTTTCCGCGACCGCGGGCATCGGCGTGGGCGCGACGCCAAGGTCCGCCAGACCCTTCGCGCCGGGGGCGGCGACATTGTCCCTGCCCAGCATGGCCAACTGGTCCCGCGTGATCGGCCCGCCCGGCAGCAGGGCGATCAGCGAAGCGATGGAGGCGGGAACCGGGCACAGGCTGCGTTCCCGGCCGATGGCCTTGGCGATCCAGGCGTTGAGTTCCAGCATGCTATAGGTTTGCGGCCCGCCCAGTTCATAGGTCTTGCCGCCGTGCAGGCCGGGATTTTCGGCCGCGTTGGCGATGGCCTGCGCCACGTCGGCGACATAGACGGGCTGGAATCTGGTGTTCGCGCCGATCACCGGCACCACCGGGGTGAAGCGGATGATTTCCGCGAAGCGGTTGAGGAACTGGTCCTCCGGCCCGAAGACGATCGACGGGCGGATAATGGTGGCGCTGGGGAAGGCCGCCTTGACCGCTTCCTCGCCCGCCGCCTTCGACCGGCCATAGGCGGACGGGCTTTGCGCGTCGGCCCCGATGGCGGAGATATGGACCAGCGCCCCAACGCCCGCTTCCGCCGCCGCCTTCGCGACATTGGCCGCGCCGTCATGGTGCGAACCCTGGAAATCGCTGGAAAGCACGCCGACCAGATTGATGACGATGTCGCTGCCCGCGACGGCGCGGGCGACGCTTTCGGGCTTGCGGATGTCGGCCGCGACGAACTGCGTCTGGCCGAGCGCGCCCAGCGGCTTCACGCGCAGGGCGGTCGCCAGGTCGCGCTGCGCCACGCGCACCCTCGCGCCGCGCGCCATCAGCGCCTGGGCGACGTGCCGCCCCAGAAAGCCGCCGCCGCCGAACACCGTAACCAGACTGTCCTTCATCACGCGTCCCATGCCTATCCGTTCAAAGGGAATGACTCTTGGGCTCTATCGACATTCAGCCCTGACGGCCTGCAAATGACGCTTTTCCGTGCTTCCGGTGCTCACCTACTTTGAGTAGGCTGCGCGCCGGGCCACGGAAAATCACCATTTTCGGCTCGCCATCTTCTGAATGTCGATACAGCCTAGGCGTTCCCTTGCAACAGCCGCCGCCCGCTGACAACCGCTTTACCCGATCCAGCCCCGCAAATCAGCAATCATCCACAGGCCGAGGGCCAGGAACAGCAGGGCCGCCCCGACCTGGAGCGCGCGCATCGGCACCTTCCGCGCCAGCGCGCCGCCGAACAGCACGGCAGGCACATTGGCGATCATCATGCCGAGGGTCGTGCCCGCAGTGACGGCGAGGATATTGTCGAAGCGGGCGCCCAGCATCACGGTCGCCACCTGCGTCTTGTCGCCCATCTCCACCAGGAAGAAGGCGATCAGGGTGGTCATGAACACGCCCGCCCTCGACGGCGCCTTGAGCGGTTCGTCCTCGTCGAACTTGTCGGGGATCAGCGTCCAGACCGCCATGGCGATGAAGCTGGCGGCGACGGCGTAGCGGAACCAGGGCTGGGTCAGCGCGCCCGCGACCGAATGGCCGACCAGCGCGGCGAGGAAATGGTTGGCGAGCGTCGCGGCCAATATGCCGAGGATGATCGGCACCGGCTTGCGGAAGCGGGTGGCGAGCAGCATCGCCAGCAATTGCGTCTTGTCCCCCATTTCGGCGAGCGCGACGAGGGCGGTGGAGGTGAAAAATGCTTCCATCGGGGTCTGTCCGGGCCGGGCGAAGGTGAAGACGCAATGCCACCATCCCCTCCCGCCCGGCCGGACGGAGAAGATGATGCCATTGGTCTCGCCCGATGCGGATAGGACGTCGAACCACCCCTCGCATCCCGCCCGCCATGGCCTCTCGGCCAAATATGTTGACGAACGGCCCGTTCCGTCAGGAACGGCTGGCTACTCCCCAGATGACGCAGCGGCCTTTAGGATAATCGGGCGGGCGGGGCAAGGCCTGTCGGACGTCTTGCCCCGCATCGCCATGTCAGGCTGCGGCGGCGATCCCGCCGACGCCCAGTTCGGCCAGCGCGAACTTGCGGATATGCTCGCCCAGATCCTCGCGACCCAGCGCCAGGGCAAGGTTCGCCTCGATATAGCCCGCCTTCGATCCGCAGTCGAAACGCCGCCCGTCGAAGGTCACGCCATGGAAGGGCTGGGCGCCGATCATCGACGCCATGGCGTCGGTGAGCTGGATCTCGCCGCCCGCGCCCTTTTCCTGCGTCTCCAGGATCTTCATCACTTCGGGCTGGAGGATGTAGCGGCCCGGCAGGATCAGGTTGGATGGCGCCGTGCCCGGCGCGGGCTTTTCCACCAGCCCCCTCACCTCGGTGAGAGCGCCGTCGCGCCGGCCCGGATCGATCACGCCATAGCTCGGCGTGTCGGCCATCGGCACTTCCAGCGCGCAGACCAGATTGCCGCCGACCTTGTCATAGGCCTCGACCATCTGCTTCAGGCATCCCCGGCCCGGCGCGCCCTTCATGAATTCGTCGGGCAGCAGGATGGCGAAGGGTTCGTCGCCGACAATGTCCCGCGCGCACCATATGGCATGGCCCAGGCCCAGCGGCTCCTGCTGGCGCAGGAACACCGCATTGCCCGGCAACAGCCGCGTGCCGTCCAGCGCGGACAGATCCTTGCCCCGCTCGCGCTGCGTCGCCTCGGCCTCATAGGCCATGTCGAAATAATCCTCGATCGCGCCCTTGCCGCGGCCGGTGACGAAGATCATCTGCTCGATCCCCGCCTCCCGCGCTTCGTCGACCGCATATTGGATCAGCGGACGGTCCACCACCGGCAGCAGTTCCTTGGGCACCGACTTGGTCGCCGGCAGAAAGCGCGTGCCGAGACCTGCGACAGGGAAAACGGCTTTGCGAATCGGTTTGTAGGACATGAGGCTCCTGTTTCTTGGCTCGCGCGCAGAGAGAGTTGTCCCCTGCCGCATAAAGATCAAGCGTGGAAGATCACTTAACCCGTTCAGACAGCCAGCAGGCGCTGCGCCACCCTTTCGAGGGAAGCAATTTCCGCTTCGAGTTGCTCAAGCGAGACATGCGTCTGATTGTTCCGCGCATCGCGGCATGTGAAGCCGCCGGGCGCGGGCTGCTGAAAGCCGCCGATGATGAGCGACCGGAATCGGTCGATCCTCTGCATGTCGCGCTCTATATCCGCTATTTCCATCAGCGCGCCGGCATTGCGCCGGTCGCGCATCGACACCATGGTCCGCAATTCGGTCATCAGCTTCGTCATGCCCGGACGTGTCCGGGCGCCCACGGTCCGCACATCCCCCATGGCCTCCCGCATCATCGCGACCTTCGCCTCCAGGCTCTGTTCCAGCATCGTCCAGGCGCAGACCAGGCGGCCCACCGCACATAGCAGCGCCGCATCCTCTGGCGCATAATCCGACACTGACCTTGGAATGACCTCAGCAACCACGTTCACTTCGTCCGCGCCCCGTTATCCTTCACGCTTTCCGCTCGAAGGGGAAACTGCCCGTTTTGCAGCGCGGAAGGCTAGGGGGGGCGGGCGGGACCGCCCGCAGCAGCGGCACAGGCCATCGCCAACTGTGCCCAAACAGCGACGAGCCGTTGATCCTCCTCGGCGGCCGGATCAGAAATCGATAGCGATTCCCTTGCGTTCCCAGTCGCCATAGCGAACCGGGCTCAATTCCTCGTCATGGCGGGAAGGACTGCCGATCGGGTCGGGCTGCGGCACCGGCGGGCTCTTGGAAAGATGCGCGGGCGGCTTCACATGCGCGGGGCGCCTGCCGTTGAAGGTTCCCATCGATCCATCCTTTCGATTGCGGGGGCGACATCGCCACCCCATATTCGGGCCTGGACGCTATCTGGGCCGTAGAGGAGATTTTCGCAAGTGAATGGGATGAAGACGGCGATGCTGTTGTCGGCGCTGACCGCGCTGTTCATGGCATTGGGCTATACGCTGGGCGGCAGCGGCGGCGCGGCGATCGCGTTGCTGGTCGCGGCGGGCATGAACCTGTTTACCTTCTGGAACGCCGACCGGATCGTGCTGTCGATGCACAATGCGCGGGAGGTGGATGCCCAGAGCGCGCCCGAATTCTATACCCTCGTCGCGGAGCTTGCCCGGCGCGCCGGCCTTCCCATGCCCCGCGTCTACCTGATCGACCAGCCGCATCCCAATGCCTTCGCGACCGGCCGCGACCCGGACCATGCCGCCGTCGCGGCCACCACCGGCCTGCTGTCGATGCTGAGCCGCGACGAAGTGGCGGGCGTCATGGCGCATGAGCTGGGCCATGTGCGCAATCGCGACACGCTGATCATGACGATGGTGGCGACCATTGCGGGCGCGATCTCCATGCTTGCCAATTTCGGCCTGTTCTTTCGCGGCGGCAATCAGGAAAACGGCCACGGCAATATCGCCGCGACCCTGCTGGCGGTGATCGTCGCGCCCTTCGCGGCCATGATCGTGCAGATGGCGATCAGCCGCACCCGCGAATATGGCGCCGACCGGGCCGGCGCGGAGATCAGCGGCAATCCCCGCGCCCTCGCCTCCGCCCTCGCCAAGATTTCCGGCCGGGCGGAAACGATCCCCAATCCGGTGGCGGAGCGCAATCCAGCCGCCGCGCAGCTCTACATCGTTCCGGTGCATGTGAGCGAGCTTTTCTCCACCCATCCGGCAACGGAAAAGCGCATCGCCGCGCTGGAGGAGATGGCGGGCGGCGCGCCCCTGCCGCGGCGCGCATCCGCCCTGTCCCCGGCCGCGTCCTCCGCCGCGCCCAAGGGCCGCAAATCGAGCGCGCTCGATCCGCTACGCCGGGATTAGCAGCCGTCGGCAAGGGGCAGGGCAGGCGCCTTAGGCGGACTGTCGCACCCTAGCTCACCTTCTTCAGCAACCATCCCACGGTGGAGCCGCCCGGCAGGGCTTCGCTGATGACCGCCAACTGCCTAGTGCCATGGGGACGGCCCTCGGCATCCACCCACAGGCTTTCCTCTATCGCCAGCTTCCCCGCATTGGCGCGGAATTGCCAGGTCGCGCCCGTGTCGAGGCGCAGCAGCGCGCCCATGCCGTCGGCGGTGGGCGTGGGCTCCACGCCGGGGGCAAGGTGGAAACGGAGCTGGACGGGCAGCTTCACCGGCCTGCGGCGTCGCGCCGCGGGAGTCAGCATGTCCTCGCCGCGGATTTCCTTGCCGTCGCCGCTCATCAGCAGCAGGCGGCGATGGACATAGCCCATGCGCCGCACATAGCCGTCATGGCTGAGGTCGAAACGGCTGCCGCTTTCCGTTTCCTGCCGGTTGATCTCCACCTCGGTCACGCCCTTGCCCAGCGTGCCGTCGGGCAGCAGCGCGGTGGAATTGCTGTCGTCCAGCACCAGCGTGCTGTGCGCCGCGGTGGTGCGCAGCCCCTGCGCCAGATCGCGGGGCATCCACGCGCCCTCCAGCGCGGCGCCGCCGCAATTGACGATCAGCCGTTGCTGCCCGTCGCTGATCTCTATCGCTCCGGTGGAGGCGCAACCCGCATCGGCCAGTTGGGCGACGGGCGGCGGCGCGGCGTCCACCTGCACCACCGTGCTGCCGGCGGCCAGCCGCTGATAACCCCAGCCAGTGGCCTGTCGCAGCGGGCGGGCGCGCACGCGGCTGGCGCGGACGACGGCCTCTATGGTCGCGGGATCGACGGCGCCCGCGCCCTGCCAGTTGCCCAGCCCGCCGTCGCCATGGGTCAGGCCCAGCAAAGCCGGAACCGCCCTTCCCAGGGCCTCCGTCAGGAAAGGGGGCGTCTGTTCGCGCCGCACCTCATAGACGGCGGCGACCATGGTCAGCAGCATGATCGCTTCCAACTGGTCCAGCGGCGAGCGCGAGATGATGCCGCCGTCGCCATGAAGGCCGCTGTCGAGCGCGCGCTTGAGGCCGGCTTCACCGAACAGCTTGCGCGCCGCGCCGCCGGGCAGCAGCATCGACGCCGCGACGATCCCGCCCCAGGCGACCAGGCGCGGCAGGCCGACCGGCGCCTTGTCCGCGCCGCGGTCCAGATGGCGGGCGGTGCGGGCGATGCAGTTCAGCACCAGAGAGCGATAGACGAGGTCGCTCGATGAGAGGATCAGCGGCGCATGGGCAGACCAGAACAGCAGGCGCCAGCCCGCATTGTCGGCGCGCCATGCCGGTTCGCTGGGCGTGTCGGCATGGGCGGCGAGCCATTTGCGCATCACCCCTTCGGCGATCGGCGCGGCCTGTTCGCGGGTCGCCACGGTCGCCAGGTCGCGCAGCCAGTGGAAGCCGTGCAGATAATCGGCGAAGCCCGCCGTCACGCCCGGATTGGCGAAGTCCAATTTGTCGAGGGGCAGTTTCAGGCCCCGGAACAGGAAATAGCCGGCGCGGATCGCCTGGCCCGCATGGGCGTTGCCGGGAATCTCGTCATCGGGCACGGCGAGCAGCTTGAGCGGATATTTGCCCTTCAGCCGCCGGCCGTGGATCGGCGTCTTCCAGCTCAGCAGGTAAAAGCGATTGGCGATGCGCTGCGCCAGCGAAAGCCCCTTGTCATCCGCGATGCGGATGAGCCGCTTGCCCTGTTCGATCCCGTCCTCCGGGCCGGGTCCGGCCTCCTCGGGGGCGGAATGGGGGGGAAGGCGGCGGCGGTCGCTCACCCGCCGCGCAGCGTCCGAATATTGTCGGCATAGGCGGACGCGCCGCCCCGGAAGGTCGCGGTGCCTGCCACCAGCACGTCCGCGCCCGCCTCGATGGCGAGCGGCGCGGTCGTGAAGTCGATGCCGCCGTCGACCTGCAGGCGGATGTCGCGGCCTGACTTCTCGATCATCTTGCGGATCGCCTCGATCTTGCGAAGCTGGTTGGCGATGAAGCTCTGCCCGCCAAAGCCGGGGTTGACGCTCATCACCAGGATCAGGTCGACATCGTCGATCAGGTAATCCAGCATCTTCGCCGGCGTGCCGGGATTGAGCACCACGCCCGCCTGCACGCCCAGCGACTTGATGTGCTGGATGGAGCGGTGGATATGCGGCCCGGCTTCGGGATGGACGGTCAATATGTCCGCGCCCGCCTCCGCAAAGGCGTTCAGATACTGGTCCACCGGGGAGATCATCAGGTGGACGTCGAACGGCTTTTTCGTGTGCGGGCGCAGCGCCTTCACCACGCCGGGGCCGATGGTGATGTTGGGCACGAAATGGCCGTCCATCACGTCGATATGGATCCAGTCGGCGCCGGCCTCGTCGATGGCGCGGACCTCCTCGCCCAGGCGGGCGAAATCGGCGGACAGGATGGATGGCGAGATCAGGATCGGGCTGGTCATTTGACCATCGGCCTTAGCCTTGGCCGAAGGTCAGGGCAACGCCCGATTAACGCTATCCACAGGCTTTTGGCCAGGGCTGTCGGCGGGCGGACTGGCCCTGTCCGTCAGGACAGGATGAACAGGGTGGGATCAAGGCGCGTCGACGGCCTGGAACCCTTGGGCAGGAACTGCTTGACGCCGTGCAGCGCAACCACCCGATTTCGCTGGATGACGGGCGCGGCTATCAGGCGCATGGCGCATTCGCCGCCGTCCGCCGGGCGGATGTCGACATCCACCGTGAAGCCGCGCCTGTGGCGGATCGCATAGGCGCGCAACCGCTCCATCGCGGCGCAGCTGTCGGGCGCGTAGAGCGACACGGCGAGCGGGCGGGGAACCGCCGTCCCGCGCTCCAGCCCGAAAATGTCATAGACCCCGTCCGTCCAGTTCAGGCTGTCGTCGCCCAGATCGCAATGCCACAGGCCCAGGCCGCGTTCCGCCAGCGCCCCGTCGTCGCGGGCGATCCGGTCGTCCAGCATCACCGGCGCCAGATGGTCGCGCAACGCATATAGCGGCCAGCTATGATTCAGGGGAAGGGGCTCGGTCGGGCGCAAGACAGGTCTTTCTGAATGCCGGATCGCACCATAGGGTTGCTTGGTCAAGGCTTGGTGGATCGTATCAGCCTTGCAACGAAAAAGCCATCCGTGCCGCCCTGCGCGGCAAGGATGTCGGGCAGGGTGCGGACCCAGCCTTGCGCCGCGGGCGCGATGCCGTCGGGCAGTTCGGCCGGCATGGCGGGCAGCGGGCCGAAATCCGGCCGGGCGTCCAGGAATCGGGCGACCTGATCCTCGCCCTCCGCCTGTTCGAGGGAACAGGTGGCGTAGACCAGCGTCCCGCCGGGCTTCAGCCATGCCGCGGCGCGGGCCAGCAGTTCGGCCTGGAGTTCGGCCATCTCCGCGATCTGGCGCGGGCCGATGCGGTGGAGCACGTCGGGATGGCGGCGGTAGATGCCTGTCGCGGTGCAGGGCGCGTCCAGCAGGACGGCGTCGGCCGGAGCTTCGGGTCGCCATGCGCGCAGGTCGTCCTGCACGATGGCGGCGGAAAGGCCGGTGCGGGCCAGGTTTTCGCTCAGTCGTTCGAGGCGCTTCTTCGACTGGTCGACCGCCGTCACGCGCCAGCCGGCGGCGGCAAGCTGCATCGTCTTGCCGCCGGGCGCGGCGCAGAGGTCAAGGACACAGCGCCCCTCTCCCGCACCCAGCAGGCGCGCGGGGGTGGAGGCGGCCAGATCCTGCACCCACCAGGCGCCTTCGCCGAAGCCGGGAAGGTCCGGGATGACGGCGCCTTCGGGCAGGCGGACATGGCCGGGGGCAAGGCTCCGGCCGTTGAGCGCCTCGGCCCAATGCGCGGTCCGGGCGGGATCGCGCAGGCTGACGTCGACCGGCGGACGCTGGGCATAGGCGTGCGCGGCGGCCTGCGGCATGGCGTCGCCCCATTGGGCGGCCCAGCGGCCGGCGGTCTCCGGCGGCAGGGCGGGGGGTGAAGGCAGCGTCGGATCGGCGCGGGTCAGCGTGCCGAAGACGCCATGCACCAGCTTGCGGGGGCCGCCATCGACCAGCGGCAGCGCTGTCGCGATCGCGGCGTGCGGCGCGGTGCCCAGCGCCAGCACCTGGATCAGGGCGATGCGCAGGACCATCCGCGCCTTGGCGTCGTGCGGGAGCGGCTGGCGCGTGGCGCCGTCGATCAGCGCGTCGAGATCGGGGAGGTGGCGCAGCGTCTCTGCCGCGATGGCATGGACCAGCGCCCTGTCGGCGGGAGCAAGCCCCTGCGCCGCGCCATGCAGCGCGAGTTCGAGCGGATCGCCGCGCCGAAGCACGGCGTCGAGCAGGCGCAGCGCCGCGCGACGGGCGGGGAGGCCGGGGACGTCCTGGGGGCGGGATGGGCGGGGCATGGAAAGCGCCTAGGGCAAAATGCGCGGGAAAGTAAGTTGTGTTCGGGGGCGGCCCGCGCCTTTGCAGGTCGCGGCCGGATCAACCTGCGCCCACCAGCGGCACGATGTCCACGGGGCGGCCATTGCGCCGCAACTCGACCGTGATGCTGGGTCGCCCCGGCCCGGCATTGCCCAGGGGATCGCCCTGCCGCACCACGTCCCCCACCGCGGCGTTGAGGCGCAGCAGCCCGGTGATCAGCGTCGTCCAGCCGCCGCCATGGTCGATGATGACGATCTGCCCATAGCCGCGATAAGGCCCGGCAAAGACGATGCGCCCCGCGGTCGGCGCCACCGCCAGGGCATCCGGGCGCGTGGCGATGGTCAGGCCCCGTGACCGGACGCCGCCTTCCGACACTTCGCCCATGCCCGTCACCAACTGGCCGACGACCGGCAGGCGATAGGGCGGCGGCGCGCCCAGGCTGCGCGGACGGGCCGGCGCCGGGGCGCGCGCCTGGTCGGGCCGCGCAGGGCGCGGCACGGGACCGGGCAGGGCGGCCAGCCGATCGCGCAGGTCGCCCGCCTCCTCCAGCCTGTCCATCAGGTCGACGATGTCGCGCGCCCGCTCCCCAAGGGCTAGGGCGCGGTCGCTTTCCAGATCGGCATTGGCCCTGTAATCCTGCGCCGCGAGCCGCTTTTGCGCTTCCAGCCTTTGTAGGGCGGCCTGCCGCTGCTTCAGGTCCTGCTGGCTTTGGGCGAGCGAATCCGCCGCCTGCTCGGCCGTGGCGCGCAGGGCGCGGCTGCGCTCCAGTTCCGCGCGCAGCCCGGCGGTCCGTTCCCGGATGACCGGCAGCACCTGCCCCAGCACGGCGCGCATATGGATGGCGTCGTCGATCGATCCCGGCTTGACCAGCGCCAGCGCCAGCGGCCGCTGCGCCATCATCTGCAAGGCCGCGGTCAGGCGGACGACAGGCTCCTGCCTGGCGGCCAGACGGGCGGCCTGCGCGCGCTGGAGCCGGGCGACGATGGCGATGCGGGCCTGCGCGGCCTGTATGTCCGCTTCCGCCTGCTGGATGCGGGCGGCCATGGCGGCGGCGCGGCGGCGGGCCTGGTCGGCTTCGCTGCGGGCGGCAGCGGCCTGCCGCTCCAGCCGTTCGGAACGCGACCGCGCTTCCTCCGACTGGCGGCGCGCGGTCTTCAGGGCGGCCTGTTCCTCATTGAGGCTGGTGCCGCCGGCGCCTGTCAGGATCACCGCCTGCCCATCGACGGCGGGCAGGCGCGATCCGGCCAGCGCCGCCGCGCCGGCAAGACATGCCGCGATGATCGCCGTCCGTCTCAACCCAAACCCCCCGCCGGCTTGGGACGCCGGCTATGCCTGACTAGGCGCAAACCCCGGCTCCTGTCGAGCGATGTCGGACCAGGGTGTGTGGGATTGAATTCAGGGCGCGGCGAAAATATTGGAATTCGAGAACCTCGAAAGGAGGCAGGTGACTCGTTTCGACGCAGCCTAGTTCAGTATGTGAGCACCGGAAGCGCAGAAAGCCGCTATTTGCAGCCCGCCATGGGCTGAATCCCCCACACGCCCTGGAGAAGCATGGGGGCGGACATTCACCCCTCGCGATGATAGGGGTGCCCGGCCAGGATGGAGCAAGCCCGCCACAATTGCTCGGCCAGCATGGCGCGGGCCATCATATGGGGCCATGTCATCGCGCCGAAGGCGATCAGCAGGTCGGCATTGTCCCGCTCCGCATCGTCGAAGCCGTCGGCAGCGCCGATCAGGAAGCGGCATTCGCGCTTGCCGGAATCGCGCCAGCCCTCGATGCGGCGGGCGAAGTCGATGGAGCTGAGCTGCCGGCCCTTTTCATCCAGCATGACGGTGACGGTGCCCGGCGGGGCCGGCGGCAGCTTGCCGCCCCGATCGGGCAGTTCGGTGATCCTGAACGGCATGGTCAGCCGCCTGGCATAACGGTCGACCAGTTCCGCCTCTGGCGAGCGCCCGATCTTTCCGCGCGCGATGATGTGGAGGAGCATGGTCTGCCCCCTTAGAGCATCGTGCAGAAAAGCGGGAACAGGTTTTCTGCTTGAAACGATGCGACAACGGAAACTTGGACCGCACGGCCTGCGTCCGATTTAGCGCAGCGCGCTCCAACAACTCAGGCCGCTTGTCGAAGGGCCGGTCAGGCGGTTCCCGCCACCGGCGCGTCGACGAAGCCCCACATCCGTTCCAGATTGTAGAAGCTGCGCACCTCCGGCCGGAACAGGTGGACGATCACGTCCCCGGCGTCGATCAGCACCCAATCGGCCACGGGCAGGCCCTCGACGCGGGCGGAACGCCCGGTCGCCTGCTTGATCCGCTCGGCCAGCTTCTGCGCCATCGACGCCACCTGACGGGACGAACGCCCGCTGGCGATCACCATGTGATCGGCGATGCTGCTCTTGCCTTCGAGGGGGATGGAGATGGTTTCCTGCGCCTGGTCGTCGTCAAGCGACTTCAAGACAAGGTCGTGCAGGGCGGCAACGCTGTCGGCATTATGAGCCGTGTCGTTGGCGGGATGCGGTCTGGTCAAAGATGCTCCATTCTAGACAATCAACCGGCGCGTGAGCGGGTCGCGCACGCGTGTGTGTTCATATTCGCGATGCCAGAGGGGGTCTGCCTGCCGCAGCAGGGTCGCCGATCTTGGATCAGGGCGAAAGCGCAGAAGCACAAGCGCCGGCGGTCTCCAATCCGTCCATGCTGCACTCTGGCGTGCGGGCCGGACGAAGCGCCGCAGCCAGCTCATGGCCGGTGAGCCACGGGCGGCCTCATCATAGCCGGGCCGGGCGATCACGGCAATGGGCATAATCCGGGCTATACCGCGCCAGTCCCTCCACTGGCCGAATTGGGCAAGATTGTCCGCCCCCATCAGCCAGATGAAGCGATGCCGCGGATAGCGGCGTCGCAAGGCTTTCACCGTGTCGATGGTGTATCGCGTGCGAAGCTGCGCCTCGATCGCCGTCGGCCGGATGAGGCTGCGCCGCGCGACTTTTCGGGCGCGGGCAAGGCGGGCGGGCAGGGGCGCCATGCCGGCCTTGGGCTTGAGCGGATTGCCCGGCGAGACCAGCCACCAGACTTCATCCAGCGCCAGCGCGTCGGCCGCGAACCGGGAAATGTCCCGATGCCCGTCATGGGCCGGATTGAAGGAGCCGCCAAGAAGGCCGATGCGTTTCATGATTCGCCCATGCCATCGGGCGGGGCCGGGAGCAAATGTCCTGCCGATGGATCATGATGCTTAGGTACCTATAGATAGACCAAGCGACAGATAGGCTTCCGCCTCACGCATCCATCGCGGTCGCGCCGATGACCCAGGCGGACAGGCCGGCGGTCGGCACGGCGCAGATCACCGCTTCGGCCACCGCTTCCTCGCTGGCGCCGGCGGTGCGCGCGCCCTTCATATGGACGGACGCCCATGAACTATAGTCGGCCACGAGGACGGTGACGAGCAGCAGTTCCGCATAGACAGGCCCCAGCGCCGTCCCCGACAAAGTCCCCTCGCGCATGAGATAATAGGCGTCGGCGCCCAGAGGCTTGACCTCGAACAGCTTGCCCAGCGAAGGGGGCATGGCGCCGAAATATTGAAGGAAATTGGCCTGCGCGGCGCCATCTTCCACGATCATGTCGTCGTCGGGCCAGTCGGGATCGGTGGCTTCGGGGTAGATCTCCCGGAAAAGATCATGGAAGCGCAGCGACGCCCCCTCGCCGCGCACGCTCGCGAGGATTGCAATCGCCGCTCCCGCCTCCGCCTCGGTGAGACCGGCCGCCCGCGCTTCGGCCAGTTCCCGCGTTGCGAGTTCCCGATAGCCCTTCATCGTGGCGGCGCAAGCGACGAACAATCGCTTTACCTTGGCAGGAACGGCGCCGTCGGTATCGATGATCGCGCGCCAGCGGCGAAATCCCGCGACGGTCTTCGGGGCGTCGCGGCGCAAGCGGCCAAGACTGGCGAGCGGGGGCAGAAGATCAGTCATCGTCTCTCCGTCAGTGCACAGACCGTCCGGTCGGTTGAACATGGCTATGCCGCTTCGGGATCGCGGTCAACTGCCGATAAGGAGTTGACGTCCGACCGGACGGTCGATTACACCGCGCCCTTATAGAAGGCCGCCCCAATTCGGCCGATGCGAGAGGAGCAGGCCCGGATGAGGGACTTCAAGGGCAGGACGGCAGTCATTACGGGGGCCGGCAGCGGCATTGGCGCGGCGCTTGCCCATCTGGCGGCGCGAGAGGGGATGAACCTGGTCCTCGCCGACATCAATCTGGCCGACCTTGAAGCGGTGGCTGCCTCCATCGACAGTCCGGCAATCGCGCTCCAGAGGACCGACGTGGCCGATCCGGAGGCGGTGCAGGCCCTGGCCGACCTTGCATGGTCGCGCTTCGGGGAGGTGTCCCTGCTGTGCAACAATGCTGGCGTCGTCCCCGGCGGCCGCCATCGGCTGGTCTGGGAATATGCGCTGGAGGACTGGCGCTGGGCGTTCGGCGTCAACATGGACGGCGTGGTGAACGGCATCCGCAGCTTCGTGCCCAGGATGCTGGCCGAGGGGCGGCCGGGGCATATTCTCAACACCGCGTCCGTGGCCGGCTTCGTGAGCGGCGAAGGCTCCGCCGTCTATGGCGCGTCCAAGCATGCCGTCGTCCGCATCACCGAAGCCCTCTATGCCGGCCTGCGCGAGCGGAACGCCCCGATCGGCGTCACGATGCTGTGTCCCGGCCTGGTCGCAACGCGCATTTACGAGGCCGAACGATCCCGCCCTGCCCATCTGCGGTCCAGCGACGGGCGGCCGGCCGAAGCCGCGGAGTTCCAGTCGATTTCGGATAATCTGTTCCAGAATGCCCCATCGCCTGAGGAAGTCGCCGCGCAGGCGTTCGACGGCATCCGGAATGACCAGTTCTACGTCTTTACCACGACCCGTTACGATCCGGTGATCGCGCAGCGGACGCAATCGATCCTTGCGCGGGAAAATCCGCTATTCGACAGCCTGATTTCGCTCAGCAAGGGCAAGGCTGACGCAGGGGAGGAAAGGTCGTGAGCAGGCTTCAGGGGCGGATCGCGCTCGTCACCGGCGCTGCTTCGGGCATCGGGCTCGCCACCGCCCGGCGCTTCGCGGCGGAGGGCGCGACACTCATTCTGTCCGACCGCAACGGGGATGCCCTGTCGGATGCGGCCAAGTCCCTGCCGGGCGATGGCCATGAGGTCGTGGTCATGGACGTCACCGACGAGCAGGCATGGATCGCGCTGGCCGATCGCGTGAAAACGCGGTTCGGCACGCTCGACATCCTCGTCAACAATGCCGGGTTCGGCAAGTTCGCGTCGATCGCGGACACGACATTGGCGCAATGGCGGTCGATCATCGCCGTCAATCTCGACAGTGTTTTCTTAGGCACCAAATATATGATGCCGCTGCTCGCCGCCTCCGGCCGGGGGGCGATCGTCAACATGTCCTCCATTCGGGGCATCGTGGCGGGCGCGGGCACCGGCTCCTACAGCGCGGCGAAGGGGGGCGTCCGGATGTTCACCAAGGCGACCGCTATCGAATGCGCGGCGGCCGGCAACGGCGTGCGGGCGAACTCCATTCACCCTGGTCACATCGCGACGCCGCTGACCGCGCCTGCCCATGCCGATGCGGAAATCGCCAGGAGCCTGCTGGCGGACGTCCCGCTCGGCCGGATCGGGCAGGCGGAGGAGATCGCCGACGGCATCCTTTTCCTGGCCAGCGACGAATCCCGCTACATGACGGGCGCCGAACTCGTGATCGACGGCGGGAGCACCGCGCAATGACCGAGCGAGCAACCGCCATCGCCTCAAGGGTGGAAGCCTTCGTCCGGAACCTGGTCATTCCCTATGAAAAGGACAGTCGCCTCGGCTTTCATGGCCCGGAAGACGCGCTCGTCGGGGAACTGCGCGCAAAAGCGCGCGAGGCAGGCGTGCTGACCCCGCATATCCTGCCTGACGGATCGCATCTGACGCAGCGGGAAACAGCCATCATCCTCATCAAGACGGGCCTGTCGCCGCTCGGCCCCCTCGCCTGCAACACCGCCGCGCCTGACGAAGGCAATATGTATCTGCTCGGCAAGGTCGGCAGCGCCAGGCAGAAGGCCCGGTTTCTCGATCCGCTGGTGAGGGGCGAGGCGCGCTCCGCCTTCTTCATGACAGAGCCTGCCGAAACCGGCGGCGCGGGGTCCGATCCGTCGATGATGCAGACGACCTGCCGCCTCGACGGCGACCATTGGGTCATTAACGGCCGCAAGAAGTTCATCACCGGGGCGGAAGGGGCGCGCGTGGGCATCGTCATGGCCCGGTCGGACGAGGGCGCCTGCATGTTCCTCGTCGACTTGCCCAACCCGGCGATCCGGACGGTGCGCGTGATCGACACGATCGACAGTTCGATGCCCGGCGGGCACGCGGAAGTCGACATCATCGATCTGCGCGTGCCGGCGGACCAGATGCTGGGCGCGAGCGGAGAAGGCTTTTCCTATGCGCAGATACGCCTCAGCCCTGCCCGCCTGTCCCACTGCATGCGCTGGCTCGGCCTCGCGACGCGCGCGCAGGAAATCGCCACCGACTATGCCTGCCGCCGCCACGCCTTCGGCAAGCCGCTGGTCGACCATGAAGGCGTCGGCTTCATGCTGGCGGACAACCTGATCGACCTGAAGCAGGCCGAACGGATGATCGACTGGTGCGCGGGCGTCCTCGACACGGGATCGCTCGGCACGGCGGAAAGCTCCATGGCGAAGGTCGCGGTCTCGGACGCGCTCTTCCGCGTCGCCGACCGCTGCGTCCAGGTGATGGGCGGGACGGGCGTGTCCGGCGACACCATCGTCGAGCAGGCGTTCCGGGAAATCCGCGCCTTCCGCATCTATGACGGTCCGACCGAAGTCCATAAATGGAGCCTGGCCAAGACAATCAAGCGCGACTGGAAGGCGGCGCAGGGATGAGCGCCGGACGATCAATGCCGGCCATGCGGCCGATGCTGGTTCTCCTGCCGCTCCTTGCCTCGACCGCTGGACATGCCGAGCCAGCGAGCTTCGCCGCACCAGAGGCGCCCATTTCGCAGCCCGGATATGGCGAAGACCTGCTGCCCAGGGACGAGAAGGATCGCGCCACCCTGCTCCGGACCGTCGCCTTCGATGCGACCGTCTATGGCATGGCTGCCTATCTGCACTATGAGCAACTCTATCGGCAGGTGTTCGATCGAAGTTCCAGCAACTACACGGGGTTCAACCGCTTCGCGCATGAGAGGAACCTTGCGGGGCCGGACTATGCCACGTTCAAGGTGCCCAATACGGACACGCTTTACTCCACCGCGTGGATCGACCTGAGCAAGGGGCCGGTCGAAATCGACATCCCGGCCACGCAGCTCAAATATTTCACGCTCAACATCTTCGATATTTTCGGCAATCCCAGCAACCTCAGCAATCGCACGATAGGCGTCAAGGGCGGCCGCTTCCTGCTGGTGCCGCGCAACTGGCGCGGCACCGCGCCCGCCGGGGTCATGGTCTATCCGGCCGCCACGACCCAGCTTTGGATCCTGATGCGCGCCTTCGCCCAGTCCGACGCCGAAGTCCGGACCGCGCGCGCTTTTCAGGATGCGGTCAGGATCATCGCTCCGGAAGGCGAAGGGCCGGCGGATTCTCATGGCGGCGCATCGCCACCACCACCCGCCCCTGGCGCTATCGGCTATTTCGGGGCGCTCGACCATGTGCTTCGGGCCAATGGCTGGCAGCCGGGCGAGGAGGCGCTTGTGTCGCGATTCCGACCGCTCGGCATAGGGGACGACCGCCCGTTCAACCCTGACAGGCTGACCCCGGCCACGCAAGCCGCCATCGAAAGCGGTTACGCGGAGGCGCTGGACATGCTCACACGCGCCAAGTCGCAATTGGGCGAACCCACCGGCACGGGCTGGATGAAGGTCAACAAGGGCGTCTACGGTTTCAATTATCTGCGCCGGTCCGTCATCAACATGGCTGGCCTCGGCGCGAATGTGCGGGAGGAAAATGCCTCCTACACCACGTTCGCGGACCGCAATGGATCGGCGCTGGACGGCGCGTCGTCGCGCTACATGCTCCGGCTGCAAACGCCCCCGCCCGTCAACAGCTTCTGGTCCGTCACGCTCTACGACGCAAAGACCTTCGCCCTCCATCCCAATCCGCTGCGTCGCTATCTGGTGAGCGACCGGACAAAGGGCCTGAAGGTGCGGAAGGACGGCTCCATCGAAATCCGCATCCAGCATGCCGCATCATCCGATGGAAACTGGCTTCCCGCACCGGCGGGCCCATTTTTCGTCGTGATCCGCGCCTATGGGCCAAAGCCCGACATGCTGAACGGCCAATGGCTGCCCCCGCCCATTTCGAGGGAAGGCGACGCCCGATGAATGCCCTGGTCGAAGACAATAGCGGAACCGCCGCCGTTCGCCCCGGCTATGAGCTGGATCTGGGAGCGCTGGACGCCTGGATGCGCGCCCATGTCTCCGACTATGCAGGGCCGCTCACGATCGAGCAGTTCAAGGGCGGGCAGTCCAATCCGACCTACAAGCTGCTCACGCCCGGCAAGACCTATGTCCTGCGCAAGCAACCGCCCGGCCCCTTGCTCAAGGGCGCCCATGCGCTTGACCGGGAGGCAAGGGTGCTCGCCGCCCTCTCGCGGGCAGGCTTTCCGGTCGCCGCCGTCCATGGCCTGTGCACCGATCCCGCGGTCATCGGCACGATCTTCTACGTCATGGACATGGTGGAAGGCCGCATCTTCTGGGATGCCGCGCTTCCCGGCGTGTCTCCCCCGGAAAGAGCCGCGCTGTTCGATGCGATGAACGCGACGATCGCCGATCTCCACAGCATCGATCATGTGGCCGCCGGCCTTGCGGACTATGGCCGACCGGGAAACTATTTCGAACGGCAGATAGCGCGCTGGTCCCGCCAATATCTTGAGGACGCGCAGGCGGGCCGCGATCCCTATATGGACCGGCTGGTGGAATGGCTCCCCGCCCACATCCCGCCGGGCGAGGAAACGAGCATCGTCCATGGCGATTTCCGCATCGACAATCTGATCTTCCACCCGACGCAGCCTCGCGTGCTGGCCGTGCTCGACTGGGAGCTTTCGACCCTGGGGCATCCGGGCGCGGACTTCGCCTATCATGCGATGATGTATCGCATGCCGCCGCACATCGTCGCCGGCCTCGGCGAGAGCGACCCCGCTGCGCTCGGCATAGCCGATGAAGAGGCCTATCTCGCCGCCTATTGCCGGCGCAGGGGTCTGGCGGACATGCCGGGTTACGACTTCTACGTGGCCTTCAACTTCTTTCGGCTCGCGGCCATCTTCCACGGCATCAAGGGCCGGGTCATCCGTGGCAATGCCTCCTCCGCGCAGGCGCGCGAGCGAGTTGCCGTACTGCCGGAACTCATGCGCCTGGCGTGGCGGCAGGCGGAGAAGGCCGGCGCCCGATGAACGGTCCGGCCATCACTCTCGACATTGATGACGGCATCGCATGGCTGACGCTGGCACGCCCCGAAAAGCGCAACTGCGGCCGAAGGACCTGAAAGAGTCGCCGCCTTCCTGGCGAAGCGACCACCGCGTTTCGCATAGGCGCGCATTGATGGAAGAAGCGCGCGACAAGCCGCGTGAATCTTGCACCTGCGCCGGCAGGCCCGCGCCCTTGCCATGAGACCCGGGCAGCTCAACTTTCCACTCAATCCGGATTACGGGACCGGCTCCACCATTCGTCGCGTGTCCCTGCGCGCGCGGCCCAATCGGGTCGACAGCCATCTCCTCGACAATTTCCATGAAATGCGCTGTTCCATCCTGCATGACGCCTCGATCGTGACCGCCATTGCGGGCCAAGGCATCCGCCTTCCCACCACGGCATGCCCCGGCGCGATCGCCCAGCTTCAGTCCCTGGTCGGGCTGCCGATCGGCACGCCAAGGCGCGACTTCTACACCGGGGGGATCGCGCGCCGTCATTGCACCCATCTTCTGGACCTGGCGGTCATGGCGATCGGCCATGCTCAAGGACCGTCGATGGAGATAGTCTATGAAGCGGAAGTCCCGGATGAGGTAGAATTGCCTGTCCCCATCACGATCCGGCGAAACGGCCGGCTGGTCTGTCGCTGGCTGGTCCGACAGGGTGCGATTCTCGATCCGCTGGAGCTTCGGGGAAGACCGCTGGGAGCAGGCTTCGCCGCATGGGCCAGCCGCGCCTTTGAGCAGGGTCGACTTGAAGCCGCCACCATCCTGGCGCGGACTTGGCTCATAGCCATCGGTCGGCGCTACCGCCCCTCACAAGTTGCAGGTCGACCTGCTCGCGACAACCCGGAGATGCTCGGGCGATGTTATGCATATAGCGCCGGGCAGATGGAAACCGCGGCCATGACTGGAGAGGAGGAGGTTCATTTGCACCACCCCCAGCGTGAAGCGTAGCGCTTTCACCAGCTTATGGCACAAGGATGGCAGATGGTGCCCGGGGACGGAGTCGAACCGCCGACACTGCGATTTTCAGTCGCATGCTCTACCAACTGAGCTACCCGGGCACGAGCGCCGGCGAGGACCACCGGGCGCTTGGTGAGGCGTGCCTATAGGCATCAGGCCGGGGTGCTGTCTACCCCATCATCGCCACTTTTTTTCATCTCGTCCGAAGCGGGCGCGCCGGGGACGCTATAACCCTCGCCCAGCCATTGCAGCAGGTCGCGGTCGCGGCAGGCCTTTCCGCAGAAAGGGCGGGTTTCGCGAGCCGAGGGCTGGCCACAGACGGGGCAGGAAGTGGCTTTAGGAGACATGGCCCGCCGATATGGTCAGCGCCGCGTCCGCCTTCAACCCTATGGCGCCGCCGCGGCGGCGGGCCAGGGTTTCGATCCAGCCGGTCGCCTTGTGCAGGCGGTCGATGATCGGGGGGGCGGCGGCGATCGTCGCCGGGCCGCCATTGCCGTGGCGTTCGGCGCGGCGCAGCAGGGCGAGCGCCGCCGTCTCGACCGGGTCGGCGCGGAGCAGTTCCATCAGGTTCATGCGTTCCCGGCGGCGGATGATCTGGACGAAGCCGAAGCCGTTGACCGCCGTGCGTTCGAAGGGGAGCGGCAGATATTTGTCGATCTGGGCGGAGGCGACGGCGCGCTCGTCCTTGTTGTTCATCGTCGGCAGGTCGATGCCGATCGATCCGGTGAGGCCCAGGCGGCGGATCGCCTGCGCGGCCAGCTTCGCGCCCTTGGGGCCGAGCTTCGCGGGCGGGAGCGAGCCGTCGACGTCGATCAGGATCATCGCGGGCGTGGGAAAGATGCGCAGCGCGGCTTCCTCCGTGCCGATCTCGCCGGAAATCGCCTCTTCCATCAATTCGCTCCAGCCATGGGCTTCGAACCGGTCTTCCTCATGCGCCGGACAGGGAATGACGGGCAGCCCGGTGGCGCGCAGGCGCTGGAGCAGGCTGGGGGCGGGATGCGCCTTCGAGCCGGGCTGGGCGATGCGGGCCTTGGCGAGCTTGGCGCGGCCTTCCTCCGGGATCGCCTCGCGCAGGATTTCGAGCAGGACGGTCGCGCCCTCCGCGATCTTCGGCGGGATGGGTTCGACCAGCACTTCCTCGCCGGAGATGAGGCGGGCGATGCCGCGCTTCCTGGGGATGACGGTGCGGATCAGCTTGGCCTGGACGACGGCGCCTGCGCGGGCGGCGTCGCTTGTCCGTTCGATCTGCGCTTCGACCAGCCGGCCCTTTTCGATCAGCGCGGCGCGGGCTTCGCCAATGCCTTCTTCATAGAGCCATTCGGCCATGTTCGGTCAATCCAACGGATAGCCCGCTGCCCTGAGCAGCGCGCGGGTTTCGTAGAGGGGCAGGCCCATGATCGCGCTGTGGCTGCCCTGGATGGCGCGGATGAGGCCTGCGGCGCGGCCCTGGATCGCATAGCCGCCTGCCTTGCCCTGCCATTCCTGCGACGCGAGATAGGCGTCGATTTCGGCGCGATCCAGGCGTTTGAAGGTCACGATATTGGTCGAGAGGCGGTGGCGCGCCTTGCCCTCCGCGTCGATCAGGGTGATCGCGCTCAGCACGCGGTGGCGGCGGCCGGAGAGGAGCTGGAGGCATTGGCGCGCTTCGGCCTCGCTCTCCGTCTTGGGCAGGATGCGGCGGCCCGCCGCGACCACCGTGTCGCCGGAAAGGACCAGCGCGCCGGGGTGGCGAGCCGCGACCAACGCCCCCTTTTCGGCGGCGACGCGGGCGGCGTAGGCGGCGGGAAGTTCTCCCTTCAGGGGCGTTTCGTCGAGGTCGGCCGGGTCCACCGCGTCCGGAGACGCGCCGATCTGACCCAGAAGTTCACACCGTCTGGGAGAAGCAGAAGCTAGGATGAGCCGCATGCGTGAGGCGGCTTATTTGAAGCGGTAGGTGATCCGACCCTTGGTCAGGTCGTAGGGGGTGAGTTCGACCAGCACTTCGTCGCCCACCAGCACGCGGATGCGGTTCTTGCGCATCTTGCCGGCGGTGTGGCCGAGGATCTCGTGATCATTTTCAAGCCGCACGCGGAACATGGCGTTGGGGAGAAGCTCCACAACCTGTCCGCGCATTTCAAGCAGTTCTTCTTTTGCCATAATATCCTGGGAAACCGAAAAATCGCGCCGCCATAGCGCCAAAATGCCGAAAAAGAAAGTCAGGCTGACGCGCCGAATGCATCGCCGGCTTTTTGGAGCACCGCGAAGACGCGATCCAGTTGATCCGCATCAAGGCAATAGGGCGGCATGAGATAGATGGTGTTGCCGAGCGGGCGCAGCAAGAGGCCCCTTTCTTGCGCGAAGGCGCGCAGGCGCGGGGCGAGGTCGGAGAGGTAACCGGCATCCGGCGCGATCAGGTCGATGGCGGCGATCACGCCCAGTTGGCGGGGGTTGGCGAAGGCGGGATGTTCCGCCAATCTTGCGAGTCGCTGCGCCATGCCCTGGCCGAGAGCGGCGATGCGGCCCAGCACATCCTCCTCCCGCCAGATGGCGAGGTTGGCGGCGGCGGCGGCGCAGGCGATGGCGTTCGCGGTATAGCTGCTCGAATGGTAGAAGAGGCGGGCGCGGTCGGTGGATCTGTGCGCCTCGAAGATGGGCGGGCTGGCCAGCGTCGCGGCGAGCGGAATCGCGCCGCCGGTGATGCCCTTCGCCACCGCCATGATGTCCGGGACGACGCCTGCCTGTTCGCAGGCGAAGAGCGTGCCGGTGCGGCCCCAGCCGGTCATCACCTCGTCCGCGATGAAGAGGACGTCGTGGCGGGCGCAGATCGCCGCCATCTCCCGCAGGACATGCGCCGGATAGATCAGCATCCCCCCCGCCCCCAGGATCAGCGGTTCGACGATGAAGGCGGCGGGCTTTTGCGCGCAGGCGGCCTCCAGCGCGTCGAGGGTCGCCTGCTCCTGGCCCGCATGGGGGAAGGGGATGGTGCCGACGTCGAACAGCAGGGGCGACCAGGCGGCGTTATAGACGCCGCGCTCGCCCACCGACATCGCCCCGATGGTGTCGCCATGATAGCTGTGCTGGAGGACGAGGATGCGGTGGCGCGGTTCGGACAGGCCGTCCAATGCGCGATTATGCCAATAGCCGAGCGCCATTTTCAGCGCCACCTCGACCGCCGTGGAGCCGCTGTCGGAGAAGAAGACATGGGCGAGCGGGTCTCGGTTCGCGGCGCGGGGGGCGATGTCGACCAGGCCCTGCGCCACTTCTTCGGCGGGGCCGTGGGTGTAGCCTGCGAAGATGAGCTGGTCGAGCTTGCCCGCCTGATCGGCGATGGCCGCCACGATCCGGGGATGGCAATGGCCGTGGGTCGTCACCCACCAACTGGCGATGCAGTCGATGAGCGTGCCGCCGCCTGCCAGATGCAGCAAGGCCCCCTCCGCGCGTTCGACATGGGGGATTGGCTCGTTCAAGCCGTGCTGGAAGAAAGGGTGCCAGACAGGGGAGGTCATGGCCGTTGCCTAGAGGGATTTGCCCTCTGATGGAAGGATGCGGACCTACCCTATTCCTCCCCATCGGTAGATGGGGAGGGGGACCAGCCGCAGGCTGGTGGAGGGGAATGGGGCGCGACCTCCGAATTTCCCCTCCACCACCGCCTTCGGCGGCGGTCCCCCTCCCCACGCTTCGCGTAGGGAGGAATTTTTACGCTTATTGCGCGGGGGTTGCCGGGGCAGCGCCCGCTGCTGGAGCTGCGGGGGCGGCCGAGGTCGGCGCGGCGGCCTGGATCTTCTGCTGGAGCGCCGGGTCAGCCGCTGCGGCCTGGCCGATCTGGTTGAACTTTTCCGGCGGGATGCCCGACGCCTGGAGCGCCGCCAGCATCTTGGGCTGCTTGTCGGCGGCGGCGATGCTGCTGTCCTGCTGGATCTTCGTCACCTCCACGGCCGCGGCGGCGAACTGCTTGATTTCAGCGTCGGTGAAATTGCTGGCGCCAGCGGCCGGGGCAGCGGGCGCAGCCTGGGCAGGCGCGGACTGGGCCGGAGCGGCGGCGTCCTGGGCAAGGACCGGGGCGGCGGCGGCCAGCGCGACCGATGCGATCCCGGCCTTCAGAAGGATGGTGTTAAAACCCGACAAATTTCTTCTCCTCAAACTTAACCATGGTTTGAACGCCAAGCTGTGGAAGAGGTTGTCGGGATTAAAGAGCGATCCGATAAAATGTTGCATTTAAGAGACGGTCATCCAGCAAAATGCAGTTGATCGCAGGACCAAAACGTTTCGCCGTTGCGGAAAGTCATTGCTTTGGCGGAACTAAAAAAGGGGCCGGATTCGCGCCGATCCGGCCCCTTTCGAGTCTTACCAGATCTTCACCCGGTCTTGCGGCGCAAGATAGATTTTGCCGTCCGCCTCCGGCTTGAAGGCCGAATACCATTGGTCGAAGTTCCGCACGGTGTCGGCGCGATATTGCGACGGGGAATGCGGATCGGTGACGAGTCGCTGCCGCAGATTGGGTTCGCGATAGTTGCGCCGCCACACCTGCGCCCAGCCCAGGAAGAAGCGTTCGTCGCCGGTGGTGCCGTCGATCATCGGCGCGGGCTTGCCGCCCAGCGAGGCGTGATAGGCGTCCAGCGCCACCGCGACTCCGGCCAGGTCGCCGATATTCTCGCCCAAAGTGAAGGCGCCCTTCACATGCGCGCCGGGGAAGGGTTCATAGGCGTCATATTGCTTGACCAGCCTGTCCGTCAGCGCCTTGAAATTGGCGACGTCCTGATCGCTCCACCATTGGTTGAGCTTGCCGGTCTCGTCATATTTCGCGCCCTGATCGTCGAAATGATGGCTGAGTTCATGGCCGATCACCGCGCCGATGCCGCCATAATTGACCGCCGGATCGGCATGGGGATCGAAGAAGGGCGGTTGCAGGATGGCGGCGGGGAAGACGATCTCCACCATGCCGAAATTGGCGTAGGCGTTGATCTCCATCGGGGTCATGCCCCATTCCCAGCGATAGATGGGCTTGCCGAGCTTGCCCATCTGATAGTCGAATTCGAACTGGTTGGAGCGCAGCGCGTTGCCGAACAGGTCGTCGCGCTTCATCGTCAGGCCGCTATAATCGCGCCATTTGTCGGGATAGCCGATCTTGGGCGTGAAGGCGGCCAGCTTCTTGTGGGCGCGGGCCTTGGCCGGGTCGCTCATCCAGGTCAGGCCGTCGATGCGGCGGCCCATGGCGGCGATCACATTCTTGACGAGCCGGTCCATCGCCGCCTTGGTTTCGGGCGGGAAATATTGGGCGACATAGGCCTTGCCCACTTCCTCCCCCATCGAGGATTTGAGGAAGTCCACGGCGCGTTTCCAGCGGGCTTCACGTTCGGGCGTGCCCGACAGGGTGGTGCCGTAGAAGGCGAAATTCTCGTTCGCGATGGCGTCGGGCAGGGTGTCGGCAAAGCCGTGCAGCGTGCGCAGCAGCAGCGCGTCCTTGAGCAGGCCGACCGGGGCCTTGGCGATCAGCGCGGCTTCCCCGGCGACGGCGCTGGGCTGCGACACCAGCAGATCCCTGGGCGCGAGCTTGTTGGCGGCGAAATAGGCGGCGAAGTCGAAGCCCGGCGCGGCCTTTTGCAGGTCGGCCAGCGTCATCTTGTTGTAGGTCTTGTCGGCGTCGCGGCTGTCGACCTGGGTCCAGTGGACCTTGGCCACTTCGGTTTCGAACGCCATCAGCGCGGCGGCGCGCGCCTTGGCGTCGGCTTCGCCCGCCAGCGTCAGCATCTTTTCCAGATGCGCGACATAGGCGGTGCGGATCGCCGCCATCTTGGCGTCCGGCTCCAGATAGAAATCGCGGTCGGGCAGGCCGAGGCCCGACTGGTGCAGGACGAGGATATAGGTTTCGGGGTCTTTGTCGTCCTGATTGACGTAGAAGCCGAAGGGGCCGTCAATGCCTGCGCGGGCGGCTTCGGCGGCGAGCCTGGCATAGGCGGCCTTGTCCTTCACCGCCCTGATCTTCGCGAGCCAGGGTTGGGCCGGGGTCAGGCCCTTCTTCTCCACCGTGGCGGCGTCGAGATAGCTGGCATAGGCCGCGCCGATCTTGCTGTCCGGGTCGGCCTGCGCGGCGTCGAGAATGGCCTTGGTCCGTTCGCGGGACAGGTCGTCCAGCGTGTTGAATGCGCCGTAATTGGACTTGTCGGCGGGGATCGGCGTGTTCCTGGCCCAGGCGCCGTTGGCGTAATCGTAGAAATCGTCGCCGGGCTTCACCGACTTGTCCATGCCTGCGCTGTCGAAGCCGTAGCTGCCGTATGTCGGCTTCTGATCCACTTGGGCGACGGACGCGCCCGCGGCCAGCGCAACCGCCGCTGCGCCGAGGAGGAGATATTTCATCAAAGCTTTCCCTTGCTTTATGCGATGTGGGGAATTGAGCGTCCCGAAGCGGGGATGTCCATGTCGTTGGTCGAAAAAATCGGCGGGTGTGGTTTTCCGGGAGAGGGATTCCAGTCACCCACTTCCGTTCGGGCTGAGCTTGTCGAAGGGCTCCACTTCTTTTGAAAGGAAAGTGGAGCCCTTCGACAGGCTCAGGGCGAACGGAGGTGAGGATTGGGGCCTTAAGGCAGGCGGATCGAGGTCTTGAAGGCGGTTTTCAGAGTATCCGCATCCAGCGGATCGAGATGGGGCAGGCGGCCAAGACTGGGCACTTTCCCCAGCAGCGGAACGATCCGCTCATTCTCCTCATGCGGTTCGCCGATGAAGGCGATCCCGGCGACGGGTATGGCCCGCGCCCGCAGCGCCTCCAGGCTGAGCAGGCTGTGGTTGATCGTGCCCAGCCCCGTCCGGGCGCAGAGGATGACCGGCGCGCCCCAATGAGCGAACAGATCGATCATCAGCAGCGTTTCGCTGACCGGCACCATCAGGCCGCCCGCGCCCTCCACCACCAGCGGGCCGTCGACCTGCGGCAACGCCAACCGGTCCAGCGCGATCTCCACCCCATCGATCCGCGCCGCCAGATGGGGCGAGGCGGGGGTGGTCAGGCGATAGGCTTCGGGCAGGATATGCGAGGCGGGAAGGCCGGAGAGGGAGGCCACCCGTTCCTTGTCGCCTTCGGGGTCGACGCCCGCCTGCACCGGCTTCCAATAATAAGCGCCCAGCGCCCCGGCCAGGCCTGCGGCGAACACCGTCTTGCCGATGTCCGTGTCGGTGCCGGTGACGATGAAGACGCTCATGCCGTTACCCGGCGCAGCGCTTCGCCCAGGGCGGCGATGTCGGCGCGGCCGACATTCAGGGTGAGCGAGATGCGCAGGCGGCTGGTGCCCGGCGGCACGGTCGGCGGGCGGATGCCGCGCACGTCGAACCCTGCCTCCTGCAGGGCGGCGGCGGCGGCCATGGCGCGGCGATCCTCGCCCAATATGACCGGGATGATCTGGCTGCGCGGCGCGGGCAGGCCCAGCGGGGCGCAGATCGATTCGGCGGCGTCGACCTGAAGGGTCTTCAAGCGGGCGCGCAGGTCGCTCGCCTGTTCGATCCGGTCGAGCGCGGCGGACACCGCGACCGCCATTAGCGGCGAGGGCGCGGTGGAGAAGATGAAGGCCCGCGCCCGGTTGATCAGATAATCGATCAGCAGGCGCGGCCCGCAGATCAGCGCGCCCTCCACCCCCATCGCCTTGCCGCAGGTGTGCAGCGTCACGACATTGTGCAGCCCGTCGAGGCCCGCCGACAGGCCGCGCCCGGACGGGCCGAAGACGCCGGTGCCATGCGCTTCGTCCAGGATCAGCATGGCATCGTGCCGGGCCGCCAGCGTCGCCAGGTCGCCGAGCGGGGCCATGTCGCCGTCCATGGAATAGAGCGTCTCCACCGCGATCCAGACGCGGCCCTTGCCCCCCTCCTGCCGCCAGGCCGCGATCAGGTCGGCGAAGCTCTGCACGTCATTATGGCGGGCGAAGACCGCCGCCGCCTTCGACATGCGGATGCCGTCATGGACGCTGGCGTGGATCAGTTCGTCCGCGACGATCAGGTCGCCCCGCTGCGGCAGGGTGGAGAATAGCGCGAGATTGGCGGCGAAGCCGTTCGCCATGAACAGCGCGCCCTGGGTCTTGAAGAAGTCGGCGGCCTTCGCCTCCAGCCCCTCATGCTCCGGCGCGTTGCCGCGCAGCAGGCGCGATCCGCCCGAACCCACCGGCACGCCCCGCGCCACCGCGTCCGCCACCGCCTGCGCGACGATGGGGTCGGAAGCGAGGCCGAGATAGTCGTTGGAGGCGAAATCCCGCCCGGCCCGCGGCATCAGGCGGCGCAGGCGGCCGCGCTTCTCTAGCGCCGCCAGTTGCGAGCGGAAGGGTTCGCTGGTCATGGCGCGGCGTATAGGCTGGCGGGGGCGGGCTGGGCAAGTCTGGCGGGTTGGGGGGAGAGCGGACCTATCCTGTTCCCCCCATCGGGAGATGGGGAGGGTCGAAGAGAGGCACGTGACTCTCTTCGACGCCGCTGAAAGCGGTGGTGGAGGGGAAAGGGGGCACGCCCTGCGCATTTCCCCTCCACCATGCTTCGCATGGTCCCCCTCCCCACGCTGCGCGCAGGGAGGATTAGGTTGGTTAGAAGCTGAAGCCCAGCGAAAAGGACGCCACATGGTCGTTGCTGTCGTCGGCGTCCGGCCGAAAGCCGTGCTGGTGCAGATAGCCGATCTCCGCATTCACATTCTTCGCGATCGGGGTGGTGATGGCGATCAGGTTGCGCATCCGCTCCTCGCCCTGCACCCGCTGGAAATTGGTGGTGTTCAAGTCGATGAAGCTCTCATGGCTGAGCAGCAGCGCGGTTTTGCCGCCTTCCCGGAACGGCAGCACATATTTGACATAGGGGCGCAGCCGCCAGGCGGTGCCGTCGATCCCCTCGCGCCAGCGTTCCTCCAGCCGCAGTCGGGCGCTGAGCTGGCCGGGGCCGACCTTCACGATATTGTCGAAGGTCACCTGCTGGCGCCCGCGATGCTCCATGACCGCGAAGTCCCCGCCATTATAATTGGGATCGTGGGTGTAGCCCGCCCAGACCGTCACCTTCCCGCCGATCCTGTAGCCGATCAGCGAATTCATCTCGACCTCGTACAGCCCGTCGCGATCGTCGCTGAACCGGGCGACGACCTCTTGCGAAAAGCGCCAGCGATCGCTGAGCTTCACCGTCGCGCTGGCGGTGGTCCAAAGCTGTTCGTCCTCGTTGGCATGCGCCGCGGCGGGGGCGGCCAGCAGGGCGAGCGCGGGCAGCAGCTTGTGGATCGGTCGCATGATGTCATTCTCCCTCGCCATGGTGGCGGACGGGCGCGAACTATGACCGATGCGTTACAATCATGTGACTATATCATTTCTTATTTGTGACGCGCCCCTGCCCGTCATGGTTCAGGCGGGATTATGCTCCTTCAGAAAGGCGTCGAGGCGCTGGAGGAATTCCAGCCGGTCGGCCTGGCGGGAGAAGAAATGGTCGGCCAGCGGCTGTTCGACATAGATATAGTCGCGCCCGGCGACCTTGCCCGCCGCCTTCAACTTTTCCGCCATCTCGCGCGACTGGTTCACCTGCACCCGCCGATCCTTCTTGCCGTGCATCAGCAGGATGGGGGTGGAAAATTGGGCGGCGAAATGGATGGGGGAAACGGCGGCGAAATCGGGCGCCTGCTCCTTCAGCCAATCCTTGCGCCCGCCATGATTCAGGAAACGGCTGTCATAGCGCATCATGGCCGAAAGGTCCGACACGCCGGCATAGGACACGGCGCAGCGATAGCGCGCGCCGTCGCGTTGCGCGCCGCGCATCGCCGCATAGCCGCCATAGGAGGCGCCGACGATGCAGACCCGCTTCGCGTCGGCGATCCCCTTCTTCACCGCCCAGTCAACCGCGTCGTTGAGATCGTCCTGCATGGCAAGGCCCCATTGCCCCTCGCCCTTTTCCGCGAAGGCTGTGCCGTAGCCGGAAGAACCGCGATAATTGGGTTGCAGCACCGCATAGCCGCGATGGGCTAGGAACTGGGCCCACCAGTCCCATTCCTCGCTGTCGCGGGCGAAGGGGCCGCCATGCGGCATCAGGATCAGCGGCAGATCCTTCGCATCCCTGCCCGCCGGCAGGGTCAGCACCGCGGCGATCTCCAGCCCGTCGCGCGCCTTGTAGCGGATCGTCCTGACCGGCGAGAGATGGACCTTGGGACCGAATTTGTCGCTGATCTTCGCCAACATGCTCATCGCGCCGACGGCGGTGTCGTAATAATAATAGGTGCCCGGCTGGTCCGCGCCGCCGACATGCACGATCATGCGCTGCTGGTCCCGGCTGGTGGACACGATCCGGGCAGGCCGGCCTGTCCCCACCGCCTTGTCGATGTCGGCCTGGACCTTCGCCAGCCCCTCGTCGAACCAGTGCACGCCCGGCCCGTCCGCGGTATAGCGCACGCCCGCAAGGCCGGTGCCGGCGGTATCGCGTTCGATCCGGTCGATGTCGAAGCCCGGCGCGGCAAAGACCTTTCTGCCCAGTTCCAGCCTGCTCAGGTCATATTCGTACAGGGCGTCCGTGCCCTCATGATCGTCGCTGGCGATCGCCTTGCCCGGATCGGCGGTGAACAGCAGCGGCACGACCATGGATTCGTCGCGGCGGCGGTCTGCCCGGTCGATCATGCGGAAGCTGGACCGGCCATCGGCGCGATAGAGCAGCTTCGACGTGCGCGTCGCATCGTCATAGCCCACCCCCATGCGCACCGCGCCCGTCGCATCGGCATACCAGGACATGACGTTCTGGCGCGGCTGCACCACGGTGCGCAGCTTGCCGGTGGAAACGTCCACCTCGTCCACCTGAGGCCAGAAGCCGGCGGCATTGCTGTAGATCGACGTCTGATAGGCCAGCAGGATGCGCGGGCTGCCGTCCTGGGCGACCCATATGACGTCGTCGCCATTCTGCGCCGCGACATTCTTGGCCAGCATGTTGATCTTCGACCCGTCCCGCTTGATGCTGGCGACCCGGCTGATCGACCAGGGCATGCCCTGGACATTGGCCTCGCTGCCGATGCCCGCGATCAGCCAGTCGTCATTGACCCAGCGCCACCAGTTGAGGTCATGTTCCCCCAATGGCAGGGCATGAAGCCGGTCCGGTCCATCCGCGATGGCGGCGATCAGCAGCAGCAGTTCGCCATTGCGCGCCACCCTGGCGGCCAGGCGAGTCCCGTCGGGCGAGAGTTGCGGTTCCACCATCGCCGGCAGTTCGGCAAAGGCCTCTATCGGCCATTCCTTGGACGCGGGCGCCGTTTGCGCGCTGGCGGACAGGCAAAGCTGCGCGAGCGCGATGCCCGCGACGACAGAAAACCCCCTCAATCTTTCCCCCGTAAAATAATGGCCCCGCCTTTCTATAAGGCGGAGCCATTTCCCTGTCTTTCCCTTTTTTACCGGGGTGTTACGCGCCGTGCGCCAGCGCCGCCAGCAGCAGCAGGGCGACGATGTTGGTGATCTTGATCATCGGATTCACCGCCGGTCCCGCCGTGTCCTTGTAGGGATCGCCGACCGTGTCGCCGGTCACGGCCGCCTTATGGGCTTCGCTGCCCTTGCCGCCATGATGGCCGTCCTCGATATACTTCTTCGCATTGTCCCACGCGCCGCCGCCGGAGGTCATGGACAGCGCCACGAACAGGCCGGAGACGATGACGCCCAGCAGCAGCGCGCCCAGCGCCGCGAAGCCGTTGGGCGTGCCCGCCACGGCGGAGATCGCGAAATAGACGACGATCGGCGCCAGCACGGGAAGCAGGCTGGGCACGATCATCTCCTTGATCGCGGCGCGGGTGACCAGGTCCACCGTGCGGGCGTAATTGGGCCGCGACGTGCCCTCCATGATGCCCTTGTTGGTGGCGAACTGCTCGCGCACGTCCTTGACCACGTCGCCCGCCGCCCGTCCAACGGCGGTCATGCCCATCGCGCCGAACAGATAGGGCAGCAGCGCCCCCAGCAGCAGGCCGACGATGACATAGGGGTTGGAGAGGCTGAAATCGACCGGCTCGGTCAGGCCGAGAGCCGAGTTGTAGAATTTCAGATCCTCCGTATAGGCGCCGAACAGCACCAGCGCGGCCAGGCCCGCCGATCCGATGGCATAGCCCTTCGTCACCGCCTTGGTGGTGTTGCCCACCGCGTCGAGCGCGTCGGTCTTGACCCGGACGCTGTCGTCCAGATGGGACATTTCCGCGATGCCGCCCGCATTGTCGGTGACGGGGCCATAGGCGTCCAGCGCCACGACCATGCCCGCCAGCGCCAGCATGGCGGTCGCGGCGAAGGCGATGCCGATCAGGCCCGCCAGTTGATGGGCGACGATGATGCCCGCCACGATCACCAGCGTCGGCAAAGCGGTGGCCTCCAGGCTGACGGCCAGCCCCTGGATGACGTTGGTGCCATGGCCGGTTTCCGAAGCGCGGGCGATGCTGCGCACCGGGCGGTAGTTGGTGCCGGTATAATATTCGGTGATCCAGACGATCAGGCCCGTGACCGCCAGGCCGACCATCATCGCCCAGAAGAGGGCCATGCCGGTATAGCCGCCCGCCCCGTCCAGATCGGCGCCGAAACGGGCGTCGAGGTCGCCCAGGGCGAAGCGCGTCACGGCATAGAGGGCCGGGATGGACAGGATCGCGGTGGTCCAGAAGCCCTTGTAGAGCGCGCCCATGATCGACTGGCTCGCGCCCAGCCGCACCATATAGGTGCCGATGATGGAGGTGATGATGCACACGCCGCCGACGATCAGCGGCAGCGACATCAGGCGCATCAGGAAGGCGTTGTCGACGCCCGTCACCAGCAGCGCGGTCAGCACCATGGTCGCGCCCACCGTCACCACATAGGTTTCGAACAGGTCGGCGGCCATCCCCGCGCAGTCGCCGACATTGTCGCCGACATTGTCCGCGATGACGGCGGGGTTGCGCGGGTCATCCTCCGGAATGCCCGCCTCCACCTTGCCGACCAGGTCAGCGCCGACGTCGGCCGCCTTGGTGAAGATGCCGCCGCCCAGACGGGCGAAGATGGAGATGAGGCTGGCGCCGAAAGCCAGCGCGACGAGGGAGTCGATCACGATCCGGTCGTCGGGCGCATGGCCCGCCGGTCCGGTCAGATACCAGAAGAAGACGCTGATCGCGAGCAGGGCCAGCCCCGCCACCAGCATGCCGGTGATCGCGCCCGCCCGGAAGGCGACGGTCAGTCCGCTTTGCAGCGTGCCGCGCGCGGCCTCCGCCGTGCGGACGTTCGCGCGCACGGAGATGTTCATGCCGATGAAGCCCGCCGCGCCCGACAGGATCGCCCCGATCAGGAAGCCGACCGCCGACGTCGCGCCCAGGAAGAAGAAGACCAGCGCCGCGACGACGACGCCGACCACGGCGATGGTGGCATATTGGCGGCTGAGATAGGCCTTCGCCCCCTCCTGTATCGCGCCGGCGATCTGTTGCATGGTTTCATTGCCGGCGGACGCCGCCAGCACCTGTCGACTGGTGAACAGGCCGTAGAGCACGGCCAGCAGGCCGCACCCTATGGCAATCGTGACAATCTGCATGGATGTTCCTCTCCCCCTGTCATGTCTGTCATCGGCCGCTCCGCAGGGAATGACGGGCGGGCGAAGGGCGTAGGGGCGGGCGGCCGGAACATGCGCTTCCGGCTTCGGGCACCGCGTCGATCAGCATCGTAGCTCACGCATGTCATGCGGTCCTACCGGGCTGAGAAAGGTCGGGGGGTGAAGCTACAGGGCGGACGGGCTGCGTCAACCCGTTACGATATTAAGCCAAATCAGCCATGTTCCCAGCCGAGCCGGTCCGGCAGCGGGATCGCCACGCCGTCGATCTTCAGCGTCAGCCCCCCGCCCTTGGCGAAGCGGCCGACGGGGATGGCGCGCACGGGCGGCTTGACCGCGGCGGGCAGGGCGAAGAGCAGTTCATAATCGTCCCCGGCCCGCGCCGCCGCGATCTGGACCGCGTTGCTGGCGCCCCGCGTGGCCTCCAGCGCGGGGGAGAGGGGGATATGGTCGATGGTGACCGCCAGCCCGCTTGCCTCCGCCATGCGGGCGGCGTCGATCAGCAGGCCGTCCGACACGTCCATCATCGCATGGACGTGCGGCGCGAGCAGCGCCCCTTCGGCCAGGCGCGGGCGCGGGCGGCGATAGGCGTCGACCAGCGGGCCGGATGCGCGGGGCATGGTTTGCAGCAGCTCCAGGCCGATGCCCGCATCGCCCACCGGGCCGGTCAGATAGAGCCTGTCCCCCGCCTTCGCGCCGCCGCGCAGGGGGACGGGGCCGGTCGCTTCGCCCAGCGCGGTCAGGCTGTAGCTGCGCGGCGCGCCACGCGGCATCTGCACCGTGTCGCCGCCCAGCAAAGGCATGGCGTGACGCGCCAGCGCCTCGCCCAGCCCTTCGAGGAAGGCGGCGTCCCAGGATTCATCGCCGGACAGCGCATAGTTGAGCAGGCAACCGAGCGGCTTCGCGCCCTTGGCCGCAAGGTCGGAGAGGTTCACGGCGGCGAGCTTCCAGCCGATGTCGGCGGGCGGATCGGCGGGGAGATGATGCACCCCCTCCACCATCGTGTCGCTGGTCAGGATCAGCCGGGCGCCGCCGACTTCCAGCACCGCCACATCGTCCCGCAGGCCCTGAGCGGCGGGGTCGTTCGCCAGCAGGCGGAGCAGGGTCAGGAAACGGGATTCAGCGGACATGGCGCCACCGCCCCTCTTTAGCGTTCCGTGCTCCTGCGCAGGCAGGAGCCCAGTTCAGACGGTGGGTCTGGGCTCCTGCCTGCGCAGGAGCACATTGTTCTGTCGAGGATAGAACAGCCCCTATTTCCGCACATCCTTCGCCACCGCGTCCAGCAGGCCGTTGACGAAGCCCGCCTCGCGCTTGTCGTAGAAGGCGTGGGCGACGTCGACATATTCGCTGATCGCGGTGCCGGTCGCCACATCCTTGCGGGCGAGCAGTTCATAGGTGCCTGCGCGCAAAATCTGCCGCATCGGCTTGTCGAGCCGCTCCAGGCTCCACCCCTTGGAGAGGCGCGCCACGATCAGCGCGTCGATCTCCTCGCGGCGGCGGTCCACGCCCTGCACGACATCGTCGAAGAAGCTCTCCTCCGCCTGCGCATAGGTCACGTCTTCGATGGTCGCGCCCAGGCGGTGCTGGTGGAATTCATGCAGCAGCAGGTGGAGCGGCGTGCCCTCCATCTCCAGCTGGTACAGCGCCTGGACCGCGGCGAGGCGCGCGGCGGAGCGGGATTTGGAGCGGTCGTTCATCGGGATTCCCTATAGCCGTTCGGGCGGTTTGAACGAGTCATTTCAATCTCAAGGCGACCGAAGCCGCATGGGCAGGAAGCCCCTCCGCCTCCGCCAGCGCGACGGCGGCGGGGCCGATGGCGTCGATGGCGCGCCGGTCGAGGCTGAGGAAGCTGGTGCGCTTCATGAAGTCCAGCACCGACAGGCCCGAAGAGAAGCGCGCCCGGCGGCCGGTCGGCAGCACATGGTTTGGCCCGGCGACATAATCGCCCACCGCCTCCGGCGTCATCCGGCCCAGGAAGACGGACCCGGCGTGGCGCACCTGCGCGAACAGGGCGTCGGGATCGTCCACGGCCAGTTCCAGATGCTCGGCGGCCAGGCGGTCGACCAGCGGCATGGCTTCGTCCAGGTCGCGCACGACGATGATCGCGCCGTTGGCGTTCCAGCTCGTCGTCGCCACCGCCTGCGTCGACAGCAGCGGCAGGCGCCGGTCCACCGCCGCCGCGACCGCATCGGCGAAGGCCGCGTCGTCGGTGAAGAGGATGGACTGGCTGGTCGGGTCATGTTCCGACTGGCTGAGCAGGTCGGCGGCGATCCAGTCGGGATCGTTCCTACCGTCCGCGACCACGACGATCTCCGACGGGCCCGCCACCATGTCGATGCCGACCACGCCGTAAAGCTGGCGCTTCGCCTCCGCCACCCAGGCATTGCCGGGGCCGGTGATGACGTCGACCGGCCTGATCCGGTCCGTGCCATAGGCGAGCGCGGCCACCGCCTGCGCCCCGCCGACACGCCAGATTTCCTCGATCCCCGCGATGGCGGCGGCGGCGAGCACCAGCGGATTGATCTCGCCATCGGGGGTCGGCGTGACCATGGCGATGCGCCGGACGCCCGCGACCCTGGCGGGGATCACGTTCATCAGCAGCGAACTGGGATAGGCGGCGCGGCCGCCGGGCACGTACAGCCCCGCCGCGTCCACCGCGCTCCAGCGCGCACCCAGACGCGCGCCCGCCGCGTCGACGCTGTCGCTGTCCTGCGGCTTCTGCTTTTCATGATAGGCCGCGATGCGCGCCGCCGCGAGTTCCAGCGCGCCGCGCAATTCGGTGGAGATGCTCTCCAGCGCCTTGCGGCATTGAGCAGGCTCCACCGCCCAGCCGCTGACGTCCAGGTCGTGCCGGTCGAAGCGGCTGGTATAATCGGCCAGCGCCGCGTCGCCCTCTGCGCGGACGCGCTTCAGGATCGCGGCGACGTCGCGGGATACATCCTCGTCGGCTTCGCGCCGGGCGTCGACCAGGGCGGCGAAGGCGGCGGCGAAGTCGCTGTCGGTGGTGGAAAGGCGGAAGGTCATGACATTTGTCCCCCCTCCCGCCTGCGGGAGGGGCTTATGAAGTCAAGCTGCATCCTTGCCCCCCACGGCCCTGCGGAAGGCCTCCACCAGCGGCACCAGTTCGGCCGAGCGCATCTTGTAGGCGGCGCGATTGACGATCAGCCGCGCCGACACAGCCATGATGACGTTGGTCTCCACCAGCCCGTTGGCCTTCAGCGTCGCGCCGGAGGACACAAGGTCGACGATCCGCCGCGACAGGCCCAGCGACGGCGCCAGTTCCATCGCGCCGTTCAGCTTCACGCATTCGGCCTGGATGCCCCGCGCCTCATAATATTTGCGGGTAAGGTAGGGATATTTGGTCGCGACCCGGACGTGGCTCATCGCCGCCTCATCCTCATCCGCCAAGCCTTCGGGTTCGGCGACCGACAGGCGGCAATGGCCCATGTCGAGGTCCACCGGCGCGTAGATTTCGGAATAATCGAACTCTTCCAGCACGTCCGATCCGACGATGCCGATCTGCGCCGCGCCATGCGCCACGAAGGTCGCCACGTCGAAGGCGCGCACGCGGATGATCGACACGTCCGGCCGGTTGGTGGCGAAGCGCAGGGCGCGGCTTTTCTTGTCGTGAAACTCCGCCTCCGGCTCGATACCGGCCTGGGCGAGCAGGGGCAGCGCCTCATCGAGGATGCGCCCCTTGGGAATGGCGAAGGTGAGCGGACGAGTCATGACGCGCGGGCCTTACTTGGCGGGGCGGGAAAGGGCAAGGTGGGGGCTCATGATCCGTGTTCCTGCGAAGGCAGGAACCCAGTTCAGACGGTGGGACTGGGTTCCTGCCTTCGCAGGAACACATAAGGCTTTCTACGCCGCCTCCGCCAGCGCCGCCTCGGTCGCCGCGATCCAGCCGCCGCCCAGCACCCGGTCGCCCGCATAGAGCACCGCCGCCTGCCCCGGCGCGACGCCATATTCGGGCGCGTCGAAGACCAGCCGGTCCCCCTCCAGCCGGGCGGGCACGGGTTTCGCCATGGAGCGGACCTTGGCCGTCAAGGGTCCGGCAAAATCCCCGCCCAGCCAGTTGATGTCGCTCAGCCGCGCCGCCGACACCGCCAGCGCCGCCTTCGGCCCGACGATCACGCGGCGCGCCTCCGCGTCCAGCCGCACGACGTAGAGCGGCTCGGCCTGGCCGCCGATCTCCAGACCTTTGCGCTGGCCGACGGTATAGTGGATCATCCCCTTGTGGGTGCCCATCAGGCGGCCGTCGATATGGACGATGTCGCCGCCCTCGTCCGCGTCGGGGCGCAGCTTGCGCACGATCTTCGCATAGTCGCCGTCGGGCACGAAGCAGATGTCCTGGCTGTCCGGCTTCAAGGCGACCGACAGGCCCAGTTCCGCCGCGATCTCCCGCACCTGCGGCTTGGGCAGGCCGCCCAGCGGGAAGCGCAGATAGTCCAACTGCGCCTGGGTCGTGGCGAAGAGGAAATAGCTCTGGTCCCGCGCCGAGTCGGCGGCGCGGTGCAGTTCGGCGCCCTGCGGCCCTTCCACCCGGCGAACATAATGGCCGGTGGCCAGGCAGTCGGCCCCCAGGTCGCGCGCGATCTGGAACAGGTCGGTGAACTTCACCCCCATATTGCATTTCACGCAGGGAATGGGGGTGCGCCCGGCCATATATTCGTCGGCGAAGTCGGCGATCACCGAATCCCGGAACCGGCTTTCATAATCGAAGACATAATGGGCGATGCCGATGCGATCGGCGACCGCCCGCGCATCGCGTATGTCCTGCCCGGCGCAGCAGCTTCCCGTGCGGCCCACCGCCGCGCCATGATCGTAAAGCTGGAGCGTCACGCCGATGGTTTCCGCCCCGGTGCGCGCCGCGAGCGCGGCGACGACGCTGCTGTCCACGCCGCCCGACATGGCGACGACGATGCGCCGCGCATCGGGCGGAGCCTTCAGATCGAACTGGGCAGGCTGAAAAGGGGGCTGCATGGGCGCGCATATAGTCGTCCCGATCCCCGTCCACCAGACGGATTCAACGCTTTGTCGCATCCCTCCGCCATTTCGGGGTCCAAATTTACCGGACCTTATCCTTTGCTCCGTAAACCCTCCTCCCATGGATCTGGGATTCCTTCGGACGAGCGGGCTCAAGGCCGGCTTCGTCAAGCCTTCGGGCCGGCGGCGCGTGCCGGTCTGGCCGTCCTTGCGGGCCGCTTCGGCGGCGGCGCAGGCGGCCAGCCCCACCGCGCTGGCGGTCGCGGGCGTCCTGCGGGGGCAGGAAATCGAAGGGGACTGGGTCCAGGAACTGGCCGATATCCTCGCGCCACGTTCCGGCGGCAATATCGAGGCCGTGGGGCTCGCGGGCAGCTTCAACCCGTTGATCGCGAACCTTTTAAAAGTGGGACAAGGATGATGAAGGGGGCGTTTACCGTGGCGCTTTAGGGCCTGTTCAGGGCTTGAAGCGCAAACAGGGAACACTGCTGAAATCGGCAACGCCAGTGCCGCTATTGAGGGTGATAATGATCGAAAACCAGAAAATCAGACCTGCACAGGTCGTCGGGCCGCTAGGAGAACCCCTGACTCTGGAAAGCCTGCCGCCTGTCGACACCACGCGCTGGGTCGTGCGTCGCAAGGCGGAGGTCGTGGCGGCCGTGAATGGCGGCCTGCTGACCGTGGACGAAGCCTGCGCCCGCTATTCGCTGACGCTCGAGGAATTTGCGAGCTGGCAGCGCGCCGTCGACCGTTCGGGCATGCATGGCCTGCGCGTGACGCGCATCCAATATTACAAGTCCCTCTACGAACGGCAGCAGAAATACTGATCAACCGTTTCAGCAATGAAGGGTCGCACAGGAGAGCCGCCGGACATGACGTCCGGCGGCTCTCTTCTTTGTCAAGAGCGAAAGGGAACGTAACGCCGACTTCTCCGTTGAACAGATCAGCCCACCCGAAAGGGGCTATGGTCCAAGGAGAGTAAGAAATGGGCATCATCTTGTGGCTCGTCGTCGGCGGCATCATCGGCTGGCTCGCCAGCATGGTCATGCGGACCGACGCACAGCAGGGAATCCTGCTCAACATCGTCGTCGGCATTGTCGGCGCGTTCGTCGGCGGCCTGATCTTCAGCGGCGGTTCGATCAATGACGGCCTGACGCTCTACAGCTTCCTGGTGTCGCTGGTCGGCGCCATCATATTGCTGGCGATCGTCAACCTGGTTCGGCGCGGTTCGGTTCGCTGAACAGCAGCATGGGCGAGCAAAAGGGCCGTGCCCGGTAAGGGCGCGGCCCTTTTTCATGCCTCAGCCGCGCCGGGCGAAGAAGCGGTACAGCGCCAGCACGCCGATCGACCCCAGCACCGCCGCGATGAAGCTCGCCCGCTCTCCGGGGGCATAGACGCCCAGCAGCCGCCCGACATAGCCCGCCAGCAGCGCGCCGGCGATGCCCAGCAATATGGTGAGGACGCAGCCTCCCGGATCGCGCCCGGGCATGACCAGCCGCGCGATGGCGCCCGCGAACAGGCCGACCATTATCCATCCGAGCAATTCCATCGCCGCCCTCCGCCCGCTATACCGGCCATAGCGCCATAGTCGGGCCGTTTTGGCAAGGGCCCGCATCGGCGGGGCAAGGGCTTTGCGTCCCTCCGCGCCGCCGTGACGAAGGGGGCTTGAGCCGGGTGATGTATTCATATAATACAGCAACCCGAACGGCGCCTATGGCCGAAAGATGGGTTCAGGATGAATTACGAAACTTCGTTGGTCGGCGATGCTCCGGCAAATGTCCTTGGCGAGCAGGAGGAGCGCTCCGTCTGGCGCCGCCGGCTGACGATCGGCGCCGTGGTCGCGATCGTGCTGATCGCCGTCGCCACCTGGGTCGGGATGCGCGGCAACGGCGCCGACGCGCCCGCCAATGCGGCGCAGGCGCCGGTCGTGACGGTGATCAGCCCCGGCCGGTCGACCGTGTCGAACACCGTCAGCGCCACCGGGTCGCTCGCGGCGCGGGTGGAGATGCCGGTGGGCGTGGTCGGCGAAGGCGGCGCGGTGACGCGGGTGCTGGTGCAGCCGGGCGACTGGGTGCGCGCCGGGCAGGTGCTGGCGACCGTCGAGCGTTCCGTCCAGACCGAGCAGATCCGCTCCCTCGCCGCGCAGGTGGAGGTCGCGCGCGCCGACGCCAAGCTGGCGCAGGCCCAGCTCGACCGCGCCAAGTCGCTGGTCTCGCGCGGCTTCATCAGCCAGGCCGACATCGACCAGCGCACCGCCACCCGCGACGCGGCCAATGCGCGCGTGAACGTGGCCGCCGCGCAACTGGCCGAGCAGCGCGCCCGCACCGGCCGGCTCGACATCCGCGCCCCTGCCGCCGGGCTGGTGCTGACCCGCGCCGTGGAACCCGGCCAGATCGTGAGCGCGGGCAGCGCCGTGCTGTTCCGCATGGCCAAGGGCGGGGAGATGGAGATGCTGGCCCAGGTCAGCGAGGGCGACCTGGCCGCGATCCGTCCGGGCAACAGCGCCACCGTGACCCCGGTCGGCGGCACGGCGCAATTTGCCGGACGCATCTGGCAGGTGTCGCCGGTGGTCGACAACCAGACCCGCCAGGGCATAGCCCGCATCGCTATCCCCTATGATCCCGCGATCCGTCCGGGCGGCTTCGCCTCCGCCGCGATCGTCAGCGGCAGCGGCTCCGCGCCGATGCTGCCGGAATCGGCGGTGCAGAGCGACGAGAAGGGCAATTTCGTCTATGTCGTCAACGGCCGGAACGAAGTGCAGCGGCGCGACGTCAAGATCGGCCAGGTGACCGATGCGGGCGTGTCGATCCTGAACGGCCTCAACGGCGATGAACGCATCGTGGCTTCGGCCGGCGCCTTCCTGACGCCGGGGCAGAAGGTGAAGCCGGAAGCCGGCAAGTCGAAATGAAGCCGCGGAACGCGCCCATCCGGCGCTTCCACCGGCAGGCGAGGAAGCCGTCATGAGTTTTCGCAATATCTCCGCCTGGGCCATCCGCAACCCGGTGCCGCCGATCGTGCTGTTCGTCGCGCTGCTGCTGGCCGGGCTGGTCAGCTTCAGCCGGATGGACGTCAACCAGAATCCCGACGTCAGCTTCCCCATGGCCAGCGTCGTCGTGCGCCAGCCCGGCGCCGCGCCGACCGAGCTGGAAACGCAGGTGACGCAGCGCGTCGAAGCCGCCGTGCGCGGCATCAGCGGCGTGGACGAGATCACGTCCTGGGTATCGGAAGGCCAGTCCAACACCAATGTGCAGTTCCAGATCGGAACGCCCGTCGACCGCGCCGTCAACGATGTGAAGAACGCCGTCGACCAGATCCGCAGCGACCTGCCAGAGGGAATATTGGAGCCGCAGGTCAGCCGCGTCGACATCGACGGCGGGCCGATCGCCTATTTCAGCGCCGAAGCGACCGACATGACGCTGGAGGAGCTGTCCTGGTATGTCGACAATACGGTGGCGAAGCGGCTGCTGGCCGTGCCGGGCATGGCGGCGGTCAAGCGCGGCGGCGGCGTTTCCCGCGAGATCCGCGTCATCCTGGACCCCACCAAGCTGCAATCGCACGGCATCACCGCCAGCCAGGTCAACCAGCAGCTCCAGCAGGTGAACCTAAACGCGGCGGGCGGCCGGACCGAGATCGCCGGCGCCGAACAGGCGATCCGCGTGCTCGGCAACGCCCGCGACGCCTATGCGCTGGGCCAGACCCAGATCGCCATTTCCGGCGGCCGCACCGTCAAGCTGGCCGACCTGGCCGACGTGCGCGACATGTATGCCGAACAGCGTTCGCTGTCCCTGATGAACGGGCGGCAGGTGACCAGTTTCAGCATGGAAAAGGCCAAGGGGTCGTCCGACGTCACCGTGTTCGACGAGGCGATGAAGGTTCTGGACCAGCTTCGGAAGGAAAATCCGAAGGTCCAGTACAAGCAGCTCTACACCAGCGTCGAATATACCAAGGGCCAGTATCACAGCGCCATGCAGGCGATGATCGAGGGCGCGGTGCTGGCCGTGGTCGTCGTCTTCCTGTTCCTGCGCGACTGGCGCGCGACCATGATTTCCGCGCTGGCCATTCCGCTGTCCGCGATTCCGGCCTTCTGGTTCATGGACATGATGGGCTTCACGCTGAACGGCATCTCGCTGCTGGCATTGAGCCTGGTCGCGGGCGTGCTGGTCGACGACGCCATCGTGGAGATCGAGAATATCGTGCGCCACATGCGCATGGGCAAAAGCGCCTATCAGGCCTCCATCGACGCCGCCGACGAGATCGGCCTCGCCGTGCTGGCGACCACCATGGCGATCGTCGCGGTGTTCCTGCCCGTCGCGCTGATGCCGGGCATTTCGGGCCAGTTCTTCATCCAGTTCGGCATGACCGTGGTGGTCGCCGTGCTGCTCAGCCTGGCCGTGGCGCGCCTGATCACGCCGATGATCGCGGCCTATTTCCTGAAGGCGCATGGTCAGGAAAGCCATGGCGAAGGCTGGATGATGGACGCCTATATGGCGGTGCTGCGCTGGTCGCTGGACGAGCGCAAGGCCATCGCCCATCGCGCGCGGGGCGGCATGGCCCGCTTCACCGCCTGGCTGCGCGACCATCGCATCTGGACGATGGGCATGGGCTTCCTGGCCTTCGTCGCCACGATCTTCGCCTTCGGCACGCTGCCCATGTCGTTCCAGCCGACGATCGACACCGATTTCAGCCAGGTGAAGATCGAAACCGTGCCCGGCAGCACGTTGCAGCAGACGACGGCGATCACGCGCAAGGTGGCCGACATGCTGGCCGCCGACAAGGACATGGTGGAGGCCGCCTTTGCCGACATCCAGACCACAGGGGCCGACATCTTCCTGACGCTCAAGAAGGACCGGCCGATCTCCTCCGTCCAGTGGGAGCGCAAGATCGCGCCCCAATTCCAGCAGGTGGCCGACGCCCGCGTCAATTTCCAGTCGCAGTCGGGCGGCGGCTTCGGCCGCGACATCATCATCATGTTCGGCAGCGACGATCCGGCGAAGCTGGAACAGACCGCCAACAAGCTGGTGGCGGAAATGGCCGGCATCCATGAAATCCGCGCGCCGCGGGTCGCGGGCGACATGAACCGGCCGGAAATCGTCATCAAGCCGCGCTTCGACCTGGCCGCCAGCCTGGGCGTCACCACCGCCGCGCTCAGCCAGACGATCCGCGTCGCGACAATCGGCGACATCGACCAGAACAGCGCCAAATTCTCCCTGTCCGACCGGCAGATCCCAATCCGCGTGGCGGTGGCGGAAAACAGCCGGCGCGATCTGGCGACGATCCAGAACATGCCGGTGCCCACGGTCAACGGCGGTTCCGTGCCGCTGAAGGTCGTGGCCGACATCGAATTCGGCGCCGGGCCGACGCAGATCCGCCGTTACAACCAGATCCGCCGCATCGTCGTGGGCGCGGACCTGGCGCCGGGCATCGTCACCAGCCAGGCCATGGCCAAGATCGACGCCCTGCCGACCATGAAGGCCATCGCCGCCGGCAAGATACTGGGCGTGCAGAAGCTGAACACCGGCGACAGCAAGTGGCAGGCGGAGATGATCCAGAATTTCGTCATCGCCGTCATTTCCGGCATCATGCTGGTGCTGGCGGTGCTGACGCTGCTCTACAAGCGGCTGATGCCGCCCTTCGTCAACCTGGGGTCGCTGCTGCTGGCGCCGTTGGGCGGGGCGCTGGCGCTGCACCTGACCGGCAATCCGGTGTCGATGCCGGTGCTGATCGGGCTGCTGATGCTGCTGGGCATCGTCGCCAAGAACTCCATCCTCGTCATCGACTTCGCGCTGGAGGAGATGGGCAAGGGCGTGCCGAAGCTGGAGGCGATCATCGACGCCGGGCACAAGCGCGCCCAGCCCATCGTCATGACCACCGTGGCGATGGTGGCGGGCATGGTGCCGACCGCCCTGTCGCTGGGCGGCGACGGCGCATGGCGGGCCCCGATGGGCATCACCGTGATCGGCGGCCTGATCCTGTCAACCGTGCTGACGCTGGTGATCGTGCCCGCGACCTTCAGCCTGGCGCTGGGGATAGAGGAATGGGTCGGCCCGCGCCTGGGCCGCCGCCTGCTGACCTACAAGCCGGGGGACGACCGCGCCGGAGCCGCGCAACCGGCGGAATAGGAAGGCGGACCTGTCCGATTCCTCCCCATCGAGAGATGGGGAGGATTTTGAAAGCCATCCCGCCGCACCCCACCGAAAAGAAGCGCTTGCCTGAACGAAACGGCGGCGTAACCGTTGGCTGGTCATGAAGATGCTCGCCCCGCCCCGTCCCGCCGCCAGCCCCGTCCATCCGGCGCGGCGCATGCGGATTGCGGCGACGGGCATGCTGATCGCGATGGCGGCGCTGTTCCTGGCGGCGCGGGCGACGGTCCACCTCCACCCCGCCGTCGGCTTCGTCCAGGCCTTTGCCGAGGCGGCGATGGTCGGCGGGCTGGCCGACTGGTTCGCCGTCACCGCCCTGTTCCGCCATCCGCTGGGCCTGCCCATCCCGCACACCGCGATCATCCCGCGCAACAAGGACCGGATCGGCGACACGCTCGCCCTGTTCCTGCGCGACAATTTCCTGACCCCCGCCGTGGTGGCGCGGCGGATGCAGCGGCTGGACATGGCGGCGGCGGCCGGGCGCTTCCTCGCCAGCCCCTCCGGCGGCGACGGGCGGCTGCGGGAGGGCGCGTCCCGCCTGGCCGCCGACATATTGGAGGCGCTGGACCAGGAACGGCTGGGCGGCATGGTGAAGGGCGCCATCGCGCAAAGGCTGCGCGCCATGAACCTCGCGCCGCTGATCGGCCAGGCGCTGGAGGCGGCGATGCGCGACGGCCGCCATGCGCCGGTCATGGACGGCATCATCCTGTGGGCGGACAGGACATTGGAGGCCAACGACCATCTGATCCGCCAGATGGTGCACGACCGTTCCGGCAAGATTTTGCGCTGGACCGGCCTGGACGAGAATCTGTCCAACGCGATCATTGACGGGCTGCGCAAGCTGCTGGCGGACATGGCGCAGGACCCCGGCCACAGCCTGCGCCTGAAGGCGGAGGAGGGGCTGGCGAAGCTCGCCGCCGACCTGCAATTCGACCTGGAGATGCAGGCCCGCGTGGCGCGCATCCGCGACGAGATCGTCGACAATCCGGCGATGCAGCGCTGGATCGACGGCCTGTGGGAGCAGGCGCGGAGCGGCCTGCTGCGGGCGGTGCGCGATCCCGGCAAGGCGATGGCGGGGCGGCTGGGGGAGGCGCTGCACCAGCTTGGCGCGACCCTGCAGCGGGACGCCCGGCTGCGCTTCCTCATCAACCGCTTCGCGCGCCGCGCCGCCGTGGGGGCGACCGCGGCCTATGGCGATTCCATCGTCAAGCTGGTCAGCGAAACGGTGCGCGGATGGGATGCGGGCACCGTCACCAGCCGGCTGGAACATGCGGTCGGGCGCGACCTGCAATATATCCGCGTCAACGGGACGCTGGTGGGCGGGCTGGTGGGGCTCGCCATCCATGCGGTGGATACGCTGCTTTAGGGTGTGCGGGGATTCAGCCCATGGCGGGCTGCAAATAGCGGCTTTCTGCGCTTCCGGTGCTCACGTACTGAAGTACGCTCCGCGCCGGTTCTCGAATTCCACTATTTTCGCCGCGCCCTGAACTGAATCCCCACACACCCTAGGATAAGCGGGATTGGGCCATGAGCGGACATTAATTCCTCCCTACGCGAAGCGTGGGGAGGGGGACCGCTCGCGAAGCGAGTGGTGGAGGGGAAATTCGGAGGTCGTGCCCCATTCCCCTCCACCAGCCTTCGGGTAGTGTGCGTGAAGTTCTGCAAAATCGCTTGAGGAGCGAGGCGGTCATGGCAGGCTGGTGATGTTCAACGTCACCGAGGAGACCCGCCATGACCAGGACCGAGATTAAGCCTGCTGTATCCGCTGTCAAAGAGTTGCTGGCGCAGGAGCCGGATGCGCTTCGCGAGATTGTGCGCAGCGTGATGCAGGCGATGCTGGAAGCCGAGATGGACGAGGCGCTGGGCGCGGGCAAGAGCGAGCGCAGCGATGCGCGGCTCGGCTACCGTTCGGGGCATTACCCGCGCACGCTGGTGACGCGGGTCGGCAAGCTGGAGCTGCGGGTGCCGCAGGACCGTGCCGGGCGCTTCTCGACCGAGCTGTTCGAGCGCTACCAGCGGTCGGAGCAGGCGCTGGTGGCGACGCTGGCCGAGATGTATGTCCAGGGCGTTTCGACGCGCAAGGTCAAGGCGATCACCGAAGAGCTGTGCGGCCATGCCTTCTCGGCCTCGACGATCTCGGCGATCAACAAGAAGCTCGATGGCAGCCTGGCGGCCTTTGCCCAGCGCCGCCTCGACGAGCCGTTCCCTTATCTGATCCTTGATGCCCGCTACGAGAAAGTGCGCGAAGGCGGCGTGGTTGGAAGCCAGGCGGTGCTGATCGCGATCGGCATCGACTGGGACGGCAGGCGGCAGATACTGGCCGTGGAGATGGCCAATCGCGAGAGCGCCACGTCATGGAAGGACTTCCTGCTGCGCCTGCGTGACCGGGGCCTGCATGGCACCGAGTTCGTCGTCGCCGACGATCATGCCGGCCTGCGCGCGGCGATCCGCGAGGTGCTGACCGGCGCCGCATACCAGCGCTGCTACGTGCACTTCCTGAGGAACGCGCTCGATCACTTGCCAAGGAAGGCCGACGACGACTGCCTGCAGGAACTGCGCTGGCTCTACGACCGGCGCAACCTCGCCGAGGCCCGCGCCGATCTCGCCCAGTGGCTCGCCCGATGGAGCGCCAAATATCCCAGGCTCACCGACTGGGCCGAGGAGACGATCGAGGAGACCTTCTCCTTCTACCGGCTGCCACGCAGGCATCACAAGCACATGAAAAGCACCAACATGCTCGAACGCTTCAATGAGGAAATCCGGCGGCGAACCTATGTCGTGCGGATATTCCCCAACGCCCCCAGCTGCCTGCGCCTGGTCCGCGCACTCGCCGTCGAAACCCACGAAAACTGGCTCGAAGCCAACCGCTACCTCAATATGGACGAACTGCGCGAGCAGAAGAAAACCGAACTACGCAAAGCCGCATGACCAGCACCATGACCGCCAATTTGCAGAACTTGACGCACACAACCAGCCTTCGGCCGGTCCCCCTCCCCATCTCCCGATGGGGAGGAATAGGATGGGTCAGCTTTCTACCTAAACGGCCAGCAACATCCCGCAGCACGTCTCTCCCCGCGCCTTAAATTTAATGTTGCAACATATCATAGAAATATGTTGTAACGTTACACATCAGTTTTCGAAGAGGAAGCGAACCACAGGAGGGCAGATATGCAGTGGATCAGCACGGGTGCGGCAGGCGGCGAGACCATTTCCGGTTATAGCGGCGGCAGGCGTTCCCCCATCGGCATAGGCGGCGCGGTGGCCGTGCATGCGCTGGTGTTTGGCGCCTATCTTCTGATGCCCAAGGAGGTGATCGACACCTTCCGCAGCTCTCCGTTCACGACCTATGCCGTCCCCGAAACGCCCCCGCCGCCGCCCGAAGAAGCGGCCCCGGAAACGGACAGCAAAATCCCGCCCAAGGCCCGTTCGCAACCGACCACCGTCTCCGACCCCATCGTCGACACGGTCATCAAGGGCGGCTTCACGGCGAAGGCCGACGATCATCCCACCGGAGATTCCGGCACGGGCACGATCACTCCGCCCATCATCCCGCCGCTTCCCGAACCCGTCCTGGCGGAGGCCAGCATCGATCCCCGCGCGCTGGCGGCGTTCCAGCCCGACTATCCCGGCGCGATGATCCGGCAGGGGATGGAGGGCAAGGTCGTGGTCCGCGTCACCATCGGCCCCGACGGGCGCGTCATCGACATAGAGCGGCTGTCGGCGGCCGACGAGGCCTTCTGGATCGCCACGCAGCGCCACGCCCTGCGCAAATGGCGCTTCCGTCCGGCGACTCGGGACGGCGTGCCGGTCAGTTCGACCAAGGTGCTGACCGTCCATTTCCGGCTGGCGGACGTCTGAAATCGAAGGAAAGGGGCCGGAACATGACCGCAGGCGACAGCGCTTTTGCATCCGGCCCCGCCTTCCCCTATATCGGCGGCATGGCGATCTTTCCCCGTCCGGTGTCTCCCAAGAGCGCGATGAGCGACCTGTGGAGCTATTTTCGCGAGAACCGGCCCCATAAATGGCCGCTGCTCGGCCTGTCCGTCGCGTTCACCTGGGTCATCATCTGGGCCTTCATCGTCGACGCGAACACCAACACCATGCCGACCCGCAACCAGATCTTCTATGTGCAGAGCTGGGACGCCAACCGGACCGACGCGGCGATCATCCTGCAGCAGAAGATCGACCTCGCCAAGCGCGAGGCGGCGATCCAGAAGCGGCAGAGGGAAATGCAGGGCGTGGCCGATATTTTCGGCATCGACTGGAAGAAGGACGAGGCGCGCAACACCGCCCGCCGCAAGGAAGCGCTGAAGCAGATCAACGCGCAACTCGACCAGCGTCTGGCCAAGGCCGAAGCCACGGAAAAATCCGCCCCCGCCCCCACCCAGAGCGGAGCGGCCCAGCCCTGAGCGCCCGATCCAAAACCGTCCGATCTGAACCCATATTGGCCCCCGCCGATCCCGCGCAGGACCGGCGTTACATGGCCGCCGCCATCGCCCTCTCGCAACGCGGACGCGGCCTTTCCACGCCCAACCCCAATGTCGGCTGCCTGATCGTGAAGGACGGCCATGTCGTCGGGCGCGGCTGGACGCAGAGGGGCGGCCGCCCCCATGCGGAGGCGCAGGCGCTGGACGAGGCGCTGGACCGCGCCCGCGGCGCCACCGCCTATGTGACGCTGGAGCCATGCTTCCACCTTTCCCCGCGCGGCCCGCGCTGCGCCGACCGGATGGCCCGCGCCGGGGTGCGGCGGGTGGTGATCGCCCTGCGCGATCCCGATCCGCGCACTGACGGGCAGGGCGCCGCATGGCTGCGCCAGCACGGCGTCGCCGTCGACATGGGGCTGATGGCGGGGGAAGCCGCCGCCGCGATGCGCGGTTTCGTGCTGCGCCAGACCCTAGGCCGCCCGGCGGTGACGCTGAAGCTCGGCCTGTCGCTCGACGGCCGGATCGCGCTGGCCGACGGCAGCAGCCGCTGGATCACCGGCCCCGAAGCCCGCGCCCATGCCCATATGGAGCGGGCACGGCATGACGCCATATTGGTGGGCGGCGGCACGCTGCGCGCCGACGCGCCCCGGCTGGACGTGCGGCTGCTGGGGCTGGAGGACCGCTCGCCCCGGCGCGTGCTGCTCAGCCATGGCGACGCGCCCGGCGGCTGGGAAACCATCGCCGCGCCGGAGGATATCGCCGCCCTGCCGCAGGTCGACCATCTGCTGGTGGAGGGCGGCGCGCAGGCCGCCGCCGCCTTCCTGCGCGCCGATCTGGTCGACCGGCTGCTGCTCTATCGCGCCCCGATCCTGATCGGCGCGGGGCTGGCGGGCGTGGGCGACATCGGCCTGACCGATCTGGCCGGGGCGCATGGCCGCTGGCGGCTCGACGACGAACGGCGGCTGGGCAATGATCGGCTGGAGGTTTACCTGCGCAGCCGGAACGCCTAGATCACCCCGGAAAGCATCGCCCTTCGGGACACCACAAGCAACAGGCTCTTCCCATGTTCACCGGCATCATCACCGACATCGGCACTATCCGCACCCATGAACAGCGCGGCGACCTGCGCCTGGTGATCGGCTGCGCCTATGACATGGAAACGGTCGCCATCGGCGCGTCCATCGCCTGTTCGGGCGCCTGCCTGACGGTGGTGGAAAAGGGCGCGGACTGGTTCGCGGTCGACCTGTCGGCCGAAACCGTCGCCCGCACCGCGCCGGGCCTGTGGGAATTGGGCGGCCGCCTCAATCTGGAGCGCGCATTGAAGGTCGGCGACGAACTGGGCGGCCATATCGTCACCGGCCATGTCGACGGCATCGGCACCCTGGTGTCCGCCGCGCATGAAGGCGATTCCACGCGCCTCATCATCTCCGCGCCCGCCGCACTGGCGCCCGCGCTGGCGGCCAAGGGATCGATCACGGTCGACGGCATCTCGCTGACCGTCAACACGGTCGAGGACCAGGCGGACGGCTCCGTGCATTTCGGCCTCAACATCATCCCGCATACCGCCGCCGCGACCACGCTCGACAGGCTGACGCCCGGCCGCGCCTTCAACCTGGAGATCGACGTGCTGGCGCGCTATCTGGACCGGATGCAGAGCCTTCGCGCAGCCTCAATGTGATTATCGCTTGCCATAATCACATCTTGATGTGATATGCCGCTCCACCCCGTCCTGGGGAAGGAGTCGTTAGCATGTCGTCAGCCCTTATCGATACCGTCCGTTCGCTGGTCACGGAGGGCGGCATGTCCCGATCCGGCCTGGCGCGCGCGGCGGGCCTTCACGCCAATTCGCTGCGCAGGCTGGGCGAGGCGGACTGGAACCCCACCGCCGAAACGCTCGGCAAGCTGGAAGGCTATCTCGCCCGGCGCGAGGGCGGTACCGCGCTCGCCAGCCCCGAAGAGATCATCAACGAGGCGCGCAACGGCCGCATGTTCATCCTGGTCGACGACGAGGACCGGGAAAATGAGGGCGACCTGGTCATCCCGGCGCAGATGGCGACGCCCGACGCGATCAACTTCATGGCGACCCATGGCCGCGGCCTCATCTGCCTCGCGCTCAGCAAGGAACGGGTCGACCATCTGGGCCTGGGCCTGATGAGCCGCAACAACGGCACCCGCCACGAAACGGCCTTCACCGTGTCGATAGAGGCGCGCGAGGGCGTCACCACCGGCATCAGCGCCGCCGACCGCGCCCGCACCATATCCGTCGCCATCGACGGGTCGAAGGGGCGCGACGACATCGTGACGCCGGGCCATGTCTTCCCGCTGGTGGCGAAGGACGGCGGCGTGCTGGTCCGCACCGGCCATACGGAGGCGGCGGTGGACGTCGCCCGGCTGGCCGGGCTCAACCCGTCCGGCGTCATCTGCGAGGTGATGAAGGACGACGGCACCATGGCGCGGCTGGACGACCTGATCCCCTTCGCCCAGAAGCACAGGATGAAGATCGGCACGATCCGCGACCTCATCGCCTATCGCCGCCGGCACGACCATATGGTGGAGCGCCGCGCCGAAACCGTCTTCAACAGCCAGTGGGGCGGCGACTGGAAGGCGATCAGCTTCTACAACAAGGCGACGCAGACCGAACAGCTCGTGCTGCAAAAGGGCCATGTCGTGCCCGACGAGCCCACGCTGGTCCGCATGCATCAACTGTCATTGCTGGACGACGTCTATGGTTCGACCGGGCCGCGCAACGGCCTGCTTGCCAGGTCGATGGACATCATCGCCCGCGAAGGCGCCGGGATCATCGTCGTGCTCACCGTTCCGGTGCCGAGCGATTTCGTCAGCCGCAGCCTGCGCCACCATGCCGGCCAGCCCGATACGGGCATGGACGAACTGCGCGACTATGGCGTGGGGGCGCAGATCCTGGCGGAGCTGGGCGTTCATGACATGATCCTGCTCAGCAACACCCATCACAGCCTGATCGCGCTTGACGGCTATGACCTGGCCGTGGTTGGGCAGCGGCCGATCGAGCTTTAAGGAACCCTATCCATGGCAAAATTCCTGATCGTCGAAGCGCGCTTCTACGAGCATCTCAACGACCTGCTGATCGAAGGCGCCGTCGCCGCGCTGGAGGATGAGGGGCATAAATATGAAGTGGTGACGGTTCCCGGCGCGCTGGAAATCCCCGGCGCGGTGGCGCTGGCGGCGGAAACCGGCCGCTATGACGGCTTCATCGCCATCGGCGTGGTGATCCGCGGCGAAACCTATCATTTCGAAGTGGTGTCGAACGAAAGCGCGCGCGGCCTGATGGCGCTCAGCATGGACGGCATCCCCATCGGCAACGGCATATTGACGGTGGAGAACGAGGCCCAGGCGCTGACCCGGGCGAAAAAGCAGGAAAAGGACAAGGGCGGCGAAGCGGCCAAGGCGGCCATGGCCATGCTCGCCCTGCGTGAGAAATTCGGCGCCTGACAGCAGGATCGCGAACCGGAAAGGGGCCGCCCGATGGAGCGGCCCCTTTTTCGTTCAGGCAACCTTTTCCAGCGCCGGATAATCGACATAGCCTTCCGCGCCCTGCGTATAGAGCGTCTCCTGCCGCAGGGGACTGAGCGGCGCGCCGGTCGACAGCCGTTCCGGCAGGTCGGGATTGGAAATGAAGGGTCGGCCGAAGCTGATCGCCTGCGCCAGCCCGCTGTCCAGATCGGCCTGGGCGCGCGCCGCGTCATAGTCGCTGTTGAGGACCAGCGGCCCGCGATAATGCTGGCGGATAAGCGGCGATTGGCGCGGCACGTCGCTGGCGCCGCGCGTGCCGTCTGTCCGCAATTCGCGCAGCTCCAGGAAGGCGAGGCCGATCGGGTCCAGCGCTTGCGCCACCGCAAGCGACAGGCTGGCGGGATCGCTGTCGTCGGTGCCCTGCGAATCGCCGTTCAGCGACAGGCGGACGGCCGTGCGGTCCGCGCCGATCGCGTCGGCGACGGCCTGCGTGATCTCCCGCAACAGGCGGACGCGGTTCTCCGGCGGACCGCCATAGGCGTCCTCGCGCCTGTTGACGCCGTCGCGCAGGAACTCGTCGATCAGATAGCCATTGGCGCCGTGGATCTGCACGCCGTCGAACCCCGCCTCGATGGCATTGCGGGCGGCGGTCACATAGGTTTGGACAAGGGCCGGAATCTCCTCGATGCCCAGCGCCCGCGGCTGCTCATAGGGTTTGTTGCCGTCATAGCTGTGCGCATGGCCGGGCGCGGTGACAGGGCTGGAGGATATTGGCTGTTCGCCGGTCATGCTGCTGTGCACCAGCCGTCCCATGTGCCAAAGCTGGGCGAAGATCCGTCCGCCTGCTTCATGCACCGCCGCCGTCACCAGCTTCCAACCTTCGACCTGCTCGGCGGACCACAGGCCCGCCGCATAGGGCCAGCCCAGGCCCTGCCGCGACACGCCGATGCCCTCGCTGATGATGAGGCCCGCCGAAGCGCGCTGGCGATAATAGTCCGCCATGATCGGCGTCGGCACATGGTCGCGGGTGGCGCGGGCGCGGGTGAGCGGCGCCATCAGCACGCGATTTGGGGCATGGATCGCCCCTAGCTGCACCGGCTCGAACAGATTGGCCATGAAATATTCCCTCTTCAAAGTTGCAGATTGCAACGGAACTTGCCCACGCCAGCTAAGGTGCCTGCAGGGCTGCTTCAAGCCCTGCCCCGGCCCCACGTCGCCAAGTTTTGCTTTGCCGGCAAACATCCCCGCTAATCCCGCCCGCGCTTGTATGCCCGCCCGGCCGGGCGTAATAGCGGGTCATGACCCCGACGCACCCAGACATGACGCTAGACGAAGTGCGCGCCGCGCTCGCGCCCATCCTGCCGCGCCACGCCGCCTTCGACGGGTGGCGCGGGGAAGCCGTGGCGATGGCGGCGGAACAATGCGGCATCGACGCAGACATCGCCGCGCTCGCCTTTCCGGGCGGAGCGATGGACATGATCGACGCCTGGTTCGCAAGCGTCGATTCGCGGATGCTGGACGCGCTGCCGCCGGAAAAACTGGCCGCCCTGCCGATCCGCCAGCGCATAACGGCCCTGGTCGAAACCCGCCTGACCCTGCTGGCGCGGGACCGGGAGGCGCTGCGCCGGGCGCAGGCGGTCATGGCCATGCCGCGCAACGCGGCGCGGGCCGCCAGGCTCGGCTGGCGGGCGGCGGACGTCATGTGGCGCGCCGCGGGCGACGCGGCGACGGACCTCAATCATTACAGCAAGCGGCTGACGCTGGCGGGGGTCTATGCCGCAACCCTGCTGGTTTTCGTCGATGACGAGAGCGATCACTGGGCGGAGACCCGCGCCTTCCTGGCCCGCCGGATCGAAGGCGTGATGCGGTTCGAGCGGGCCAAGGCCCGGTGGAAGGGCGTCGGCGGGGGCGAGAGGCTGAGCTTCGCGCGCTTCATCGGACGGCTGCGCTACCCCGCCATATGATCCGCCGCGCCGGTGCGCCGATTCGCGCTGGCCTTTTCCAATCGGTATTGATAGTCACTCGCAGAAGTAGATGACGAGTGCCTTACCCTTGCGCCTGACCGACCTGCCGTTGCGCCAACCCGCTTATGTGGACCTGATCGACTGGAACGCGCTGTCCGCGTCCGACGGCCAAAGGCTGCGCGAATTCGGCCTGTGCGAGGGCGCGAGCGTCGAGGCCCTGCACCATGGCGGGCTGCTGGGGCGCGGACCCATAGCCTGCAAGGTCGGCCGCATGACCATCGCCATGCGCCGCAGCCATGCCGCCGCCATCACCGTCCGCACCGGCCCTTCGGACGGCGACCTGTGACGAACCTGCCGCTGATCGCGCTGGTCGGCAATCCCAATGCCGGCAAGAGCGCCCTGTTCAACGCATTGACCGGGGCGCGGCAGAAGCTGGGCAATTATCCCGGCGTCACCGTGGAGCGCAAGGCGGGCCGCCTTTCCCTGTCGGACGGCCGGCCGATCGAGCTGGTTGACCTGCCCGGCACCTACAGCCTCAGCCCCACCAGCCCCGACGAGCAGGTGACGCGCGACGTCATATTGGGCAGGCAGGCGGGCGAGCGCCTGCCCGACGCGCTGGTCGTGGTGGTCGACGCCTCCAACCTCGACAATCATCTCCGCTTCGCGCTGGAACTGATCGCGCTGGGCCTGCCGACCGTCGTCGCGCTCAACATGGTCGACCTCGCCACCCGCGACGGGCTGGAACTGGACGCCCATATCCTGTCCCGCGAACTGGGCGTGCCGGTGATCTCCACCGTGGCGGTGCGCAAGCGCGGCCTGGATCATCTGCGCGGCGAGCTGGAAACCATGCTGGACGGCAGCGCGGGCAAGGCCCGCGCTCCAGGCGAACAGAGCGATTTCGAAGGATTGCGCCGGGAGGCGCGCCGCATCGCCCGCGCCGCCGTCGTGCGCGAAACCCCGTCCCGCCGCCTGACCGCGGCTGTCGACCGGGCGGCGCTGCATCCCGTCGCGGGGCTGGTCCTGCTGCTCGCGCTTCTCTTCATCATGTTCCAGGCGGTCTATGCCTGGTCCGAAGCGCCGATCGCCATGATCGAAGGCTTTGTCGCCAGCGCCGGCGACGCCGTGACGGCCGCGCTGCCCGATGGACTGCTGCGATCCTTCCTGGTCGACGGAGTGCTGAACGGCGTCGGCTCGGTCATCGTGTTCCTGCCGCAGATCCTGATCCTCTTCTTCTTCATCCTGATGCTGGAGGCGACCGGCTATATGGTCCGCGCCGCCTTCCTGATGGACGGGCTGATGGCGCGGGTGGGCCTGTCGGGGCGGGCCTTCATCCCGCTGCTGTCCTCCTTCGCCTGCGCGGTGCCGGGGATCATGGCGACGCGCACCATCGCGGACCCGAAGGACCGGCTGACCACCATATTGATCGCGCCGCTGATGACCTGCTCCGCCCGGCTGCCGGTCTATGCCGTGATCATCGGCGCCTTCATCCCGGCGCGCACGGTCGCGCTCGGCATCGGCCTTCAGGGGCTGGTCCTCTTTTGCCTCTATATATCCGGCATCGTCGGCGCGATGCTGGCGGCGCTGGTCCTGCGCCGCACCGTCACCAGGGGCGCGAGCGGCGGTTTCCTGATGGAGATGCCGAAATATCAGTGGCCGCGCCCGCAGGACATAGTGCTGGGCCTGTGGCAGCGGGCGGTGATCTTCCTCAAGCGCGCGGGCACGATCATCTTCACCTCGACCGTGATCCTCTGGGTGCTGCTCAGCTTCCCCAAGGCGCCGGAGGATGGCGCGGTCAGCCAGGTCAACTATTCCATCGCGGGCCGCGTCGCCAACGGCCTCAACCTGGTGCTGGCCCCGATCGGCTTCAACCGCGACATCTCGCTCGCGCTGATCCCCGCCATGGCGGCGCGCGAAGTGGCGGTATCCGCGCTCGCCACCGTCTATTCGCTCGACGCCGACGAGGATGAAGCGAGGCTGGAGCGCAGCCTGGGCGACCGGCTGAAGGACAATTGGCCGCTGCCCACGGCGCTCGCCTTCCTCGCCTGGTTCGTCTTCGCGCCGCAGTGCATCTCCACCATCGCGGTGACGCGGCGCGAGACCAACGGGTGGAAGTGGCCGCTGTTCATGATCGGCTATCTGTTCGCGCTGGCCTATGCCGCGGCCGGCCTTACCTACTGGACCGCCACCGCAGCGGGGCTATAAGGGCCAGCTAAAGCATCGGAGGAAACATGGCGGGTTCGGTCAACAAGGTCATTCTGGTCGGCAATCTGGGCGCCGACCCGGAGGTCAAGAGCTTTCAGAATGGCGGGAAGGTGTGCAACCTGCGGATCGCGACCTCCGAAAGCTGGAAGGACCGCATGTCGGGCGAGCGCAAGGAGCGCACCGAATGGCACAGCGTGGCGATCTTCTCCGAAGGGCTGGCCGGCGTGGCCGAACGCTTCCTGCGCAAGGGGTCGAAAGTCTATCTGGAGGGCCAGCTCCGCACCCGCAAATGGCAGGACCAGTCGGGCAATGACCGCTACACCACCGAAGTGGTGCTGCAGGGTCCGGGCGCGGTGCTGACCATGCTTGACGGCGCGCCGGGCGGCGGCGGCCAGGGCGGCGGTGGCCGCTCCCAGGGCGGCGGCGACTGGAGCGGCGGGTCGAGCGGCTTTGGCGGCGGCGATTATGACGATTTCGGCGGCGGCGGCTTCGGCGGCGGTTCCGGCCGCTCCTCCGGCGGCGGGCGCGGCAGCGCGGGCGGGCCGAATTTCGACAATGACCTGGACGATGAAGTGCCGTTCTGAGCGCCTGTCCCGGACGGAAGAAAAGCGCTCCCGCCGAAAGGATGGGGCGCTTTTTCCTTTTTGGTCGTCGGGGGGAACGGACCTTCCCTATTCGTCACCCCGGGCTTGACCCGGGGTCCCGCTTTCTTTCTGAGTGCCCGCTTGGAGAAGGTAGCGGAATCCCGGATCAAGCCTGTCCTGAGCTTGTCGAAGGGTCCGGGGTGACGGAAAACTGATGAGGGGTATCCGACCGGAACGCGCATCCTCGCGCCGGCGGCCCGATTTCCGGCTTGGCGGATGTTCCCTTCCACGCGAAATCGCTCTAGAGGCCTGCGGCAAGCCTGAGCGGCACCCGAACAGCAGCAGGAAGCACCTCCCATGTCAGACGTCACCATCAAGCGCGCCCTTCTTTCCGTGTCGGACAAGTCCGGCCTTATCGAGCTGGGCCAGGCGCTGGGCAGGCATGGAGTCGAACTGGTGTCGACCGGCGGCACGGCCAAGGCGCTGCGCGAGGCGGGCCTGGCCGTGAAGGACATTTCCGACCTCACCGGCTTTCCCGAAATGATGGACGGCCGCGTCAAGACGCTGCATCCCAAGGTGCATGGCGGCCTGCTCGCCGTGCGCGGCAATGCAGAGCATGTCGCCGCTATGCAGGCGCATGACATCGGCGCGATCGACCTGGTCGTCGTCAACCTCTACCCCTTTGCCGCCACGGTTGCGAAAGGGGCGGATCGCGAGGAGATCATCGAGAATATCGACATTGGCGGCCCCTCCATGGTCCGCTCCGCCGCGAAGAACCATGAAAGCGTGGCGATCGTCACCGACCCGGCCGACTATGCCCGGCTGGTCGCGGAGATGGAGGAGAAGGGCGGCGCGACCAGCTACGACTTCCGCCGCATGCTCGCGGCCAAGGCCTATGCCGCCACCGCCGCCTATGATTCGATGATCGCGAGCTGGTTCGCCTTCGCCGACCAGGGCGCGCAGTTCCCCGAAAGCCTCTCGGTCTCCAGCAGGCTGGGTTCGACCCTTCGCTATGGCGAAAACCCCCATCAGTCGGCCGCGCTCTACCTGCCGGTCGGCCCGTCCGCCAACGGCATCGCCCAGGCGCGGCAGGTCCAGGGCAAGGAACTCAGCTACAATAATTACAACGACGCCGACGCCGCGCTGGAACTGGTCAGCGAATTCCGCGACGGCCCGCCGACCGTCGTGATCGTCAAGCATGCCAATCCCTGCGGCGTCGCCACCGGCGCCACGCTGATAGAGGCCTATGAAGCCGCGCTCGCCTGCGACAGCGTTTCGGCATTCGGCGGCATCATCGCGGTCAACCGTCCGCTCGACGGCCCGACCGCCGAAGCGATCAGCGGCATCTTCACCGAAGTCGTCGCCGCCCCGGACGCGGACGAGGATGCGAAGGCGATCTTCGCGAAGAAGAAGAACCTCCGCCTGCTGTTGACCGGCGACCTGCCCGATCCGGCGCGCCCCGGCCTCCAGATCAAGAGCATTGCCGGCGGGCTGCTGGTGCAGGGTCGCGACAATGGGCGGATCACCCGCGATCAGTTGAAGGTGGTGACGAAGCGCGCGCCTACCGAGCAGGAACTGAACGATTGCCTGTTCGCCTGGACAGTCGCCAAGCACGTCAAGTCCAACGCCATCGTCTATGCCAAGGCGGGCAGCACCGCGGGCATCGGCGCGGGGCAGATGAACCGCCTGGAATCCGCCCGCATCGCCGCGTGGAAGGCGAAGGACGCCGCTGAAAAGGCGGGCTGGGCGGAGGCGCGCACACTCGGTTCGGCGGTCGCGTCGGACGCCTTCTTCCCCTTTGCCGACGGCCTGCTGGCGGCGGTCGAGGCGGGCGCGACGGCGGTGATCCAGCCCGGCGGCTCCATCCGCGACGAGGAGGTTATCGCCGCCGCCGACGAAGCCGGCCTGGCGATGGTGTTTACCGGCATGCGCCACTTCCGCCATTAGGCAGCGTGGGTAAATTCGAAAATGTGGTGAAATGGCCAGTTGCGGACATTAGTTTCCCGTCACCCCGGACTTGATCCGGGGTCCCGCTGCCTTGAGCCGGGCGCGGACTCAGAAAGAAAGCGGGACCCCGGGTCAAGCCCGGGGTGACGAAAGGGGGAATGGCGGGAATCCACCCGCATAAGCCGGTCCGGCAAGTCTTGAATTTGTCCACGCTGCCTAGGGCGATTTCCAAGCGATCGGAACCGATCCCTGATTAGGAAATCGCGGAAAACTAAGGAATCCAGAGCGGCAATCTGATTCAATTGGATCGAAACCCGTCGCGTGGAAAAGCGCGCGCGGCCTGTATGGGCTTCAACGCAGCGCGCTTCATGGCGATTGATGCGGATGCGAAGGGGCGGGCGATCCTTTCGCATCCGCAAAAATAACGGTTTTCAGCCACTTTTTGCCAAGTGGCCCTTTTCATATGGCTCCATAAAGCCTATCTAGATGCGGACCCTTCTCCCACGTCAGGCGTTGGGCAGACCCGATAAGAGTTCGACAGGAGATACAGGATGACCAGAAAGACGTTGGTGGCGCTGACCGCCGCGATTACCCTTGCCTTGCCCGCAGCGAATGCCTTTGCCGGCATCAACGATATGGACGTGGTGGTCGACGGCCGCACCGGGATGGAAACCCGCAGCATCGCCGTGTCGATGGCTGACCTGAACCTTGCCAGCACCCATGGCGTGCGCATGGCCGATTCCCGCATCACCAAGGCCGCCAAGAAGGTCTGCGGCTGGATGAGCGGATCGATCCTGCCCGCCACGCCCGACTATCGCGCCTGCTTCGGCGAAGCGCTGGACGGCGCCCGCTCGGACCTCGACACGCTGATCCAGGCCCAGCGCCAGGGCTGATCCCGCCCGCTTGAAACGAACGCAAGGCCGGCGGCTCACCATGGCCGCCGGCCTTGCCTTTCCTTGCATTGTTACCGTCCATTAACTACTCCTTAGAAGATTTCCTTCACCTAAATCGGCAAAGGATTTCATCGGGGGGCCCTGGATGCCGCAGAACGACCACAATGTGGATGTCGCCATTATCGGCGCGGGTCCGGCCGGCCTGACCGCCGCCTATCTGCTCACCAGGAAGGGCTATTCGGTCAGCGTCATCGAAAAGGATCCCGTCTATGTCGGCGGCATCAGCCGCACGGTGGAACTGAACGGCTTTCGTTTCGACATTGGCGGCCATCGTTTCTTTTCAAAGTCGCAGGAGGTCGTCGACCTCTGGAACGAGATCCTTCCGCATGACTTCATCCAGCGCCCGCGGATGAGCCGCATCTATTATGAGGGCAAATTCTACAGCTATCCGCTGCGCGCCTTCGAAGCGCTGGGCAATCTGGGGCTGTGGCGCTCGACGCTTTGCATGGCGAGCTTCGCCAAGGCCAGGCTGTTTCCCCGGCGCGACGTCCGTTCCTTCCAGGACTGGACCGTCAACGCCTTCGGCCACAAGCTGTTCTCGATCTTCTTCAAGACCTATACGGAAAAGGTCTGGGGCATGCCCTGCGACGAGATGTCGGCGGACTGGGCGGCGCAGCGCATCAAGGGCCTGTCGCTGTGGGGGGCCGTGACCGACGGTCTCAAGCGGTCGCTGGGCCTCAACAGAAAACCCAATGACGGCATGGCGACCAAGACGCTGCTGGAGAGCTTCCGCTATCCGCGCCTCGGCCCCGGCATGATGTGGGAAGCGGCCCGCGACTTCGTGATCGCGCGGGGCAACCGCGTGCTGATGGCGCACAGCCTGGACCAGTTGTCGCAGGACCAGGCGAGCGGCGGCTGGCGCATGGTGGCGCAGGGTCCGGACGGCGAAGTCGCCATCGCCGCCCGCCATGTCATCAGTTCCGCGCCGATGCGCGAACTGGCGGGGCGCATCCGTCCCCTGCCCGCGACGCTGGGCCAGGCGATGGACCTTAAATATCGCGATTTCCTGACCGTAGCGCTGATGGTGAAGGGCGAGGACGTCTTCCCCGACAACTGGATCTACATCCACGATCCCAAGGTGCAGGTCGGCCGCATCCAGAATTTTAGGAGCTGGTCGCCCGAAATGGTGCCGGACCCCGATCTGGCCTGCGTGGGCCTGGAATATTTCTGCTTCGAAGGCGACGGCCTCTGGTCGTCCAGCGACGCCGATCTGATCGAACTGGCGAAGAAGGAAATGGCCGCCCTGGGCCTGTGCGATCCCGACGATGTCGTCGGCGGCGCGGTGGTGCGGCAGGAAAAGGCCTATCCGGTCTATGACGACGGCTATGCCGACAATGTCCTGGCCATGCGCACCGAATTGCAGCGGCTCTATCCCACGCTGCACCTGGTCGGCCGCAACGGCATGCACCGCTACAACAACCAGGACCATGCGATGATGACGGCGATGCTGACCGTCCGCAATATCGAGGCGGGCGAACAACTCTACGACATATGGGCGGTCAACGAGGATGCCGAATATCATGAAGCGGGCGAGGAAGGGCAGGACGCGGCCGGCCGGCGCGCCGCGCTCGCCAGCGAAAGGCTGGTGCCCAATCGCCTGAAGGCGGCCTGACCCCCATGCCTTATTGGGTGCGGAACATGGCCGGGCCGTTCAACGCCGTCTTCGGCCGTTTCACCTTCACGCGCTATCTGCTGGCCAGCATCTGCGCGCTGTCGGCCGATTTCGCGCTGTTCATGCTGCTTCACCGGCTGGGCGCGTCGCCTGCCCTCGCGGCATTGGGCGGCTATTCGGGCGGGCTTGTCCTGCACTGGATGATCAGCACGCAGTTCGTGTTCGAGATGCGCAAGCCCCCCACCCATGGGCAGCGCATCGCCTTCATCCTGAGCGCCCTGATCGGCATGGCGATCACCATGGGGCTGGTGGGCGGGCTGAGCGGCCTGGGGCTTCCGCCCGCCATGGCCAAGCTGGCGGCCGTGCCGGTCAGCTTCCTGTCGGTCTATGCGATCCGGAAATATGGCATCTTCGCCCGCGCCTGACGGCGGCTCCCCTTCCAGGACGGCATCCCTCGCCCGCTGGCAGATTTGCGTCGCGGCGCTGCTGCTCTGGGCCTTGTGCTGCGCCGTCATGCTCTGGCTGTTCCGCAACGGGCTGACCACGCTCGAATTCCGCGATCCCGATGACGCCATGCGGCTGCAACAGGTCCGCGACTGGCTGCACGGCCAGACCTTCCGGGATGTCAGCCAGCACCGGGTGAACCCCCCGGCAGGCGGGCCGATGCACTGGTCGCGCATCGTCGACATGCCGATCGCCGCCCTGATCCTGATGCTGCAACCGCTGCTGGGGCCTGTGCGCGCCGAACTGGCGGCCTGCGCGCTGGTGTCGCTGCTGTTGCTGGGGGGATTGACGGCCACGGTCTTCCTGGCGGCGCGGCGCGCTGCCGGCGGCCTCTTCGTCCCGATGCTGGCGGTCGTGCTGCTGCTGACCACGCCGACCATCCTGGTCCAGTTCACGCCGTTCCGGATCGACCATCACGGGTGGCAAATATGGATGGCGGCCGTGGCGCTGTGCGGCGCGCTGGATGCCCGCCGCCTGAGGGGGGGCGTCACGGCCGGCCTCGCGCTGGCGGTGTGGCTTCAGATTTCCAGCGAGGCGCTGCCCTATGCGGCCCTGTTCGCCGGCGCCTTCGCGCTGCGGACCTGGTTCGACCGGCGGGAGGCGGCGCGCATCGCCGCCTATGCCGTCACGCTGGGCGGCGGCGCGCTCCTGCTCCTGCTGCTGCTGCGCGGCCCCGGCGCGGTGCTGGCCCGATATTGCGACGGGCTTTCGGCGGCCTATATCTGGCCGCTCCTGGCCTTCGCGCTGGCGATGCCGCTGGCGCTGCGCCTGATCGGCGCGACGACCGTTCGGCGGCGCTTCATGGCGACGGCGGCGGCAGGCGGCGCGGCGGCGGGCGTGTTCCTGCTGAGCGGCGGGGCCTGCCTGTCCGGCGACCCGTTCAAGGCGCTCGGCCCGGTCGCCTATCGCCTATGGTATCTCCAGGTGAAGGAAGGCCGCCCGATCTGGGAGCAGGGCCTGTTGATGGCCGGGATCATCCTGTTGCCGGCGGTCATGGGGCTGGCCAGCACGATTGTCGCAGCCTGGCGCGCCCCGGAACGGGAGGCGCGGGACCGCTGGATCGTCATCGCCCTGCTGCTGGCCGGAGCGCTGGCGGTCGCGATCCTCGTGCTGCGCGCCATGTCGGTGGCGCATGTCCTGGCGCTGCCCGGCACGGCCTGGCTGCTGCTGGCGACGTTTCAGCATATCCAGGGCTGGAGCAGGGCGGTGGCGCGCATATTGGTGACGGCGAGCGTCGCCATATTGCTCACCCCGGCGGGCCTGTGCGGCGCCTGGATATTGATCGCGAGCGGCGCGGCGGAAAAGGAGCAGCCCGAAACCGTCAATTGCCGGACGGCGGCGCTGCTGGCCCCCCTGCGGGCGCTGCCCCGATCGACCCTGTTCGCGCCGCTCGATCTGGGGCCGGACATCCTCGTGCGGACCGGGCACAGCGTGATCGGCACGGCCCATCACCGCAACGCGACGGGCATCAACGCGGTCATAGACGGTTTCACGCAGCCGCCAGACAAGGCTTTGACGACCATCATGCGCCTGAACGGCGGCAAGGGTCCGGATTACCTGCTGACCTGCAACGATATGAACGAGATCAAGCATTATCGCGCCGATTTCCCGCAAGGGCTGGCCGCGGCATTGAAGCGCGACAAGCCGCCGCGCTGGTTGCGGCCGGTCCCCAGCAAGGGGCCGCTCCGCATCTACAAGGTGATCGCTCAGCCGGCGACAAAGGCCAGCGCGACGCCGTTCATGCAGTAACGCTTGCCGGTGGGCTTCGGCCCGTCATCGAACACATGGCCCAGATGCCCGCCGCACCGCGCGCAATGCACCTCGGTCCGCGGATAGCCCAGTTCGAAATCGCGCGAGGTGCCGACGGCGCGGGGCAGCGGCGCCCAGAAGCTGGGCCAGCCCGTGCCGCTGTCGAACTTGGTCTTCGAACTGAAAAGCCGTTGCCCGCAACCGGCGCAGGCAAAGACGCCGGGGCGATGTTCCTTGTTGAGCGGACTGGTGAAGGGATGTTCGGTCGATCGCTTGCGCAGCACCTGATAGGCGAGCGGGCTGAGGCGCCGGCGCCATTCGGCATCGCTGAGCGTGAAGGGATAGGCGGCGGCCCTGCCCAGCCCGGCCTGCCAGAGGACGATCATCGTCGCGGCGCAGCCGCCCATGCCCAGGAATCGCCGCCGGTTCATGGGGCCCGCCATAGCAGGGTCAGCCTGTCGCGCTTCTGAACAACTGCTTCCACCAGCCGCCGCCCGATTTCAGCACATGGCGGCGGAACAGCAGCACGCCGATGCGGATGATGAGGCCCACCCAGAGCATCTGCCAGGCGATGGCGAGGAGATGGGGCCAGAGCGTGTCCACCTGCGCGGCGCGGGCGATCATGGCGAAGGGGGAGGAGAAGGGCAGGATCACCGCCGCGACCTCCGGCGGCGATCCCATCTTGTCGACGGCATAGGTGGCGAAGAAGAAGATCAGCATCTGCCCCATGGTCACGGGCATGTTGAGCGTCTGCACTTCCCGCACGGTCGCCGCCTGCGCGCCGATGCCCAGGAACAGGGAACCGAGCAGCGTATAGGCCATGGCGAAATAGACGACGGCCAGCATCAGGAAGAGGGGCCAGCCGATGGCGGGTTCGGGCAGGCTGACGCCCGGCGTCTTCAACGCCAGGAACACGCAGAAGGCGGTCCCGCCCCAGAAAAGGATGCCCACGAAGCTCATCGCCAGCATCGCCATCAACTTGCCCAGGAAGATCGCGTCGACCGGCACGGCGGCGGCCAGTATCTCTATGATCTTGTTTGTCTTTTCCTCGACCAGATTGGACAGGATCATGCCCGCCAGCAGGATGGTGAGGAAGAAGACGACGATCTGCGCGATCCGGCCGATCACCAGCCTGCCCTGGGTCTGCGCGCCGACGCTGGTGGCGACCTGCTGCGCCTCGACCTGGACCATGCGCAGCGACTTTTCGGCCATGGCGGCGCTGGCGAGCAGGCTGATGTCCCCTTCCAACCGCCGGATGTCCTGCGGCTGGCCCGTCATCACCGGCCGGGCGGGCGACCCCGACACGATGACCATGACATCGGCATTCGCCCTGGCCAGTTGGACGCGGGGCGCGGGTGACAGCGGCACGCGGCGCAGCGCCGGCAGCGCTTGCGGCCCCATGCGTTCCGCCAGCCGGGCGTGGGCGCGCTCCATCCGCGCCGCATCGGCCGGGGACATGGCGATGCCGACGACCGGGCGCAGGTCGGTGGTCGAAATCTTGTCGCCCAACCCGCCGAAGGCCATGCCGATGACGATGGGGAACAGCGGACCCAGCAGGAAGAAGATGAAGGTGCGGGACAGCACGACGGCGGTGAAATCCCGCCGGGCGATGACGAAGGCGGCGCGCATCAGTTCGCTCATGCCGCTTCCTCCCGCTGCTGGTCGTCCTGCATCTGCCGGGCGGCCGCCTCGCCCGCTATGGCGACGAAGGCGTCGTGCAGGCCGGGGCGCTCGATCGAGAGGCTTTCTATCCCGGCATTGCCGTCCAGCAGGGCGCGAAGCAGCGGCTCAATGCCCTCCTGCGGCAGGGGGAAATGCCAGGTTCCGTCCTCCGCCAGCGTTTCGGCGGGCAAGGCGCGGCGCCAGCCGCCGTCGCTGGCGCGGGTGCGCAGGCGCACCTGCGGGCGCAGCCGGTTGCGGGCGTCGTCCACCGTGCCTTCGAAGCGGACGCGGCCGCCCGCGACGATGGCGACGCGCTCGCACAGCCGTTCGGCATGGGCGATCACATGGGTGGAGAACAGCACCGTGACGCCGCGCCGGGCCTGGTCCCGGATCAGCACCTCCAGCTTGCCCTGGTTGAAGGCGTCCAGGCCGGAAAAGGGCTCGTCCAGCACGATCAGGCGCGGTTCGTGGACGATGGTGCCGAAAAGCTGGACTGTCTGGGCCATGCCCTTCGACAATTGGCGGATCGGCTTTTCGGCGGAGGCGCCCATGCCGTAGTCCGCCAGCATGGCGCGGGCGCGTTCCCGCCCGATCCTGAGCGGCAGGCCGCGCAGCGCGCCCATGAAGGCGACGGCCTCAAACGCCTTCATCGACGGGTAGAGGCCGCGTTCCTCCGGCAGATAGCCGACATTGCGCGCCTGGCGCAGCGGCGCGGGGTCGCCCAGCAGGCTGCGGTGCCCCTCATCGGGATCGATGATGCCCAGCAGCGTGCGCAGCATCGTCGTCTTGCCCGCGCCATTGGGGCCGAGAATGCCGTAGATCGACCCGGCGGGCACCGCGACGTCGATGCCGTCCACTGCCCGGAAATCGCCGAATGTCTTGACAAGACCACGGCCTTCGACGGCATAGGTCGGTTGAGAAGCCCCGATCATCGGCCTCTGATAGTCGCATCGCATGCCAACGCAAAACGAAACATTGGAACAGCGGCTTAAGGCCGAAGCGCGGCGGCTGGGCTTTGCCGCCTGCGCCATCGCGCCCGCCAACGCCGCGCCGCGTTCGGCCGAAAGGCTGCGGCAATGGCTGGATGCGGGCCATCATGGCGAGATGCTGTGGATGGAGGAACGCGCCGGGCAGCGCGGATCGCCGCAAGGGCTCTGGCCGGACGTGCGCAGCGTCGTGATGCTGGGGATGAGCTATGCGCCGGGGCGCGATCCGCTGGCGCTGGCGGACGCGCGCGACCGGGGCCGGATTTCGGTCTATGCGCAGGGGCGCGACTATCATGACGTGGTCAAGAAGGGGCTGAAGGCCCTCGCCCGCTGGCTGGTGGAGCAGCATCCCGGCGCGCTCAAGGTCTTCGTCGATACCGCCCCGGTGATGGAAAAGCCGCTGGCGCAGGCCGCGGGCCTCGGCTGGCAGGGGAAGCACAGCAACCTCGTCAGCCGGACGCATGGAAGCTGGCTGTTCCTGGGCGCGATCTACAGCGAGATCGCGCTGGTCCCCGACGCGCCGGAGGATGACCATTGCGGCAGTTGCACCGCCTGCCAGACGGCCTGCCCGACCGACGCCTTTCCCGCCCCCTATGTGGTCGATGCGCGGCGGTGCATCTCCTACCTCACCATAGAGCATAAGGGGCCGATTCCGGAGGAGTTGCGCGCCGGGATCGGCAATCGCGTCTATGGCTGCGACGATTGCCTGGCGGTGTGCCCGTGGAACAAGTTTGCGGATGCGGCGGCGGCGAACAGGGCCTTTGTCGGGCGGGCGGAACTGGCGGCGCCGGAACTGGGCGACCTGCTGGCGCTGGACGATGCGGGCTTTCGCGAGATTTTCGCCGGCTCCCCCATCAAGCGGATCGGGCGGAACCGGATGGTGCGCAATGCCGCCATCGCCGCGGGGAACAGCGGCGACAGGCGGTTGGTGGGCCGGTTGCAGGCGCTGGCGGCGGCCGACGATCCAGTGGTGGCGGAGGCGGCTCGCTGGGCGCTGGAGCGGTTGGGCTAGCACTTGCCGCCCAATACGCCGTGCTCCTGCCTTCGCAGGAGCACGGCATGCTTCATCCTACCATCATCACTTCGCCTGCAACGCCGCCGAGCAGCTCGCCGCGTCGACATCCGTGCCCGTGGGCGTGCGCGCATCGACATGGGTGACGAGCGGCTCCTTCCCCTGCGGCGGCAGGTAGAGATAGGCGTCCAGCACGCAGCGGCCATTGGCGAATTGCAGCTTGCGCATGGCGCTTTCGCGAATGTCGAGCCGGGGCTGGCCGAACAGGCGCATGAGCTGCTTCGCGTCCGACCCGATCAGGGGGCCTGGGCGGGTGAAGGCGCTGGCTGGAGGACCGGCGGGCGGCCGGGCGATCTGGGTCGCGGGCGGCGGCACGACGCCTCCGCAAGCGGCCAGGGTCAAGAGCGAAGCCAGGACGAGCGCCGGATGGGGACGGGTCATGGCATGTTCCTTCGGGCACCGTGCAGCATGTGGACCGCCATAGCCGCGCTCCAGATCGGCGCAAGCAGGTTGAGGCCCGGCACCAGGAAGATCAGCGCCGAAGCGAGGCCCATGAGCCACCGGCCGCCGCGCGGGATCGGCGGCAGGTCGGGATGGCGCGGCTCGACCATGTCGGCCATGTCGCGGCCGAGCAGGGCGGCGTTCAGGATCAAGAACAGGCCCAGCGTGCCGATCCCCGTCACCAGCAGCAGCAGATAGGCCGGCAGGGCGAGCAGGTTCCAGCCCAAGGTCCGCAGGACGGAGCGCAGCGCGAAACCCAGGCTGCGCCCCCAGCCGACCGGCCGGGCGCGGGCGGCCGCCGCGGTATAGCTGTCCCGCTCGACGGCGACGATGATGTCGTCGGCAAAGAGGCTCATGATCGCCATGGCGGTGGCGCGGAACAGCAGCCAGCCGACGGCGATCACGGCGATGGCGGTCGCGGTCGCCTCCGCCAGCCCGCCCCAGCCCGCGCCCGTCGCCCAGCCGAAATGCAGTCGGGCGGCGTGGATGCCGGTCCACAAGGCGGCGGCGAGGAGCGCGAAGGCGAGCAGGGTCAGCAGCAGCGTCTTGACCAGCAGCCGCAGCGCGGCGCCATGGAAGATGGAGGGAAAGGCGCGAAGGGCGGCGGCAAGGACCATGGCTCAGCTATTCCCGCCTTGGCGCGCAGCGTCAATCAGCGCCGTTGCGCGCCGCGCCCCGCATCGGTAGAGACGGCGGGATTTTCCCCCTTATTCACGAAGGATTTTGCGTGACCGCTGCTGCCCCCACGCTTGATGTTGTCGCCATCGGCAACGCCATTGTCGACGTGCTCGCCCGGAGCGACGACGCTTTCCTGGCCGAACATGCGCTGACCAAGGGCGGCATGCAGTTGATCGACGCGGAAACCGCCGAAAGCCTCTATGCCGACATGGGCGCGGGCAAGGAGATCAGCGGCGGATCGGCGGCGAACACGCTGGCGGGGCTGGCCGCGCTCGGCAAGAAATGCGGTTTCATCGGGCAGGTCAATGACGATCAGTTGGGCGCCGTCTTCGCCCATGACGTGCGCGCGCTCGGCATCCGCTACGATACGCCGGCGATGCGGGGCGACGTGCCGACGGCGCGCTGCCTGATCCTGGTGACGCCCGACGCGCAGCGGACGATGAACACCTTTTTGGGCGCGTCGCAATTCCTGCCGGAGGCCGCGCTGGACCTGGACCTTATCCGTTCCGCCTCGATCCTCTATCTGGAAGGCTATCTCTGGGATCCGGAGCAGCCGCGCGCGGCGATGCGCGCCGCGATCGACGCGGCGCGGGGCGCGGGGCGGAAGGTCGCCTTCACCCTGTCGGACAATTTCGTGATCGACCGCCATCGCTCCGACTTCCTCGACCTGATCGACCAGGGGCTGATCGACATCCTCTTCTCCAATGAAGGGGAAATCCAGTCGCTGGCCGGGGTGCATGATTTCGACGCCGCCGTGGCCGCCATCGCCCCGAAGGTGCCGGTGCTGGTCTCGACCCGCAGCGAGAAAGGCGCGATCGCCGTGGTAGAGGGCCTGCGGTACGAAGCGCATGCGGCCCCGGTGGCCGAAGTGATCGACACGACCGGGGCGGGCGACCTGTTCGCGGCGGGATTCCTGGCCGGTCATCTGGAGGGGCTGGAGGTCGACAAGTGCCTGAAACTGGGCGCGGCGGCGGCGGCCGAAGTGATCTCCCACTGGGGGGCGCGGCCGGAGGAGGACTTGAAGGCGATCCGGGCGAAGACGCTGGGATAAGATGAGAGGCCGGGCGAAGGTCCGGCCTTTTCCTTTGCGTCAGGCCGCCTTCTGCTTCCGGAACAGCGCGCGGTCGTCCGGGCCGAAGCCCCAGCGCCAGATGACGAAGCCATAGACGCCAAGGATGGTGAACACGCCGAAGACCAGTTCCACCCATTCGAAATCGGGCGGCAGCGCGACGAACGCCGCGCCGACGATGCAGGCGACGCCGGAAGCGCTGAGCAGCGGCCAGCGCCAGGCGTTGACCCTGGCGCCGAGCAGGGTGGAAAGCAGGCGCGCCTTGACCAGCGCGCTGACGCCGAGCGCGATGCTGAGCGCCAGCGCGGGCGCGGCGGCGACCGCCATGTCGCGCAGGCCCAAACGCCGCGCCGCGAAGATCAGCAGGAAGCTGAGCGCTGCCTGAAGCACGATCATCAGCAGCGAGATCATCAGATTGCGGTGCCGGGCGATATAGACCAGCGCCGATTCGCTGACCACGGCGGTCGCCGCCACGACTTCGGCCAGCAACAGGAAGGCGAGCGCGCCCGTTCCGCCGACGAAATGGGGGCCGACCAGGCCCATCACCGCCTCGCCCGGAATGCCGAGCGCGAGCGCGATGCCCGCCTGCGCCGCGATGATCCAGAAGCCGACCTGGCTCACCTGCCGGGCTATGGCGGTGAGATTGCCCTCCGAAAGATTGCGGGTGATGACCGGGCCCAGGATCGGGTCGAAGCTGGTCTTCAATTTCTGGGGCAGGGAGGCGACCTGCTGCGCCACATAATAGATGCCGACCACGGCGGGGCTGACGAACAGGCCCAGAATGGCCATGTCCAGCCGGCGCGACCCCCATTCCACGCCGTCCGCCGCCGCCAGCGGCAGGTTGCGGCGCGCCAGCCGCCACAGCCGCCCGAAATCCGGGCGCCAGCCATAGGGAATGCCGTAATGGCGGGTCATCGGAATGATCGAGGCGACCAGCGCGGCGATCATCGAGACCACATAGGAGAGGATCAGCCCGTCGCGGGTCGAATAATAAGCGAAGCCGAAGGCGCCGATGCTGATCGCCCAGGGTTCGATGATGGACCGCGCCCGCACCGTGGCGCCGATGTCGAAGCGATAGGCGCAGGCGGCCAGCGCCACGTCGGACCCCGCGACCGCGATCACGATCAGGGCGAGCAGGCGGTCGAGGCCGTTGATGCCGCTGTTGGGGAACATGGCCTGGGGGAAGGCGACCAGGAGCGCGCTGCCGATCAGGGAGGCGATCAGCGTCACCACCATGGCGTCGGTGACGACATGGCTGTGCGGCCGCTCCGTCTGGGAGAGCGCGCCCGCCAGGCCGCGCTTCAGGCCCAGCGTCGCAAGCTGCGCGACGAACTCCACCACCAGCACCGCATAGGCGAAGCGGCCCAGCGCGTCGGCGCCATACCAGCGGCCGGCGATGAACAGGAACGGCAGGCGCGCCGCCAGGCGGAGCAGGAAACCGAACACATTGGTCCGTCCACCCTTGGCGAGCGCCGCAATATCGTCCTGCTGCGCGGGAGAGGCCCCTTCAGCCGCCAAAGAATTACGATCCCCCTGTGACATCAATGCTGTCGCGTCATTTTGTGAAGCCGGACTGTAGCAACAAATGGGGACGGGGCGATGAAATTTATTCGGCGCGCAGCGGACGGGCGAGCAGCGCGTCCATCACCTGGGCCAGCGGCGCGGCGTCCTCCAGAAGGGCGCAGACCGCCTCGACCACGGGCATTTCCACCCTGGCGGCGCGGGCGGCCTCGCGCAGCACGGGCGCGGTGAAGGCGCCTTCCGCCACGGTCCGGCGGTTGGCGAGCAGGTCGCGAGCCGCCCGCCCCTCGCCCAGCCCCTTGCCGAGGGAGAAGTTGCGGCTGTCGGTCGAGGAACAGGTGAGGACGAGGTCGCCCAGCCCGGAAAGGCCCGCCAGCGTTTCGGCGCGGGCGCCCCTGGCCAGCCCGAAGCGGGTCATTTCGGCAAAGCCCCGGCTGATCAGCGAAGCGCGGGCGTTGAGGCCCAGGCCCGCGCCCTCCGCGACGCCGCAGGCGATGGCGAGGACATTCTTGACCGCGCCGCCGATCTCCGCGCCGACGACATCGTCGGACAGATAGGGGCGAAAGGCAGGCCGCGCGATCCGGGCGGCGATCTTCGCGGCGAGGTCCGCGTCGGCGCAGGCGAGCGTGATCGCGGTGGGCAGGCCCTTCGCCACCTCATGGGCGAAGGTCGGCCCGGAAAGGACGGCGATGGGCGAGCCTGGCTGCGCCTCTGCCGCCACTTCGGACATCAGCAGGCCGGTGCCCGCCTCTATGCCCTTGGAACAGAGGATAAGCGGGGGTCCCGCAGGCGCCTGCGCGACGACCTTGCGGAGATGCTGGGCCGGGCTGACGATCAGCAGCATGTCGCGGTCAGCCATGGCGGCGATGTCGCCGGTTGCTTCGATCGAGGGGCTGAGCGGAATTCGCGGCAAGTAGAGCGGGTTCTGGCGGTCGTTATTGACCGCTTCCACCACCTCCGGCTCCAGCGCCCAGAGGCGGACATGCTGGCCGCCCGCCGCGAGCGTCTGGGCCAGCGCCGTGCCCCATGCGCCTGCGCCTATAATACCGGCCTTCATGCTTTCACTCCTGCGCCGCGCGCCTTTTCCGCGCTGGGGTCGAGCGGCCAGCGCGGGCGGGCCGGGACCGTCAGATCGTCGATCAGGCCGGCCGCATGGCGTTCCGCCCCTGCCCAGGCGATCATCGCCGCATTGTCCGTGCACAGCCAGAGCGGCGGCGCGACGAAGGGCAGGTCGTGCTTCGCGGCGAGCGCCTCCAGCGCGGCGCGGATCGACTGGTTGGCGGCGACGCCTCCTGCGACGACGAGGGCGGTGATGTCCTGAACACCCGCCAGTTGCCGCTCGGTGCGGTCGATCAGGCAGTCGATGACGGCCTGCTGGAAGCTGGCGGCGATGTCCTGGGTCGAATATCGGCCGGACTGGGCGGCGCGCATGACCGCGCTTTTGAGGCCCGCGAAGGAGAAATGGGGTTCCGCCGTGCCGACCAGCGGGCGTGGCAGCGGGACGGCCTTCGGATCGCCCTTGGCCGCCGCCTTCTCGACCGCCGGTCCGCCGGGATAGCCCAGGCCGAGCAGCTTCGCCGTCTTGTCGAAGGCCTCGCCGCTGGCGTCGTCGATGGTGGTGGCCAGGCGCGCATAGTCGCCCGGCCCCCGCACATGCAGCAACTGGCAATGGCCCCCCGACACCAGCAGCAGCAGATAGGGGAATTGCAGCGTCGGATCGGCCAGGCGCGGCGAGAGGGCATGGCCTTCGAGGTGGTTGACCGCGACCAGCGGCTTGTTCGCGGCATGGGCAAGCGCCTTGCCGGTGACGAGGCCGACCATCACGCCGCCGATCAGGCCGGGACCGGCGGTGGCGGCGATCACGTCCACATCATCGAGCGTGAGGTCGGCGTCCTTGAGCGCCGCCTCTATCAGGGGCGCAAGCGCCTCGACATGGGCGCGGGCGGCGATTTCCGGGACGACGCCGCCATAGGGGCGATGCGCCTCCTCCTGCGTGGCGAGGCGGTGGGCGAGGATCCTGCCGTCCGCCGTCACCAGCGCCGCCGCGGTTTCGTCGCAGCTTGATTCCAGGCCGAGGATGATCGTCATTGCCGCTTCCATCTAATGCCCGCGACCATTAGAGCAAGCGGGATCATGCAAAAGCCTTCCCGACCGCTCCGCCTTGGTACCCGTGGCTCCCCGCTCGCGCTGGCGCAGGCGCACATGACGGTGGCTGCGCTGCGGGCGCGCCATGGCTGGGATGAAGGCGCGGTCGAGATCGTCGTGGTGCAGACCAGCGGCGACCGGATTCAGGACCGGGCGCTCGCGGACATCGGCGGCAAGGCGCTCTGGACCAAGGAGCTGGACCGCGCGCTGGCCAGCGGCGAGATCGATTTCGCCGTGCATTCGATGAAGGATGTGGAGACGATCCGCCCCGCCGAAATCCGCATCGCCGCCATGCTGCCCCGCGCCGATGTGCGCGACCGGCTGGTGGGCGCGGACGATTTCGCGGCGCTGCCCGAAAGGCCGGTGGTGGGCACCAGCTCGCCGCGCCGGGCGGCGCAGGTCAGGCGGCTTCGGCCCGACGCGCAGGTCGTCCTGTTCCGCGGCAATGTCGCGACGCGGCTCGCCAGGCTGGACAGGGGAGAGGCGCATGCGACCCTGCTGGCGGCGGCCGGGCTGGACCGGCTGGGCCAGGGCGATGTGGGCGTCGCCATCCCCGTGGACGTCATGCTTCCCGCGCCGTCCCAGGGGGCCGTGGGCATCGAGACGCTGAGCGGCGATGAAGCGATGCTGGACCTGCTGGCGGCGATCAGCGACGCCGACACCTTCGATTGCGTGATGGCGGAGCGGGCGGTGCTGGCGGGGCTGGGCGGCACCTGCCATTCGCCCATCGCGGCGTTCGCCCGGCTGGAGGATGGGCAGGTCCGCCTGCGGGCCGAGATCATCAGCCCCGACGGGCGGGAGACGGTCGGCGAAACGGCGCGGATCGAACGGGGCGATGCCGCCGCCGCCGAAGCGATGGGGCGTGGCCTGCTGGACCGAGCCAGCCCGGCGTTGCGGCTTCTGTTCGAAGCGTGAGGCCCGTCGTCATCCTGCGGCCCGAACCGGGGGCGGGCAAGACGGCGGCGCGCGCGGCGGAACGGGGGCTGGAAGCGCGGGTCTTTCCGCTGTTCGCGCCTCGGGCGCTGGAGTGGCACGCGCCCGCCCCGGAAAGGTTCGACGCCCTGTTGCTGACCAGCGCCAATGCCGCCCGGCTGGCGGGCGAAGGACTGGCCCGCTATCGAAAGCTGCCCGCCTATGCGGTCGGACGGGCGACGGCGAAGGCGCTGGAGGAAGCCGGATTCGCGGATGTCGTCGTCGGAGATGGCGACGGCACCGCCGTTGCGCGGCGGATCGCGGCGGATGGGCATGGCCATGTGCTGCACCTGGCGGGGCGGACGGTGGCGCCGATCGATGCGGGCGCGCTGCGGATCGATCGGATCGCCGTCTATGAAATGCTGCGGACCGGCGAGGAGGGATGGGCGGAGCGGCTGGAGGCCGGCAGCGTCCTTCTGGTCCACTCCCCGCGCGCCGGCGAATTGCTGGCGCGCCATGTGGGTCCGGAACGGCGGAGTTCGTTCCACCTGATCGCGATCAGCCCCGCCGCTCTGGCCGCCTGCGGCGCCGGATGGGCCAGCGCCCAGGCGCCCGACAAGCCCGATGATGAGAGGATGCTGGCCCTTGCCGTCCGATTATGCGAATGATTCGCCTCATATGGAAGAAAAGCCCTTGATGAGCGATATGGACGCCCCGGCGAGCGGCGCGACGGGGCCCCTCCCGGCGCGGCGCGGACCCTGGCTGCTGGCCCTGCTGGTCTTGCTCGCCTTTGCGGTCGGGGTCGTGCTGACCGTCCTCGCCTTGCCGCGCATCCAGCGGTGGAATGCGCCGCAACGGCCATCGGTGCTGAGCGATCCGCTGCTGAACGCCGTCGCGCCGGGCGTGCCGATGCGTCCGCTTTCCGCCGATGCCGGGCAGATGCTGGACGCGCGGGTCGTGCAACTGGAGGAACGGCTGAACCGCATCACGGTGGAGGCGCAGGCGGCGTCGGGCAATGCGGCGCGGGCGGAAGGCCTGCTGGTCGCCTTCGCGGCGCGGCGGGCGCTCGATAGCGGGGCGTCGCTCGGCTATATAGAGGGCCAGTTGCGCCTGCGTTTCGGCCAGGCGCAGCCGCGCGCGGTGGCGACGATCATCAACGCCGCGCGGGAGCCGGTGACGCTGCCCGACCTGCGCGCCGGGCTGACGGCGCTCGCCGACCAGGTCACCGTTCCCCCCGCCAATGCAAGCTGGTGGGAAGCGCTGGAGCATGAGGCGCGGGAGATCATCACCATCCACCGGGCGTCCACCCCCTCTCCCCGGCCGCAGGCGGCGCTGGACCGGGCGCTGCGCTATCTGGACGGATCGCGGGTCGGCGCGGCGCTGGCGGAGGTGGAGCAGATGCCGGGGCGCGCCGCCGCCGACCGCTGGATGCAATATGCGCGGCGCTACATGGAGGCGCGGCGGGCGCTGGACCTGATCGAGACGGCCGCGATATTGGAGCCGCGCCAGTTGCGGGCGGCCGATGGCGCTGCGGTCGCGCAGACCTCTCCGCTGGCGCCCTGATCCTGCCCCCGGCCATTGTCACAAACGGCGAACCGTTCATGCCCGCGGATAAATCTCCATGGACTTGGGAGCCTGCGTCATGAGAATGTCATTTTTCCCGCGGGAAGAAGGAAAGACATTTTCGTGCCCCCCTATGCCGACGCCATCGCCAGTTTCTGGAAGGCCCGTTTGGCCAGCGGCCCCCGCGCAGCCGAGCGGCCGCCGCTCCAGCACCTGTTGGGCAATGCGTCCTTGCCCTTCGATCTGGCGCGGACGCGGGCGCGGGCGCCTCAACTGGCGCAGGCGATCCGCGGCGATGGGCGGCGGATACTGCTGATTCCCGGCCTGCTGGCAAGCGAGCATCGGATGGAGCCTCTGCGCGCCGTGCTCAATGCGGCTGGATATGAGGCGCATGGCTGGGGCATGGGCCGGAATTTCGGACCCAGGCCAGACAGCCTGGAGCAGATCGACCGCCGGGTGGACGCCATAAGGCGGGAGACCGGAGCGCCCGTGACCCTGGTGGGATGGAGCCTGGGCGGGCTGTTCGCGCGCGAATATGCCAAATTCGCCACGCGCAAGGTCGGCGGCGTGGTGACGATGGGCACGCCCTTTTCCGGCGATCCGCGCGCCAACCATGCCTGGCGGCTCTATCAGCTCGTTTCCGGATTTCCCGTCGACCGGCCGCCCTTCACCTGCCGGCGCGAGGAAAAGCCGCCGGTGCCGACGGTCGCGCTCTGGTCGCGGCGGGACGGCGTGATCCTGCCCCGATGCGCCAAGGGACGCGCCGGGGAGCGCGACCGGGCGATCGAGGTCGACTGCACGCATATGGGCTTCGCCGCAGCACCGGAGGGTATTTTGGCGGTGGGCGAGGCGCTGGAGGCCATGCGGGGCTGAGGTGCTGGGTCTGTCGACCTATCCTATTCCTCCCCATCGGAGATGGGGAGGCGGCAGCGCTAAGCGCTGACGGGAGAGGAACGGGGCACGACCTCCAAAATTCCCCTCCACCGCTTTCAGCGGCGGTCCCCACGCTTCGCGTAGGGAGGATTCGCCTATGAGGATTTCAGCCGGCTCAGCGCTTCGTCCCTGCCGATCAATGGCAGCATCCGACCCATGTCGGGGCCGTGATCCATGCCTGTCAGAGCGCGGCGCAGGGGCAGGAACAGCGCCTTGCCCTTGCGGCCTGTCTCCGCTTTCAACGCTTCGGTGAGGGTGCGCCAGACGGCGCCGTCAAAGGCCGTTTCCGTCAGAATGTCGTGCGCCAGAGCCAGGAAATCGCGGTCTTCCTCCGCTGGAACTGGCGCATCGATCGGGCCGGTGACGATCCGCCACCAGTCGGCCGCGTCACTCACGGTTTCCAGATTGGGGCGGATGGCGTCCCACGCCGCCTCGTCCATGCCCTGGGGCAGGCGGTCCGCGACGGCGGCATAGGGCAGCAGGTGGACGATCTTCTGGTTGAGGGTCGCCAGTTCCGCCTCGTCGAAGCGCGCCGGAGCGCGGCCGAAATGGGCGAAGTCGAAGCTGTCGATCAGCGGCTGCATGTCCGCGAACGGCTCGACCGGCATCGAACTGCCGAGCCGCGCAAGCAAGGAGGCGATGGCGGCAGGCTCCAGCCCGATCTCGCGAAAATGCGCGACGCCCAGCGAACCGAGGCGCTTGGAGAGCTTGCCTTCGCTGCCCGTCAGCAGCGCCTCATGGGCGAAGGCGGGCAGGCTCGCCCCCAGCGCCGCGAACATCTGGATCTGGGTGGCGGTGTTGGACACATGGTCTTCGCCGCGCAGCACATGGGTCACGCCCATGGCGATATCGTCGATCACCGAAGGTAGCATGTAGAGCCAACTTCCGTCGGCGCGGCGGATCACCGGGTCGGACAGCAGCTTCGGATCGAAGCGCTGCTCGCCGCGGATGAGGTCGGTCCAGCCGATGGGCTGGCCATGATCGAGCTTGAAACGCCAATGGGGCTGGCGGCCTTCGGCCTTATAAGCGGCGATCTGGTCAGGGATCAGGGACAGGGCGGCGCGATCGTAGACCGGGGGCAGGCCCCGGCCCAGCAATATCTTGCGGCGCAGGTCCAGTTCCTGCGCCGTTTCATAGGCGGGGTAGACATGGCCTGAGGCCTTGAGCGCCTCGAATCTTTCCTCATACAGGGCGAAGCGGTCGGACTGCCGCTCCTCCCCGTCCCAGTGCAGGCCCAGCCAGCGGAGGTCGGCCTTGATGGCTTGCGCATATTCGGGGCGGGAGCGTTCGAGGTCGGTGTCGTCCAGCCGCAGCAGGAACCGGCCGCCGCTCTTGCGCGCCCACAGCCAGTTGTGGAGCGCGGCGCGGATATTGCCGACATGCAGGTTGCCGGTGGGCGAGGGGGCGAAGCGGGTGATGACGGTCATATCATATGCAACCCGTTCGTGCTGAGTAGGGGGCTGAGCTTGTCGAAGACCCGTATCGAAGCATCCTTCGATACGCCATTTCGACTTCGCTCAATGGCTACTCAGGACGAACGGCCTTTTTCATGGCTAGAGCGTGCGAAAGGCGTTGGTGATCGGATAGCGGCGGTCGCGGCCGAAATTGCGCATGCCCAGCTTCACGCCGGGGGGCGACTGGCGGCGCTTATATTCGGCGACGTAGAGCAGGCGCTCGATGCGGGCGACGGTGTCCTTGTCGAAGCCGCGCGCGACCAGCTGCTCGACCGACAATTCCTCCTCCACCAGGCCGTAGAGGATCGGGTCGAGCACCTCATAGGGGGGCAGGCTGTCCTCATCCTTCTGATTGTCGCGCAGCTCGGCGCTGGGCGGCTTGGTGATGACGCGGTCGGGCATGACCGGCCCCTCGGGACCGAAGGCCTCGCCCAGCGACGGCACATTTTCGTTCCGCCAGCGGCAGAGGTCGAACACCGTGGTCTTGTAGGCGTCCTTCAGCACCGAATAGCCGCCCGCCATGTCGCCATAGATGGTGGCGTAGCCGACCGACATCTCGCTCTTGTTGCCGGTGGTCAGCAGCATATGGCCATATTTGTTGGACAGGGCCATCAGCGTCACGCCCCGGATGCGGGACTGGATATTCTCTTCGGTCAGGTCGCGCTGGCGGCCGGTGAAGACGTCGGCCAGCATGGCGTCGAAGGCTTCCACCGCCGGTTCGATGGGGATGCTGTCGTAACGGACGCCCAGCAGCCGGGCGCATTCGATGGCGTCGTCCAGGCTTTCCCGACTGGTGAAGCGGGACGGCATCATCACGCACCACACCCGGTCGGCGCCCAGCGCGTCGACGGCGACGGCGGCGGACAGGGCGGAATCGATGCCGCCCGACAGGCCCAGCACCACGCCGGGAAAGCGGTTCTTGTTCACATAGTCGCGCAGGCCCAGGACCATCGCGTTGTAGATGTCGGCCGGGCGCTCATCCAGGACATGGCGCTCGCCGGGCAGGCAGACCCACTGGCCTTCCCATTTCTCCCAGTGGGTGAGGACCAGCGCCTCTTCCCAGTCGGGAAGCTGATGCGCCAGGCTGAGGTCGCCGTTCATCACGAAGGACGCGCCGTCGAACACCAGCTCGTCCTGCCCGCCGACGCGGTTCAGATAGACGAGCGGCAGGCCGGTTTCGCGGACGCGGGTTCCGGCGACGGCGTTGATGCGGCGGTCGTCCTTGTCCACCTCGAACGGGGAGCCGTTGGGGCTGATCAGGATTTCCGCGCCCTCCGCGCGCAAATGGGCGGTGACGAAGGGGAACCAGATGTCCTCGCAGATCGGCACGCCGATCTTCACGCCCCGGAAATCGATGGGCGCGGGCAGAGGGCCGGGGGCGAACAGCCGCTTTTCATCGAACGTCCCGTAATTGGGCAGTTCCCGCTTCTGCCGGATGGCGGTGACCGCGCCGTCCTCCAGCAGGGCGACGACGTTGAAGAGCACGCCCTGCGACGCGACGACCGTGCCGACCAGCATGGCGGGGCCGCCGTCCGCCGTCGCCTGGGCCAGCCGGTCCAGTTCATGGTTGGCGCGGTCGACCAGCGCGGGCTTCAGCACCAGATCCTCAGGCGGATAGCCGATCAGTTGCAGTTCGGGATAGACGATGAGGTCCGCCTCCATCGCCCGCGTGCGCCATTCCAGCATCGCGTCGGCATTGGCGGCAAGGTCGCCCACCGACTGCGTCATCTGGGCCAGGGCTATCACGAGTTTGTCGGTCATGGTCCGCGCCCCTAGAGCATTTTGCGGCAGCGCGCAAAAGCGCCTTTTCAGGAAGGGCCTCCGCCGCTAAAGGGGCCGCGTTCCGACAGCGTCATCAATATGTCACGCCATTTACTTTTAGGGGTTTGGCCATGAAGCTCATGACCGGCAATTCCAACAAGCCGCTCGCGGCCGCCATCGCCGACTATATCGAGATTCCCCTGACCGACGCGAGCGTCCGCCGCTTCGCCGACGAAGAGGTTTTCGTGGAAATTCACGAAAATGTCCGCGGCGAGGACGTGTTCGTGATCCAGTCGACCAGCTATCCGACGAACGACAATCTGATGGAATTGCTGATCATGATCGATGCGCTGAAACGCGCCTCGGCCAAGCGAATCACGGCGGTCGTCCCCTATTTTGGCTATGCCCGGCAGGACCGGAAGCCCGGCCCCCGCACGCCGATCTCGGCCAAGCTGGTCGCCAACCTGATTACCACGGCGGGCGCCAACCGCGTGCTGTCGGTGGACCTCCACGCCGGGCAGATCCAGGGCTTCTTCGACATTCCGACCGACAATCTGTTCGGCGCGCCGGTGATGTCGGCCGACATCCAGGCGCGCTTCGGCGACCGCAACCTGATGGTCGTGTCGCCCGACGTGGGCGGCGTGGTGCGCGCCCGCGCCCTCGCCAAGCGGCTGGACAACGCCCCGCTCGCCATCGTCGACAAGCGGCGGGAGCGCGCCGGCGAATCGGAAGTCATGAACATCATCGGCGACGTGAAGGGCCGCTTCTGCGTGCTGATCGACGACATCGTCGATTCGGCGGGCACGCTCTGCAATGCCGCGGGCGCGCTCAAGGCGGCTGGGGCCGAGGAAGTGGTCGCCTATGTCAGCCATGGCGTGCTGTCGGGCGGCGCGGTAGCGCGGGTCGAGGCGTCGGAACTCAAGGAACTGGTCATCACCGATTCGATTCAGGGCACCGACGCGGTGTGCGGCGCGAGCAGCATCCGTCACCTGCCGATCGCACCCCTGCTGGGCGAGGCGATCAAGCGCATCGCGGACGAAAGCTCGGTCTCCAGCCTGTTCGACTGAGATCGCCTTGAGGGACATGAAAAACGCTGCCGGCGTGATCGTCGGCAGCGTTTTTCATGTCCGTTCGACAAAGTTGCGCGGCGCGACTTTGCTCAGTTGCGCGGAAACAGCAGCAGCGGCAGGCTGCATAGCAGCGCCATGGCCAGGAAGATGCGCTGGCTGAGCGATATGCCCAGCGGCTTGTCGCGCCACAGCCAGGGGCAGGTCAGCAGGGCCAGCATGAACAGGATGTTCGCCAATGCGGGCGAGCCGTCGGACGGCATATCCTGCCACAGCGCCACCCCCCCGAACAGGGCCATGAAACTCGCAATCCAGCCGATCAGCGCCACCAGCAACTCCTTCAAGACATGCCGAAGGAGTAGGACGACCCGAAGCGGCGGAACTTTAGGCGAAATGAGCCCAGGGATCGTAAGTGCCGAAGCTCCAGACATTGCCTTCCGGGTCCAGCGCCTCATAGCCGCGTCCGGGATAGCCGTCATTGTCATGCGGCTCGCTGACCACCACGGCGCCTTCGTTCCGGGCATGGAGGCAATGGGCGTCGGCATCGGGCACGACCACATAGATGCAGGCGGTGACGCCGCCCAGTTCGCGGGGCGTGGTCCAGCTGTAGAGCGACTCCGCCTCGCCGTCGCGGGCGCTGCCCAGCATGACCATGCCTTCCCCCAGCACGAGTTGGGCATGGTGGATGATATGCGGATCCTCCGCGTCCTCGTAACTGGCCTGCACTTCGAATCCGAAGGCCTGGCAGAGAAACCGGATGGCGGCGGGCGCGTCGGCATAGCGCAGCGCGGGGATGACGGGAGAACCGGGCATCATGTCCCTCCTTCAGGGAATCGGCGAAGTCCAGCCTATCCCTTGCATGCGATCGCCGCGACATCTGTTTGTGCATTTTCCGGTCGTCGACCGTTCCGCCCGGCCACAAAATGCTCTAGGCCGACGGCATGACGACCCGCGACGACCTGGCCCTTGCCAACCGCCTTGCCGACGCCGCCCGCGCGGCGATCCGCCCCTTTTTCCGCGCGCGCTACGACATGGAATTCAAATCCGACCAGTCCCCCGTGACGGAGGCGGACCGGGCGGCGGAAGCAGCGATCCGCGCGATCCTGGAAAAGGAACGGCCGCAGGACGGCATCATCGGGGAGGAATATGGCGCGGCCCGCGAGGATGCGGAGCGAGTATGGATCCTCGATCCCATCGACGGCACGCGCAGCTTCATCGCCGGGCGGCCGATCTTCGGCACGCTGATCGCGCTGACGCAGGCGGGTTGGCCCACCATCGGGATCATCGACCAGCCCATAGCGGACGAACGCTGGGCGGGGATGATGGGGCAACCGACGACCTTCAACGGCAGGCCGGTGACGACCCGCGCCTGCCGCGCCCTGGACCAGGCGATCCTGGCCTCCACCGCGCCGCAGCTTTTCCCCGGCTGCACCGCCGAGCATTTCTCGCGCCTTGCGGGGCAGTGCCGCGACACCGTCTGGGGCGGCGACTGCTATAATTACGGACTGGTCGCGTCCGGCCATGTCGACATCGTGGTCGAGGCAGGGCTGAAGCTGCACGATCTGGCGGCGCTGGTGCCGGTGGTCGAGGGCGCGGGCGGGCGGATGTGCGACTGGGCCGGCGAACCGCTCACCCATGACAGCGACGGCCGGGTGATCGCGCTTGGCGACGCGGCGCGGCTGGACGATGTGCTGGAGGCGCTGGCCGAGGGGCATGAGGATCATTAGCCCACTAATTATTTCATGGCTGGCGGACATCGGCGGCCGCCCCGGAATATAGCGCGCTCCTGCCACGGGCGCTTTAACGGGGCGCCGTGCAGGCGTTTCCGGGAAATCCGCGAAAAATCATGGCCGTTACGGCATGGCGCGGTTATAGCCTGGGAGGCAGGAAAGCGCGCCAAAAAGACGCGCCGCTAGCGAGGAGATGCCGTTTTGAGCGCGATGGAGCGTTTTCCCAATCTGGTGACCATGTTCTTCGATCGCGCCAGGGCGATGGGCGACGCCCCTTTCCTGTGGCGCAAGGCGGCGGGGGAATGGCAATCGCTCAGCTGGACCGAGGTCGCTCTGGAGGTCGCCTCGCTGGCCAGCGCATTGCAGGCGCAGGGATTGAAGCCGGGCGATCCGGTGATGCTGGTCAGCGAGAACCGGCCGGAATTCTGCATCGCGGACCTTGCCATCATGGCGGCGGGCTGCGTCACGGTGCCGACCTACACCACCAACACCACCCGCGACCACCAGCATATCCTGACCGACAGCGGTGCCCGCGCCGTCATCGTTTCCACAGCGAAGCTGGCGCAGAACCTGATGCCCGCCGTGCTGCGGTCGCAGGCCAGCTTCGTCATCGGCATGGAGCCGTTGCGCGGCATGCAGGGCGATGTCGCCTGCCATCTGTGGAGCGACCTGATCGCCCATTATCCCACCGACATCGAGGCCTGCGCCGCCAGCCAGACGGCGAAGCGCGACGATCTGGCCTGCATCATCTACACCAGCGGCACCGGCGGCGCGCCGCGCGGGGTGATGCAGCATCACGGCGCCATCCTCTGCAATATCGAGGGGGCCGACAAGTTGCTGGAGGAGGATTTCGGGCGGGGGCAGGAGGTGTTCCTGTCCTTCCTGCCCCTGTCCCACGCCTATGAGCATAGCGGGGGCCAGTTCCTGCCGATCATGGTGGCGGGTCAGATCTATTATTCCGAAGGGCTGGAAAAGCTGGCCAGCAATATCGAGGAAGCGCGGCCGACGATCATGGTCGTCGTCCCCCGCCTGTTCGAGGTGCTGCGCGCCCGCATCATCAAGTCGATCGAGAAGCAGGGCAAATTCCCCGCCTATCTGCTGGGCCAGGCGCTGCGCATCGCGGCGAAGGAGCAACGCGGGCGGAAATCGCTGCTCGACCTGCCGATGAAGGCGCTGCTGGCGCGCACCCTCAAGCCCAAGATCGCGGCACGCTTCGGCGGGCGGATGAAGGCGCTGGTGTCGGGCGGCGCGCCGCTCAATCCCGATGTCGGCCTGTTCTTCGACGCCATGGGGCTGACGCTGCTCCAGGGCTATGGCCAGACCGAGGCGGGGCCGGTGATCAGTTGCAACCGCCCCCGCGCCGGGATCGCGATGGACACGGTGGGGCCGCCGCTGGACGGGGTGGAGGTGCGGATCGCGGACGACGGCGAAATCCTCGTCCGCGGGGAACTGGTGATGCATGGCTATTGGCGCAATGCGGCGGAAACGGAAAGGGCGCTGCAAAATGGCTGGCTGCACACCGGCGACATCGGGGAGATCGACGAAAAGGGCCGCATCCGCATCACCGACCGCAAGAAGGATCTGATCGTCAACGACAAGGGCGACAATGTCTCGCCCCAGAAGGTGGAAGGCATGCTGACGCTCCAGCCGGAGATCGGGCAGGCGATGGTCCATGGCGACCGGCGGCCGCATCTGGTGGGGCTGCTGGTGCCTGACGCCGAATGGACGCGCGAATGGGCGGCGGAGCAGGGACGCAAGGTGGAGGGCATCGAGAAGGATGCCGCCTATCAGGCTGCGCTGCGCGCCGCGGTCGACCGGGTGAATGACGATCTGTCGGTGATAGAGCGGGTGCGGCGCTTCATCCTGGCCGACGAACCCTTCACCATAGAGAATAGCGAGATGACGCCGTCGATGAAAATCCGCCGCCACGTCATCCGCGCCCGCTATCAGGATCGGCTGGACGCGCTGTACAAGGGGTGAATCCCGGCCGACCGGGTTCTGCCGTCGCAGGAACGCGGCATGACCCGCCGGCAAACCTATTTCGACGGCGCGCGATAGGGCGTGAAGTCGCCCAGCGCGCAATTTCCCGTCACCATGCCGGTCATCAGGTCGGCGCTGGTTATTTGGTCCCCGCGGCAATATTGCGATCCCCACGTCCTGATGATCAGCGTGTCGCCCCGCGACAGCCCGGAACAACTGCCGATCAGGTCGTTGCGATAGACCAGCCGCCGGCTGACCCGGTACAGCAGGACGCTGTTGCTGATGGCCGTCAGGTTGGACTGGGATTCCCGATTGACGCAGCTCGTCTTTTCGCCGGGCACCTTGCCGGCCAGGGCGCGCTCCAGTTCGCTTGTCTGCTTTTCGGTCAGCCTGGGCGGCTCATGAGTGCCCGAACATCCCGCCAGCAGCAGCGGGGCCAGACACAGGCCGGAACCCAATATCCACGGACGCATGGCACCTCTCCTCATTGGTTCCGATTCCAGGACGCCGGACCGGCGCGAAAACCGTCACGCCGCATCCTTCGCCGCCCGCCGCTCGGCCAGTTGCGCAACGTCGCTGGCGCGCATGAAGACATTGGTCGCGCGCTCCTGTCCGACGCTGGTCGGCACTGTCGCCTCCCCCCGCGAGCGCGCCGCGTCGACCTCCGCCATGCGGGCGCGCAGGGCGGCGTTGTCCGGCTCCACCGTCAGCGCGAAGCGGCCGTTCGACTGCGTATATTCATGCGCGCAATAGACGACCGTATCGTCGGGCAGGGCGGCGAACCGCCGCATATTGGCGAACATCTGCGCCGCCGTCCCCTCGAACAGCCGGCCGCAGCCCATGGCGAACAGCGTGTCCCCGACGAAGATCAGGCGGTCGTCGGCCAGATGATAGGCGACATGGCCGGCGGTATGGGCAGGCACCTCCAGCACGGCGGCCTGGTGGGCGCCGATGCGGACGCTGTCCCCCTCGCGCACCATGCGGTCCAGCGTGCCGATCTTCTCCGCCTCCGCGGCGGGGCCGGTGATGGTGCAGCCGGTCGCCGCCTTGATCGCCGCATTGCCGCCGACATGGTCGCCATGCCAGTGGGTGTTCCAGATCTGGCTTATCGTCCAATCCCTCTGCCGCGCCGCTTCCAGCACCGGCTCCGCCACGGCGGGATCGACGGCGACCGTCTCCCCGCTGGCGTCGTCATGCAGCAGCCAGACATAATTGTCGCTGAGCACGGGGATGCGGACGACCTCCAGCATGGCGCTACCAGGCTCCGACATTGGGCATCGACGCCCAGGGTTCGGCCGGTTCCAGATGCCCGTCCTGCAATAGTTCGATCGAGATGTTGTCCGGCGTCCGCACGAAGGCCATGTGCCCGTCGCGCGGCGGCCGGTTGATGGTCACGCCCGCGTCCATCAGCCGCTGGCAGGTTTCGTAGATATTTTCGACCCGATAGGCGAGATGCCCGAAATTTCGACCGCCGCCATAGACCTCCGCGGGGCTGCCGTCCTCGGCCGGCCAGTTGTAGGTCAGCTCGACCTGCGCATCCTCGTCCCCCGGCGCCGCCAGGAAGACCAGGGTGAACCGCCCCTGCGCGTTGTCAAAGCGCCTCTGCTCCTCCAGGCCGAGCAGGCGGAAGAATGCGACGGTGCGGTCGATGTCGGTCACGCGGATCATCGTGTGCAGATATTTTGGCAAGAGATCACTCCATTCGTCGCCATAAAGCAACGGTTCATCTCCGCAGCCTTAAGGCAGCATCAAGATAGGATGCGTCAAGCCCGGACGGAAGAGGGAGGCGGACATGGCCTTAACTTATCATGACAAGCTGCTCCTGGGATGCGCGGCCGTGCTGGCTCTGGGCATGGTCGGCGGCGGCTATCTGCTGGGCGACGGGCTCAAGCGGGCCAGGGCGGCGGACCGGTCCGTCACCGTGCGCGGACTGGCGGAAAAGGACGTGACCGCGGACCTCGCCACCTGGTCGATCAGCTATTCCGCCACCGGGTTCGACCTGCCCGCCGTCCGGGCGGAGATCGACAACAACACGCGGGAACTGCGCGCCTATTTCGCCAGCCTGGGCTTCAAGCCGGATGCGCTGACCGCGACCGGCGCGGGGGTCAACCAATATATCAACAATGGCGTCAACACGATCACCATCACCCAGCGCATGTTGCTGCGCACGACCGACATCGCCCGCGCCCAGCGGGCCGTGGCCCAGCAATTCGATCTGGTCCGGCGCGGCGTCACCCTGCAGGAGGGATCGGGCATGCGCTACAGCTTCACCCGGCTCAACGACGTGAAGCCCCCGATGGTCGCCGCCGCGACCAGGGACGCCCGCGCCGCCGCCGAACAGTTCGCCCGCGACAGCGGCGCCAGCGTCGGCGGCATCAAGAGCGCGACCCAGGGCTATTTCTCGATAGAAGCGCGCGACGGCGAGGCCGACGGGTCGAGCGATACGCCCTACAAGAAGGTGCGCGTCGTTACGACGGTCGACTTCTATCTCAACTGACGATCAATCCTTGTCGTCGCCGATGATCGCGCCGGCGGCGCCGCCGATCACCGCGCCCTCCACCGTGCCGAGGCCGGTCGCGGAGCCGACCACGGCGCCGCCCGCGCCGCCGATCAGTCCGCCGCGCGTCGCGCCGTGCGAACAGGCGGTCAACGCCAGCGCGCTTGCCGCCAGCAGGGCGAGCGCCGCGAATTTTCCATGACGATCCTGCATCCCCAGGCTCCTTTTTCCTCGCGTCCCGCCTGGCGGGCCAACGGAGAAGGAGGGGCCGAGGTTCCCTTCGCAAGCCGTCAGTCGGCGGGCTTCGGCGGCAAGCGGGACAGATTGTCGGCCGCCGCCCTGCCCGCGGGCGCATCCGCCGCCAGCTTCACCGCGCGTTGCCAGGCGGATCGGGCGACGTCCTCATGATCGGTGAGGATGGCGATATTGCCCTCCTCCAGCGCGACGGAGGCATCATCGGGCGAAAGCTGCACCGCCCGCGCTATATGCGCCTGCGCCAGCTTCATTTCCCCGGACCGGCGCGCCAGCGTGGCCGAAAGCAGCCAGGCCAGGGGATCTTGCGGCACCTGTTCCAGCGCGATGTCGAGCGATGCGCGCGCGCTCCCGCCGTCGTTCAGCGCCACCAGCGCCCGGGCGCGGTCCAGATGGACCTCGCCCTTCTCCATGCCGTCGGGCAGGCCCCGCGCCAGCGCCGCGTCGAAATCATCGCGCGCCTTCGCGGCATCGCCGCCGGCCAGCGCGGCATTGCCGGCCTGCGCCCACAGCCGGGCGCTCTGCGCCATTTCGCCGTTGCGCTCGGCTTCGTCCGCGCCCTGTTCGAAGGCGACGATGGCGGGCGCCCAGCGTTCGGCGCGGGCATAGGCAAAGCCCATGCAGTTGCGCGCATAGAAGCTGCCGCCCTCGATCCGCCATTGCTGCGCGAAGGCGACGCCCTTGTCCGGCGCCTCCGCCGCCTGGTCCAGGCAGGCCTGGAATTTCGCCGCATATCTGTCCGGCACCGGAATGCGGCCGTCGCTGGCCTGCGCAACGGGCGCAACGACGGCGGAGGCCTCCGCCCTTTCCTTCCTCTTGCGGTTCATCACCGCCTCGACCTCCGGATCATAGGCCTGGGGGGCGAGCAGCAGCAGCGGGAGGAGGAAGGGCATCACAGGCTGTCCAACAGGCTGGCGAGGGTCCGGATCAGCAGCGCGATGTCCGGATCGCGGGAAAGGCGATGGTCGCCATCCTTAATCAGCAGCGTCTGCACATCGGATGAACGCAGGCGCTCCGCGATCCGCAACGCCGTCCGCCACGGCACGTCGGGATCGACCTGTCCCTGCAACAGCCGCACCGGGCAATCGATCGCGATCTCCCTCTCCAGCAGCCGCAGCGACTGGCCCGATTCCCAGAAGGCCAGGGTGGTGACATAGGGATTATCGCCATAGGGGGTCGGCTCGACGATCCGCCCCTCCGTCGCCAGCAGCGCCTTGTCCGCGTCGGTAAAGCCCCATTCGGTGAAGTCCGGCGCCGCCGCGATGCCGACCAGCCCCGCCACCCGCTCAGGCCTGGCCAGCGCGATCAGCAGCGCCAGCCAGCCGCCCATGGAAGATCCGACCAGCACCACCGGCCCCTGGACCAGCGAATCGATCAGCAACAGCGCGTCGTCGCGCCAGCTTGCCAGCGTGCCATCCTCGAACCGCCCCTCGCTTGCGCCATTGCCGGCATAATCGAGCCGCAGCATCGCCCGCCCCTGGCTTTGCGCCCAGCCGTCCAGCGCGACCGCCTTGCCCCCCTCCATGTCGGACATGTAGCCGGGCAGGAAGACGATCGTAGGCCCTGCGCCGGGCCGATGCCGACAGGCCAGCCGCAACCCGTCCGGGCGAGGGTGAAAGGCGGGCGGCGCGATGTCGGGACGATCCATGCTATTCTCCAGTTCAGCGGCAGTTGCCTTGAAAAAGGGCCGTAAAAAGCTCTTGGCCGGGAAACCAGAAAAATAAAAAATAATGCGCCCGCCGCAATTGACAGCCCTACGGCCAGCGGCTAGTTGCGCGCTCCTACCCCGTGCCCAGATGGCGGAATTGGTAGACGCACCAGCTTCAGGTGCTGGCGATCGCAAGGTCGTGGAGGTTCGAGTCCTCTTCTGGGCACCATTTGTTCTTCCGCAGAAATCCGGATAGATCGAAAAAACCGCTGGAAACAGCGGTTTTTTTGCGTCTGGCGTCCGCTGGTTTCCGCCCGTGGATTTGGGAATCCGGGGTACCTGAGGGTATCTTCGTGGGTATCAGCCAACGTGGCCGCAGGAGATACCCCCATGGCACTTTCATCCCTTGCACTGAGCAAAGCAAAGCCCCGTGAAAAGCCCTACAAGCTCGCAGACGGGCACGGCCTCTACCTTCTGATTACCCCTGGAGGCGGTCGTTACTGGCGTATGAATTACCGGTTCGGCGGCAAAGCCAAGACGATGGCGATGGGGGTGTTCCCATTGATTACCCTGGCGGAAGCGCGAGAGAAACGAGATGCGGCCCGCAAGCTACTCGCGGCCGGATCGGACCCGACGGCAACACGCAAGGAAGCTGAGGCACGCGAAGCTTTCGAAGCGACCACTGGCTTTCGGACCGTCGCCGAAGAGTGGCTGGCGAAACGAGAACGCGAAGGGCTTGGGGCCGTCACCCTTGGCAAAGTGAAGTGGTTGCTTGAGTTTGCTTATCCCTCCTTGGGCAACCGAAAGATCAGCGAGATCACAAGCATGGAGCTGCTGGCAGTTCTGCGTCAGGTCGAAGGTCGCGGTCGACACGAGACTGCTAGGCGGTTGAGAAGTGTGTGCGGCAGGGTCTTTCGTTATGCGATCGCCACCGGACGGGCAGAACATGATCTATCGGCCAATCTGCGCGACGCCCTGACCACGCCCAAGGTGAAGCATCTGGCTGCAATCACCAACAGTCAGCAGGTCGGCCCACTCATGCGGGCAATCGAAACCTTTGATGGCCATGCGGTTACACGGGCAGCTCTGCGACTTGCGCCTCATGTTTTCGTCCGCCCCGGCGAGCTACGTCATGCCGAATGGGCCGAGATCGATTTCGACAAGGCGTTGTGGTGCATCCCAGCGGAAAAGATGAAAATGCGCCGCCCCCATCGCGTACCGCTATCGAGGCAGTCGCTGGCGATCTTTGCTTCCATTCGAGAGATCACCGGGACAGGTAAGTTTGTCTTTCCCGGCTTCCAGTCCTTGAAGCGTCCTATGTCCGAGAACGCTTTGAACGGAGCGCTTCGTAGACTCGGCTATTCAGGCGACGAGATGACGAGTCACGGCTTTCGAGCCATGGCGAGCACCTTGCTCAATGAAATGGGAAGATGGCATCCAGACGCTATTGAGCGCCAATTAGCACATGCTGAAGCTGACGCGGTTCGGCGCGCCTATGCCCGAGGAGAATATTGGGACGAACGTGTAGCGATGATGCAGGCATGGTCGGACTATCTCGATGACCTAGCCGGTAAGCCACCTACTTGAACCCTGGAAATGCATCATCGGATAAGGTTGGTGGTTAAAATACACCAGCGGGCACGTTGGCTTTAATTGGCGAGGCCCTCCTTGATGATTTTGTAGAGCGCTGCCTTCAGGCTGGCGTGTCTCTGGTTGCGATTGTCGGGCCGGGCTGTTCGCGATTAGAAGACTTGATTGATGAAATCGTTGTGGGCGATGGGTCCGTGACTGACCGCTTCCTTTGCACCACGTCTCATCCTGACGAAACATATGACGACGTGCTCAACATGGTCGAATGCTGGGAGATGGAACGGGACGATGCGATAGCTGAGGTTCGATTGTAGCCGCAGGTCAGCACGCTTTCATCGACCAGAAATTGCAGCTCAACGTGCCACTGTCATTTCTTAAAAGCCGACAATGTGATTAGACGTTGCGGCCGCCAGCACATCGCTACAAATTCACGATCATGAGTGACGCAGAATACGAATGGAAACCCCGCCCTCCAAATTTGCGCGAGCGAATCATCGCAGGCGTTTTCGTAGCGGTTCTTCTTGTCACCCTGGCCAGTGAGTACGCGGGATGGGGCCTGTTCGCAGACTACGAGAAGCAGGTCATGGGCCTGCTGATACTGATTGGATTGATCCTGCTGCGGTTCGCGCCATCGGTTCACCGCCGTTAGCGACCACTTGCGGTCGCTCCATATCGTCATATGTTTGCCCAATGACTGCCATTCGCTCCTTCCTACTAGAGGCGCTTCAACGTGTCGTTGACGGCGGCGATATCGAACACGAAGAACTTGACGCCGCCGTGCCGAACCCGCTGACCCTTGATCCTGTCGAGAAGGACGCTTGGCAGCAATTGAGTAATTGGGCAGACGATGCGGACATTCGGCAAAGGGACGCGAATTACGCGACGTTAAAACGTGACTGGATGCAAGATCACATAGCAGCATTAAAAGCGAACGGTAGCTAACCACAGTCACCGTATCGAAAGCCGACATTCCCCTATCCACCCAGCACCGGCATTCCCGGCACGCGAATCAGTCCCCGCAGCCGATAACCCGCTGGTTCGGTTCGGGATTGGAAAGCCGCCCAGCGGCAGGCGACCAGTTTTCGCCGTTAATGACTGGTCCGCTGGCGCCTGTAACCAGACGTTGCTCGAACGCCCGTCATCGTGCGAGAATGCGGCATGGTTCGTTCATTAAATGCAGCAGTCGCCATGGTTATAGCACCTGCTTTGCTGCTGGTTGCCGCTGCGCACACCGGCTTGTTCGCACTCGGATCGAGGCCTCTGACGTATGCCATACTTGTTCTGGCATGGCTCATTGGCATGGTGGCTATCGGGTCGGCGGGATGGTCGCGTAAAATTACCGTCGGGTTGATGGTCATCTATACGATCATCGGTATTCCTGCCTTGCCCCTCGCGGGCCTTCTTGCGGTCTGTTCCACAGGCGACTGCATCTAAGTCCGCTTAGCCCTCCCCGAAAGCTGCCCCAGCGGAAGCGACCATAGCCGGTCTTTTAACTGGCCTTGTGTCTTACTCCGAACCGGACACTGACGGAAAATACCTGTTTGTCGGCCATGCCATCGTTCTTAAGAATATTCCGCTATTGGAAGGCGACGGAGTTCGCAGGGTTATATGATGCGAGTTAAGAACGACTGCATGATGGCGCGACGTGGGGTGATTGGTCTTTTGGCGTCGGCTGCGGCGATGGCGCTGGCAGGGTGTGCGAAACGCGGACGGCTGCGGTATCGGATTACTGTTGAAGTGGATACGCCTTCTGGCCTTAGGACCGGCTCTTCGGTGATAGAGACGCGGCAACAGGGGGCTCAGCCTCTGGTCCCGCAAGAGCTTGGCTCTGGCGGTGGCGGCGGGGTTGTCGGTGAAGCGGTGGCGGTCGATCTTGGCGGCGGGCGTGTAATATTTGCACTGCTAAGCGGACCCGAAGGGCGCAGCATTTATGCCATGGTGCCGCGTGTGCTCAATTACCCTGACCTGAAACCGCCCCTCTCGCGGCAATTCAAGCTGCACGAATGGCAAGAGGCATACGACGAAGCCGAAGATGTCAAACCGTTCGCCGTGCTTCGGCGTGAGGATTATCCGATGCTGGTGAGTTTTGGTGATCTGGGCAATCCAAAGAGCGTTGGGGCGGTCAACCCCGACATGGTCGGGGTACGCCGGATTACCCTGCAAGTGACCGATGATCCTGTCACGACGGGAATTGAGAAGCGGTTGGGGTGGTTGGGAGCTTATCCTGAATCCAGATTGGATGGAGTCTATCGAGGCGATACCGGAATGCCCCTTGCGAGAAGGCTATCTAATGGCGACTTTAGAATGGAGCCTATCTAGCGAGTTTGATGATCGGGTTCCTACGATGGCAGCTTTGCTCTTTCGTGCAAAAAAAGCTGCCAGCCCGCAAACCACCCAGCCTGGTCATAGCAGCACGAAATTCAGATGGCCTCGGTCCACAACCAACCAGTTCGGTCCTGTCGCCTGCCGCTGGGCTGCTTTCCAAGCCCGAACCGGACCAGCGGGTTATGGCAACGCAGAGCGACTCGCTGGCGGTGAGCGACGATGCATGGTGGGAAGGGGACGGTCCGCTGTCGAGCATGGCATGGTGGTAAGCTGCCGACATTCGTTGTAGGCTCGACCTATGACGAAGCCATGGATTATCGCGCTCTGGGTCTTCACGGTCGCGTTGGCAGGGTGGCTGCTTGTCGATGGTCAACGCTTCGCTGCCGCCGGTGTAATGGGCACCGCGTTATTCTGGGAAGCGATCCATCGTATGTTCGGCAGCAAGGGCACCGAATAGCGCCGATGGGTGGGTAGGCGACATTCCGCTTATGCACAATTAATGCATTAAGCCGACATTCGAGTGCTGAAATTTGGGAGGGGGCAGTTGTCGTTAACTAGGTTTCGCTCATTTGGCGTCGGCGCCAAAAGCCATGTCGTCACGCGCGATAAACAGGGCACGAAGTGCCTCTTTTTGTCGCTCGTTCTAGGTGCTTGTTCGCCCCACATTCCTGCGACTTCGCCCGATCTTCCCACGGAGAATTCGGCGGTGTCTGCTATGTTGAGAAGCTGCGCATGTATGCTTGGCACAGGGCCATGCGCTGACAGAGCTGCTGGAAAGTATCAGGTCAAAAACTTAAAATGTGAGTGGAACAGAGAGCAGCGCAACAAGGTGCAATGCTCGATAACAGAACGATTTGTGGCAACCCGTTTACAAGAATATCCTGACCGGAGTTGGAAAACACATCAACAAGCGTTTCGTTATCTTGATGATCGTGGCTGGTGCGCAGACCCTTGGTAATGCGGATGCTTCGCAAGCTGCGCCGTGGCCGCTTTTAAATGCTGGCAGCGCGGCATCAAGTGTCCATTTCTGGCCGACTGCTGTCCGTCACATACCTGCGACCCATATAGCGAATGCCGCATACCCAGTCATGAGCGTCAGTGCGACTAACCGTCCGGTATGCATCCAGAACAATAATGGCCCCTTACGCCGCCTTGGAGAAAGGCCGTATGAAGGCATAATACCCGTCGCCAAGCCCCGGACGAGAAGAACAGCAAACAGAACGGCAAAAGCCAAAGGGAAAATTGATGCGCTCATGACGACCGATTATGGCTGCTCGCTGCGCGGCTCACAATGTCTGCATATGGTCGCCTGCCGCTGGGCCGCTTTCCCATCCCGAACCGGACCAGCGGGTTATCGGCGGCGCGGGGTGATTCGCAGGTCGGGAACGCCGAAGGCGGGTGGGTAGCAGACCGTCGGCTTATGAACCAAACTTCTTCGAAGCTGCCATGACTATCGTCGGCAATTTTGGGGCGCTTCAACCCTGCCAACCATTTAACCTCGCTCGTAACGCCATTTCCGAATGGCTTGGGCGCCTGCGGCAGCGATCAGTAGCGCCGCAAACAGGAGCCAGAGGACACCCCATCCATGGAATATATCAGTATCGCCTAATGCTTTCCATACAAGGGCGATCCCCGCCAGTGCCACAAACCCGAGTTGACCGTATGTCATCTTGGAGAACATCAATCGCCGGACCTCTTCGCGCGAGCGCGCTACTCCTTCCGCTGGACGACGCTGCAACTCGCGCGAAGGCGCGTTCCAAGCCCAATAATAACTGGCCAAAAAGGGCGCCAAAATAACGGCAATTCCAGCATAGGTGGCAACATGCCCAGCGGCGCTATTAACGTCAGGAACCAGCCAAACTAGAAGGCCGATTAAGATCAGCGTGGCTGGAAATATCAACCACATAGCGTAGCGTAATCGTCTATTGAACGACTTCACGAACTCATCCCGTTCAGTCCCGCTGACGCGGACCGGCGCGCCCTTCATGCTCTTACGATAGAGAAAGCTGTCGCCGTCAGGCTCGAACTGATCCGCAAACATCTGACGGACGCGCTCAAAATGAGGATTGCTGAACATTCCGTCTCGTTACCATAATCGCGCGTTCCATCAACAGGCTGCCCAAAACACCTAGCCGGCAACTTCTGGTTTCACGCCATGGCTAAATCGCGAGAACGGCAAAAAATGGTCGTCATTTATGCGGGATTGCTCCGACCGCTCGGCATATCGCTAATCCAATGAGGCGCACGCTCACCGCTCCAGCAACTATGATAGGCGCAGTCCAAATGATCCGCGCATCCCAACCCCATCCCATGTCGAACAGGTGATCCGTGACGGTTGCCAACCACATCAGGGAAACCAGTACGGGAATCACAACTGTGCTGACTTTGAAATTGCAAAACGAGCCGTCGATATTAGGTTTCGTTCTTCATCTTGGCTATTGGTATGACCGCTTCCAGTCTAAGGCAATGGAAGATTGGGTGTCTGCAACTGGTCGTTAACAGACGGGCAAGCTACAACTAACAACCGATCTCGCAAACACGAATGATGATAGGAATTGAGCAGGATTCCATCTTGTGGGCATGTCGGCCAGCCCCTGACGATGCTCTCGTCATCCAACCAATCGATGTGCTAGAGTCGCTAAGGAAGATAAGGGTTTTGCTAGATCTTACAACAATTTGGGGGTAGTTTTGCTGCGGAGTATCATTGGTCTGACCGTTGCGGCTATTGCAGCAAATACGGCGCTCGCCGCCGACAAAGTTCAATATGGCAAGCCTGCTGCTTGGGTGCTGCCAACGCCTGCACCGACTGAAGGGATTGCGCAGGTGGGGGCGGCTGCGCGTACCATTTATTCTGATACGCAGACACGCGTAGGCGACAAAGGCGACGATATTTATACTGCATGGCGCATCAGGCTGCTCACCGCCGACGCCTTGTCCATAGGCAATATCGCCGCGAGCTGGAATCCTGCAAGCGGCTCCGCAACCGTCCATCACCTGCGTATCTGGCGCGACGGCAAACCGATCGATGTACTAAAAAAAGCGCGCTTCGCTGTCGTACGGCAAGAGGTCAACCTTGAAGCCTCCATGCTGACCGGAATCCTGACGGCAAGTTTGCAAACGCCCGGACTTCAGGTCGGCGACGAACTGGAGTTTGCGGCCACCATCCACGGACAGGATCCGACCTTGGGCGACCATCATTTTGGCCTCAGCGCGTTGCCGCCACAAGGAAACCCAGGCGCTTATCGTATGCGACTGAGTTGGCCTGCGGGCCAAACGCTGCGTTGGCAGGGAACAGCCGACATGGGTGAACTCACACCAAAGGCTGAGGATAATTATAAGGCGGTCGACTATACACTGCGTGATCCCAAGTCCGCCACGCCGACCGATGGCGCACCAGCGCGCTATAATGTGCGCCGGTTGCTGGAATATTCGGATTTTACCGATTGGGCAGATGTTTCCAGGCGCATGTGGGGGCTTTTCGACGAAGCGTCGGCATTGAAGCCGGGATCGCCGCTCAGGCAGGAAATCGCAAAGATTGCCGCAGCGGATAAGAACCCGGCGGCGCGAGCCGAAGCCGCTTTAGCGCTGGTGCAGAACCATATCCGCTACGTGTATGTGGGGCTGAACGGCGGAAATTATCGCCCTGCCACTATCGACGAAAGCTGGACGCGCCGGTTTGGTGACTGCAAGGCCAAAACCGCATTGTTGCTTGCCATCCTGCGTGAACTGGACGTTCCAGCAGAGGCGGTGCTGGTCCAGACCGCGGGTGGCGATGGGCTGGACCAGCGATTGCCAAGTCCCGTGCTGTTCGACCATGTCCTGGTCCGCGCAACCATAGGGGACAAGCCTTATTGGTTGGACGGCACCAGGCTTGGCGATCAGCATCTTGCACTAATCCCACCGCCGTCCTTTCGCTGGGTGCTCCCGCTGCGCAAGGAAGGCGGCACGCTGGAGGCCGTGGCGCCCACCGCACCAAAGGAACCACAACTGATCGGCTTCGAGGAAGTCGATATGCGCGAAGGCATAGCAAAGCCCGCCAGGGTGACGCTTCGCAATATTCTGCGCGGCGACGAAATCTATGCCATGCGCACAATGTTGGCCAGTCTGTCACCTGAGGAAGCGGACCGCCAGTTGCAGAGCTATTGGCAACAGCAGGCTGACTGGGTCGATGCGGATAAGGTGGAGTGGCGTTATGCCGAAAACCAAGCCGCGTTGATCCTCACCCTGACCGGACGGGGAAAGCTCGAATGGAAGGGCAGCGATCAAGATGGCTGGTACAGCTACATGCACGGTGCGGGGCTTTACGCCCCCAACAAGCGAAAACGTCCCAAGGAACAGGATCAGTCAGCGCCCTTTGCCATTGAATTTCCCCGGTTCCGTTGCTGGGCGACGGTGTTGCGCCTGCCTAAGCCCAACGGCAACTGGCACTGGAACGTAGCGGGCAAGCGCATGAACCGTACCCTCGGTGGCGTAGCCTATTGGCGGGGCATTTCGATCAATGACAATGTCGTGCGATCAGTTCAATCCACCCGCAGCCTGACCCCAGAAATCAGCGCGGAGGATGTCAGGACCGCAAATGATCTCATTCCTGGCTTTGACAACGATATGACACGAGTGGAACAGGATTTCACCTTGAAGGCTGATGTCGGCCGGAGCGAACCCATGCTCGACAAGGGCGATCAGATTGACTGGGCCGCTTCCAACACACCGTGCCAGGGGCCGGGCAAATGAAATCGCGTTGAAGCAAGCCCTGAGTCTGAGGTTAATCCGCAACCTTTTCGATGCCCATCACCATTCGCAACTTCTGCCGCACGGGTTTACCCGACGCATCATTTTGTACGGGGAAATGCCGGTTCAACACCTGGGTGGCGCATATTTCAGGAGGACCAGGCTCCACATCGTTTAATGTCGCGATACAATCAGATGTCGTTCCATCGGGATTCACATAGAAAGTCACCTTCATCATGTGAGGAATAGACGGAAGTCGCGCGGGTGCGTTTGTATCGGGTAGGCGCCAGGTTATCCTACCATTATATATATCCGAAACGGACCTGCCTCTGGCATCTTTCGGGATTGTAAAGCGGGCACGAACCATGAGCTTGTCACAGGTCGCGTTGTCGAGACTGGCGGACCCGCTACTTGTGGTGATGATGCAGCGCTGTGGCACTCCTGCGCTGTTGATCTCCAGCCGGAATACGGTGGTGCCTTCGATTTCGGCGCGCGCGGCATCCATGGGATAATCGGCATCTGTGAACCATGTGCCCGGACTCGTTAGTGGGGTCGCCCTATGTTTGGGCTCGGCAGGGGCGGGCACGGCGGCGACCGATATAAGCGACAGAACCGATAAGGAAATGCGAGCGTTTTTCATCCGCCTGTCGTGCAACAACATTCTCAGATTTTCCAGCTATCAATTGCAGCTCGAAAATATCGTCTCATTTCTCGGTAGAGCAGACCGGCCGTTTCTGGCATCGCAAATTTTAGAGTTGAGCGGCGACAAATGGCGCATTGCCGCCCGGCAGCTTTCCAGATCAACCTTCCTTGAGCCGGGCCACCAGTTTCCTGATCCCCTCTACCGGCACGAGCGTGGCACTTCCCAGCTTGAGCGTCCTGATCTCGCCCTCTGCGATGAGCTCATAGAGTTTGCTGCGCCTGATCCCGAGCATGCGGCATGCGTCGGGAATGCGCACGGTGATCGGTTCGATCCGGTCCTGCTGCGGCAGATCGGTATCCTTCAGCGGTCGATGCTCACGGCTCATTGCAAACTCCTCAGCTTTCGGGTGATGGGATCGTCAGTGGCTGGCGCTGCCTTGCCCGCGAACCGGTCGGCAATCTCGTTGATCAGCTCGGCGAACATCTTTGCCCCTGCGGCCTGCGCGGCGGCGTTAACCGGGGTCATGGCCCCGGTGGTGAGCTGATGCCGGACCATGCGGGCCAGCACTTCCCAGACCAGCGCCTGGTTGCGCCGCAGCCAGTCGGTGTTGCGCTCGATCCTGGTGAGGCGGATGCCGAGGGCCTCGTCGGACTTCGGCGCCTGCCGCCGGTTGAACCAAGCATCGAGCGCCTCGACCAATATCTCAGACCGCGCCCGCCCCGAACTTGCCGCGAGATGCTCAAGCCGCCTGCTCATCTCCTCGGGCAGGAACAGTTGATGCCGGGTCTTGGTGCTCTTCATCGGGCGTTGGCCTGTTGGAATGTCCGGTGGCAGCGGACCAGCCCAGCGCAAGGGGGGACACAGAAGCGATCCGCTGCCATGGACGAGTATCGCTGTCCGGCTTCTGCTTGGGTATGGTGCAGATCGGCCCAGATCGGCCCAGTTCGGCCTCACATGCTGCCGATGCTGGGACCGCTGCGTCCCCGGCCTATGGTCCAGCCGATCGGCCGGTCCTCGCGCATCAGCCCGGAAAGCTGCTTGCCCACATGCCGCTCCAGTTCGTCGCGCCAAGGAACCAGCGTGAACTCAAAGCTGCGCTGGATGAGCGCGAACCGGCCGGAGGTCATGGTCACCTTGCGCGTGAGCGTCCCCTCCACCCGTTCGCCCGGCACGGGCTCGGCAAAGATCAGGCCCAACTCTTTCGACAGTTGCCCTGCCACGGCCCGTACCTCACGTTCCCGAAGAATGCGCAGCAGATTGCGGCGGTAGATCACATCATTGCCCTCCCGCTCAGCCAGTTGCTGCTCGACCAGCCATTGCTGCCGCAGCGCCAGCGCCTTGCGCACCTCCTGACCATAGCCATTGCTGGCGATGGGCGCTTTGTCAGGGGCGGTCAGTTCCCGATCCAGCCAGGTGGCGGCATGGATGTTTGTTTGATCGAGGATTGGTCCTGCCGACAGCATCTCGACCTTCACCGGCTCGGCCCTGAGCTTCCTCTGCTCATAGGCCCGCACGGTATCGAGATGATCGGGACCGATCTTCCATGTGCCGTCCGCTTCGCGTTCCGGCTTGCCGGTCGCCTTGCGGATGGCTTCCAGCCGCCGGACATGGGTTTCGACGAAAGCCTCGTTGGCATCGCGATCATGGTTGAGGTGAATGCCAAGGCTGTAGCGTCCTGCATGGGCCTGGGCGATCTGGATGACGGTGCGATCAACGGCGCGGGGTTCGGCCTGCCTCGGCGTCAGGCTCACCATGCCGCCGACCGGCGTGGGCTCGGCGCTGGTGCCGATATCGACATAATGGCTGTGCCCGTCGATGCCGTCGACGATGAGATAGCGGCGCTCATGGTCGTCATCGGCAGCGCCCCGCTTCACTACCTTGCCGATGACCGCTCCTGTCATCTGTGCGGCTACACCGTCGACGCCATGGACGACATAGCGATCGGCATCGATCCGGGGGGCTTCCTTCTCCCTCGTCATCTCCCGGTGCATGAGGCGGATGATGTCGCCGCGCATGCCCATATCGGTCAGCGTCTTTTCCATCTGCGGAGCAAGCGACCAGGAGAGCGGTCCTGCCGGTTCCGCCAGCTCCATCCGCTCCAGCACCCGCGCACGGGCGACAAGGAGTTGTTGCTGGCCGGGATCGAAGGCTGGACCTTCCTCCATCCGGCACAGGTCGATGACATGATCTTTCGCCTGGGCCAGCATCATCCGGTCGAGCCGGGTGAGGCGTTCGGCATCGACCTCGCGTTCGAGCTGCTGGCGGACCTCTATCTCGCTCTGCGGTCCCAGCGCCAGGGTCATGATTTCCGATGCCCGGTAGCGGATGGCATGGGCGATATAGTCGCCTGCTATGTTGAGGGTCTTGCCGTCCTCGGTTACTCCCCGGATCAGGATATGGCTGTGGGGGTGCCCCGTATCGAAATGATCGACCGCAACCCAGTCCAGGGTCGTGCCCAGATCCTCTTCCATCTTCGCCATCAGGTCGCGGGTAAAATCGCGCAGATGATCGAAGGCGGGACCATCCTCGGGCGCGACGATCAGCCGGAACTGGTGGCGGTCGTCCAGACCGCGCTCGGCAAAGGCACGAGCATCGGCCTCATCGGCGAAGGTCGAGTAGAAGCGCCCGCGATCCCCTTCTCGGCTGACGCCATCGCGTTCGAGATAGCGCAAATGCGTACCCACCGCGCCAGCCTTGCCGGTGAGCTTCACCACCCGCGCCTTCACCGTCACGCGACGGGGACGCACCCGCATGCCGCTGCCCCGGTCGAAGGACCAGCCCGAGCCACGCGGCACAGCGGCTGCGATCCGGGCGCCACGGCCGCGTGCATTGAAGCGGCCGGTGCGGGGACGAGCACCGCCACCAGCATCGCCCAGCCGGCGCGGATTGCCGCCGCGCCGCGCCACCTGCTTCATGATCTCCGAGCGCAACCTCGTGCCACGCGGCGAACGGGCGCTGTCGCGCCGCGAACGTCCGACGCGGGGCTCGAAGCTATCGTCATCCTGTGCCATCATCGAGCATATGGCGAGTAAGGCCCCACCGCCTCAAGTATCTCGCGCAAAAGCCACGCTTTCCTGCGGCTTTGCGAGCCAACGGTGCCGGTTCGACCTCCCGAAGGAGACAGGCCGTCTCCAGCAAAAAGGATGTGCAGACAAGGGTTTGGCCGGGCCTATGCGACAAAGCGTGCCGGCCTTTATCTTGCACGCATCTCCTTACCCGGCACCTCTTCCTAATGTTCACTATATGTTCTATTCTCGGGCCCATTCCGATTCTCAGGGGAAGGGCCAGACATGGGCGTGCAGATCGAGGCAATGGATGGCGGGAAGCTCAAGCTGACCGGCGATGTCGAGACCGTTCTCACCCTGCCCGCCAGCGCCGTGACGGATGGCTTTTCCTTCGCCTTTTCCGACGGAACATTGCTCAGGGGCCATCATGATATTGGCAGCGGCCGCTGCCATTTTGAATTAGGCGCGCAAGGTGCGGCGAGCGTCAGGATCATGCGCGAAGGGCGGCATGACAGTGCGCGGATCGACGGACAAATCGAATGGATGACGCTTGCCTGCGGCAGCAGGACGCTCTGCCCGATCCATGCGAAGCCGCACGATGACGGACGGCAGTTGGTGCTGGATATGGACGCCAGGCAAGCAGCCTGACGCGCTGCGCTCAGGCGGCCTTGGCCAGGGTCTCGATGCGGCTTTCGCAGGCCTCACGGACGAGGTTTTGCAGCAGCGCAACGCGCTGCGCGATCCAGTCCAGTTCCTCTTCGGTGATGCGGTAGGCGCGTGAATATCTGGCCTTGATGTAAGCGTCGCGCAGCAGGGAGTAACAGCGCTTCTCGAAGCGGGTTTCGCGGGGCCAGACGGTTTTGAGCGAGGGCTCCAGTTCCTCGGCCAGATCGCGCAGCCGGTTCAGATTATGGCTCTTGGGGCTGTACAAGGTGCGGACGAGAAAGAGGCAGTGGTAGAGCCGTTCAACGGATTGATGATAGTTGAACGCAGCAAGGTTCAGATGGCCTTTCCCGCGATGGAATCCAGCTCCCTCGATGAATTCCTGAGCTGTCCCAAACCAATCCTCGTAATACTCCCGCGTCTCCCGCAAGGCCTGCTCCGGCGATAGCGGCTGCGGCTCGACAAACGAATGCCCCGGTTCCTCGAACAGGGTGATGCCGTCGCGCAATATGTCCATGAAGAAGTAGCGCCCAAGCCGCAGCTTGTCGTTCACATCGTCGAGGCTGTGATAGATCAGGCTGACGGGCGTCCGCAGCACCGTGCCCGCCGAAAGATCGGCCAGCAGCTTCGCCTCGGTCTTCTCCCAGAATTCCGCCATGTCGGTCAGATCGTCATGACTGACGACGATCAGCAGATCGTAATCGGAGAAGTAGCGGCCCACCGGGTCCTCGACCCAGTCGCCCCGCGCATAGCTGCCGAACAGGATGATCTTGAGCAACTTACCGTTGCGAAAGCGCGGCTGGGTGCGCTGCGCGGTGGCGCGGGCAAAGCCCTCACGCACAGTCTCGACCACATGCGCGAGTTCGCGCTGCTTGCCCTCGGGCAGATGATCGAGACTGGTCTTCATGGCCCTAGTCCTACCCTGCTATCGCCCATCCGCCAACCTCGCTGCCAGCAGCGGGTTGGCGGAGGCAAATCGTCATTTGCCTCGCCGTCTGTACCACCATCGTCGCGGCGGCTGCGCTGCGCCATGGCGCAGATGATAGCCGATATGGGCGATGGCGCGGGCCATCTGCCGCTCGACGGCCCTGACGGAAAGGCCGGTAATTCTGGCAACATCCTCATAGCGCATGGCATCGAGCCGGACGGCGAGGAATATCTCGCGGCGCAGGCGCGGCATCGTCAACAAAGCTGCCTCCAGACGCTCCAGCCGTTCAAGATCGGGGGTGTCGGTCATGACAGGTCTCCCATGAAGACAGGACCGGCGGCCTGAAAGACCGCCGGTCGGGACAGGTCATGCAGCCTGCGACATGGGCGCGGGATCGACCTGCGGTTCGTCCGTCGTGTCGGACGACAAGGCCATGGCTTCCATGGCGCTGGCGGTGCGGCTGACGCTGGCAACGCCACCCCGATTGGTGTAACCGCTCGCCGGGAAGCGCAGCCAGCGCGGCACCCAGCCCTCGACCTTGGCGCGTCCGTTGCTGCCTTTGAGGCAATCGCGGATGATCTGCTTCTTGGTCTTGCCGGTCTCCTTGGCGTTGGCTTCGGCAATGTCCTTGCCCGCCACCTCGGCCAGCATGGCGTCAATGACCTCGCGGTCGCGCAGACCGTCGAACAGGGTGTCGTCAGCCTGCCAGACCTGCGCCATGTCGATACCAAGCTGCATGCCCAGCGCATCGACAAGATCACACCGGGCATCCAATGTCTCGCCCATCACCACCGACAGGATGGACATGACGGTAGCATCGTCCAGCGTGCAGAGTCTGGCGTAGAGGCTGGTCAGCCCATCGCTGCCACCCGTGATGGTCGGGGTATCGGCATCGAAGTCGAGCAACGCCAACAGCCTGCGCCGTTCGGCATCGAACCGTGCTTCGGATGCGCTGTTCTCGACGCTCTCGGCAATCGCATCGGCAGCGCGCTGCGGCTCGGCTCTGATCGTCCAGAGCGGCGATCCCGCGATCATGTGCGCCACCGCCACCCGCAGGCACAGGCCGGGGTGGCCGATCATTGCTGCCCGGACGGCGGCATGGCGGTGCAGGTCGATATAATCCTGCTGGCTGCTCGTCACTTCGGGCCGGGAAGGTTTGTCGCTGGCCTCACCGCTCTCCCCCTGCCTCTCCAGCTTGCGGGCTTCCTTCGATGTGAGATAACCCTCATGGAAGGCGACATCGCCGCGATGGCTGGTGACGACATAGACCTTGCCGCCCTTGCGCTTGGGACAACGCTCATATTCCCAGCCATGGAAGGGTTCGCCCTGCGACAGCAGCACGACATCGCGCCATCCTGCATTGCGATATTGCTCGACCCGTTCCTCTATCGCTGCCTGTTGTGCGGTCCAGAAGGCCGAGACATCGGCAAAGTAGCGATCCTCCCCGAACAGGTCGGCCACGATCCCCCCCTCATAGCTGTCCACATCGAACAGGGCCGCCTTGACCGGGATCGATACCCCGCCGAACAGCCACGCCTTCAAAGCCGATCCCGTCGGCACATAGGCGCTCTCGTCATCGAGCAGGGCCAGCCAGTCGCGCTGTTGGGATTTGGAAGCGAGGGTCAGATGCCGCACGGTCACGACATCGATCTTCGCGGCCCGGTAGAGATTGCGGATGCGGGGCAGGAGATTGCCCAGGGCCAGCGTTCGTTTGACCTGCAACGCGGTGAGCCCGAAGGTCAGCGATAGCTCTTCCATGGTCCGTCCCTCGCGCATCAACCGCGTGAAGGTCTCGCACTGGGTCATCTCGTCGGGATCGAGCCGGGCGATATTCTCGATCAGCGAGGCTTCCAGCGCCGCCGCGTCATCCCCTGCTTCGATCACCGCACAGGGCAGCGCCTCGGCTTCGCCGCTTTCCTGCATCACGGCCAAGGCCGCTTGATAGCGCCGCTTGCCTGCCACGATCTCATAGCTGTCCGGACTGCCATTCGCCCGCACGATCAGCGGCACCAGCACGCCCCGCGCCCTGACGGACGGCAGGATATTGGACAGGTCCGCCTTGCCCTTGCCGCGCATGTTGACGGCAGCGACAGACAACTTTGCGATGTCGATATGCTTGAGTTCCATGATCCTTCACTCCTTCAAACCGCAGCAACCGGCGCCGGAATGGCGGGTGGGCGGCAGGAGTGGACCGGCAGGCCCGCCGGCAGAGCCGGGATGCATCCGCAGGACCGGAACGAAGAGGAGGACTCCGGTGAAGCCGGAGTTGCGGCCCGGCGCGGCGGGCCTAAAGGGTAGTGACGCCCACCCGCCAGATCGACGCCGCCAAGGCCAACGCCGTCGCGCCGCAGGCGTGGCGACCATCGGGACGGTGCGCAGCAGCGGCACCCGCGTTATCTGATCGTCACCCGAATGGGACGAGACGCCCGGCGCGGGTGGCTCGGTGGAGCGAAGCGGAATAGAGCAGGGTCGCGCCACCAGCGCGAAACGCTGATTATGTCAGCAAATGGGACTTTGCGCTCGGTCCGGTTCGAAGCGCCGAAAGAAGAAGCCGGACATTCGGATCGCATCTAAGTGATGGCGACATCCGCCGACATTCCAACCATTCCCAACTTCGAAAAGACATCCCGAAACCCGCCATACGTTTATCAGTGCTCATATCGGGCAGATCGGCCGACTATAGCTCAAGCATGAACCGCTTCGCGGAAGGCGTAATCTGCAATAGTGTCCCGTCTACCAAAGCCCCTTGTCGCCGATGACATCCAGAACCGGCGCGGCTAGGCTCGCTGCAGACAATCATTGGCGGTGGGCATGGTTGAAGCGATTCTGACTTCTCTACTAACGAACACACTCTGGACCATCTACGGCAACGAGGTGGAGAAAGTCAGCGACAAGGTAATTGCCAGGGCTGCCCGCGCACTACGTGGCGATCCCAGCCTGCCGAATTCGCACGATCTTCAGGCCGTTCTGGTGCGCTGCTGGACGCGTGCCCTCGGGCATTTCTGCCGGTCCTATGATACCAAAACCGGGGCTTTCGCAGAGCGCCTTTATCTGAACGATATTGTGAAGTTGTGTGACGACCTCGCCAAGGCCGGCCTCCAGGCCGACCTCGGCGATTTCGATCAGGCCCGATTGCGAATTGCGCTCTCGGACCCTTCGATGCGGTTGGATCGCACCAACACGATCGACCTGATTGCATTTCTGGAAACTCACCTCGGATCTATGCCTGACGGCATACGGTCCGCGCTGCTGGACGGCATACCACCCGATTGTCCCGGATGGAGTTCCTGCTTCTCGCTGTTCGTCACCGAGGAGATGAAATCCTCTCCGAAGGTTTTCCAGATCTTCGTGACGGAGCGGTTGGCGACCATCGAGGCGTTAGCCGAGGCCAGCGCACAGACGACCGACCGAATCGAGACGAGCCTGGGAGACTTGGCGCGGACCTCAACCGAGACAGGTCATGACATCCGTTGGATCGTCGACCGGCTCAAGCAGCTTCCGTCCCTTGACGACACCGACTTGACCGAGATCGCAGCCTTCTTTGGAATCTTCGATGCGGACGGCGCTGCTGCGGCCCGCAAGGCAATCATGGTCAAGGCGCGCGAGCTAGGCGTGCTCAAGGATCGTGTGGTCGAGTACGAAGCCGCCGAACGCGAATTGACCAGGATCGCCTTCGTCGACCATCTCACGGGCGCGCCGAACCGATCGCATTTCTACCGAGAGCTCGGCGATCGTTCGCGTCGCACCGATAACGCAGCATTTGTTAGGCATCTCGCATTCCTCGATATCGACGGCTTTCACCAGATCAACAATGCATGGGGGCACGACGCGGGTGACCATGTTCTGAGCGAAATTGCTCGTCGCCTTCAGGATCTGGCGCTCGCAAGCGAGGCCATTTTTTGCCGATATGGTGGCGACGAATTTCTTTTGGGGTTCGAAGCGCAAGAGGTGGAGACGGAACGGCTCCAGAACCTTGCTGAGGCAGCCCGAAAGGCAGTCAGTGCCCCTATATCCTATTTGGCGCAAACCTTGCGGGTAACCGCCAGTGTCGGCCTGTCGGCAGATGATGCCGATGTCGTAATCGAGAGGAGCATCAAATCGGCGGATTTGGCGCTATATCGGGCGAAGGAGAGCGGACGCGACCGCGCGGTGCTGTTCGAGCAGCGTTTCCACGAGGATGTGGAAGAACGGCGTGCGCTGGAGGTTGCGCTCCGCACAGCGATTGAAAATGAGGAACTACGCCTGCGTTACGCGCCGGTGGTCGATCTCGCGACAGAAAATATAGTCGGGTTCGAAGCGCTCGTCCGCTGGCACAATCCCGATCGCGGGTGGATATCGCCCGTGACTTTCGTACCCGTTGCCGAGGAATGCGGACTGATACGTCTGATCGGCGATTGGGTGTTGCGGACCGCTTGCGCTGACGCCACACAATGGCTGCGACCCATTCCGGTCGCGGTGAATATTTCTCCTCTCCAATGGGACGAAAGTCTGATCGGCAATTTGCAATCCGTATTGGCCGAAACACGGCTGTCGCCCGAGCGGCTTGAGCTTGAGGTGACGGAATCTATTTTCCTAATAGACACTGCGGAATGCTTCGCGCTTGCGAAGCAGATTGATGCTCTTGGGATCGGTTTAGTGCTGGACGATTTCGGGACAGGATTTTCGTCGCTCAGCTGCCTGGGTCGTACGCCCTTTAAGTCGATCAAGATCGACCAGAGCTTCATCCGATCCGCAGTCGGCGGAGATGCCGGGTCATCCGCCATCATCCATGGTACCGTCACGATGGCACGTGCGCTGGAAATAGAGATAACGGCAGAGGGGATTGAGACAGAGGCCGACCTTTTGCTTGCCAAGGAACTAGGCTGCACGCGTGCGCAAGGCTTTTATTTTGCGAAACCAATGGATGCTGAAGCTGTGCGACAAGCGATTTCTTAGGTGAGCACATTGAAATTTATACCTGCAGACCATCGCAAATTCTCTAGCAACGGCAGCTTGGAGGCGGTCGTCAATCTTGGATGAACGGTGTAAGATTGGTCGCGAGTTGCCGTTTTCGATCTTGGGGAGGTTGGTGGCGACCCCCGCCGACATGTCGGACATTCAGACCGGCAGAAGAGCTTCCTGATAGCGGCCATTCGTTAATCCGAACCGCGATGGCGTGAACTGGGACCTAGCCGACTGACCGGTTTCGGAAAACTCCGACGCGAAAGCGGACGTCCAGCGCTCGGCTCTTGTTTCTGGCTCCGTCCCACTCATGCAAGTTTGGACCGTTACTCAAAGTGGACGAGGTCAAATCCCGGCATCCACAAAATAAACTGATAGTTCGAATCCCGACCGACCTGCCATACACCGCCGTCAGCAGCCGTTTCATACTCATAGTCTGCACCTACTACCCCGTCGTAGCAGGTTCGACGGTGAAAGAGCGGGATCGGAATTGGCTGACTTGTGGCAGCTTGCCGAGTTGTCGCGCTATCGCCTTGTCAACCGTGATGGTCCTTCGATGACGAGGTCCATGCCGTCCTCGAACGTACCCATGGCGTTGCTCAGGCTGCCTGGATAGCGATCAGCAAGAAATCCACGCATCAGCGATTGCCGGTGAGCTGCTGACATCTTCTCCGAAACCACGATGTCGATGTTTGCTCCGCGACCGGCCGTCAGCAACCCCTCAAACTCGGCGATCGAACAAACACAGTAAGGATGGCGTTTGAGCAACGCCCGATCCAACCCGCGCTTCTCGAACTCCGTGTCCACCAATTCGTCGAGATGCTTGTAGAAAAACGGGCCGAAGCAAAACCACTCGTGGAACGTGACGACAATCGGATGAACGGGGCGACCATCAGGCTTCCAGTGGGGATATCCGCCCGCGAGGGCTTCGCTAAGCGTGGCGTAAAGCTGCCCCACATTTCCAGCCAGGCGGCCGATCGCGGCAACGAACGGCGGCTCGGGCGAGATTTCGGTCTGCGAAGCGATGTCGAGACGGCCCAGCTTGCACTCGACAAACAGCGAGGCGCTGTTGTCGCTGACGATCCAGTCCACGCTGCGGCGTTCCGGTTTCCCCCAGCATGTCTCTTCGCGCAGGTTGAATACATCAACCCCGATCCGCTCCACCACCTTGCCGACATAGTGCTCAAAGGCTTTGCCGATGGCGCTTCCGAAACGGCGATCCGCGCGGATGAGATCAAAATAGAGACCATCGGTCAGCCTTTGGAGCAGGATCGGCGGAGCCGGGCACATCAGGGAGCGAGGATTGCCGGCATGTACCAACGGGAAAGCGCGAAGGGGATTGAAGCTGTAGGCCCAGTTCACATCATAGCTTTGGCGCTCAACTGTCGCTGTCCGCAAATCATCGGATGAGCGAGAAATCCTGTCCGAGAGCGCCAATACGGGCGCGCGTATCGACTGCTCGGCAGCGGGCAGGAACTCGAACGCGAGTGTCGGACGTTGAAGCATCTCTTCGGCGAATAAAAGGATGAGCTGGAAAAGTTCGCCAGTCGACATCCCGAACTCTGCCTCTACCATCGGCCCGACCAACGGGTGAGCGTAGAGCATGTGATAGCGTGCGAGCACGCCGTTGGTCAGCGGCGACTGCCAAGGAAATTGCTGGAACGCTATCCGCGACAGTTGGAGGATTATGTCGTCGGAGCGGGAGCCGTGCAGGCCCCATGATTTGTCATCGAGCCGATGGATCATGCCCATGGCCTTGAACGCCGCATCTGCTGTGTTCAGGGGTTTCCCACCGCGTGATTGCCCATTGAGGATCACTTCTCGCGCAAGCAATTCCACGAGATGGCCATGGAGGCCAGCTTTCAGATTCGATTGGCCCAGTCTGAGCGGATTGTTCTTCAACTGCTCTGGTAACGGCTGGTCGAACTGCAAGTGCCGTGTGTAGAAGTAGGTCGCACCGAGACCGCTCCAAAGATTGAAGCCTCGCAGAAAATTCCGGAGGGGCTTGTAGTGAGCGTACACGAACTAAGCCGCCCCACGGGCCACCGCCATCATGGCCGATGATCCGCTTCCCCTTGAGGCACAGCACCCGTTGGTGGTCGCTGTCCCAACATAAGACGGTCTATTTTCGTCCTTACGCATCGGCCGGCGGCCAGCGCAGTTTCCCGCGGCCGACGCGCAAGGCTTCCACGAGCCTTGTGTTGCCCGGCAACCGGCCCGAGAACAGGCTGGGCTTGGGATCGACAGCCGGCTTCTTGAACGCGGCAACGCGCCGATAGTCGGGCGTCGCCAGCCAAGTCCGCCCATCACCTTCGTCGGTGAAGATCCGATAAAGGCCGGCGGGCGGGGCCGCCGCAAAGTCGAGCAGGCGCTTGTAGTGTTCGACCGACCACTTCTGGATGCCGCCGCTGAGAGCTTCGGTGCGGAAGCGCGCCCACAACGCGGCAGTGTCGGGTGTAGGCCAGTCACCGGCATCCGTGTAGGCCGTGATCTCGTCGGATTCGAGCCATGCCCGCATCTCCGCGGGCGTGACGAAGACTGGCTTGGCATCGTCGATCGCCGCCATCGCCGCGCGCCGTGACGGAAGGCCCGCGCGGATCAGCATCGCCATCATGAATTGCGGGACACCGGTTTCGACCGCAGCGGCGCCGCCCCCCGCCACCGTTTCTGGCGACCAGCCGAGGGACATGCGGCGGGTGCGGACGGCTTCGAGAGCCCATACCAGGCGATAGGTGAAAGCCTCTTCAACCGCTCGCATGTTATGCGGTCCGATTTTCGCAACCTCCTCGCCGGATACCCAAGCGCGTAGGATGGTTTTCCAGTTCGCCGGCAGCGCATTTGCCTTGTCCGGAATGAACGGCCGCATGAACAGCAGCCTTTCGCCGAGGCCGCAGAGCGCATCGACAAGTTCGTCGATGTCGCCGCTCAGCGCTGCCTCGTCTGCCCGGTCGAGGAGTTCGGCCAGCTCGTCGGCCATGGCGTCGATGGTGAGACCAGCCTCAAGGCCGACGCCCATGGCGAAATGTCCGCGTCGCGCCTGCGCCGTAGTGGTTTTCCAAATGAGGTCAGCGCGGGCTTCAAACACCTTCCTGTGCAGAGGGGCGATGTCCTCATCCTCGCGGGCGATCTGGCGAGCCCACAGCGATCCCTTGAGCGCTTCGTCCAGGAGCTTCGGAAGATCCGCGCGATCGGCATCAAGCGCTTCGATCAGGCCGAACACGGTCGCATCGAGGCGCTCGACGATTTGCGATAGCGGCTCCTCGTCGATGGACTCTTCCTCGTCATCGCCGCCGTCTTCATCGTCACCGCCATCGTCGTCGTCATCGTAGTCCACGGCGGCCGCCAGACGCGCGGCGACCGCGGCTTCCTCCTCGGGAGATCTCCACGCTTCGCGGGCGTTGGCGAGATATTCCCAAGCGTCGTCGCGATCGAGGACACCTTCACGCGAAAGGCGCTCAAGAATCTCGGCAACAATCTGGATGAGGCCACTTTTCAACGTGCGGGCCTTGGCGGAGGCGACCAGCTTTCTCCATTCCTTCTTTCGCCAGTCGATGTTGTCGAACATGACGTGGACGATGAGTCCCTCGACGTCAACGAAGGCGCGCCCAGCGCGGCCCGCAACATTCGCGAACTCCTCGCCTTTGATCTTCTCAGCGGCGCGATACAACGCGGGCACCAAGAGCACGGCGGCGTTGAGATTGAGGCCCTGCGAGAGCGTCGGCGAGGCGACGATGACCTTCAGTACGCCCTCGGACAGAAGTGTTTCCAGCTCGCGCAAAAACGGGCTCGGCAGACGGCCATGATGGATGGCGACGCCCTGCTTCAAGCAGGCGACGGCGGGATGGTCCTCGCCCAGCCACTCCTTGCCAACCTCCAACGCGCGGGCGATCGACGCTTCGTCCTCCAGCAGGGAGTCCAGATAACCGCGCTTGCAGAGGTCCACGACCTGTTTGCCGTAGCTCTCGACCCAGTTCGCCTGCGTGGAGAAGATCAGGGTCCGCTTGCCCTGGCGTGCGAATTCCCAGGCTGCGAACAAGGCGAGATGTGAGTTCTTACGCGGATAGGGCTTCTTCTCCCTCCCGAGCGCCGGTTTCTCCAGGACGAATTTGTCGAGGAACGGACCATCGTCGTCGAGGTCCAGACGGAGCAATGCGTCCTTACCCCGCCAAGTGAGCGCGCCGAACCGCTGTCGCGTCGGGCGCCAGTCGGAACGCACCGGCTCACCCGGTTCGTCGGAGCGAATCCAGGCGGTGAGATCGTCCAGCTCGTCGCCGCTCGGCAGGATGGCGGACAGACATACGATCCGGCGGTCCCCCGCGTCGGCCCGCCGAAGCAGGCGCTGCACGAGTGTCTCATAGCGGATTTCACGCTCGCTCGGGCCAATCATGTGACCCTCGTCGAGGACGATCATACCGACATCGTCGATCAGCGTCGGGTCGCTTCTCAGCGCGAAGTCGAGTTTCTCGGGCGTCGCGATGATGATCTCGCGGGTGCGCAAGGCGTCTTCATCACCAGCAGAAAGGCCGCTGGCGCCGTAAAGCGATGATACGCTGAAGCCGAGGGGTGCGAAGGTTTTCCTGAACGACCGCTCGGTCTGGGCCGACAAGGCACGCAATGGCGTGACGATCAGCACCCTGCGCGCCGACGACAGAGTCATCAGCGCGGCGATCTCGGCCACCCGCGTCTTGCCTGCGCTGGTCGGCAGTGCGACCACCAGATCGTCGGTAACGTCCGTGGAGCGCTGGGCCGCTTCGCGCTGCGACGGCCATAGCTCCACCTCGGAAGTCTTTCGGGCGTAAAGCGACGAAATGAACAGCCGGCGCAGGTCCGGGTATTTTTCCTCCGTTCCCTCCGGCGGCTCAGTGGGGAGGTTCTGGTGCAGCGAGTGCTGCCATAGGTCGTCGATCAGGTGGCGACAGAGGTTGGATATCCACCACAGCGGCACATTCTCGGCATTGTCCGCGAGGCTGACGGCAGTGCTGAGCAGGGTCCGCGCGCTCTCGATCGGCTCGGGCTCACCCGTCTCGAGCGCGAAGTCAAAATGCGCCAGCGCTCGGCAGATCGTCGTATTGAGGATGGTCGACAGTACCTCGTCGACGTCGGGCTCTTCGCCCGTTAGCGCCGCAGCGATCTGCACGTCGCCATGAGCGTCGTCGTCCAACCAATCGCGGACGAAGCCGCGCAACTGGCCGAGATCGCGTAGTATCAAATGCCGAACCGCCGTTTCTCCCGGCGAGGCATTGAGGTCGTCTGCCGTCTCGTTGAAGAGCGAATAGGCGACGGCCGAGAAGCCGGCCAAATGATAGGCCGCGGCGCCGATGGTGCGGCGGAAGCCCCGATCAGGCGCCTCCGGATCACCATTGCGCACGAGCGCTTCGAAAGCATTGGCGGCGCGCTCGAAAGCCTTGCTGGTCAAATCCGAAGCGCCGGCCTGAGCACGCAGGGCCATAGCAGCCCGAAGCAAAGCGAAACCGTGCTCGGCAAGATCAGTTTCGATCGTCACGCCGAGGGGCGGCGCATTCGGCGGCAGCACGCCGTCCTCGCGCATCAACGACCATGCCGCACCGCGATAGAGCAGTCGCCCAAGGATGCCGTCGGCGGTCGCGGTGGCCAGGAACGCGGTCAGTTCATCAATCGTCTCCAAGGTCTTCCGCCTCCTGGTACATGGCCGCGATGAAGTCCTGGTGATCTTCGACGTGGATGTTCACGACGTAGTGGTCCCGGTTGGTCCCAGTGGCGTCGAGGTCCTCCTTCAGCGACGCATGTGGGCCGTTGCCCGACACCGTGAAAAGCATATGGTCGATGCGATCGGCGCGAAGGGACTTCAGGCCCACCTCGTCACGGAGGCTGCGGCCAAGCTCGTTGTCGCCCGGATCGTTGCTCTCCAGCAGACGGTTGGCCACGAACAACAGGGAGTCGGGCGTGCAGCGGCCGTTGTCGCGATTGAGCACCTTGCGGGCGCTCGTGACCGTGGCCTTGCCCAGCACCTTGTTGCTCTTGGCTTCGCCTTTCAGGAGCCAGAGCTTTTCACCGGCCACATCGTATCCGGCACCAATGAAGTCGTCGCCTCGCATGGCCATGTTGCGGCCGTCCTTGTAGCGGAGGCGGCGCACGGGAACTCGCAGGCCAATCTCTTCCTCGACCAGCTCCGTGGCAAGAATCTCGCCGAGATCGCCGGACCGGCCTTTGGCGGTTTGCGGCATCGCCTCACTGAGAATCTCCGCAGCCACCTTGTAGCCAAGCCGATCCACATCCTCGGCGATGCGTTCGAGCCGGTCGTAGTGCGAGCGGATAGTCTCGGCCAGGCCGTCACGAATCTCGTCGCGGCCGCCGTCCTTCTCGACATAGGTCCAGTAGCGCTTGCGCTTGTCCTTTGCTTTGGTGGACTCGCACCACCGCTCGTACAGCCCCATGCTTCCCCCGATCCATCACCCCTGATTTTGTTGGCGCTCGCTCCGCTCCTCGCCGAGCTGCCACAGCACGTCGATAGCCTGGAGGTATGCAACCACCAGTTCCTCCCGATCGCTGATTAGGCCGGCGGGCTCGGTCAACTGATCCCGGTTCGCCGGATCTCGATGGAATGTGCCGAACTCGACGGTCCAGGGATCGTTTTCGATGGCGTGACCGGCGATGTCGCGCACCGTATCAAACCAGTCTGACCGCTCTTTCGTCGGATCAATGCCGTGGGACAGCAGCACGGTCAGCATGCCCTTGCGCTCGCCGATGAATACCACCGGCCAAAGCAGACCCGTCATGTGCAAGTGCTCGATCATTGGGATTATTCGAGCGTCGTGATCCTCATCCCAGATGACGGCAAAGTGGTGAAATCGACCGCTGTCCCGAAAGTCGCCGTCGATGTCGCGCCACTGGATGCTGCGAAAAACCGAGTGGTGCGTGCCGCGACCAAGTTGGCCAACAGCCTCCGCCTGATCGTACAGGCACGAGAAGAGTTGCGAATATACGGGTGGCGTCATGTTCTTGCTCCTGGTCAAGGATCATCGCAGCTTCCGCCGCTGCGCCCCGGCTTTCGACCTGGGCGCAGATCCAAGCTCTACCCGAAATTGGTTCCATAGGGAAGGAGCCACGGCCTATGGTGCCTAGCTTTCTATTCGCGTTTTTCTCAGGCCGTTGACCGCGACCCAAGTTCCGGCCGGCTATCGTAGCGCGACAGCGTAGGTATAGTGCTCATCATCGGGCGTGGCCCGCCATACCGTCGCTGACCGCGTCCGCCGTCTTTTCCTGCTCTAGGGGCGCAATAGCTACGCCAGCATGGTGCGCACTATCTGACGCTCGTTCAGGCGGATGAACAGTTTGGCTGCGCCTCAAGTCTAGGCGCTGAGATGCCACGATAGCGTGTCTGGCTGCCGGCCTCATCGCGAGATAAGGACAAAGAAAGATCCAACCGCAGGGATTCGAATTTGACATACATTGACCGCCTGATCGCGAACGGAACGAATTTTCGTGTCGATCGCAAGGAGTCCTCGGCGAGCTTTCGACCGGCCGGGGACAGCGAGGCCGATGTCGATGCCTTCCAGTCGGTCGTGCGCGATCTGCGCGCGAATGAGGGCGACGGCTATAAGATCCATCTGGCGCATCCGATGAGCGATCGCGGTCACGGCCTTATCGATCTGGTTTTGGTGACGCTCACGCAAGACTGATGGCCGCCCACAAGAGTCACCACTATGTGCCGCAATTCTATATGCGGCTGTTCTCCGGTACCGCGGCCGAACGCGTGGGCGTGTTCATCATCGCCAAGGAGCGATTCATCCCCAAAGCGCCGATCAAGGGGCAAGCCTGCAAGGATTATTTCTACGGAACCGACGGGCACGCCGAGGAGACCTTCGGCGCGATCGAGAATGCCACGGCTCCCATTCTCAAATCTATCGTCGGCGGTGCGCTCCCAGCGCCAGGGAGCCCCGACTATCACGCCCTGATGCTCTACCTTGCCGTGCAGCATTCCCGCACGCTTGAGGCCGAGGCCCAGCTCGCGGAGGGCTCTGAGCACACCATGCGGGCGATGTTGCGCACGAAGTTTGAGCTGGAAGGGAATGAGGAGATGCTCGACTGGCTCGAACTCGTCCGCATCAAGCGCAACAATGCGATTGGCGAAGCAGTCATGACGGGCACGATCGGCGCGATGCTTTTGACCGATCTGGCGCTTCTGCTGGTCCAGAATGACAGCGATTTGCCCTTTATCGCCTCGGATGCACCCGTGGTAGTTCACAACCGGCTATTTGAGGCGACGCGTTCGGTCGGGACCGCCGGCTATGCCAATTTGGGCCTTCAGATCTTCCTCCCGCTCGGACCCCGTCTTCTTCTCCAGTGCTATGATCCAGCGGCCTACGCTGCGGTCGATGCTGCGGCCGGTGTCGTTCGGTTCGACGATCGCGCGACCGCGCGTCTCCTGAACGATCTTCAGTGGGAGGCAGCAGGAAAGGTGATACTGACCAGCCCAACCATGGACCAAGCCGAACTCCACAGCGCTGCCACGCGCTGGCGATTGCAACGGGGCGGTCCGCGGATGATTCACCGTCAGGAGATCGTATCGCGGACTGACACGGAAGTTCGCGTGCGCCAGGGCGTCGGCCCCAAGCCCTCGGACATTGCCCTCGATCTGCCCTTCCTTGCTCAGACCATGCCGTTTCCTCCGCCGCTCGGCCCGTATGAGGTCGCGCCGTCGCGTGACTTGGATCGCGACGCGATGGTCCGGGAGGCATGGGAGGATATGATGGATCTGGCCGACCGGATGCATCCTCCGCCACCGCGATGAGCGATCAGCCCTGGCCTTGGATCCAAGCCCGGAAGGCTTCGCGCAGTTCGGCCTCGATCCGCACAAGCTCGGCATCATAGACGCGGACGCCAGTGGGTTGCTGGGCAATTTCTTGGGCGAGCACCACCATCTGCCAAGCCGCATAGTCGTGGAAGGGATTCAGCCCGACGACATTGCCAAGGAGCAGATCGCTCGGATCAGGCGCTGTCAGGATCTGTGCGAACTTGCCGATCGCCGTGTTCAACTGCCAGTCCGATACGAACAGGATGAGGGCACACAAGGCCAGCAGCGCCGGCGGTGCGCCGTTCCAGCGATATTCGTCGGGTTTCGACCGGCGGAAATCGAGCCCGGAATTACGTCCGATGAAGGTCGCGAACTGGATGGTCAGATCATAGCTCGCCTTGAGCGCCGCTGGGTCAAACACCTCCTGACTCGCATAGCGGGCCACCAAATCCTTGGTACGCGCTTTGGTGTCCCTGAGACGTCTGCCGGATATGTAATCGAAAATTGGCCAGAACTGCTCGGTAAATGCGTGACGTGCTGCCTGCTTCCAGTCAAAATTAGGAAGTTGCGCCTGTAGAGGATGGAAGACCCATCGCTGCCATGAGGGATGCCGTAGGAGCGCGGAGAGCCAGTCGACGGCCGTCTGGTCAATCCCGATGGTGAAGCGGTTCGCCGCCTTCAGGTCGAAGAACCATTGCCGCATTCCACGGATTGCTGTCTGGTCGAAGATTCCCTGTTCGATCCCCTTACAGACGAGCTGGCCGATGAGCCGGGTTTCGATGGTCTTGGCACTCCCGAAGTCGACGAGACTTTCGGGCTGCCGCTCCTGACCATCGGCCCCGTGAAACTCGCAAAAGGGGTGGTGGGCATCCATGGCATCGTCGCCGACGAAGCGGAAATGCGCCTGTCGGGTGCCGCCGCGCGCACCGGCAGGCTTCGTTGCCCGCACAATCTGAGCGCCACCCACGCCGCAGGACGAGCAGCGCACGTCGCTCCGGATCCAGACGCGCTGCGCGTCCGAGAGCTGATCCTCGCTCGCGTCCGGCGCGTCCTGCAGGACCAGGCGAGCGAGCTGGCCAACATCAAGTTCGCGTCTGAAGTGGTTCGAAAAGGCGGTGGTAGGCATCGGGAATGACTATCGACTTTGGTGCGTCATTTGAACGCAAGAATTAGCCGTACTTCGTTCTCGCGGCCAGAGGACAGGAAAGGATCGAACTTAGGCGCCATCTTCGTCCTCCACCGGTTGCAAGGCATCTCCGCCCATCACCAGGCTAGACCAATCCGGAAAGGCGCCACGCGCGAGGATCGCATTAAAGATGCGTGTGACGAGCGCATCGGCAGCATCGAGGTCTATGGTCGATCGTGACGACAAAAAGCCGGAATGCACCGCTTGTGACCGGGCTCCATAGAGCGATTTCATTTCGGTGAAGATCGTCGCCCGGTCGGTCGGCGTCTGGCCGAGGAGCCATGCCGAGCGGCTGCCGATCTTATGGGCAATTTCGGTATTATTGTGGCTGTGATCGTGCATCAGCGCGATTTCCGCCGCCATGCCGAGGTCGAGCGCGCGATCCACCGGGTTGATCGCCAGACGCGAACGCCCCAAACGGTCTATCGCGCGCGCCATGCTGGCGCCGCCCCGGAAGGTTGCGAGATAGCCATAGGCCCGTTTGACTGCCGCACCCTCGACCGGGAATGCGACCAACGGCATCGCGGCGAACGGGCGGCCGGCCTGATTGCCGTCTCCGGCAACAAACAGGCTCGCGCGATCGGGCTGCAGCAACGAAAATGGCAGCTCGACCGGACCGATGCTGGCGAGGAGGCACGCCAGGCGCACTCGCTGGCGCACCTGATCTCGGGCCGGCGACGCTGGTGTCGTTACACTCTTGCCGGTCGGGGCGGCGGTGCGGAGTTCGAACGCGGGCTCGACCCGGTATCGATGGCGCAGCACGCTCGTCCCTGACGGCACGGGCAACATTTGGAATGGGATGCGGTGGATCAGGCCTTCGAAAGTGTCTTCCGGCTCGGCATCCAGAGTCACGCCGTCGCCCAGGTGGACGGTGGTGTCCAGTTGCACGCCGAGGATAGCGCTCAATTCGGAATAATGCCCGACATTGCCGGCGATTTCTTCGCCAAAGGCAGCAAGAATCGCCGCTGGTTCGAGCTTCTCGACCAAACGATCAATCGCCCAATCGCCGAACCGGCCATGCGCTATCGTTCCGCCGCCATCGCCAGTGAAAATCCAGCTGTCGCTATAGGCGTCGAACGGCGAGACTTGTCGAAGGGCGTCGCCAAGAGGGCGACATTTGTCGTCGCGCCACAAAGCATAGTGCTTCCCACGACGAATTTCGGCCAGTTCTCGCGCGGCTTCGTCGAGCAGTTCTATCGCTTGAGTGTGCGTCAAATCCCCTCCCGTCATAAATATGCGGTGTTTGACGAACACCGCTGCCAGCCCGTAGGCAAAGATCATCAAATCTTGCCCCGGGTGCGAACATGGTCGAACACGCGTAGTTAAACGAGCGGAATCGGTCGGCACAAGGGCTCATGCCGGCACTTGTCGGCAACGCCTGAGAAGCGGGAGGCTAGCATCACGCACAAGGCGCTCACCTGTTCGGGGTTCCCGAGCTCATTCGCTCATCTAAGTTCGGTCAAGACGATCGGGGCGAGCCGCCTCAGCCTCGCCCGTTCATTGATCGCACTCGGCCCCAGCCACCATGCGCATCATCTGAGCGGGCCATTCTGGTGGTCGCTGCGCGGGGTCGCGACCATCTATAGCCTTTTGTCATCGAACCTGAAACCGACGCTTGGGTTCGCCCATCAGACGGCCTCGCAGCGCAAGGCTGACGCGTTTCTGCTGGGCGAGGCCCTTACCCATTGGTTCGCGCAGACCCATCTTGGCGCGCATATGGTCGTGCCCCTTGAGGCCCACACGGGCTTCGTTGTCCCGCACTCGACCACCGCGCCCTATCCCAAGCCAATGCCCAAATATTTCCGGCACGGCGTTAAACCCGGCGCGAAGTCTGAGCCCGATTTTCTCGCCTTCGCAGGCCCGGGCCAAATACACGTCATCGAGAGCAAAGGCCGGGCTGGTTTCGGCCATTTTGGCGTGGCCGACCATGTGATAAACGCTGCGCGCAACAAGGCATTGCGTCAGGTATGCCGAATTGCGTCGGTCAATGGCATCCCCCCAATGACCCGCACCGCGTGCGTGTTCGCCTTCGATCAATCGGGCCTGACTGGGCAGATCACCGATCCGCCCGCAAACCGCCCGTATCATTATCGTGCGGAATGGCCGGACCTCGTTCGCCAAGCCTATGCGAGCGTGCTCGATCCGCTGTTCGAATCGTCGGCCCGTGACATCGGCGGCAACTATGTCGGCATAGAGTTTATGCCGGGCTGGAAGTTCGGCATCGACCGTCACGTCTACAAGCTCGTGCGCAGCGTTGAAGATGCTGCGACCATGGGACGACTGCTTACGTTCCTGTCCAATTTCACGTCCGAGACCGATGGCGTGAGGATCGCCGAGGAATACAGCGCCGGATCGGACGGCCTCCTGTTGATAGGAGGCCCCGATTTCTCGACGAAGGGTATGCGGGGTGCGCTGGCGTAGGCTCGCGGTCGCCAGCGCGCGCCCGTCTGCATCTCACGACGGCACTAAAGTAGCGACACAGCCGAGATATAGTGCTCATCATCATCGGGCGTGGCCCGCCATTTCGTCATACGCCGCCGCTTGCCCTCGGGTGGTACATCCGGGCCGCCGTCGCTACGCTAAGGGGCTGAACGGCGGCTTATGGTCGGGTGTTACCGAAACTCGCCGACGCGTCAGGCGCCGTGCATCATGAGACGTGTTACCTATTCCCCGCTTGCACGCTTCTCAGCCCCCGCTCCAACAATAGCTGACAGGCCTCGATTCACGGAAGCACGGCGGTCGCACGATCAACCCAGCGCTCCATGAACCCGACCTGTCGTTTGATCGCAGCGTCTGCGTGCGTTTGTAGCAGCGATGATCGAGTTTCGCCTCAACCCGGACGTACGGGAGTCTGCCAGCAATGATCAGCAAGAATGTGATCGCCAGTCTCTTTGTCGGAGTCTGTTGCGCTACTCCGGCTCCGGCGCAGGCTTCTAACACCTACAACGCCAACTTCGTGTTCCAGCAGACGCTTCCAGTCATCACCAAGGGTCGGTTCCCGTGAGACACGAGCGACGCACTGGCGAGATCACCGAGGTGATCCGCGGGTTGCTAGTCCTCGGGTGGGTAGAGCCCGGCTGCAATGACGGCATCGTTCAGTGCCTTGGCGTGACCGCCCTCCCAGATCGGAATCATTTCCCGCCAACCCTGTTTGTCGATGGAGTTCGCGCGCGGGATTTCCGAGAAGCCAGCGCTGATCTGCTCGAGCCACGCCCTATCGACGTCGGCAAAACGATTGACGCCGTAGATGACGAGCTTGTCCATCAATCCGTCGCATCCGGGCGGTAATTGGCCATCGCCCTCGCGTCGAATCAGCCAAGCCAGCAAATCCGAGGCTTGGATGGCGACCTCGTCCTTGTCGTCGGCAAAGCGAACACTGCCGCTGATCTGACCGCCCCATGATCCGCTTGAGGTCGCGATCATGTCGTTGAGCATAGGCAGTGTCTTCTTATCGAGCCCGGAATGTTGATCGAAGATGAAGTCGCACGGCTCGCTAACGCTAAGCGCCTCATGCATCCGCGCGACCCCGAATACGATCGCGTAGAACAGCAGGAAATAGGGCGTTCGCATAGGGAAGGGCGCGGCTGGCTCGATCAATTCGCGATAGTCAGTCGTGCTGACCGAGGCGTGAAAACCCCAGGGTGCATGACGGGCGACGATGTCGGCGAGCGCATGGACTTTGCGGTTTCGTTCTTTCTCGGAAAACCCCTTGAACTGGTCGCGCCGGTTCTGCGCCTCGGCCATCTTAAAATAGCCGATTGCGGGCGGCTCGGCGAGCGCACGTCGCCAATCCACTTCGAACGCCGCCCATGTCGCCTCACTTTGAATCAGTGCAGCAAGCACCAGCCGTCGGTCGCCAGTATTGGAAACAGAATCGTCGATATAAGCTCTCAGCATTGGGCTGTTTTAGCGCAGCGGTGCGGCGAGCGTTACCCAGGCCATCCTCGTTCGAGCGCAGGGCGGCTTACCAAGGATGCTGCCGTCATGGCAGCATCCTTGGTTTGCTCGTCAAAACCTGCCTGTCGGCAACCGGTCAGTTTTGAAGGGCGAAGTTCGAATTGCTGCCCTTCCGGACCTGGCGATGGAAAATTGGCGCCTGAGCGGCAAGGAAGGGTCGAAAGCGGTGATGACGCTCAAGGTAACTGAGAGTCCGCTTCTCCTTTCCCGCCTTCCATAAGCGGACAGTTCGGATCGTCGAACAAAGCCACCATTGCCGGTGCAGTTGAGCACGCTTCCGGTATGTCCACTATCAGGCATCCGGAAACCTCCTGTTAACGGTAAGGATCAGTCGGCCTTGACATGCTGGCATTATCGTTAGATATTTCTGTCATGACAGAAATATCTAACGAGTCACAAGGTCTTCCTCCCGCAGTGGAACAGTTCGTGCTGCGCTGGGGCGATATGGGCGGCCAGTGGGGCGTGAACCGGTCGGTAGCGCAGATTCATGCGCTGCTTTTCCTGTCCGACCGGCCGCTGACGGCGGAGGATATTGCCGACAAGCTGGGAATGGCTCGCTCCAACGTGTCGAATAGCCTGCGCGAACTGCTGGCCTGGAAGCTGGCCTGGCGCGTCCCCGTGCTGGGCGATCGGCGCGATCATTATGAGGCGGAAACCGATCTGTGGCAGATGGCGACGAAGGTCGCCCAAGGGCGCAAGGAGCGGGAAATCGACCCCATGGTCGCCGCGATCCGCGCCGCCATGGCACATGCCGACGATCCCCGGATCAGCCCGGCCGTCCGCCAGCGTCTTCATTCGATGCACGATTTCATGAACACGGTGGAAGGCTGGTATCAACAGATGCTGAATGTCCCCCCTGCCCAGATTATGACCCTAATCCGCATGGGATCGAAGGTTGTGGGCTTGCTCAAATTCGTCAGCGGAAAGGGTGGAAAGAAGGAGATCGAATAGGCTTTCCTTTTTGCCCAGATATTTCTCTCAATACAGAAATAACCGAATATATTGGAGGAACGGAAGATGGCTAGACCAGCGCTCCTTAGGACAGACGATAGCGTCTTTCGCCATTCATGCCCTGACCAGATATCCGACATGCGCTTTCGGGCATTGCTGGGCGCGGAGGCATGGGACAGGCTGCCGCGGGCGGTACGGAGCCGCTTCGCCAAGCGCCTGCTGCCCGGCCGTTCGGTCGGCTATGCGGGGCAGGTCATGACCTGCCGCATGCGGCCACTGGGCTGGCTGCTGGCGCAGGCGTGCCGCCTTATCGGATCGCCGCTGCCGCTTGGCCGGGACAGCGGCATGGCTGCGGTCGTCACGGTGACGGAGGATGGCGCCAGCGGCGGGCAGGTCTGGACCCGCATGTACGCCCGCCCGCGCGGCTTTCCCCAGGTGATCCACAGCGCCAAGCGGTTCGCTGGCCCCACCGGGCTGGAGGAATATTTGGGCGCGGGCTTCGGCATCGCCCTGACCGTAGAGGCGAGTGCAACTGGCATCCGCTTCCGCAGCCATCATTATTTCCTCTGCATCGGCGCCCTGCGGCTGCGCCTGCCGCGCTGGATCGCCCCTGGCGCACTCAGCATCGATCATGAGGACATGGGGGAGGGCTCGTTCGCCTTCACCCTCTCTCTCCGCCATCCCCTGCTTGGCGAGCTCATTCGCCAGGTCGGCCATTTTCACGATCAGCCCGCCTCGCAACAGGAGGTCCAGCCATGACGACCACTCTCTGGCTTTTCATCGCCCTACAAATGACGATGGGCGCATTCGACACTTTCTATCATCATGAAGGGACCGAGCGGCTCGCCTGGCGACCGGGCCAGAGCGTGGAACTGCGCCTCCACGGCATCCGCAACCTCGCCTATATGCTGGCCTTCGCCTGCTTGGGCTGGACCATCCCAAAGGGCGGTTGGGCAATTGCGCTGATCCTGCTGCTGGCGGGCGAACTGTTCATCACCCTGTGGGATTTCGTCGAGGAGGACCGCACCCGTCACCTCCCCGCGACGGAACGGATCACTCATACTTTGCTGACGCTCAATTACGGTGTCATCCTCGCCATGCTGATCCCCCGGTTGTTGGACTGGGCCGGGGAGCCAAGCGCGATCATGCCCGTTCACTATGGCATGATGAGTTGGTTCTGTGCCATTGCCGCTTTCGGCGTATTTGTGTCCGGCCTGCGTGACCTGGCGGCGGCGCGCCGTTGCCCGCGGCTGGTTCCGGCAGATCCCGCCCCGCTCGCCGCGGCCCTCGGGCATAGCAAAACTGTGCTGGTGACGGGTGGCACAGGCTTTGTCGGCAGTCGATTGGTGGAGGCGCTGGCCAGCGCCGGCCATGACGTGACCGTGCTGGCCCGCGACCGGGCCAGGGCCGCGCCCCTGCTTCAGGCCGGCCCGGTCCGCATCATCACCAGCCTTGACGCGATCTCGCCTGATACGCGCATCGACGCCATCGTCAATCTAGCGGGCGAGCCGATTTCCAACAGCCCGTGGACCCGCGCCAAGCGCCAGCGCATCGTTCGCTCGCGGATGGGCATGACGCAGAATGTCTTGCGCTTGATACAGCGGCTCCATCATCGCCCGGAGGTACTGGTGAGTGGATCGGCGATCGGTATCTACGGCCTGCGCGGCGACGAAAAACTTGACGAAAGCGATGAAGGTAAGCCCTGCTTCTCCCGCCATGTGTGTCTGAACTGGGAACGGGCCGCGCGCCGCGCTGAAGGACTTGGCGTTCGCACCGTCTATCTGCGCACGGGTTTGGTGCTGGACGCCAGCGGCGGGATGCTGGCGCGGATGCTGGCGCCTTTCGAATATGGGCTGGGAGGGCGCTTCGGCGACGGCCGGCACTGGATGAGTTGGATTCATCGCGACGACCTTGTCCGCCTGATCGTCCATTGCCTTGCCCGCCCGGAAATCAACGGCCCGGTCAACGGCACGGCACCGGTACCAGTCACCAACCGCACCTTCACCGCTGCGCTGGGCCGCGCTCTGCATCGACCCGCGATGCTGCCGGTGCCAGCTTGGCCGCTGCGCCGCCTGTTGAGTGGCTTTGCGGAGGAGTTGCTGCTGAACGGTCAGCGGGTCTTGCCTGCCGTCGCAACCCGAAGCGGTTTCAGCTTCCGCTATCCGAATCTGGACGTGGCGCTGGCCGCCATCACCGGCGGGGACAAGATGATCCTGACGGACGTGCCCGTCCGCCCGCTTGCTCTCAAGGAAGGCTGATGACCATGGCCAACGCTCTATTTCTGCCGCCGACAGAATATCTGCGGCATATGCTGGTCCGGCGGATACAGAATGTCTTCAATGACCGGGATCGTGGCGAAAGGCCGGTTGTGCGTTCCGACAACGCCCTCTATCCGCGCCAGTCTGTGATCTGGCGCGTGCATGGCGATGTGACGACGATGATGATAGGCGGCGTAACCGCCTTGCTGCTCCAGATGTTGCACCCAGCAGCACTGGCCGGCGTCTGGGACCATAGCGGCTTTCGCGGCGACATGCTGGGCCGGTTGCGGCGCACCGCCCGCTTCATCGCCGTCACCACCTTTGGCGATCGGGCCGAAGCGGAAGCGGCCATCGATCGGGTGCGTCAGGTGCATGAACGCGTGAAGGGCGTCCTTCCCGATGGCACGCCCTATGCCGCCACAGATCCACGTCTGCTCGCCTGGGTCCATGTCTGCGAAGCGATGGGTTTTCTCGACGCCTGGATCGCCTTTGCCGAACCGGGCATGAGCCGTGCGAATCAGGACCGCTATTTTAAACAGGCGGCGCAGATCGCCCGCGCACTGGGCGCTGATCCGGTGCCCGAAAGCCGCGCGGAGGCTGAAGCGCTGATGACATCGTTCCTGCCGGAGTTGAAGGCCGATACCCGCACCCGCGCCGTCGCCCGCATGATCCTGTCGCAACCGGCGCCATCCACGGCGATGAGGCCTGCCCAGTCCATGCTGATGCAGGCGTCGGTCGATATATTGCCGCCTTGGGCAAAACAGTTGCATGGCTTCCCGGCACGGCCGCTGGCGTCACCCTTAGTTCGGGCAAGTGCCTTCATCATTGCCCACACACTACGTTGGGCCTTCAACCGCAGTTGATGCCTCTACTTGCGGTTTTGGGAACGGGCGGTTGGCGCGGACACCCCTTCCTGGCGCTTTCCCCTTGGCCGGTCGCGATGCAGGGCGTCCGTCATGAGAGTTGGAAGTTTTCCTGCATCCTTTGCCGAGACTGGCCTTTGGAATCGGCTGGAATTGCGCGCCGGACGGTCAGAACCTGAGAAACAAAATTGCCCTCCGAGTGGCGAGGAAGGGTCACAGGCTTCCCCGGGGGACCACGCATAGACGAGGGCATCACCAAAAAAAATATGGTTGCGATCAGGTGCAGACTGCGGCGGAATATGGTAGGCGCGAATAGATCGAAAAAAGTTGTCAAAGAGGCGGTTTTGGGCATCGAACCTCTCCGTCATTCACTGCTGCGGGTACAAATGAGGGTATTTAGTCGAACTCGTTTTGAGGACTAAGATTTTAAAACAATTGCATAAAATCTGATTTCGAGTCCTCTTCTGGCACCATTTTCTTCCAATCCATTATGTTGGTTGGAAATCCCTGAAAATAACGGCTTTCGCCAGTCGGGTGCTACAAGCAGTCGTCCATTCAGTTCGATTCATGCAGCTCCCTGGAGACCGATCGGCATTCAAAAACCGGCGAGGGCCAGGGCCGAACCCAGGCCGCACGCCAGCACAAGCGCTCGCTTGAGCAGCTTGGCAATCTGTCCGGGCGCCGCAAAGAACCATGCGCCGACCAGTATGGCGGCAAGACCTCCCCAGAAGATCGCGACCAGCGGCAGGTCGTTGCCCAGCGTCTTGCGCAGGACAAATGCCAGGGCAAGGATCAGCGGCGCGCCCCAGACCACGGCATCCCACGCGGCGCGGATGCGCGGCGCCCCGATGCCACGCCGCTCGCGCTTGCCCAGCCAGATATAGGTGCCCGTCGCGCAGATGGCCGTGAGCGCCATGCCAAGGATGAAATAGGCCATCTTGACCGGCAGGCCGCCGAAATTGCCGAAATGCAGATTATAGTTGGAGGCGGCCATCTGCCGGCCTGCGGGACCGTCGGAGATGCCGGCTCTGCCGATGACGCGACCGGCCGCGTCGAAATTATAATATTCGCCGAACACCAGCCTGCGTTCGAAGGTGCCGACGATCTGAACATGCTGCCCGGCGGTCAGAGGGTCGTGCAGCGTCACATAGGTGAGGCGTCGGCCGGGATAATGTGCGGCCATATAGTCGAGCGCCGCCGCGATATTGGGCGCTGGCGCCGCCTTGGTATCGGGCTTGCCCTCGGGGCCGAAGATGGACGCATAGACTGCCTCCATATCGCCCTTGTAGCCCGTTGCGCCAATGCCATAGGCGGTGAGGTCTGCCGTGCCGATGAGCGCGCCGGTGAGCGAGATGGCGAGGATGAAGGGCAGCGTCCAGACGCTCATCCGGTTGTGCCAGTCGGCAAGGCCAAGGCCCCCCTTGTCGCGGGCGCGCAGGCGGAAAGCGTCGCGGAAGATGCGGGGATGGGCGATCACGCCGGAGAGCGAGAGCGTCAGCATCATGACGCCCAGAATGCCGACCAGGATGAAGCCGAACAGGCCCGGAATGTTGAGCATATAGTGGAGCTGGGCGAGGAAGTCGGACCAGGCGATCTCCTCCTTGCCCGCGATCTTGCCGGTCCTGTCGATATGCACGGCCTGCGTGTCGGTGGTGATGACCGTGCGCGGCAGCCCTTCCACGGGAAGGTGGACATAGAGATGGGTGGCAAGCGGCTTGCCTTTCTCGCGAGCGAGCACCGCCTCGATGCCGCGTTGCACCGCCTGCGGATCGATCGACGCCATTTCCGGCGCCCTGGGCTGCTCAATGCGCTGAAACTCCTGGTAGAAGACAGCGAGCGTGCCGGAGAGGCTGACGATATAGAGCAGCGCGCCGGCGAGCAGGCCGATGGCGGCATGCGCCGAAAGAGCGCGCTTCACTGTCGAGCTTTCAGGGGCGATGGTCGTCATGCGGACAATCCAAATATCAGAGCCAGCGCCCCCGGCACGGCCAAGATGCCGAGCGTCGCCCATTGGCGGATGCGGCGCTCCTCTATCAGGAGCGCATAGGCGAGGATCGACCAGGCAAGCGGCGTCACGAAGAAGCCCGTCACGACGGAATTGGCCTCGGCCGCGCCGGTCAGCGCCATGAGGCCATAGGCGGCGATGCCAAGCCCTGTCGAGACGATCATCGCCAAGATGACGACGATCAGGAAGGTCATCAGCCGCCGCCGGAGATGGAGCGGCTCGCCGCGTTCGGGCAGCATGCCGACACGCCTGTTCGAGGCCTTGGCACTGCCGGCGGCGGGCGACGTGATGGCGGCATGGCTGAGGATCAGCAGCGCCGCGCTCATGCCGACAAGCGACGCGACCGAGACGCCCCAGGCGCCCGCTCCCCACCAGCCGGTGACGACGCCGAGCAGGAACAAGCCCCAGCCCGCGGCATTCCACAGGCTGGAGCGCCGGTGCAGGGACCATGCATGGCGCAGCGCGGCACTCCCGCATGCCGCGCTGACGCCTGCGAGGATCAGAAGCGTGTCAGCCATCAGAAGCGATAGGTCGCGCCGACCGTGAAGTTCCGCGGGGCGCCATAGCGATATTGGCTATAGAAGCCGACTTGGCTGAAATAGGTCTTGTCGAGCAGGTTCTCGACATTGGCCTGGATTTCGACCTGGTCGGTGATGTTGTAGCGCGCCATCACGCTCACCAGCGTATAGGCGCCCTGCGTGAACCGGAAGGGCGCAAGCGTGACCGGGTTGGCGCCGGTCGAATAAGCCACGCCGCGATAGTTGACGCCGCCGCCAAGCGTCAGGTCGCGGCCGAGCACCGGAAAGCTGTAGGTGGTGAAGACCTTGAGCAATTTGCGCGGCTGGTCCGTGTTCGCCGGAGCGCCATTGCTGTAGTCCGCCCAGAACCGGCTATAGCTTGCGTTGACGTTCCAGCCGGGCAGCAGCTGGCCGGTCGCTTCAAGTTCGACGCCCTTGCTGGTGATGCCCTCGGCCGCGACATAGGTCTGCTGCGGCAGGCCGCCGCCGGGCGGCGTGACCATGATATCGGGCTGGCCGACATTGTCTTGCTTGATCTGGAACAGCGCGATGGAAGTCTGGAACTTGTCGCCGAAGAAGCTGCTCTTCACGCCGATCTCGAAGGCATTGCCGTTCAGCGGGTCGAGTTGCCGCAGGTTGCGGTCGAGCAGGTTCTGCGGCTGGAAGATCCTGGTATAGCTTGCATAGAGGCGGTGGTTCGGCGCCACGTCCAGCAAGGCGCCGACATAGGGAATGAACACATCGTCATTGCCATAGTCGCTGGGACCGCTCCAGGCGAAGCCGGTCTGATGCCAGCTCGCCAGACGGCCGCCGACGACGGCCTTGAACGGATCGGCGATATTCAGGCGGACCGCGGCATAATAGCCGGTCTGTTTGATGCGCTCCTGCTCGTTGCGGACGGGCGTGGTGCCCCAGACCGGCTCTGGGAAGGGCACGCCGACCTCACCCACGAGCGGAACATTGTTCGCCCAGTCGTTCAATCCTGCGCCCCAGGCCGGGTTGTTCCGAGTGTAGGGCGCCACAAAATTGTCGGTATGGCGATTGAGGATGCTGTGCAGCGCCCCCAGCACGACTTCATGATCGCGGCCGAACAGCGAGACCTCGCCCTTGAGCTGCCCGTCGAAGCTCTCCTGGACGCTTTCGCCGGTCGACTTGTAGGGATTGGAGGAATCGATCGTCCCCGTCGCCTTGTTCACATTGCCGTAGAGATACAGAAGTTGCGTGTCGCCGCTATTCTTCAGGCGATTGTAATTGACGGTCAGGCTCCAGCGCTCCCCGAACGCCTGGCGCACGGTCGCAAAGATATTCTGGTTGGTCGTGTTCCAATAGGTCCAGTCCGCCGCCGTGGTCTGCGAGCGGGGCAGAAATGTCGTCGTGCCGTCGCTGTAGAAGGTCGGCAGAGCGCCCCAGGTCGCGCCGCTCGGCTTAGTGTCCTGATGGGAGATGCCCACACGGACAAGCGTGGAATCGGTCACATCGGCTTCGACGACGCCGTAGAGCACCCACTTCTTCCTGTCCTGGATGTCGATATAGCTCTTCCCCCGCTCGTAGCGGCCGACGACGCGGGCGCGGACGCGGCCGTCCGGGGTGAGCGCGCCGCCCAGGTCGGCCGATAGGCGCCAGCTGTCCCAACTGCCGACGCCCGCATTGAGATAGCCCTTGAAGTCCGCGAAATCGGCATGCTTGCGGACGAGGTTGACCGACGCGGACGGATCGCCCGCGCCCGAGAGGAAGCCGGTCGCGCCGCGCACGATCTCGACCCGCTCGTAGATCGACACGTCGGCGCTCGTCTCGCCATTGGCGCCGGCCAGCGTCCAGGCCGCCGGCACGCCGTCGATCTGCGTATTGCGGATTTCGAAGCCGCGCGCATAGAAGCTGTTGCGCACGTCATCGACTTCGTTGACCGCCACGCCGACCCCGTTCTGGATCACGTCCTTCACGGTGATCAGGTTCTGGTCGAGGATGCGCTGGGCGGTCATGACGCTGACCGACTGCGGCGTCTCTCGCAGGGCGAGGCCAAGGCCGGTCGCCGTATCGATGCTATGATCGAGCGTGTAGGTGCCCGTGACGACGATGGCGCCCTGGTCATCGCTGCCCGGCGCAGCCTCCTGGGCCTGCGCGGCTGCGCAAAAGCTCATGGCGACGCTGCCCAGCAGCAACGACTTGATCGACTTCAACGGAATACCCTTTCGTCTGTTTGTCTCTTTCGGAGGGCTGCCGCGTGATGATCCTGTCAGCACATGCGCAGGCGACCGAGTTCGAACGATCGGCTCTCTAAAATAAACGCGAATAACTCGCAATAGCATTTTACGGTTGGATGCGGCGTCTGTTGAACCCGCAGCCTGCCGCCGCGCTTCTCCGCTCGACGATGAACCCATCCAGTTCATCTGCGTTACTGATGAGCAACAATCCTCCCGGAGTTACGGGACCACTTGCCAGCGAGGAGCCTGTTTGATGAAGCGCTACGCCTATGGCTGGATTACAGCCCTGTTCTTCCTGGTTTCGATCGCCGCGCACTGGATTTTCGGTTGGTACGCGTTCGTCGAAGAGGCTCGAGAGCACGGGCAGCTAGTCGAGGTAGGCAGCTATCTGGTCGAGATGGGCCGCGACACATTCGAGAACTGGCAGTCGGAATTCCTCCAACTGATCTGGCAGGTCGTTGGCCTGGCCTATTTCCTGTATGTTGGATCGCCGGCCTCAAAGGAAAATGACGATCGTCTGGAGGCGAAGGTCGATGAGCTGATGAAGCTCGTCGGCGGCGAAAAGGCCGAGGCCATGATCGCCGCCATCGACGAACGCTATCTCCGGACCCATGGCCATGCCCAACCGCATGCACATGATGTCGGGCACGAGTGAATTGCGCTTTCGCCTTGACGAGAAATGACGGAACGAGATTTCAGGCCCTCAAGCGACCAAAATTCCGGGCGGGCATGGACCTCAAGCGCTACGGACAGGGCAGATTTTCGAGTGGACATGTCTCTCGCGAAGCACGAGGATTTAGATTCGGACGATCAGTGTTCCGGCATTGCGCCCGTTGAAGATGTCGACGAACGCGTTGGGTATGCGCTCGAACCCGTCGCGCATATCATAACGATTGCGCAGCCGTCCTTCAGCTTCCCATTGTCGTATCGATGCGATCGCGGACGCATAGTCGTCGGCATAGTCCCCGACGACAAAGCCCTGCATCCGAATCCGCCCATAGACCAGCTTCATCATATCCCTGGGTCCGGCGGCCGGTTCATTTGAATCATAGGCGGCCAATTGTCCGCAAAGCACGATGCGGCCATGGGGCGCCATCCGGTCGACCGCAGCCTGCAGCACGTCGCCGCCCACATTGTCGAAGAAGATGTTTATGCCGTCGGGACTGGCATGCTTCAAGGCCGATGGGAGGTCTGCCGAGCGGTAGTCGATGGCGACCTCCGCCCCGACGTCCTCCTTCAGCCAACGGCATTTTTCCGGGCCGCCCGCCACCGCAATGACCCGGCAGCCAGCGATGCGGGCCATCTGGCACGCCATCGCGCCGACCGATCCGGCCGCGCCGGATACGAGCACGGTCATGCCGGGCTTTGGCTCCCCCACCGCGAAGAGGCCGAAATAGGCGGTCAGGCTGTTGGGCGAATAAAGCGTCATCGCGTCGACCGGATCCATCCAAGCCTCTATTGGCGTGACGGGGACGGCAGCCTCGTCCGGACGCAGGACGGCAAAGTCCTGCCAGGGCGCGACCGCCGTCAACCATTGCCCCTCCGCAAAGCGCGGGTGGCGCGACGCCAGCACTTCGACCGCAGCCATGCCCCGGATCGGATCGCCGATGCCGATCGCGCCGCGATAGCTGCGTTCGGGCGGGTTCAGCCAGTTGCGGATCGTCGGCGCGCAGGAGATGATCCGCGTGCGGACGAGAATGTCGCCTTCCTGCAGGGCGGGCATGTCGAATGCCTGCTCCCGATAGGCGAAGTCACTGGCCCGCACCGTGCCTTCGGGCCTTTGCGCAAGCACCCAGGAGCGATTGAGGGTCACGACCCGTCGCCGAACCGCCGCCCCGCCTCCGCCAGCCGCACGAGCAGCGGCGCGGGGCGGAAGGTTTCGCCATGCACCGCCTCAAGCCGGCGCATCTCCGCGACGATCCGATCCAGCCCCACCTGATCGGCCCAGAAAAGCGGTCCACCGCGATAGACCGGCCAGTTATAGCCCAGCACGGCGGCTATATCGATGTCGGAGGCGCGCAGCGCGATGCCTTCCTCCAGGATCTTCGCGCCCTCATTGACGACCGGATAGAGCAGCCGCGCAAGCAGCGCCTCGTCGCCCGACGTGGGAGCATGCGCGACGCCGCGGGCTGCCGCCACCTCCTTTATCAGGCTGCCTGTCACGTCCGAAGGACGCGAGCGCCGCTTCTCGTCATAATCATAATAGCCCGCGCCGCGCTTCTGGCCCAGCCGACCGGCGGCGACCAGATCGCCCATCACGGTCCGTTCCGTCGCGTTCCGGCCGATGACGTCCAGCCCGACCAGATCCATCATCTGGAAATGGCCCATGGCAAAGCCATAATCGACGAGTACGCGGTCGATCTCCGCAATCGGCGTGCCTTCCAGCATCATCGCTTCGGCCTGGGCGCCGCGCGGAGCCAGCAGACGGTTGGCGATGAAGCCGTCGCACACCCCGCTCAGCACCGCCACCTTGCCGATCCGCTTGGCAAGCCGCATCGCCGTCGCGACCACGGGCTTGGACGTTGCCGCGCCTCGCACCACCTCCAGCAAGCGCATGACATTGGCGGGCGAGAAGAAGTGGAGACCCACGACCCATTCGGGCCGGCTGGTCGCCGCAGCGATGCGATTGAGGTCGAGGAAGGAGGTGTTGGACGCCAGGATGGCTCCCAGCTTGGCGATCCGGTCGAGCCTGGCGAAGATGTCCGTCTTGACGTCCATGCTCTCATAGACGGCTTCGATGATGAGATCGGCGTCAGCAAGCGCGGCGAGGTCGAGGCTGGGCGAGATCAGGCCCATGCGCTGCTCCACCTGCGCCGCCGTCATGCGCCCCTTGGCGGCCGTCGTCTCATAGTTGCGGCGGATGGTGGCGATGCCGCGATCCAGCGCTTCCTGAGTGGTTTCAACCAGCGTGATGGGGATGCCGGCGTTCAGGAAGTTCATCGTGATGCCGCCGCCCATCGTGCCGGCGCCGATCACGCCCACCGATCGGATGTCGATCGCGGATATGTCGGGCCCGATGTCGGGAACGCGGGCCGCCTCGCGCTCTGCAAAGAAGACATGGCGCTGGGCAGCGGACTCCGGGCTGGCGACCAGCCGCTCGAACAGGGCGGTTTCCTTTGCCAGCCCTTCGTCGAACGGAAGCGTCACCGCCGCCTCGACGGCCCCGATGATGGCGGCGGGCGCGACGAACCCCTTGAAGCGGCGCGCGTTCGCAGCGGCGAAGGCGGTGAACAGTTCCGGGCGATTCCGATCGCCCTCGATTGCATCGGCCCGGTCGCGTATCCGCGGCTTCGCGCCGCCGTCCGCCACGACACGGCGTGCGAAGGCCAGCGCTTCTTCCGCCAAGGCCGCATCGTCGACTACGGCGTCGACCAGCCCCAGCGAAAGAGCTTCGGCAGCCTTGATCTGCCGCCCGGACGTGATGATGTCGAGCGCCGCCTCCGCGCCGACGATCCGGGGTACGCGCTGGGTGCCGCCGGCGCCGGGAAGCAGGCCGAGATGCACCTCCGGCAAGCCGACCTTCGCGCTCCGCGCCGCCACCCGATAGTGGCAGGCGAGCGCCAGTTCGAACCCGCCGCCGAGCGCCGTGCCATGAATGGCAGCTATGACGGGCTTGGGCGCACCGTCCAGCATGGCGCACAGGTCGGGCAGGGAAGGGGGTTGCCAAGGCTGGCCGAATTCGGTGATGTCCGCGCCGGCGATGAAGGTCCGGCCGGCGCAGAGCAACAGGATGGCACCGACCTCTTCGTCGCCGAACGCCTGCTCGAGTTCGGCCTGCAATCCCTGGCGGAGGGACGCCGAGAGCGCGTTCACCGGCGGATTGTCGAGCGTGATCAGGGCGACGCCGTCGACGACGACGCTGGTTGCGGTCTGCTTCATGTCATGCGTCCTGTCTGGTGGGCGGCTCCGCGCGCCTGCGGGCGACCTCCTCCACGGCGATGGCGGCCATCGCCTTCTTGTCGAGCTTGCCGGTGGCGGTGACGGCCATCGCCTCGACCAGCACCAGATGTTCGGGCCATTTCTTGCGGGACAAACCCTGCTGCGAGAGATGGTCGAGCAGGGCGGGCAGGTCGATGCTCCCGTCATCCGTGCGCAGCCGGCAGACGGCGCAGGCCTGTTCGCCCAGCTTGCGTTCGGGCACCGCGACCACCGCAACTTCCGCGACGGCGGGATGGCGCAGCAGCGCCGCCTCCACCTCGGCCGGGTCGATGTTGAAGCCGCCGCGAATGATCTGGTCCTTGATGCGGCCGACCACCCGGACGAAGCCGTCCTGATCGCGGACGATCTCGTCCCCGGTCAGGTAGAAGCCGTCGGGCGTCATGCGCTCCTGCCCCGCGCCCATGCCCTGCGCATAGCCCAGGAAGAGGGAGGGGCCGCGCACGCCCGCCTGACCCCGGCTGCCGCGCGGCAGGGGACGCAAATCGGCGTCGAACGCCTCCTCCTGCGTGCCGGGAAAGGGGATGCCGTCGAAAAGCTGACGGCGTTCCAGCGAATGGGACGGATGGGTGGAGGCATGGCCCATGCATTCGGACATGCCGAACATGCGCAACGCCTTGAGGCCGAGCAGCCGGTCGGCGTCCTCGATCAGTTCCGGCGTCATCGCGCTGCCGCCCACCGCCATGGCGCGGAGCGGCAGGCGGCCGGTCCATTCGCCAAGCCGGGCGGCCTCCACCATCGTGAACAGATGCGTCGGCACCGCGATCGCCCAGCCGCAGCCATAGCGTTCGGCCCGTCGCAGCGCCTCGGCGGGCACCCATGGATCGACCAGCACAAGCGGATGGCCCAGGGACAACGCGAAATGCGCGGTGAAGGTGAAGCCGGGCGCGCTGTCGAGCGGGACGATGCCCAGGATCGCGTCGTCCGGTTGCAGGCCTGCAATGGCGGCGCAGGCGCGGGTCGCGTAATTCAGGGCTTCCGGGCCGTGCATCACCCCCTTGGGGACGCCGGTGCTGCCGGAGGTGAAGCCGATGAGCGCGGTGTCGCGATCGCGGGGGTCGCTCGATCGTCCGCCGACAGCAGCGAAAATATCGGGCAGGGCGCTGCCGGCTCCGCTCACCTTGACGACATGGCCGAGCGAGGATTCGAGCAAGGCAAGGTCGCCCGCTCCGAGCTTTGGCGATACGGGGCAGAAGATCGCCTGCAGCGACGATATGGCGAGCGCCGTGGCGATTGTCGCGGGGCTTTTGTGGGCGGTGACGAGGACGCGGTCGCCCGGCTCTACGCCTGCCCCTTTCAGCAAGGCCGCGATTTCAATCGCCTGCTCCCGCAATTCCCCCCGGCTCCACAGTCGGTCGTCGCAATCCGCCAGGGCAAGCGCGTCCGGCTCTGCGTCGGCACGGCGTGCGAATTGCGGCCAGAGCCGCTCGGCATCCCATTCGAACGACGGATGGCTTTGCTCCTCAGGCAAGGGATTGGCCTCCGTCGACCAGGAAGGTCTGGCCCGTGATGAAGCTGCCCGCGTCCGACGCCAGCAGGGCGAGCGTGCCCGCCACCTCCTCCGGGCGGCCGAAGCGGCGCATCAATATGCCCGCCCGCGTCCTTTCCTGGATGGCGGGATCGAGCGTCTCGGTCATCCCGGTCTCGATCGATCCGGGCGCGATGGCGTTGACGCGGATATTGTGCCCGGCCCATTGGGCGGCGAGATCGCTCGTCAGGTGGACGATCGCCGCCTTGCTGGTCGTGTAGGGAACGACCTGCCCCGCGTCCGGCTGATAGGACAGGAAGGCGCCCACCGAAGCGATGTTGACGATGGCGCCGCCGCCCGCCGCGATCATGTGGCGCGCGGCGTGGCGGCAGGCGAGGAAGGTGCCGGTCACATTGACGTCCATCACCTTCTGCCAGCCCTTGAGCGGGATGTCCTGCGGCAGTCCCCACCAGGACGCGCCTGCATTGTTGATGAGGATGTCGAGCCCGCCCAGCCGGTCGACCGTTCCCGCGACCGCCGCCTCCACCGATGCCTCGTCAGCGATGTTGCAGGAAAGGCCGATGGCCGGAACCCGGAACCGCTCGGCTATGCCGGCCGCCAGATCGGCGCAGTCGGCCTCCGTGCGGGAGGCGAGGGCGACGGCGCAGCCCAGGTCCGCCAGCGTCGCGGCCATCGCTTCGGCCAGCGCGCCGCGTCCGCCGGTTATGAGCGCGCGCTTGCCGTCCAGACGGAATTGCGCGGCGGTGAAACCGGGGTTCCAGTCAGCCATGATCGTCTCCGGCAAGCAGATCGACTTCATCGGTGATGAGGATGATGCGCCGACCGCCCATGCCCTTCGTCTGGGCGGTCGCCGCCTTCCATTCGGGCGAGGCGAAGGCGGCGTCGAGCGCCGCCTGGTCGGCGAAGGTCAGCACGGCATGCCCGTCCCAGCCCGGCGCTTCGGGATTGTCGTAATCCTTCGTCACCGCGCCGTGCCGATAGGCTATCAGCCCCGGCAGCACCCTGGCGGCGTCGGCATGCGGCCCTCGCCACCAGTTGGTGAACTGCTCCTGCGTCCAGTCCCGCGGCCGGCTGGCCAGGACGACCATGCTGACCGCCATGGCTTACTTGCCCGTCCAGACCGGCTGGCGCTTTTCGAGGAACGCCGCGACGCCTTCCTTCGCATCGGCGGAGTGATGGACCACGTTGCAGGTCATCGTCTCCAGCGTGATGAGCGAGTTGGTGTCGGCGTCCATGCCGCGATTGACCGCCATCTTGGTCATCCACATGCAGAAGGGGCTCTTGTCGATCAGCGGTGCGCAGAAATCCTGGATCAACTGCTCCAACTGGTCGCTGGGCGCCGAGGCGTTGCACAAGCCCCATTCGACGCATTCCTTGCCGGACAAGAGCTTGCCGGTCAGCATCAGCTCCTTCGACTTGCGCATGCCGATGTAGCGCGGCAGGCGATAGATCGGGCCGGCGCCGCCGAACAGCGCGCGGCGGATGTGGAAGTCGCCGATCTTGGCGTCGTCGGCGGCGATGCCGAAGTCGCAGGAGATGAAAAGCTCGAACCCGCCGGCAACCGCATAGCCCTCGACGCAGGCGATGGTCGGCTTCTTCATGTTGTAGATCTTGTCATAGGTGCGCGCCGAGTCGATCGCGAGCTGAAGCGAGGTGCTGGTTTCGTGCAGCACCGGACCCACAAGCTGCCCAAGATCCGCGCCGGCGCAGAAGGTGTGGCCGCGACCGCGGAACACGACGGCCAGCACCGAATCGTCCTCGGCCGCCTTGTCCACCGCCACCTCAAGGTCGCGCAGAAGCTGGGGGCTGACGCAATTCTTCACATGGGGACGGTTGAGCCAGATCGTGCAGATGCCGTTATCGGCCACTTCATATTGGATGACGTCCTTTTCCGGTTCCATGTAACTCTCTCCTTGGCAAAGATGTGAAAAGATCGGTCGTTTTCAGCGGGCGATGCCGCCTTCTTCGGGCGGGGCAAGCATGCCGCCCACCGCCATCCAGGCGGCGATCCCCGCCGACGGAATGGCGCACAGCACTGCTTCGGCAATTTCCTCGTCGCTCGCGCCTGCATTGCGCGCGCCGCGCACATGGGTCGCGGCCATGGGACTGTATCCGGCCGCCAATATGGCGAGCAGGAGCAGTTCGCCATATTTGGCGGACAGCGGGTTGGCGTCGATGCTGCCCCGCCGCATGAGATAATAGGCGTCCGCCGCTTCGGGCGCCAGGCGCATCAACGCGCCGAGCGGCGCCGGGATGCTTCCCGCCCAATAGGCCCGGAAATTGGCCTCCGCCTCTCCCTCCGCCGCCTTGGGCAGGGGTTGCGGGACCGGCGCCTGGGCGTCGCCGAAACTCTCCTCGATGATCTGCGCGAAATCGAGCGCCGCAGCCTCGCCGCGGAGGCTGGACAGCACGATGAGGCCAGCGGTCGCCTCCTTCGATGTCAGGCCAAGCGATACGCCGCGTTCCAGTTCCCGGCGCGCCAGGGACAAATGGCGGCGATCGACGGCAGCCACCGCTGCGAACAGCGCTTTCAGACGAGCCGGCACCGCGCCGTCCGACTCGATCACCGATCGGAAAATGTCATATCCTGCAAGCGTGTACGGCGCATAGCCCCGCAACAGGGCGACTTCCATGAGTGGGCTGTTCGTCATCGCTTGCTCTCCTGCGACCCAGATGATCGACCGACTGGTCGGGCGTCAACCAAAAATTTCTTCCCTGACCAGTTTGACAGCCGACCAGTCGGTCGACTACTTATCGCTCGACCGATCGGTCGGGTGAGTATTAGAACATGAGCAGGCCGGCTCGAATCCGGCGGCATATCTGGAGCGGATGCGTGGATTTCGAACAGTCGGCCAAATCCAGGGAATGGATGGAGCGCGTAAGGGCGTTCATGGAGGAGCATATCGTTCCTGCCGTTCCGGTCTATCACCAACAGTCCGCCGCGATCGACCGCTGGACCGAGATCCCGCCCGTGTTCGATGAACTCAAGGACAAGGCGCGGCAGGCGGGGCTGTGGAACATCTTCATGCCGCCATCTGAGCATGACGACGAATTTTTCACCAGCGTCGGCCTTACCAACGTCGAATATGCGCCGATCGCCGAGCTGATGGGCCGGATTTCCTTCGCCAGCGAGGTGTTCAACTGCATGGCGCCCGACACCGGCAATTTCGAGGTGCTGCATCGCTATGGCACGGCCGAGCAGAAGCAGCGCTTCATGGTGCCGCTGCGCGACGGGAAGACCCGGTCCGCCTTCCTGATGACCGAACCGGCCGTCGCCTCCTCCGATGCGCGGAACATCCAGACCGACATTCGCCGCGACGGCGGCGACTATGTCATCAACGGCCGGAAATGGTGGTCGTCGGGCGCGGGCCATCCGCGCTGCGACTTCTTCATCGTCATGGGCAAGACCGATCCGGACGCCGCGCCCTACCGGCAGCAGTCGATGATCCTGGTGCCGCGCGACACGCCGGGCGTGACGCTCGTGCGCCATCTGCCCGTCTTCGGTTACGATCATGCGCCGCACGGGCATTTCGAGGTGGCGCTGGAGAATGTCCGCGTGCCGGCGGAGAATATGCTGCTCGGCGAAGGCTGCGGCTTCGAAATCGCGCAGGGGCGGCTGGGGCCGGGGCGCATCCACCACACGATGCGCAACATCGCGACCATGGAGGTCGCGCTGGAGAAGATGTGCCGCCGCCTCCTTTCGCGACGGGCCTTCGGCAAGGCGATCGCCGAACATTCGGTCTGGGAGGAGCGGATCGCCCGCGCCCGTTGCGAGATCGAGATGGCGCGCCTGCTGTGCCTGAAGGCCGCCCACATGATGGACACGGTCGGCAACAAGGCCGCGCGCGCCGAAATCGCGATGATCAAGATCGCCGCGCCGAAAATGGCGCAGCAAATCGTCGACGACGCCATCCAGGCGCATGGCGGCGGCGGCGTCAGCGACGATTTCGGCCTGGCGGAGCTCTGGGCGAACACCCGCATCGTGCGGCTGACCGATGGACCCGACGAGGTCCATGAACGCCAGCTTGCCCGGATGGAACTGGCCAAATATGCGGAAGGGGCGGCATCGTGAGCGCTGCGCAGCCCGCCGCGACGATCGGCTCGACCGTCGATGTCGCCGCCAACAGCGCCTTCGACGAGACCCGTCTTGCCGCTTATCTGGCGGGCCGGATCGCCGATTTTTCCGGACCGATGCGCGTCCAGCGGTTCGAGGGCGGTCAGTCCAACCCGACCTTCCTCCTGTCGACGCAGGACCAAAGCTACGTCCTGCGGCGCAAGCCCGCGGGCATATTGCTGAAGTCCGCCCATGCGGTGGATCGCGAATATCGCATCACCATGGCCCTGCACGAAGCCGGCCTGCCGGTCGCCGAGCCGCTGCTGCTTTGCGAGGACGAGGATGTCATCGGCAGCATCTTCTACGTGATGCGCTACGTTCCGGGGCGCAGCTTCTGGGATCCGCGCATGCCGGGCCTCGACCGGGCTGAACGCGCCGCCATCTACGATTCCGCCAATGAAACGCTTGCCCGCCTGCATCTGGTCGATTTCACGGCGCTCGGCCTGGCCGACTATGGCAAGCCGGGCAATTATTTCGCGCGGCAGATTTCGCGCTGGTCGCGGCAATATGAAGCCTCGCGCACCCGCGACATTCCCGAAATGGACCGGCTTGTCGCCTGGTTGCCGGATGCGGTGCCCGCCACGGAGGAGCGCACCACGATCATTCATGGCGATTATTCCTTCCACAACCTGCTGGTCCACCCAACCGAACCGCGTGTTTCCGCCGTCATAGACTGGGAATTGTCGACCCTGGGCGATCCGCTCGGCGACCTCACCTATCATATGATGGAGTGGTTCAGGCCGGAGGGCGTGGATGTGCGCGGAACCCTGCGCGGCGCCGATCTTGCCGCGCTCGGCATTCCCACGGCCGAAGATTATGCCCGGCGCTATTGCGAGCGGACCGGCCTTCGCTGCGATCCGACGCACCCCTTCTACCGCGCCTTCAACCTGTTCCGGGTGGCCGCCATTTTGCAGGGCATAGCCGGCCGGGCGCGCGACGGCGTGCAGACCGCAAGCAATGCCGGCGACATCGTCACGCGGATCGAACCGCTCGCCAAGGCCGCCTGGCTGGCGGCGCAGGAGGCTGGCGCGCGCTGATCTGCTCACAGGATGGAAGAGATTTCTGGGCGAAAGACAAAATGGCCCTAATCAGAGGGAGAGAGATGATGACAAGGTTCAAGATTGGCCGAGTAGCGCTCCTTTCGGGATGCGCGTTTGCCGGGATCATCGTGCCGGCCCATGCGCAAACGGCGGCGACGGCAACGGCCGAAGCGCAGTCGGCGGAGGATGCCGGCGCGCCTTCCGCGCAAGACATCATCGTCACCGGAACGCGCGTCGTGCGCGACGGCTATAACCAGCCGACGCCCGTCACCGTCGCGCCCACCACGGAACTGGAGAAGGCGACCCCCACCAACCTTGCCGACGCGATCAACAAGTTGCCGCAATTCGCCAACTCCGTCAGCCCGCAATCCAACAGCCAGTTGCAGGGCAATAGCGGCGAGCATGGCAATCTGCTCAACCTGCGCGGCGTCGGCCCGACGCGGGCGCTGATCCTGCTCGACGGCATCCGCGTGCCGCCCACGACATTCCGCGGCGCGGTGGACGTCAACACGATCCCGCAACTGCTGATCCAGCGGGTCGACGTCGTGACCGGCGGCGCATCCGCCGTCTACGGCTCCGACGCCGTCAGCGGCGCGGTGAACTTCGTCCTCGACAAGAAGTTCACCGGGGTGAAGGGCGTCGCGCAGCGCGGCGTGTCCACCCGCGGCGACCTTGGCAACTACCGCATCGGCATTGCGGGGGGCATGAGCTTTGCAGGCGATCGCGGCCATGTCCTCGCCTCGGTCGAGCGCTTTCACAGCGATGGCATCAAGCGCAGCGCGCGCATCTACGGTGACGACGCCTATGCGGCCGTGGGTTCGGTCCCCGGATCGACCGCCGCGCCAGGCCGCGAGGCAAATCCGTTCATCTTCCTGCCGAACCTGCGCTTCACGACGAACGACTATAATAACGGCATCATCACGGCGAGCACGGTGCCCGCGCTCGTCAACACTATCTTCCTGCCCGGCGGCGCGGTGCGTCCGATACAGCGCGGCACGCCGACCGGCACGCCGGGCACCAATGTGGGCGGCGACGGCCTCTACATTCCCGGCTTCAACCAGTTGATCGCGCCGCTGACGACGACCCAGGGCTTTGGCCGGCTGGCCTACGACCTGACCGATGGGCTGACGGCGCATGTCCAGGGCAGCTACTCGCGCAGCGTCACCAGCTATGACACGCAGGCCCAGTCCGTGCTGGGTTTCCGCTTCTTCAGCGGCAACGCCTTCCTGGACCCGGCGGTCCAGGCGCAAATGGGGCCGAATGACAACTTCACCGTCTTCCGCTTCATCGCCGAGCAGGGACCGATCCCGACGCGGGAGGCGACCAACGCCTATCTCATCAACGGCGGCCTTGAGTGGAACCTGGGCGGATGGAACATCACTGCCGACTATACCCATGGCAAGTCCGTCACCAAATTCGCCCAGACGCAGGTCGAGATTCCGAAGCTGGCAGCGGCGCTGGACGCGGTTCGCGGACCTAACGGTTCGATCGTCTGCCGCGTCACGCTGACCAACCCCGGCCTCTATCCGGGGTGCACGCCGCTCAATGTCTTCGGCGCGGGAACGCCCTCCGCCGCCGATCTGCAAACCGTGCTCGGCGTATCCCGCTACCGCGCCATGAACTCGACCGACGACTTCGTCCTGTCGGCGCGCGGGGACGTTTTCGAGCTTCCGGCAGGCCCGGTCACGGTCGCCATTGGCGGGCAATATCGCAAGCAGAAGCTGGACCTGACGTCCAATTCCGATCCCGCCGTGCCCATCGACTTCACCGGGTTGCGGGGCATTCCGGCCAATCGCATGACCCGCTTCAACAACACCAATGTCGGCTCGGCCTTCGGCAAGCTGAACGTGAAGGAGGTGTTTGCCGAAGCGCAGGTTCCGATATTCAAGGGCCAGCCCCTTGCCGAGGAACTGAGCCTCAACGGCGCTTTCCGCCTCACCGACTACAGCACCAGCGGAAGCGTCAAGACCTGGAAGGTCGGCGCGGTCTACAAGCCGATTGAGGACGTGATGTTCCGCGTCACGCGCTCGCGCGATATTCGCGCGCCCTCGCTGTTCGAACTGTTCGCGGGCGTTCAGACCGCGCCGGTGAACTTCAACGACCCTCACACGGGCCAGCCGGGTTCGATCCGTCAATTCAGCGGCGGCAATCCCAACCTCGATCCCGAAACCGGCGACACGTTCGCCGCGGGCGTGGTCCTCAGCCCCAGTTTCCTGCCCGGCTTCGACGTTTCGGTCGATTATTACGACCTCAAGATCAAGGGCGCCATCGCCACGCAGGGGCTGAACGATGTCGTCAACGAGTGCGAAACGTCGAACGGCACGTCGCCGACATGCGCTCTTATCGAAAGGCCGCTGCCGTTCAGCGATCGCTCACCCGCCAACTATCCGATTTCGGTGAGCCTCATCACGCAGAACATCAGTTTCCTGCGCACCAGCGGCCTCGACATCGCCATGTCGTACCGGACCAAGCTGGGCGATGGCGAACTCGCGCTGCGCGCCTTCGCCAACTATCTGGATCGCTACAAGTCTCAGACCAATTCCATCGCGCCGGTGATCGATTATGCCGGCCATGGCGTCAACAGCCAGACGGGCTATGCCTATCCCAAGTTCAGGGGCACGCTCAGCGCCAATTACACCAATGGCGGCCTGACGCTGTTCGTGCAGGAATCGATGATCGGCAAGGTGACCATCGGCAACCTCAAGAACGATCCGACGTCCTTTTATGCTGTCCCGGCGATCAAGCCGGTCTTCTATACCGACGCCACGGCATCCTATAAGTTCGACGTGCGCGGGGAGCCGGAGCTGTTCGTGACAGCCACCAACCTGTTCGACCGCAAGCCGCCGCTGGTGGCCGCGGCCGCCGCGCCGGGCCTTCTCTATCCGACGCTGTTCACGCTCTACAACGTCGCAGGGCGCACGCTCACGGCGGGGGTTCGTTTCAAATTCTGAGGGATTGCCAAGCGGACCACCGGCGAGGGAAGTTCGATAATTCGGGGAGGCCCGCCCAAAGCGGGCCTCCCTTCAATCAAAGAGCCTTTAAAGAGGTAGTCGCATGAACAGCCCTCCCATCGGACTTACCGCCCCGCCGACGACCTCCGCCGCCGGGTTGCGCCGGACGATGCTGGTCATGCTGGGGCTGGTGTCGATGTTCAACTATATCGATCGCACGGTCCTGTCGGTGCTTCAGGAACCGATCAAGCGCGAGCTGGGGCTGAGCGACGGTCAGCTCGGACTGCTCACCGGCCTTGCCTTCGCGCTGTTCTACGCGACGCTGTCCCTTCCGATCGCGCGGCTGGCGGACCGCTTCAATCGCCGCAACATCATCGCCGCCTCGCTTGCCACCTGGAGCGGCATGACGGCGCTTTCGGGCCTGGCGACCGGCTTCGGCTCCCTTGTCGCGTTCCGTATCGGCGTCGCGCTGGGGGAAGCCGGTTCCGTGCCCGCTTCCCATTCCATCATCGCCGATTACTACCCGCCCGAAAGGCGGGTCACGGCGCTTGCCCTGTGGGGACTGGCGCTCCCGGCCGGGATCATGCTCGGCTATGCGTCGGGCGGCTGGATCGCCGCCGCGCTGGGGTGGCGTCTCGCTTTCGGGGTGATCGGCGTCGCAGGGCTGGCCCTGGCGCCGCTCGTCCTGCTGCTCGTGCGGGAACCTGCGCGGACGGGGTCCGGCCTTTCTGCGAGAACGGAAAAAGCGCCGCCCCTCGGCGAAGCCATGCGCTTCCTGTGGCGGCTGCGGACCTATCGCTACATGCTGATCGGCACGACCCTTCATGCCTTCGCCCAATATGCGATGATGAGCTGGTCCGCGCCCTTCTACATGCGCGTCCACCACATGCCGCTTGCCGACGTCGCCTCCTGGCTGGCGCTGATGAACGGGCTGGGCGGCGGCATCGGCATCTATCTGGGCGGCCGCCTGTCGGACGCGGCGGGATCGCGCAATGCGGCGGGCCGCGTCTGGGTGAGCGCCGCCGCGATGCTCCTGATGGTCCCCGCCGCGCTGGTCCAGTTCCTGATCCCTTCGCTGACGGCGTCGCTGGCGTTCGGCTTCCTGGCGACCATGCTGATGTTCTTCTATTACGGCCCGATCATAGGCGTCCCGCAGTCCGTCGTCCCGCCGCGCATCCGGGCATTGACGTCGGCCGTGACCCTGCTGGTCTTCAACCTGTTCGGGCTGGGCCTGGGGCCGGCGGTGACGGGGTTCCTCAGCGATCATCTGGCGGCGGCGGACGGGATGCAGGACACATCGCTGCGTTACGCGCTGTCGGCCGTGGTGCTGTTCTCGCTCGCGGGCGCCGGCAGCATCGCCTGGGCATCCCGCTTCTACGCGGGAGATCTCAAACGGCAGTGAGCCTCACCCCACCGTCCGGCCATTGTCGATGACGATCTCCGCGCCGTTCAACCGGGCCGACTCATCCGACACCAGGAACAGGACCAGGTCGGCGACATGCTCCGGCTGTCCTTCGTGCTTGCGGGCGGCTTCGCGCAATTCGGGCGCGGCGAAGCGATAGGCTTCGCGCACCATCTGCGTATCGTGCGAGCCGGGGAGAACCACATTGGCGCGAACGGGATAGCCCTGCTGCTGGCAATGCACGATCAGGCTGCGCGTCATGGAGAGCACGGCGCCCTTCGCCGCGCTATAGGCGAACACGGCCGGATTGCCCCGGATCGCGGCCACCGACGCGATGTTGACGATCGATCCCGCGCCGCTGGCCGCCAGCGCCGGCAGGCAGGTCTTGCATCCCAGGAACGTCCCTTCCGCCGAAACGGCCATCACGCGGCGGAATGCCTCCAGCGACGACTGCTCGACCGTTTCAAAGGCGGCAATGCCCGCATTGTTGACCAGCCCATCGAGCCGGCCATAGGCCTGCATGATTTTCGTCAACGCGGCCTGCCATTGCGCTTCGCAGGTCACGTCCAGGCGGAGCGCCATCGCTGCCGGAAGCATGTCGACGACCCGCTGCGCTTCCTCCTCGTCGACGTCGGCGACGATCACCCGCGCGCCCTCGCGCGCCAGCGCCTCGGCATCGGCCTTGCCCAGCCCGTGCGCCGCACCGGTGATAAGAACGACCTTCCCTTCAACCCTGCCTTTTGTCGCCATCGCTGATCCCTTAGGCTGCCAGGGCGGCACGAGCCGCTATTCCCCCGCCATGGAGGCGCGACAGCAGCAGCACGCGGCGCAGCCCACGCCCGACCGCGAGTTCATCGGTCACGCCCATGCCGCCATGCAACTGCACCGCCTCCTCCGCGAGTTTCAAGGCAGCGTCGCCAATATAGGCCCTCGCCGCCGTCACGGCCCGGAACCGCGCTTCCTCCTCGGCCAGGGCCGCCTTCAAAAGCAAGGATCGGGACTGCTCCAACCAAGTGTACATCCGGGCGCAGCGATGCTGGACGACCTGAAAGCTCGCGATCGGCTTGCCGAACTGGTGGCGCTGCCTGACATAATCGACGGTCAGGTCGAGCAAGGTCGCCATCGCGCCCACTAACTCGGCGACGATCGACAGGCCGGCCAGGGCTTGAGCCTCTGCCCACATGCCCGCCGGAACGGTGAGCGGCTGGGCCTGCACCGCATCGAATCGCACATGGGCCGCCATGCTGCCGTCGACCAGGCGAACCGGCGTCCTGCGGACTCCGCTGTCCTGCCCGTCGACGAGCATAAGCGCGCCTGCCTCGGTCTCCACGACAAAGGCGTCGGCATCCATGCCGTCCCGGACAATGGCCGCCGTTCCGCGGAGCCTACCGTCCACAAGCGCGCCACCCGTTGCGAATGCGAGCAGGGCGTTTCCCTGCATCAGCCTGTCGCCCCATTCTTCGGCGGCGGCACTGCCAGCGATGGCCCGGCCGCACAGCAGGATGGCCTCGGCCAGCGGGGTGATCGCAAGGGCGCGCCCCATCTCTTCGGAGACGATCATCACCTCCGCCGCGCCGCCGCCCAGGCCGCCTGCCTGCTCCGGCGTCAGCAGGGCGAAAAGGCCGAGTTCCCCCAATGCGCGCCAGTCGTCGGGAGACATCGGCCCTTTCGCCATGGTCGTCGCGTCATACCGGTCCGCCAGGAAGCGGCGGACCATGTCGCGGACCATCGCCTGCTCATCGCTGAGCGCGAGGTTCATGGCTCAGAGCACCTCGATGATCGAGGCGTTGGCGATGCCGCCGCCCTCGCACATGGTCTGGAGACCGTAGCGCTGGCCCCGCGCCTTCAGCGCATGGATGAGCGTCGCCATCAGCTTCGTGCCGGTCGCGCCGAGCGGATGGCCGAGCGCAATCGCGCCTCCGTTGACGTTCAGCCTCTCCGGGTCGGCATCAAGCGCCTTCATCCATGCCATGGGGATCGATGCGAAGGCTTCGTTCACTTCGAACAGGTCGATGTCCTTCATCGTCATGCCGGCGCGGTCGAGAACCCGCCGCGTCGCCGGGATCGGCTCCTCCAGCATGATGACCGGGTCGCCCGCCGTCACCGCCAGGTTGACGATGCGGGCGATGGGTTTCAGTCCATGCGCCCTGACGGCGGCTTCGGACGCGACGAGCACGCCGCTCGCGCCGTCGCAGATCTGGCTCGCGGTCGCCGCGGACAGCGTGCCCCCCTCGCTCAGCAGCTTGACCGAACCGATCGACTCCATCGACGCATCGGCGCGGACGCCTTCGTCGCGGTCGTGGATCGCCTGCTCCCCTTCCGCCGTGACGACGGGCACCGGAACGATCTCGGCGTCGAACGCGCCTGCATTCATGGCCGCCGCCGCTTTCCGGTGGCTGGCGAGCGCGAACCTGTCATGGTCGTCGCGGGTGAAGCCATATTTGTCGGCGATCATCTGCGCGCCGTGGAACTGGCTGAACATCTCCACGCCATAGCGCTTCTGGATCGCCTCGGAGAAGGGGTTGGCGCCGATGCCGCCCGCCTTGGCCAGCGTGATGGGGGAACCCATCGGCACGCGCGTCATGCTTTCGACGCCCCCTGCGATCACGATGTCCTGAAGGCCCGACATGACCGCCTGCGCCGCGAAATGCACGGCCTGCTGGGACGAGCCGCACTGCCGGTCGATCGTCACCGCCGGCACGCTGTCGGGCAGGCTGGAGGCGAGCACGATGTTGCGGCCGAAGGCGAAGGTCTGCTCGCCCACCTGGCTGACGCAACCGATGATCACATCGTCGATCGCGGCCGGATCGACGCCCGCATCGGCGACCAGCGCGTCCAGCACAAGGGCGCCAAGATCGGCGGGGTGCCAGCCGGCAAGGCGGCCGTTGCGGCGGCCGCCGGCGGTGCGGCGGGCGGAAACGATATAGGCTTCAGGCATGATGCATCCTTCTTGTGTCTAGAGGCCGAGCGCGGCCTTCGCGATGAGTGTGAGCTGGATTTCGCTGGTGCCGCCGAAGATCGACCAGGCGCGGGCGTTGAGGTAGCGGGCGGCCGCGACCTGCGCCTCAGGCGAACCGATGGGTGTGGGCATGGCGTCGCCGTAAAAGGGACGCTCGACCGGCAGTTGAAGGCCGGCGAGGCCGAAGGCGTCGACCGCCAGCGCCTCCACGCCCTGCCGGATCTCGGACGCCAGCAGCTTGGTGGTCAGGCTGCGCGGGTCGGGCGCGGCGCCATGCTCGATCTCGATCAGCGTCCGCAGTTCGGTCATCTCCAGCGCTTCCGCCTCCAGTTGAAGCCGGACGGCGCGATCCGCCAGTTCGCCGGTCAGCGGCCCTGTCGATGTCCGCAACCGGGCAAGATCGGCCAGGATCGCCGGCGCGAAGCTGGACCCGCCCCGCTCATTCTCCAGCAGGAACTTGGCGATCGACCAGCCTTGCCCCTCTTCGCCGACACGGTCCGAAACCGGCACCCGCACCTCGTCGAGGAAGACCTCGTTCAACTCGTGATCGCCCGACGCGCTGAGGATCGGCTTCACCGTCACGCCGGGCAGCGCCATGTCGATCAGCAGGAAACTGATGCCCTGTTGCGGCTTCACATGCGGATCGGTGCGGACCAGGGCGAACAGCCGGTTCGCATGGTGCGCCTGCGTCGTCCAGATCTTGTGGCCCGACACGACATAATGATCGCCGTCGCGCACGGCGCGGGTCCGCAGGCTTGCAAGGTCGGAGCCGGAGCCGGGCTCCGAAAAACCCTGCGCCCAAATATGCTCGGCCGTGCGCAGGCGCGGGAGATAATGGTCCTTCTGCGCCGGGGTGCCATAGGTGTAGAGCACCGGCCCCACCAGCTTCAGGCCCATGCCGGGCAGGATCGGAGCGCCCGCCTCCGCGCATTCCTTCTCGAAGATCCAGCGCTGGACCGGCGTCCATCCCGGCCCGCCTGCATGGTCCGGCCAGTGATAGACCAGCCATCCCTTCGCTTCCAATATCGCCTGCCATTCGCGTGCGATATCGGGCTCTGCGAAGACGCCGGACGTCAGCGCGGCCCCGCGCCGCAGTTCAGGCGAGAGCGATGCGGCGAGGAAAGCGCGCACCTCCTCGCGGAAGGCGCGCTGCTCTGGTGTAAGCGCCAGGTCCATGGCCTCAGCGCTCCACGATGGCGACAGCGGACACGCCCGGCGCGCCATAGACATGGCTGTAGCCCAGGCGCAGCTTGCCCGGAGCCTGTCGCGCGCCCGCCTGCCCGATCAATTGCACATAATTTTCATACACCTGGCGAAGCCCCGACGCGCCGATCGGCTCACCGCAGGCGAGGCACCCGCCATCGGTGTTGACCGGCAGGCTGCCGTCGATCCGCGTGCGGCCCTCGGCGATCCATGCGGCCTGCTCGCCATCGGCGCAGAACCCGTTTTCGGCCATGTGCATGATCTCGGCCCCCGCCTCCGTGTCCTGAAGTTGCGCGATGTCGATGTCTTCGGGGCCGACGCCTGCCATGTCATAGGCTGCCTGAGACGCGACGCTGGTGGGCGAGCCGCCGCGCTCCAGATCAAGCGCTGGCGAAAAGACCTCGAACGATCCCGGCGGCCGGGTGCGAACCGCGGCCGCACGCAACCGCACCGCGGGCAGGCCGAGTTCGCGGGCTTTTCTGCCGCTCGCCAGCAACAGCGCTACCGCGCCCTCCCCCGGCGAGCAGAACATGAATTTGGTGAGCGGGTCGCTGACCATCTGCGAATGGAGGATGGTGTCGATGTCCACCGCTTCGCGCCGCCAGGCATGATCGGCGAGGACGCCGTTGGCGAACGCCTTTTCGGCGACCGCGCCCAGCATGCGCGGGGTGATGCCATGGAGGCTCATATAACGCTGGATCTTCATGGCGAAGAACTGGGTGGTCAGCATCAGCCCCGTCTCGCCATACCAGTCCGGCAACCCCCAGTCCGCCGGCAGGGGCGAGAAGGAGCCTCGCGGGTGCTTGTCGAAACCTACAGCGAGGCCAAGATCGAACTCGCCGGACTTGATCGTGCTGTAGGCGCCGAACATCGCCGACCCTCCGGTCGCGCACCCGTTGGCGACGTTGATGAAGGGGATGCCGGTCAGCCCCAGTTCCGACACCATCGTGTCCGCATTCCCGGCGGCATCCGATCCGCCGAACGCGAACTGGATATCGCGCCATGCCAGCCCTGCGCGTTCGAGCGCCTGGCGGACGGCGAAGACGCCCTGCTGCAGGCCCGAAAGGCCGGGCGTGCGGCCGAAGGGATGGATGCCCGCGCCGACGATGAAGACGTCCTCGCTCATATCCCGGCGCTCCCGTCCGGTGCGAAGCCGAAGCTGGTGCGCACTGTGCCGTCCGCCAGCGGGAAGGGCAGCGGCACGACGCGCATCGCCATGCCGATTGCCAGATCATCGAACGCTACGTCGACCAGGCGGCCTTCGACGATCAGCGCCCCATCCAGTTCGACATAGCCCACAGCGTAAGGCTCGAACGCTTCCGGGCCGGCATAGGGCGGCGACTTGGGGCGGAAGCGCTGGACAGTCCACGACCAGAGCCGGCCCGTGCGCGGCAGCAGGACGCGGTCATAGCGCGTGTCGTCTTCCGGCCGCGCCGGAAAGCACAGGCGATGGGTTGCCCGCTCTCTGGAGGCAAGCAGCGCAATGCCGTCCGCATCGGGGCAGATGAGGTCGTCGGCTATCGGAACGGGCAGGGTGTCGGGCATCGCTTATCTCCTTCCGAAGACATAACGCCCGACCGTTCGGTCGGCTTCTGACCAATGCGACAGGGGCTAGTTTATCATGCCCAGGAAGCCGAGCTGCGCCGCCTTGAACATCGTCTGGTCGCGGTTCACGGCATCCAGCTTCACGGACGCCGATCGGATATGGAATCGCACCGTGGTGCGTTGCAGGCCCAGGATGATGCCTATTTCCTCGTTCGTCTTCCCGGCAGCCGCCCAGCGCAGGCATTCCACCTCGCGCTTGGTCAGGGATATGCTCCCCAGACCGGGCCGCGCCCGCGCCGTCACCTTGACATAGCTTTGCACGAAGGCCCGCGCCAGCACGGCCAGAGCGTCCGCGGCGCAGGCATAGGCGTCCGACAGGTCATTGGCCTCCGGCTCGGGCGAGAGGAAGCTCGCCGCGCCGATCTGCCCGAAGGGCAGGTGGATCGGAACCACGATCGCGGCCGCCGTCATGGCCCGGATGCGGAAATCGTGCAGGTCGATCACGTCGAGCAGCGGGTTGGGCAGGCGGGTGAAAAAGCCATGGGCGTTGCACCAGAACGGTTCGGCCTCCACCCGGCAAGCGTGAACGATGGGCGAGGAAAGGGCAAGCTGAGGCACCTCCCACCAGCGCGGCTCCTCGCCCCGAAAACCGAATATCTCGCTGGCGAGCACAGCGCCATTTCCGTCACGCATCGGTTCGCGGGAGGCCACATTATGCGTGACCGCCGTGCGCAGCCCGCAAAGGTCCATCACCGCATCGCGCAGCCGCTCCGCCGCCGGCCCTATGCCCCCCGGTTCCGAAAAGCGGACCGCATCGATCAAGGCAGCGGACGGCATCGCGCAGGAACGGCCGGCAGCGGACATGATCAGCGGTCCTTCAGGCTCAGCCCCTCGAAAAAGGGCTTGCAGATCGCGTCGGCGACGTCCTCCGGCGATCTGCGCTTGGCCAGGGGAGGATACCATTTATAGGCCCAGTTGCACATGCCGAGGAAGCCCAAGGTGGTGAGCCCCGGGTCGCACTGGCGGAAATGGCCGTTCGCGATCCCCTGCTCGATGATGCCGCGCACCCGCTGCAGATAGGCGTTGCGCTGCGCCCGGATATGGTCGCGCATCTTGCCTTCCAGATCCTCATAATGGTCCATGAACGCCCGGACATAACCCGGATGCTCCGCAATCTGCCGCAGGATGTCGATGCAAGCGGCGCGCAGGCGGCCCAGCGGATCGTCCGATCCTCCTTCCTCGTCGAGCCCGGCCAGCAGCGCGCTCATATGCGCGTCGTGCATCGCGAAGAGGATGGCGTTCTTGCTGGGGAAATAATGGTAGAGCGTCGGCTTGCCGAGGCCCACCTCATCCGCCAGCATCTGCATCGACGCCTTGTGATATCCCACCCGGTCGAACAGCGTTGCGCAATGCCTCAATATCTCGTTGCGCTTCTCGTCATGCGCTTCGGTCGTCTGCCGTTTCTTTGCTGCTTCTCGCGCCATTGCCGGCTCTGTTCCCTGTTCTGCGTTCCTACCTCTCACAAAGGTAAGTCGACCGTCTGGTCGGTTCCTCCTAGGGATAGGGCTGGATGACGAGAATGCAAGCGCGAGGGAGCGGACAATGCAAGTTGAGGGCAAGACAGCGCTGGTCACGGGGGCGAGTTCGGGTTTGGGCCGGCATTTCGCTCGCCTGCTGGCGCGGGAAGGGGCGACGGTCGTGGCGGCGGCGCGCCGAGTCGACGCGCTTTCGGCGCTCTCCGATGAGATCGGGCGGCAGGGCGGCACATGCATTCCCGTCGCCATGGATGTGACCGATCCGGACGCGGTGGCGGCAGCCTTCGGGCAAATCGAGCGCGACCTTGCAGCGCCGCTCTCCATCCTCGTCAACAATGCAGGCGTAGCCCACACGCGCGCGGCGCTCGATCTCAGCGCGTCCGAGTGGTCGCAGGTGCTCCAGCCCAATCTGACCGGCGCCTTCCTCGTGGCCCAGCAGGCGGCGCGCATGATGCGGGGCCAAGGGGGAACGATCGTCAACGTCGCCTCGATCCTGGGGGAACGCGTGTCCAAGGGGTTGGCCGCCTATGCCGCCAGCAAGGCCGGCCTCATCCAATTGACGAAGGCGCTCGCGCTGGAATGGGCGGCGTTCGACATAAGGGTCAACGCGCTGGCGCCCGGCTATATCGAGACGGACCTTAACCGTGACTTCTTCGCGTCCGACGCAGGTCAGCGGCTCATCTCGCGCATCCCGCAGAAGCGACTCGGCCAGATGCAGGATCTGGACGGGCCGCTCCTGCTGCTATGTTCCGATCAGTCGCGCTACATGACGGGCGCGGTCATCGCGGTGGATGGCGGGCACCTCGTCAGCGGTCTTTGAGGGCGGACGACCCCGTGCTCCTGCGAAGGCAGGAGCCAGCCCCCATGCCCGATCCCGACATCCCGCTCCACCCCGAAACAGTTAGTCGGCTAACATCATGCGCGGGTAGCTATTCCGCCGCATCCGGCAGCGCATCCGGCAAAGCCCGCACCGCCTCAGCCGAAGACGGTTCGCGGACCAGCGCCTCCACCGGCTCCAACTCCTCCAGTTCCTTGCCGCCCGTCTCGATGTTGAGGTCGCGCAGCTTGCGGCCCGTCACCAAAACGCGGCCCTCGAAGCTGCCGACGAAACTGTTGTAATCCGCCACGGCCCCGTTCAGCCGATTGCCCAGCTTCTTGAGCGACCCCGCCGCCCCCGCCAGTCGTTCGTACAGTTCCTTGCCCAGCATGCCGATTCGCTTGGCCTCGTCCGCCATCTTCTCCTGCCGCCACACCGCCGCGACGGTCCTGGCGATGGCGATCAGATTTGTCGGCGTCGCCAGCAGCACCCGCTTTGCGAAGGCATGGTCCCAAAGCTGCGGATCATGCTCCAGCGCGGCGGACAGGAAATGTTCGCCGGGCACGAACATGATCACATAATCGGGCGCATCGTCGAACTGTTCGGCATAGCTTTTCCGCCCCAGCGTCTCGACATGCGCCCGCATGGCGGCGGCGTGGGCGGACAGCAGCCGCTTCCGCTCCTCGTCCCCCTCCGCGCCATAGGCGTCCTGATAGGCATTCAACGACACCTTGGCGTCAATCACCAGCGCCCGCCCGCCCGGCACGCGCAGGATCGCGTCGGGGCGCAGCCGGCCGTCCTCGCCCTCCACGCTCACCTCGGTCTGGAAATCCACATGTTCGGAAAGGCCGCATGTCTCCAGCACGTTTCGCAACTGCTGCTCGCCCCAGCGGCCGCGCGCCTTGGGCGCATGGCGCAGCGAATCGACCAGCCGCTGCGCCTCGGCGCGCACGGCTTCCTGCCCGGTCTTCATCGATTCGATCTCGCCGCGCAGGATGCCGTAGGCCTCCGTCCGCTGCTGCTCTATCTGGGTGATCTTCTGGTCGTAACGCTGGATCGTCTCGTTGACGGGATGCAGCAATTGCCTGAGCTGCGCCTCGCTTTTCTCATGCGCCTGCATCATGCGCTGGTCGGCGCGTTCCAGGAAATGGCTCTGCGCCTGGTGCAGCAGCTTGCCGCCGATCTCGCTGAACTGGGCCGAAAGCTGCTCCTTGGCGTCCTTGAGCGCGGCGATCTGCGCTTCGAAGGCTTCCGCCCGCGCCTGCGCGTCGGACCGCAAAGCCGCCAGTTCCCGCGCCGCCGCTTCCCGCCCGGCGCGCTCCGCCTCCAGCTTCCGCGCCAGGTCCGCCGCCTGCGCCGCGCGCTCCTGCGCCACCACCAGTTCCTGGATCGCCGCGTTGCGCTGCGTCGCCGCCATGTCGAGCTTGCCCGCCAGATCGGCCTTTTCCGCCAGCAGCGGCGCCATGGACCGGCCCTTCGCCAGCCAGCCGATCCCCAACCCCGCGACCAGGGCGACAATGACGAGAATGGCGGCCAGGCTGTCCATATATGCCCCTTTACAGAACGAAAGGTGAACCTAGCCGCATGACGTCACCGCCGCAAGCCGCATCAGTCGGTCGCTAGCCGCGCTTCAGATCAGGGAAGCGCGGAAAGCCGCCAGCCGCGCCGCCGCCTCGTCCAATATCCCGTCCGCCTTGGAAAAGCAGAGGCGGACCAGGTGCGTCACGGGTTCAGCGGGATAGAAGGCGGAAATCGGGATCGCCGCCACGCCCGCTTCCTCGATGATCCGCTCGCAAAAGGCGACATCGTCCATGTCGATGCCGGAAGCGGGCAGGTCGACGGTCACGAACCATGTCGCCGCGCAGGCATTGACGACATAGCCCGCTCCCCGCAGCCCCGCGACGAGACGGTCGCGGGAAGCCTGATAGGCGCCCCGCATGGCGTCGAACCAGCTTTCCGGCCTGGCCAGCCCCTCGGCCACAGCCCATTGCAGGTGGGGCGGGGTGGTGAAGGTGATGAACTGGTGAGCGCGGGCAAGCAGCGTCGCAAGGGCCGGGGCTGCGCACATCCAGCCGACCTTCCAGCCGGTGAGGGAAAATATCTTGCCCGCCGAACCGATCTTCACCGTCCGATCCCGCATGCCGGGAAAGCCGATCAGCGGCCTGTGCGCGACGCCGTCATAGATGACATGCTCCCACACCTCGTCGCAAATGGCGATCAGGTCGTTTTCCACGCACAATTCCGCCAACAGCGCCAGTTCCTGTTCGCGCAGGGCGATGCCGGTCGGGTTCACCGGATTGTTCATCAGCAGCAGGCGCGTGTTTGGCGTGACCGCCGCCGCCAGCGCCTCTCGCCCGATCCGCCAGTCGGGCGGGGTGAGCCGCAGCACCCGCGCCACGCCGCCCGCCCGCTCGATCAGCGGCAGATAGGCGTCATAGAGCGGCGCCAGCACCAGCACTTCATCGCCGGGCCGGACCAGCGCCAGCAGGCTGGCCGCGATCGCCTCCGTCGCGCCGGATGTGACGATCACCTCCTGCGGCGACAGGTCGATCCCCTGATGCCGCGCATAATGCGCCGCCACCGCCCCGCGCAGTTCGGCAAGGCCGGCCATGGGCGGATATTGATTGGACCGGGTCATCAGCGCGTCGGCGGCGGCGCGCAATATCTCCTCCGGCCCCTGCGCGTCGGGAAAGCCCTGCCCCAGGTTGATCGCGCCCGTCTCCCGCGCCCGGCCGGACATTTTTTCGAAGATGGTGGTCGGCATGTCCCGATAGACGGGATGGCCCAGGGGGTCGCGTTCGCTCATGCCGGCCGACATGCCGGTTTTCGGGGCGAGGGGTCAAGTTCCGCGCAATCGGCCCTCTGCCGCCGCCCGCTTATGCCTTAGGGTGCGGCTTTGCCACGATCACGATTTGAGCAGACATGATCGACCGCCTGTTCCTGAAACATCCCAGAGACGTCCATGAAAGCTATGGCGAGCATTTCGAGGTGGCGACGCGCTTCGGCTTCCTGATGGTGCGCGCGGGGCTGGCCTGCATGGTCCACGGGTTGGTCCCGGCTTTCTTCACCCGCACCGGCAGCGCGACGGTGAAGCGGCTGTACGCCGAGTAAATCGGATGACCGTCCCCCGGACGGTCATTTAATCCTGCCCGCGGCCGTTTACCCGGCCGAGTAAAGCCGGCGAATGTCCCCGGACATTCGCTATTTCGGCTTTACTCCCACTCGATTATTTCCTACCCGCATAACGCCCTGAAATTGCAGCACAAAATATTTTTCATGACTCGCCATACCGTCAGCCAACCCGTCAAAAACTCGCGCTGCTGAAATCACTGGCTTTTTCGGCCGTCCTTGCGAAACCCACCTTCCACCATCTATCGCCGGACACGGTTTAGAAGCCTCACCGAACGACCCTCAGACCAGCTCCACCGTCTGTACGCTACGCTACGAAGTGCGAGCGACGGCTCGTCTGTGGTTATACCGTCATGGCGGCTCGATCATCCCCCAAGATTCAGGTCCCGCACAGCGACGAACGCCCGGTTCGTCTCGGCCGCACGCCGCTCCTTGGCTTCCAAAACGGTGATGAGTGAAACCTTGCGCGAGAGCACCTCATAGAGGTCGAGCCCGTCAGCGCATATGAGGTTGGTCTGGCGTCCGCGCGAGAACGCCTCCAGCCCCTCGGCCGTGAAGCCGGAATTGCTGACGAACAGCCCGCGCGACCAAGATGCCTTTCCACCGACCTTGCCCGAAAAGGTCATCAGGTCGGCAAAGCCGATCTGAGGCCCATGCCATTTTGCTTCAACCAGGTAGGTCTGACCGTGCAGCTTGAAGCTCCCGTCGATCTGCTCGCCGACGAGCCGAAAAGAGCCGCGCGGCGCCAGCCCGAACCCGGCGAACAGCTCGTTCAGAAAGCCCTCGAAACGCAGACCACGCGCCTGGGGATCGAGCTTGGTGATCTCGATGAGGAGCGCAGCGAGCTCCTGCTCCTTCTCCGCGCCCAGCGTCGACGACGCCTGCGGCGCTCGCTCTGCGGCCTTTGGCGAGCCGAAGCTGCTTAGGAAGCTCGGATCGAGCAGCTCAGGGATCTTGAATTGCACCCCGGGAAGAAGGCTGTTGAGTCGATCAATCTCTTCACGACTGAGCGGATTTCCCTTCCCCCGCCGGTAGGTCATCGCTTGGCGAACGATCGCCACGATCAATTTCGTAAAGCACGACCTGCGCTGTTCCAGCGTCGCGGTCAGGAGTTGAACCATGGCAGGTCGCTTGCTGCCCGGGACCCATAGATCGCCGACGCCAGCCTGTGCGGCGGCAAGCGGAAATGCGGTCCTGTTGTTTCCGCTCCCGGGAAGGAAATCGTAGAGGAGGTCTGCGAGGTCCTCGATCGCCTGAGCTTCACGAAATGACATCATAGGTTACTCGTCCTCCGCCTCCTCCATGCGCGCTTCGAGCTCGTCGAGGAATGGAGAGCGCCCCCAACGCATCCTCCCGCGGGCCGTATCGACGTAGCCTGAATAAAGCATATGGATCTCGTCGCGAGCGCGCGTGAGACCGACGTAGAAGAGCCGGCGGCTCTCGCGGCGAGCAGCGGGCAATTCATTGCGCCACGGCAGACTGCCAAGGTCGAGACCGACCATAATCACGACGTCATATTCGCACCCCTTCGCGGAGTGAAGCGTCAGGAGATTCAGGTGCAATGGAGAGCCGTCCCGCCCACCGAGACTTGCCAAATCGAGGTCGGCAAGCGCGCCTCCAACAGCCAGAGCTGCCGTCATCCGATTCACCTGCTCGCCCTGGTCGGCGAGGCTGGGCTCGCCAGCCATAAGTGCGTCAAGCATCCCGGCTCGTAGCGCCGCCACAAAATCCCGAGCGATCCCCTCCTCGACGCGAAGCGACCAGAGAAGCTGGGTTAGACGTTGCGCTTCATCGCGCGCCTCGGCTTCGGGGATGCGCGCGCGATGAAATCCCAACCAACGATCTAGCAGCCCGCGCAACTGCGGCCGGGCCTCGCGCCAGCCGCCCGCGCACCATGCGGCGCAATCTTCGATCCAACTCGTGAGCGCGACCTTCCGGTAAGGAGCGGCGGTGTCGACACGAACGAAGTCGAGGCCCGCGGCGGCCACCGCTTCCGCCACCACGTCGCCAGCCCGGTAGTCGCGATAGAGGATGGCGATATCGCCGAGCGCTCGCCCTGGCTTTCCCGCAAGCGCCGCGGGGATGATCTCTTCGATTGCATGGGCGGCCTGCCCTTCGAGACCGTCAGCGCACTGCGTGAACTCGATGACGGCCTGCCGGTCCGGGTCGTTGGACCGATAGCCGCGCGCTTCGCCTAGCGCCATCTCGGAGGCGCTGACGATCCGGGCCGCCGAACGATAGTTGAGCCGGAGCTGCACCCGCTCGACGTCGTCCCGCTCCGCAAGGTCCTGCAGGAGCGCTCCATCGGCGCCGGTGAAGCCGTAGATCGACTGGTCGGGATCGCCCACTGCAAACAGCCGAACGCCGCCGTCAAAGGCCACGCGCTTCACGATGCGATGCAAGGCCACACCGAGGTCCTGATATTCGTCAACGGCGAGGACGGGGAACTTCGCCTGCAGCAGCGGGAGCACCCAATCGTGCTCCGAGACGAGCCGCTGCCCGAAAACGACAAGGTCATCGAAGTCGATAAGACCCGTCCTCCGCAGCTCGGCCTCGTATCCTTCCGCCCACGCGGCGAGCTCTGCCTCGCTGGTCCAAAAAATCGAGGTTCGGTCGAGAACCGATCGCCTGTGCCTTCCAAGGTCCATTGTCTTGTTCGGATGACCGACACCGAACAGCCTGTCGCCCACGCGCTTCATTGCCTGGTCGCTCTGCCGAGTCGTGGCGACGGTAAGCGGGAAAGGCACCGGCAAATCGGCAAGCCGGCCATACGGCATGAGGAGATGCCGCAAGCAGAAACCGTGAACGGTGCCGATGAAGAGATTGGAGGCCTCACGCAGGCCTAATCGCTCGAGCCGGCGGGTCAGCTCGCGAGCGCATTCCTGACTATAGGTAATGCACGCCGCACCACGCGGCGCGCGCACGTCCTCGGCCATGATCCTTGCCAGCTTGAGCACCAGCGTCTTGGTCTTGCCGCTGCCAGGACCGGCCAGCACGACACAGTTGCCGGTCGAGTCATAGGCCGCCTGCTGGCCCGGGTTGCCAGCAAGATCGGCCGCTTGGGCGAGATAGGCAGCACTGACGCTACGCAACGGCATCGCGGATGTGCTCCAGCGCCTGCCGGATGTAGTCCGGACATGTATCCACGTCGACGTGGCGGGCGAGCGCCTGGGCAAAACGACCCTTGCCGACCCGTTCGATGAGCGCAATCAGCGCATCCTCGTCGAGCGTATCGGGGTCATCCACCCACCCTTGCAGCTCCTCGCGGGTGCCGTCGCCGATGCTCAATTCTTCTTCGATCACCTCCTGCATGCCCTCGGCAAGGCCGCCGGTAAACAGCTCCGGTTCCAGCGTGTTGCTGTTGACGAAGTAACCGAACGGCTCGGCGCGGGCGATTACAGCGTCCGCGTCGAGACGCCTGTAGCTGACGCCTTCTTCCCGCAATTGCAGCACACTGATCAGGCGACGCCGAACCCGCGGATGGCTGGCGCCATTGGGGTCGCGGTCCGTCAGGATCACGTGCGGAATGTTCAGGCCGTGCGGGCCTAGCAGCTTCACGTAGGGCGTGAAATTCGTGCCGCTGACCGAACAGACCGTGATGCCGAGCATGTCGAGCGGGATATCTAGCGCGTCGGCAAAGGCCGGCACCAGGAACCGCTCCGCGTCGCCCTCGACCAGGATGACACCGCGGGCGAAGAAGATCTCGCCGCGGCTCACATCAATGTAGCGCTGAAGGTCCGCCTCATCGCGCTCGGTAAACGGCGCAGTGGCCGTCGAGACGGCGATCGTCGCATTCGTCTCCGCGTCATGGCGGAGCAAGACGATCGAGCGGATCGGCGTGACGCTGGCGATGTGAGGTGAATGCGTCGTGAGGATCGTCGTCAGCGGCGGCGTATCCTCCTCTCCGTCTGCGCCCGTGCCGAGGAAGTAGCGATAGACAAGGCGCTGAACGTGCGGATGCAGGTGCGCCTCCGGCTCTTCGACGACGAAGAAGGTGTGGTCGCGTTCACCGTCCGTTACGAGCCGATCGAGCTCGAGACTCTTCAGCGCCATGAAAATCAGATTGGCCGTGCCAAGACTGGCGTCGGCAATGCCGCGGGCTCCATTGTCGATCAGCAGGCGCAGGCTGCGCAGCAAGGCGTCGACCCGTGTCGGCGAAAGACCGAGCGTCAGCGGGACCGCATGCTGCTCGCCCGCGATGGCGATCAGCCGCTCGCTGATCCGCTCTGCCGTGGCGACCACTTCGGCATGGCCCTCCAACTCCGCCTGCGCCTCGTTCACCTGCTCCTGAATTTCCGCGCGAGCATCCGCGTCCAGGGAGGTTGCAAGCTCCTCAATCAATGGCCTTAGCGGCGAGTTGCGCCAGCTCGCCAGATCCTTCTCGGCATCGCGCAGCGCAACCTGCACGTCGAGCGGCAGCATTCGCCGTAGCGACGGCCCGATGGACATCTCGGGGTCGTCACCGCCAAAGATGATGTACTCATAGTCGGCTAGGCTCTCCGGATCCCGATCGAGATTGGCCTTCGGCTGAAAGCGGTAGGTAAGCCGCGCGACCATCGGCGGCCCTGGATCGACCACGCAGTCATTCAGATGCGCCATCAATCGCGGATCGTCGGTGAAGTCGGTCAGCTCGACGGCGATCTCAACCGTTTCCCCGAGCTTGTCCTCGCCTAACCCATCCCAGAAGTGCTCCAGGCCGAGCTGGCGATCACGCTCGGACAGGCCCGGGTCGAGAATCAGTTGCAGCGCGCGGATGAAATTGCTTTTGCCGACTTTGTTCTCACCGACGATGACGATGTTCTCGCCCGTCTCGAGGTTGATCTCCGAGAAGTTCGCGAAGTTGCTTATCTTTACGCGCGAAATCCGCACGGTCATTCCCCCCGTTTTTATTCTGAATTGACGCGCTAGCCGAGTAGCACCTCGATCTCCTTGTTCTCAACAAGCGTATTGATCTCACTGTAGAGATCGACATCCTGACCGGGCGCAGAGATTGAAATGACTAGAGCGTACCGCGCTTTGTCAGCCACACGCTTTTGGCCGACGTGCGACTTCCACCATCCGCCGACCGGATAGACCGCGATGGCGTCGTGACCCGCCAGTTCGATCGCCCTGCCGCGCCACAGGTCGCAATGCAGCGACCCCGCCTGGATGGCTTTCGGCCCCAAGAGCCAGCAACTGGCCTCGCCATCGGCTTCGGTGCCGTCCTTGGCCTGGCTCGCGGAAATACGGCTGCGAAACCGGGCCGCCGTCTCCGTGCGCTTCTTCATGTCAAACCGCAGCCCGAAGGAGCGATATGTGTCGGGTCGGGTAGCCGCCTTGCCGGCCAGGTTAGGCTCGATGAAGTACGACAGGGTCACCTTCATCGTGACAATCTCGTTTTCGAGTTTCTCCAACGCTGCTTTCGGCCAAGGCAGATCGTAGAAATGCATCTCATTGAACACGCCGGTCCGGCCGTCCGCACCGATCGCGAAGGGCTGGATCTCCGCCTGCGCGACCAGCGTGGCATCGTTGCGCGCCGAGAGGATGGCTCGATCAATGTCCGGCACGCCATATCCGAACTCGCGGAGCATCTCCTGCTTCTTGCCCTTGGTGGCCGCTTTCCCGGTCTTCCAGTGGGCTCCGGTGCCGATAAACCTTTTCCGGATCGGTTCGGGCCAACGGGCCGAATCCACGGTTAGCGCGCGATGCGTTTCTGCCCATAGGTCCGGCCGAGCCGCTTGCAGGCGGCCGATGAAGTTTCCGGCCATTCCAGCGGCCGCGCTCGTTGCCCAGAACGGCACGAGCGGTTCGGTCGCGACATCGGAGCCGGCCGAGAGAAGAGAAACGGCCGGGTCCCAGCCGCAAAAGCCGGTCGCGTCCGACATCATGTTGCCGGCCTCAAACAACACCTCCGGCTTGATCGGCGTCAGGTCGTCAGGCAGCGACTGCGAGCCACGACTAAACGGACTGCGGTGATTGGCCGGGACGGCGGCCTGCAACACGGGCGGCGGCGCTGGCGGCTGCTCCTTCCGCGTGAAGCCGCCGATGGTAAGGGCGTTCCAGCTCTGTGATGGGTCTTCCAGAGGCTGCGAGGGCAGGACGTCTACCGCCATGCCGCCGGAGACGTTTCCAGTCGCAACGACGATCAGCCTCTTGGATCGCTCCGCGGCCGGCACGGCGTCGTCAGCCTCACCGGGCATGGCACCGGCCGAGATCTGGTCGATCGCTCCGCTCCAAGTCGAAGGCCGGCTGGGTGGGAAATCGGTGGCAGACGTTGCAATGCAGAAGCTCCGCACCGCTTCCGGGCGCTCGATCTCCACTAAGCTGACAGCGCCTTGCGTCACCACTCCATAGCTGGGCGGTTTGGTCGGTGGAAATCCACCAGGCGGCAGCAGCTTCATGGATTCGGCGCCATGCGTCAGATCGACGGGGCGCGCGTCGTTCATCAATGGTTCGAGGTCGCCGTAAAGGACGAGTCCCGCAAGTGGTGTGCCGTGACCGCCGTACGGCTCGTGATCGTCCGCGCCCCAATCAGCATCGTAAGCCCAAGCCCCACGCAAGCCGGGCGCAATCAACGGATGGGCCGCCGTGACACCCGTGTCGAGCGTGCAGACCACTGGAGCGTCCGGAGACGGCGGGCTGACGCGCTGCGCCAGCTCGTCCACCCAATCATGCTGTCCAAAGCCGGTGTCGCCACGATCGAGAAATGGCTCGATCGTTCCTGTTGCCCGGCGTATCTCGGTGATGGCGCCTGGCACGCGCGCCGCGAACGCGGCCACTGCCGCGGCGGCTGCGTGAAGGAAGACGACCGTCGTATCCGGGAAGATCAGGCGATCGTCATGCACATCGATGTTCGCGTTGCGAGCCGCAGCGGCCAGGCGGTCCGCCAGCGCGACCGGCTGGCGAACCCACAACTCCCACCAGAGGATGTCCGGCGCAGCCAGATCCACCACGCCGGTGAACAGTGATCCGACTTCCACCGCCCTGACTTCTTCGATGACCTCGAACCGCTCGACATCGGGACGTCGCTGATTACCGGGATCGCGACCATAGTCAGTGATGCGATTCCGCAGGAAGGCGCGTGCGTCGTCGGGCACGAACAGCAAGGCGCTTTCGGTGCGGTCCTCGTTACGCTCCGATCGCAGGATCACAACGTCCTGCGTTGGAAACTCCAGGGTCGCCGGCACCTTGACGGCCTTGGTCCGCGAGCCTTCCGCCGGCGGCAACGTCGTGACCTCCACGACAGTGCCGGATTTCAGCCCCTGCACGGGCAGGCGCGGATCGGCAGCCGCAACTGGAACGGTCCCCAGCGCCGCAGCGAGCTGGTCGAGGAGCTGCGTGGCGTGCGCCGCATAGTCTCCCCGAAGGGGTTTGCGTTCCTGATTGCGCGAGGGAAAAGTGTAGGCTGCTGTTTCACGAAAGACGTCGATCGCGATATGCGGACGGTCTCTCGCGTCGAAATTATCGGGCTCCGCCATAGGCTCCTACTTCTTCATTCGCGTTCCATTCAATCCGTTCGGCGGAGCCTGCCTAACGGCCGGGTTGGCGACGGAACTTGCCCTTCAACGTCTGTCGATTTTCGAGCGCGTCGCGCAAGGCGTCGGGCGACACCTTCGATGCGCCTTCCAGAATGGCGTCCTTCACGACGGTATCGGCCGCGCGGACCAGCTCGCCCTGGCTGAGCCCTTCAAGCGCGCTTTCAATGCCGGGCCATACCTTCGAAGCGAACTTGAACTTGCCGAGACGGCGTTCAAGAATGCCCCGCGCAGACGCCGCATCCGGCAGCGTATATTCGACCACTTCGTCGAAACGGCGCGCGAGGGCTTCGTCCAGAATCTCGACATGATTGGTCGCCGCCAGCACGAGACTGTCGGTCGAATTCGGTTCCTCCATGAAGGCCAGCACGGAATTGAGAACCCGACGGATTTCGCCGACATCGTTCGGGTCGCCCCGGCGCGCGCCGATCGCATCGAATTCATCGAGCAGATAGACGCCGCGCGTCTGCGCGATCTGATCGAAGAGCAGGCGCAGCTTGCCCGCGGTCTCGCCGAAGAACCGGCTGAACAGCGCTTCAAGCCGTACCGTGAACAGCGGAAGCCGCAACTCGCCGGCCAAGGCCGAAGCCGTCATCGTCTTGCCCGTTCCGGGCGGCCCAACCAGAAGCATGTGCGTGGCCGGTATCTGACCGTGCTCGCGCAGGGTCACGCGCTCCTGCTGCTGGCGTACAACGCGGCCGAGCCGCTTGGCGATCTCGTCGGAGAGCACCATGCTTGAGAGTGCAACCTTGGGATAGGCGCTCTCGACGAGACCCTGCAATTCGCCGCGCGGTCGAGCGAGCGGGATCGGGGTCTGGCCACCGGCCGGCTTGCCAGTCCGGCGCTGATCACGCGCCTTCTGGACAAGCCGTTTCAGCTTCTCAGCATCGTCCGAACGACCCTGGCGAGCTTCCTGAGCGGCGATCTGCAAGGCGATCGACAGGAGCTGGTCTTCGTCCCCGTCGATATGCGAGTTCAGGAGCGCGAGAATTTGTTTAGTCGACATACTCGCCTCCTTTCTTTGGTCTGGCCTCGCTATACTGTTGCTTGCTCAGATGCTTGTGGCTGTCGCTCGCTCCGCGCACGCTATCGGAATCCGTCCAAAAGCGCCACCTTTTCCTCTCTACCACAGAGCTTCCTAACCATTCTTTCGCCCCATGGGGCGTAAAGCCCACCCTGATCAGCGGCTGCCCAACCGGCCGGACCATCGACGGGCATTTCCAGCGCGGGGGAGATTCGGTGCTCGACATGGCGACGGGCCTTGACTCTCTCGACCAAAGATTAGAACAAATGGAGAACATGATGCTGAACCCATTCCCGGAGGTCAACAGGAAGCTTGCGGTCCGAGCCCGCTATAGAGTCTTTGCGCGCGCAGATCGAAAAGATCGAAGGCCGCGGCCGGCGCGCCAAATCGGTTCTCCCCTTCGGGATTGCCGCGATGGACTCGCGTCTGCCAGGCGAAGGGCTCGCCCTCGGCGCGCTGCATGAAGTAGCCGGCGGCGGCAATGGCGCAATCGACGGAGCCGCCGCTGCGCTTTTCAGTGCGGGGGTCGCCGCCCGCACCAAGGGTAAGGTTCTGTGGTGTATCACCAGGCCCGATCTGTTCGCTCCAGCGATCGCGCAGGCCGGGCTGGCGGCCGACCGCGTGATCTATGTCGAAGCGGGCGACGACAAGACCGTGCTCGCCTGCATGGAGGAAGGGTTGCGACATGGCGGCCTCGGCGCTGTCGTCGGAGAGGTCGCTCGTCTCTCCATGACCGCCTCCCGCCGCCTGCAACTCGCCGCTGAAGGTGGCGGCGCCATCGCCATTGCATTGCGACGATGGCGACGTCAGACGGAGGCGGCCGATTTCGGGCAACCGACCGCAGCCATGACTCGCTGGCGGATCTCCGTTCTGCCGTCGACGCCGCTGCCCGTCCCGGGCGTCGGGCGCCCTCGATCGCTTGTCGAGCTGATCCGCGCTCGCGCGGGCGAAAGTGCAGATTTCGAATTGGAGGCGTGCGATGACACGGGTCGTCTCGCTCTTCCTGCCGAGCTGGTCCACCGACCGGCTGCGGCGGAAGGCTGGCGACGCGGCGCATCCGGCTGAGGCGCCGCTCGTCCTGATTGGCCGCGATGGGAACAGGCGGGTGGTGCTGGCGGCAGACGCCGCCGCGCAGGGCGCGGGCCTGCGCGCCGGCATGCCCGTCACCAAGGCGCAGGTTTTGGTGCCGGGCCTCATCGTACAGGACGCCGATCCGGACGGGGACGCCGAGGCGCTCGACCGGCTCGCCGCCTGGCTCCTGCGTTATGCGCCCATCGTGGCACCCGATCCACCGGACGGCATCATCATCGACTCGACTGGCGCCGATCATCTCCACGGCGGCGAAGGCGCGATGCTGAAGGGCCTCATCGGTCGCCTTGCCATGTCCGGGCTCACCGCCCGCGCGGCGATCGCCGACACCTGGGGCGCCGCGCACGCGCTGGCTCGATACGCGGCGCGGCCGACGAGGATTGCGCCACCGGGCCACGGCCGGTCGATTCTCGACCCCTTGCCGCTGACCGCTTTGCGGATCGCCCCATCGACCGTCGAGGGCCTGCGAACACTCGGCTTCCAGTGCATCGGCGATCTGCTGGCGCAGCCGCGCGCGCCTCTCACGCTGCGCTTCGGGCCAGAGATCGACCGCCGCATCGACCATGCGCTCGGAGATCTGGCGGAGCCGATCGAACCGGTCCGACCGTCCGAACTCGTGCAGGTGCGCCGCGCCTTCGCTGAGCCGATCGGCACGGCCGAGACTATCGCGCGCTACATCGGCAAGCTCGTCGTCCAGCTCTGCGCGCTGCTGGAAGAGCGCGGCCTCGGCGCGCGCCGTCTCGATCTCCTCTGCCACCGTGTCGACAATCGGGCTCAGGCGGTTCGCGTCGGAATGGCCACGCCGGTCCGCGACGTCAGGCGGCTGACCCGCCTTCTCTGCGACAAGATCGAGACCATTTCCCCCGGCTTCGGCATCGAGGTGATGACGCTCCGCGCCAGCGACGCCGAACCGCTCGAGCGCAAGCAGGCCGTCAGTTCACTCGTCGAGGAAGCGGCGCCGGACGTCTCGGACCTGATCGACACGCTCATGAACCGTGTCGGCGAGCGCGCGATATACCGCCTTGCGCCGGTTGCGAGCGATGTGCCCGAGCGATCGGTCTGCCGCATCCCGGCGATGGCGGCCGATACGGGGACGAGCTGGCCCGGCCATTGGCCGCGGCCGTCGCGCCTCCTGACCCAGCCGGAGCCGGTCGAGACGGTCGCGCTCTTGCCCGATCACCCGCCGGTATCCTTCACCTGGCGGGGTGTGCACCGGCGCGTGAAGCGCGCCGACGGACCCGAGCGCGTGTTCGGCGAATGGTGGAAGCGCGATGCCGAACTGGCGGCGGTTCGCGACTACTTTCGCGTCGAGGACGAAGCCGGCGAGCGTTACTGGCTGTATCGGGCGGGCGACGGCGAGGACGCCACCACCGGCTCCCATCACTGGTTCCTCCACGGGGTGTTCGGATGACCGCGCCCCGCTACGCCGAGCTTCAGGTCACCTCCCATTTCAGCTTCCTGCGGGGCGCGTCGTCCTGCGAGGAGCTGTTCTCCCAGGCCGCGCTGGCCGGCATCGAAGCGCTCGCGGTCGTGGATCGGAACTCGCTGGCCGGGATCGTCCGCGCCCATCAGGCCGCGAAGACGACGGGCGTTCGCCTCATCGTCGGCTGCCGCCTCGACCTTGTCGATGGCGCCTCAATGCTCGTCTACCCCACCGACCGGTCGGCCTATTCGCGCCTGTGCCGGTTGCTGTCGCTCGGCAAACAGCGCGCTGGCAAGGCCAAGTGCCATCTCGAATGGCCGGATCTCATGGCCTATGGCGAGGGTCTCATCGTCGTCCTCGTCCCCGACCAGGCCGATGCAGAATGTGCGTTGCGCCTGCGCCGCCTGCGCGACGCCTTCGGCGACCGCGCCTATCTGGCGTTGACGCTGCGCCGCCGGCCGAACGACCAGCTCAGGATCCACGAGCTGTCAAACCTCGCCACGCAGATGCGCGTGCCGACCGTGGTGACGAACGATGTGCTCTTCCACGAGCCCGCGCGCCGCGTCCTGCAGGACGTCGTGACCTGCATTCGCCACAACGTCACCATCGACGCCCTGGGCGACCGCCGCGAGCGCCATGCCGATCGGTACATCAAACCGCCCGAGGAGATGCATCGGCTGTTCGCCCGCTATCCCGAAGCGCTCGCCAGGACCTTGCAGATCGCGGATCGTTGCCGTTTCAACCTCGATGAACTGGCCTACCAATATCCGGAGGAGCGCGACGATCCGGCGCTCACGCCGCAGGAAACGCTGGCAAAACTGACTTGGGAAGGAGCCGCTCAACGCTATCCTGAAGGCGTGCCGGACAGCGTGATCGCCGCGCTGCGGCACGAGCTGCGGCTGATCGAGAAGCTCGGCTATGCGCCATACTTCCTGACGGTCAATGCGATCGTTCGCTTTGCCCGATCGAAGGATATCCTTTGCCAGGGGCGCGGCTCGGCCGCCAACTCGGCGGTCTGCTACGTCCTGGGCATCACCTCGATCGACCCGGGACGTAACGACCTGCTGTTCGAACGGTTCGTCTCCGAGGAGCGGCGCGAGCCGCCCGACATTGACGTCGATTTCGAGCATGAGCGGCGCGAGATCGTCATGCAGTGGGTGTTCGACACCTACGGCCGCGACCATGCCGCGCTCTGCTCGACGGTCATCCGCTATCGCACCAAGGGCGCGCTGCGCGACGTCGGCAAGGCGCTCGGCCTCCCCGAAGATCTTATCGGCACGCTGTCCTCGCAGGTCTGGGCCTGGTCGGAGGAAGGCGTCGAACAGCGCCACGTCGAGGCGCTGAACCTCAACCTCGCCGACCGCAGGCTCCGCCTGACGCTCGATCTCGCGCGCCAGCTCATGGGCGCGCCGCGGCATCTCAGTCAGCACCCCGGCGGCTTCGTCCTGACCCATGATCGGCTCGACGACCTCGTGCCGATCGAGCCGGCCGCAATGAAGGACCGGCAGGTCATCGAATGGGACAAGGACGACATCGACGCCCTGAAGTTCATGAAAGTCGACGTCCTGGCGCTCGGGATGCTGACCTGCATGAAGAAGGGGCTGGATCTCCTGGCCGAGCACAAGGGCGTCAATCTCGATCTCGCCTCCATCCCGGCCGAGGACCCGCGCACCTACGCGATGATCCGCAAGGCGGACACGCTCGGCACATTCCAGATCGAGAGCCGGGCGCAAATGTCGATGCTGCCACGTCTAAAGCCGCGCACCTATTACGATCTCGTGGTCCAGGTCGCGATCGTCAGGCCCGGTCCGATCCAGGGCGATATGGTCCATCCCTATCTTCGCCGCCGGGAGGGCCTTGAGCCCGTCCACTACCCGAAGCCCGAGCTGGAGAAAGTGCTCGGCAAGACGCTCGGCGTGCCGCTCTTTCAGGAGCAGGCGATGCGGGTCGCGATTGAATGCGCCGGCTTCACACCGGGCGAAGCCGACATGCTGCGCAAATCGATGGCCACCTTTAAGTTCACCGGCGGCGTCTCGCATTTCCGGGACAAGCTGATCGCCGGCATGGTGGCCAACGGCTACGAGCAGGCGTTCGCCGAGCAGACCTTCAAACAGCTTGAGGGCTTTGGCAGTTACGGATTTCCGGAAAGCCACGCAGCCTCTTTTGCACTGATCGCCTATGCCAGCGCCTGGCTCAAATGCTGGCATCCCGATGTCTTCTGCGCGGCCTTGCTCAATTCGCAGCCCATGGGCTTCTACGCACCCGCCCAGATCGTCAGGGACGCGATCGAGCACGGCGTCGATGTTCGGCCGGTCTGCGCCAACGCTTCGCGCTGGGACTGCACCCTCGAGCCCACCTCGGACGAAAGCCGCTACGCCGTCCGTCTCGGCCTGCGGATGGTCAAGGGTCTCGCGAACACCCACGGCGCCGCAATCGTCTCGGCGCGCGCCGATCAGCCCTACACATCGATCGACGATCTCTGGCGCCGCGCCGGCGCGCCGTCCGCCGCGCTCGTCCAGCTCGCCGAGGCGGATGCGTTCCGTCCGGCGCTGGGACTGGCGCGTCGGGAGGCCCTTTGGGCGATCAAGGCCCTCCGCGACGAACCCTTGCCGCTGTTCGCAGCCGCCTCCGCCCGCGAGGCCGGCGCCATCCCCGAGATCGACGAGCCCGCGGTGGCGCTGCGGCCGATGACGGCGGGCGGCGAAGTCGTCGAAGACTACGGCCATGTCGGACTGACGCTGCGCACGCATCCGCTCAGCTTCTTGCGGGAAGATCTCCAGCGCCGCCGCATCGTCACCTGCGCCGAGGCGATGGCCGCGCGCGATGGTCGATGGGTGGAGGCGGCCGGCATCGTCCTCGTCCGGCAACGCCCGGGCAGCGCCAAAGGCGTCATGTTCATCACGCTCGAGGACGAGACCGGCATCGCCAATCTCGTGGTGTGGACGAAGGTGTTCGAGGCGAACAGGCGCGCCATTCTGTCGGCCAGCATGATCGCCGTGCGCGGCCGCGTGCAGCGGGAGGGCGAGGTCGTTCACCTCGTCGCCCAGCGCATCACCGACCTGTCGGGCGAGCTGGCCAGCGTGGGCGATCGCGACATGGCGTTTCCGCTGTCCCACGGCCGAGGGGATCAGGTTCGGCACGGCGGCTCCGGTCCCGATCCCCGCGAGCTGCCCCCGAAAGGCCTGCGCACCCGGGATATCTACATTCCCGATCTCCACATCGATACGATCAAGGTGAAGACGCGGGATTTTCGATGACCGCCCTTCACGGCGCCCACTGCGACCGCCACGCGCCGCATCAGCCGACCTGTTCGACCAACAACGACCCCGCCGGCAGCGGGCGGATGAGCGACTGCGCCGGCACGGAAGGGTTCAGCCAGCCGGTCCAGGCATCGCGCTCGAGGATGACGATCTGCCGGTCGTGATAGGGCGCGATGTCGGGCCCGGGCTCCATCGTCAGCATGGTGAAGGCCTCACCAACCTCCTTCGTCTCGCGCCAGATGCCCCCAATGCAGAAGATCGGCTCGTCGCGCTTGGTGAAGAGCCACTTGTCCTTCCGCTTCTTACCCTTCTCGGCCGCGTCGGTGAACTCGTAGAAACCATCGGCCACGATGAGGCAGCGGTTCGACCCGAAAGCGCGCCCCTCCGACCGAAAATTATACACCGGGCGCTTGTTCTGCCCGGGCCAGCTCCATCGCCGTTGCACGAGGTCGCCTTCGCCGCGCACGCCCTCGATGGTGCGGACGATCGCCCCGACATCGGTGATCTTGATGTCGTCGCGCGCCGCGATGTTCGGCGCGCCTTCGCCGAAGCGGATCTTGATCTTCAGATCGGCGAAGTCCTCTACGATCGAGGCGACGTCCACCGTCAGACGGTAATCATTGCACATCGCTCCTCCGTCCCGATCGCCATTGTCTCGCGACCCCGTTCTTGTTATGTTCGAAGACTATGAGCGCGACGGCCTTCGACTCCGACGCATCGCTCGACGAACGCCGCGTGATCATAAGGCGCGGCGGCGGCGATGTTGAGATGGTGAAGCTGCCGTGGGGTCTTCAGCCCCGCGAGATCGGCGGCCGTCCATTCACCGTCCTGCGCGCCGAGGACCGGACCTTCCCGAGCCATCGTTGCCTGGTGCCGGCGTCGGAATTCTGCCATCGCAGCGGCGGCAAGCACTACAGCTTCGCACTCGCGAACGGCGAATGGTTCTATTTCGCCGGCATATGGCGTCCGGCAACGCGCGACTGGCCGGACGCTTATGCGATCCTGACGATCGGCGCGAATGCGGACGTCGAGCCCTATCACGATCGGCAGATGGCAGTGCTCCGACGAGATCAGCGCATGGCATGGCTCGATCTGACCTGCCCGGAAGCGGAGCTGCTCCGTCCCTTGCCGGCGGGGAGCTTCCGCGTTTCCCGCCTGCGCGAGGCCCGGGCCGCGCTTGCGTTCTGAAACCCTGAAAGCCGTTTGACCGAATGTCCGGTTTTGCGCAGCGCCGGCCGCCCGCCCGGCCTGGTCAGCCCGCGGCTGTCCGACGCCGGGCGGGCGCCGCCGCGTCCGGCTCGCGAAGCATGCCCTTCCGGCCGGCGTAAAGCGGAGTGACGCCCGCAATCCCGGCGGCGTGCCGGCGCAGCAATGCGGCGGTCGCGTCGCGGTCTGTCGCCCGGGCGAACGCAAATCCCTGGCCGAGCATGCAGCCCATCGACCAAAGCTGGCTCGCCTGCACCTCGGTCTCGATCCCCTCGGCGATCACCATGATCTCCAACCGGCGGGCGATTTTGATCAGCCCCTCGACGATGACGATGCTCGGATCGTCCGGCCAGAGCCGCTCGACGAAGCTGCGGTCGATCTTGATGATATCGACCGGAACATTCAGCACATGCGTCAGCGACGCGTGTCCCGTCCCGAAGTCATCGAGGGCGACCCGGACGCCCGTGGCGCGCAGACGCTCGATCTCGCGCGCCACGACGCCGTCACGCCGGCCGATATAGACGTCCTCGCTCACCTCCACCACGAGCTGGTCGAGCGGGACGCCAACAGGGCCGAACGCACGTTCGAGCTTCTTCGAAATGCTTCCGGTGTAGAAGTCCGCCGAGGAGACGTTCAAGCCGACGTGCCCGACCCGCAGGCCCTGGTCCCGCCACCGGACCATGTCGCCGGCGATCATCGCGGCCATATGCTCGGTCAGCTCGGCCGCGATGTGAGCGTCCGCCGTTGCCTCATGAAATTCGTGCGCCGCAATCAGCGTCCCGTCCCGCCCTCGCATGCGGCACAGGGCTTCGAGGCCGACAATCTCCCCCGTGTCCAGCCCGACGATCGGCTGGTAGTGGGCCTCGATACGACCGTCACCAAGCGCCGCGGCCACATCGCGGATCGCATCGCGGCGGTGCGTGATCCGCGTCCCGATGCCGGGCCAGTACCGCACAAATCCGCCCCTGCCAGTCTCCTTGGCATGATAGAGCGCGAAGTCCGCCGCCTCGCTCACCGCCGCGGCCGTCGACTCCGAGGGACCGAACACTGCGCCGCCAATCGTCGCCTGGGGCACCACCATATGGCCCTCGCAAGGCGCGGCGAGCTCGAGCCCGCGGAAGATCCGACGCGCCGCCGCGTCGAGGTCCGACAGCAAGGCGGGCGCCTGGACCAGAACGGCGAACTCGTCGCCGCCGATCCGGAACGTCACGTCCGGCGCGACGGCGCGGGCAATGCGAGCCGCAGCGACCTGAATCAGCCTGTCGCCTGCAAGGTGCCCGAAGGTGTCGTTCACGATCTTCAGATTGTCCAGATCGATCATGAACAGGGCCCAGATGCCGGGCTCGTCGCAGGGCATGCACTCCAGCGCAGCGTTGAACGCCGCCCGGTTGGGAAGACCGGTCAGAACATCGACATTCGCCCGTCGCTCCCGGTCGACCACACGTTCATGGCGCCGTAGCGCCATGCCGCAGAGATCCAGGGCCGTGCTGATGACCCCCATCTCCGCCTCGCGCGGACCGCGGTGCTCGCGGAAATAAAGGGCGAGCACGCCGATCGGATCGCCGCTCTCGGAGATGATCGGGTAGGACCAACAGGCCTTCAGGCCGGCGACGAGCGCGTGATCCTTGTATCTGGCCCATCGGGGATCCGCGGCGATATCGGCGATGCCGACCGTCTTGCGCATATAGGCGGCCGTGCCGCAGGACCCAACCTCCGGCCCGATCATCACGCCATCGATCGCAAGCGCATAGGCGTCGGGCAAACTCGGTGTCGCCAGCGGATGAAGCAGCCCGGCGGGGTCCACCGTCATCAGCGTACAGACCACGTCCGGCAGAAGCGCCTCGATCTCCAGGCATAGCTGACGGGCCGTCTCCTCGAGCGAGACGCCATTGGCGATCAGACGCAATATTCGGTTTTCAACCTGCAGCAATGGCAACTCGACCGCCCATCGGTGACGGTGTCCGATTGGGGAAACACGTCTCTGCCGGCCATTCTAGTCCTTCAAACTGAAGGCCATCTTTTCATAATTGCTAAATTTGGAATTAAGCATGCTTGAGAGGGGAACGCGTTCCCCTGCGTCCGAGCCCCGGGTCTCGGCCGACCCCTTCTGCGGGGAGACCCCGCAACGCCCCCGAGAGGGAGAGTGCGGACCGGCTTTGCCGTGACGGGTTGGAGGTCGAGAGAGAGGCTCTCGGTCGCCCGTCGCGGAGATCCGCGATGTCCAGAAAGACCGCACCCGCTCGCGCCGGCCAGGACCGGACGAGCCTTTACGACGAAATCACCGGCAAGATCATCGCCGAGCTGGAGGCGGGGCGCGTCCCCTGGGTCCAGCCATGGGGAACGGCGGCGGCGAAGGCGCCGCTCGCCATGCCGCGGAACGCCGCGACGGACCGGCACTATTCAGGGATCAATGTGCTGATCCTGTGGGGCGCCGTCATCGAGCACGGCTTCCCTGGTCAGAGTTGGCTGACGTTCCGCCAAGCCCTCGCGCTCGGCGGCAATGTTCGCAAGGGCGAGCGCGGCACGACCGTCGTCTATGCGGACCGCTTCGTGCCGGACGACGAAAAGCGCCGGGCCCGCGAGACGGGTGAGGAAGCCCAGGCCATTCCGTTCCTCAAGCGCTTCACCGTCTTCAACGCCGCACAATGTGAGAACCTGCCGGAGGATGTCGCGTTCGTCGCGCCGCCGCCGCCCGGCCTCATCGAGCCGCGGGTCGAAGCGCTGATCCGCGCGACCGGCATCGACTTCCGCATCGGCGGCAACCGCGCCTTCTATGTGCCGGCGCTCGACTATGTGCAGGTTCCGCCGCCGCAGGCCTATTTCGAGCCCATCAACTGGCACCGCACGGCGCTCCACGAGCTGGGCCACGCCAGCGGCCACCCCTCGCGGCTCAACCGCGACTTCTCCGGCTCCTTCGGCACCAAGAAATACGCGTTCGAGGAACTGGTCGCCTTATCTGGACAGTCTGCACCGTGCCTGACGCACCATTGAACGGTATGCTTTGGCGCGACGCAGGGGGGCATCAGGCCGGATGAAGCGCTATCCATAAGCTGGCGTAATCCGGCCTGATGACCACCGTCCCGCAGGCGCGCAACGTGTGCGATCTGGAGTCGGGAGGGGGTCCGGGGGAGGGACTGACAAGCTGTGGATAATTCAGGTGCGTCGATCGTCATTCAGGAGCGCCGGACGGCGGATGGCCTGGACTCCTACATCCCGGTAATTCTGCGTGATGGTGCGATCTATGATCTCCACCTTGAGCGCTACTTCCTCGATTTGCCGCTGAACGGTTCGCGTTCGCGACACTCGTTGCGCGCCCATGGTTATGATGTTCTGGTCTGGGTTCGCTTTCTCGCTTCGGCCCGCGGCAAGTCTGTCTGGCAAGCCGATGCCGATGATGTCGGTGCCTATCATCGTGCCCGGCGGCGCAGCGATGCTGAGTTCCGGATTTCTGCATCGACGTGGAACCGGGCGATTGCCTCGCTCGACAAGCTTTATCGATGGGCCGAACGGGAGGGGCTGATCGAGCGTACACCTTTTACGCATCGTCAGGTCTGGCGACGATCGCACGATGGGCGCCGTGCGGCGGTCACGGGCCGCAATAACGCCTATGAGCGCGCAGCCCGTCGTTCCGACGTCCGTTTCATCGATCTCACCGATTACCGCGCCTTCCGGGAAGTTGGTTTGCGCGGCCTGACCGTTGAAGGGACCGAGCGTCCTGGAGCGCGTGACCGCAATGGCGCGCGCAACGCGCTGTTCGCCGATCTGCTGGTCACCACCGGCCTGCGCCTGGAAGAGGCATCCCACTTGCTCGCAGCTGAGATTCCGGTTTGCGACGCCCGCTCGGAACGTCAGCGGCGGGTCGAGCTTCCGGCGGCACTCACCAAGGGTGACAGGGGGCGAAGCATGCTGCTGCCGCGCCGCTTGTTGCCGGTGTTTGACGCCTACATCGCCGTTGAGCGAGCCGCAGCCGTCGCCAAGTTCGCACAGCGCCGTGGCTGGGAAGCCATCGACCGCCCGATCTTCATCCACAGCCCCTCATTCGGGCAGCGTGCATTGCATCTCGTTGGCGGTGGCACGATGGACATAGAGGTCGTCACACCGGATGAACGCGCAAGGCTTGTTATTTGCGCTGACGATGGAACGCCGCGCGAAGCCGCGGTCCTCTGGCTGACCGAGGTGGGCCATCCTGTGTTGCCCAACTCGTGGGAAGCGATCTTCGCACGGGCGAGCCGCCGCTGCACGGACGCCGGCATCCCGGTCCGGCTTAGCCCCCATCAACTCCGGCATTCCTTTGCAGTCCACATGCTTGCCATGCTGATCCAGCGCCGCCTCGCCGACGCAGCGGCACCAGTGGGCGCCATGGAAGGTTATCGCCAGCTGGTCGGCGATCCGCTTCAACAGGTCCAGCGATTGCTTGGCCATTCGAGCCTCGCGACGACCTCTATTTATCTCGATCACCTCGCCACGCGTGCCGATACCGTTGATGCGGCAGTCGAAGAACTGCTGGCACTCGTACCAGGCTATCTTCGATCATGACCGCTGCTCCACGCAAAGGACGCAAGGTCAGCTTCGCGGCAGATACGGCTGCGCCCCAAGCCGATCCATGGTCGCAGATCAGCACGCTGCGCTTCATGATTCATCCCTTATATGGCGGCGAGCTGCTCGTCGATTTCACGGGCTTGCGGCCACGCGGCCTGGCGCTCGCATTTGCCCGGAGCCTGTTCATGCTGGCTGCTCCGCGCGGCCCCATCATGGTACGTTCGTCGCTCAAGACATACGCCAACCAGCTGCCAAGCTTCTTTTCCTACCTGGCCGGGACAGGCGACGGGATCAACGGCCCTGCTGACCTTCGTGCCCATCACATTGATGGATTTGAGACATGGCTCAGCGCGCAGGGCAAGTCTTGCGTGCATGGACCAACCTATGTCGCCAAGGTCGTTTCCGTCCTTCGTCGCATCGCGGACGACAGCCCCGAGCTTGTCGATTGCGGCTTGCGGGAACGACTGCGCTACGTCAGCTCACACGCACACGTTCGTTCCCGTCCACGCGATGCCTACAGTCCGTATGTAGCCCGCCAGCTGCGCGATGCGGCACGCGCGGATATCGCTGCGATCGAGGCGCGCTTGCGGTCGGGGCCGCAGTTCGATGAGGTGCCGCAGATCGATGGCGCATATTGCAAAGCCCATGCTGCCATCGAGACATACGGTGTTCTGGGCTACCGTGATCCCACGTTTCAGAGCCTGTACAAGCTGCGCAAAAAGCGCGATCTCACCAGTGACAGGCTTAACCTGAGCCTCCACGCAGCCCACTATCTTACTGCCGACGATATCGTCCCGCTTCTTGTTCTGCTCTTAATCGAGACAGGGCTTGAGCTGGAGTGCTGCAAGTCGCTCACCCTCGATTGTCTGCGCAATGCCGCAGGGGGTACCGTCGATATCGCCTACACCAAGCTGCGGGCACACGGTGCCGAGCACAAGACAATCCGGGTGCGTGATCGCGGCTCATCCACCGCTGGCGGTCTGATCCGACGCATCATCGCCCTATCGTCCAAGGCCAGGGTCCATAACTCCAGCGATAACCTTTGGGTCTATTTTCAGCCGGGCGAGATCACCGCAGGTATTCGTCAACTGCGCTTGAAGGTCAGTGCCTGGACGCAGCGCCATTGTATTACCGATGATCAGGGTAAACCGCTCCACCTGTGTCTTTCGTATCTGCGCAAGACGCACAAGGCCTTGTGGTATCTCAAGACCGAAGGCCACATGGCCCGCTTCGCCGTAGGTCATACCGTCGATATCGCGGCACGGCACTACGCCGATATTCCCTCCCTCAGACCGCTGCACGAGCAAACCGTGGCAGATGCCCTCGAAGAGGTGCTCGCTGGTCCAATGATCCTGCCTCCTCAAGACGAGGACCGGCTGCGCGGCGAGTTGGCAAGCCCTGATCCCGATGATGGGGGCATTTCAACCGCACTGCTCAATGGCGAACAAGACGTCTGGCTTGCAAGCTGTGGCAACTTCTATTCCAGTCCCTTCGCATCCGCCGGCACGCCATGCCCTACACCGTTCTGGGCCTGCCTCGATTGCCGCAACGCGGTCATTACCGCGCGCAAGCTGCCTGCCATTCTCACCTTTCTCTCCTTCGTCGACGCTCAGCGGATCGGCCTGAGTGCTGCTGATTGGACCGCCAAGTTTGGTCATGCCCATGATCGCATCGTTCAGCAGATTCTGCCTGCCTTCGCCGAAGACGTCGTGACAAGGGCCCGTGCGCAAGTCGCGAACGACCCTCCCACGGTCTATCTGCCGCCAGAGGCACGGGCATGACCGTTGTCCAGCTTCTGGCGGAGAGCGACGATGAGCGCGATGCCCTCCCTGTGCTTATGTCCGCGCCTTTGCGCCCCGGCTGCGATCGCGCGCATATTTCACGATACGGCGATCCAGTGTGGGATCTGGCTCCCGGCGTATTTCGCGACAACGCGCGGCGCTGCCATGTCACGGTACATTTCGGCGGTATCAAAGACCCATCCATTGCTGATGCCCTGCGCCAGATTCTCCATGCGCGGCTCAATGTCGATCTCCCCGGTCACCGTTCGCGGCTTGAGCCGGCCGGGGTGCGCGGCGAGGCCAACCGGACCTTGCGCTTTTTCGACTTCGTCAAGGCTCAGCTGGGGCGTTTCGATCTCGCCCGGGTCGATCAGGCTCTGGTCGATCGCTACGCCGGAGCCTTGCGCCTAGCCGGGCTGCGCCCAGTTGCAGCGGCAGCGCTGCTGCGGATCGTCTTTGACCTGCACGAGTTGCAGCATCATCTGCCGACTGCGCGCCTGTCCTTCGAACCGTGGCCGGGACGAAGTCCGTTTTCCGTGGCGGGCGCAAAGCATATTGCAGGGGAGAACCGGACGCCGCGCATTCCTGAAGCGATCATGACGCCGCTGCTCTCCTGGTCGTTGCGCTACGTGACCTGCTACGCAGGCGATATCCTTGCCGCACGGGCAGAACTCGATTGCCTTGAAGCAACGCGCAACCGTCTGATTGCCGCTGAGGAAGGTCTGGATCCCGCTGTTCGTCGGTTACGGCAACGCCAACGCCTCCTCGACTATGTTGCATCCTTGCGGCAGCATGGGCGCGGCATTCCGATCTGGACCACGGCACATAACGGCGCAACGCGAACAGATCCGCAAACCGGCGCCGTCACGCCGCCGATCAACTACCACCTGATCCACCTCCATGCCGGTATCAACGCGCAGGCCGAACCTGCCATGCACCTTGGCCTGGCCACGGGTGCACCAGACCTCATCGCCGCTGCCATCGCAGAACTCGGCACCGAGATTGGCGGCATGGATACGCCCAATTCTGCCGATCCCGATACGGGCATGCCTTGGCGCACCCGCTTCGATGCCAAGGTTTTGCCCCTCGAGGAAGTCATGCTGCAGTCCGCAGCCTATATCGTATGTGCCTTTCTCTCAGGCATGCGGGACAGCGAGATCCAAGCCATGAGGCGGGGATGCCTGTCTATTACCAAAGCCGAAGACGGTACGATCTTGCGGCATCGTATCAAGTCCACTGCTTACAAGGGCAAGCGCGGCGGCGGCGAGGAGACCGAGTGGGTTACCATCGCGCCGGTCGCTGAAGCCATCGATGTCCTCGAACGCCTTTCCGCGCGGGCGGGACAAGCGCGCGGAACAACGACCCTGTGGCCAGTCCTCACGCTTCGGGCCAATACCAAGACGCACGTCTCTGCAGAGATAGTCCGGCAACTCAACCGGTTCCGCGATCACCTCAATGACCACTTCGGATCCGCGCAGGCACCCGTCATTCCTGCCGGACCCGACGGCCGACCATGGCGTCTGACAACGCGTCAGTTTCGCCGCACAATCGCCTGGCACATCGCCAACCGGCCCTTCGGAACAATTGCCGGCATGATCCAGTACAAGCATGCGAGCGTTGCGGCTTTCGAAGGCTATGCTGGCAGCAGCCGGTCCGGATTTCGGGGAGAGATCGAAGCCCAGCGTGCGCTTGGCCAGATTGACGATATCCTTGTCTACTTCGACGAGCGGCAAAGTGGCGCACGCCTTGGCGGACCTGCCGCGAACAGGGTCGGAGTTGTGCTTGATACTGCCGCCCACGAGTTGGCGCCGCTACCTGCCATGATTGCCGACCGTCCACGTCTGCGCACCATGCTGGGCAGTCTCGCGCGGACATTGCATGTCGGCCCGCTGGCCGATTGCTTCTTTGATCCGGCAACCGCCCTGTGCCTGAACCGGAGTTCGGAGCCAGGCGCAAGCGGGCCAATGATCTCCATGTGCGAACCGGTCCGCTGCCCCAATGCCTGCATCGCCGAACGGCATCGCCCGGCATGGCAGCGCGGTGCTGATGAGGCACGGTTGTTGTTGCGCGAGAAGCGGCTTCCAGAGCCGCAGCGGGTGACGCTTCAGGCCGAGGTGGCCAGAATCCAGCGTGTTCTTGAACAGATCGCACCGGGTACCGCCACACCGCATAACGGTATGGCGGGAGAGGAAGAGGAGGCGGGTTTGCGGGTGACGGATTGAAGGAGCGGAAGACAGTTTCCCTCCGCCCGTCGTGGAGACCTGCCATGTCCCGATCCTACCCTGCGACGCCGCGAGCCGACGTTTATTCGCGCATCACCACCGAGATTGTATCTGCCATCGAAGCCGGGGCCGGCGATTGGCGCATGCCCTGGCACCATGATGGCGCTGCCACCACCAGGCCGCAGAACGTCACCTCTCGCCGCCGCTATCGCGGCGTCAACGTGCTCGCGCTCTGGATCGCAGCCGAAGCGGCTGCCTATTCCAGCGGTCTTTGGGGGACCTATCGCCAGTGGGCATCGCTTGGCGCACAGGTCCGCAAAGGTGAACGCGGAACGACGGTTGTGTTCTGGAAACAGGCCGCATCGCGCGCCGATGATGATCATGACGATGGCGAAGCCGGACCCGGCCGCATGTTCGCGCGGGCCTTCACCGTGTTCAACCTCGCCCAGGTCGAGGGCTATGAACCCCCACCTGTCGCAGTTCTACCCGAGGGCGAGCGGTTCGGGCACGCCGAAGCTTTCGTCGCGGCCCTCAAGATCCCGATCACCGAGGGCGCCTACGATGCGCACTACCGGATCGACCTCGATCACATCTTCATGCCGACCTTTGCCTCGTTTCGGGATGCATCAGCACAGATGGGCACGCTTTTGCATGAGGCGGCCCACGCCACAGGGGCAAAGCACCGGCTCGACCGCAACTTTGCCGAACGTTTCAAGCGCGACAGCTTGGCGATCGAGGAAATTTGCGCTGAACTGACCGCATCGTTCGTACTCGCCGACCTCAGGATCGCTCACCATCCGCGGGCCGATCATGCCGCCTACGTAGCATCGTGGTTGCGCGCACTCAAAGACGACCCTCGCGCCATCTTCACCGCCGCCAGCAAGGCGCAGGCGGCCGCCGATTGGATGCACGCCCAGCAGCCCCAGCCTGAGGAGATCGCCGCATGATAAGCGCCCCGAAAATTTGCGGTAGAAGTCACATTAGGGCTGGACTGTCAGGATATGTGGCTGAAATGAACGCCGCCTTCTGCTGCGCCTCGATCGGCATCGTGCCGACCGTCAGGCATGCCGACTATATCGGCTCCTGGCTGGAGGTGCTGCGCGAGGACAATCGCGCCATTGTCCGCGCCGCCAGCCAGGCGAGCAAGGCGGCCGACTGGCTGCTCGCCTTCCTGCCCGCGGACGACCAGGCCGCACCTTCGACCGACAGGAGGGCGGCATGATCCTCCTCACTTCCGAGCTGCGCCAGCGCCTGCTGGCGAACGGCCGGCAGGCGGACGCCGACCCTATGCCCGTGGTCAAGTTCTTCAACCCGCTGGGCGAAGGCGTCTGGCTCGCCACCGAACTCGACGCCGACGGCGACACCCTGTTCGGTCTCGCCGATCTTGGCGAGCCTGAGCTCGGGTCGTTCAGCCTGTCGGAACTCGCGGCGGTGCGCCTGCCGTTCGGCCTCGGCATCGAGCGCGACATCCTGTTCGAGGGCCTGTTCCCGATCTCGGCCTGGGCCGAGGCGGCGCGCAGGACCGGGAGCATTCGAGCCGCCGAGCGCGTGCTTCATGCGGTTCATCACGCCAGCCGGGAGGACGTATGATGCGCTTCCGTCGCTGGCCGCGCCCAACCGCCTATCGGGAGACGCCGCGCAAACGCGCGGCGCTCCTCCGCAAGCAGCGCCGCGAGCGCGACGCCCTGCCGCTCTTCGCCGACGCGATCGCCGCCGGCCAGCGCGATGTCGACGAGGAGATGGCCCGCCGTCATGTCTGGTGGATCGACCGCGAGCATGAACAGCGCCGTCAACGCGCGGCTCGCTGGCGCGAGGCCCGGGCCAGGCTCTTCGCGCTGCCCGCTCCGCTCCGGCGCAAGGTTCGCGCCCTGTGGCGTACCTGCCCGTACCCCGCCGACCCCGCGAGTTTCGCGGACTTTCTCCATCAGATCGCCATCGGCCGTCTCGATCCCGATCGCCCGCCATGGCTCTTTCATCAACAGACCCAGGCGCGGATCACCGCCAATCCCGCCACTTTCGAGGAGGCTTTTCGCCAGATCGGACGAAAGTCGGTCGGCGGCGGGCCGAAGACGACCCCGGCCGACGAGCTGCTCTTCTGCGGCAATCTCGGCTCCGGCATCCTCTTCCTGACGTCGCGGGTACGCCTGATCGATCCGAACGAGAGCTTCTACACCTCGTCCAATCATCGCCTGCGCGACTCCCATGTCGGTCGGGCCGGCCACTGGGTCGACATCGAGGTGCGCGGGGATTGCTCCGAAGCGGATCTTTCTTTGATCCGGCGGCTCGCGCAGGCGGCCGACACGCGTCCCGTCATCGTCCGACGCGTCAATCCGCTCTGCGGACGGGTTTGAATAGCGGCAGGACCCGGGAGGCCGGAGAGACGCAATGACGTCTTTCCGGCTTAGCGCCTGCGCGCCAGTCCCTACAGGCTCTCCTTCCTGATTGCCGCCCAGACCGCCAGGATATCGCCTTCGAGATCGTCGTCCTTTCCGACGACGACGCTGAACACGCCGAGCATATCGGCGAACTCGCCGACCTGAAGATGGCCGCGCGCCTGGAGCGCGGTGAGCAGCAGCGTCAACGCCTTGCCCTGGGCGCAAATGAGCGCGCGATCGGCGCTCGATACGCGATGCCGTCGTGGCCGCCATCCCGCGAAGTTCCTGATCCAACCCCAGGGCGCTGAGCGCCGCTCCTCGGCAATGGCCGTCTTCATGACATCTCCCGCGACCCGCCTGCGCTACGGCCCGGCCGGCCTGTGGTGACGCGACGACCATCCTGCTCGATACGTCCCACCACCCTCGTGCTGAAAGGCGCCCGCCCAATGCCGGCGCCCACGGCGACTATTATAGTCGCCCTTGCCCTATGCCACAGGACGTCCGGCGGCGATATCTTCTGCCGGATCACGGTCGCCGCGCCGGCAGAAGAGAGGCAGAGGAGGGCCGGGATTTCGTGACGGGTTGGAGGTTGAGAGAGAGTCTCTCGACCGCCCGTCGCGGAGTAAATCCCGATGGCTACTACTGTTCAGAAGATCATCCTGTCGCCGGCGCGCGACATTCCCTTCAACAAGCTGGTGCTGAGCCAGAGGAACGTCCGGCGCGTGAAGGCCGGCGTTTCGATCGACGACCTGGCGGTCTCGATCGCCCGTCGCGGCCTCATCCAGAGCCTCAGCGTCCGCCCCGTGGTGGATCAGGAGGGCAAGGAGACCGGCTTGTTCGAGGTGCCGGCCGGCGGTCGCCGGTTTCGGGCTCTCGAGCTGCTGGTGAAGCAGAAGCGGCTCGCCAAGACGGCCCTCGTGCCGTGCGTCGTCCGCCCCGCCGGCGATCCCATCCTCGATGAGGAAGTGTCCCTCATCGAGAACACCGATCGCGAGCCGCTGCATCCGCTAGACGAATTCCGCGCCTTTCAGGACATGCGCCTCAAGGGCACGCCCGAGGAGGACATCGCGGCCGCCCATCGCGTGACCGTGCAGGTCGTCAAGCAGCGCCTGCGCCTGGCCGCGGTCTCGCCGACTCTGCTCGACGTCTATGCCGACGACGGCATGACGCTGGAGCAGCTCATGGCGTTCACCGTCACCGACAATCACGCCCGCCAGGAACAGGTCTGGGAGGCGATCAGCAAGAGCTGGTCGAAGGAGCCCTATCAGATCCGGCGCATGCTGAACGAGACCACCGTGCGGGCCTCGGACAAGCGCGCCCTGTTCGTCGGCGTCGCCGCCTATGAGGCCGCAGGCGGATGCATCGTCCGCGACCTGTTCCAGGCCGATGACGGCGGCTGGCTGCAGGACGCGGCGCTTCTCGATCGCCTGGTGGCCGAAAAGCTCAAGGCCGAGGCCGAGACGATCGCGGCCGAGGGCTGGAAGTGGATCGAGGTGGCCGTCAGCTTCCCCTATGGCCACGACCACGGGCTGCGCGAGCTGGCCGGCGAGACGATCGATCTGACCGACGAGGAGCGCGCGTCGCGCGAGGCTCTGCGCGACGAATATGATCGGCTCGAATCCGAATATGCGGAAGCCGACGAACTGCCGGACGAGATCGATCAGCGGCTCGGCGAGATCGAACAGGCGCTCGACGCCTTCGAGCAGCGTCCGGTGATCTACGATCCCGCCGAGATCGCCCGCGCGGGCGTCTTCATCAGCATCGACGCCGACGGATCGCTCGCGGTGGACTGCGGCTATGTCCGTCCCGAGGACGAGGCTCCGGCGGAGCCCGAAGGCGACGATGCCCCGGCCGCGTCCGGCGCGGCCAACGACCCGGCGTCGCCGGCCGTGCAGCGCGCCGTCATCACCATCGGCGGACAGTCGGCCGAGCCCGACGACGACGAGGAGGACGCGATCAAGCCGCTCCACGAGCGCCTGATCGTCGAGCTGACGGCGTCTCGGACGCTCGCGTTGCGCAACGCGGTGGCGGACAATCCGCACATCGCCATGACGGCGCTGCTCCACAAGCTCGTCTCCGACAGGTTCATGACGCGCATGTATAACGGCGCCCTGGAGGCGTCGGTGAGGGATATCTACTTCCCCGTTCAGGATACCGACCTGAAGGACAGCCCCTCCGCGCGCGCGGTGCAAGACCGTCACGATGCCTGGGCCGCCGACGTTCCGAAGGACGACGAAGCCCTCTGGGACTGGCTCGCCAGCCTCGACGACGCCAGCCGCATGGCGCTCCTGGCGCATTGCGTCAGCTTTGGCGTGAATGCGCTCTACGAGCGGCCGAACCCGCACAGCTCCAGCGGCGTCTCGCAGCACACGCTCGACATGCGGCTCGCGCAGGCCGACCGTCTGGCGCGCGCGACCGGGCTCGACATGGTGGACGTCGGCTGGCGCCCTACGGTCGACAACTATCTCGGGCGCGTCACCAAGCCCCGCATCCTGCAGGCGGTGCGCGAGGGCGCCGGCGAGCAGGCCGCGCAGCTCATCGATCACCTCAAGAAGGGCGACATGGCCAAGGAGGCCGAGCGGTTGCTGGCGGATGCCGGCTGGCTGCCCGAGCCGCTCCGCCTGCTCGACGCCGAACTCGCCGCCGATAGCGAGGCTGGGCACGACGAGGGCGCCGCGTTGCCGGCATTCCTCAACGGCGACGACGAGGACGAGGTCTCGACCGACGCGGACGACGAGGAACGCCACCTCGCCGCCGCCGAGTGACGGACCAGCGGGGCGGCTTCGGCCGCTCCGCATCTCCCTGGCCGAAGGACCGAACCATGGATCAGCCCGATTCCACGACGCCCCGCCGCGTCGTCTTCCAGTATCTCGTACCCGTCCACGTCGAAGTCGAAGACGGCCTCGTCTGCCGGGTGACTGTCATCGACGAAACGCCTGTCCGCGATCCGATCGCGGTCGACGGCGACGCCGTCTATCTCGCCGAGGCCGTTCGCGCCGCCGATGACGGTCAAGCTTGGCCGTCCTGGCGGTTCGGCTACTAGCCGTCGCCACCGCCATGCGACCCACGAGCCCGGCCCCGTGCCGGGCTCCTTTCGTTTCAGGAGATCAGCATGCCCAGCTTCACCATCGAAACCAGCTACCGGATTCCCGTCTATCGGCAGCGTCGCTACGCCGCGAACAGCCTCGCCGAAGCCTGCCGCCTTGCCATCGAGGACGACGACTGGGAGGGTTCCAGGGAAGACTTTGAATGCGCCGGCGAGACCCATGTCACCGGCGCCTGGCCCGGCGCGGTCGATCCCTACAGCGTGCCGTTGCTGCCTATTCCGAGCCAGTTCGATGAAACCGTCCAGCGCAAGGCCGACCACTTCGCCGAGCTGCTCGCGCAGCTTTCCTCGGTCGCTCAGCCTACGGGCCTCTCCGCCCATGACTTCGGGCGCTGGCTGCCGGCGGCGCAGTCCGCCGTCCGCAAGGCCAATGCGATCGTCGCTGGTGCGCGCGATCCCGACGCGGGAGGCCCGTCATGAGCGACTACATCGTCAAGATCGGCTTCTGGCTTCGCGCCTATGACACGCTGACCGTCCAGGCCGCGAGCGACGCGGAAGCGATCGAGAAGGCCAAGACGGCGGCCGCCGTCGTCGTGGAGTCGACGGCCTCTCCAGACCACATCGATACCGACGAGCGCCGGGAAGGCGTCATCGCCTTCATCGACCGCTGCACGGGCGACGGCCGAGAAACCGTGATCGAGGACATCGAGTTCGACGACGACCGGATCCACAGGCCGCCCGCCGCCTGATCCTCACCCATCGACCCGCAACTCCGAAGCCCGGCCATCGCGCCGGGCACTTGCGTTTCAAGGAGCCTGACATGGCCGATTACTTCACTCATTTCTCGTGCCTGCTCGACGTCGGCACGCCCGACAACGCCGCCCGTGCGCTTGACCTCTACAACGCGCTCTCCGAGGAGGGAGCATCGGAGGAGCCGCCCTCCGACGGCTTCCTCCTTTCCATCGAACCGGAGCATGGGGGCACCCAGCTCTGGATGCGCGACGACATGACGGGGGACCCCGAGCGGCTGATCCAGTTCGTCAGGCGCTGCGCCGCCGCCTTCGGCCTCACGGGGCTATGGGGCTTTCAATACGCCAACACCTGCTCGCGCCCGCGCGTCAACGCCTTCGGCGGTGGCGCGCACGTCCTCGATCTCGCGACCGGCGCCACGTTCGCATGGACCTATACCAATGGCTGGCTCGCCGAAGTGCTCGACGGAGGCGATCCCGATGCCTGAAATCGTCGAAACCACCGTCTATCGCCTCGACGAGCTTTCGGACGCGGCGAAGGAAAGGGCCCGCGCCTGGTATCGCGAGGCCGGCATCGACCACGACTGGTTCGAGTTCGTGTTCGACGATTTCGAGCGCATCTGCGCCATCCTCGGCGTCGAGCTGCGCACGGTGCCGGTGCGCCTCTACGGCGGCGGCACGCGGCAGCAGCCGTGCATCTACTTCTCCGGCTTCTGGAACCAGGGCGACGGCGCCTGCTTCGAGGGCCGCTACCATCACGCCAGAGGCGCCGCGCGCCGCATCCGCGACCACGCGCCCGACGACGCGGACCTTCACCGCATCGCCGATGCGCTTCAGGCGGTTCAGCGCCGCAACTTCTATCAGCTCCGCGTGAGCATCACGCACCGAGACCGCTACTATCACGAATATTGCATGGCGATCGCGGTCGAGCGCGACAGCCCGACCTGGCAGGACATGACGGCGGACGCCGAGGACCTCGTGATCGAGCCGCTGCGCGATCTCGCGCGCTGGCTCTATCGCCAGCTCGAACGCGAATATAACTATCTGACCTCGGATGAGGTGATCGATGAAGCGATCCTCGCCAATGGCTACACCTTCACCGGCAGCGGGCGCCGGTTCGGATAGCCGGCCCTACCAGACCGCCACCTCCCACTGACCGTTCACGCGGGCGAAGCCGATCGGCCGATTCTGCGGCGTCGCGTTGGGACGGGTCGGGTCCATCACGAGCTGCGTCATGCAGGTCACCCCGGGGCCGACACCGCCCGGAGAACAGTCCCCCAGCTTCAGCGTCGCGTTCGCCAGCGAGGTACCCGTGAAGAGGCGATGACGCCGCACGGCGGCGGTCGCCTCTTCCTCGGTCGGCTGCGCCACGCCGGCCGCCGCTGCCGGCGATGCCGCGACGGGTGACAGCACCGGCCGGAGCGCGAAGCCCGCGCCGAATCCGATCACCAGGCACACCGCCCCCGTGATGCCGATTGCGCTGCCTTTCATATCGCCTCCCGATCTCCAGCCTGCGGGACCAGCTCGCATGCGGCGAGCCGCCCCCGTTTCTTTTCCTGGCGAAGTCTAGCGTTCCCACCTCGCCGCCGAAAGGCTGCGCGGCGAGCCGGGCTCCGCGAACGCCAGAGCGAGAGGATCGGCGGGGAGGCGTTGAGCCCGCCCGTCGAGAGAGCGAGGAGCCGGCTCGCCCTCCCACCGCTCTCCCTTCCGGAGCCGCACATGCCACTTATGCTCGACCAACGCCGTCGGCTGCGCGCTGCGCTCGCCGACCGCCTGCTTGCCGTCTGTTATGGCGCCGGCGTCGACTCAACCGCCATGCTCATCGCGTTGAAGCTCGCCGGGCTGCGCCCGCACATCATCACCTTCGCCGACACCTCCGCGGAAAAGCCCCCGACGCTCGATCATCTCGATCGGATGGACGCCGTGCTCGCGCGCTGGTCCTGGCCGGCCATCGTTCGTTGCCGGAAGCAAACTCTTCCTGGCACCGCCTATGGCGATCTCTATGGCAATTGCCTGGCCAATGAGACCCTCCCATCGCTGGCCTTCGGGCTGAAGTCCTGCTCGATCAAGTGGAAGCAGAAGCCTCAGGACCAGGCCATCAAAGGCGCCGCATCGGGCCCGAACGCGGCCGAGCCGCACTCGATCTGGCTGGAAGCCGCTCGCCGCGGCGCGCGGATCGTAAAGCTCATCGGTTATGATTGCGGGCGCGCCGATCTGCGGCGGTCACGACGCCTGTCAGCCGCGGATGCGGATTTCGACTACGCCTATCCGCTCCAGATGCTCGGATGGGATCGCCCAGACTGCATCCGCGTCATTGCCGAGACGCTTGGCGCGCACATGGTGCCGATCAAGTCGGCCTGCTTCTTCTGCCCAGCATCGAAGATTTGGGAGCTCTACTGGCTGGCCGCCCATTATCCCGATCTTCTCGAGCGTGCCCTCGTCCTGGAGCGCAACGCGCTGACAGGACGGCATAGCCGCTTCAGCGAGGTGCAGTTCGGGGCCTCCTGGGAAGATCTCGTCCGCTCGGCCGATCGCTTCCCCAGCACCGCGACCACGGTCGGCCTCGGCCGGAGTTTCGCCTGGAACCAATGGGTGCGCGTCAACGATGTCGTGGACGCCTCATTTCGCGTCAAACGCGGCGCTGAGGATCGACGTCGGTTCCTCGCGATGGCCGATCACCTTCAAGACCACGGCAACGCTCTCGACGCCCGCGCGGCATGACGCGGTCCGCCGGCATCGAGCCCCATCCGTCAGGGCAAGGCCGCGCCGGAGGGCACCAAGTCAGAGTGAGAGGATGGCCGGGACGGGTTTGAGCCCGTCCGGTCCAGAGAGAGCGCCGACGCGGCTCATCCGTGTCCCGCTCTCCTGAAAGTGACCTCCATGCTCCAAGCTCCGCTTGTCGCGGCCGAACCGGCCGCCACGCCTCTGTCTGTCTCCGGTTGCGCTCCTGCTGCGGCCGTTTTCGCCACCGCCCGGCATCTCCTCCCGCATCTTGAACAAGGCCGATCGGTCGACGCGGCGACGCTGCGCACCGCCATGCAGGCGGCGTTCGGCGCGTCCGACGCAGCCGGCGCCTGGGACTGGAAGACCGCCTACGACGCGTGCGAGGCCGCCACGGTCCTGTTCCTGCGCAAATACGGAAAGGCGATCTTCCGCAAATCCGCATCGCCGGCTACGCGGCTCGCCGCGCTCGCCAAGATCGCCGGACTGCTCCCGACCCATACCCGCCGATCCGAGGAGGCCCAGGCCTTCCAGCAATTCTCGACGCCGGTCCCGCTCGGCTTCGCTGCGATGACGGCCGCTGCACTCATGCCGGCCGACCGTGTGCTCGAGCCCTCCGCCGGCACCGGGCTGCTCGCCGTCCTCGCCGAGACTGCGGGTGCATCGCTCATCCTCAACGAGTTGGCTGAGACCCGCGCCGATCTTCTCGCCTCTCTCTTTCCGGCCGTGTCCGTCACGCGCTTCGACGCGGCCCAGATCGACGACCATCTCGATCCGGCCGCCGCGCCGAGCATCGTCATCATGAACCCGCCATTCTCCGTGATGGCGAACGTCTCCGGCCGCGTCGCCGACGCCGCCTACCGGCATATCGCCTCCGCGCTCGCCCGGCTGGCCGATGGCGGGCGCCTGGTCGCCATCACCGGCGCGAACTTCTCGCCCGAGCTTCCGGCCTGGCGGGACGCCTTCGTCCGTCTGCAGGGGCGTGGGCGCGTCGTGTTCACCGCCGCGGTCGCCGGTTCGGTCTATGCCAAGCACGGCACGACCATCGAGACCCGCCTGACCGTCATCGACAAGGCGCCGGCCGACGACCCCGAGCGGTTCCCAGCCTCCGCCGGCACCGCGCCCGATGTCGCGACGCTGCTCGGCTGGATCGGCGCGCAGATCCCCGCGCGCCTGCCGGTCTCGATCGCGCGTCCCGCCGCGACGGCGGCCCCCACCCCGCGCACGGTGCGGGGCTATCTCGCCCGCACGGCGACGGCCCAACCCGCCCGCCGCATCGCTGAGGTTCAAGGCGTGCCGCTCGCCTATGAGACCATCGACTGGACGCCCCCGGAAAGCGGCCGCCTGTCGGACTCGATCTACGAGGCCTATGCGCTCCAGTCGATCCGCATCGCCGGCGCGCAGCCGCATCCGACCAAGCTGGTCCAGTCCGCCGCCATGGCCTCGGTCGCGCCGCCAAAGCCGAGCTACCGACCGACGCTGCCGGCGCCGATCGTCACCGACGGCATCCTCTCCGACGCCCAGCTCGAGACGGTGATTTACGCTGGCGATGCCCATAGCGAATATCTCGCCGGTGCCTGGACCGTGGACGAGACCGGCGATCTCGTCACCGCCGCGCCGGACGACGCGCCGAAGGCGGTCCGCTTCCGTCGTGGTTTCATGCTCGGCGACGGCACCGGCGCCGGCAAGGGCCGCCAGTCGGCCGGCATCATTCTCGACAACTGGCTTCAGGGCCGCCGCAAGGCGGTCTGGATCTCCAAATCCGACAAGCTGCTCGAAGACGCGCAGCGCGACTGGTCGGCCCTCGGCATGGAGCGCCTGCTGGTCACCCCGCTGTCGCGTTTCCCCCAGGGCTCGGCGATCCGGCTTGAGGAAGGCGTCCTTTTCACCACCTACGCCACGCTACGATCCGACGACCGCGGCGAAAAGCTTTCGCGCGTCAAGCAGATCGTCGAATGGTTGGGCTCCGATTTCGACGGAGTGATCATTTTCGACGAGAGCCACGCGATGCAGAACGCCGGCGGCGGCAAGGGAGAACGGGGCGACGTCGCCCCATCGCAGCAAGGCCGTGCGGGGCTGAGGCTCCAGCACATGCTGCCGAATGCCCGCGTCGTCTATGTCTCGGCGACCGGCGCCACCACCGTCCACAATCTCGCCTACGCCCAGCGGCTCGGCCTGTGGGGCGGCGAAGATTTCCCCTTCGCCAACCGCGCCGAATTCGTCGAAGCGGTCGAGAATGGCGGCGTCGCGGCCATGGAGGTGCTCGCCCGCGACCTGCGCTCACTCGGCCTCTACACGGCCCGCTCGCTCTCCTACGACGGCGTCGAATACGAGCTGGTCGAGCACCAGCTCACGCCCGAGCAGACCCGCATCTACGATGCCTATGCCGGCGCCTTCGCCATCATCCATAATCATCTCGACGCCGCGATGCAGGCCGCCAACATCACCGGGGACAGCGGTACGCTGAACCGGCAGGCCAAGTCGGCTGCGCGCTCAGCCTTCGAGAGCGCCAAGCAGCGCTTCTTCGGCCACCTCCTGACCAGCATGAAAACGCCGACGCTGATCCGCTCGATCGAGCAGGACCTGACGGACGGCCACTCCGCCGTCATCCAGATCGTCTCTACGGGCGAAGCCCTTATGGAACGTCGCCTGGCCGAGATCCCGACCGAGGAATGGAACGACGTGCGCGTCGACATCACCCCTCGCGAATATGTGCTGGACTATCTCGCCCAATCCTTCCCGGTCCTGCTCTACGAGCCGTTCTCGGACAGCGAGGGCAATCTGTCGTCGCGGCCGGTCTATCGCGACGGCCAGCCCGTCGAGAGCCGAGAGGCCGTGGCCCGGCGCGACGAACTGATCGAACGGCTCGCCTCGCTGCCCCCCGTCCCAGGGGCGCTCGACCAGATCGTCCAGCGCTTCGGCACGGACGTTGTCGCCGAGGTGACAGGGCGGTCGCGCCGCGTCGTCCGACGCGGCGAGCGCCTTGCCGTCGAGAACAGGGCGGCGTCCGCCAATCTCGCGGAGGCGGCCGCGTTCATGGACGATGACAAGCGCGTCCTCGTCTTCTCCGACGCCGGCGGCACCGGCCGCAGCTACCACGCCGACCTTGCCGCCAGGAACCAGCGCCTGCGCATCCACTATCTGCTTGAGCCTGGCTGGAAGGCCGACGCGGCGATCCAGGGCCTCGGTCGCACCAACCGCACCAATCAGGCGCAGCCGCCGCTCTTCCGACCGATCGCCACCGACGTGAAGGCCGAGAAGCGGTTCCTCTCGACCATCGCCCGGCGGCTCGACACCCTCGGCGCGATCACGCGCGGCCAACGCCAGACCGGGGGCCAGGGCCTGTTCCGGCCCGAGGACAATCTGGAGAGCCCATATGCCCGCGATGCGCTGCGCCAGCTCTATCTTCTGCTCGTGCGCGGCAAGGTCGACGGCTGCTCGCTCGACCGCTTCGAGTCCGCCACCGGCCTCAAGCTGACGGACGACAACGGCATCAAGGACGAGCTGCCGCCGATCACCACCTTCCTCAATCGCCTGCTGGCGCTCACCATCGACCTACAAGGTGTTCTCTTCACGGCCTTTGAGCAGCTCCTGACGGCGAAGATCGAGGGCGCGATCCACAGCGGCCACTATGACGTCGGACTGGAGACGCTCCAGGCGGAGAGCTTCGTGGTCACCGACAGCCAGGTGATCCATACCCATCCCGGCACCTCCGCAGAGACGCGCCTGCTGACCATCATGCGGCGCGAACGCAACCGTCCGACCCCGTTGGCCGATGCACTCCATCATCTCGCTGACCCCCGCGCGCGGCTCCTCGTCAACGGCCGTTCCGGCCGCGCCGCCGTGCAGATACCCGCGCCGTCGATGATGCTCGACGACGGCGAGATCGAACGGCGCGTCTGCCTCATCCGACCGATGGAGCAGCACTATGCGCCGCTCCGCATGATGGACGAGAGTCATTGGGAGGAAGTCGCCGATGCTGCTTTCGCCGCCGCCTGGGAGGCCGAGCTCGCCGAGCTGCCTGAATTCTCCGACAGCACGATCCATATCGTCGCTGGCCTGCTCCTGCCGATCTGGAAGCGGCTCCCCAACGAGTCGACCCGGGTCTACCGGCTCCAGACGGACGCCGGCGAGCGTATCATCGGCCGCCGGGTCTCCCCGGCCTGGGCCGCGAACGCCGCGAACGCCGCGACGACAGGCGCGGCATCGCTGTCGCCCGCGCACGCCTTCACGGCTCTGATGGACGGGACGACGATCCTCGACCTTGCGGAAGGTCTCCAGCTTCGACGCGCAAGGGTCATGAGCGCGCATCGCCTGGAGCTCACCGGCTTCTCCGAGGCGATGCGCGATCGGCTGCGGGCCTATGGCCTGTTCAGCGAGATCATCTCATGGAAGCTACGCTTCTTCGTCCCCGCCGACGCCAACGGTCCGGCTGTGCTGGCGAAGCTGCTGGACACCTATCCGGTGGCGCGCATCTCCGAGCGGGAGGCGGCGTGATGGCTCGCCAGGACGCATCCGATCTCGCACAGCGTCTCGGCCGTCAGGCCGAGGCGGTGTGCCGCCACTACCTGTCCAGAGGCCGGCGCGAGGGCCGCTACTGGCTCGTCGGCGACGTACGCAACACGCCGGGCCGCTCGATGTATGTGCGGCTGAAGGATTCGCCCAAGGGTCCCGCGGGCAAGTGGACCGACGCCGCCACGGGCGAACATGGCGATCTGCTCGACGTGATACGCGAAAGCTGCGGCCTTGTAGATTTCAAGGACGTCGCCGACGAGGCCCGGACCTTCCTCAGCATGCCGCAGCCAGAGCCGAGACCGGCGCTCCTGCGTCAGGGCCCGGCGCCGCACGGTTCGCCGGAAGCGGCACGCCGTCTTGTCGCAATGTCCCAGCCAATCGCCGGGACGCTCGTGCAGTCGTATTTGCGCGAACGCGCGATCACGGACTTGCGCGGAACCGGAAATCTCCATTTCCATCCGCGCTGCTACTACCGGCCCGACGACTATTCACCGACCGAGACCTGGCCCGCCATGATCGCGGCCGTCACCGACCTGCGTGGCAGGATCACCGGGGCGCATCGCACCTGGCTCGATCCGCGACGCCGCGACAAGGCGCCTCTGGACACCCCGCGCCGGGCGATGGGTGACCTTCTTGGGCATGCAGTCCGCTTCGGTCTCGGCAGCGAGGTGATGGCGGCCGGCGAGGGCATCGAGACCGTTCTGTCGATCCGGCAAGTCCTGCCCGACATGCCGATGATGGCGGCGCTCTCGGCAGCCCATCTCGCCGCCATCCTGTTCCCCGACACACTGCGCCGGCTCTATATCCTGCGCGACAATGATCCGGCCGGCGATGGTGCGCGGGACAGCCTGGTCGAACGGGCGAACGCGGCCGGGATCGAGGCGATGGTCATCTCGCCCCAGCTCGGCGACTTCAACGAGGATCTCCGCACCCTCGGCCGCGCTGCCCTCCGCAGTCAGACTCGGGTTCAGATCGGGCCGCAGGACGTCGCACGCTTCCTGGCGTTGGCGGCATAGCCGGCAAGGAACGGGCGTGACGGCTGCGCCGCCGTGCGCGCCCGGATGCATCGATCCGTCTAAGGGACCGCGCCTCGGCCTTCGAGAGGGCGATCGGCCCACAAGCCGGCCAGCCCGGCAATGGCGGCGGCCGACTATTTTCCGGCGGCCCTGCGGGCCTTTCCATCGCGAGACAAAATAGCCGGCCTTAGCCATCGAGCCCTGCGCTGCGCTCCGGGTGCCGAGCCGTCCGGCCCGTGGGCTTCGTCGCCATGAAGGCCGCGACGGTCGCGGTCCAATCGACGGAGCATCCCATGGACGCGCATGACGACTTCGAACCGCACCACGAATCCTCTCAAACCGACCATGTCCTCAACGAACTTCAGCTTCATGGCTATCGGCCCTTTGCCGATGAACCCGATCAACGGCTCCTGCCCGACGGCAACGCGGTGGCGGGCGCCGTCGCCGACATCTTCGACGCGCTGATCGTCACGCTGGAAGACACGCGCCTCGAACCCGACCTCGACGATCTCCTCTGGTCGACCGTGAACCTCTTCCACCGCGCTACCGAGCGGGTCGCACGCGAGCTCGACGACAACGAGCAGGCGCAGAAGCGCGCGCAGCGGGAACAGGACGGCAGCGAAGTGAAGTCGGTCGAGCTGGAGCGCCTGATCGCCGAGGGCAAGACGCTCATCGAACGCCAGAACGCCTTCGAGCTGATGCGCGACCAGGCGGCCGAGCATTACGAACGCCAGGTCGGCAAGGCATGGCTGCCGCGCAGCGGGTCGAAGGTCAACCACCGCAATCTCACCTCGGCGATGATCGACAGCCGCGACTTCCTCATGGCGAAGAAGCGCGCCGATCAGGAGGTGCTGCTACCCCCCGGCCCGAAGATCGTCGTGACCGGCGGTCTCGATTTCAACGATCACCGGCTGATCTGGGCCAAGCTCGACCAGGTGCATGAGAAGCATCCGGACATGGTGCTGGTCCATGGCAAGTCGCCGAAGGGCGCCGACAAGATTGCGTCGCTGTGGGCCAAGAACCGCAACGTGCCGCAGATCGGCTTCGCGCCCGACTGGACGAAGCACGGTCGCGCGGCGCCGTTCAAGCGCAACGACCAGATGCTGGAGATCGTGCCAAAGGGCGTGATGCATTTCCCGGGAACGGGCATCCACGACAACCTTGCCGACAAGGCCAAGAAGCTCGGCATCCCGGTCTGGAAGTTCGGCGGCGCGTGAGCGCCGCCTTCGCTTTTCTCTCACTGTCGCCATTACGCAGATGCGTATCGGCGTATTTCCGCAAACGCGCTTTTCAATCCGGCTCGCCCGTCACGGCGATCCGGGCGGATCGCGCATAGTGCGCGAGCTCGGTGTCGTTCTCGATCAGCGCATCGAGCAGCACCTTCATGTCCGCCTGGTCGGAGGCCGACTGAAATGGACCCGGCTGACGTTCGATGGCCAGCACGGCGATCGCGAGGGCCTTCTTCACGAGATGCAGGTCTCTGCCTGTGAACTCCGCCATTGTTCGTTCCTCGCGACTCCAAGCCTGCCGCCAGCAGCATAGCCAATAGCCGCGCCGAGTGGGACATGGTGCAGGCAAAGCAGAGCAGAGCATCGAGGCGAGTGATGTGGGTTCCTGACGCGAGAACCACCTCCGCCTGTCAGCGCTGATCCTTGGTCCGACCGCGGACTTGTCGCCATCAACCCGTAAAGGGTCGGCTATGCGAGCATGCCGCCGCTGCGGCTGCGCCTGCGCGGTGATTGCAGTCCACGGCCGGACACGTCGGGCGCCTGTCGGCGGGGGATGGTCCCCCGCTCCAGCAGGAGCCCAGCAAATGTCCCTCAACGACGCTCACGCCTACGCTTTCAGCCTCGCCACCACCCTGATGGCGGCCATCGTCATCTTCCAGGCCGGCGACGGGACGCTCTCGGTCATGCCCGCCAGCGAATACGACGGCGACGCCTCGGAGATCGTTCATGAAATCGACCCCTTCGCCCCCTGACCGGGCGCAGCAGGCCGCGCCGAGCGGGAGTCGCTTGCGATTTCCGCTCCCGGCTGGGGCCATATTCCGCTATAGTCCGGGTGCGCCGTGGTGGTGGTGGCAGGCGCGACCGTCAGACCTATCGTCATGGAGGCCACCACCATGATCATTCTCGCAATCCTCGCCTCACTCGCCGCCATCGGCGTGCTGTGCTGGCTGCTGTTCACCCTGGCCGTCTTCGCCCTTCCGGCCTTCGTTGGCGCGACCGTGGGCGCTTGGGCCCACGGGACCGGCGCCGGCCTGCCAGGCGCCATTCTCGCCGGCCTCGTCGCGGCTGCCGTCACGCTCGCGGTCGGCCAGCTCGCGATCCTGTTCGTGCGGCCCCTATGGCTGAAGCTGATCGTGGCCATCGCCTTCGTCGCCCCGGCGGCGATCGCCGGGTTCCACGCAACGCACGGCATCGTCAAGCATCTCATGCCGTCCGACGCGTGGCAGATCACCTTCTCCGTCATCGGCGCAATTGCGGTCGGCGTCACCGCCTTGGTGCGGGTCGCGGGGATGGCGACGGCGCCAGCCCCGTCCGGCCAGAGCCTCGCACAGGCCTGATCGCTCAGCCTCATGCGGCGGACCGGAAAGCGGTTCGCACGAGACATCCACATCGTATGAGGGCGGATGCGGTGGAGCGTGCCGCGCGGTTCGACGCTGGGCCGGGGTCACGACCGGGGCTGGAGCGCTACCGGCGGCTGCACGGTCTCGGGGCAGACCTATGATCGGGCGCGGCGCTCTCTGCGGTGGCGTCTAAGCCGAGGATGCAGCAAGCAGCCTGGACGAGGGAGCGAAGGCCGGCAAGTCCTTTGTCCGCGCCGGATTGCCGATCCAGGGTGGCCGCCATCATCTCCGTTATCTGACCCGTGCCTCGACCGCTCCAAACGGCCTCTTCAATGGCCTGATCTGGCCGAAGGGCGGCTAAAGCCTCGATCGCCTATGGCGCAACAGCGGCGTCAAACTTTCTTCCCCTGCCGGCTGCGCCGTCATTCCTCGCGAGGCAAGAAAGCCCTCCTTTGCTGTCCAGCCCCTGCGGGGTGCGCCGTCGATCGCCTCCGACCCGTCGATCGCCATCGAGGCCGCAATGGTGCGGGCTCGAATACGGAAAACGGAGACTTACAATGGCGACCATCGGAACCTTCAAGAAGACCGGCTCGAACGAGTTCACCGGCGAAATCGTCACCCTCAGCGTCCAGGCCAAGGGCGTGCGCATTGTTCCCGACACCCGCGCCACCGGCGAGAACGCCCCCAGCCACCGGGTTCTGGTCGGCCGCGCCGAGATCGGCGCCGCCTGGTCCAAGCGCTCCAACGAGGGTCGCGACTATCTGGGCCTCAAGCTCGACGACCCGAGCTTCACCGCTCCGATCTACGCCAACCTCTTCGACGACGAGGACGGCGATACCTTCTCGCTGATCTGGTCCCGCCCCAACGGGCGGCGCGGCGACTAAGGCCCCCGCGCAAGGCCCCGGCCGAAAGGCCGGGGCCTTTGACGTCCAAGGCGACCGAATCAGTCGGCGGCGAATTCGCCGAACGCGCACCCGCAGAACGGCAAATGGGTGGCCAGGCGAAGAAGGAGCGACTATTATAGTCGTAGTTCTGGCGTGCGCGTAGGTCCGAGTGGGAGGTGATCATGCATGATCACCGCCCGACAATCGCGGGCCGCACGCGCGTTGCTGGGTTGGACACAGGAGACGCTCGCTGACAGGGCCCGAGTATCACTGACCGCGCTGAAGCGCCTCGAATCGCCGAGCGGTCTCGAGGTCTACGAGAGCACGCGCGACGAGGTCAGACGAGCCTTCGAACGAGCCGGCATCGTTTTCCTGAGTTCCGACCAGGGCATGGGAGTGATGCTGGTTCATGCGAAGACGGAGAGCTGACAGCTCGCGGCACTGTCAGGGCGCTCGGTCTTGCTGGAGTCGCCGGGCCGCTGGGCTATGGTCAAATCAGCGTTAACAATCTCCTCCAGAATGGATAGAACCTGTGCCCCGGGGGATGAAGGTGACCAAGCACAATTTTCTCGATCAGCCACCCGGTGACGCCGAGCTGACGGCCTACGACAAGGCTCACGCAACCGTATATCTCCGCCTGCTCGACGCCGAAACCCAGGGAGCGCCTTGGCAGGACGTGGTGGAAGTGCTGTTCGGTCTCAGTGCCGAAGACGATCCGGAGCGGGCGTCGCTCGTCTATTCCACCCACTTGGCGAGAGCGCGCTGGATGACTGAGAACGGCTTCGAACAGCTCCTGAGACCTCAGCTCCACTAGCCCCGTGATGCGGATCATGCATCACGCTGATCCCAGTCCGTTCTTCCCCACCGCCTCTCAACTTGGAATCGTACCGTCCGCAACGCTCGCGTCAAAGATAAGGCGGGAAGGCGGTAGGAAATGCCCGACGAAGAAAGCTGGCGGTCTGAATCCGCCTATACCTATATCGATCAGTTGAATGCGGAGGAGCTCGCTTGGGAGTTCCTCCGTCGAAATCCCGAGTACCGCGCTGGCTATCATGAATTACTGTCAGCCGGTCATATGACCTGGGAAGCGGCGACGAATTTCGCTTCTCGTTGGGGGTTGCGATTTCGCCGCCGACCCCGAAATCCCCGCCACTTCCCAACCGGTCTCCTGGTCGGCCCAGATAGATCCGGCCGTGATTCTCTTCCGCAGCGGCCCGACACCGAGATCCGGCGAACCGCTCACTGTTGAGGAAATCCGGGCGCACGCCAGTTTCGCGCACGAAGCGGTCCCATCGCAGCTCCGCCTGGGCGGTGAGCGCTACAGCGTCGACCTGGCCGCGATTGGCGATGGGAAGCCGCTCGCCGCGCTCATCACGCTCGACGAACTGACGCCCGATCGCTTGACGGCGCTCGGCCGATTCTGGGCAGCCCTCACCGGCAAGACGGTCGCGCCTGATCCGCGTATCACGCCGCAGCGGCGGCGTCGCGCGCAGCAGATGCTGCGCGTCGTCGACGCGCGCGCCACCGGCGCCACCTACCGCGCGATCGCCGACCAAATCTTCCCACAGCATGACCAGGATGCGGCGACGTGGGTCGGTAGCGCGATCCGCGAAACCACAATCCGCATGGCCCGCGACGGGATGAAGCTCGTACGCGGCGGCTATCTCGCGCTGCTCCGGCGACCACGCCGGGATCGCTGACGCCGCGCAAGGTGTCGAATTTAGAATCCTTACTTCGACATCGTCCGAGGCGCCGTCCTCGCGCCACCGTGCTCGCAATGCGCCGCTCGTTCGCAGCGGCCGCCCGCGAGACCACGGAGGTGCGATCATGGCCGAGACAGCCGCCAATCTACCGACACGCTACCTGAGAACGCAGGAGGCGGCGCGCTTCCTCGGCCTTTCTGAACGCACGCTCGAGAAGCACCGCACCTACGGAACCGGTCCGACCTATCGAAAGCTCGGCGGACGCGTCGTCTATTCCGTCGATGACCTTCAAGCCTGGGCGGATCGGGGTCTCGTCACCTCGACCTCGGATCCGCGCAGCGGCACGGTACTGCCCGCCAAACGTCAGCCCGCGTCGGCCAACGGCGGCCTTCTGCGCTGACCCCGGTCCCCATGTCGTCCCGCCCCCAGCAACGCGACGAGCGCGCCCAGCTCGATCTGTTCCGGGCATTGCCCGGCGATCTCGCGCCGCGCGACGCGCAGGACCTCATGGCCTATCCGTTCTTCTCGCTTGGGAAGTCGAAACGCCTCGCGCCGATCGACTTCAAATCGGGCTCCGTCAAAATCCGCGTCGAGGCGGTGCCGGAGCACGGCATGGCGACCATCTGGGACGCCGACGTCCTCATCTGGGCCGCATCGCAGATCGTCGAAGCGCGCGACGTCGGCCTGCGCCCGTCGCGCCTCATGGCGACGACGCCTTATGAGATTCTGAACTTCATCGGTCGCGGCGTATCCCTACGCGACTACGACCGCCTGAAGGCGGCGCTGGACCGGCTGCAGTCGACCACCGTGGCGACGTCCATCCGCCAGCCGACCGAGCGGCGGATGCATCGCTTCTCCTGGATCAACGAGTGGAAGGAGCGCGCGGATGATCGCGGCCGGCCGCTCGGCCTCGAGCTGATCGTGCCCGACTGGTTCTACGGCGCGGTGCTGGACGACGCGCTCGTGCTCACCATCGATCGCACCTACTTCAGGCTGACCGGCGGGCTCGAGCGGTGGCTGTACCGCCTGGTGCGCAAGCACGGCGGCAAACAGGAGTTCGGCTGGAGCTTCGACTTCCCGCACCTCCACGCCAAATCCGGCAGCCTCTCGCCGCTCAAGCACTTCGCCTACGACCTGCGCGACATCGTCAAGCGCCAGCCGCTGCCGGGCTATCGCCTGACCATCGAGCAATGCGTCGGCGGGCCCGAAATCCTGTCCTTCGTACCGACCGAGCCCGACGCGCTCGGCATCCCGCGCCGACGTCGGCGGTCGACCACTCGCTCTGGGGAAAAGCTGTGAATCGTCTCGTGCTATCAGGGACCGGCGCTATCGTGCCATCGAGGACCCGATCCTCGTGCTATCGGGGACCAGAATCGTCGATTCTGCTCGCCAAATCAGTAGCTTGCGCGCCCCCTAACTTCTCTAACCTAGATTCCTTCGGAATCTTTCTAACGGACCGGCGCTTTTCGGCCGCTGTGGACGAGTCCCCTTGTCCCGCGAGACCGTCATGATCGTCGCGCTGCTCAACCAGAAGGGCGGCGTGGGCAAGACGACGCTCGCGCTGCACCTGGCCGGCGAGTGGGCGCGCCATGGCAAGCGCGTCACGCTCATCGACGCCGATCCGCAGGGATCGGCCCTCGACTGGTCGCAGCAGCGCAGCCGGGAGGGGCTGGGGCGGCTGTTCGGTGTCGTCGGCCTGGCGCGCGACACCCTGCACCGCGAGGCGCCGGAACTGGCCCGCGACGCCGACCATGTCGTCATCGACGGGCCGCCGCGCGTCGCCGGCCTCATGCGCTCGGCGCTCCTTGCGGCCGACCTCGTGCTGATTCCGGTGCAACCGTCGCCGCTCGACGGCTGGGCCTCGGCCGAGATGCTCTCCTTGCTCGGCGAGGCGCGCATCTACCGCCCGGAGCTCGCCGCGCGCTTCGTGCTGAACCGCTGCGCAGCCCGCACGGTGCTCGCTCGCGAGACGGCGGAGACCCTCGCCGATCACGATCCGCCGCTGCTCGCGACGACCATCGGCCAGCGCATCGTCTTCGCCGATGTCGTTCAGACCGGTCGGCTGGCCGCCGAGCAGGACGAGGATTGCCCTGGCGCGCGCGAGATCGCCGCGTTCGCCGCGGAAGTCGCGGGGATCGGCGCATGAGCGAGCGGTCCCCGAAGCGCAGCTTTGCGGCGCGTCCCGCCGATCCCGAAGGCTGGATCAAGGCGCCCGACCGCCACGCCCCCCTTGGCCAGCCCGCCGAGGACTTCTCGGCCCGGCTGACGATCGACGTCACCTCCGACATGCGCGGCCGTATAAAGATCGCGGCGTTCCAGCGCGGCCTGACCGTCGCCGACATGCTGCGCGCCCTGTTCGAGCGTGAGTTCCCGCCCCGGTCAGGAGAGGGCCAATGACCGGCCTCGTCGCCGCGCCCCCATGCGTCGGCCGCGCTTGCGCCGAGCCGTCCGAGCACCTCACCCAGGTCGAACTCGTCTGGATCGAGAAGCAGACCGAGCACTGGATCCGCTTCGGTCGCGAGCTGCGCGAACAGATCCTCGATCGCCGCAGACGGCTCCTCTTTTTCCCTCCTGGTGCGACCTTCGCGCTGGTCCGCTGGGCGGCGAACGAGCACGGCACCGTGCTCTCGCGGCTCGACATCATGCGCGCCGTTGCGCGTGGCGCGGCGTGCCAGACGGTGCCGACCGTCACGCCCGGCGGCGACTTTCTGCTTCGTGTCGACGGTTGGCCGAAGGTGGAGCGCGTGCTCCAGCTCGTCGACGCGATCGAGGCGGCCGGGATCGATCCCGGCGATGTTTCGCCCGATCACTGGCGCCACGTCCACAACCGCCTCGCAGCCGGGGAGACGCCACGGACCTACACGCCGGCGCACCACCGCGCCTTCCTCCTGCGCCGGGAGATCGGCGCATGACCCGGCTCGGCTACGCCATCACCACGACGGGCGCGGTGTCATTGCTCGGCATCCTGTCGATCGTCTCGTTCGCGCCGAAGCTGATCTGGAACGCTTCGGCGAGCACGCCGATCGGTCTCTACCGCGTCGAGCCGGACCGGTCACCCGAAGTGACCGACCTAGTCGCCGTGCGCCCGCCCGAACCGCTGGCCAGCTTCCTTGCCGATGGCGGTTATCTGCCGCGCGGCGTGCCGCTCCTGAAGCGGGTCGCCGCGCTTCCCGGGCAGCGGGTCTGTCGAACCGGCCTCGCCATTACGGTCGACGCCGTGCCGATGGGCGACGCGCTGGATCACGATCGCCGCGGCAATCCTTTACCGGTCTGGAAGGGCTGCCGCGTCGTCGCGCCCGGCGAGCTGTTCCTGATGAACTGGCAGGTCCGCGACAGCCTGGACGGCCGGTACTTCGGGCCGCTTCCCGCGTCCGCCGTGATCGGGCGGGCCATCCCTCTCTACACCGACGAGGACCGCGACGGCCGCTTCGTCTGGCGCGCACCGACGCGGTGACGGTGCGTCCCATGTCCAACCTCACCGCACATCCACGGAGGCAATCATGTCCCTGATCGGTCAATTCACGCGCGACGGTTCCGGCTTCATCGGCAATTTGCAGACGCTCGCGCTGCATCAGGACATCATCATCGTTCCCGCCGAACCGTCCGACGCCGACAACGCGCCGGATTACCGCGTCCATGTCTTCGACGGCATGAACAACGAAACCGGCGCCGAGATCGGCGCGGGCTGGAAGCGCACCGGAGAGAAGGCCGGTGACTACGTCTCGCTTCACCTCGACGATCCCACCTTCGGACATCCGATCCGTGCGAACCTCTTCCAGTCGGCCGACGACAAGTCCGCCTGGGGCCTGCACTGGAACCGGCCGCCGAAGCGCGGCGAGCGGGACTGAGCGGTGCCGTCCCGCCGCTATCACGCTGTCGCCGGGCGGTCCGCCGCCGTCCGGCTGACGGCCCTCCTTTTCCTTCCCGGCCTGCCCGCCGCAGCGCTTCCGGCGTTGCCTGCCAGCGCGCAGACTATGCCCCCGGCGCGCATCGACGCGGCCGACCCTCATGCCGGCTTCGTCACCGAAGCCGCCCGCCGGTTCGCTATCCCGGAGCTCTGGATTCGCGCCGTCATGCGCGTCGAAAGCCGCGGCGACGCGCGCGCCATCTCCCCCAAGGGTGCAATCGGCCTCATGCAAGTCATGCCGGCCACCTGGACGGAAATGCGCACCCGCTATGCGCTTGGACCGGACCCCTACGATCCGCGCGACAACATTCTGGCGGGCGCCGCCTATCTGCGCGAGATGCACGACCGCTACGGCTCGCCGGGCTTCCTGGCGGCCTATAACGCCGGTCCCGGCCGCTATGAGGACTATCGCGATCGCGGCCGCACCCTGCCGGCGGAAACGCGCGCCTACCTCGCCATGCTTGTGCCGGTCATCGATGGGGCCGGCCTGCCATCCCCTGTCATCGTCGCAGTCGCCGATCCGCTGGCCTGGACACGCGCGCCGCTGTTCATCGCACAGGCCGAGGCGCCGCCGCGCGCAGAGGTTCGGCACGATGACGGCGATCCGGCTGCAGCATCATCGCAGCGTCGAGAACGGGATTTTGCGCCCGCCGATCCGCAAACCGGCGGCCTCTTCGTCGTCCAAACCGCCAGTGCGGGGCCGCGATGAGCACGGTGGCACTCCAGGCGGCGTTGTCGGGCTCCGGGATAGGATTGGCGGGAGCGGAGGGAAGCACAGGCACCACAACCGCACGATGGCAGGATAAAGGGCCGCGATGTGCGGCCTTGGGCGGTTGTGGTTTTTCAAGGGGTTATGGCGCGTTTGCGCGATGTGCGCCTGATCGGCGCAAGGTGCGCGACGCGCATTTCATCAAGGATTTCCGCGCCGTTGCGCGATGTGCGGGGCTTCGACCATGAGCGTCGAGGACGACTTCCGCATCCGGCCCGGCCGCATCCGCTCGACCAAGGCGCAGCAGGCCCGGCCTTTCATCGCGCAGGCGCTCGCCGCTGCCCAGAAGGCGGGCGGCTCGGTCTCTCGGAAAGGCAAGATCGGCCCCGGCAACCGCTCGCGCTTCGGGCGCGGTCAGCGCGCCGCGGTGCAAGCCAATCGCTTCCTCACCGCCCGCTCGCGCGGGGCGGTCATCAAGGCGCGTGTCGTCCGCAGCGGCGGCCGCTCCGCCCCGCTCGCGACCCATCTCGGCTATCTGCGCCGCGAGGGCGTTACCCGGGATGGGGAGAAGGCCCGGCTGTTCGGCCCGGGCGGCGATGACCTCGACCCGAAGGAATTTGCCGAGCGCTGCGAAGATGATCGCCACCATTTTCGGTTCATCGTCTCGCCGGACGACGCGCTGGAGATGTCGGACCTGCGCTCCTTCACCCGCGGTCTCGTCGGCCAGATGGAGAAGGATCTCGGCACCAAGCTCGACTGGACGGCCGTCGACCATTGGAACACCGAGCATCCCCACGTCCATCTGATCGTGCGCGGCGTGCGCGACGACAGCGAGAACCTCGTCATCTCCCGCGACTACATCAGGGAGGGCATGCGCGATCGCGCCCGTGATCTCATCACCCAAGAGCTGGGCCCGCGCACCGATCACGACATCCGCCGTAGCCTCGAGCGCCAGATCGAAGCCGAGCGCTGGACCAGCCTCGATCGGCAGCTCGCCCGTGATGGCTACCGGACCGGCGTCGTCGATCTCGCGCCGCGCCCGGATCGACAACCCGACGAGTTTCACGCGCTGAAGGTCGGCCGCCTGCGCAAGCTCGAAACGCTCGGCCTCGCCAACGAGATTGGCCCAGGCCAATGGGTCATCGCCGAGCGGGCGGAGACGACGCTGCGCGAGCTCGGCGAGCGCGGCGACATCATCAAGCGCATCCATCGCGGGCTGACCGAGCGCGGCATCGACCGTGGCGCGGCAAGTTACGTGCTTGCCGCGGAGAACATCGACGATCCAATCGTCGGCCGGCTGGTCGCGCGCGGCCTCGACAACGAATTGAAGGGGACGGCCTTTGCTGTTGTTGACGGCGTCGACGGCCGAACCCATCACATGAAGCTGCCCGACCTCGACGCCGCCGGCGACAGCGCGCCGGGATCGATCGTTGAGCTACGCCGCTTCGACGATGCACGCGGTCAACGCCGCGTCGCGCTCGCCGTCCGCTCCGATCTCGACATCTCCCGGCAAGTCACCGCCACGGGCGCCACCTGGCTTGACCGGCAGGCGATCGCGCGCGAGCCGGCCGCCTTGGGAGGCGGCGGCTTCGGCGTCGAAGTTCGCGACGCCATGGATCGGCGCGCTGAGCATCTGATCGACCAGCGGCTCGCCGAACGGCACGGCCAGAGCGTCATCTTCTCGCGCAATCTCATCGAGACGCTGCGCCGACGCGAGCTTGACGCGCTGGCGGACAAGCTCGCCGCGGAGACCGGCCGGACATTCGCCAAGGCTGGGAGCGGCGAATACGTCGCCGGCACCTATCGGCAGCGGCTCACGCTCGCATCGGGCCGCTTCGCCATGATCGACGATGGCCTCGGCTTTCAACTCGTGCCCTGGACGCCGTCCCTCGACCGCCAGCTCGGGCAGCATGTCTCCGGCGTCGCCCGCAATGACGGCGGCGTCGACTGGAGCTTCGGGCGCAAGCGGGGCCTCGGCCTCTAGCGCAGATCAAGAAGGGAACGCCGCCATGTCCGCGACGAAAATCCTCTGGGGCCAGATACTCACCGTGTTCATGATCGTGCTCTTCACGACTTGGACGGCCACGCAGTGGACGGCCTACCGGCTCGGCTTTCAACCGCAGCTCGGCCATCCGTGGTTCGAGGTCGCCGGCTGGCCGGTCTACTATCCCCCGGCCTTCTTCTGGTGGTGGTATTTCTATGACGCCTACGCGCCGCCGATCTTCGTCGAGGGCGCCTATATCGCCGCCTCGGGCGGATTCATCTCGATCGCCGTCGCGATCGGGATGTCCGTGTGGCGCGCCCGCGAGGCGAAGAACGTCGAGACCTACGGGTCGGCGCGCTGGGCCAGGCCCGACGAGGTGAAGGCCGCAGGGCTGCTCGGCGCCGACGGCGTGGTGCTCGGAAAGCTCGATCGCGACTATCTCCGTCATGATGGGCCCGAGCATGTGCTGTGCTTCGCTCCGACCCGATCCGGCAAGGGCGTAGGGCTGGTCGTGCCCTCGCTGCTCACCTGGCCGGGCTCGGCGATCGTTCACGACATCAAAGGGGAAAACTGGACGTTGACGGCCGGCTTCCGGGCCCGGCACGGCCGCGTGCTGCTCTTCGACCCGACCAACCCGAAGTCCGCCGCCTACAATCCGCTGCTCGAGGTCCGCAGGGGCGAATGGGAGGTCCGCGACGTCCAGAATATCGCCGACATCCTGGTCGACCCGGAAGGATCGCTCGAGAAGCGAAACCACTGGGAAAAGACCAGCCACGCCCTGTTGGTCGGCGCCATCCTCCATGTCCTCTACGCCGAAAAGGACAAGACCCTCGCCGGCGTCGCTGCCTTCCTATCCGATCCCAGACGCCCGATCGAGTCGACACTCGCGGCGATGATGAAGACCGCTCATCTGGGCGAGGCCGGCCCGCACCCCGTCATCGCCAGCGCCGCACGCGAGCTGCTCAACAAGTCGGACAACGAGCGATCGGGCGTGCTCTCGACCGCCATGTCGTTCCTCGGCCTCTATCGCGATCCCGTGGTGGCGCAGGTGACCGGCCGGTCCGATTGGCGCATCGCCGACCTTGTGGCGGAGGGCAATCCGACGACCCTCTACCTCGTCGTGCCCCCGTCCGACATCAGCCGGACCACGCCGTTGATCCGCCTGATCCTCAATCAGATCGGACGACGCTTGACCGAGGACCTTCACGCCAATCCCAGGCGCCCCCGGGTGCTGATGATGCTCGACGAGTTCGCCGCGCTTCGGCGCCTCGACTTCTTCGAAAGCGCGCTCGCGTTCATGGCCGGGTACGGGATCAAGGCATTCCTGATCGCGCAGTCGCTGAACCAAATCGAGAAGGCCTACGGGCCAAACAACTCCATCCTCGACAACTGCCACGTCCGCGTCAGCTTCGCGACCAACGACGAACGGACGGCCAAGCGGGTCTCCGACGCCCTCGGCACCGCGACCGAGATGAGGGCGATGAAGAACTATGCCGGCCATCGGCTATCTCCTTGGCTCGGCCACATGATGGTCTCGCGCTCGGAGACGGCGCGGCCACTGCTGACCCCCGGCGAAGTCATGCAGCTCCCGCCAGCCGACGAGATCGTCATGGTCGCGGGGACGCCGCCGATCCGGGCCAAGAAGGCGCGCTACTACGAGGACCGCCGATACCAGGAGCGGATCCTGCCGCCGCCCCCACTGAGCAAACCTGGCAAGCCGCCGGCGAACGACTGGAGCGGTCTCGACCTTCCGCCAGTTCCCGAGATCGGCGGCGCGCTCGCCAGAGCCGCGGCCGATGCGCCTTCGACCGAGGACGAGGAAGACACGACCGAGTCCGAGCGCCGACGCCAGCCTGAACTACGCCGCCTGAAGCCGGTCGAGAAGACGGTTCCGATCGAAAACGAGTTCGAGTTCGAACCGATTGAGGATGCTGACGAAGACGCTGCCCGCAATAGCCGGCTGAGGGACACGATGCGCCAGGTCGCGCGACAGGCTTCCCTCGACCCCGGCGATGGCATCGAGCTGTAGGAGGCGATCATGGCGAAGCCTCCGAAGAAGCAGCGGCTTTCCGTCTATCTCGAACCGGAGGTCATGAAGGCGCTATCGGCGCATGCGGCGCGGCGCGGCCACTCGCTATCCCTTGTCGCCGAGGCCGGCATTGCGTCGTTCCTTTCGCCCGACGCCGCAGAGCGCCAGGAAGCGGCGATCACGAAGCGACTGGATCAGCTTGACCGACGCCTGACGCGCGTCGAGCGGGACGTCGGCATCGCGGTCGAGACCCTCGCGATCTTCGTGCGCTTCTGGTTCAACACGACGCCCGCCCTGCCGGAGCATGCGGCCCAGGCGGCACGCGCCAAGTCCGCCGAGCGCTACGAGGCCTTCATCAACACCCTGGGCCGCAGGCTCGCGAACGGTCCGAAGCTCAGGCAGGAGATCTCGGAGGATCTCAATCACACCGGCGAGGCTGATTGACGACCGCACCGCCCGCGCGGTGACGATGCGGCAAGTCGACTCGGCGCTTCCGCGCGATCGCGCCGCAGCATCGTGCGCGCGCGAGATAGTCATGCTGCCATTGCCTTGAAGTATAGCGGCGTTCCGCCGTTTCCCTGTCTTTGTACGCCACAGTACGACGACCACATTTCGGTTGTTGTCAGGCCCTGATTTCTGCCTCTTCTACTCGTCCCCGATCCAGGGCCGCGCGTGGGCGCGCCCGCAAGAGAACGGGGACGACGTGGCAAACCCCCAGCAGAGATCCGAAGCAGTCCTCCGCGGCGCGCGCATGCTGCGCACCGCGCTCGGACCTGCGATCGCCGGGTTTCTGGAAGACCCCACGATCGTCGAGGTGATGCTCAACCCTGACGGGCGGCTCTGGATCGACCGCCTTTCCGACGGCCTCTCGGAAACCGACGAGCGCCTTTCTCCCGCAGACGGCGAGCGGATCATCCGCTTGGTGGCGCACCATGTCGGCGCCGAGGTCCATGCCGGCGCTCCGCGTGTCTCGGCCGAGCTTCCGGAAACGGGAGAGCGGTTTGAAGGCTTGCTCCCTCCCGTCGTGGCCGCGCCTGCCTTCGCCATCCGCAAACCGGCCGTCGCCGTCTTCACGCTCGAGGATTATGTCGCCGCCGGCATCATGCGTGCCGGACAGGCCGCGCTGCTCCGCGCCGCCGTCGCCGAGCGGCGCAATATTCTCGTGGCCGGGGGCACATCCACCGGCAAGACGACGCTCACCAATGCGCTCCTGGCGGAGATCGCCAAGACCTCCGACCGCGTCATTGTCATTGAAGACACGCGCGAACTCCAATGCATGGCGCCCAACCTCGTCGCCATGCGGACGAAGGATGGCGTGATCACGCTGTCCGAACTGGTGCGCTCATCGCTCCGCCTGCGGCCCGACCGCATCCCGATCGGCGAGGTACGCGGAAGCGAGGCGCTGGACCTGCTCAAAGCGTGGGGAACGGGGCACCCGGGCGGGATCGGCACGATCCACGCCGGCACAGCGATCGGCGCGCTGCGCCGGCTTGAGCAGCTCATCCAGGAAGCCGTCGTCACGGTGCCGCGGGCGCTCATCGCGGAGACCATCGACCTTGTTGCCATCCTCTCCGGCCGCGGCGCCTCGCGCCGGCTCGCCGAACTCGCCCGCATCGAGGGGCTCGGCCCTGACGGCGATTACCGCGTCACCCCCGCAACCCAGCCCCCCGAAGGAGAGATCCCGTGATCCAGCACGCGCTTCGAATCCGCCGCCATATCGCGACGGCCGTTTCCGTCACCTTTCTCAGTCTGGCGCTCGCACCGGCGGCCCACGCCTCCGGCTCCTCGATGCCGTGGGAAGCGCCGCTTCAGTCGATCCTCGAGTCGATCGAGGGGCCGGTCGCCAAGATCGTCGCCGTGATCATCATCATCATCACCGGCCTGACCCTGGCCTTCGGCGACACGTCCGGCGGCTTCCGGCGGCTCATCCAGATCGTTTTCGGCCTGTCGATCGCGTTCGCGGCGTCGAGCTTCTTCCTGTCCTTCTTCTCGTTCGGCGGCGGAGCGCTCGTCTGATGGCAGGCGGCGCGGATTACGTCGGCGAAATCCCAGGCTTCTCAGTGCCGGTGCATCGCGCGCTGACCGAGCACATCCTGCTCGGCGGCGCGCCCCGATCCATCGCCATCCTCAACGGCACGCTCGCCGCCGCGCTTGGATTGGGTCTGCGCCTCTGGCTGGTTGGCCTGGCGCTCTGGGCGATCGGTCATTTCGCCGCGGTCTGGGCCGCCAAGCGCGATCCGCAATTCGTCGACGTCGGACGCCGGCATCTGCGCATCCCGGCCTATCTGACGGTCTGAGGGCGTCGCCATGATGAACCTTGCGGAATATCGCAATCGCAACACCCGGCTCGCCGACTTCCTGCCCTGGGTCGCGCTCGCCGGCGAGGGCGTGATCCTGAACAAGGACGGCAGCTTCCAGCGGACCGCCCGCTTCCGCGGTCCGGACCTCGACAGCGCCGTGCCGGCCGAACTTGTCGCGGTCGCCGGCCGCCTCAACAACGCCTTCCGCCGCCTCGGCTCGGGCTGGGCGATCTTCGTCGAGGCGCAGCGCCATGAGGCCGCGACCTATCCGACAAGCCGCTTTCCCGACCCGGCATCGGCCTTGGTCGACGCCGAGCGCAAGGCCGACTTCGAGGAGGCCGGCGCGCATTTCGAGTCCAGCTATTTCCTGACCTTCCTCTATCTGCCGCCGGCGGAAGACGCCGCCCGCGCCGAAAGCTGGCTCTATGAGGGCCGCGAGCGCGGCGGCGTCGATGCCCATGAGGTGCTGCGCGGCTTTATCGACCGCACGGACCGCATCCTCCAGCTCGTCGACGCCTTCATGCCGGAATGCGCCTGGCTCGATGACGCTGAGACGCTGACCTATCTGCACTCCACGGTCTCGACGACGCGGCACCGCGTCCGCGTGCCCGAGACGCCGATGTATCTCGACGCTCTCGTCGCCGATCAGCCGCTCACCGGCGGGCTCGAACCGCGCCTGGCCGACACGCATCTGCGCATCCTCACCATCGTCGGATTTCCGACCGCGACGACACCCGGCATCCTCGACGAACTCAACCGGCTCGCCTTCCCGTATCGCTGGTCGACCCGCGCCGTGCTGCTCGACAAGACCGACGCGACCAAGCTGCTGACCAAGATCCGTCGGCAGTGGTTCGCCAAGCGCAAATCGATTGCCGCCATCCTGAAGGAGGTGATGACCAACGAGGCGTCGGTGCTGGTCGACACCGACGCCGCGAACAAGGCGGCGGACGCGGATCTCGCGCTGCAGGAGCTCGGCGCCGACTATGCCGGCCAGGCCTACGTCACCGCGACGATCACCGTCTGGGACGCCGATCCGCGCATCGCCGCCGAGAAGCTGCGCCTCGTCGAGAAGGTCATCCAGGGCCGCGACTTCACCGCCATGCCCGAGACGATCAACGCCGCCGACGCCTGGCTCGGGAGCCTGCCGGGGCATGTCTATGCCAATGTCCGCCAACCGCCGCTTTCGACCCTCAACCTCGCCCATATGATCCCGCTGTCGGCGGTGTGGGCCGGGCCCGAGCGCGACGGGCATTTCGCAGCGCCGCCGCTGCTCTTCGGCAAGACCGAAGGCTCGACCCCATTCCGGCTGTCCATCCATGTCGGCGACGTCGGCCACACCCTCGTCGTCGGTCCGACCGGGGCCGGCAAGTCCGTGCTGCTGGCGCTCATGGCGCTGCAATTCCGTCGCTACGATCGCGCCCAGGTCTTCGCCTTCGATTTCGGGGGCTCGATCCGCGCCGCGGCGCTCGCCATGGGCGGCGACTGGCATGATCTCGGCGGCGGGCTGACCGAGGGTGCGGACGACAGCGTCTCGCTTCAGCCGCTCGCCCGGATCGATGACGCCGCAGAACGCGCCTGGGCCGCCGACTGGATCTCCGCCATCCTCAGCCGCGAGAGCGTTGCGATCACCCCGGAGGTCAAGGAGCATATCTGGTCGGCGCTGACATCGCTGGCTTCGGCGCCGCCCGCCGAGCGCACCCTGACCGGCCTGTCGGTGCTGCTCCAGTCCAACGACCTCAAGCAGGCGCTACGGCCCTATTGCGTCGGCGGACCCTATGGCCGGCTGCTCGATGCCGAGGCCGAGCATCTCGGCGAGGCCACCGTCCAGGCTTTCGAAACCGAAGGACTGATCGGGACCGGGGCCGCAGCCGCCGTGCTCGCCTATCTCTTCCACCGGATCGAAGATCGCCTCGACGGCCGCGCCACACTCATCATCATCGACGAGGGCTGGCTCGCGCTCGACGACGAGGGCTTCGCCGGCCAGCTCCGTGAGTGGCTGAAGACGCTGCGCAAGAAGAACGCGTCGGTCATCTTCGCTACCCAGTCGCTTTCCGACATCGACGGGTCGGCCATCGCGCCCGCTATCATCGAGAGCTGCCAGACCCGCATCCTGCTCCCCAACGAGCGCGCCATCGAGCCGCAGATCACTGCCATCTACCGACGGTTCGGGCTCAACGACCGGCAGATCGAGATCCTCGCCCGGGCGATGCCGAAGCGCGACTATTATTGCCAGTCGCGCCGGGGCAATCGCCTCTTCGAGCTGGGCCTGTCGGACGTCGCGCTGGCGCTCTGCGCCGCGTCCTCCAAGTCCGATCAGGCAGCGATCGCCAGTACGGTCGCCGAGCATGGCCGCGACGGCTTCCTCACCGCCTGGCTCGATCGCCACGATCTCGGCTGGGCGGCCCAACTCATCCCCAACCTCGAAACTCTGGAGACCTCCTCATGACCTCGCGCCGCACGCGCGCGGTGCGCCTTGCCGCCGCGCTGCTCACCACCACCCTCGCCACAGCGCCATACCTCGCCACGCCGGCCCAGGCGCAGTGGGTCGTCTACGATCCGACGAACTATGCGCAGAACCTGCTCTCGGCGACCCGCGCGCTTCAGCAGATCAACAACCAGATCACCTCGCTGCAGAACGAGGCGACCATGTTGATGAACCAGGCCCGCAATCTCACGAGCCTGCCCTATTCCTCGCTCCAGCAGCTCCAGCAGTCGGTGCAGCGGACCCAGCAGCTCCTCGGCGAGGCGCAGCGGATCGCCTACAATGTCCAGAACATCGATCAGGCGTTCCGGACCACCTACGGCAATGCCTCGATGTCGGCATCCGACACGCAACTCGTCGCCGATGCGCGCGAACGCTGGCAGAACACCGTGGGCGGCTTGCAAGACGCCATGCGGGTGCAAGCCGGCGTCGTCGGCAACATCGACACAAACCGCATTCAGATGTCTGCGCTGGTCGGCCAAAGCCAAGGCGCCACCGGAGCGCTTCAGGCGACGCAGGCAGGAAATCAGCTTCTCGCGCTCCAGGCGCAGCAGCTCGCTGATCTCACCGCCGTCGTTTCCGCCAACGGCCGCGCCCAGGCGCTCGCCGTCGCGGAGCGCGCGGCGGCCGCCGAACAGGGCCGCGAACAGCGTCGCCGCTTTCTTACGCCTGGCAGCGGCTATCAGCCGGGCAACGCGCGGATGTTCCCGAACAGCGGCAACTGAGGACGCGGCGATGGACGGGAAATCGCTCGCACGCATCGGTGCGATCGTCTTCGTCGCGGTCGCGATCACGGCGACCGCGATCGAGATGAGCCGGAAGGAGGAAACGGCGGAGAGCTGGGCGACAACGCGGCCGGTCCCGACGCCGAACGATCCGCTGCGCACGGAACTGTTCCGCTGCCAGGCGCTCGGCGAGGCCGGCCCTCGCGATCCCGCCTGCCTGCGCGCCTGGGCCGAGAACCGTCGTCGCTTCCTCGCCCCCGGATCGCGACCGGCCGGGAGACTGCCGGACGCGACGGCTCCGTCTGAGCCAGCGCCTGCCGACGCGCAGCCGGGCGAGGCGCGATAGGCATGGGGAACACCGGCGTCATCGACCATTTCCTCGAGGTCTTCACCCGTTACATCGACGGCGGCTTCGGTCTGCTCGGCGGCGAGGTGACGTTCATCGCCACGACGCTGATTGTGATCGACGTGACGCTCGCGGCGCTCTTCTGGTCCTGGGGCGCCGATGACGACATCATCGCCCGACTGGTGAAGAAGACGCTGTTCGTCGGCGTTTTCGCCTACATCATCGGCAACTGGAACAACCTCGCCCGGATCATCTTCGAGAGCTTCGCCGGTCTCGGCCTGAAGGCGAGCGGCACCAGCTTCACCACGGCCGATCTTCTTCGCCCCGGCAAGGTCGCGCAGACCGGGCTCGATGCGGGACGGCCGCTGCTCGATTCGATCTCCGGGCTGATGGGCTATTGGAGCTTCTTCGAGAACTTCATCCAGATCGCCTGCATGTTCCTCGCCTGGGCGCTGGTGCTGCTCGCCTTCTTCATCCTCGCCATCCAGCTCTTCGTCACCCTGATCGAGTTCAAGCTGACGACGCTCGCCGGCTTCGTGCTGATCCCCTTCGGCCTGTTCGGAAAGTCCGCCTTCATGGCCGAACGGGTGCTCGGCAACCTCATCTCGTCCGGCATCAAGGTCCTCGTCCTCGCGGTCATCATCGGGATCGGATCGACCCTGTTCTCCGAATTCACGGCGGGCTTCGGGGGCGCCACGCCATCGGTCGACGAGGCGATGGCCATCGTCCTCGCAGCCCTCTCATTGCTCGGCCTTGGCATCTTCGGGCCCGGCATCGCGTCCGGCATCGTCTCGGGCGGTCCGCAGCTCAGCGCCGGCGCTGCCGTCGGCACGGGTCTCGCCGCCGGCGGCATGGTCGCGCTCGGAGCCGGCGCCGTGGGCGCCGCCGCGACAGGCGGCGCCTCCCTGGCAGGCGGGGCCGCCGCCGCCGCCCGCGGTGGCGCTGCCCTCGCTGGCGGCGCATCGACCGCCTACAGCCTCGGGGCCGCGGGGCAGACGGGCGCTGCTAGCGTCGCCGCCGGTCTGGGCGGCGTCGCCCGGGCCGGCGGGAGTGCCGCGATCTCGCCCCTTCGTCGCGCCGCCTCCCGCGCCGCTGAAGGCATGCGCTCGAGCTTCAATGCCGGCGGCCGCGCGGTTCTTGGAGCCACGGGCGGCTCCACGACCGGTGGACCGAGCGCCGGCGGACCGGGGTCCGAAGATGCGGCTGCTACGGCAGGCGGCGGAGGCCCACCCGCCTGGGCGCAGCGCATGCGCCGCCGCCAGCAAATGTCCCATGCCGTCCAGGCGACGGCCCATGCCGTCCGCTCGGGTGATGCCCATGGCGGCGGCTCCTCCGTCAACCTGTCCGAAGGCGACCGCTGATGTTCAAACGACCCGCCACCCACTACGGCAAAACAGCCGAGCCCGAGACGCCCTACCAGCGCGCCGGCCAGATCTGGGACGACCGCATCGGCTCGGCCCGCGTCCAGGCGCGAAACTGGCGTCTTATGGCATTCGGCTCGCTCTTCCTCTCGGCCGGTTTCGCCGCGGCCCTGGTCTGGCAGTCCGCCCGGGGAACGGTCGTGCCCTGGGTGGTGCAGACCGATCGGCTCGGACAGGCGCAGGCGGTGGCGCCGGCCATGGCCGATTATCGCCCGACCGATCCGCAGATCGCTTTCCATCTGGCGCGCTTTATCGAGGAGGTCCGTTCAATCCCGGCCGACGCCATCATCGTCCGCCAGAACTGGCTGCGGGCCTACGACTTTACGACCGATCGAGGCGCTGCCGCCCTCAACGACTATGCACGCGCCAACGACCCGTTCACCAATGTCGGACGCCAGCAGGTCGCGGTCGAGGTCTCCAGCGTCATCCGCGCATCTCCCGACAGCTTTCGCGTCGCCTGGGTCGAGCGCCGCTACGAGAACGGCCAGCTCGCCACGACCGAACGATGGACCGCGATCCTGACGATCGTGATCCAGACACCACGCAATGCCGATGTCCTGCGGAAGAACCCGCTCGGCATCTACGTCAACGCCATCAACTGGTCACGGGAGCTTGGGCAATGAGGCCGTCGTTCCGTAAAGCCGGAATGCCGGCTTCACGCATCCAAGCATGTGCGCATCCACGGATCGGCACGCTGCCGGTCATTCTGCTCGCCACGACGGCGCTCGCTGGATGCGCGACCACGCACAAGCCGCCGGAGATCTCCTACGACAATGCCGCCCCCGCCGTGCAGACGGTCGATCCGCCGGCGCCCGTCACCGTCGTGGAGCTACCCCGGCCGCTTCCGCTTCCCGGCCAGATGAAGCCGGTCGAGCGCTCCCGGCAAGCGCCGGAACCCGCCGATCCGGCTGCACGGGTGAACCAGGCCAATGCCGCGGCGCGCGTGCAGCCCGTGCGCGACGGCTTCATCAATTCGATGCAGGTCTATCCGTTCACCCAGGGCGCGCTCTATCAGGTGTATACCGCGGTCGGGCAGATCACCGATATCGCGCTTCAGCCCGGTGAGCAGCTCGTCGGGTCCGGCCCGGTCGCCGCCGGAGACACCGTCCGCTGGATTATCGGCGACACGCTAAGCGGCTCGGGCGCGACGCAACAGGTCCATATCCTGGTCAAGCCGACGCGGCCGGAGCTGATGACGAACCTCATCATCAACACCACTCTGCGAACCTACCACATGGAGCTACGCTCGACCGAGCGCACCTACATGGCGTCGGTTTCCTGGCAATATCCCCAAGACCAGCTCATAGCGCTGCGTCGCCAGAATGCGCAGGCCGAGGCGACCCGTCCCGTCGCCACCGGCGTCGATCTGACCAACGTCAATTTCCGCTACGCGATCGAAGGCGATCGCGCGCCATGGCGGCCGCTTCGGGCCTTTGATGACGGACGGCAGGTGTTCATCGAATTCCCGCGCGGCATTGGCCAGGGTGAGATGCCGCCGCTGTTCGTCGTCGGTGCCGAAGGCAACACGTCCGAACTCGTCAACTACCGGGTCCGCTCGAACTACATGATCGTCGACCGCCTCTTCGCCGCCGCCGAGCTGCGCTTCGGTGCCGGCCGCGAGCAGAAGCGCGTCCGCATCGTCCGGACCGACGGGAGGCCGACCTCGTGAGCGACACCGATCCCCGCAGCGAGGAAAGTCCAGAGGAGGAGGCGCGGCCGCTGACCGGTGAGCCGCCGAGCCCGGCTGCGATGCGCCTGCGCGCCGAGCCGCCGCGCGTGACACGGCTCTCGCGCAAGGTTCTCGCCGGACTCGCTCTGGTCGCGAGCGTCGGCATCGGCGGCGCGCTCGTCTACGCGCTGCAAACCCGGGACGGCAGCCGACCGAATGAAGAACTCTACTCGACCGAGAACCGTCCGACCGCCGACGGGATTTCCGGCCTGCCGCGCGACTATAGCGGCGTGCCGCAGCTCGGCCCACCGCTGCCCGGCGACCTCGGCCGTCCGATGCTCGGCGCGCAGAACCGGGGTCAGCCCGTGCCTGCGCCCGGTGTCGCCGCGCCCAATCCTGGTCCAAACCCCGCGGAGCAGCGCCGTCTTCAGGAGCTGGAGGCCGCGAGGACCGCGCGCTTGTTTGCCTCGACAGAGACGAGATCCGCTGGTCCTGTAGCCGCTCCAGCGGCGCCGGACGCTGTTTCGCCGCCACCAACCCTGACAAATCTCGGCCTCGCCCCGCCGCCGGCGACGCCGACCGCCCAGGATCGGCAGAACGCCTTCCTCAACGCCGCCGCCGATCGCCGAACCGTGGCACCGGATCGCGTCGTGGCGCCGGCATCCCCCTATGTCCTCCAGGCCGGCGCCGTGATCTCGGCCGCTCTTCTCACCGGCATCCGCTCCGACCTTCCCGGGCAGATCACCGCCCAGGTGACGGAGAACATCTATGACAGCCCAACCGGCCGAGTCCTTCTCGTACCCCAGGGCACGCGCGTTGTCGGCCAGTACGACAACAACGTGCAGTTCGGGCAGAGCCGCGTGCTGCTGGTATGGAATCGGCTGATCTTTCCGAATGGTCGCTCGATCGTGCTCGAGCGACAGCCCGGCGCCGATTCCGAGGGATTTGCGGGTCTTCAGGACGGCGTTGATTACCACTGGTTTGAACTTGCCAAGGCCGCGGGACTGTCCACGCTGCTCAGCATCGGCTCCGAGCTCGCCATCGACGATGATGACCGCCTTCTGCGCGCTATCCGCAACGGCGGCCAGGACACCTTCAATCAGGCGGGCCAGGAGATCGTCCGCCGACAGCTCAACATCGCCCCGACGCTGACGATCCGGCCGGGCTTCCCGGTCCGCGTGATCGTCACGCGCGATCTCGTTCTCGAACCGTATGGAGGCTGAGCGTGGCCAAGCTGAAACTCGGAGCGATCACTGAAGACAAGCCGGTCAAGGTCTCCCTTGAACTGCCTGGAGCGCTGTTCCGCGACCTCCAGGAATATAGCGAGATCCTCGCGCAACAGGAGGGCGTGCCAGCGACGGAGCCGAGCAGGCTGATTGTCGCGATGGTGCAGCGCTTCATACAGACCGATAGGGGATTTGCCCGAGCCCGCAAGAACAAGATGCGCAATCCCTTGGAGGCTGATCGCGAGCGCTAGGCCCTCACGGCGCCATTCAAGCCGCGCCGCCCGGCCGCCACATCCCTGATGAGCCGCAGCATGCAACCCAGAGCGGGATTGGAGTTGGACGGCGACCAGACTGCGGAATATCGAAGCTGCTCGGGATCGCCGCCGATAGGGCGGAACGCGACACCCTCCGCCATGCCGTCCACGATGGAACCGCTCGTGAGCGTGATCCCGTATCCCATTGCGACGACGCTAAGGAGGCTTTGCCTGCTCACATCGTGAACATCGATCTTTGGGCTGAAGCCAGGCATTGAAAGCTTCCGGACCAGATAGTTGCGGATCTCCGGGCCGGCGCCACGTTGAGTGACGACAAAAACTTCGTCGCGAATATCCCGCCAGTGCAGCTCCTCGCGCTTCGCCAACCTATGGCTCGAGGGCAGTGCGACATAGATGCTCTCTGTCCAGAGCAACTGCACATCTTGCCCACTCGTTTTCGGCGTTCCGGCTAGGAATGAGATGTCGAGCTCGCCGGTCATCACGCGGGCGAGATCCTGCTCCGAAGATCCTTCGTGGAGGCAGACACGGATACGCGGGTAACGCCGGTGAAATTCCTTGAGCGCGAGGTGAAGGCGGCCTGCCGCCAAAGGGACGACCACTCCCACCTGCAACTCGCCCCGTTCCCCTTTGTGAACGGAAGCAGCGAGCAGGATGGCTTGACCGAGTTGATGCATGCCCGTGGACGCCTCTTCAAGGAAGAGCTGTCCAGCATTGGTGAGCTGAACCCCGCTCGGACTTCGATCGAAAATGCGAAAGCCGATGCGATGCTCCAAGAGCTGAACCCGCCGCGTCAGCGTTGATTGCGAGATATTCAGAGCGGCTGCGGCACGCCTGAAGCTTCGGTGCTGCGCGGCTGCGATCGCATATCGCAGATTCCGAAGGTCGAGCGACAGGTCCGGCATTTCCCCTCCTTAAGTTTGTTTATCGGCCGGACGCCGGAGAGGACATCAGTCGCGGCCTTCTCCTTTCAATGGTCTTTCTGCGGATCGCCTCGTTTCGGCCGAACGCCATAGCCGTTGAGGAACAGGTCGACTGCATCGACCACTTCTCTCTCAATCTCAACTTCAGAGGCGCCTGGCTGCCAGCTACACATGTGCCGCATGACCAAGCCGCATATACATAAGCTGTGAAGCTGCTCCGCCGCTCGCAGGCTATCCGACGCGCGAAGCCGGCCTGCGCGGATTTCGTCCTCAAGGAGACCGGCCAGCACGCTGTGCTGGCGGCGCGGGACGCACTTGTAGAACTCGCGGCCAAGCTCCGGAAAGCGCCGACCTTCGGCCGCCATGAGACGAAACAGCGTAGCCGCCGTTGGCGAAAGCATCGCCCGCATGAACTCGGCGCAATAGCAGATTAGTACGCTTCTCGGATCACCCGACCAGTCTGGCCTGCGAACCGGCGTGCTCTCTTCGATCCAAGCGGTGAGCGCTGCCGCGAACAAGTCCTTCTTCGAGGGGAAATAGGCCCAGAGCGTAGCCTTAGACCCACCCATCCGCGCGGCGATGGCCGACATTGACGTGCCGCCAAATCCCTGCTCGCTGAACGCCTGCTGTGCGATCGCCACAATCGCCGAGCGGCGCTCTCCGCGCTTGTCGTGACGCCGATTGACCCTTCCAGACCTCGGCGAACTTCCTTGGCGCACCATTACACTCGTCCGATGGCACTTGCCCGATCCGCAGGCCGGTCCGAGCCGGCCCGTCTGTCTCCAGCGATGATGCGCGACACGAGACCGCCTCAGTGGCTCACCTGCTTCAGCGGTCCTTTGGGCCGCTTCGCGAGCCAGACCACGGCAGCGAAGACCAGGATCAGGATCGTCGCCATCGCATAGAAGTCGTTGGTGGCGAGCATCACAGCCTGCATATCGACCATTCTCGAGAAGGCGGCGAGCCCTGAACCGGACTGCAACCCAGGCAGAGCCGCGGGAGCCGTCGAGGGGTCGATGATCGCAACCAGCTCGGCGCGGTTTCCTTTCGTCGCATTCTCCCAATAAGTCGAGGTCAACGACGCGCCGACGGCCATCGCCATGATGCGAATGAAGTTCTGCAACCCAGATCCGTTCGCAATCTTTTCGGGTGGAAGTTCCGACACCCCAAGCGACGTGAGCGTGACAAGGCAAGCCGGGACGCCGGCGCCGAGCACGAACATGGGAATTGCGACCGACATGAAATCGGCCTGCGCGTTCAGATGAGCGCGCATGAAGAAGGAGATGGCCAGAACCACCATGCCGTAGGTGACGATCAGGCGCGGGTCGATCTTCGACATCAACCGACCGACAATAGGCGCGGTCAAAACGGCCAGAATTCCCATCGGAGCGGTGGCAAAGCCCGCCCATGTCGCGGTGTAGCCCATCATCTGTTGGAGCCAAAGTGGGGTCAGCACGATATTTCCGAAGAACAGCCCGAACATTAGTCCCAGCGAAAGGGTCGAAACGAGCCAGGTGCGGTTTCGGAAAACCGATAGATCGATCACCGGGTCATCGTCGGTCAGCTCCCACAGGATCAGCGCGCCGAGCGCGATGCCAGCAACGATCGCCATCCAGACGATGAACGAAGACGAGAACCAGTCCAGTTCGCGCCCCTTGTCGATCATTGTCTGGAAGGCGCTGACGAACACGACGAGGAGGAGAAGGCCGACAATGTCAATCCGGCTGCGCGTGATGGCCGTCTCCCGATTGTGCATGAGCCACCAGGCAACACTGCCGACAGCGATCCCGAAGAAGATGTTGATATAAAAGATCCAACCCCAATGATAATTGTCGGAGATATAGCCGCCGAGGATCGGGCCGAAGATGGGCGCAACCACCGTCGTCATGCCCCAGATCGCCAAAGCTATGTTGGCCTTGTCCTTGGGAAATATAGAAATCAGTAGCGTGGAGGAAAGCGGGATAATCGGACCGCCCGCGAAGCCCTGGAGGATGCGGAACAGCACGAGGAAGCCCAGCGAACCCGACAGCCCGCACAGGATCGAGCAGATCACGAAGGCTACGACGCAGGCCGTGAACAGCCGCACTTCTCCGAACCTGCGCGAGAGCCAGCCCGTGATCGGAACCGTGATGGCCTCGGCGACCGCATAGGCCGTAATGATCCACGTCCCTTCGGTCGTCGAAACGCCCAGGTCGCCCGAAATCGTCGGCATCGCGACATTGGCGATCGTCGTGTCGAGCACGACCATGAAGTTGCCGAAGGACAAAGCGGCCGCCGCCATGACGAGCTTTGCGCCCGTCAACGGCGGATAACCGCTCCCTTCGTGCTCTCCACCCTTCGCGGACATCTCAATGCGCCCCCGACAAGTCGATCGTCGCGTGCATGGAGAGCCCCACGCGCAGCGGGTGTTCCTGCAACTCTCTCGGGTCGAGCCGAATGCGGACGGGGAGCCGCTGTACAACCTTGATCCAGTTGCCGGTCGCATTCTGTGCCGGGATCGCCGCGAAAGCCGACCCCGAGCCACCCGCGAACCCTTCCACGCGACCGTGATACACAACATCCGAGCCGTAGAGGTCCGACGTCAGCGTCACGGGGAGTCCCGGTCGAACCTGACTGAGTTGCCCCTCCTTAAAGTTGGCATCCACGTACATGTTCTGCACGGGAACAACGACCATGATCGGCACGCCCGGCTGGACGCGTTGCCCGACCGCGACATGGCGCTGATCCACTACCCCATCGACGGGCGCCCGGATCACCGCTCGCGAGAGGTCGACACGCGCCTGGTCAAGCCGCGCCGTAGCCGCAAGGACCTCCGGATTTGTCTCGACGGTCGTGTCCTCAAATAGGACCTGATTGGCGCGACGAGCGCCAGAGGCCGCATTCCGGGCCGCTTCCGCGGCTGCAATGCGCGCCCTTGCTTGCTCCACGGCCGCCTGCGCGACCCGGACCGCAGTCTGTGCATCGCTCAATTCCTGCTGCGAAATCGCGCCAGGGCCCGCGAGCCGGCGCCGCCGGCGTTCGTCAAGCTGGGCCTTGTCGAGATCGGCCTGTGCGCGAACCAAATCGGCGCGTGCAGTCGCTTCGTCGGCAGCTCGCACGGCTACCTGCCCAGCCAGATTGGCGTCGGTCTCCTGGACCTGCCGGACCTGCCGACGCGCCCGCCCTAAGGCTGCCTCAGCTTGTGCGACGGCAAGGCGCAAATCCGTATCATCCAGTTCAGCCAAGACGTCGCCAGCGCGAACAGCTTGCGTGTTGACGACCAGCACCCGCTTGACCGGGCCGCCGACGAGAGGCGTGACCTGCGCCACCTCGACATTCGTGTAGGCGTTCTCCGTCGACTCGGTGTCACCCGCGATGAAGGTCGCCCAGATCCACCAAGATAGGGCGATAAGAACGAGGCCCCCTCCGAAAAAGAGGAAAAGCCGCTTTCGCTTCTGGCTCTTGGGCGATGGGGGGTTTTCGGGAGTATTGTGATCTTGATCGAGGGTGACGTCCGTCATCGGCTTTTCCCAGTCATGAATTGGTGTCACGGGCTGGAACAGCCGCTCTGAAGCCGCCGCCCAGGGCTTTCGCCAAGGCAATGTCGAGGATGAAGCCCCGTAGACGCAGGGCGGCCGCTTGCTCACGAGCACTCAGAAGAGCGTCCTCGCTGATGAGCACTCTCTGGTAGTCGGACAGCCCGCCCTCGTAGCGCATTTTCGCGAGGCGATACGCCGCCTCCTGACGCGCGACGGAGGCGTTGGTCCGATCCACTCGTTCGCGCAGCGCGCGCAGGGACGTCGCGGCGTCAGCCGCATGATGCAAGGCTTGAAGAAGCGTCTCGTTATAGGTGGCGACGGCAGTATCGTACTCACCGCGAGCGCCGCGATATCGTGCGCTCAACCGGCCACCGTCAAAGATAGGCAGGCTGATCGCCGGCCCGACCGAACCGATCACCGATTCGGACCTGAACAAATTGTCGAGTCCGAACGACGCAAGGCCTATCAAGCCGCTGATGTTGACGTTCGGATAGAAACCCGCGCGTGCTACACCGATTCGCTCAGCCGCAGCCTCAACACGCCACCTTGCAGATACGACCTCGGGATTCCGGCCGACAAGTTCGATAGGAATGTTCGCGGGTAGAGCGTCGGGACGCCGCGTCGTCAGCGACGGCGGCTCAATCGCCAGTCCGCGATCCGGTCCTGCGCCAACCAAGGCCGCAAGGGCGTTTCGGCCGAGTCCGATCGCCTCGTTGATCGCCGCGAGCTGAGCTTCAGCAGCATCGACACCGCCTTCGGCCTGCTCCACAGATGTGCGCGGCTCGAGACCAGCATCGAACCGCCGCACGACTAAGTCCCGTGTCTCACGACGTATTCGGACCGCATCTGCGGCGACGTCGCGACGGACCAGCAGTTGAGCAAAGTCAACGTAAGCCGTGGACACCGCTGAAGCTAGGGCCAATCGCGCCGCCGCCTCATCCGCCTCGGCCGCCGTTCTCGCCGACACGGCTGCGCGTAATGCCGAACTGTTCTTTCCCCAAAGATCAAGCTCCCAACTCATGTTCACCAGGCCCGCTAGCAGCCAGTGCCAATCGCCATCAGTAGGGAGTCCGATACTTTGCGTGAGACGAGAGTCGCGCGCGGTCGCGGTGGCGCCGACGCTTGGCAAGAGCGCGGCTCGCGCAAGATCTGCTTGAGAAACAGCTATCCGGATGCGTGCGGCTGCTTGCGCGACTGTGGGTGAACCCTGCAAGGCCTCCCCCACCAGTGTATCAAGCTGCGTGTCTCCAAACGTCCGCCACCAATCGTCCTGGGGCCAGGCCTGGGACGTACCGGCAAGTGAGCGCGTCGCTGCAAAGGCGCCGGGCTGGGCTGGATCAGGCCGAGGTCCCAAGTCCGGGACAGTCGCGCATCCGCCTAACCCACCCACAAGCACAAGAATCGCTATTCGCCGCATCGTCCACCGCCGGTAATGCTCGTTACCGGCTTGACTGGTAAGGTAACGTACATTACCAGTCAAGAGGGAAAAGCGAACGGAGTTGCCAATGGTTGCCGATAGCCGCGCGAAGCGCCCGTCCCAGGATAGCCGGCGAACCGCCATCCTCGAAGCAGCCGCGCAGGTCTTCTTTGAGCAGGGCTATGCGGCGACGAGCATCGACGCGATCATCGAGCGCATCGGGGGCTCAAAGCGCAACATCTACAATGAGTTCGGGAACAAAGAGGGCCTCTTTACTGCGCTCGTTTCTGAAAGCGCCGACACCGCGCTTTCTGCGCTGTCCGTCGGCGGATTCGAGGGCCGCAGCCTGAACGAGGTTCTGCTCGAATTCGGCCGGCGTTTGCTTGAAATCTACATGTCACCGGGCCTGATCGGGGTCTATCGCTCGATCATGCCTGAGGCGTTGCGCTTCCCTGAACTCGCCAAGGATTTCTTCGACAAGGGACCTGGCCGAGCTTCAGACCGCCTTGCGGAAGTCTTGGCAGAGGCAAGGGATCGCGGCGAAATCGATCTCGATGATTGTCACGCAGCGGCGGACCATTTCGTCGGCATGTTCCGTGACAATCTCCACCTGCGCGTGGTGCTCGGTCTGCGGCCTCCGCCGTCGCCGGCAGAGGCCGAAGCAGCGGTGACATCCGCCGTCGGGATCTTCCTGCACGGCATCTATGGCATTGATCGCGCCGGCCGGCCCAAAGGACGGTGAGCAATGGCTGCGGACTCGGAACAGCCGCCGGGCGATCATGTCGGTGCTCCATCCGACTCGGCCTCCGACCGCCATCGGCGTTGCTACCTTTGGTGTCGCAGTCCGGTCGCGAACGACAATGAGATCGCCGCACGCAATTCCTCTGAGAGTTTCGCAGCAGGCGATGAAGAGGAAGTCGAACGGGAAGAGACGTCTGTAAGGTCCAGCGAGCTGTCATCACTCGAATGGACAGTCTTAAAGCTCGCCCTGACCGACAACTTGGCAAGCATATTGGACGAATCCAGGCTGCGCAGGTGTCTTCGAATCCTCTTTGGGACCCGACAAGCCAATCGTCTGGCGGATCCGCGTCTTGAGGCTCTTCGTCGCTTCGTCGTCCTAAGGCACCTGCGAACACCCGATGATGCTGATGAATATGACCTGATCAGACGAGCAGGATTTGAAGCCGCCCAGATCGGCGAGATAGCGCGGCACGTCACGCCGCGCGCCACAAGGCGACACGGCATCTTCTCAAGACTGTCGGCGGCGCGCCCCTCTCTATACCGGAAGGAGCATGGCATGAACGGCGAAAGGACCGAGGACTCCCCAGGCGGAAGCGGACAGCAGGATGACATGCTGCATACGCTCAGCGCGAAGCTCGACGACTCGAGCGAGACGCTCAACGGCATCGACCCCGTCCTCAAACGTGGAGGGTATTCCAAGCAGGAAATCCTCTCGGCCTTCGGTAGCATCGACGATCTCCTCGTCACGATCGCGGAGCGCAAGGCAGCCTTGCTCTCCGATCCTCTCGTCAACTGCGGGCAGATCATCGACGTGGAATTTGCGCGTCGTGTCCTGACGAACTTTGGCATTTTGGCATGGAAAGAATATTCCACATCCATCATCGCTCTCGTGCGCTTGATGGTCGCTGAAGGGGCGCACAGCCCCGACCTGAGAAAGCGCGTCTACGAGGCCGGTCCGTCCTCAGTCGCTTTCGAACTCTGCCAGTTCTTCGCCAAGGCGCATAGAGCAGGCGTCCTCAACGTTCCGCAGGCCGGTCTGGCCGCCGAGCAATTGCTCGGCATGCTCAGAGAGCCGCTTTATGAGGCGCTTGTGCTGAATCCCGCCGCCGCCTCTGCATGCGACGGTTCCGGAGCGGTCGCAGCGAGCGTGGACCTCATTCTAGACGGCTGCAAGCGGAGGCGGGCGCCGTGATCCCAAGCGACGAAACCGCGCAGGTACGAGCCGCCCGATTTCGGCGCCGGGACCATCCTACCCTCCATCAGAAGGCGGTACCAGGCGTCCCCCGCGACCTTGCCAACAGCATCGACGAGAACGGCTCCCTCGTTACCGTTCCGCCCGTAGACTGGATCGTCTGCTTCGTTCCCGGGCTTCAGTCGCAGTGGTGGCACCGCTTCGTGCTCAGCAAACACAAGCACGTCTATGCAATGCGACCAACAAGCACCGGAAGCTGGCTCCTCGTTGAGCCGTGGTGGACGCGCATGATGGTGACAATTCTGCCGCCCGCAGACGCCGTCAAGTTCCTGCGCTGGGGCGGCACCGGCGACATTCTCAGGGTTCGTGAAGCGGTGCCCGGACACGCCAGCCAACTCCGCGGCTGGTCGAATTGCGCCGTTCTCACTGCATTCGTCCTCGGCCGCCGGAGCTGGACCTGGACACCCCACGGGCTCTTCCGCCGCCTGCTTAGAGAGACGTCAACCCGTCGCGAGAATGTCGAAGATCTCCTCGTCGAGCAATTCACGAGAGTCATCAGCCAGCATTCCGCCGACGCGCTCGCCGTGAGCGCGGATCAGCTATCGCTTCCTTTAGAGGAGCTTCTGACGATCATCGGGCGCAACCTGCTCGAGGCGATGATGACTCCCTCGCTTATCGAGGTCTGCTACACTGCCATCCTTGAGGCGGAGCGTTATCCCGCCGCTACACGAGTCTACGCGGAACACGGCCCCAAACGCGCAATCGCTGTCGTATCCAGGATTTTGGACAGGGCCGTCTGCGACGGCCACATTGATCTCGTCGACTGCGAAGCCGGCGCCCGGCGGTTCCTCGCGATGCTCCGTGGAGACGTCCATTTGCAAGCTGTCCTTCAGATCGGCCGGATTCCGACGCCTGCTGAACTCGATCTGAGGGCGCGCACGACTGTAAAGAGATTCGTCCGCGGCGCGCGCGATGATCGCGCGACAAGTCGTGACACGGACGGCAGAGAGCGAGGTGCAATGTCATGCAGGTCGGAACAAGATCGAGCGTGACCAAACTCATGAAGAGGCGCACACCTAATCCAACGCATCCATCAGCGCGCGGACGACCTCAGAACCATTCTGAAGGCGCGATCTATCTCGAGCATGACCGCTCTCCCGGCGAAGGCGGCGCAATCGACGGCCGGTTAAATGGAAGAATGGAAGCGGGCTCGTATAGCGATTTAAGCCAGCAGGGTTGCTCTACAAATCCGGCGCACAAATTGTTCGATAGCGTCCGCATTCTCCGACTTCGTCGGATCGAGGCCGGTCATACGCTGCAGCATCTCAGGTGCCGTACGGAACATCCGCACCTGGCTGAGGATTGTAAAGGCCTTTAGGCGAATTTCGGTGCTGCTCCATAGCCCCCGGCCGAGCTGCGCCATTACGTCAATCAGCCGGTCGCCCACACGCTCCAATACGGCGGAGTAGAGAATATCGAACGCATCCGTCGGCTCCAGTTGTTCGCGCAAAATGAATCTCGCCCACGGCGCACTTTGGTCATCCAGCATCAGATGAAGGAGATCGACGACGAGTTCATCGATCTTCTCGATAGCTGCCTCTCCGTCCAGTTCGCCGTCCAGGCTTGCCCTCTCTAGGGTTGGAGCAAGCACACGCTCACAGCGCTCTGCAATGTGATAGGCCGCAGCGAGGTAGATGCCTTCCTTTCCGCCATAGTGATAGGTAATCGACGACATCGCAGTTCCGGCAGCCGCCGCGATCGCTCGCGTACTAGCACCGCAAATCCCGTGCCGTCCGAACTGATCAATTGCTGCATCCAGCACGCGATCACCACATGAAGGCGTCAACCCACGCTTCGGCATAGCCAGTCCAATAAACCTGGAAACCGATAAGCTCAATCTCGCGCGCGCCCCCGTCGCGCGGGAAATTTCGACGTGCGCCCGCCAGCACGGCAAGCTGGCACGAAACGAAATGTGCATCCCGCCGCTCGCTTCATATTGACCGAGTGTTCCGCTATGGAACCCACTACGCTGTCAACCGAACCGTTCGGTATGACACGAATCCCAGAGCCAGTGGCTTGGAGCGGAGCTATGTCGGGCAGAGAAAACGCAGGAATGACGATGGCGAGCCAGCAATCCAGCGATAAACGCACGCACATTCTCAATGTCGCGGGAAGATTGTTTCTCGAGAACGGTTTCGCTGGTACATCGATGGGCGATATCGCGAAAGCAGGGGCCGGCTCGAAAGGCACGCTCTACACCTACTTCGATAGCAAGGAGCAGATGTTCGACGAGTTCATGCACTCGGAAATCGAGGCGCGGGCGAACCTCGTCTTTGAGCTGCCAGAACATACCGAAAATCCGGCCGCGGCTCTACGCGAGCTAGGTGTCAGATATTTGAAGCTGACCACTCATCCGACCGTCTCGGCGATCCTGCGCCTAGTCATCGCAGAGGCAAGCCGGTTCCCGAAGATTGGAAAGCTATTCTACGATGGCGGCCCGAAGGCCGCACACGATAAGCTCACAGCTTTCCTGCATCGTTGCGTCGAGCAAGGTCACTTCGCGATTCCAGATGTCTCACTCGCAGCGTCTCAGTTCGTTCGCCTTTGCCAGGCGGATATCTGGCTCGAGTTTCTGCTCTGTGTCCGCGAGGCCCCGGATAGCGGCGAAATCAACTACTTGGTCGACTCAGCAGTTGAGGCGTTCGCGGCCGCTTACGGCCGGAGATCAGGAGCATCCGCGCCGCAGTCGCATCAATAGGCATCACCTAGCAGCGCGGTGACGAAGTCGGTTTTCAGCCGGGTCTGTCAGCGCCTTCAGGGGTAAAAACGATGAGGAGCATGGCCCTTTCTCCGTCGAACTCGGCGACGAGGGCGATGACGAGCGCAACATCGGTCTGAACTACGAACAAGAATGCCTTGGATGCGCCCCTGGCGCCCCTCGGAGTGCCGCAACCGAACAGGGCGCGCATGAGAATGCCAAGATTGAACCCGGCGACGTGGATCAAATAACGCTTGTGAACATTCTCGCGCCCGCGCAGCCACGCGCGGCGCATGCCGCCGCGATCCAGGACGTGGGCAAAGCTACGCTCGACCATCTCACCACGCTTGCGCATCGCCTTGCGTCCGACGGCGGATTTCAGGCGAGACCGATTGGCGTAGACGGCCTTCTGGGCAGCCTCGTCGCCGTGCCAGCGCAGATATCCATTCGGCGGTGCCGGCTCGGCGATGCGCGTCTTCCAGATGTCGCCGTCGAGACCCTTGAGGAGCTCGCGCGAATGATAGCCTTTATCGGTCACAAGATCGCAGGGATCCCCGGACGTCGGCGCCAGGCCAATGTCGGCGAGGTTGCGTGCTGCCGTCTCCAGCGTGGCGTCGAGCGTTGTCGTGTCGCCCTTGTCGGCCGGGTGGATCGGCGCTGCCACGATAACACCCGTGTCGAGATCGACCGCGTGTTCGGGCTTGTAGGCCAGACGCGTCGAGCCGTTCTTCATCCGCGCGACCTTCGCGTCGGGATCGGTCTTGCTCGCCCAGTCCGCATTCGACAGCTTCTTGCCCTTGCGTTTGCGATCGAGCCGGACAAGGTCGTCGATCGTCGGCGTGTCGATGCCGCTCTCTTGCGCCATGCGCACCAGCATCTCGCGGTAGGTCTCGCCATTGTCACGCCGCACGATGGTACGCAGCGCGGCGTTCGCCTCCATGGTCGAGCCATCGACGCCGATCCGCTCGCCTTTCACCAGATCGTGCCCGGCGACGAGGGCCAGTACCCAGCCGAAGATCTGGTCATGTACCTCGTGCGGCAGGCGGCTCCGCGTCTTCGACAACCAGCTATGATCAGGGACCTTGTCGCGGCTCGACAGTCGCAGGAACTCCCGCAGCGACAGCGAATCCGAACAGCGCCAGACAATCCCGCGTTCGCTGTCGATGCCCTCGAAATAGCCGATCAGCAGCATGCGGAAATAGCGGCCCGGCGGCAGCGACGGGGCTCCCATCCGCGGCGCATAATAGGGCTTGCACGTCTTCTCGACAAAGCCATCGAAGCCCGCCTCGGCCAGCAGCTTCTGGAGCTTGTCGTAGAAAACATGCCCCGGTGAACGCGGTATCTCCGCCCACGTCACGATCAAATCGGACTGGACCTCGCTATCACGCCCCATCGCCATCGCCGCTAACCCGCCAGACAATCCCACTGCCGCACTGAATCAGCCACCGCCGACTTCGTCAACGGCCTGTTAGCGGTGATCTCGGATACTGGAGATGGCAGCCGCAACGCTCCAGTTTCGCAGGTGGAAAATGCGTCTGGGAATGTGGCCTTGAGCTTGGCGACACTTCGGTCTGATAGCGAATAGCCGACGGTAGGATTAGGATAGATCCGGGTTAGGGTAGAGGGCGCCAGGCCAGAACGGCGTGCAATCTGGCTTGCTGAAAACCCGGTTTCCTTGACCAGGCAGCCAACCAGGTTGCGGGCTCTATCCTGATCCCATTCATCGACAAAAGACATGTGTTTGCGCCCGCATTTTTTTAGCGCGACATTCGACGGCGGCCGGTTGATCCGGGCGCCCTCCCGCCGCACCTGCATCATTATGCGCTTCCGACGCATCGGCGCAAATAATAATAGCGCAAATAAGCAAGCGCATATTTGCGCAAACTTTTACAAAATGGCGCACCTGCGCAGCGGATCAAGCTTGCATACGACCAGTTCTGTCATTTTATACGCCATTGCGCTGCAAAAAAGATTTGCGCGGTTTGCTTTCAGTGAATAGGTGTTTGCGAATGTTGCGCACATTTGCGCAACGGCAGGTGTTTGGGGGCGTTCCAAACAGTATCGATGCACGGCCGATTGCGTCCGTACAGCGCTGCTGCTCGTCGTTCACCACCCAATCCACCTGAGAAGCGCAGGCAATAGGGGTTTTGAATGAATAAGAATTCGAGGTTCAACCGGATGCTGCTGTTGTCAGCTTCCATACCGGCGGCGGCATTGCTCGCAAACGCCGGTGGCGCGTTGGCGGCTCCCGCCACCGTGAACGTACCGAGCGGCGCAGGGACCGGCGCGGCCGTGAACGCCGACATTGCCACGGCCATTACGACGCCGGCCAATCCTGATCTGACGGTAACGATCGCGAACGGCGCGGACATCAGCGGCGCGAATATCGGTTATGATTTCGTTGCGGGCGGCTTTGCTGCAGGCGAGGGCGATGGCGCGGTCATCGTCAACAATGATGGCAATGTGACCGGCCTGAGCTTCGGCGGTGTCGGCGCGGCCAGTGCGTCCAACAGCTTCACGGCGACCAACAACGGCGAAGTGGCAGGCAGCATCAGCGCCTCCAACTTCGGCGGCGCAGTTTCCGTCACCAACAACAATCTGGTTGGTGGCAGCATCAACGGCTCCGCGTTCGGCAGCGTCACGCTCGCCAACGGCGTCGCGGGCCAGGTCGACAGCCTGAACGGCCAGGGTCTCGGCGCGGGCACGGTGCAGATCACCAATGATGGTGCAGTCGACGATGATGTGTTCGGCTCGGCCTCGACCGGCACCGTCGGTATCGTCAACAACGGCGACATTGCGGGCGATGTTGATGCCGTCACGACAGAAGGCGCGATCTCCATCGCGAACGCGAGCACCGGTCGCATCAGCGGCGATGTCTTTGCCGGTTCGGATCAGGGCGCGATCACCATCGCCAACAACGGTCAGGTGCTCGGTCAAACCAACGCGGTGAGCCAGGACACGGTGTTCACTTCGACGGGCCCGACCACCACGGTTTCCGGCACGACCACGACGACACAGTCGAGCTTCTCTCAGCAGACGGTCGGCGGCGATATCGACGGGACCTATGCCGGCATCAACGGCTCACTGAACTTCGGCACGGGTAATGACGGCAGCGTCAGCCAGTTCACCGGGGGGAACAGCACGGCCACGGTGAGCGGAGCGGTCTATGGCGATCTCTCTTCGACCGCCCAGGGCTTCTCGACCACTGGCGAAAACGTCTCGGTTGTCACCGACTCGCGCGATGCCGCAGGCACCGGTTCCGTCATCAGCAGCAGCACCAACACGCAGCAGACGGTCGCCACCGGCGGCACGAGCACGGTGAACATCAGCGGCACGGTGGCTCCTGGCGATTCCAGCCGGAACGGTAATGTCACTTCCTTCGGCAATGCTGGCAGCAGCGTCGCTCTGAACGGTGGCAAGGTGTCGGGGAACGTCTCCTCGACCAGCCAGGGCCTGACCAGCGGTTTTGAGTTCAGCTCGGAAACGACCGACAATTATGATGCCGGCGTGTTCCAGGGCTCCAGCTCGACCAGCGGTTTCGAGTTCACGCAGAGCCAGGCTGGCGGCGACGCCTCGGTCACGCTCCAGGGAACGAGCCTGGTCGGCGGGAATGTCGACGTCAACGGTGTGACTTCCGCCACGGCGACGATTGGTTCGGCGGCGACCGTCGAACAGGATGTTTTCGTCAACAGCTTCGTGTCGGGCGACCAGTCATTCGCCTCTTCCAGCTCCAGCACCACAGACGCTGCGGGTGATGGCACGGCTGTCAGCTCCACTCTCTCCAGCTCGACAGCCGCTGCCAATGCAGGCAACGCGACGCTTGCCAATGCCGGACGAGTGGACGGCGATGCCACGGTTGGTGCGAGCTTCGGCAATGCCGCCGCCACCATCACGGGCACCGTAGGCGGTTCGGTAAGCGCTTTCGCCGGCACCACCATCGGTAGCACCGAAAATATTTCTGAGTTCACGCTTGATGGTGGCATCGGCACTCAGACCACTGCAACCTTCCGCGAGAATTCGGAAGATGTGGGCGGTACGGCTAGCGTTGTTGTCGACACGGCGGCCGCGCTGCAAGGCAAGGGCGTGCCGAGCGTCGCAGGCGATGTGAACGCTTCGGGCATCGGCGGCGCCTCGATCGCCATTGGTGCAGGCAGCGTTGTTGGCAATGCCGATCTCAGCAGCGGTGGCAATCTGTTCGCCAGCAGCCTTGGCGAAAGCATCTCGGAAGAGACCGTCACCACTTTCGCGGCTAACGGCTTCACGCCCGCCAGCCAGGTATCCACGACCAGCTTCGGTTCCGTGGGTGGCGCGGCTTCGGTCACCAACGATGGTACTGCCATTGGCGACGTGGAAGTTGAGGGCTTGACCTCTGCTTCGCTCGTCAACAACGGCGTGCTGGGCTCGGGCGGAAACCTGTTCAGTGTTTCGGCTCTGGACTCCGAAGCGAGCATCACGATCACCGACACGAATCCGACGGATGCCGGTTCGCGCACGATCGTTGCTACGGTCAATGCTTCGCCGGTCGGTGGCAATGCCAGCTTCACCAACAGCGGTGTGGCCCTGGGTAATGTCGAACTCGCCGGCCTCACTGGCGCGGTTACCAACAATGGCGTTCTCGCTGGTACGACCACCCTTGGTGAAGCGCAGTTCAGTGGCTCGGCAACGGTCAACGCGACGATCAACACCACCGACGTCAGCGTCGATCCGGTGCTGGCCTCCCAGACCTATACGATCGACCAGAATGGCGTGTCGCGCGGCTTCGTCGTGACAGGTGCCACCATCTCGCAGGATGAGGTCACCTCGGCCCTGGCCTCGCAGCTGTCTCCGTTGGTGCCGCTCGATGCCTCGCTGGTTGACCCGGCGACGTTCAACCTGACGGTGAACGGGCAGGCAGCGGTCAAGACGGCTGACATCAATGCGACGGTCAACCTCAACAACGGCTCGATCACGCTTGGCGACATTGACGCCCAGCGCGATGACAGCGGCGCTTACCTGACCAACACCACCGTCAACCTGAACGGCAGCGGCTTCCTAGGCGCGAGCGAGTTCAAGCCGACGGCTCCGGCAGTTACGAACTACAGCCCCGTGGCGCAATTGCCTGAAGAAGCTGAAGGTCTGTTCTCCCCGACTGGCGTCCGCGTGCTGGGCGTCAACGAGTTGAACAAAACCGGCACCGGCACTTTCGTCGTCACTGGCGCCGAATATGTCCCGGCGGAAGGCGCGACCCCGGCTGCCTGGACGCTCGACGTCAACAACTTCAACGTGAAGGCGGGTGAAGTTCAGCTGGATGTCGTGGGCTCGGACGACGCCGTGTTCGGCATCAAGGGCAACATCAATAATGATGCCACCCTTGTCCTTGGGCGTCGTGCACCGACCTTCGTTCAGACCGTCGGTAACAGCATCGTCACTCCGGGTCCGGAAGCGATCAAGGGCATCGAAATCCACCAGCAGGGCAACTACAACCAGAGCGCCAGCGGCACGACGGTAGTGGGTGTCAACCCCTCGCTGGTTCGTTTCGGCAACCTGTCGGTCGGCAATGCCGGTTCCTCGCCTGAGGTGTTGGGCCCGATCACCGGTGGTGTGAACGTCCCTTACTTCACCACTCCGACCAATGCCGGCGTCTTCTCGACCCCGTCTTCGGTCTCGGTGGATGGCAACCTGAACCTGGCCGGCAAGGTCGCGGTGACGGTGTCGAAGGACAGCCTCTATTCGACGGGTGACGGCTATACGCTCTTCACCTACACCGGCACCGGGGATGTCACGGCGACGGCCGCTTCATCGCTCGCTTCGCCCTTCGTCACCTTCGGCCTGAAGCATGACGCGACGGCCAAGACGGTATCGATCGAGGCGACCCGCAAGAGCTACGCCACCGGCGCGACCAATGCCAATGCGGCTTCGGCCGCAGTGGGCCTTGACAGCGCTCTGGCCGATGTCATCGCCCGGGTGAAGACCGACGCCGCTGGCGGCAACGGCTTTGCGACGGTGACGGAGATCGCCAATGCTCAGGACATCGCCAACATCGCTGCTGGGCTTGATTGGCGCCTGAACAGCGCACAGGCGGCGCAGGTTTTCAACGAGCTTTCCTCGGCTGAGATCTACGGTTCGCTTGCCGCTGTCGATCAGAACGCGGTCTTCAACACCACCGTCAACCGCCTGGCCGCTCGTCGCAGCTATGGTGAGGCGCTGGGCACCCAGCTCTGGTTCAACCCCTCGGCGAACTTCGCCAAGACGGGCGGCACCAAGTCGGGCGCGTCGAAGATCAAGACCAACAGCTATGGTGGTGCGTTCGGTATCGACGTCGCCTATCAGGACGATGGTGCCTTCGGCATCGGCTTTGGCTATGGCCAGCATGATGTGACCGCTCAGGGGTCGCCGGAAGAAGCGCAGGTTCGCACCTACACGATCGGTGCCTATGCGACCCAGGGCTTCGGCCCCTTCTACGGCAGCTTCCAGTTCGCATACGGCTTCTCGAAGTTCGAAGTCGAACGTGACCTGACCCTGCTGGCTCGCACGATCAAGGGCGACTTCAAGGGCAAGCAACTGGATGCGAGCATCGAGCTGGGCTATGACTTCGCTGCCGGCGGCAGCCTGGTTGTGACGCCCTACGGTAAGCTGGCGCTGCGTCGCTGGTCGATGAACGGCTTCACCGAAGAAGGCGGCGCGGGCATCGGCCTGCGTGTCGACGACGCATCGAAGACGGTCTTCTCGCCGGTGCTGGGTGTCAAGGCGGGAGCCCTGCTGGGTGATGCCGATGGCATCGCCTACCGTCCCTACGCCAAGGTGCAGTACAGCTTCCAGGGCAACATCGGCAGCGACCGCACGGTCCAGTATCTGGGCGGCGGCGATGCGTTCCGCCTGAAGGGTGTTGATCCGGACGGTAACGGCCTGATCGAACTGGGCGTCGATGCCTCGGTCAACAAGCGCGTCAACCTGTTCCTCTCCGGCGGTTATGGCTTCGGTGGCCACAACTCGATCGGCCAGGTTCGGGGTGGCATTAGCTTCGGCTTCTGACACAACGCACTAGCAAAGGAAGGGCGCGGCGGTTTCGGCGCGCCCTTTCGTTTGCATGCCCGCTTTGCTCTCGGGCGTGTGAGACAGGAATGTCGAGCACTGGACAGCGGCCTGGAAGAATTCTGCTGCGTCCAAATTTGTCGCGCGGCCTATTCAGATCCAGTGGAGAAGATATTGGTTCAGAATCAACGAGTAAACAGAACGTGAACAACTTTAGACAAAGCGCAGAAACGCATAAGACGCTTGCCCGTCTCCTTATGGAAAGGCTCGCACATTATGGTGTGCAGATTTTGACTAACGACAGCGGTGCGATATGTTTTTTCGTACCTTCTCCCGGCCACGTTGGTCGTCCTTGGGCAGACGGTGAATATGCGCATGGGCTAGAAGATGGTGCGATACGCGAACTGCAGCAGCTTGTCAGATCTTCGCCCCTGCTAACCGAGGCCATTTTGGAGGAAGTCGCGATTACCGGGCAGTGATCGGCTTCTGCATGAACAGCGACATTGAGGCACGTTGGACGAATGGAGGAGTGACGCAATGGCTGACGAAAAACGGAATTTGCTCGATGAGTTGATCGCCAACATCGGCCCAGAAAACTGCCGGACGAGATTGATTTCGGTCCTCCGGTTGGAAATGAAGTTGGCAGCCGACAGATCGTCGCGGAACGAATTTTGCGGGTTCTTGAATTTGCATCGTCCAATTGCGCCGATGCATCGAACTTGCATGAGTTCATGCGCCACCCCCATCCCATGCTAGGCGGCGAGTCGCCAATCGTTTGTGCGGTCTCCAGCAAGGCTGGTGCAGATCGCGTGATGAATATGTTAGGCCGCGCCGCGCACTCTGGAGGCGTTTAGGTGCCATTGGGGCAATGTCGCGGACCTTTTTGTCACTCGGCAATATCTGGACGATCAGCTATTGGTCTAAAAGGGCAAAGGAAATTATAAGAGTCTTCCCGATGGAAGGATGTTGTGATGAACGATGAAGACGTCCCTGGCGGCTAAGACCGTGATGCGTCCGGATATGTCGGAGGTGAAAGGTGCCGGCATTGAGGCAGTTTCCGGGTGAATCCCTTATTAAGCGCATTGCACGCCTTCTCTTATTGAGGTTTTTGTCATTAAAACTTACTATGGCTATGTTTTAAGGTCTTATGGTAAGGGTTAATGAACAGAAACAATCTCGCGCATGCAGTTCGCGAGCGGCTTGTCCGTTATCCTGAACCTCATGCCAGTCACTATGGTGTCGTGCCGCTTCCGCCTCCAGAATCAGCCCTGCCGCTGGGATCAGCGCAGCCCGCACATGAACGAGCGCTCGCTATGCTCGGACGTGCCGAAGCCCTCGCGGCGAGCCTGCCGGACCCCTATATTATCAGCCGTACGCTGAGCCGTCGCGAAGCAGTCGACAGCTCGGCCATTGAAGGCACGAACAGCACGCTCGACGAACTCCTGACAATCGAGGAAGAGGATGACGACGCGCGCGACGCCGCCCGTCAGGTACGGGACTATGCGCTGACCCTCGATCGCCTCCTGCCTCGTGCTGCAGCCGAGGGCATCGACATCTTTACAGTGCAGATGATCCAGGAACTCCACCACGAGGCGATGCAGCACGACCCGGAATATCCTGATTCGGCAGGGGCGCTGCGCAATATCGTGGTCTGGATCGGCGGTACGGGTCATATTTCGACATCGACCTATAATCCGGCGCCACCTGGGCAGGTGGGGGCCTGCCTTGAGGATACGGCCGCCTATATGCGCTGCGAAGGCATGCAGGCGATGACGCAGAGCCTGATCACCCGCATGGCGATTGCCCATGCGCATTTCGAAGCGGTACACCCCTTCCGAGACGGCAACGGTCGTGTTGGCCGCCTTTTGCTGCCGATGATGATGGCAGCGGAAGGGCAGGTGCCGCTCTATCTCGCACCCTATATCGCCGCAAACCGCGACGGCTATTATTCGGGCCTCAAAATCGCTCAACAACGGCTCGAATGGGGACCGCTCGTTGGCTATCTGTCCGATGCCATAACTGGAACGGTGGAAGAACTCTTCGCAACGCGGGATGGGTTGAATGCCTTGAAGGAACAGTGGCGCGGGCGAAGGAAGTTCCGATCGAACTCCGCTGCACTGCGGGCACTGGACCTCCTTAGCGACTATCCCGTCGTCACTATGAAGCGGCTGGCTCAGAAACTTGGAGTATCGCGACCGCAGGCCCTTTCCGCAATTAACCAACTGATGGAGGCAGGCATCTTGTCGGAGCGGACCGGCTACAGTCGCAACCGGATCTTTGCAGCCCAAGAAGTCCTGGCCATCGTCAACAGGCCTTTCGGCAGCAATCCTTCCGAGCGATCGTGACCCCTTGTTCGCCTTCTTTCTGCGGTAGCCAAACACCTCTGGGCGACCGGCTTTGGCCGATTCCCGAATGGCGGCTTAGCGGCAAGGGACTCAGGAAAGCTGCCATGCTCCGATGAATGTCGTGCTGCTAGCTCCAGGTTGCAGGCTGCGCGACAGATGGAATGGCAGGTCACGCTTTGTTGGATCGGATGCGAGATGATCCGGTCATCACAACTACACAGGGTTGCTGCTCATGCAGTGCACCGATGCCGAAAATGGATGAGCCGCCTCAACATGCTTCTATTCGCGGGGGGGGGCAAAAGACCGAAGCTTGTTGAGGCGGCGTCGCAATGCTGCTGAAAGCAGCGTCCGATATACTCCTGACTCTCTTTTCGGTTCCTTTTTCGGCTACTGCTTTCGGGCAATTGAATGCGTCGCTCACGATACACATCTGAGAAGTGCGACCCAAACTCGCCCCGTCTCCTTGCTGGAGAGGGGCCCTTGCGGCCGCGCTCGCGGTGCCTCGCTTCCCCCGCTGAGGCACCGCGAGGTCCATCCATCGGCGTCAAATTGAATCGACCGGAAATGCAAAAAGCCCCGCCTCAGAGAAGGCGGGGCCAGTTTGGGTCGCAATGCAGGCGAACCTGCAGAGCCACTAAACCATCGATCAGCTAGCTCGACCATATAACTAAAGTAATCATTTGGAGAAAAATTGAGTAACCTCAGTTAGTTAACATGTGGCCATCGATACAAGGATGACCTCGCCTAGGCTATCTAGGCGAGGTCATCAAGTCATGCAGCGGTATCTGCGACGAGGTAAATGCTTGATTTCACAATTAGTTCATTCGCCCAGAGAAGAAAGGTTGAGCGGATATGTTCAGAGTGCGCCCAGCTTCTTCTGCACGATGGCGCAATCGCGGCTATGTTCAACCGCGATGCTGTAAGCCTCAACGGCCTCGGTCTCTGTCTGGAATTCTTGCAATTCGCGCGTTCACAGCTAGCGTCGTGCAGCGATCGACACCCGGAGACCGGCTGAGGCATCGGAAGAACCTTATTGCATGAACCAACCGTGGCTGACGACGATGGACTGACCCGTCAGCGCGTTGCTCGGGAACCCCGCGAGGAACACCGCGGTGCGGGCGACGTCTTCGACGGTCGTGAACTCGCCATCCACAGTCTCCTTGAGCATCACCTTCTTGATCACGTCTTCCTCGCTGATCCCCAGCTCCCGTGCCTGCTCCGGGATCTGCTTTTCGACTAGGGGCGTGCGGACAAAGCCGGGGCATATCACGTTCGCGCGGACACCGTGCGCCGCGCCCTCCTTCGCAACGACCTTCGCCAGCCCGATGAGTCCATGCTTCGCCGTCACATAGGGCGCTTTCAGTACGGACGCTTCCTTGGAATGGACGGAGCCCATGTAAATGACACTGCCGCCGCCCTGGGCGTACATGTGCTTGAGGCACGCCCGCGTCGTCAGGAATGCGCCGTCGAGATGGATCGCGAGCAGCCGTTTCCAGTCCGAAAATTTGAACTCATCCAGCGGTGCGACGATCTGGATTCCTGCGTTCGAAACCAGAATGTCAACGCAGCCAAAGCGCTTTATGACGGCCTCGACGCCAGCTTCCACTTGGCGCTCGTCGGCGACATCCATCGCGACGGCCATCGCTGCCTCACCTTTGGGATCGAGCACCGCCGCCGCAGCTTCGGCCTTCTCGAGCTGGAGATCGGCGATCACGACCTTCGCCCCGTGGCGCACGAACTCGAGCGCGATGTCATTGCCGATTCCGCTTGCCGCACCTGTAATGACCGCGACCTTGCCTGACAGCATCATGGAGACTCCTTTTTGCTTTTCCGTTTCCGCGGGGTGCCAAGAACTGGCGCAGCCTGCGCAATCGTCTGGAGAACCGCGTCGGCGCCCGAGAGCGATCGGCCGGCTGCCGTGCCTGCTGCCGCTTCGGCGTGCTTGATTTCTTCGAGCGCGGAACTGGCTTTGGGCGTGGCTGACACGCCCGCCTTGCTGGTTTTGACCAGCGTCTGCTTTACTAAATCATAGCCTTCGGCTTGCAGCCGTCGGATCGATTCGTCCGAGAAGTCATAGTCGCGAGATGACGCTTCGCCCGGTCTGCGAGGGCGTTGGAACCGCGTGATCTCGTTGGTGAAGCCGTCGCCCATCAACTGAATGAAGCGGGGATGCCGCATAATCTTCGCGCGCTCGACCTGATCGATGCCCGACAGAATAATGTTGATCATGCTGCGGTACGCGTCGGTCATTTCGCGAATGCGGAGATCGCTGCGCACACGTTCGGAATAGACGACCTCGTCGCGCCGCGCGAGAACCTCGATCATGTTGGTCGGAAGCGGCGCGTCGCCCGCGAAGAGATCGACGATATAGATCCGCTTCCCGTCCGGGCCGCACCGATCGAGCACCAGATCCAGCGGCGAGTTGCTGACGATACCACCATCCCAATAGGCCGTGCCGTCCACCACCGTCCAGGAGAAGCCCGGCGGCAAGCTTCCGCTCGCCAGAACATGATCCGGCGTCAGATCGTCGATGTAGCTGTCGAAGACTTCCAACTGCGCGGTTGTCACGTTGACCGCGCCCACCAGCAGTCTGACCGGGCTGCTCTTGAGGCTCGAGAAATCGACATACTGCGCAATGAGCCTCCGCATAGGCGACGTGTCGTAATAGCCGGTCCACGGGGCCAGGAAATCGAAGGGCGGCATCCAGCGGGGCTTGAAAAACTTTGGCACGCCAAAGGCCAGGATCTGAGCCCCGACGGCGGCGCGACGCATTTCCGCAAATGGCAACGGCGGCGCGACGACTGTAAGGTCATTCCAGAATGATTGGAGCGCTTCGGTGGAGTGGCGGGGATTTCCGGCGATGATGGCGCCATTTAACGCGCCGATCGACACGCCCGCGACAATATCTGGGAAGATATGCTCTTCCTCCAGCGCGTGAACGACGCCGCACTCGAACGCACCAAGCGCGCCTCCGCCCTGCAAGACGAGCACCTTCTGCGCGGGAATGGTTTCGAGCAGGTATGCCGGATCGCCGAGTTGGTCCCGATATCGCTCAAGGTTGACCCGGTATCGGATCAGCCCCTCGGCTACCCGGATCTCGCTTGACGGGCGGCCCATGGAGAAGGCGGCCTGCGGAACGTCGTCGCGCAGATAAAAGAGCGCATAGGAACCATCCTTCAGGTCGCCTCGACTGATCCAATCCTCGGCGTTCTCCGGAATGCCAAGCATGTCGAAGCCCAACTCGCCCATTTCGCAATAGAAGTAGGAAACTTCATCGTACCGGAGCCGACGTCCGATCATATTCCGGGCGGCAAGGCGCCCCTGGCGAACAGCATTGTCCCAATGCTCAATATGGCGCCTACGCCGAAACACTGGATCGTAGAAGGACGTAACGTCGCCTGCCGCAAAGACATCCTCGGTGTTCGTGCGCAGTCTGTCGTCAACGGCGACGAAGCCATGCTCAAGCAGAATACCGCTACCATCGAGAAAACTGGTGGCCGGCATGACTCCGACGCTGACGATCACCATGTCGCACGGGATTTCGCGCCCTTTTTGCGTGCGGACCCCCGCCACGTGGCCGTCCCCGATCACCTCGACCGCCGTGTCGTCGAGCAGGATCGTCGCCCCTTTCCCTTCAGCATATCCCTGGAAGAAGGTCGAGATCGCCGGCGCTTCCAGATGCGGCAACACCCGCGTGGCGATGTCGAGCATCGTCACCTCCAGGCCCAACTCGATCAGCGAGAGCGCGATTTCCATGCCGAGGAAACTCGCACCGAGTACCACCACCTTACGGCCTGGCTGAGCCGCTTTCCGCACGACGTCGCAATCGACTTTGCGCCGAAGGTAGAAGACCCCCTCCTTATCCGCGCCCGACACGTCAAGGCGACGCGGGGCGGCGCCCGTGGCGATCAGCAGTTTGCCATACTCGAATGAGTCGCCGTCGTCTGTCCGAACCGTCCGTGACGCCGGATCGACGGCTGTCACCTCGGCGCCGAGGACGAGGCTTATGTTCTGCTGGCGATAGTAGTCGACAGGATGGACGAGGATATCGACGTCCGTCGACGTTCCGATAAGATATTGCTTCGACAGTCTGGGACGATGATATGGCGGGAATTCCTCAGCCGAGAGGATGCCGATCGTGCCAATGGCGCCCTCGCGCCGCAACGTCTCCGCCGCTGTCGCGCTGGCCAAACCGCCGCCCAGCAGCAGGAAATCGAATCTCTCACTTGCCACGGCGCGCGGCCTCGCCTCGAAAGCGCGGTCGCCGCTGGATGTCCGGGACTGAGGCGGCGTCTCGACGCTGCGTGCGCGATTGGCACCGGATCATACCCGCGGATCATCCTTCAGATAGTCATGGACGACCTCACCCAATCCCAGCGTGAGATCCGCGATGAAATGGGTTGCCGCGACAATCTCGCGCACTGGCAGCCTTGCGACGTCGGCGAGAGCGTGCGGGTAGAGATCGAGCGCGGCGGGGCCGCCCCACGCGCCCTTCAGGTCGATATCCTCAAGATGATAGCGCACCAGTTCACAGATGCGCGGCGTGCAATCGACGTGAGGGATCACCTTGAGCATGAAGTTGGGCTGCCGCATGGCCGCAAGGATCGGTTCATGATCGAGAATGACGTGCTTGTAGCCCATCGTGCCCAGGGCGCAGAGCGCGCTTCCATAGTGAAGCTTGCCAACGATCACGTCCGATTCATGGGCGATTGAAGGCGTGGCGAGCTTCTTCGGAAAGCCCCAGATTTCTCGCCCTCCGGCGATAGGCGCATCGTCGTCCAGATACATGGAGTGGACATAGCCCCCCGGCACGCCGTTGAAGCGCACCGGGATAACCTGCCCGGTCTCCGTATAGTCGCCGAACCCAGTCGAGTCCGGCATCCTGATGAACTCATAGTTCACAACCGGCTCGTCTATTTCGAGCGGTGCCGGAACCACTTCCCGCAACGCTTCTGGGTCGGTTCGGTATTTGATGACGATGTATTCGCGGTTGTAGAACCGATAGGGCGGGCGCGGGAACGCCGGGTTACATACAGGCATCGCAAACGCCCGCGACCTCACCTCATCAAAATCCATGGACAGTTCTCCTATTGAAACTGACCTGTGGCCCACATTCTGAGCTGCTTCTGCCGTCTACCGACTACTCCCCGAGATGCCCTAGAGTCAACCGAACGGTTCGGTTGACTCTAGTCGGTTGAAGGTCTACTGACATGGCCGAAACCGAAGCGACGTAGGACGAGTCATGACCGCGAACGACAGCCCTCCTGATAGCGACGTTGGCGCGCGGACGCTGGCCGCCGCGAACCTCGATCGGATGCACCAAGTCCTCGACGTGGCCATGAAGTCGGGACAGTCGTCCCTGAGTGCCGCGCGCGCAAACGGCGTGCGAGCGAGCAAGCTGGCGGTGGAAACGACTACGAAAACCATCGCCTACTCGCAGGCGACCGCCGCAGCGAGCACCGAGCATCTGACGCGCCTGATGCAGGTTCGAGATTTCAAAGAGGCGGCAGATCTTCAGGCGGAGTTCGTCCGCTCACGCCTTGCCGCGTTCCAGGACTATCTCAGGGACATCAGCAAGACGGCAGAGACCGCGCTGTTGGACCCAACCTCGGAATAGGACAGCCAGCTCGGACGCGGAGCCTTCGGGTCGCACCCTTTCCATCGCCTGAGCAGATATAAGATCGCTCGATACCAAACGGGGACCGGAGGGGCGCGAGAAGGGCCATACAATGCATGTGTGCGTCGGCCACACTCAGCGCCCGATCGCTGCGAAACGTGCTTTCCTCGTCAAAGCTATGCGCTGCTGGTGTTTAGCACGGCGGGAAACCCGGCTGGTCCAACCGCACCTCGCCCGATTACTCGCACCATGCGCCTGCGAAGTCCTCGCACCCGTCCTCGACGCGTTGTTTTCAAGCTTCGAGGCGTGCCTTGGACGTCCGGTTGTCGCAGGTCACCACCATCCTCTAGCTCGAGACGAGCTTGACCTTCTCGCGCTACTGACTCGGCCCGCCTCAGCGGACAGTCGGTTTCCGCAGTCGCCGCTCAAAACGGTCCTGCGCGTGGCACTGTGCTCCACTCGCATCATGGTTGCCTTGACCCTGCAAGAGATTGGACAACGGTAGCCGGCGCCGCCGGACATGCGCCCACGCCCGTCGTCGCGTGGCGTCCAGAGCTACGCAGCCCTTCTGCTAAAGCCGGTTCTGAGCGATGGTGCGGGCGGTCGGACTCGAACCGACATGGATTGCTCCGGCGGATTATGAAGTGAATCGTGCGTTCGACCAGGCTAAATTTCTACGGGCGGCGGCTTTTCAAACAGGGGCGAAGGCTTAGGGGTTGCTCTTAGGCGACACCTGCTCGCTGGGACTACCCGTCCGATGTGTACGCTATGCCCCGATATTACCGCACACGTTTACGCGCGGGCTTCAAAGTGGGCGATCTATCGTCTTCTATCTTCACAAAAGTAAAAACGTGGAGATAGAGTATGAGTGCTGCGCCCCATGTCGCCCGCAGGACAATTCGCCGGCAGCAGTTGCGAGAGATCGTGCCGCTTGCCGACAGCACGATCTACGACATGGAGCAGCGAGGAGAATTCCCGCAGCGCTTCTATCTTACCTCGCGCTGCGTCGTCTGGGACTTGGCAGAGGTCGAAGCCTGGCTCGACGCTCGACGCCATGCCTCTCGGGCTAGCACCGTTAAGCGCGCTCCCAGTCCCGATGTGAGATTGCGTCGTTCTCGGCCGGTCAAACACTAGGCTCGAGCTCAAGCAGCTCCATCGTGGCCGGGAGTAAGGTCGGCACATACTTCCGACCCACGACCCATGCGTCTACCAGATTGGACCACTCCTGCATCATGTGCCGGCGTTGATGCTCATACTCCGCCTTGTTGTAGACACCGCGCGAGGACCGTCCGTCCTCATGCGCCAGGCATTTCTCGATCCAGTCACTGTTGAAACCGAGCTCATTCAATAAGGTCGAGCCGGTGCGTCGAAGATCGTGAACAGTGAAGGGTTCGAGTGGCAGCCCCTCCTTCTTCGCCCTAACAACCACCGCAGTCGTAATCCGATTGAACGTCGCCCGCGACATCGGCGCGTCAGCGTCATATCTCGACGGGAGGACATAGCGCGAATTGCCCGCGCAGGTTTTCAGCGCGATGAAGATGTCGACGGCCTGCTGTGACAGGTAGACGTTGTGTGCCTTCGACCGCTTCATTCTTTCCTTGGGTATCGACCAGACGGCGTTCTCGAAATCGACCTCATCCCAAGTGGCATCCTGGAGCTCGCTCTTCCTGACCATCGTCAAGAGGAAGAGTTTCATTCCCAACCGTATGGTCGGCAGCGTCGGCACATGCTCAAGCTGACCGAGCATGACGCGGATCTCCGCCGGTGATAGCGACCGATCCTTTGGTACGAAGGTCGCGATGGACGCGGGCCCAACTTCATCCGCCGGGTTGGCGACCTTCTCACCATGCAAGACCGCGAATGCAAAGATCAGCTTCACGATATCGCGCACATGGACGGCCGTAGCCGGAGCGCCGCGATCCTTCACCTTCCCACACATCATACGGAGATCGTCGGGCGTGATCTCCGTCAGGAGCCTGTTTCGGAATATCGGCAGGATGTCGCGCTCGTAGATGGAGCGCCGCATAGCCCGCGTGCTATCGGCCATACGCGACTCTTGGAACCACTTTTCGCCGAACTCGCCGAACCGCTTCGCCTCTTTCAGTCGACGCTTGTCATGCTGCTTCTCTTGAGCAGGCGACCGTCCCTCTGAAATGGTCCGCTTCGCATCGATCAGCTTCTCGCGCGCCCTGGCAAGCGAGAGGCCGTCAGGGCCGTATCGACCGAGCGTCAGCGTCTCGCGCCGGCCGTTGAGTCGATAGTCGTACCGGAACACGATCGCACCTGATGGCTGGACCACGACGTACATACCGTCACGGTCGCTTACCTTGTACAATTTCTTCTGTGGTTTCAGTGCCTTAATTGCTGTGTCAGTAAGCATTGATGCCTCCAATTCTGTTCAAAAACAGCAGAGAGGCGCCAATTATACCGTCAGGCCGAAACAGGGGACGCTGAACGCGCTTTTCCCTCGTGTTTCTAGCTATTTACGGCCAAAAACTATACCGTCAGCAGCTCTCTTAGCTGTGACGGTATAGAGAAATCCGGCATCGAACAAGTTTCCCTATGCCGTCCGCTATACCGTCAAGCCGAGGCACTGCTGCTCGATAGATGATGATAGACGACGCAGTATTTATTGATATTATTCAGCGAGTTAGGTAGCGCCATGGCGTACAGACGGATACCACCGGATGGGTAAAAATCATTCCCACTCGATCGTGCCCGGCGGCTTCGACGTATAGTCATAGACCACCCGGTTGATGCCCTTCACCTCATTGATGATCCGCGTCGCCACCCGGCTCAGGAAGGCGGCGTCGAACGGGTAGATGTCCGCCGTCATTCCGTCGGTGGAGGTCACCGCCCGCAGCGCGCAGACGCTGTCATAGGTGCGATAGTCGCCCATCACCCCCACCGTCCGCACCGGCAGCAGCACCGCGAAGGCCTGCCAGATCGCGTCGTACAGCCCGGCGTTCCGGATTTCCTCCAGATAGACGGCGTCGGCCTTGCGCAATATGTCGCACCGCTCCTTGCTCACCTCGCCCGGAATGCGGATCGCCAGGCCTGGACCGGGGAAGGGATGCCGCCCGACGAAAATCTCCGGCAGGCCCAGTTCCCGGCCCAGCACGCGCACCTCGTCCTTGAACAGTTCGCGCAGCGGTTCGACCAGCTTCATGTTCATGCGTTCGGGCAGGCCGCCGACATTATGGTGCGACTTGATCGTCACCGAAGGCCCGCCGGTAAAGCTCACCGACTCGATCACGTCCGGATAGAGCGTCCCCTGCGCCAGGAAGTCCGCCCCGCCGATCTTCTTCGCTTCCTCCTCGAACACGGCAATGAACTCGCCGCCGATGAACTTGCGCTTCTTCTCCGGATCGGTCAGCCCCGCCAGCCCGCCCAGGAAGCGCTCCTCGGCGTTCACATGGACCAGCTTGATGCCATAATGCTCGCGGAACAGGCTGACGACCTGCTCCGCCTCGCCCAGCCGCATCAGCCCATGGTCGACGAACACGCAGGTCAACTGGTCGCCAATGGCTTCATGGATCAGCACGGCGGCGACCGCGCTGTCGACCCCGCCCGACAGCCCGCAAATCACCCGGCCCTCGCCCACCTGCGCCCGGATGTCGGCGATCTTGGTGGCGCGGAACTCCGCCATGGTCCAGTCGCCCTTGAGGCCGCAGACATGCCGCACGAAATTGGCGAGCAGCTTCGCGCCGTCCGGCGTATGCACGACTTCGGGATGGAATTGCGTCGCGTAGAAACGCTTTTCCTCATTGGCGGTGATCGCATAGGGCGCGCCCTCGCTGACCGCCACCACCTCGAAACCGGGGGCAAGCCGCGTCACCTTGTCGCCATGGCTCATCCACACCTGATGCTTTTCGCCCTCGGACCACAGCCCGTCGAACAGCGCGCAACCCTTCTTCACCTCGATGAAGGCGCGGCCGAACTCGCCGCTCTCGCCGCCTTCGACATTGCCGCCCAACTGCTGCATCATCGTCTGCTGGCCATAGCATATGCCCAGCACGGGCACGCCCGCGTCGAAGAAATGCTGCGGGGCGCGGGGGCTGTCCTCCCACATGACGGAGGAGGGACCGCCGGACAGGATGATGCCCTTGGGCTTCAGCCGCTCGAAGGCTTCGGCGGCGTTGTTGAAGGGCGCGATCTCGGAATAGACGCCCGCCTCGCGCACGCGGCGGGCGATGAGCTGCGTCACCTGGCTGCCGAAATCCACGATGAGGATGGAATCCTGAAGGGGCAGCGTCATCGAATCGCCTTTATAAGTCCAGAGGAAGGGATTCGCGCCCGGTTAGAGCGCTTGACGTCCCTTGTCCAGCGGTCCCAGGCGGCCGCTCCACAGCAGCAACAGCCCGGAAAAGGCCACGGCGACCCACAGCGCATGCAGGCCCATCAGCGCAAAGAGGCCGCCCCCCGCCACAGCGCCCGCCACCAGCCCCAGCCACAGCAGCAGATAGGGCAGCCAGTTCCATCGCGGCCCGCCGCTCAGCGCCACCGCCAGTTGCTGCCCCAGCTTCACCAGCGCGCCGGTCATGTAGGTGACGCCGATGCTGACCTCGCCATCGCGCTGGAAGACGTTGTTCACCGCGCCCATCGCCGCCGTCATCAGCAGCGTCAGCCCCATGCCCGGCCCGTCCGGCAGGGCCAGCAGCGCGGCGCAGACCAGCAGCGCGGTCGAAAGGCCCAGCACCGCCTGCTTGCGCCAGCGCCCCGCCCGGCGCGCGACCAGCGCGCCCGCCAGCACGCCGCCGACAAAGGCCCCGATCAATCCCGCCGCCATTCCCGCGACCGCCGCGCCGCTGGCCAGCCCTACGCCCAGCCGCGTCGAATTGCCGCTCATGAAGGAAACGAAAAGCCCGCCGAGCTTCAGGAACCCCAGCGCATCGATGAACCCCGCCTGCGCCGCCAGGCCGATGGCCAGCATGAGGCGGGAAGCATCATATCCGCGCATGGACCGGCCCTCGCCCCATCAGGCCTGGGACGGGGCCTTGCGCCCGTCCCCCCCGATCAGGGCGGCTGGGTGGCGATCAACGGCGGCGGCATGGCCAACGAAAATGGGCAGCAGATGCTGTCCGATCAGCACGATCGCCGAGACGAAAACGATGTTCTCGGTCGCGAAAAGGAACGCGGCCACCCCTGACTCCCCCTGATTCGCGTCGATGCTAATATATTGACGTAAAACGGGATAGGGCAAAGCGTGGCCGCGCTGCGGTGAACCGGGCTCGCTTATCGGGCGGCGCGATCCCGCCGGAAATAAAGGTCCGCGATCCGGCCATTCTGCACCGAACAGGTGAAGTGGCGCGAACGGCCGTCCTGCGTCCGCCAGCCGGACCGAATCTCCACATCGCCCTCCACGTCATAGCCGTTGCGGGTCTCGCGGGGTTCCTGCACCTGGCGCACCTCGGCATAGCCGCCGTCGCGCTCGGCCTCGTCGCGGGCGGCGAGCGCGCAGTAGGTGATCGCATCCTCGCTTTCCCGGTCGGCGGGGGCTGCGCCTGCAGGATCGTCCTGGGAGCCGTAGCGCTCGGAGGGCGCGGCCGCGCCGCCACGTTCCTGGTCCGCCGCCACCACGTCGGAGAAGTCGTCGTCCGCCTGCGGCGGGCCGGGGTCATCGGCGGGCGGCTGCGCCTCGTCCGACAGGTCGTCCTGCTCCTGCGGCGCGCCGTTCCGCGGCTGGAAGGCCTGCGCCGATGCGACGCCTCCCGTCAGCAGCGCCAGCGCGATCAGCGAACCCGTCATCCACCTCATCTCGTTCATGACCCTCGTCCCTCAGCAGAATTCTGCCGGTGGCTAGGCCCCTATGGCTGTCGGAGGCCTGAACGTCCCGCTATTTCGGCGCCGCGTCCAGTTTCAGCCCGGCATAATAAGCGGCAAAGGCGTAGCTGTCGGCATATTCGTCGATCAGCTTGTCCACGGGCTTGCCCGCGCCATGCCCGGCCTTGGTGTCGATGCGGATCAGGCGCGGCTTCGGCCCCAGTTCCGCCGCCTGCAACGCCGCCGCATATTTGAAGCTGTGCGCCGGCACCACCCGGTCGTCAGTATCGCCCGTGGTGACGAGGATCGCCGGATAATCCTTCCCGCCCATGATGTTGTGATAGGGCGAATAGGCGTGGAGCAGGCGGAAATCCTCCTCCCGGTCGGGCGATCCATAATCGTCGATCCAGTAACGCCCGGCGGTGAAGCGGTCGAAGCGCAGCATGTCCATCACGCCCACCGCCGGCAGGGCGGCGGCGAACAGGTCCGGCCGCTGGTTCACCACCGCGCCGACCAGCAGCCCGCCATTGGACCGCCCCTCTATGGCCAGCCCGTCCCTCGCCGTATAGCCGTTGGCCTTCAGATATTCGCCCGCCGCGATGAAATCGTCGAACACATTCTGCTTGTTGGCCAGCCGGCCCGCATCATGCCAGGCCTTGCCGAATTCCCCGCCGCCGCGCAGATTGGCGATGGCATAGACGCCGCCCTGCTCCAGCCACGCCATGCGCGTCGCCGAATAGCCGGGCGTCAGCGCGATGTTGAAGCCGCCATAGCCGTAGAGGATGGTCGGCGCGGGCGTCTTCGACAGCGCCAGCGCCTTCTTGCGGATCACCGTCATCGGGATCATCGTGCCGTCCTTCGACGGATAGCTGACCTGCTCTATGCCGTAATCGTCGGGGTTGAAGGGCAGGTCGGGCCGGGCGAACAGTTCATACCGCAGCGTCGCCGTGTCGAAGCGGTAGATGCTGGACGGCGTGGTGAAGCCGGAAAAGCTGAAGAAGGTTTCCGGATCGCCGTCGCGCCCGCCGAAGCCCGCCGCCGTGCCGATGCCGGGCAGCGGAACGTCGCTGACCTTCCGCCCGTCGAGGCCGACCAGTTCCGCCACCGTCTCCGCGTCGGACAGATAGGCCAGGATCAGCCGATCCCCCACCAGCGATCCGCCCGCCAGCGTGTCCCTGCGCTCCGCCACGACCTGCGTGCCGCTGCGGCGGGGATGGCGGGCGTCGATGCTGACGACGCGCAGGCGCGGGGCATATTGGTCGGTGATGAAATAGAGCGTCGGTCCCCGACTGCCGATCAGCCGCCAGTCGTTGGTCATGCCCCTGACCAGTGACCGGACCTTCACCTTGCCGCCCGTCAGTTCGGCCAGATGCAGCTCCCGGCGCGGGTCGGTGCCCTGGAAGCTGCTGATGACCAGCCAGCGCCCGTCCTGCGTCACTTGCGCCGTGTGGCCGAGGCGCGGCTGGTCCGGCGTGGCGTAGATAAGCTGGTCCTGCGCCTGCGCCGTGCCCAGCCGATGATAGAAAAGCTGCTGCCCCACGGTGGAGGATCGCGGGTCAGCCCCGTCCTGCGGCGCGGCGAAGCGGGAATAGAAGAAGCCCTGACCCCGCCCGTCCCAGGCGAGCTGGGAAAATTTCACCCATTGCACCACGTCTTCCAGCGGCCGGGCCGTCGCCACGTCCAATATCTTCAGCGTGCGCCAGTCGCTCCCGGCCTCCTGCACGGCATAGAGCAGGAAACGGCCGTCGGGGGAGGGCGCCCATTCCGCCAGCGCGTCCGACCCGTCCTCCGCCCAGTCATTGGGATCGATCAGCAGCCGCTGCCGCCCGGTCAGCCCTTCGCGCACATAGAGCGGCGTCTGGTTCTGAAGCCCCTTGTTATAGCCGTAGAAATAGCGCCCCCCGGCCTTGCGCGGGATGGTGTAGCGGCCATGGGCGAACAGCGCCTGCATGCGCCGCTTGAGGATGTCGCGCCCCGGCAGGCCATCGATGAAGCGGCGGGTGAGGGCATTTTCCTGCGCCACCCAGTCGCGCACGGCGGGATCGCCGCGCAGGTCGTTTTCCAGCCAGCGATAGGGATCGGTGACTTTGACCCCGAAATGATCCTCGACCAGATCGATCCGCCGGGCGGCGGGATAGCGCAGTTCCGAAGCGCCAGCGACCGCCGCATCCGGCTCCGCCTGCGCGGGGAGGGCCGCGAACAACAGCGCCGCCAAAGCAAAGCAGCCAAAGGCGCGCATCCGATCCCCCCGAAATCCCATTCCCATTCTCTGGCTTCTCATGGCGCGGAAAGGCAAGAAAACAAAGAATATTTCTTATCTCCCCTCCCCTTTAGGTTCAAACGAGGCACGTGACTCGTTTGAAGGGCCGGGGGTGGGGGCCAACCGAATGGGTCAACGCCCGGAGCATCACACGCCCCAAAAAGAAAAAGGGCCGCGCCCCCTTCCGGAAGCCGCGGCCCTCTTCATCTGCCCGCTTGCGCGAGCCGTCAGCGGATCATGCCGCTTCCAGTTCGTCGGCGTCGGCGTTCTGGACCGGACCGGAATCCTGACCCTTGGCATCGACGTCGCGGTCGACCAGTTCGATGATCGCGATCGGCGCCGCGTCCGAAGCGCGGATGCCGGCCTTGATCACGCGGGTATAGCCGCCGTTGCGATCCTTGTAGCGCTCGGCCAGAACGTCGAACAGCTTGGTGAGCTGCGCGTCGTCCTGCAGGCGCGCATGGGCCAGGCGACGGTTCGACAGGCCACCCTTCTTGGCGAGGGTGATCAGCTTCTCGACATAGGGACGCAGTTCCTTCGCCTTGGGCGTGGTCGTCAGGATCTGCTCATGCTTGATGAGCGAAGCCGCGAGGTTGCGGAGCAGCGAGTTGCGATGCCCGGCGCTGCGCTGCAGCTTGCGATGACCAACCTTGTGACGCATGATGTTCTTCCTTCCGTTCGTTAAGGGGCCGTGCGAGGTACCCCAGACCAGGCGGCGTTTCAGGGCCGCCGCCCAACAACCCATCTTTCGTCATCCCAGCGCAGGCTGGGATCTCGTGCCCCAAGGTCGCCCGTAGCGGCCTGAGACCCCAGCCTGCGCTGGGGTGACGGGTCGGATTTAACCCAGCAGCTCCTGTTCGAGCTTCTTGGCCATTTCCTCGATATTCTCCGGCGGCCAGCCGGGGATGTCCATGCCCAGGCGCAGCCCCATGGACGACAGCACTTCCTTGATTTCGTTCAGCGACTTGCGGCCGAAATTGGGGGTGCGCAGCATCTCGGCCTCGGTCTTCTGGACCAGGTCGCCGATATAGATGATGTTGTCGTTCTTGAGGCAGTTGGCGCTGCGGACCGACAGTTCCAGTTCGTCCACCTTCTTGAGCAGGTAGCGGTTGATCTGGTTCGCGTCGCTCTCGCCCTCGCTGGCCGAACCGCCGGCGGCGGCGCCGGCAGCCGGAGCGGCGGCGGGCAGCGCGTCCTCGAAGTGGACGAACAACTGAAGCTGGTCCTGCAGGATGCGGGCGGCATAGGCCACCGCGTCTTCCGGCGTGACGGTGCCGTCGGTCTCGACGGTCAGCGACAGCTTGTCATAGTCCAGTTCCTGGCCGACGCGGGTATTGTCGACCTTGTAGGCGACCTGCCGCACCGGCGAATAGAGCGCGTCGATCGGGATCAGGCCGATCGGGGCGTCGGCCGGACGGTTGGCGACGGCGGGGACATAGCCCTTGCCGACGTCGGCGGTCAGTTCCATGTTCAGCGTCGCGCCCTGGTCCAGGTGGCAGATCACCAGGTCGGGGTTCATCACTTCGATGTCGCCCACGGTGGTGATGTCGCCCGCGCGCACCTCTGCGGGGCCGGTGGCGGAAAGCTGGAGACGGCGCGGACCGTCGCCTTCCATCCTGAGCGCGACCTGCTTGATGTTGAGGACGATGTCCGTCACATCTTCGCGCACGCCTGCGAGCGAGGAGAATTCGTGCAGGACGTTCTCGATCTTGATCGAGGTGACCGCCGCGCCCTGGAGCGAGGACAGAAGAACCCGGCGCAGCGCATTGCCGAGCGTCAGGCCGAAGCCGCGCTCCAGAGGTTCGGCGACGAAGGTCGCCTTGCGCCTGCCGTCGCCCGCGACCTTGATTTCAAGGCTGTTGGGCTTCTTCAATTCCTGCCAGTTCTTCATGTTGACAGTCATGTATTTCCCCTGGGGATGAGGCCGAAACGTTCAAAATCCTGACCCGACAGGACGTTCCGACCGATGCAGATGGGTGAGCGGGCGACGCGTCCGCCGCCCGCCGACAAGCCGCGCGTCTTTATTAGACGCGGCGGCGCTTGGAAGGACGCACGCCATTGTGCGGGATCGGCGTCACGTCGCGGATGGAGGTGATGTGGAAGCCGACGGCCTGCAAGGCGCGCAGGGCCGATTCGCGGCCCGAACCCGGACCCTTCACTTCGACTTCCAGCGTGCGCACGCCATGTTCGGCGGCCTTGCGACCGGCGTCCTCGGCGCAGACCTGCGCGGCATAGGGGGTCGACTTGCGGCTGCCTTTGAAGCCCATCATGCCCGCCGAGGACCAGGAGATCGCGTTGCCCTGGGCGTCGGTGATGGTCACCATGGTGTTGTTGAAGCTGGCGTTGACGTGCGCGACGCCGGCCGAGATGTTCTTGCGTTCGCGGCGCTTGATGCGCTGGGGTTCGCGTGCCATTTTTGCTCTATCCTACTGAAATCTTGTGTTCCGGGAGGCTGTGCCCAAGGAGAGCTGCCTCCGGCGGAGAAAAAGTAAAATTAGTCCCCCGGACTAATTTCTTACTTCTTCTTGCCGGCGATCGGCTTCGCCTTGCCCTTGCGGGTGCGCGCATTGGTGTGCGTGCGCTGGCCGCGGACCGGCAGGCCCTTGCGATGGCGCAGGCCGCGATAGCAGGCCAGGTCCATCAGCCGCTTGATGTTCATCGCGGTCTCGCGGCGCAGGTCGCCCTCGACCGTCAGGTCGGCGTCGATTGTCTCGCGGATCTGCAGCACTTCGGCGTCGGACAGGTCCTGGACGCGGCGGCTGTGGTCGATGCCCAGCTTGTCGGCGATGTCGACGGCGGTCTTGCGGCCGATGCCGTGGATGTAGGTGAGCGCGATGATCACGCGCTTGTTGGTCGGGATGTTGACACCCGCAATACGTGCCATGGTAATCTGTACTCCTGCTCCACGGGGCGGTTGGCGCCGCCCCATCTCAAAGCGTCCGGGCTGACGTCCTTATGCGGACGACAACCGATTCGATAGACCCCCAAGACGCAAAAAAGACGGCCAGTGCCACTGCACTGCCGCTCGTCAGCGTGTCGGGAAGGGGTGCCCTTAGCGATTCGGCCCTTGGCTGTCAATGACGGAAGGGAACGAAAGCGGCGAAATCCCGCGCTTCCGCAGCCGTTTATTTCGGCCCGCCCGACGCGTCGCTCCGCCCTTTTCGGGTTGATGCGATCCCGTCGCCTGAGGCATGGAGGCGGGATGCGCTTCACTCTGCCCTCCGCCATGCCGACGGCCGCCTTCGTCCTGCTGGCCTCCTGCGTCGGCGCGCCCCAGCAGCGCGCGCCTGCGCCCGCGCCCGCGCCCAGGCCGACCCCGGCGGCCCGGCCTGCTCCGCCTCCGCCCCCGCCGGCCGACTGGCAGGACCGGGCGACGACCGCGGGCGACTGGCGCTATCAGGTCGACGGCGCCGGATCGGCCGCCCTGTTCGGCGCGGATGGGCAAAGCAGCCTGCTCATCATCCGCTGCGACCGGCCGACGCGCCGCATCACCCTTTTGCGGCCCGGCGCGGTGCAGGCGGCCATGACGGTGCGGACCAGCTATGGCGCGGTCAACTGGCCCGCCGGCGCCGCCCCCGGAACCATCGCGGCGACAGAGGCGACCCGCGCCGCCAGCGACGCGACGCTGGACCAGATCGCCTACAGCCGGGGCCGTTTCGCGGTCGAGGTGCAGGGGTTGGAGATGCTGGTGCTGCCAAGCTGGGCGGAGGTCGGCCGCGTCGTCGAGGACTGCCGCGGCTAAGCCGTTGATTTCAGGCAATTCGGACGAATTCCGCCGCAAATCGCCCGCGAAAGGCGGACGCAAAAGTATGATTCGAAAAAAGAATTTTACAAGCCTTGAAGTGGCGGCTCGTCTGATTCACATATCATTTCATAGACGGCGAAGGACCAGTATCCGGGAACGGCTATAGGGGCTTCAACTAGCGAAAGGAGGTGATCCGATGTCTCATGGTTCAGCAATGGGGTCGGTCAAGTCCATTCGGGGAACGCGCCGCTGAGCGACGCCATAGCGTCGGTTTTCCAGCATAGGGGCGACTGCAGGCCGCGGTTCCGCGGGCGGAGCGCCGCATCCGGAAAATAGCGCGATCAACGTTTCCCATGGGCGGCACTTCCGGCCGCTGACCATGTCAATGATGGGCCGCTGGAGGCTTTACTCCAGCGGCCCCTCTCATTTGCGCGGCGGTTTTGGCCGTCATTCCCCCTCCCGCAGGCGGGAGGGGTTAGGGGTGGGCGCGAGCGAAGCGAGCTTCCGCCTTCTCGGCTAGGGAAGAACGCCGCTGGCGCGGCGGCCCACCCCCGGCCCCTCCCGCCTGCGGGAGGGGAGAAGAGCGTCCCCCATGCCTACCCCCGCATCGTCCCCGTATCGATGAACCGCTGGTGCCAGGCCAGCGCCTCCCCCGGCAGCATCGGCGACTGCAACCCGTACGACCCCGCCATCGCCCGCCGGAAATAGTCCTTCAGCATCGGCCGGAAGTCCGGATGCGCGCACTTCTCCATGATGAGCTCCGCCCGCTGCCGGGGCGCCAGCCCGCGCAGGTCGGCCAGACCCTGCTCGGTCACGATCACCTGCACGTCCTGGTCGATATGGTCGACATGGCTGCAATGCGGCACGATGGCGGAAATCGCCCCGCCCTTGGCCGTCGAGGGCGTCATGAAGATCGACAGGAAGGCGTTGCGCGCAAAATCGCCCGACCCGCCGATGCCGTTCTGGATGCGCGACCCCATCAGATGCGTCGAATTGACGTTGCCGTAGATGTCCGCCTCGATCAGCCCGTTCATCGCGATGCAGCCCAGCCGCCGCACCAGTTCGGGATGGTTGCTGATCTCCTGCGGCCGCAGGATGATGCGGTCCCGGTACCGCCCCATGTCGGCGTTCAGCCGCGCCGCCGCCTCCGGGCTGAGCGACAGGGACGTGGCGCTCGCCATGCGCAGCTTGCCCGCGTCGAGCAGGTCCAGCATCCCGTCCTGGATCACCTCGGTAAAGGCGACCATGTCCCCGAACGGCGCGTCGATCAGGCCGGTCAGCACCGCATTGGCGATATTCCCCACCCCCGATTGCAGCGGCAGCAGCGAGGCGGGCAACCGCCCCTTCCTCACCTCATGGCCCAGAAATTCCAGCAGATGCCCGGCAATCGCCCGCGCCTTGCCGTCCGGCGCCTTGAAGGGGGCGTTGCGGTCCGGCGCGTCGGTCTCCACCACCGCGATCACCTTGCCGGGATCGCAGCGGAAGGTCGGCTGGCCGATGCGCTGGTCGGCGCGCACCAGCGGAATGGGCACGCGATGCGGCGGCAGCGCCGTGCCGTAATAAATATCGTGCATCCCCTCCAGCGCCGGGTTCTGCCAGCGATTGACCTCCAGGATCACGCCCTTCGCCCGGTCGATCCACGTCTTGTTGTTGCCGACCGAGGCGGACGGGATCAGTTCGCCGTCGGCGGCGATCCCCGTCACCTCGATCACGGCGATGTCCAGATCGCCCAGAAAACCCTGCCACGCCATCGGCGCGACCTGGCTCAGATGCATGTCGAAATATTGCATATGCCCGCCGTTGATCCGCTCGCGGGCGATGGGGTCGCTGTTGTAGGGCAGGCGGAATTCCACGCCGTCGGCCTGCGCCAGCGCGCCGTCCAGTTCCGGCCCGGTCGACGCGCCGGTCCACACCTTGACCCGGAAGGACTCGCCCGCCGCATGGGCGGCGGTCATCCGCTCCGCCAGCGCCAGCGGCACCGCCTTGGGATAGCCCGACCCGGTAAAGCCGCTCATCCCCACGGCCATGCCGTCCTGGATCAGCGCGGCGGCCTCCTGCGCGGTGCGGCGCTTGGCGGCCAGCCCGGCATGGGCGATGCGGTTCGACATGGGGCATCCTTCTCCGATTGCTGCCGGAGGGCATCTGGCTTTTCCGGGCTGGAGACAATAAGGATAAGCCGCACAATATCCGTGCGAGTCCCGTTCAAATGTCGGACCTGTTGATCGCCCTGCGGACATTCGTCCGCCTCTGCGAAAAGCCCAATTTCTCCCGCGTGGCCAGGGAATTGCACGCCAGCCACACCACCATCGCCCGCCGCCTCGACCAGGTGGAGGCGCATTTCGGCGCGGTCCTCTTCCACCGCACCACCCGCAGGCTGATCGCCACGCCTGAAGCCGACCGCCTGCTGGTCCACGCCCGCGCCATGCTGGACGCGCTGGAGGGGGCGGAACGGGATTTCGGCCCCGTGCGGGGCGAACCGGGCGGGCTGGTCCGCATCGGCTTCACCACCGCGCTCGGCCTCCATTATGTGGAGCGTCTGGGCGAACTGACCGCCCGCTATCCCGCGCTCCAGTTCGATTGCGCCATGACCGACTGGCAACGCGACATGGTGGAGGACCGGCTGGACCTCGCCCTGCGCGTCGGCCCGGTCGGCGACGACAGGCTGGTGGTCCACCCGCTGGGCAGGCTGCCCCGCCTGCTGGTGGCGCAGCCCGCCTATCTCGCCGCGCGCGGCATGCCAGCCTCCGCCGAAGACCTCTCCGCCCATCAATGCATCGCCTATGCCTATGGCGACGTGCCCGCGCGCTGGACGATCGACGGGCGGGAAAGGGTGGCGGTCGGCGCCTTCCGCAGCGACAGCAGCGAAGCGGTCCACCGCGCCGCGCTCAGCGGCCTCGGCATCGCCCTGCTCCCCGCCGTGCGGGTGCGGGACGATATAGCGGCGGGGCGATTGGCGCCGGTCCTCCCCGACAGCCATATCGCCCCGCTCGACATAGCGGCCGTCCACCCCTCCCACAAAAGCCTGGCCCCCAAGGCGCGGGTGGTGCTGGATTTTCTGAAAGCCAAGTTTCCGGGCGAACCGATTTCGTACCCGCCCCAAATGTAGCGTGCTCCTGCGCAGGAACACGGAAAACGGTAAAAGGCCGAAGCCCTTACCGCTCCACCCCCTTGGCCTTCCCCCAGGCCCGCGCCGCCGTATAGCCCAGATAGCCCGTCCCGAAGAGGGCATAGAGCGGCTCCGGCAGGGCGTTGAAATAGGCCCGCATCGCCCGAATGATCTCCGCCGCCACGTCGGGCCGCACCCCGCCGATCAGCCCCAGCGGCACCGACCACAGCAGCAACCCGTACATGACATAGAGAAAGGCCGGCCGCGCCCGCAGCGTCCACCGATCCCCCGCGATTCGCCTGCGTGAAGAGGTCATGCTCCCTCTCCTAACCAATGCGGTTGGCGAGCCAGCCGTAAAGAAAGGCCTCGTTGGCGGGCCTGCTCTCGGCCAGCGCCAGATAGCGCTCGCCTTGGAGCGCTTCGAGCGCCTTGAGCAGCACCTTCTCGCCCGCCCGCCCGCGAACGGCCAGAAAGGCGCCCAGCGCGGCGATCGTCTTCGCGCCCACGGCCTGGTCCACCTTCAGGTCGGGATAGTCCCGCCCGTTGCGGTTGAGCGCGTTCAACGCCCGTTGCAGGAAGCCGCCGGCGGTGCCCGGCCCCATGTTCACCGCCGTGTCGAACAGCTCCTCCGCCACGGCCGGCGCCAGTTCGGCGACGAAGGCGAAGCCCGGCCTTTCCCAATAGAGCCTGCGATAGATCGCCTCGGCAACCGTCCGGGGCATCGCCCGCATGTCGCCGCCATAGCCGTTCGCCCGCGCCACGGCCTGGGTGATGCCGAAATGAGTGGGTCCGCCGCGATCCGCCGGATGGTTGCTGTAACCACCCTCCCGCGCGATGACCTCGTCGATCAGAGCCGCAATATCCATGAAACGCCCTCCTGTTGCGGAAAGGCGGATCATTTATCCCATTTGGTTATCTGTAGGACAGCCGAAAAGCGGCGACGCAGGCGAAATGAAGAAAATGGGAAAAGGCTGGCAGGCCGGAAAAGGCCCTGCCGGAAATTTGGTCGGGACGAGAGGATTCGAACCTCCGACCCCCACACCCCCAGTGTGATGCGCTACCAGGCTGCGCTACGTCCCGACCGGAGCGGCGCAATTAGAAGCAGTTTGGGGAATATGCAAGCCATTCGATGCAGGCTTTTTGCGCATTCGTCCCAAAGCCTAATCATGTTGCCTCCGCCGTGCGATCTGTGTTAGCCGCGCGCCTTTGATCGGTGGGCGTTTATCCGACGCCCGCGACTGGACAAGACAATAAGGCGAAAGTCCCAACCATGTTCATATCTCCAGCCTTTGCCCAGACCGCGGGCGGGGAATCCTCCGGCGCCTCCATGCTGGTTCAGATGGCCCCGCTGGTCCTCATCTTCGTCGTCTTCTATTTCCTGCTGATCCGTCCGCAGCAGAAGAAGATGAAGGAACACAAGGCCAAGATCGACGCCGTGAAGAAGGGCGACCAGGTCGTGACCGGCGGCGGTCTGGTCGGCAAGGTGGTCCGCGTCGATGAATTCTACGCCGATGTCGAACTGGCGCCGGGCATGAAGGTGAAGGCGGTGAAGTCCACCCTGACCGACGTGATCGACCCCGCCACCGCCAAGCCCGCGAACGACTGAGCCGCACGCATGCTGAACTTCCCTCGCTGGGCTGTCGTCGCGATCCTGCTGCCGCTGCTGATCGGCATAGCCTGCGCCGTGCCGAGCTTCCTGCCGGATTCGGTGGTCGGGCAATTGCCCAAATTCATGCAGACCCGCGTGAACCTGGGCCTCGACCTGTCGGGCGGCAGCCACCTGCTGCTCGAAGCCTCGACCCAGGACGTGGCGAAGCAGCGCATCGCCAATATGGAGGAGCAGGTCCGCACGGAACTGCGCCGGGGCGACACCAAGATCGCGATCGGCGACATTTCCAGCCGCGACGGGAAATTGAGCTTCATGGTGCGCAACCCGTCGCAGGTCGACGCCGCCGTGGAGCGCATCCGGCCGCTGACCCAGGGTGCGGGCCTCACCGGCCAGCGCGATTTCAATGTGGAGGTGGTGAACAGCTCCACCATCGTCATCACCCCGACCAAGGCGGGCATCGACAATGCGGTGAAGGGCGCGATGGAAGTCGCGACGGAGGTGATCCGCAAGCGCATCGACGAAATGGGCACGCGCGAACCGACCATCCAGCAGCAGGGCGACAACCGCATCGTCGTGCAGGTGCCGGGCCTTCAGGACCCCAAGGCGCTCAAGGACCTGCTCGGCCAGACCGCCAAGCTGGAATTCAAGCTGGTCGACGTCAACGCCAACCCGGCGGAAGTCGCGCAGGGCCGCGCGCCGGTCGGCAGCGAAGTTCTGCCCTACCCGACCAACCCCGCCGGACCGCCGGTGATCGCCGTCTACCGGCAGGTCATGGTGTCGGGCGAAGACCTGACCGACGCGCAGCAGGGCTATGACCAGACCGGCAACCAGCCGATCGTCAACATCCGCTTCAACGGTGCGGGCGGGCGCAAATTCGGCCAGGTGACGTCGCAGAACGTCAACCGCCCCTTCGCCATCATCCTGGACGGCCAGGTGCTGTCCGCCCCCAACATCAACGAACCGATCCTGGGCGGCAGCGCGCAGATCAGCGGCAGCTTCACGGTGGAAAGCGCCAACCAGCTCGCCATCGCGCTGCGCTCCGGCAAGCTGCCCGTCGCGCTGACCGTGGTGGAGGAACGCACGGTCGGGCCGCAGCTTGGCGCCGATTCGATCCGCGCCGGCCTGATGGCCTCGGTCATCGCCGTCGCCGCCGTCGCCGCCTTCATGTTCGTCAGCTACGGCCGCTTCGGCATGTACGCCAACCTCGCCGTCGCCATCAACGTGCTGGTGATCCTGGGCGTGATGGGCATATTGGGCGCGACGCTGACGCTGCCGGGCATTGCCGGCTTCGTGCTGACCATCGGCACGGCGGTCGACGCCAACGTGCTGATCTACGAACGCATCCGCGAGGAGCGGCGGCGCGGCCGCGGGGTCGTGCAGGCGATCGAACATGGCTATAAGGAAGCCAGCCGCACCATCTTCGAGGCAAATGTGACCCACGCCATCGCCGGCGGCATCATGCTCGCTCTGGGGTCGGGTCCGGTCAAGGGCTTCGCGATCGTGCTGCTCATCGGCATCGCGACCAGCGTGTTCACCGCCGTCACCTTCACGCGCCTGCTGGTGTCGCGTTGGGTCCGCGCCAAGCGCCCGACCGAAATCCACATCTGACGGGCGGAGAGAAACATGAAACTGCTTAAGCTCGTCCCGGACAACACCAATATCGGCTTCGTCAAGCTGCGCCACTGGGCCTTTGCCCTGACGGCGCTGCTGACGGTGCTGGCGGTCGGCGCGACCTTTTACAAGGGGTTGAACCTGGGCGTCGACTTCGTCGGCGGCCTGATGATAGAGGCGAAGTTCGAAACGCCGCCGCAGACCGACAGGGTGCGCAGCGTGATCGACCGGCTGGGCGTGGGCGACGGCTCGCTCCAGCAGTTCGGCGATCCGAAAACGGTGCAGATCCGCCTGCCTCTGCCGGAACAGGGCGGCGCGGGCGCGGCCAACGCCATCGTCGAAAAGGCGCGCAAGGCGATGACGGCCGAATTCCCCGGCGTCACCTTTTCCCGCTACGACACGGTGTCGGGCAAGGTGTCGGGCGAACTGATCCAGAACGGCGTGCTGGCGGTGATGCTGGCGGTGATCGGCATCGCGATCTTCTCCTGGTTCCGCTACGAATGGCAGTTCGGCGTCTCGACCTTCGTCGCGATCATGCACGACGTGCTGATGACGCTGGGCTTCTTCGCCGTCACCCAGCTGGAATTCGACCTCAACATCGTCGCCGCCGTGCTGACCATCGTGGGCTATTCGATCAACGACAAGATGGTGATCGACGACCGCATCCGCGAAAATATGCGCAAATATCGCAAGATGGACATGAAGTCGCTGATCGACCTGTCGGTCAACGAAACGCTGCCGCGCACGGTCATGACCTCCGTCACCGTGCTGCTGGCGCTGGGCGCGCTGCTGCTGCTGGGCGGCCATGTGCTGCGCGGCTTCACGGCCGCCATGATGCTGGGCATCATCGTCGGCACCTATTCGTCGGTCTATGTCTCCTCCTCGCTGCTGATCAGCCTGGGCCTGTCCCCCGCCACGGCGGAGAAGAAGGCGAGCAAGGCCAATATCGCCGCCCAGGCCGAGCGGATGGGCCCGCGCGACGACGGGGCGCGGCCCTGAACGGCAACCGCTCCGGCATCGAACTGCGCCGCGATGACGCGGGGCAGGGGCCGATCGTCACCGGCTTTTCGGGGCGCGGCTTCCGGGTCAGGGACGATGTCTTTCCCGATGGCCTGCTGCTCTCGCCGGTGCGGGCGCTCGCCTGGCGGGACGCGCCGGCCGTCGACGCGCTGACGGTGGCGCATCTGGGCGACCTGTTCGACCTTGAAATCCAGCCCGAATTCCTGCTGGTCGGCACCGGCGCGGGCCTGCGACAGCCGCCCCGCGCCTTCGTGCGCGAACTGGAAGGACGCGGCATCGGCGTGGAGGCGATGGACAGCCGCGCCGCCGCCCGCGCCTGGGGCGTGCTGCGCGCCGAGGATCGGTGGATCGTCGCGGCCCTCATGCCGCTTGTCTGAAGGGGCGTCCGCCCCGCCTTGCGCTTTCCTCTTCCTTTGCCTACTCTTGTCGCCAAGTTCCGGCGCTTTTCGGCGCTGGCGAAGAAGAAAAGAGATACGGCCATGGTGCAGCACAGCCGCCCATCGCCGCAGAGTTCCGGCCCAGCCGGCGGAATTTCGGGCAAGGGGGTCCGTTCCGGTCAGGGCAATGGGAGCAAGGCTGCGGCCCTCACCCTGCCTCATCCGCTACGCGGGCGCCGCTCCTACGCGGCCATCGACCTTGGCACCAACAATTGCCGCCTGCTGATCGCCAAGCCCTCGGCGGACGGCTTCGTCGTCATCGACGCCTTTTCGCGAATCGTGCGATTGGGGGAGGGGCTTGCCGCCTCCGGCCGGATCAGCGACGCCGCCATAGAAAGGGCGATTTCCGCCCTGTCCGTCTGCGCCGACAAGCTGCGCCGCCGGCACGTCACCCTGGCCCGCTCGGTCGCGACGGAGGCGTGCCGCCGCGCCTCCAACGGGGCCGAATTCATCCAGCGCGTCTATCGGGAAACCGGCATCGCCCTCGACATCATCAGCGCGCAGGAGGAGGCGCGGCTGGCGGTGCTGGGCTGCCACGCGCTGCTGGAGCCGGGCGACGGCCCCGCGCTCATCTTCGACATTGGCGGCGGATCGACCGAACTGGTGCTGGTGAACGCCAACAGCGCCGGCGCGCCGCACATCGTCGATTGGGTGAGCGCGCCCTGGGGCGTGGTCTCCCTGACGGAAAGCGAACCCTTCGACCATGCCGACCCCCTGGACCGGCTGGCGGCCTATGCCCGGATGCGCGCCCGCGTGGCGGATGCCTTCGCGCCGCTGGCCCGCCGCCTGCCGTCCCCGCAGGCCGATATCCGCCTGCTCGGCACGTCGGGCACGGTGACGACGCTCGCCAGCCTGCATCTCGACCTGCCGCGCTACGACCGGCAGGCGATCGACGGGCTGATCGTGCCGTCGACGTCGATGCGGGCGATTTCGGCGCGGCTGTCCTCCATGCCCCTGGCGGAGCGGCAGAAGCTGCCCTGCATCGGGACGGAGCGGGCCGACCTGGTCGTGGCGGGCTGCGCCATATTGGAATCCATCCTCGACATCTGGCCCGCCCAGCGCCTGGGCGTGGCTGATCGCGGCATTCGCGAGGGCATATTGCGCGGCCTGATGGACCGCGACGGAGTGAAGATGTGAGAGGCCCCCTGTGAGAGGTACCGGTGCCGGCAAGGTGCGGGTCAAGACGGCGAAGGGGCGGACGGCGCAGTCCACCCGCTGGCTCGAACGACAGTTGAACGACCCCTATGTCCGCCGCGCCAAGGCGGAAGGGTGGCGCAGCCGCGCCGCCTTCAAGCTGATCGAGCTGGACGAGAAGTTCCATTTCCTGAAGGGTTCCCGCGCCGTGGTCGACCTGGGCGTGGCGCCGGGCGGCTGGGCGCAGGTGGTGCGGAAACTCTGCCCCAAGGCGAAGGTGGTGGGCATCGACCTGCTGCCGACCGATCCCATTCCGGGCGTCACCCTGTTCCAGATGGACTTCATGGACGACAAGGCGCCCGCCTTGCTGGCCGAGGCGCTGGGCGACGCGCCCGATCTCGTCATTTCCGACATGGCGGCCAACACCGTCGGCCATGCGGCGACCGACCATCTGCGCACCATGGGCCTGGTCGAGGCGGCGGCGATGTTCGCCGTCGAAAACCTGCGCAAGGGCGGCACTTTCGTGGCCAAGGTGTTTGCGGGCGGCACCGACGCCGACCTGCTGGCCATCCTCAAGAGGCATTTCACCACGATCAAGCACGCCAAGCCACCCGCCAGCCGCAAGGGCAGCGTCGAATGGTATGTCGTGGCCCAAGGCTTCAAGGGGCGGCCCGAAGAAGGCTGATCGGGCGGAGCCGACCGATCGTTACGCCAAGCCATTGAAAAAAGCCCGTGTTCCTGCGAAGGCGGGAGCATGGCGGGGATGGACTCGACGGGGCGCAGGGGGAACATCATTGGTTTCGACGGTATCGACGGTCGCCTATCTGGGGCTGGAAGCGCGCGGCGTGGAGGTTCAGTGCCAGCTCGTGCCCGGCCTCCCCAATTTCATCGTCGTCGGCCTGCCGGACAAGGCGGTCGCGGAAAGCCGGGAACGGGTGCGCAACGCCATCGCCGCCATCGGCCTTTCGCTGCCGCCCAAGCGGATCACCGTGAACCTCTCGCCCGCCGACCTGCCGAAGGAGGGGTCGCATTTCGACCTTCCCATTGCGCTGGCGCTGCTGGGCGCCATGGGCGTGATCGATGCCGAGACGCTGGCGGGCTATGTCGTCGTGGGGGAACTGGGGCTGGACGGCCGCATCGCCCCGACGCCCGGCGTGCTGCTCGCCGCGCTCCATGCGGGGGAGCGGGAACTGGGCCTGGTCTGTCCGGTGGCGCAGGGCGCGGAAGCCGCCTGGGCCGGTCAGGTGGAGGTGATCGCCGCGCCCGACCTGCTGGCCATCCTCAACCATTTCAAGGGCGCCGCCGCCCTCTCGCCCCCGCGCCCTGGCGAGGTGGAGCCGCCCGTCCGGACCGCGGACCTCAGGCAGGTCAAGGGCCAGGAAAGCGCCAAGCGCGCGCTGGAGATCGCGGCGGCGGGCGGCCATAATCTGCTGATGGTCGGCCCGCCCGGCGCGGGCAAGTCGCTGATGGCGAGCTGCCTGCCCGGCATATTGCCCGAACTGACGCCGGGCGAGGCGCTGGAAACCTCCATGGTGGCGAGCGTCGCCGGCATGCTGGAGGGCGGCCGGATCAGCCGCGCCCGCCCCTTCCGCAATCCGCATCACAGCGCGTCCATGGCGGCACTGGTCGGCGGCGGGCACAAGGCGCGGCCGGGCGAGGTCAGCATGGCGCATCTGGGCGTGCTGTTCCTCGACGAACTGCCCGAATTCCAGAGGACCGTCCTGGACTCCCTGCGCCAGCCGCTGGAGACGGGGGAAGTCACCGTGGCGCGGGCCAATGCGCATGTCACCTTCCCGGCGCGGGTGCAGTTGGTGGCGGCGATGAACCCCTGCCGCTGCGGCCATCTGGGCGATCCGGCGCTGGCCTGTTCCCGCGCCCCGCGCTGCGCGGCGGACTATCAGGCCAAGGTGTCGGGACCGCTGCTCGACCGCATCGACCTGCATGTGGAGGTGCAGGCGGTGACGGCGGCGGACCTGGTCCTGCCCCCTCCCGCCGAAGGATCGGCCGAGGTCGCGGCCCGCGTCGCGGCGGCGCGGGCGGTGCAGACGCGCCGTTACGAAGGGACTTCGCTGCGCACCAATGCCGAGGTGGATGGAGAGCGGCTGGAGGACGTCGCCGGGCCGGATCAGGCCGGCCGCGAATTGCTGGCGCAGGCGGCCGCGGCGATGAAGCTGTCGGCGCGGGGCTATACCCGCGTGCTGCGCGTGGCGCGCACCATCGCCGACCTGGCCGGCGCCGAGCGGGTCGGGCGCGTCCATGTGGCGGAGGCGCTCAGCTACCGGCGGCGGGCCCCGGTGAACTGACGGCGCATTCCGCCCGCCGGCGCGCCCTCGCTCAGGGCTTGCCGCGATCCGCCATCACCACGTCCATGTCGGCCATGGCCAGCCGCAGCAATTCCACCATGCTGCTGCGCGCCGCGGCGGTGTCGCGGGCGGCGATGGCCTGATAGACCGCCTCGTGATCGGGCAGGGGATCGCGCGGCAGCAGCTTCTTGCGATGCTTGAAGGTGGTGGTCCAACCCACCGCCGCTCCCACCGAACTGGCCAGCGCGGCGAGCGCGTCATTATGCGTCGCCGCCAGCACCGCATGGTGGAAACGCTGGTCCGCCGCCCGCCCCTCCGGCGTGGAAAGCCCGTGCTTTCCCATCTCGTCCAGCGCCTGCGCCATGACGGCCAGTTGCTCGTCGGTCCGCCGCCGCGCCGCGAATTCGGCCGCCGCCGGCTCGATCACCCCGCGCAGTTCGAACAGGTCGCGGATGAAGTCGCGGTCCGGTTCCCCCGCGAACATCCAGGCCAGCATTTCCGGGTCCAGCACGTTCCATCGACTGCGCGGCAGCACGCGGGTTCCGGCCTTGGGCCGGCTTTCCAGCATCCCCTTGGCGATCAGGATGCGCACCGCCTCCCGATAGGCGGTGCGGGATACGCGGAGCCGCTCCGACGCCTCTATCTCCCCCTCGAACAGGTCGCCGGGCTTGTGGGTTCCCATCAGGATCGCCGTGCCCAATTGCCGGGCGATGGCCTGGTGGATGCGAAGCGAGCCTTCGTCCGTAGCTATCTTGCGTTCCGTTACGTCCTTGCGCTCGCTTTCCAATGTTCAGGCCCCCCTGTTCAGTCGTCGAAGGCCGTCGTAGGGCAATGCCGGCCACAAAGGAAGGCGTCCGCCACCAATCGCAACGGCGCGATGTCCGCGTCGATCGCCCGGTCCGCGACCAGCCCGACGAAGCGGCGGTACATGGCCGGATATTCCTCGTCCGGCGCCTTGATCTGGACTTCGCCGTCCAGGCGCAGCGTGTTGCCGCCCTCCGACAACAGCAGGCTGCCGTTCGCCGTCTCGACCGCGATGTCCCAGGTCTGCGGGCCGGTCTGGCGCCAGTCGAACAGGGCCTCCACCGCCGCGCCCGAAGCCGTCGCCATGCTGAGCGCCGCGCCGATGGGCGCGTCCTTGTTCTCCGGCACTTCCAGCCTGGCCGACAGCATCGTCACCGGCTCCGGCACGATCTCCGTCAGGATCGACAGGGCGTTGATGCCCGGATCGAACACGCCGAAGCCGCCCGCTTCCCAGATCCAGGGCTGGCCCGGATGCCAGTGACGGACATCCTCGCGCCACTGGATGTCGATGCGGCGGATCGCGCGCGACGCCATCCACGCCTTCGCCTGCGCGACCGCGGCGGCATGGCGGCTGTGCCAGCTTGCATAGAGGGTGACGCCCTGCGCCCCGGCAAGGGCGATCAGCGCCTCCACTTCCGACACGGTGGCGCCCGGCGGCTTTTCCAGGAAGACATGCTTGCCCGCCAGGATCGCCTGCCGCGCCGCCTGGTAGCGGACCTGCGGCGGCTGGCAGAGGATGACGGCGTCCATGTCCGCCTCCCCGGCCAGCATCGCGTCCAGATCGGGATAGTTGTTCAACCCCTCCTCCTGCGCATTGCGGCTGGCGACGGCGACCAGCTCTATGCCGTCGGTCCTCGCAATGGCGGGAAGATGCTGGTCGCGGGCGATCTTGCCCAGCCCGACAAGGCCTGCCCGGATGGTCATAGGACTTTCACCCTTGCCAGGCCTTCGTCCGCCGCGCGGCGCAGGCCGTTGCGCACCGGCAGGGTGAAGGGCGCGGCCTCCACCTCGAACACGTCGCCTTCCCGCGCGGCGAAGCCGTCCGAAAAGGAGAGGGTGGCGGTGCCGAAGAAATGGACATGGATGTCGCCCGGACGACGGAACAGGCCATATTTGAAATGATGATGTTCCAGATTGCCGATCCGGTGCGACATGTTGGCCTCGCCGGAAAGGAAGGGCCTTTCCCAGACCGTCTCGCCATCGCGGACGATGCGGCTGGTGCCGCGCAGGTCGTCGGGCAGGTCGCCCAGCAGCAGTTCCGGCCCCAGCGCGGCCTGACGCAGCTTGCTGTGCGCGAGCCAGAGATAATTGCCGCGTTCGGTGACATGATCGGAAAATTCATTGCCCAGGGCAAAGCCCAGCCTGACCGGCGCGCCGTCCGCGTCGATCAGGTAGATGCCGGCGACCTCCGGCTCCTCCCCGCCATCCTCCGCGAAGGCGGGCATGGCGAAATCCTCGCCGGGATGAACCAGTGTCCGGCCGTCTCCCTTGTAGAACCATTCGGGCTGCGCGCCGATGCCGCCGTCGGCGGGCTTGCCGCCCTCCACGCCCATCAGGAACATGCGCATGCTGTCGGTCAGATCGCCCGACGCGGCCGCCTTGTGCATCTTGTCGCGGCCCTCCGCCGATCCGAGATGGGTGAGGCCCGTGCCCGCGACCAGCAGATGCGCGGCATCCTCATGGTCGATGGGGCAGAGCAGCCGGACGGCGGAAAGGTCCACCGTCCCGCCCAGCCGCGGTTCGGCCATGGCGGCCAGGCCTTGCCCCGCCGCGATCGCCTCCAGCGCCAGCGCGCGAGTGGAATCCGCGCCCTCCACCCGCCGGGCCGCGCCGGTTCCGTCAAGGGCGGCGACGCCGCGGCGGCCGCCCTCCTCGAACTGGACCAGCGAACGGATCATGGATGGCGTCCCGGACAGGCTCACCGGGCGATCTCCAGCCTGCCTTCGACGCGGCGGTTGAGCTTCCACGGGTTGGCGGCCTGGAGGGCGGGCGGCAGCACCGCGTCGGCCATGTCCTGATAACAGACCGGGCGCAGGAAGCGCATCATCGCCAGCGTGCCCACGGACGTCGAACGGCCGTCGGAGGTGGAGGGGAAGGGGCCGCCATGCACCATGGCATGGGTGACTTCCACCCCGGTCGGCCAGCCGTTCGCCAGCACGCGCCCGACCTTGCGGGACAGGGTGGGCAGCAGCTTCGCGGCATCGGCCTGGTCGCCGTCGTCCATCTGGAGCGTCGCGGTCAACTGCCCCTCCATCCGGGCGATGGTGTCGATGACCTCCTCGATCGTCGCGCATTTGACGAGGATGGAGGAGGAACCGAACACTTCATGCGCCAGCGCCGGATTGGCGCGGAACTGCTCGCCGCTGGCGGCGAACAGCGCATGCTGGCCGCGATGGACGCCGTCCGCCGCCATGCCGCGGGCGATGGTGGTGACGCCCTCCGCCCCGGCCAGCGCCGCGACGCCCTTTTCATAGGCGGCATGGATGCCGGGCGTCAGCATGACCTGCGCCGCATTGCCCGACAGCGCTTGGGCGGCCGAAGCGACGAAACGGTCCAGATCGGGGCTGTCGATCGCGATCACCAGTCCGGGATTGGTGCAGAACTGGCCCGAAAACAGCGTCAGCGATCCGACGAAGGCGGTGCCCAGCGCTTCGGCGCGGGCGGCGAGCGCGCCGGGCAGCAGCACGACCGGATTGATGCTCGACATTTCGGCATAGACCGGGATCGGCTCCTTGCGCTCGGCCGCGATCTTCATGAGGGCAAGGCCGCCGCCCCGCGACCCGGTGAAGCCCACAGCCTTGATGCGCGGATCGGCCACCAGCGCGCCGCCGAGGTCGTTGGTCGTGCCGGGCAGGTAGGAAAACACGCCTTCATGCAGGCCGCTGTCCCTGACCGCCGCGGCGATGGCGCGGGCGACCAGTTCGCCGGTGCCGGGATGGGCCGGGTGGCCCTTCACCACCACCGGGCAACCCGCCGCGAAGGCCGATGCGGTGTCGCCGCCCGCGACCGAGAAGGCGAGCGGGAAGTTGGACGCGCCGAACACGGCGACGGGACCGACCGACTGGTTGACGCGGCGCAGGTCGCTGCGCGGCAGCGGCTGGCGCTCCGGCAAGGCCTTGTCGATGGTGGCGTCCAGCCAGTCGCCCTGGCGCACATAGCCTGCGAACAGGCGAAGCTGGCCGACGGTGCGGCCCCGCTCGCCCTCCAGCCGGCCGCGCGGCAGGCCGGTCTCGCTCATGGCGGTGGTGATCAGCAGGTCGCCAATGGCCATGATCCGGTCTGCCACCGCCTCCAGAAAGGCGGCGCGGGCGTCGGGCGTCAGCGTGGAGAAGCTCTCGAACGCGGCGTCGGCCAGCGCGCAGGCGTCCGCGACATCGGCGGCCGAGGCGTTGTGAAAGGCGACCTCGCCCTTCGCGCCGGTCGACGGGTCGATGGCGAAGAAGGGTTCGCCGCCCTGGCGCTCGCTCGCGCCGACAAGAATGGCTCCGTTGAACATGGGGATAAACTCCGAAATGGGATTAATGATTGTCGCGCGGCAGGCCCATGGTCTGGGCGATGCGCTGATATTTCTCCGCGCCCTCCAGGATCGCGCCGGTGTTCAGCTGGCCGACGACGGAGCGCTGGATTTCCTGCCACGGCGTCTGCGAGGCGGGATATTTATAGCCCCCCTCCGCCTCCAGCGCCGTCCGGCGGCCGGCCAGTTCCTCGTTTGAAATGAGGACGTTCACCGTGCCCTCGTTCAGGTCCATGCGCACCCGGTCGCCGGTCCGCAGCAGCGCCAGGCCGCCCATGGCCGCCGCTTCGGGCGAGGCGTTGAGGATGGAAGGGCTGCCCGAAGTCCCCGACTGCCGCCCGTCCCCGATGCAGGGCAGGGCGGACACGCCCTCGGTGATGAGGTAGGCGGGCGGCCGCATGTTCACCACCTCCGCCGCGCCCGGATAGCCGACCGGGCCGGCGCCGCGCATGAACAGCAGCGTATCGGGCGTGATGCCGACGGCCGGATCGTCGATCCGCGCATGATAATCCTCCGGCCCGTCGAACACGACCGCCGGGCCTTCAAAGGCGTTGGGATCTTCCGGATTGGACAGATAACGCTCCCGGAACTCGTCCGAAATCACGCTGGTCTTCATCACCGCCGCGTCGAACAGATTGCCCGACAGCACCAGGAACCCGGCATCCTCCTTCAGCGGCCGGGCGAAGGGACGGATGACCTTCTCATCCTCGATCTCCACGCCCCGGCAATTCTGACCCATGGTCTTGCCGTTGACGGTCATCGCGCCTTCGCGGATCAGGCCCTGTTCGATAAGCTGGCCCACCACCGCCGGCACGCCGCCGGCGCGATAATAATCCTCGCCCAGATATTCGCCGGCGGGCTGGAGGTTCACCAGCAGCGGCACCTTGTGCCCCACCGTCTCCCAATCCTTGAGCGGCAGCTCCACCCCCACATGGCGCGCGATCGCCGCCAGGTGGATCGGCGCATTGGTCGACCCGCCGATGGCCGAATTGACGACGATGGCGTTGTGGAACGCGTCCAGCGTCAATATGTCGGACGGCTTCAGGTTCTCCGCCACCATCTCGACGATGCGCCTGCCGGTCCGATAGGCGACCTCCTGCCGGTCGCGATAGGGCGCGGGGATCGCCGCCGATCCCGGCAGCATCATGCCCAGCGCCTCGGCCAGCGAGTTCATCGTCGTCGCCGTGCCCATGGTGTTGCAATAGCCGGTCGACGGCGCGGAGGACGCCACCAGCTTGATGAAGCCCTCATCGTCGATCTTGCCCGCCGCCAGCAATTGCCGCGCATGCCAGACGATGGTGCCCGAACCCGTCCGCTCGCCCTTGAACCAGCCGTTCAGCATCGGCCCGACCGACAGGGCGATGGCGGGGATGTTGACCGTCGCCGCCGCCATCAGCAGCGCGGGCGTCGTCTTGTCGCAGCCGGTGGTCAGCACCACCCCGTCCAGCGGATAGCCGTAGATCGCCTCGACCAGCCCCAGATAGGCCAGGTTGCGGTCCAGCCCCGCCGTCGGCCGCTTGCCGGTTTCCTGGATCGGGTGGACCGGAAATTCCAGCGCGATGCCGCCCATCTCCCGAATGCCCTCGCGCACCCGCTCGGCCAGCACCATATGATGGCGGTTGCAGGGGCTGAGGTCGCTGCCCGTCTGGGCGATGCCGATGATCGGCTTGCCGCTGCGCAGTTCCTCCAGGCTCAGGCCGAAATTCAGATAACGCTCCAGATAGAGCGCGGTCATGTCTATATTGTCTGGGTTGTCGAACCAGGCGCGGCTGCGCAGCTTGTCGGCGGGCTTGGACGAATCGCTCATTGGGAAAGGCACCTGTCGAAGAAGATGGTGGATGGATTCCGGGGCAAGTTGACCCGCTCGCCCCTCAGATATACTCATACAAATAGATTTTCAAGGATGCTTCGGACGAAGTGATGAATTTGATGAGCCGCTATGAGGTCGTCGGCGACTGGGGCACCAGCCGCCTGAGGCTGTTCCGCGTGGAGCAAGGCCGCGTGACGGCGCGCCATGACGGCCCCGGCATCGGCGCGGCGGCGGGGCAGGCGGAAGCGGCCTTCGCCGCCGCCATCGGCCCCTGGCTGGAGGAAGCCGCGCCGACGCAGATCCGCCTTTGCGGCATGGCCGGCGCCCGCGACGGCTGGGTGGAGGCGCCCTATGCGGATTGCCCCGCCGACGCCGCGACCTGGCGTGCGGCGGCGACGCGGTTCGCCTGGCGCGGCGTGCCCGTCGCGATCATGGCGGGCCTCGCCTGCACCGGCGCGAACGGCGCGCCCGATGTGATGCGGGGAGAGGAAACGCAGATATTCGGCGCCATGGCGCGCGATCCGGCGCTGGGGCAGGGCCGCAGCCTGATCGTTCTGCCCGGCACGCACAATAAATGGGCGGTGGTGCAGGATGGCCGCGTCTCCTCCTTCCGCACCATGCCGACGGGCGAGCTTTTCGCCCTGCTGCGGGACCGTTCCACCCTGGGCGCGCAGGCCGACCGGCCCGATCCTGCGCGGGAGGCGCAGGGCTTTGCAGAGGGGCTGGCGCGGGCGCAGGAGGGGCGCCCGCTCTCCTCCCTGTTCGCGGCGCGGACCATGCGGCTGCGGGCGGGGCGCCCGGCGGAGTGGGCCGCGGGCTATCTGTCCGGCCTGCTGATCGGGACGGAGATCGCGGAGGTCGCAGACATGCTCGAACAGGCGGACGACATATGGCTCATCGGCGACGGCCGCCTCTCGACGCTCTATGCCGAAGCGCTGGGCAGGCGGGGGCTGGTGGCCCAGGCGCTGGACGGCGACGCCTGCTCGCTGGCCGGGCTGGGCCTTTCTGGGCACCCCCACCATCCCCACGGAGACCCGTCATGACCCTCGACGACCTGCTGGCGCAAGGCGCGCCGCCCATCTGCGCGATCCTGCGCGGCATCCGGCCGCAGGAGGCGCTTGGGATCGGCGCAGCCCTGATCGATGCGGGCGTCCGCATCCTCGAAGTGCCCTTCAACTCGCCTGATCCGCTCGCCAGCATCGCCGCGATGCAGGCCGAATATGGCGACCGGGCGCTGATCGGCGGCGGCACGCTGCTGTCGGTGCGGGCGGTGGAGGAACTGCACGGCGCGGGCGGGCGGATCATGGTGACGCCCAACACCGACATGCAGGTGATCGCACGGGGCGCCGAACTCGGGCTGGAACTGCTCCCCGGCTTCATGACCCCCAGCGAAGCCTTCGCCGCGATCCAGGCGGGGGCGCGCCGGATCAAGCTCTTTCCCGCCGCCCGTCTCGGCCCCGCTTATGTGAAGGCGCTGAAGGACGTGCTGCCCAAACATGTGGGCGTCTGGGCGGTCGGTGGCGCGGGCGCGGACACGATCGGGGAATGGCTGGCCGCCGGCTGCGAGGGGATCGGCGTCGGCGGCGCGCTCTACCGCCCCGGCGACGGCGCGGCGACGGTCCGGGACCGGGCGGCCGAACTGGTCGCCGCGTGGCGACGGACGCCCTAGGCCGCGTGGACAAATTCGGAATGTCGGGAATTGGCCAGTTGCGGTCATTAGTTTCCGTCACCCCGGACTTGATCCGGGGTCCCGCTTTCTTGTCTGAGCGCCCGCCTCGTCCAAGGCAGCGGGACCCCGGATCAAGTCCGGGGTGACGAATAGGGGGGAGGGGCGACGAATAGGGGAACGTCCGCTCTCCACCCAAATCACGCAGTCCGGCGAGTCTTGAATTTGTCCACGCTGCCCAGAGCATTTTCAACTTGGCCGTTCACGGTCGACGGCTCGGAAAATGCGACCTCTAAGGGGCGTCACCCCACCTGCCGCGCCTCGTCCCGGTCCAGCATGTCGCGCACCTTGGTCGCCAGCTCCGCATAGGTGAAGGGCTTGGTCAGCAGTTCCACGCCCGGGTCGAGACGGCCGTGATGGATGATGGCGTTGCGCGCATAGCCGGTGGCGAACAGCACCTTCAGCCCCGGTTGCTGCGCCCGCGCCTGTTGCGCGATGTCGGCCCCGGTCATGCCGCCGGGCAGGATGACGTCGGTGAACAGCAGGTCGATGGATTGCGACGCCGCGTCCAGCGCCCGCAGCGCCGCCGCGCCGTCATTCGCCTCGATCACCCGATAGCCCAGTTCCTTCAGCACGTCGACGGTATAGGCGCGCACCTTGTCGTCGTCCTCGCACACCAGCACCGTCTCGTCGCCGCCGCACACCGGCGCGGTGCGTTCGGCGACCCCCGTGTCATTGTCGGGCAGGGGACCGTAGAAGCGGGGCAGGTAGATCTTGACCGTCGTGCCATGGCCGCTTTCGGAATAGACGCGGATATGCCCGCCCGACTGCTTGATGAAGCCATAGACCATCGACAGGCCCAGGCCAGTGCCCCGTCCGACCTCCTTGGTGGTGAAGAAGGGTTCGATGGCGTGGCTCAGCACCTCTTCGTCCATGCCCTCGCCGGTGTCGGACACGCTGATCAGCACATATTGGCCGGGGGAAACCTCCGCCTCCTGCGCGGCATAATCCTCGTCGATATGGGTGTTGGCGACCTCTATGGTCAGCTTGCCGCCGTCCGGCATGGCGTCGCGGGCATTCACCGCCAGGTTCAGCAGCGCATTCTCCATCTGGTTGACGTCGATCTCGATCGGCCAGATGCGCGCGCTCTGGATCGTCTCCACCTCTATCGTCTCGCCCAATGTGCGGTTGAGCATGTCCGACATGCCGCTCACCAGCCGGTTGGGGTCGATCCGCTCGGGCGCCAGCGGCTGGCGCCTGGCAAAGGCGAGCAGGCGCTGCGTCAGCAAAGCGGCCCGCTCCGCGCCCGCCATGGCGTTGTCGGCGGCGCGCCGCAGCCGCGCCTGGTCCTCGTTCAGGCCGCGTTGCAGCAGTTCCAGATTGCCGGTGACGATCTGCAGCAGATTGTTGAAATCATGCGCCACGCCGCCGGTCAGCTGGCCCAGCGTCTCCATCTTCTGCGCCTGCCGCAGCGCCTCTTCCGCCTCCGCCAGCGCCCTGGCATGGGCGCGCTGCTCGGTCACGTCGCGGGCGACGCAATAGATAAGGTCGTTTTCCGGCACCGCCGTCCAACTGAAATTGCGGTAGCTGCCGTCCTTCGCCCGGAATCGGTTTTCGAACCGCACCGTCGGCGTGCCCCGCGCCAGCCCGGCGATCTCGCCCTTGGTCTTCTCCAGGTCGTCGGGATGCTCCATCCATTCGGACGTGCGGCCGATCAGTTCCGCCTCGCTCCATCCCAATATGTCGGTCCAGGCCGGACTGGCCGCCAGCCAGGTGCCGTCCCGGTCGGCGACCAGGAAGGGATCGCGCGCCAGCGCCCAGAGCCGGGCGCGGTCGGCCCGCATCTCCTTTTCGGCCAGCACGCGCTTGGTCGTCTCGCTGACGATGCACAGCGCGCCGCCGACGGAGCCGTCCGCCTCGAACACCGGGGAATAGTTGATGTCGAAGAACACCTGTTCGCCCTGTCCGCCGTCCCGCTCGATATAGAAGGGGCGGTCCTTGGCATGCACCGACTGGCCCCGGTCGATGACGGAACGCAGCAGCGGCTCCAGGTCGTCCCACAATTCCGTCCACCCCTCCCGCGCCGGGCGGCCCAGCACGCGGGGATGCTTGTCTCCGATGGTGGGCGCATAGGCTTCGTTATAGAGCGCGCAGAGTTCCGGGCCCCAGAACAGCACGATCTCCGCCTGCGACGACAGCATCAGCCGCACGGTCGACACCAGCGCGGGCGACCAGCCGTTCACCGGCCCCAGCGGCGATCCCGCGTCGATGCGGGCGGTGAGCGCGCCCAATGCGCCCTGGGCGGCGATCATCTCCGCTATGCCCGGCGCGCCGCTCAATCGGTTATCCTCGGTCAGCCTGTCCATAGGGCCAGATACGCCTGTCCAACGCTTTGTATCCGTTCATGCAGAAGGCGTTACGACCTTTGTCCATGGTTCCGGGTTATCCTTGCAACGCGCGAAACAAGCGCGCATGGATCGGCGCCATGACCGCGACGACCCTGAGCCGACCCGCCACCGCCGTCCCACGCCCCGCGCCGATCGCGCGCTGGCTGCTGACGGTCGCAGCCCTCGTCTTCTGCATGGTCGTGGTCGGCGGCATCACCCGCCTGACCGAATCCGGCCTGTCGATCACCCAGTGGAAACCGATCGCCGGCGCCATCCCGCCGCTGACCCACGACCAATGGATGCAGGCCTTTCGCGACTATCAGAAGATCCCGGAATATCGGCAGTTGCGGCAGGGCATGACGCTGGGCGACTTCCAGTTCATCTTCTTCTGGGAATGGGTGCACCGGCTGCTGGGGCGGCTGATCGGCCTGGCCTTCGCGCTGCCGTTGATCTGGTTCGCGTGGAAAAGGGCGATCCCCCAGGGCTATGGCCTGCGCCTCGTCGCGTTGCTGGCGCTCGGCGGGCTGCAAGGCGCCATCGGCTGGTGGATGGTGGAATCGGGCCTGTCGGAGCGCACCGACGTCAGCCATTACCGGCTGGCGGTGCATCTGCTGACGGCGCTGTTCATCATGGGCGGGCTGATCTGGACCGCGCTCGACCTGCTGACCCGCGCCAAGACTCCCTTCGCCAAGCCCGCCATGCTCCATCCCTTCGCGGTGGTCGCGCTGCTGGCGCTGCTGGCGCAACTGATGTTCGGCGCCTTCACCGCCGGTCTGGACGCGGGCTATGTCTCCAGCACCTGGCCGCTGATGAACGACCATCTGGTGCCGCGGGGGATCGAATGGCTCGGCTCGCTCTGGGCGACCGTCTCCAGCGATCCCTATCTGGTCCATTTCATCCATCGCTGGTGGGCCTGGGGCGTCGCGATCCTGCTGGTCATGCTGGCGCGCATGGCCCGGCAGGCGGGGCAGCGCGGTCCCTCCATCGCGATCAACGCGACGGTCGGCGCGCAGATCGCGCTCGGCATCGCCACGGTCGTCAGCGGCATGGCGCTGCCTCTCGCGGTGCTGCACCAGGCGGTCGGCGCGCTGGTGGTCGCATCGGCCGCCTGGGGCGCCCACGCCCTGGGCGAACGCCGGGGATAGGCGTTGCCATAGTGCGAGGGTATCATTTTACCCGTCAGCAAAGCCGCCGAATCGCTTGACTTGAACGTCCCCACCCGTCATTAGCGCGCATCTTCGAAAGCTGGAAACAGCCTTCAATTCACTGTTTCATTCTTGGAGTATTGGCACCATGAAGGCGCTGATGAAGACCACCAAGCCGGCAACCCCGGCCACGGTCGAAAAGAAATGGGTTCTGATCGACGCGGAAGGCCTCGTCGTCGGCCGCCTCGCCTCGACCGTCGCGAACATCCTGCGCGGCAAGCACAAGCCGAGCTTCACCCCCCATGTCGATTGCGGTGACAATGTCATCATCATCAACGCGGAAAAGGTGAAGTTCACCGGCCGCAAGCTGACCGACAAGGTCTATTACAAGCACACCGGCTATGCCGGCGGCATCAAGGAAACCACCCCCCAGAAGGTTCTGGAAGGCCGTTTCCCCGAGCGCGTCCTGGAAAAGGCCGTCGAGCGCATGATCCCCCGCGGTCCGCTGGGCCGCCAGCAGATGCGCAACCTGCGCATCTTCGCCGGCGCCGAACACCCGCACGCCGCGCAGAACCCCGAAGTGCTCGACTTCGCGTCGCGCAACCGCAAGAACAAGGTGGGTGCATAATGTCCGATAACCGCCAGTCCCTGTCCGACCTCGCGTCGCTGACCGCCAACGCGCCGGCTCCTGCCGCCGCGCCCGCCGCCGACGCTCCGATCGCGCCGGCTCAGCCCGCCGCTCCGCTGCGCGCCCAGGAAATCGACAGCCTCGGCCGCGCCTATGCGACCGGCCGCCGCAAGGATGCCGTCGCCCGCGTCTGGGTGAAGCCCGGCACCGGCAAGATCACGGTCAACGGCCGCGACCAGGAAATCTACTTCGCCCGCCCGACCCTGCGCCTGGTGATCAACCAGCCCTTCGGCGTCACCGAGCGCGAAGGCCAGTATGACGTGATCGCCACCGTCAAGGGCGGCGGCCTGTCCGGCCAGGCCGGCGCGGTCAAGCACGGCATCGCCCAGGCGCTCGCCAAGTACGAGCCGGCGCTGCGCAGCGCGGTCAAGGCCGAAGGCTTCCTGACCCGCGACAGCCGCGCCGTCGAGCGCAAGAAGTACGGCAAGGCCAAGGCCCGCCGCAGCTTCCAGTTCTCGAAGCGCTAATCTGGAAGCTGGGATTAACCAGTTGGAAATCAAGGAAAAAGGGGTCAGAAATGGCCCCTTTTTTCCATTACACGTAGCTTACACGCTTGCCCCAGAAATGCGTTGCCGCAAGTTAGCCTGACGCACGCAGCTAACACGTGCAATTACACGCATGTTCATGTTTTGTTCGATTATGTGATCCCCTGAGCTTACGACTTAGTCACCTTTACACGCATAGGGTGACAAGCATGGGGCATCAGCAAGACACCGTAAAATTGATGGGCGGCGCAATCGTCCTCTACAAGCGCGGCGACAATAACGACGGGACGTGGCAGGCTCGTTTGGAGCTTGGCGGTGGCAAGCGCACACGACGAAGCCTGAAAACAGCAGATCAAGCGGGGGCGGAACGTGCTGCCCTTGAGCTATACAGCAAGCTCAAGCCTCGTGCCGACGCTGACATGCCACTCAATTCGATCAAGTTCGACGAATTCTGGGACAAACGCTGGATTCCTTGGGTTGAAAAGAATCTCAGCATTCACCGTCAGAGGCTCCATGACGGGACTGGCAAGCGCTACATCAAGCCGTATTTCGATAACTGCGCCGTGGACAAGATCACGGTCCAGAAGGTCGAAAATTACGTTGGTTGGCGGCGTGACAAGGGAACAAAGCGCCCCGCCCAAAAGACGCTTTTGATGGAAACAGGTTTGATCCGTCAGGCGCTGGATCAGGCCGTGCGCTGGTCACTCTGCCCTGTAATGCCACGCATCAAGGTGCCGTTGCTCAAGACCGATCCCAATCGTGCCAAGCGCTTTGGATTTGATGCGGACGAATGGTTCAAGCTCGCGCAGCACATGGATGATTGGCAACACGGCGGGCAGCACAAACTACACAATCATCAGCGCCAGATCGTCCGATGCCTCGTTTGGTTCTATTATCTCACGGGCATGAGGCCGCGCGAAGCCGCACTCTGCAAATGGGGCGACGTGAAATGGACCCGCGACGGCCTCGCCAAGATCACCGTGATGAACGAAACCAAGACGGGCACGCGAATTGTCTTCAGCCAGCCCGGCCTCAAGCCATATTTGCAGGAATTGGAGAATCTCCGAAAGGATGATGGTAGCACGGAGGAGGAGAAGCTTTTCCTCTTCAAGCCCGGTTGGGATCCGCACCACACTTTCCGCAATCTGCTGACCGAGGCGGAATTGCTGAAAGGGCCAGATGGCCACGACCGCACCATCTATAGCCTGCGACATACCTACATCACGGATCGACTGACGAACGGGAAGCATCACGCGGACATTGCTCGCAACTGCGGAACCTCCGTGACGCAAATCCACAAGCATTATGACCATGTGCTGCCAGAACACCGCGTCAAAGAACTGACTGGATATCCAGAGGGCGAATGGGATCCCGCAACGATCCTCGCCGCGCTGCGCTTTGCGAAACAAAACGGTGGGGAGGATTTCGATTTCGATGCCCTGGTAAAATCCGCTGGGCTGGCCGAATTGGAAAACGACCCGTGGGGCGATAAGCATCCCGCGCTCAGGCGCGTTCTCCAGCCCGACGAAAGCGATCTGCCCAGCCCCAGCAGCGCAACAGCGTGAATGCGCCCACCGCGCTCAGAAGCTCTGACAGCGCAAGCCCACTAATAGTGTGCGCGAGCAGCCATCTTGGATCGACGCGGGACAAAGCCTGCGTTTGATCGATAGCCTCGAAATTGGAGGCTGGAATGCAGCAAAATTTGCGGGATAGTTCGGGGAAACTGCTGGGGTGGCGGCAGCAGATAGGGCGGCAGATCAGGGGCTATGCGGCTAATGGATCGCCAGTGGGCTGGTTCGATCCCGCGATAAATGCCACTTATGATCGCAACGGTCGCCGGATTGGCATTGGCGATCTGCTCACCTCACTAATAGTGAGCGGACGTTAAGGGCGGACGCGCGGCCCGCCCTATTCAGTCAATTGCATGAGGCCGTAGCCTGCTTGGCTTTGCGCTGGGTCTTGCGGTCGGCGTTTGCGGCCTTCGCCTGCACGTCCAATTCGCCAGCATTGATGGCCTCGATGATCGACACGATCAGACTGGGCAGTTCCGCGAGGTTCTCAACCTCGACGGCGTTCATGCCCTTCGTCAATTCCAGCGGCTTGCTACCATAGCGAATCTGGAAGAACATCTTGCCGTCTGCATCCGTGAACCAGCCCTTGCGAACATGGCGCGGCGCATCAACGCGGATGTTCTCGCCCTCAGCGTTCTTGCGCGTGACCTTCTTGGTCGCGACAAAGGACGTTCCGGCGGTTTCCGCTTCCGCGAGCGATTTCTGTTCGTTGAGATAGCTGACCAGCTTGCCGCGTAGCATCTGCTCTGGCGTCAGGGGCGCATTGCGGGTGGCAGCGGTCAGCTTGAGGGTCTTGAGGATCGACATTTCCATTACTCCTTGGCCGTTATGGTCAAGGCCAGTCGATGGCATCGTCGTTCAGACGGTCGATCAAAATGTGAAGCAGGCGTAAACCGCAAGTAATTAGCTAGAAAATAAGCTCAATTTCGACGATTCTTAGCTGGAGGCGATTGTGCAAATCGCGATAATATGCGAGGCACGGGTCTGCGCTAGAGGCTAAACGGGGGTGGCTATGGTGCTTCGGGCGTTGAAGCTGGTTCCGATGGTGTACCAATTTTCGCATTCCTTAGGCGTATGGCAAGGGGTGGTGGTTTCGATGTGTCCCCACGCGCCGACCTCCCACAAAAGTTCATTTTGCAAGCGGCTGATCGCGACGCTAGAAAATCGCAAGGGGACAAGCGCAAGAGTGACGCGCTTAGGCAATTATCTTTGTTCCAGGAAATGGATGAGCGCTGCGTCCCTGCTTCTTCTAACGGGCCTTGCTACATCTGCCTGCTCCTATGTGCCGCAGAAGTATCACTATGAATTGATAGTAAAGGTGATGAGAGACGGAAAATCTTACGTTGGATCAAGCGTAAGAGAAGTCATCGTTTCAAGACAAGGAGGGGCTCTATTTTCCTTTATGGCGTCTAAACCTTATCGAGCTAGATTAATTGGAGAGGCGGTTGTAGTTGATTTGGGTGAGCTCGGTCATGTGTTCACTCTGCTTAGGCGGGCAGAGCCCGGCGAAGGCTTGGTGTATGATCAAGGTTGCACTGGGGATGCGGTTACAAATTACATAATGAATTATCATAAAAAAGCCGACTGCTCTCAAAGCCCAATGGAATCTGCGGACTTCGTAAAGAATATCGGCAGGCCTATATTATTCTCAGGACCCACAACGCCGACATCGATTATTCTCCAAAACTCGGATAATCCGTATTCGTTGAAATACCTTGATAATACATTTGAAGTTGAGATGTATATATCTGTCACGGACAAGCCATATAAACATAAAATAAGTATGTTATTCCCTTGGATTAAAAATTTCATGGGAAGGCGGTTCACCTATAATCCAGCAACCGGAAATGATTATCTTTTAGCCACGATTGGTGGATCTGAGTTTATTTCAGGAGGAACTGGTGAATAACAATCTTTTCTTATCGATCCTCGCAATGGACGCGTACAATCGCGGGCCGGGAGGGCACAGGATCGCACTCAATACCGTCAATGGTATAACTCAAATTGGAGACGCCGTAATTCTTGGTACATCCGACCCGAACGATGAGGTCAGTACTGGATTCTCGGCGGTATCTTATTCGTATAACGGCGATATTATAATTAGTTATCGTGGCACTGACGATACTAATATTTTTGATCCTTCGTCAGATATCTGGAATGGATGGTCAATAGGCGCGGGATTTATTGGCAATCAAGCGGAGCAAGCGCTCGATTATTACACAGAGGTTACTGGCCTATCTTCAACAGCCACTGCCAGCAATGTTGTCCTCACTGGCCAGTCTTTAGGAGGTGGGTTGGCCGGGTTTGTGAGCGCGGTATCCGGCTCCAACGCCGTTCTCTTCGATCATATGCCGTTCTTAGACGCCGCCGCGACCAAGGTGAGTAACCTTGGGACTACCGGGTACACCGATAGGCAATTTGCGTATAACGTCGATGGTGAGGCGCTATCGGCATTACGCCTCTTCGGAAGTACGCCAAGTGTAGAGATATCCATGGGGTCTGGCTTTATGGTTGCAGGGAGTGAACTGACCTCTAGTTCTTTTCCCGGTAGCTGGTACTTACATCAGCCAGAATTGATGGTCATCGCAATGTTTGGCCACACCGAAATACAAGATACTGACTGGCAAGAAGCGTTTTATTATATCACTCCAACACTTTTCGACCATGAAGTCATGGACACGATGTCCGGACTCGATCCAGATGCGAATGACGCGATCTACTATCCCTATCATAATCAGCAAATGTTGGGCGCCATCGCATATTCTTCGCTCGACAGTGGCGCTCTGATATTCGGGAATACTGGCATTCGGGCATTATATAATGATGCATCTGAATTCGGTCGAGCAATAGAGGCTGAGAATCAATCGCAGATCGATTCGTTTGGCGAGAAAATGGCGCTTTCATCGATGATAGTTCAATTTTCTGGCGAAGTTTCTATGAATAAAATCGTCGACAATAATTACATAAAAGAGGGAATACTGACCGTCAGGAATGACGGTCTTGGTATAGTTACTAGCGACAAATTGTGGTTTTCTTATGGATCTCTTACACCTACAACGGGAGTCCGCTTGGGATTTGATGTTATATTAGGATCAAGCCTTCAAGAAATTGGTATGTCGCGTGATGGGAATGCCAGCATTGACGACGTGAGTGCTTGGAATGCCATTTCGGGTCCTCTTGTAGATACAGGAATGGCTAATGCCACGGCCTTCGGCGCATATCTGTTTATGTCGGACAATGCATCGGCCTTTCACGTAGGTGAGGGCTGGGCCGGGCGCCTCAATGATTACGACGCGATTATGACGATCGGCAACTCGAGTGCCAACACGATATGGGGATCGTCTCGAGATGAGGTAATATTTGGGAATGATGGGGACGACGTAATTCACGGTGACGAAGGTAACAATTATTTACATGGCGGTGCGGGGCTGGACAGCGCTGAATACGATGCAGAAGAAGAGCATGTCGCCTTTTCGATGTTGGGAGTTGAAGTATTTTCTCAGGAACACTCAGACCGCCTAACTTCGATCGAGGCCATAAACGTACATTCTGACTTTTTTAGTTTGGATGTATATGATGACATTGCCGCCGACACAGACGTTTCTGTGAATGTAGCCCAGACCTCACACGCAGTCATAAACGTGAGCCAGGCGTATTCTGGCATGGCCCTTACTCTCTCATCAGGCGTCGGTACGTTGGATGACCTGTCCACCGAAGGCTCAATTGCGCTTAACGGTTTTGTGAATTTAGCCACTGTTCATGGAAGCGGATCTGATGATCAATTAAGCGTTAGCGGTAGCGATAATTCCGAGGTCTTTGGGGGCGACGGTCACGACGTTATCACAGGTGGGCTGGGCGTTCAAAACCTGTATGGTGATGCAGGCGACGACATCATTTTTGGCGGTGGGGGCAATGACTATCTTGATGGCGGCTTAGGTAATGACAACCTAAGTGGCGGGGATGGTGCAGACGTCATATGGGGAGGCCCGGAGTACGATGGGTACTACGATATCGACCATCTCTATGGCGGCAGTGGGGATGATATCATGCACGCCGGTGAAGCCCAGTCCTGGGTTTATGGAGAGGAAGGCGATGATCAACTGTACAGCGGATCATCTGATGCGGGATTTTATCTGAGCGGGGGGCAAGGTAACGATCAGTTTTTCGTTAACGCAACTGACACTGAAATTGTCGGCGGCGAAGGTAATGATGCATACAACTTTTACGGCTTCTTTCAGCCAGAAGATGGGGTCATTGTTAATCTCTCCGGCTCCTTTGGACACGACGTGGTTGAGAGTGGATCGGCTGTCTTCGATCTTGCAGGATATGATCGGTCGGATTTGAAATATATTTGGGATGCTGAAGTAGTCAGTTTTGACGGCGAGCAATACCAAATGGCCGGTGACTTGGCGTTGGTGGTGAAAAGTACAGGTGATTCAATTTTGTTTAGAGATGTGACTGGATGGCGCCAAGGAGCAACTTCTGGCGTGGTGAGAGAAACGTGGATGGCTGAAGGATACATTGATCTTGATTATCATGCATTTTTTGAGCAAGGGAATTATGACGGGCAGTTAACGGTAGACGGCATTTCCCTTATCGATTTCTACTTTGGCAGCACTGCCTCTTATGACGTTTTAGCTTGAACTAATCGATGAGTGATTTTGGAGGGTTGGCGCCGCAAGTTATCCTAGCGCGCCGATTTCGGGACGAGTATGTTCCAATTAATCCCGCAGTTGCGAGCTAAATCCATGGTTGCTACTAACAGCGATATGCTTCGCCACGCCGTTCAGAAGGCAAGGCGGCACTTTGGTGCAGTCGCGACTTTCAGTGCCCTGCTAAATGCTCTCTACATCACACCAACCTTATACATGTTGCAGGTCTATGATCGGGTAGTACCTACCCAAGGTTTGCAAACGCTTCTGTACCTGACATTGGTACTCATATTCGCGCTGATAACGCTCAGCCTGCTTGATCGCCTTCGCCTTCGATTGCTGATCCGTGCGGGAGTGAAGCTAGATATGATTGTTGCGCCAGCTTTGCTGGATGCGACCTTAGGCCGACCGGATCTACCTTCTGCGCGTCAAGGTCTGCGCGATTTCGACACATTGCGCAGTACATTGAGCGGTCCTGCAATTCTGGGACTGTTCGACGCCCCTTGGGTGCCCGTTTATCTGCTGGTATGCTTCCTAGTCCATCCTTGGATTGGTGTTTTAGCTGTGGTGGGATGCCTTCTCCTGCCCCTCGTCGCTTTTACCACATGGCGAGCAACCCGCCATAAACTGGCGCAGGCGCAACTACTGGCCAGCGTTTCCTATGCAAGCCAGGACGAGTTGCTGGCAGCGGCGGATGGCATAAGAGCATTGGGTATGCGGCGCGCGTTGGTCACGCGCCAGTTGCGCCAACGTGAAGCGATGATAGCGACGCAAACGCAGGCCAGCCTCGCCGCTGGCAGCTTTCTCACACTTGGCAAATTCATCAGGCTAGCGCTGCAATCCCTAGCTTTGGGCTTGGGGGCGTTGCTGGCCGTCGATAATCTTATATCAACAGGTGCGATTTTTGCGTCCTCCTTTCTCATCGCGCGCGCGCTTCAGCCGATTGAGCAACTGATTGCGACATGGAAGTCGCTAATTCAGGCACGCCAGCAATATACTGATATCCGGACACTGCTGGCGACCGCTCCGGCCGCAAGGATCAAGACTACGCTCCCTCCTCCAAAGGGGAAAATCAGTGTCGAAAACCTCACCGTTATGAACGAGGCCCGTGATGGCGCGGTTCTCCAAAACATCTCCCTCGCTATTCCAGCAGGTGAGGTCGTTGCCGTTGTTGGTCCCAGCGGCGCTGGCAAATCGACACTGATCCGCGCCATTGCCGGTGCGCTCCTGCCCGATCGAGGAAAGATACGGCTCGATGATGCCGATGCTCAGGATTGGGACCCGGAGATTCTCGCACGTCACATCGGCTACCTACCTCAAGATTCTACACTGCTGGCAGGTTCTATTGCCGATAATATCGCGCGCTTCTCTACCGAGTGGGGAGAGGACAGAACTTGCCTTGACACAGACGTTGTGGCCGCGGCGTCAAAGGTCGGAGCCGACGCTCTGATCCGCCGTTTTCCCAATGGCTATGACCATCAGCTCAAATCCGGCGGCAAGGGCATTTCCGCTGGCCAAGCCCAGCGCATAGCATTAGCACGCGCGGTCTTTGGTGATCCTGCTATTCTCCTTCTAGATGAACCCAATGCCCATCTGGATACCGAAGGAGACGCAGCGCTGATCGCAGCGTTGGGTGCATTGAAGGCAGAGCGCAAAACCGTTCTTGTCGTCTCGCATAAACTCGGCATCCTGCCGGTAGTGGACAGGATATTGGTGATGAGAGATGGACACATGGAAATGTTCGGTCCGCGCGACGAGGTGCTCGCCAAGATAACGCCGCCCAATATGCGCCGCGTCCCTGCCCCCTCAGTCGCGAAGGCCGCCTCATGAGCCAACAGATTGTCTTGCCCGCACTGCGCCCAGAGGTAGATCTGGCCGTCATCGCCGATCCCAAACGGGATATCCGGCAAGGCCTTATTATCGCCATCCTCTTCTTTGCGGGTTTTCTGGGTTGGACCGCGTTCAGCCGGCTAGATGCGGCGGCCTATGCCACAGGCCGCCTTATCGTCGCGGGCCAGCGCCAGTCCGTTCAGCATCGGGATGGCGGGGTGGTCGGCAGCATCCATGTCAGGGAAGGGCAGCGGGTGGAGCGGGGTCGCCTGCTCATGACACTGGCGGCGGCCGAGGTCCAAGCACAGGAACGGGCGCTGGCTTCCCAGGCCATTCGGCTTCTGGCGCAACGTGCCCGATTGGAAGCCGAGCAAATGGGCCTTTCCCAAATTAACGAACCGCAAGAATTTTTGTCGCTACAGCCTAGGGATAGAGCCGATGCGGCTCTGGCCATGAAACTGCAAAGGGCCGAGTTGCAAGCCCGCGTAGCGGTTCTGGCGGCGCAACGCGATGCGCTGCAACAGCAGGTCGTGCAATCCGGGGAGCAAGGCCGGGGATATAACGAACAAGCTGTTTCAACCCGTGAGCAACTTCGCCTGATCGACGAACAGATAGCTGCGCTCAGACCAGTCGCTGAAAAAGGTTTTGTCTCCAAGACACGCATGCGAGAACTGGAGCGGATGCGGGCATCCCTCGAAGGACAGCGCGGCCAATATAACGCCAGCGTCGCTCAGACACGCGGCGCGGTGCGGGAGAATGAAATACAGGTTCTGGAAGCCGAACGCAGCTTCCGTGAACGCACCGCGTCGGAATTGCGTGACGTCGAACTGCGGCTGGGCGATGTCCTTCCCAAGTGGCGCGCCGCGCGCGACCAACTCGCGCGCACGGAGATCCGTGCCCCTGCTACCGGAGCTATTGTGGGACTGACTGTTTTTACTCCCGGCGGCGTCATATCGCCGGGGCAAAAGCTCATGGATATTATACCGGAACGACAGCCACTCCGCATTCAGATGCAGATTTCACCGGATGACGCTGACGATCTGCAGATGGGGCAAAAGCTGCTGGTCAAATTTTCCGGATTGCATGAGCGGACCTTACCCAATCTGGAAGGCGAGCTGACACGTTTGTCGGCCGACAGCTTTATCGATGAGCGCAGCGGCCAAAGCTATTTCACAGGGGAGGCAGCGGTGCCGTTAAGCCAGTTGCAGCTCATCCGGAAAGTGCGCGGAGAGGATTTCGCCCTGCGGGCTGGGATGCCGGTTCAGGTGCTCATTCCTCTCCGCAAGCGCAGCGCCCTAGATTACGCGCTTGAACCGCTGATTGGCAGTTTCTGGTCTTCGTTCAGGGAACATTGATCGCTCTCTGCATTGTAGCTTCTACCCGACAGAGTGTCAGGAAAGTTTAGCGATTTCACGTCTGCTTGTTCTCGTGCTTTGCTCGGATGGCATTTGATGAAATGAGGTGGAAAAAGACGCCCACCCACCAAGCTTCCATCATGAGGCTGCTTTCTTCGCCGTGGCCTTGAAGTTGGCGCGGCGGGCATCGCGGGCAACATTAAGCTGGGGTCCAACTCGCCCGCGTATATCGCCTCGATGAAGATGAAGTCCGGTTCGACGAAATCCAGACCTCCTGAGTCAATGTCGCACCGTTTGGGAAACGAAGGATGGCGATGCCACTTTACTAGCTCGTATTCGTCGCGCGGCCGCTCGACTGGACGAATTGGAATACGGCGCCCTAGTTCCGAACGAATGAGAGGGTAACTTCCTATTAGGACGCGGTACGCAAGAGCCGATAAGCGGATTGCCTGTGGCACCCAAGTTCGCTGGCGATCGTGCTAGCTGTAAAGCCTTGAGCGGCCATTTCCCTGACCCGCTCGGCGTTAATCTTAGCCCTGCGCCCTTTATAGACGCCATTGGCCTTAGCCTTTGCGATGCCAGCCCGCTGCCGTTCCCTACGGATATCGTTCTCGAATTCCGCCACTGCGCCCAAGATCGCGAGTGTCAGCTTGCCCGTGCTGCTACTGGTGTCGATGGACTGATGGACGCATTGGAAGGCAACGCCCTTGCGGCTGAGTTCGTCTAATAGCTGAAACAGGTCAGTCAGCGAGCGAGCGAAGCGGTCAAGCCTGCTGACCACGATGGTGTCGCCCTCGCGGACAAACTGCATCATTTCCACCAGCCCTGCGCGTGCCCTGCTGGTGCCGCTGGCCTGATCCTGAAAGATGCGGTCACAGCCGTGGGCAGCAAGTTCATCCATCTGGACAGCAAGGCATTGGTCCGTGGTGCTGACACGCGCATAGCCGACGATCATGTTTGCTCCTGTCACTTTTGGGTCTGGAGCCTGACCATCTGATGTCATTTTTGGCGGAAATCGACCTGAATGTGACAGCCACCGCGCGGAATGCGACTGTCACGACAGGGACTACCTGAATGCGGCACTCACTAGTAGTGGCCCGACTCCACGGCCATGAACCTGACTCTTCACGGCCGATTGCGGCAAAAGCTGCGCTGTTGCCCCGATGGGGGGGGCATTGGCCGCAAGCGTCGGCCTTCGCGTAAGGCTGGAAGAACGAGGCAGAGCGGCGCATCTGTGCTGAATTTTCAAAATCTTGCTGGCTGCGTATTTCTTTTCCTCGTTCCAGTCCTATGTTCTCTTCATTGCTCGCAGGGGGATGGTGTGGAGAAGCAAACTATCGGCGCTTGGGTCGTTCACCACGGCCGCAAGGTTGCGGCTGATATGCGCGGGGCCGCTGAATTTAGCGCGATCGATCTGGCAGCGAAGTCCGCTGGGCTCTTGGCTCGCTTGGGGGAGAGCGATGAAGCCACCTTAACTTCGGACCAGGTCATCGCGGCTGCAAAGGTTGGAAACCTCAATCCGAAAACTGAGCTCACAGCTTGCTTAGATCACTTGCAGAAGCGTAAACTTATCGACCGTTCGGCTTCTGGCGATGTGTCCGTGTTGGGCGTGAGCGGATCCTCGGCGCTAACCCACGCTGCGGATCTTTTTGAAGACAACGACCCCCATCCCACCGAACGCGCTGCCATTACTTTAGCCGAACTGGCCTCGCAGGCCCCAGTCACGGCGAATGGTGCAATTGAATTTCTCGGTGATACCCACAAGCTCGCCAAAGCGGACGCTACCGATTTTGTTCTGCAGGCTTCCCAGATCGGCTTTGTCGATGCGGAAGGGGAAGGGGCAGACAAACTCTTGTTCAATGGCAACCTCTTTCGTCGGGACACCGCTAGCAAAGCCAAAAAGGTTATCGATTCGCTCAGTTCCGCCGAACAGGCAAAGATTGTCGAATTCGATGCAAAATTAAAATTGCGCGGAGCCGTAACAGCCGCAACTGCGATAAAAATTCTTGGCGAGCCCTTGTTTGCCAAAGTACGGGCAGCAGCCCTGTACGACATGAACATAGTTTCCAATGAAGCCGGTGATCATGTTTTCATAACTTCGCCGGGATCATTCCATAAATTCAGCAATCCCCTGACGGAAGATGCTTTTGATCACGCAAAAGCGCTGGTGGCAGCCCTGACATATGGAATGACTCACAGCCCATCAGCACGCGGACAGATATGGGGGATCGATCTTCTGCTCGGAAAGCTGATACGAGGCGGTTCCGTGGGACCAGCCACGGCCATTGGCAATGACTACAGAGCACTTGAACTCGAGCGCGTAGTGCAAACCGAACGCTCCGGTTACGGGTTCAAAATGCGCCTGTTGAAACGCGAAGTCGGGGTAATTGCTTTGGAAGTGCTAAAAGGCAGAAATGCCGCCGCCGCCGCTCTGGAAACCTTACCCAGCGCCGGAATGCGAAGCTATACCCCACCAGAGGCCGCGCGCGTTGGCCTGCGAAAGGGCCAGTCTGCTGCGAGCCGAGCGCAGACCCGTTCGCTGTTGAGCGCAGTTCGTGGCGGAGGCTCGCTGTGAACGCCAAGCCAACCAGTGCTCCCAAAAAGACCGGGAAAAAGGGCTTCGAGACGGAGGAGATTGTACGGTCTTACTTCCTGGGGGCAGGATTTTTCGTAGTTCGTGGTGTGAAGCTACGACATGGCGGCGATGAACTGACTGACATTGACCTCTGGCTCTACGAACGATCGGCGACACTCGCACGTCGCCGGATTATCATAGACATCAAGGATAATGCGCAGCCTAAGGCGGCCGAGCGTCTCTTTTTTGTGAAGGGTCTGGCTGAGTTAATCCAAGTCGAAGCGACCGGGATTGCAACCAGCGACTCGCGTCGTTCTCTGCGGGAGCTCGCCCGGAAGCACAATGTTCTGTGGATCGACAACGCCGATCTGCAAAGATTGAAATCGAGCCAGCGTCTTACGGCTTCCTCGCGCCTCTCTGACGAAGATTTGGGTGAACTTATTGCCAAGGTTGATGCATCGCGCTCTTCGAAGGATGTCCGCGACACCTTCGCCTCGGTAAAATCTTCAGTGGCCGATCGGTTCGGACCATCTTGCGCAAACACCGCAGCGGATGGCGCGCAATATTTTGCGCGAATGTGTGTCGAAGCACATCCCAACTCACTTCCCGCGCAGGTTTTTACTCGCCTAACGTATTTTTGCGCGGGTATCGCTGCCGCCGCGTTTGACTTTGCCTCAGGGGAATCCGCGCTGCGTCCTCAGCAGGAGCGACTGGCTAGCTTGACCGACGCTATCCGCTTTGGTGACGATCCAAAAGGGACGGCAGAAAAGCTTCGTTGGGCACAAGCCGCCATAAGGGATTACGCCCCTAATGGCGCTGGCCTTGCCGACATAATTCACAATCGGTTCCATCAAGCACTTCAGTCAGTTCCGGCTGAGAGCCTCGCTGAAATCGTAGTAAAAATGGCGAACTCTGATCGCCTCTTCAATGCCGCGAAAGATTTAGAACAGGCTGCATTTTTGATCGATTGTCCAGAATTTGATGAACTGCCTATCGATGCCAGGGCCTTTTTGGGAGCAATGCTGGACTTTATCACAATTGATCGGATTACTTTTTCTCAGGGTTGGACCCCACCTAAGCCTGTTATAAGCGCTCCCGCTGCCACTGAAGATGCAAATCCAACGACTTCCGAGGCAACTCACCCGCCGACTGAGGACGGCAAATTGTTATGAGGATAACAGGCAGGCCATCCCGCCTCCCCGTTTAGTCTGCCTGAAAGCCTCCCTACCCGGCGCTCACTAGTAGTGAGTCCGCCGCCGCCTTTTTTGGCCGCGCGATGCTTCCTGACCCGTTCCGCGTTGGTCATTGCACGCACGGCCTTGGGGCGGCCAACTTTGCCCACTTCCCAATCCAGTCCCGTGCTGAGTTTGCTGACTGCCGCCCCAGCGAATTTGCCCGCAATCCATTCCGCGCTGGCCCTGCTGGGCACGATGATGATCACGGGCGCGATGGCGTCGGGATCGCGCAATGAACAGCGCATGATGGCCTGATATTCCGACTGATAGCAGATCACCGTGCGGATTTGGCTGTCGGTCAGCCCCAACATAGCCAGAAACTTCGCGCTGGCATGGTTATGGACGAGTGCGATGGTGCTGGCGACGGCATGGCAGGCGATGAAATGCGGTTCGTTGAGGCCGTGGCTGACGGCGGGCAGGCGATCATTGCGGTCGAACATCATCATGTCGGCGGATTTGTTCGCCACCCAGAGGAAGCGCTGCCCTGCGAAGAAGCGTTGGATGTAGTCGCCCACCTCTTCCAGCAGTGTCATGCCCGTATCGTCGTTCTCGGTCTGGGACCGCGAAATCGACCATTCCCGCTCGAACAGATAATGGACGGTCAGGCGGTCGCCGTTCTGGTGTTCATGGTAGCGCAGCCCTTTGGTCAGCAGCGGATGCGGCACAAAGTCGATGTCGCGGCGAATGCCCCACAGCGCGAACAATTCGGTTTCCCGCGCATTGGCGCCCATCAGCGTGACGGAATTGAAATCCTGAACAAACTCAGGGCCGAGGATCGAGAAAAAATTGATTTCGCCTTCGCGCTTGGTCCCGTCCAGCAAGGCTTGATAGCAGGCCGTCTCCACCATGACGGTGCGGCTGTCGTCCAGCAGATGGTTGGAGATCGGGCCAAAGCGTTCCAGCAGCTCGTCCTTGCTCTCGTTGCGGAGCAGGATTTCCACCGCACCGCGATGCCCCGGTGAGATTTTCACCGCGCTGATGCCACGGCCAAGGTCTTCCAGTTCGATATGATCGGTCAGATGCGCGTGGGTCTTGACGATCTTGAGCGCGAGACATTCGAACACGGACGGGATTTCGTCGACGAACAAATCCCAATGCGCGCGGTGCGCTGGCGGCAGACGTTTCAGGGCTTCGTGGCTGATGAGCAGCACCTGGCCCTTGCCCTTGCCAGCATTGGCCATGTGGGCTTCGATCCGTGGGGTCACGGCATCGCCATTGCTGCTGGAAAGGATGGATTTGACCGCCAAGGCTGGATTGGCACGGCGCAGGTTCGCGGCAGTCTGACGGATAAGGTGTCTAGTTGGCTGCGCGATCAGGATTTTGTGGTTTTCGCTGGTCGCCAATTTGGCCGCAAGCTGTTCGAGCTGGTAGGTCTTGCCCGATCCAGCGGGCGCAGAAACGTAGTGAATTCGTGTTTGCATTCGATAATGTTCTCCTTTTCCCAAATTGCAGATGCCTTTGTCCAAGCATATTTCCCGCCATTCGTCCATTTTCTTTGTCATAATGAGCGGCGGCGAGAACACGATCTGGACAAATGCGGGATGCCGCCGCTCATATCTATTTATCTATTTGCGGTCGGAATTGACCTGACCTGGGACTGTAACACGGCACCAGATGCGTAACGTCTTTATTATTCTTTAAGATAGTTTTCGTTACACAAAGATATTGAGAAGAAGACTAAAAACGACGCAGAGCGGCGTATCCAACGCAGGCGAGCGAAGCGATGCGGGTTGGATGGCCGGCGGCGTCAGTTTTTATGGCGTTGCGATGAGCGCAGCCAGAGCAAGGCCATTGTCATCATGGACATATCCCCCACCAAGCCCTGCGGCCTTGGCGTGGGATAGCAATTGGCCGCACGGCCCGCATTTGACAGCTTCGCCGCCAAATCCATGCCTGTAGCGGCCATTGCCTTTTATCTGGATTGGCTGGAGGAATCTCAATCGAAGGCCGCAGCGCGGCGGGAGGATTGGCGCAGCCTTTCCCGTCTGATGCCGTGTTACAGGTGCCCCACTAGTAGTGAGCGCGCTCCATACCACTCGGCGGCGATCTTTTTGCTCCGCGCGCGCCATTGCCCATGAAGGAAATCCCAATCCAGCGGCATCGCATGTTCGCAGGTCGCATAGCTGGGAAAGATGCCCCTTGCGGCATTCTCTGCGATCATATGCCCGCGACTGAGGGCGCGGCTCGTCAGGATTTTCAACGCACCGTGTCGATCAATGAGGTCGTCAGGATCGCGTTTGGGATTGGCTTTCACATAGGCGCTATGAGCCTCGCTGAGCTTGGCCATCACGCCAATTTGCCAATTTTTCAGAGCCGGTCGCCTGAGCTTGATTCGCATCGCCTCGCAGTAGCGGCCCGCGCTGCGAAGATCGTTCCGCTTGTCCGCCACCTGATATTTCGGTGATCCGTCTGCCACGACATGACTGTCTGGCATCATCCCGTCCAGCATCGCCTCCACCTGCCTGATGATCTCGGCCTTGCCCATTCCCAGCGGGATCGCGGCGATAACGGCGGACGGTTTGCCCTCAACGATCCACTGCTTCGCCAGATAGGCTTCAAGCCCCTCCATGATGTCAGGGGCTGGCTCAGGACCGTCGTGACGCACAATGCCAAGTTGGGCCGTGCTGGGCCGCTTACCAAAATGACCCATGAAGCGGTATTGCTTATCCAGCCATTCGCCACTCGAAATCTGGACATCGCCAAGGTCATCATAGACAGCCAGGACGACGTCAAAATCCGCTGGCAGCGCCTCTGCGCCCATCAGTTCGCCAGCGCGGCATTGACGGGCAAGCTCATAGCTGGGGCTGATTTGCAGGAATTTGAACCACAAATCTGCCGCCCAAATCTCCGGCCAATCCATCCATCTGTCGTCCCAAACCGCGATAAAGCCAAGGTTTGGGGCGCGTCGTTTGCGCCGCCTGTTCGTGTTCATGGGTTGTCCCATAATTCCCATATGATCCTGATAATCACTTATCTAGGCAACCCCCATGTATCAACACCTCACGACGCCGCGATTGTGCCGCGTCGATGAAGGAGAATACCGAATGTCTGATGTAAGTGAGTTGCTGCTCGTGCAGCGTTTTGATGCTGATCGCGGGTGGTTCGATTTTGAAGTTGAGAAGCAGGATGACGGCTCTGAGGTCCACTATGCCGCCAAGCGTTTTGGGCTGCTCCGCGATGACGTTTCTACTGGCATGGACCAGTTGCCGGCCGAGCGCATTCTGGAACTGATTGCTGCCTTCAAGCAGAAGTCACTTGTCGCCGATAACGAGGCCCAGACGAAGCTCAGGGTCGCTGGTCGCCAAATCCTCTACCAGCAGCTTGCGGAAGCCTATGCCTTTGGCCTTGCCTGCTTTTCGTCGATCTACAATCGCGAACATTTGACGACCGTTTTGTCGCAGCACGATCTGGGCAAGCAGGCGAAGGCTCTCACATCGACCGGCAGTTATAACAAATGGAATGCCATCACGGCGCTGCTCTACGGGCGTTGGGTCAATACCGACACCGACGCCCCCATCGCCGATGGGGAGCATGAAGGCATTGCCAATCGCGCATACCGGCGTGATCGTTCCGCCGAGAAATATGGCTGCGTCCTTGCCACTCTGGAAGGCAGCAAGGTTAGAGTGCCTGACGTGGTGGATTTCATTACCACGGCAAAATTCAAGTCCTCGGAGGACGGCAAGGTCTATGGCGGCATTCTGGCGCTGGAGATGCACTATAGGCAATGGGCGGCCAAGCAGGCGGCGAAGCGAGCCAAAAAGCCTACGCCACGGCAAATTGCACGGCGTCAGCAGGATCGCGCCAATGCTGTCGCCAAGGCGGAAAACCCCGCCAACGACGATGTGTTTGAATTTGCCAAGCCTGCCCAACTTTCAGAAGCCGTTGAGTTTGGCCGCATAATCTTCAAAGTGCTCGGCGATAAGCTGTTCGTTGTCGGCGTGGATGGCTGGGAACAGGCCAAATACGATGAGTTTGTCATTGCGAAGGGCAGGAAAATTCTAGCCCGCGAAGCTGAAATTCAGGCCGGGATCGATGCCAAGCGGGAAGGAGTGAAAGAGAGCGCAGGCGCAGTGTTGGTCAATCTACGCTACGATGAGGATTTCTCCGATTTGCTGGCAGATGGGGCCGATGTTGAGGAGGTGACCGCCGCCTTCAAAGCGACCGTGGCTGACATGAAGGCAAAGCGACTGCAAAAGCAAACTGAGCATCTTGAGCAGTTTGCCGATCCAATCCCCGACTAACTACTGCACGTAATCTGCCACCGCGCCAGTGTGGTAGCACATATATAGCCCATGGAGACGCATATGCGTTCCAGCGACGGCCTTTGAAACGCTCTCACGGCTCGCCGTGGGGGCGTTTTTCATTTGCCTCACCACTATTAGTGAGCCGAACCCTGATATAGAATTATCTACATAGTAAATTTCTACATAGTAAAACCCTACATCTGATCGGCATCGACATCGCGCTCGACGGATATATGTGGGTAGAATGGGAGTCTGCCTTCCGGACCTGAACCAGATTGGTTCTGCGAAACCGATTAGGATGCCGATTTGGGAAGGGGCTCAATGTAGGAAATCTGGCGAGTGCGTTCAGCCTCTTTCCTACGCTTCTGCTGATCCTTCACCGATTGAAGGGCCTGCTTGGCCAATTCGACCTGACGCTTTTTCGCTGCCACCATGGATTGCGCGGGAGTCATAGGCTTTTGGGGTTTGCGCGGCTTCTTGGGTTTGGTCGTGGCGAATTCGTAAAATCTCATGCCGTATTTATATCTCTGCGACATAAGATATTGAAAAATATAGATATTTATGAATTATAATTACACGTTCGTTACACGTATGCCGCAATTAACTATCTATCATATTGATATTATTATTCAATTTTACAGGCTCGGACTAGCGAAGCGCTGATCGTTCGATCAATATGAATGCAAGGGAAGGGGCTGGTTTTCCGGCCCTTTTCTTTTTCGGGCAGAAAGATTGCCGACCGAAGAGACGAGGGAGACGGCAATCCCCTCCCGGTTAGTCGCCGCTGGTGGTCTCTATCCCCGGTCGCCGACATCGGCGAGACGCGCCGTCGCGATTTGCTGGATTTGGAGGACATCCTTGCGCGCCTCCAGGAAGCGGCGGGGATTGATGGCATTGCCGTTCACCCGCACCTCGAAATGAAGATGCGGCCCCGTGGAGCGGCCGGTCGATCCCATGCGCGCAATGGCGCCGCCGCGCGCCACCTGTTGGCCGACCCGCGCGCTGAAGCCGGACAGATGGGCGTAGCGGGTCAGGATGCCGTTGCCATGCGTGACCTCGACCACATTGCCATAGCCGCTGCGCTGGCCGACGAAACTGACCTTGCCCGATGCGGCGGCCAGGATCGGCTGGCCCATGCTACCCGGAAAATCCAGGCCCGCGTGGAAGGCCGCATGGCCGTTGAACGGATCGCTGCGATAGCCATAGCTGCTGCTCATCATCGGCGTCGCCGTCGGCTTGCCGGAAGGGATGGCGAGCAGGCTCGCTTCCAGGAATTCCATGCGGGACAGCGCCTTGGCGAGCTTTTCGAACTCGCCCGGCAGGACGTCCTGTCCTTCCCAGGGCACGAAGGGGCCGCCCATCGCCCGGTTTTGCGCGCGGGCGGCGCTGCGGGCGAGGCTGTCGGGATTGAGGCCGAAGCTGCGGATCGCGGCGGCCGCCTTGTCGGCGCGCTTCTGGACGGCGCCGGTCAGCAGGGCGGCGAAGCGGCGCTGCCGGGCGTCGATCCGCAGCAGCGGCGCCGCTTCCGGCGCAACGCTGATCTTGGTGTCGAGCTTGGACGTGCCGCCCTTGGTTCCGCCATCGGCCTTGCCGACCACATCGCCGGCGGGGGCCGTGCCGTCCTGGCCGAAATGCGTGCGGTAAAGGTCGTCCATGAAGTCCTGGCGCTCCTGCAGCTCCTGCGCGAGCTGGTCGACCGACTTGCGATAGCGCGCGACCTGGCTGGCGCTGCTGGAGACGGCCTTGTCCCGGGCGGCGAGAGCGGCGCGCTCCTGCTCGATCTCAGCGCTGCTGGCGGCCACGGACAGGCCGAATCCAATCCCGCCGACCAGGGCGGAAGAGAGCAGGCCGGCCGCGGCAAGCTGCGCCCTGCGCGAGATATGGATGAACTTCACCTGGCCGCCGGAGCGCAGGAAAATCTCCCGATCCGGGCACAGCTTCGAACACCGGGCCGTCATGCCGGCCCAGAGGGCGGCTGCCCCCATCTTGCTCCATTGCGACAATTGCGACCCCGCGTGCGTTTTTAGTGAACGGGGCGCTAACAAATGGAATCGAGTCGCGCGAATCCGCCGACGGGGAGTCGTGACGAGTCGAAGGATGGACGGGGTGAAACGTGGAACCAGGGAAATCGGTTCCGGCCTGTCGCAAATTTTTCTCGGCCTGCCTTCCCTGGCGCGGCGCGACGGTCCCGGTGCATCGTCTCAGGACGGACGGCTCGTTTATCCGCCTCTTCGCCACGCAGGCCCGGCGTTCTTGACCCGCGTCTCGCGCATGGCTATAGGCGCGCCTGCCCAAAGACCGGATAAGGAGCGGATTCGTTCGTGCCGATCCCGGTCCTGGGGCATCAGAGCTGAACATTGCCGGTGCTCTTGCGGCTCCGGGCGGGTTTCCGCCGGAGCCTTTGCCGTTTGGAGGCGATTCGTTTTCCAGGCCGCAAGGAACGCGGGGATGCATGCGGTAAAGTAACTGAAAAAGGTGAAGGGCTTCATGCCAACGATCAACCAGCTGGTCCGCAAGGGCCGCGAGCTGCAGAAGACCAAGTCGAAGGTTCCTGCAATGGAAGCGAACCCGCAGAAGCGCGGCGTTTGCACCCGTGTCTACACGACGACTCCGAAGAAGCCGAACTCGGCCCTCCGCAAGGTGGCGAAGGTGCGTCTGGTCAACCAGCGCGAAGTCATCACCTACATTCCGGGTGAAGGCCACAACCTTCAGGAGCACAGCGTCGTGCTGATCCGCGGCGGCCGCGTGCGCGACCTTCCCGGTGTGCGCTATCACGTGCTGCGCGGCGTTCTGGATACCCAGGGCGTCAAGGACCGCAAGCAGAGCCGTTCGAAGTACGGCGCCAAGCGTCCGAAGTAAGGGGAGACCAGAAACATGTCACGTCGTCGTCGCCCCGAAAAGCGCGTCATCCTGCCCGATCCCAAGTTCGGTGATGTCGTGCTGTCGAAGTTCATGAACAGCATCATGCAGGACGGCAAGAAGGCCGTCGCCGAGTCCATCGTGTACGGCGCTCTCGACACTGTCGAGGCGAAGTCCAAGAAGGACCCGATCGCCATGTTCCATGACGCGCTGAACAATGTGAAGCCCGGCATCGAGGTCCGCAGCCGCCGCGTCGGCGGTGCGACCTACCAGGTCCCCGTCGAAGTGCGCCCGGAGCGCGCCCAGGCGCTGGCGATCCGCTGGCTGATCACCGCGTCGCGCAACCGCAGCGAAACCACCATGGCTGCCCGCCTGTCGGGCGAGCTGCTGGACGCCGCCAACAATCGCGGCAATGCGGTCAAGAAGCGCGAAGACACGCACCGCATGGCGGAAGCGAACCGCGCCTTCTCGCATTATCGCTGGTAATCCGGCGCTGGAAAAAGGCGAAGCGGGCATCCATATCGTCCGCTTCCTCTCATGGTTTCAAAAAATCGGTCCGTTCGCCATGGGTGGCTACCCATGGCGAACGGATTGGTTTAGGGGCCACGCGCAGATTTAACGAATCCCCAACCGCCGGCGAGCCGGCAACGGAGAAGCATCATGGCCCGCAGCCATCCGCTCGAACGCTATCGCAATTTCGGTATCATGGCGCATATCGACGCCGGCAAGACCACCACGACCGAGCGCATCCTTTACTATACCGGCAAGTCCTACAAGATCGGCGAAGTCCATGACGGCGCCGCCACCATGGACTGGATGGAGCAGGAGCAGGAGCGTGGCATCACCATCACGTCGGCTGCGACCACCTGCTTCTGGAACGACCACCGGCTGAACATCATCGACACCCCCGGCCACGTCGACTTCACCATCGAAGTCGAGCGTTCGCTGCGCGTGCTGGACGGCGCGGTCGCCGCGTTCGACGGCGTCGCGGGCGTGGAGCCGCAGTCGGAAACCGTGTGGCGCCAGGCGGACAAGTACAAGGTGCCGCGGATGTGCTTCATCAACAAGCTCGACCGTACCGGCGCCAACTTCTATTATTGCGTGCAGACGATCATCGACCGTCTGGGCGCCACCCCGGCCGTCCTCTACCTGCCCATCGGCGCGGAATCGGACTTCAAGGGCCTGGTCGACCTGGTCGAGAACCGCGCCATCATCTGGAAGGACGAGAATCTGGGCGCCGAATTCTCCTATGAGGAGATTCCGGCCGACCTCGCCGACAAGGCCGCCGAATATCGCGAGAAGCTGATCGAACTCGCCGTCGAGCAGGACGACGATGCGATGGAAGCCTATCTGGAAGGCAATCTGCCCGACGTCGCCACGCTCAAGAAGCTGATCCGCAAGGGCACGCTGGGCCATGCCTTCGTGCCGGTGCTGTGCGGCTCGGCGTTCAAGAACAAGGGCGTCCAGCCGCTGCTCGACGCGGTGGTCGATTATCTGCCTTCGCCGCTCGACATTCCCGACGTCCAGGGCATCAACCCCGACACCGACGAGCCCGACAGCCGCAAGACGGCCGACGATGCGCCCTTCTCCGGCCTGGCGTTCAAGATCATGAACGACCCGTTCGTGGGTTCGCTCACCTTCCTGCGCGTCTATTCGGGCACGCTGACCAAGGGCAGCTACCTGAACTCGGTCAAGGACAAGAAGGAAAAGATCGGCCGCATGCTCCTCATGCACGCCAACTCGCGTGAGGACATCGACACCGCCTATGCCGGCGACATCGTCGCCCTGGCGGGCCTCAAGGAAACCACCACCGGCGATACGCTGTGCGCCGAGCGCCAGCCGATCATCCTGGAGCGGATGGAATTCCCCGAGCCGGTGATCGAGCTGTCGGTCGAACCCAAGACCAAGGCCGACCAGGAAAAGATGGGCATCGCGCTCAACCGCCTGGCCGCCGAGGATCCGTCCTTCCGCGTCTCGACCGACCACGAATCGGGCCAGACCATCATCAAGGGCATGGGCGAACTCCACCTCGAAATCCTGGTCGACCGCATGAAGCGCGAGTTCAAGGTCGAGGCCAATGTGGGCGCGCCACAGGTCGCCTATCGCGAATATCTCGCGAAGAAGGTCGACATCGACTACACCCACAAGAAGCAGTCGGGCGGATCGGGCCAGTTCGGCCGGGTCAAGGTGACGGTCATCCCCGGCGAGCGCGGTTCTGGCTACCAGTTCTTCGACGAGATCAAGGGCGGCAACATCCCGCGCGAATATATCCCGTCGGTGGAAAAGGGCTTCCGCGAGACGGCCGAGACCGGCCATCTGATCGGCTTCCCGATCATCGACTTCGAAGTCCACCTGACGGACGGCGCCTATCACGACGTCGACTCGTCGGCCCTGGCCTTCGAAATCTGCGCCCGCGGCGCGATGCGCGAAGCGGCCGCCAAGTCGGGCATCAAGCTGCTTGAGCCGATCATGAAGGTCGAGGTCGTGACCCCGGAGGAATATCTGGGCGACGTCATCGGCGACATGAACAGCCGTCGCGGCCAGATTCAGGGCACCGACAGCCGCGGCAACGCGCAGGTGGTCGAGGCGATGGTCCCGCTGGCCAACATGTTCGGCTATGTGAACCAGCTTCGTTCGTTCACCCAGGGGCGCGCGAACTACTCGATGATCTTCTCGCACTATGACGAAGTGCCGCAGAATGTGGCGGACGAAGTCAAGGCGAAGATGGCCTGATAATTTTCCTTGGCCGGGTCGTGCAAACGGCTCGGTTAGGGGCTGGTATTCTCTGAATTTGCTGCTATGGACGCGCCTTCGCGAGGCGCGGCCGAGCGGTCAGACCAAAGCTGATTTGATTAGAAGGTAGGATAAAATGGCTAAGGCTAAGTTTGAGCGGAACAAGCCGCACTGCAACATCGGCACCATCGGTCACGTCGACCATGGCAAGACCTCGCTGACCGCGGCGATCACCAAGGTGCTCGCCGAAACCGGCGGCGCGACCTTCGTCGACTATGCCAATATCGACAAGGCGCCCGAAGAGCGCGAGCGCGGCATCACCATCTCGACCGCCCACGTCGAATATGAAACCGAAGCCCGCCACTACGCCCACGTCGACTGCCCGGGTCACGCCGACTACGTCAAGAACATGATCACCGGCGCGGCCCAGATGGACGGCGCGATCCTGGTCGTTTCGGCCACCGACGGCCCGATGCCGCAGACCCGCGAGCACATCCTGCTCGCCCGCCAGGTCGGCGTGCCGCAGCTCGTCGTGTTCATGAACAAGGTCGACCTCGTCGACGATCCGGAAATCCTGGAACTGGTCGAGCTGGAAATCCGCGAACTGCTGTCGTCCTACGACTTCGACGGCGACAACATCCCCGTCATCCCCGGCTCGGCCGTCAAGGCTCTCGACGGTTCGAACGACGAAATCGGCAAGCAGGCCGTTCTGAAGCTGATGGCTGCCGTCGACTCGTTCATCCCGCAGCCGGAGCGTCCGGTCGACAAGCCGTTCCTGATGCCGATCGAAGACGTGTTCTCGATCTCGGGCCGCGGCACCGTGGTGACCGGCCGCGTCGAAACCGGCATCGTCAAGGTTGGCGAGGAAGTCGAGATCGTCGGTCTGAAGGACACCCGCAAGACCACCGTGACCGGCGTCGAAATGTTCCGCAAGCTGCTCGACCAGGGTGAAGCCGGCGACAATATCGGCGCGCTGATCCGTGGCGTGGGCCGTGAAGAAGTCGAGCGCGGCCAGGTTCTGGCCAAGCCCGGCACCATCACCCCGCACACCGAGTTCGACGCGGAAGTCTATGTCCTGTCGAAGGAAGAAGGCGGCCGTCACACCCCGTTCTTCGCCAACTATCGTCCGCAGTTCTACTTCCGCACCACGGACGTGACCGGCGAAGTGATCCTGCCCGAAGGCACCGAGATGGTCATGCCCGGCGACAATGTGAAGCTCGGCGTGAAGCTGATCGCCCCGATCGCGATGGATGCGGGTCTCCGCTTCGCCATCCGTGAAGGCGGCCGCACCGTCGGCGCAGGGGTTGTCGGCACGATCTCGAAGTAATATAGGACCGCAGCGGCGCGAATCGCCTGATTCGCGCCGCTGAGTTTTTTGCCGCCCCGGATCGCCTTTCTCCGGCTCGCATGAGCTAGAAGGGCCAGGAACGGGGCGGATATTTTTTGGTTGGCGCATTTTCACAAGTCATCGGCTGCTCCGGCTGATTTCTGAAAATGCTCCGGGGTTTTTGGCTCTTTCGCATCGGTACAGGAACAATGGACAGCAACATCCGCATTCGCCTCAAGGCGTTCGATCATCGCGTGCTCGATCAGGCGACCGGCGACATCGCCGACACCGCCCGCCGCACCGGCGCCCTTATCCGCGGTCCGATTCCCCTTCCGACGCGCATCGAAAAGTTCACGGTCAACCGTGGCCCGCACATCGACAAGAAGTCGCGCGAGCAGTTCGAGGTCCGCACCTACAAGCGCATGCTTGACATTGTGCAGCCGACGCCGCAGACGGTCGACGCGCTGATGAAGCTGGACCTGGCTGCCGGCGTGAACGTGGAAATCAAACTCGCTTAAGCGAGTTTGCCTTCAGCCCCGGCGAAAGCCGGGGTCTCGGGCAGACAAGCAAGTTCCTGTTGTCCTTTTGGCGGCAGGGTATCGGGCATTCCGGCTTGCCGGAAGCTCAAACGACACAAGGGATACCGCACGGCCCGCCGGTGAACCGGCCAAGGCTCGTGGTCCTGGTCCCCCGTCGCCTTTCCCTGGCGGGATCGGCATCCAACCCGGACGGGGTGATTGTTATGCATGGGTTGGGCCGCGAGGGAGAAATCCTGAGCGGTTTTTTCGTTGGATACGCCCGCTGCTAAGGCGGGCCTCTATGGGAGTAATCGGTGATGCGCACAGGCGTGATCGCTAAGAAAGTCGGGATGACCCGTCTGTTCCAGGAGGACGGACGTCATATTCCGGTTACGGTTCTGGCCCTTGAGGGCAATCAGGTCGTGGCCCGCAAGGAAGTCGAGCGTGACGGTTATGTCGCGGTTCAGCTCGGCGCGGGCGTCGCGAAGGTCAAGAATGTCGCCAAGCCGCAGCGCGGCCACTTCGCCAAGGCGGAAGTGGAGCCGAAGGCGCGCCTGGTCGAATTCCGCGTCGCCGAGGATGCGCTCCTCGATGTCGGCGCCGAGATCGCGGCCGATCATTTCATCGCCGGCCAGCTGGTCGACGTTGCCGGTCACACCCAGGGCAAGGGTTTCGCCGGCGCCATGAAGCGCTGGGGCTTCGGCGGCATGCGCGCCACCCACGGCGTGTCGATCAGCCACCGCGCCCATGGTTCGACGGGTAACCGCCAGGATCCGGGCCGCGTCTTCAAGAACAAGAAGATGGCCGGTCACATGGGCGACCGCGAGCGGACCCAGCAGAACCTGGAAATCGTCCGCACGGACGTCGAGCGCGGCCTGCTGTTCGTCAAGGGCAGCGTCCCGGGCGCCAAGGGCACCTGGCTGACCGTCTGCGACGCCGTCAAGGTGAAGCGTCCGGCGGACGCGCCCTATCCGGCCAGCCTGAAGCAGGCTGCCAACAGCAACAACGCTCCGGCTGAAACGCCCGCTGAAGAAGCGGCCGCGCCCGAAGCGACCGAAGGCCAGGAGGGCTAATCATGAAGGTCAAGGTACAGACCCTCGATGCCGCAGCCGCCGGTGAAGTGGAACTGAACGATGCCGTGTTCGGCGTCGAACCCCGCACCGACATTCTGCACCGCGTCGTCACCTGGCAGCTCGAAAAGCGTCGCGCTCCGGCTCGCGCTACCCGTGAGCGTTCGGACGTTGCCCGCACGGGCAAGAAGTTCGGCCGCCAGAAGGGCGGCGGCACCGCCCGTCACGGCGATCGCAAGGCGCCCGTGTTCATCGGCGGTGGTAAGGCGCACGGCGCCCGCGCCCGCACCTTCGGCCACGACCTCAACAAGAAGGTTCGCGCGCTCGGCCTGAAAATGGCCCTGTCGTCGAAGGCCAAGGACGGATCGCTGATCGTTCTCGACAATCTCGACGTGGCGGAAGGCAAGACCAAGGCTCTGGTCGCGCACCTCGCCAAGCTGAACCTCAACAAGGCTCTGTTCATCGACGGCGACGCCGTGAACGTCAGCTTCGCGAAGGCTTCGGCGAACATCATCGGCGTGGACCTGCTGCCTGCCGTTGGCGCCAACGTCTATGACATCCTGAAGGCCGACTCGCTGGTGCTGACCCGCGCCGCGGTCGAAAAGCTGGAGGCCCGTTTCAATGGCTAAGAAGGAAGCGACCACCGTCGACAACCGTCATTATGACGTCGTCGTCGCGCCGGTCATCACCGAGAAGTCGACCCTTCTCTCCGAGAACAACGCCGTGGTCTTCAAGGTCGCCAATGATGCGTCGAAGCCGGAGATCAAGGCCGCCGTCGAAGCCATTTGGGGCGTGACCGTCAAGAGCGTGAACACGCTGGTCGCCAAGGGCAAGACGAAGCGCTGGAAGGGCAAGCCCTACACGCGCTCGGACGTGAAGAAGGCGATCGTTCGCCTGGCCGACGGCCAGTCGATCGACATCACCGAAGGAGTGCGCTGACCATGGCGCTTAAGAGCTACAACCCGACGAGCCCGGCCCAGCGCGGCCTGATCCTCGTCGACCGCAGCGCGCTGCACAAGGGCAAGCCCGTCAAGGCGCTGACCGAAGGCAAGCGCAAGACCGGCGGCCGCAACAACAAGGGCCATGTGACCTCGCGCGGCATCGCCGGCGGCCACAAGCAGCGTTACCGCATCATCGACTTCAAGCGTCGCCTGTGGGACGTCGAGGGCACGGTCGAGCGTCTGGAATATGACCCCAACCGCACCGCCTTCATCGCGCTGGTCAACTATCCCGACGGCACCCAGGCCTATATCCTGGCTCCCCAGCGCCTTGCGCCGGGCGACAAGGTGATCGCGGGCAAGAAGACCGACGTGAAGCCGGGCAACGCGATGGAACTGGGCCAGATGCCGGTCGGCACCATCATCCACAATATCGAGATGAAGCCGGGCAAGGGCGGTCAGCTTTGCCGTTCGGCGGGCACCTATGCCCAGCTCGTCGGCCGCGATCGCGGCATGGTGATGGTCCGCCTGTCCTCGGGCGAGCAGCGCTACATCCGTTCGGACTGCATGGGCACCGTTGGCGCCGTGTCGAACCCGGACAACGCCAACACCAACCTCGCCAAGGCCGGCCGCAACCGCTGGCTCGGCAAGCGTCCGCTGACGCGCGGCGTGGCGAAGAACCCGGTCGACCACCCGCATGGCGGCGGTGAAGGCCGGACCTCGGGCGGCCGTCATCCGGTCACGCCCTGGGGCAAGCCGACCAAGGGTGCGCGCACCCGCCACAACAAGGCGACGGACAAGTTCATCATCCGTAGCCGCCACGCGAAGAAGAAGAGGTAAGCGAGATGGCTCGTTCCGTCTGGAAAGGTCCGTTCGTGGACCTCAGCCTTCTGAAGAAGGCGGAAGTCGCTCAGGATGCCGGTGGCCGTTCGGGTCCGATCAAGACCTGGTCGCGCCGTTCCACCATCCTGCCGCAGTTCGTCGGCCTGACGTTCAACGTCTATAACGGCCGCAAGCATGTGCCGGTCTCGGTGAACGAGGACATGGTGGGTCACAAGCTGGGCGAATTCGCCCCGACCCGCTACTTCCCCGGCCACGCCGCCGACAAGAAGGGCAAGCGCTAATGAGCAAGGAAAAGGCTCCCCGCCGCGTCGCGGACAATGAGGCGCTGGCCGTCGGCACGCAGATCCGCGGTTCGGCCCAGAAGCTGAACCTGGTCGCCACGCTGATCCGCGGCCGCAAGGTCGAGGACGCGCTGAACATCCTCGCCTTCTCGAAGAAGGCGATGGCCGTCGACGTGCGCAAGGTGCTGGCCTCGGCCATTGCCAATGCGGAAAACAACCACAATCTGGACGTCGACTCGCTGGTCGTCGCGGAAGCATCGGTGGGCAAGAGCTTCACCATGAAGCGCTTTCACGCTCGCGGCCGCGGCAAGTCGACCCGGATTCTCAAGCCCTTCAGCCGCGTGCGCATCGTCGTGCGCGAGCAGGCCGAAGCGGAGGCGTAAGCACATGGGTCACAAGAGCAATCCGATCGGTCTGCGTCTGCAGATCAACCGTACCTGGGACAGCCGCTGGTTCGCGGAAGGCGCCGACTATGGCCGCCTGCTGCTGGAGGATCTGAAGATCCGCCAGTTTATCATGAAGAACCTGCCGCAGGCCGCGATCTCCAAGGTCGTGATCGAGCGTCCGGCCAAGCTGTGCCGCGTGTCGATCTACGCCGCCCGTCCCGGTGTCATCATCGGCAAGAAGGGCGCGGACATCGAAAAGCTGCGCAAGAAGCTGGGCGGCTTGACCTCTTCGGACGTCAGCCTGAACATCGTCGAAATCCGCAAGCCGGAAATCGACTCCAAGCTCGTCGCGCAGGGCATCGCCGACCAGTTGGAGCGCCGCGTGGCGTTCCGCCGCGCCATGAAGCGCGCGGTGCAGAGCGCCCTGCGTCTCGGCGCCGAAGGCATCAAGATCACCTGCGGCGGCCGTCTGGGCGGCGCGGAGATCGCCCGCGTGGAATGGTATCGCGAAGGCCGCGTTCCGCTGCACACGCTGCGCGCGAACGTCGACTATGCCGAAGCCGAAGCCCACACCGCTTATGGCGTTTGCGGCATCAAGGTCTGGATCTTCAAGGGTGAGATTCTGGGCCACGATCCGATGGCCACCGACCGGCTGATGCTGGAGGCTCAGACCTCCGGCGTGCGCCCGGCGCGCTGAGAATAAGGTAGGTATAGCGTCATGCTGCAACCGAAAAAAATGAAGTTCCGCAAGACCTTCAAGGGCCGGATCAAGGGCGACGCCAAGGGCGGTTCTGCTCTGAACTTCGGCGCCTATGGTCTGAAGGCCCTGGAGCCCGAGCGCGTCACCGCGCGCCAGATCGAGGCGGCCCGCCGCGCGATCCAGCGCCACCTGCGCCGTCAGGGCCGCCTGTGGATCCGCGTGTTCCCCGACGTGCCGGTTTCCAAGAAGCCCGCCGAAGTCCGTCAGGGCAAGGGCAAGGGTTCGGTCGAATATTGGGCAGCCCGCGTCAAGCCGGGCCGCATCCTGTTCGAACTGGACGGCGTGCCCGGCCCGCTCGCAGCAGAGGCTTTCTCGCGCGCCGCGATGAAGCTGCCGATCAAGACGAAGGTTGTCGCTCGCCTCGGCGACACCTCCCACCTGGAGGGCTAAGCCGTGGCGAATGTTGCCGACCTCAAGACCAAGACGGACGACGAACTGTCGACCGAACTCAACAACCTGAAGCGCGAGCAGTTCAACCTGCGCTTCCAGGCGGCCACCAACCAGCTCGAAAAGCCGAGCCGGGTGCGTGAAGTCCGCCGGTCGATCGCGCAGATCAAGACCCTGCAGTCCGAGCGTTCGCGCTCGGTCGCGAAGTAAAGGAAACACACGATGCCCAAGCGCGTGCTGACGGGAACGGTGGTTTCCGACAAGACCGACAAGACGGTGGTGGTTCGCGTGGAGCGCAAGGTTAAGCATGCGCTCTACGGCAAGATCATCCGCCGTTCGAAGAAGTACCATGCCCATGACGAGGGCAATGTCTACAAGGAAGGCGAAACGGTCCGCATCGAGGAGACCGCTCCGATTTCCAAGCTCAAGACCTGGAAGGTCATCGAGCGCGTGGACACCCACAAGTCGCCGGAAACGGCGGCCTGAGGTTAGTCACCGGCCGTAAGGGTCGAAATTTCGGACGCGGGGCTGGCCTTTTCGTCAAGAAGAGGTTACAGGCCCGCGCTTCGTGTTTCGAATCTTCCGGTCGAAACTCGAATTCGGAACCGCCGGGATAGTCTCGGTAGGCCAGACAAGAAGGAACCGGATCCATGATCCAGATGCAATCCAATCTTGACGTCGCTGACAACAGCGGCGCCAAGCGCGTCCAGTGCATCAAGGTGCTGGGCGGATCGAAGCGTCGCTTCGCGAGCGTGGGCGACATCATCGTCGTCTCGATCAAGGAAGCCGCGCCTCGTGGCAAGGTGAAGAAGGGTGACGTGCACCGCGCCGTCATCGTGCGCACCGCCAAGGACGTGCGTCGCGCTGACGGCAGCGTGATTCGCTTCGACGGCAATGCCGCCGTGCTGATCAACAAGAACGAGGAGCCGATCGGCACCCGTATCTTTGGCCCGGTCGTTCGCGAACTGCGCGCCAAGAAGCACATGAAGATCATCTCGCTCGCCCCTGAGGTGCTGTAATGAGCGCTGCCAAGATCAAGAAGGGCGACAAGGTCGTCATCCTGGCCGGCAAGGACAAGGGCCGCACCGGCGCCGTCCTGCAGGTGCTGCCGAAGGACGACAAGGTCCTGGTGGAAGGCATCAACGTGCATGCGCGCCATCGCAAGCCGGACCAGGCGAACCCGCAGGGCGGCATCGAGCGCAAGCCCGCGCCGCTCCACATTTCGAACGTCGCTGTCGCCGACAAGGATGGCAAGCCGACCCGCGTCCGTTTCGAGGACCGCGACGGCAAGAAGGTCCGCGTCGCCGTCAAGTCCGGTGAGGTGCTGTAATGAGCGACAAGTACATCCCCCGCTCCAAGTCGCTCTATGACGCCGAAATCGCCAAGGCGATGACCGCTAAGTTCGGTTACAAGAACGTCATGGAAGTGCCGAAGATCGAGAAGATCACGCTCAACATGGGCGTCGGCGAAGCGACCCAGGACAAGAAGAAGGTCACTTCGGCGGCCGAGGAAATGGAACTGATCGCCGGCCAGAAGCCGGTCATCACCAAGGCCCGCAAGTCGATCGCGCAGTTCAAGCTGCGTGAAGGCATGCCGATCGGCGCCAAGGTCACGCTGCGCCGCGAGCGCATGTACGAGTTCCTGGATCGCCTGATCAACATCGCGCTCCCCCGCGTGCGCGACTTCCGGGGCCTGAACCCGAAGAGCTTCGACGGCCGCGGCAACTACGCCTTCGGCATCAAGGAGCAGATCATCTTCCCGGAGATCAACTATGACCGCATCGACAAGGTGCGCGGCATGGACATCATCGTGACCACCACGGCGAAGACGGACGAGGAAGCGCGCGAACTGCTGCGTCTCTTCGGCTTCCCCTTCCCGATCGAAGAGAAGCAGGCGGCCTGAACGGGCCCCGCTTCTCTTTCCGACAAACCCAAGGAAAGAGAACTTAAGTCATGGCGAAACTGAGTTCGATCAACAAGAACGAGCGCCGCAAGAAGCTGGTGAAGAAATATGCCGGCCGCTATGCGAAGCTCAAGGCGATCGCGAATGATACGACCGCTGACGACAGCGATCGTCTGATCGCGCGTCTGAAGATGGCGGAAATTCCCCGCAACGGCAATCCGACCCGCGTGCGCAACCGCTGCGAGCTGACGGGCCGTCCCCGGGCCTATTACCGCAAATTCCGTCTCTGCCGCGTGCAGTTGCGTGATCTGGCCAACAAGGGCCTGATCCCCGGCGTCACCAAGTCGAGCTGGTAAGGATCATTTGAGATGGCATTGACCGATCCCCTGGGTGATATGCTCACCCGCATCCGCAACGGGCAGCAGGCGAAGAAGGACAGCGTCGTGTCCCCCGCTTCGAAGCTGCGCGCCCGCGTGCTCGACGTGCTGCAGCGCGAAGGCTATATCCGTGGCTATTCCGAGGAACTGCTCGGCAACCATCCCGGCCTGCGCATCGAGCTCAAATATTTCGAAGGCCAGCCGGCGATCAAGCATGTCGCCCGCGTGTCCAAGCCGGGCCGCCGCGTTTACTCCGGTTCCAAGGAACTGCCGGTGATCCGCAACGGCCTGGGCATCACCATTGTCTCGACGCCCCGCGGCGTTCTGTCCGACGCCGAAGCGCGCGAGCAGAATGTCGGCGGCGAAGTGCTGGCGGAGGTGTTCTGATGAGCCGTACTGGTAAGAAGCCGGTTGCCGTCCCCGCGGGCGTCACCGCCGCCATCGCCGACGGTCAGCTTTCGGTGAAGGGGCCCAAGGGCACCCTGTCGCTGCCGCTGGCCGACGAAGTGACCTACAGCATCGAGGAAGGCTCGATCGCCGTGAAGCCTGCCAATGACAGCAAGCGCGCCCGCGCTTTCTGGGGCATGCAGCGCACGCTGATCGCGAACCTGATCACCGGCGTGACCGAGGGCTTTTCGAAGAAGCTGCTCATCACCGGCGTCGGTTACCGCGCCAACGCCCAGGGCAAGACCCTGAAGCTGCAGCTCGGCTATTCGCACGACGTCGATTTCGCGGTGCCGGAAGGCATCGAGATCAAGACCCCGGACAACACCACGGTCGAGATCAGCGGCATCGACAAGCAGAAGGTGGGTCAGGTTGCCGCCGAGATCCGCCGCTGGCGCAAGCCCGAACCCTATAAGGGCAAGGGTATCAAGTACGCTGGCGAGTTCATCTTCCGCAAGGAAGGGAAGAAGAAGTAAGATGGCAAAGCTTTCCCTCTTCGCGCGGCGCCGTCGCCGCGTCCGCACCGCGCTCAAGGCTGTTTCGGGCACGCGTCCGCGCCTCAGCGTCCACCGTTCGGGCCGTCACATCTACGCCCAGGTCATCGACGACGCGCAGGGCAAGACCCTGGCGGCCGCGTCGACCCTGGACAAGGATGTGCGCGGCAAGACCGGCGCCACCGCCGACGCCGCCGCCGATGTCGGCAAGCGCGTCGCCGCCGCGGCGACCGCCGCCGGCGTCACCCAGGTCGTGTTCGACCGTGGTGGCTTCCTGTTCCATGGCCGCGTCAAGGCGCTGGCCGATGCGGCCCGTGAAGCCGGGCTGGAGTTCTGACAAATGGCTGACGAAAACGAAATCCAGGCCCAGCCGGGCGCACCGGCTGCCGTTGAAGGCGGCGAGCAGACCGAAGGCCGTCGCGGCCGTGGTCGCGGCGGCGACCGCAACCGTGGCGAGCGTGGCGGCCGTGGCCGTCGCGACGACCGTCGCGGCAATCGTGACGAGGAACAGGGCGAGGAACTGATCGAGAAGCTGGTTCACATCAACCGCGTCTCGAAGACCGTCAAGGGCGGCAAGCGCTTCGGCTTCGCTGCTCTGGTCGTCGTCGGCGACGGCAAGGGCCGCGCGGGCTTCGGCCATGGCAAGGCGCGCGAAGTGCCCGAAGCCATCAGCAAGGCGACCGCTTCGGCCAAGAAGGCGATGGTCCGCGTTCCGCTGAAGGAAGGCCGCACGCTGCACCATGATGGCCTGGGCCATTTCGGCGCAGGCAAGGTGACGGTTCGTTCGGCCCCGGCCGGTACGGGCATCATCGCCGGTGGTCCGATGCGCGCCGTGTTCGAAAGCCTCGGCGTCGCTGACGTCGTGACCAAGTCGAACGGCACGTCGAACCCCTATAACATGATCCGCGCGACCTTCGCGGCGCTGGGCGAGCAGACCAGCCCCAAGTCGGTGGCGCAGCGTCGCGGCAAGAAGGTCGCCGACCTTCTGCGTCGCGGCGGCGCCTCGGCCGAAGTCGCGCAGGCCGATGCCGAAGCGATTGCGGAGTAACAGGATATGGCGAAGATCAAGATCAAGCAGATCGGTTCGCCGATCCGTCGTCCCGAAGCCCAGAAGAAGATTCTGATCGGCCTGGGCCTTGGCAAGATGCACCGCGTGGTGGAACTGGAAGATACCGCGGAAGTCCGCGGCGCGATCAAGAAGCTCCCCCATATGGTGGAAGTGGTCGACTAATATCCGTCATCCCGGCGAAGGCCGGGATCTCAGGCCGCTGGGCGAACCCTCGATGGGGTTCCGCCCAGCCTCACAAGGCCCCAGCCTTCGCTGGGGCTGCGGCCCGGCCCTTTGGACCGGGCCTTGCGCGAACATAGCGAAAGCGAGTGCACAATGACCAAGCTTAACGAACTCAATGACAATGCCGGCGCCCGCAAGGGCCGGATGCGCGTGGGCCGTGGTATCGGTTCCGGCAAGGGCAAGACCGCCGGTCGCGGCCAGAAGGGCGCGAAGGCGCGTTCGGGCGTCAGCATCAACGGCTTCGAGGGTGGCCAGATGCCGCTCCACATGCGTCTGCCGAAGCGTGGCTTCAACAATATCTTCGCCAAGGATTTCGCGATCGTGAACCTGGGCGCGGTGCAGAAGGCGATCGACGCCGGCAAGCTGGACGCCAACGCGACCATCGATCATGCGGCGCTGAAGGCCGCTGCCCTCGCCCGTGGCGGCAAGGACGGCGTGCGCCTGCTCGCCAAGGGCGATCTGACCGCCAAGGTCAGCTTCCTGGTCGCCGGCGCGTCGAAGGGCGCGGTCGAAGCGGTAGAGAAGGCCGGCGGCAAGGTCGATGTGATCGCTGTCGTTCCCGCGGCTGAAAAGGCCAAGGCGAAGAAGGGCACCGCCCTTGCCGCGAAGAAGGCCGCTGCAAAGGCCTGATCCGGCCCGCCAAGTCTTGCAAGCATGACCCCGCTGCCCGATATGGGTCGGCGGGGTCATGTGCATCGGGGAACGCTGTTTGTCGCAGGAGCGGCAAATCCCGGTTCGACAGCGCCCCATGACCTCGCTAAGGGGTTAGCGATTCAGGCCGGAGCGTTACTCCGGCAAGATGTTTTGAAGGGCAGCCAAGATGGCATCGAGAGCCGACCAGCTCGCATCCAATCTCAGCCTGGCGAAGTTCAGCCAGGCGACCGACCTCAAGAAGCGCCTGTGGTTCACGCTGGGCGCGCTGATCGTCTTCCGCTTCCTGAGCTTCGTGCCGCTGCCGGGCGTCGATCCGACCGCCCTGTCGCAGCTCTACGCGCAGACCAATGGCGGCATCCTCGACATCTTCAACACCTTTTCGGGCGGATCGCTCTCCCGCATGAGCCTGATCGCTCTGGGGGTGATGCCCTATATCACCGCGTCCATCGTGGTGCAGCTTGCCGCCAGCCTCTCGCCGCAACTCGCGGCGATCAAGAAGGAAGGCGAAAGCGGCCGCAAGAAGCTCAATCAATACACCCGTTACGGCACGGTCGGCCTGACCGCCGTGCAGGGCTATTTCATCGCCGTGGGGCTGGAGAGCTTCGGCGCGCAATCGGGCGTGCAGGCGGTGGTCGACCCTGGCTATCTGTTCCGGGTCGCGGCGGTGGTCTCGCTGATCGGCGGGACCATGTTCCTGATGTGGCTGGGCGAACAGATCACGTCGCGCGGGATCGGCAACGGCGTGTCGCTCATCATCATGGCGGGCATCGTCGCGCAATTGCCGGTGACGCTGAGCAACCTGTTCAAGTCGAGCAGCACGGGCGCGATTTCCGGCCTGGTGATCTTCCTGGTGATCGTGCTGGGCTTCGGCCTCATCGCCTTCATCTGCTTCATGGAGCGGGCGCAGCGCCGGGTGCTGATCCAATATCCCAAGCGCCAGACGCGGCAGGGCCTGATGCAGGCGGACCGCAGCCATTTGCCGCTGAAGGTCAATACCGCGGGCGTGATCCCGCCGATCTTCGCTTCGTCGCTGCTGCTGATGCCGCTCACCGTCTCGCAATTCGCCGGCCAGACCGTGGCGGGCGAGAGCAGGCTCGGCGATTTCGTGCTGACGCTGAACCAGTATCTGTCGCACGGCAGCCCGGTCTATATGGCGCTGTACGGCCTTGGCATCGTCTTCTTCTGCTTCTTCTACACCGCCGTGGTGTTCAATCCGGAAGAAACGGCCGACAATCTCAAGCGCAACGGCGGCTTCATTCCCGGCATCCGCCCGGGCAAGAACACCGAAAATTATCTGGATTATGTGCTGACGCGCATCACGGTGATCGGCGCGGCCTATCTGGCCTTCATCTGCCTGGTGCCGGAATTCGCCATCGCCCGGGCGGGCATTCCCTTCTACCTTGGTGGGACTAGCCTGTTGATCGTCGTCAATGTTACGGTCGACACCGTGACGCAGATCCAGAGCCACCTGCTCGCCCATCAATATGGGGATCTGATCAAGAAGGCGAAGCTGAAGGGGCGTCTGCGCTAACGCTGCGCGGCGCGGTTAAAAAGCGCGAAGAACAGGGGAGAATGCGCGACATGAATATCATTCTGCTCGGCCCTCCGGGCGCCGGCAAGGGAACGCAGGCGACGCGCCTGGTGGACAGCCGGGCCATGGTGCAACTGTCGACCGGCGACATGCTGCGCGCGGCGGTGAAGGCCGGGACGCCCATCGGCCTCAAGGCCAAGGCGGTGATGGAGGCCGGCGAGCTGGTGTCCGACGAGATCGTCTCCGGCATCATCGGGGAGGCGCTGGACGCCCTGGCTCCGGAAACCGGCGTGATCTTCGACGGCTATCCCAGGACGGAGGCGCAGGCGCATTCGCTGGACGGCATATTGGCCGACCGCAACCGGACGCTGGACCATGTGATCGAACTCGAAGTGGACGAGGATGCGCTGGTCGAGCGCATCACCGGCCGCTTCACCTGCGCGACCTGCGGCGAGGGCTATCACGACAGGTTCAAGACGCCGAAGGTCGAGGGCGCCTGCGACAAATGCGGCGGCCATGAATTCAAGCGCCGTCCGGACGACAATGAGGAAACCGTGCGGACCCGCATGGCCGAATATCGCGCCAAGACAGCGCCCATCCTGCCGATCTACGAAGCGCGCGGCATCGTGTCGCGGGTCGACGGCATGGCCGACATGGACGATGTGACGGTCGCTATCGCCGCCATATTGGACGGCAAGGCCGCCTGAGTTAAGCTGGCCCTCCATTCGGGAGGGGATTTATGCGCAAGATCGTGGCTTTGGGATGGGCTGGCGCGGCGATGGCCGCACCGGCCCATTCTGCTGTTACCGCCAGCAGCGATGCCGGCTTTGCGGTGGAGAACAGCGTTCAGGTCGCCGCCGATGCCGCGACGGTCTATCGCCTTCTGGGCCAGCCCGGACGCTGGTGGAACGGTGCGCATAGCTATAGCGGCTCTGCCGCCAATCTCAGGCTGGAACCAGTGGCGGGCGGATGCTTCTGCGAAGCATTGCCGGGCGAAGAGGGACGGGTGGGCAGCGTCGAACATGCCCGCGTGATCCATGCCGCGCCTGACCGGCAATTGCGGCTGTCCGGCGCCCTTGGGCCGTTGCAGGCCGAAGCCGTGACCGGGACGCTGACTTTCGACATCGCCCCGTCCGGGAAGGGCGTGCGTGTCGTCATGAGCTATGTGGTCGGCGGTTATATCCGCATGGGTGCGGCCAGGATCGCGCCGGTGGTGGACAAGGTGCTGGCGGAGCAACTGGCGGGATTGAAACGGGTGGCGGAGCAGGATGCCGCTGGCCGAACCGGCCTGTGATGGGCGTTCCTGGGGTCCGCAGCCAGCGGCAAGAAAGGCCAATCCAAGACATTCCCCTCCCGCAGGCGGGAGGGGTTAGGGGTGGGCGCGACCCCGGACTTGATCCGGGGAGCTTCTGACTTGGCCGTTGCAAAACAACGCGGATGTCGCGCCAGCCCACCCCCTAGCCCCCTCCCGCCTGCGGGAGGGGGAACGTCCGCTTCCCACCCAATCCAGTCATCGACGGAAGCATGGCTTATATCGCTGCTTAACCACGATATTAACGGAATGATTGCTGTTTCTTTGCTATGGCGCGGTCATGCCGGGGCCGCGCCCTTCTTCCCGCCGATTGACGGAACTGGACGCCTTGCGCGGGCTGGGGGCGCTATGCGTGCTGGTCTTCCATTATTCCACGCGCTTCCATGAACTGTTCCCGCAGGCGGCCCATGTGCCCTTCCGCTTTCTGGGCGGCAATTACCGGGTGCTGCTGTTCTTCGCCATTTCCGGCTTCGCGATCTTCTTCACGCTCGACCGCATCCGCACGGCGGCCGATTTCCTGATCAACCGTTTCGCGCGGCTCTATCCCGCCTATCTCGTCGCGATGCTGTTGACGCTGGGCATCGAATCCCTGGCGCGGGTTTCCCAACTGCTGATCGGGCCGGCGGCGATTCTGGCCAACGTCACCATGCTGCAGGGCTTCGCCTTCCTGCCGGAGGTGGACGGCGCCTATTGGACGCTGACGGTGGAGATCGCCTTTTACGCCTGCATGCTGTCGATCTGGAAGTGCACGGGGCTAAGGCGGCTGGAACTCTTGCTGCTGGGCTGGCTGGCCGCGCGCTGGCTCTACGCGCTGTGGCCGGGCATGCCGGAAAGGATCGTGATGCTGCTGGTGCTGCGCTATGTGCCTTTCTTCATCATCGGCATATTGTCCTATCGCGTCTGGGCAGGGCAGCGAAGCTGGCGCCAGCAGGCGCCCCATGCCGCGCTCGCGCTGCTGTCGGTCGCGACGATCGACAGCCCGGACATGCTGCTGGCCGGCGTCCTGCTGCTGGCGACGTTCGTGGCGCTGGTCGCCGGGCGGCTGCGTTTCCTCAGCTTTCGTCCGCTCGTCTGGATGGGCGGGATCAGCTATTCCTTCTACCTCATCCATCAGCATGTCGGCTTTGTCGTCATGCTGAAGATGGCGGAGGCGGGGTACAGTCCCTGGACGGGGTTCGCGGCGGCATTCGCCGTGGCGCTGGTTTTGGGCACGCTGATCAACCGGCTGGTCGAGCGGCCCGCCGGGGAAGCGATATTGCGCTGGTGGCGGAATCGGGGAAGGTCCGCGCCCGGCGAAGGTGCGCCGAGCCAAGCCTGACCGCTCTCCCCACCCAGGCCATTCACAACCAATTCAAGCAGCCCGCGTTATGCATGGCATGGATGCAGGATGAAGGAGAAAGGCGATGGCCTGGACCGGACGGAGGTTCCTCGCGGCGATCGGCCTTGCCGGTGCGCTGGCCCTGGGCGGCTGTGCTTATGATGATGGCTATTATGGCGGCGTGAGCGTGGGCAGCGGCTATTATCGTCCCGGCTATTATGGCGGCTGGTATGACGGCTACTACTATCCCGGCAGCGGCTATTATGTGTACAATCGCAGCGGCCATCGCCAACGTTGGAGCGAAGGCCAGCGCCGCTATTGGGAAGGACGCCGGGAGGCCCGCCGCGATGACGGCCGGCGCGGCAACTGGAACAATGGCGCACCGCGTCAGGGCTGGCGGGAGCGTTCCGGCGGCGACGGCAATCGGTGGAGCGGCAATTGGCGGAACGCCCGACAGGGCAATCCCGCTGCGGGCGCGCAGGCGCCCCGGCCAGGAAGGGGACAAGGGGATATGACGACGCCACGGACGGAACGCAATTGGGGGACGCCGCGCACCCGATCCGACGGCGGCGCGCGTTCCGGCGGCGGCGGCCGCTCCGGCCGTGAGGGCTGGCGGGGTCGGCGCGACTGATGCGGCTTGGGTCCAGCGCGGTTCTCGCCCTGCTCCTGCTCGCGGCCTGCGACGGCCGGGAGGAGAGCGCGATCGACAATCTGGCCAATGGCGCCAATGCGGCGCAGGTCGAAAATAATTTCCGGGCGGAGGCGCAGGCGGTGCTGGAGCCGCTGAACCCGCCGGCGCCCGGCATGCCCGGCGGCCTGCCGGTCGACCCGCAGCCAGTGGTGGAGGAAGGCTCCATCGATCCCAAGGGTGCGCAGGGCGCAGCCCAGGTGGTGCAGGGCTATTACGGCCTGCTGGAGGAAAAGCGCTATAATGACGCGCAGGATCTGTGGAACGACAACAGCGCCATGGGGGCGGAAGACGATGCGCGCTTCGCCGCCCGTTTTCGCGGATTCAGCGAGATCCATGCCCAGTTGGGCGCGCCCGGCGCGATTGAGGGGGCCGCGGGATCGCTGTTCGTGACGGTGCCGGTGCAGGTCTATGGTCGCCTGGCCGCGAACGGCAAGCCCTGGTATCGGCTGCGGCAGGTGACGTTGCGCCGGGCCAACGATGTGCCCGGCTCCAGCGAGGCGGACCGCCGCTGGCATATAGAGAGCATCGGCCCCTATGCGCCGCCGACTGAGGAAGCGGCGGAGACGGGCAACGCCATCTCCGCCACGGACAGTCTTCTTAAGAAATAGTCGCCTTCACGATCTTGCCGGGGGTCTTGGGCGGCTCGCCCTTGGGCAGGGCGTCGACATGTTCCATGCCGGAGGTGACTTCGCCCCAGACGGTGTACTGGCCATCCAGGAAGGTGGCGTCGTCGAAGCAGATGAAGAACTGGCTGTTGGCGCTGTTCGGGTTCATGGCGCGGGCCATGGAGCAGACGCCCCGGACATGCGGCTCGCGGCTGAATTCGGCCTTCAGGTCGGGCAGCTTCGACCCGCCCATGCCGGTGCCGGTCGGGTCGCCGCCCTGCGCCATGAAGCCGGGGATGACGCGGTGGAACACGACGCCGTCGTAGAAGCCGTCCTTGGCAAGCTGGGTGATGCGCTCGACATGGCCGGGGGCCAGGTCGGGACGCAGCTTGATGACGACGTCGCCGCCGCTGTCGAGGGAAAGGGTCAGGGTGTCGTCGGCCATGAAAAATCCTCTCTTCGGGGAAAATTGGGGTGATGGACCATATAGAGCGTTGAGACGGGGATGGAAGCCATTGCAATTGTGACGGGCATGGGCAAAAGCAGCGAAATGCTACAGGAACCGGACAGTAGGGGACGCGATGAGCGAACGAGCCGATACGGCCGAACCCCGGCCGGACGAACTGGGCGATATCGCCGCTGAACAGGCCGAATCCCGCCATGACGAGGATGACCGGCTGAAGGGCGAATTCGTCTCCGCCGTGCTGGACGCGGTGGAGGCGGACGACCGCGACCTCGCGCGCGAACTGGTCTCGCCGCTGCACCCGGCCGACATCGCCGACCTTCTGGAACTCACCCCCTCCGAACGGCGCGGGCAGGTGGCGGCGGCGCTGGGCGACCTGGTCGGCGCGGAGGTTCTGTCCGAACTCAACGATTATGTCCGTGACGACCTGCTCGACGCGCTGCTGCCCGAACAGGTGGCTGAGTTCGCCGCCGAACTGGACACCGACGACGCCGTCGCCATCATCGAGGATATGGAGGAGGCCGACCAGCAGGCCGTCCTCGATGCGATGGAGCCGGAAGACCGCGCCGCCATCGAAAGCGCGCTCTCCTATCCGGAGGAATCCGCCGGGCGCCTGATGCAGCGCGACCTGGTCGCGGTGCCGGAGCATATGACGGTCGGGCAGGTGATCGACTATCTGCGCGACAATCGCGACCTGACCAGCGATTTCTGGGAAATCTTCGTCGTCGACGAGGCGCACAAGCCGATCGGCACCTGCCAGTTGAGCTGGGTGCTGACCTGCCCGCGCAGCGTCGCCATGGCGGACCTGATGAAGCGCGAACAGACGCTGATCCCGGTCGACATGGACCAGGAGGAGGTCGCGCTGCGCTTCCAGAAATATGCGCTGATCTCCGCAGCGGTGGTGGACGGCAGCGGGCGGCTGGTCGGCATGATCACGGTCGACGACATCGTCCACATCATCTCCGAGGAAGCGGGCGAGGATATCCTCCGCCTGTCCGGCGCGGGCGAGGGCGACATCAACCAGCCGATCCTGGAAACGGTGCGCACGCGCCTCCAATGGCTGGTGGTCAACCTCGGCACCGCGATCCTGGCGGCGTCGGTGGTCGGGCTGTTCCAGTCGACCATCTCCAAATATGTCGTGCTGGCGGTGCTGATGCCCATCGTGTCGGGCATGGGCGGCAATGCGGGGACGCAGACCATGGCGGTCGCCGTGCGCGCCCTTGCCACCAACCAGCTCACCAGTTCCAACACCATCCGCCAGATCGCGCGCGAATTCCGCATCGCCAGCGCCAACGGCACGGCGCTTGGCATATTGATCGGCGTCGCGGTGGGGCTGATCTACGGCAATCACGACCTTGGGATCGTCATCGCGCTCGCCATGCTGATCAACAATCTGGTGGCCGGGCTGGCGGGCATATTGGTGCCGGTGACGCTCGACCGGATGAATATCGATCCGGCCGTATCCTCGGCTGTGTTCGTGACGGCGATGACGGACGTGATGGGCTTCTTCTCCTTCCTCGGCCTTGCCACGGTCTGGGGTTTGTAATCGGCCAGCCAGCGCCCATCTTCCTGCCATGCCGCTGCACCTCACCAAGATCGCCTTTCGGAGCGAAAGTCCCGCGACGCTCCGCGCCTGGCTGGAAAGCCATGCGGAGGAGGCGCGGCTGACCACGCGCTACCTGCCAAAGCGGGTCGAGGAACTGGCGGATGGTTCGCTGTTCTGGATTCATGGGCACCAGCTTGTCGGGCGCAGTCCATTGCTGGGCTTTCAGGAAACCGGGCAGGGCCGTTACTGGATCAGGCTGGAACCCCGGCTGATCCCGGTGCGCGCATTGCCCAAGCGGGCGCATCAGGGCTGGCGCTATCTGGAGGACAAGGACGCGCCGCCTGATCTGGGGTCGGGCGAAGCGAACGATCTGGACGCCATGCCGACGCGGTTGCTGGGGGAATTGTCGAAGCTGGGGTTATTGTAGGATCCCTCGGCGACTTTCAGGCGAGCACCTTCACCTGCTCTCCAATCTCCCGCAGTTCCGCGACGAAGCGCTTTCTCTCCTCCATCTTGCGAGCCTCATCCGGCACCCTCAGCAAATAGCTGGGATGCACCGTGATCCAGCCCTGCGCGCCGCTCTCCAGGGCGATGGGCGCGCCGCGGACGCGGCTGATCGTCACCGCCTTCCCCAGCAGCGCCCGCCCCGCCGTGGCGCCGAGCGCGACGATAATCCGGGGCCGGACCAGCTCCAGCTCCTGCGTCAGCCACCAGCGGCAGGCCTGGATTTCCGGCGTTTCGGGCGTCTGGTGGATGCGCCTCTTGCCGCGCCGCTCATGCTTGAAATGCTTGACGGCGTTGGTGATGTAGGCGCGCCTGCGGTCGATCCCCGCCTCCTCCAGCGCATAGTCGAACAATTGCCCGGCCGGCCCGACAAAGGGGCGCCCGGCCAGATCCTCCTGATCGCCGGGCTGTTCCCCGATGAACATAAGCGGGGCGTCGACCGGCCCTTCTCCGAACACCGTCTGGGTCGTGTCGCGGTAGAGCGGGCAGCGGGTGCAACCCATCGCCTCCTCACGCAGCGCGCTCCAGGCCGCCGCGGCGTTCCCCTGCCGGGCGGAAGGCTTGGGCGGCGTCGCGATCATGGCCGCCTCCCGTGACTGGGCGCCTGCCACAAGCTCCGGGATGAGCGCGGCTTCGGGCAGGTTGCGCCAATATTTCCGGGGCATTTCGGACAGCATCGCGCCGACCTTGAGCCGCGCCGGATTGAAGATCGCCGCATAATAGCCCTTCCAGATGTCCTCGACCGGGTCTTGCGCGGGCGCATCCCGGCGGGTGGCGCCCGGTCCTTCGGTCAACGCATCGCCGTCCCAATGGATGCTGAGTTCCGGCGTCAGGATCGACCAGCGCATCGAGGCGAAGCGGCGCGCGAAGAATCCGGCATTGGCGCGGACGATATGATGGTCCGGCTCGAACCAGGCGACGAAGCGAGGCCCCTCCGCATCGGCCAGTTCACGGAAGCGGACGAAGGCGCGCATCTTGTGCATGTCGCGCCGCACTGCCTTGGCCAACGCTTCCACCCGCCGGACCAGCGGGTCGGCGCGATCCTCCAGGCTGGCGGGGCGGTCGCGCACTTGGACGAGCAGGGCGTAGAGCAGGGCGAAACGCTCCGCATCGCGGTGCAGGATTGCCCTCTCCGCCAGTTCGACAAAGGCGCGCGGGACGGAAAAGGCGACCTCGCCTACGGGCGGAGGCTCTTCGTCCGCCGCGAAGAGATCGCCTTCATCCCCTATATGCCAGAGGATGTCGGCTGGCTTCGTGCCGGCGAGGGCGAAGGCGCGCGCGGCCACGCGCCAACCGTCGAAATCATCCGGTCCGTTCAGCCGCGCGCGATGCATGGACCCTAATCATTCGCCTCGGCGCGCTGCAATTCGGCCGGTTTGCGCTGGGCGAACCGCGCGGCCAGCTTCTGCTCCTCCTCCGCGGTCAGTTCCTTCGCCGCGTCGGGGAACATCTCCTCCTCCTCCTCCTCGATATGATGGAGGTAGCGCTTCTTCATCTGGGCGAAGACGCGGTTCCATTCATCGCCATTGAAGGGCAGGCCTTCCAGTTCCTCAAGATAATCGTCGATCTCCTTATGCTCCGACACGCTGTGCTGCGCGTCTTCGCGCAGGTCGGGCCGCGCCAGCATGGTGGCGTAGAGCGTTTCCTCCTCCGCCGCCGCATGGGCCGTCACCTCCACCCGGAACTGTTCGAACAGCTTTTCCAGCCGATCCGGCTCCGCCTGCGCATCGGCCATCTTGTCGAACAATTGCCGATGGGCGTCATGATCCTGCTTCAATCGGTCGAAAATGCTGGCGTCGGCCATGGGGCATGCTCCTTCTCTTGCGGAAGGAACAACGATGGACCAGGCCTTTGGGTTCAGCCGAACAGGGCGTGAAAAATGATCGCGACGGGAATCCAGAGCAGCCCGCCGCCAATGCTGGCGCCCCAGAGCTGCACCAGATCGCGGCGGAAGCGAAGGTCGAGGCTGTGCGCGGGCAGGCCGCTGCTGTCGAGCAACTCCCAGCGGCGCTCCAGCCCCCGCGCCGCGACGGCAAAGCCGCCGATCGCCACGATGATGCCCAGATGCAGCAGCAGCGACCCGCCCATCTTGGCGACGATGAAGATCTGAAGCAGGCAGAAGACGACCAGGGCGACGGCCAGATGGGTGCTCATCCGCTGGGCATGGCCCGTGCGGCGGGTCGCGCCATCGTTCCACTTCGTCGCCAAAAATCCGGCCCTTTCCTTGCGTTGGACAAGGAAAACATGAACCGCCCGTCCGATCAACGGCAAAATGCGCGCGACTCACGGAAAAAGCTCATATTGCGAGGCGGGCGGGTGCGCGATGTGCAGGGTCAGCCGGTCGGCCAGATGCACCGGGCGCCAGTCGGCCGCGACCAGGAAGGGGCGCAGCTTGGCGACGCTCCGCGTCAGCCGGGCGACATCGTCCAGCCGCAGCCGCCGGTGGCGGCGGCTGGCGACGATCCGGTCCACCGCCTTCACCCCCAGTCCCGGCACCCGCAGCAACGCCTCGCGCGGGGCGCGGTTGACGTCGACCGGAAAGCAATCCCGGTGCCGCAGCGCCCAGGCGAGCTTGGGATCGATGTCGAGCGGCAGGCAGCCGGTGGCGGGATCGGCGGCGCTTTCCAGCTCCTGCGCCGAATAGCCGTAGAAGCGCATCATCCAGTCCGATTGATAGAGCCGGTGTTCGCGCATCAGCGGCGGACGCTTCAAGGGCAGCACGCTGCTGGGCGAGGGGATGGGGGAGAAGGCGCTGTAATAGACCCGCCGCAGCCCGTGCCGGCTGTAGAGCGCACTGGCCCGCCGGATGATGGCGCGGTCGTCCGCCTGGTCCGCGCCGACGATCATCTGGGTGGACTGGCCGGCCGGGGCGAAGCGCGGCGCATGGGCGTAGCGGCGACTGGCGTCCGACCCATCCTCTATGGCGTCGCGCATGCCCGCCATGGCGCTTTCGATCCGCTGCCCGTCCTTCTCCGGCGCCAGCCTGCGCAGGCCCTGCTCGGTCGGCAGTTCGACGTTGATCGACAGCCGGTCGGCATAAAGGCCCGCCTGGCGCGCCAGTTCCGGATCGGCGTCGGGAATGGTCTTGAGGTGGATATAGCCGCGAAAATCATGCTCCTCGCGCAGGCTGCGGGCGACGGCCACCAACTGTTCCATCGTGTAGTCGGACGACCGGATGATGCCGGAGGAGAGGAACAGCCCCTCAATATAGTTGCGGCGATAGAAGCTGAGCGTCAGGTCGACCACTTCCCGCACGGTGAAGCGGGCGCGCCGCACATCGCTCGACCGGCGGTTGACGCAATAATGGCAGTCGAAGACGCAGCTGTTGGTCAGCAGGATCTTGAGCAGCGAAATGCAGCGGCCGTCGGGCGCATAGGCATGGCATATGCCCATGCCCTCGGTCGAGCCGATGCCGCCCTTCCGGCCCGAGGCGCTGTCGCGCTTCGCCGTGCCCGACGAGGCGCAGGACGCGTCATATTTGGCGGCGTCGGCCAGGATTTCCAGCTTCTGTCGGGTGGTGAGGGCGGTCATGATTGTTCATCATATGTTCCTCATCCGCCCCTGTCCATAATCTCGATCAGTCGGACTCGCCGGGATCGGCATCAAGGACCTGGCGCACCTTTGCCGCCAGTTGATCGAGCGTGAAGGGCTTGGCGAGGAAGGAGACGCCGGGGTCGAGCATGCCGTTATGGACGATGGCGTTGCGGGTATAGCCGGTGGTGTAGAGGATCTTGAGGCCCGGTCGGCTCGCCCGCGCCCGGTCGGCCAGGTCGCGCCCGTTGATGCCGGGCATGACCACGTCGGTGAACAGCATGTCGATGCGCGGCTGGATCGTCAGCATTTCCAGCGCCTGTTCGCCGTCGGATGCCTGGACGATGGTGTAGCCCAGCTCCCGCAGCGAATCGACCGACATGTGCCGGACGCGCTCCTCGTCCTCCACCACCAGGATGATCTCTTCCCCCTTGGCGCGGGGCAGTTCGGCGGGCGCCGCCTGGACGGCGCCGGCGACCGGCTCCGGCCCGTAATGGCGCGGCAGGTAGATCTTGATGATCGTGCCCTCGCCGGGTTCGGAATAGATCTTCACATGGCCGCGCGACTGCTTGATGAACCCGAACACCTGGCTGAGGCCGAGGCCGGTGCCCTTGCCCACGCCCTTGGTGGTGAAGAAGGGGTCGAAGGCGCGCTCCACCACCTCGGGCGGCATGCCGGTGCCGCTGTCGGTGACCGACACCATCACATATTGCCCGGCCAAGACGTCGTTGTGGGCGGCGGCATAGGCATCGTCGAGATGGGCGTTGGCCGTCTCGATCGTCAGCTTGCCGCCCATGGGCATCGCATCGCGCGAATTGACGCAGAGGTTGATGATGGCCGATTCGAGCTGGCTGGGGTCGATGCTCGCCCGCCACAGCCCGCCCGCCAGCACGGCCTCCACCCGGATGCTCTCGCCGATCGTGCGGCGCAGCAGTTCAGACATGCCGCCGACCAGCTTGTTGACGTCGGTCGGCTGCGGGTCCAGCGGCTGCTGGCGGGAAAAGGCGAGCAGCCGGGCGGTGAGCTGGGCAGCGCGTTGCGCCCCTTCGGTCGCGTTGTCGACGCCCCTGACGATCCGGACGTCGGTGCCCGGCGCCAGCCGCCGCCGGACAATGTCGAGCGAGCCGATGACGATGGCGAGCATATTGTTGAAGTCATGGGCGATGCCGCCGGTCAGTTGGCCGATCGATTCCATCTTCTGCATCTGGCGCAATTGCCCCTCGGCGGCTTCGCGCTCCCGCGCCTCGCTCATCAGGCGGCGGTTGATGTCGGCCAGCGCCTGCTGGCTTTCCGTCGCCTCGGCCACGCGGCGATAGGCGGTGCGCAGCGCCACCGCGCCCAACAGGGTGATCAGCACGGCGGACACGGCAAGCCCGATCGAAACCATGGTGCTGAGGCGATTGTCATTGGCCGTCCGGCCCTTCAGCAACTGCGCCTCCCGCGCCCGCATCGCCGCCACCAGGGCGCGGATGCGGGCCATCGTGACCATGCCCGCATCGAAATCGCCCGCCGGGATGATCTCCCCCCGCCGCCGCCGCTCTATGCCCGTGCGCATCAGGAACAGCCGGTCGTCCAACAGTTCCTCCAGTTCCTCCACCGATCGGGCCTGCGGGGGATTGTCGCGCACCTCCACGCGCAGCGCGGCGAGTTCCTGCCGCCATCGGCCGCGAAATGCCTCATAGGGACCAAGGAAGGAGTCCTTGCGCGTCAGCATGAACCCGCGCTGGGCGCTTTCCGCCTCCTGCACATGCAGCAGCAGCGTCGAAAGCTGGTTCTCGACGCGCAGGGTGTGCTGGACCCAGATGTTGACCCGCTGCTGCACCGCGTAGAGCCAATAGGTGCTGCCCACCGCCAGCCCGACGATCAGCAAGGCCAGAAGCAGCAGGAAGATCGACCGTTCGGGGCGGATGGCGGGCATGGGGGGAAGATGCGGAAATATGGTGCGGGTAGCAAGCGGGGACAGGCGGTTGCAATCGGATGAGGCCTGACGGGCGCGTCGGGCATTGGCTGCCGAAGAGCGCGATGTGGGGGGCGGGGGAGTTGGAACGCCCGCCCTCATTCCCCCGGCCTAATCCCGCCAGCCTGGATCGATCCGGTCGATCTTCCGCACCAGCGCCTCGAAATCCGGCACGCCGGGGCCGGTCGGCAATTGCACGCCGCTCAGGTCGCGCTGGTGCACGGCGATGACCTCCGGCGGGATGTCCACCGGCGTCCCGGCCGCGCCGGTCGCGACCTGTATCTCGCAGGCGCGCTGGAGCAGCCATTGAGTCAGGAAGGCTTGGGGCAGGGACTTCGCCATGACCAGCGTGCCATGGTTGCGCAGCATCATGATGCGCCGGTCGCCCAGATTGGCGACCAGTCGCTCCCCCTCCTCCGGCCGGATCGTGACGCCTTCGAAATCATGATAGGCGATTCGGCCGATGAAGGCGGCGGCGTAGAAATTGGTGGGCGTCAGCCCCTCCCGCGTGGCGCTGACGGCCATGCCGGCGGTGGTGTGCGTGTGGATGATGCAGTGCGCGTCGGGCAGGTGGCGGTGGAAAACGCTGTGCTGGGTGAAACCGGCGCGGTTGACCGGATAGGGGCTGCCGTCCAGCACATGGCCGTCAATGTCGATCTTGACCAGGTTCGACGCGGTCACTTCGCCGTAGAGCAGGCCGAAGGGATTGATCAGGAAGGCGTTTTCCTCGTCCGGCACGCGCAGGGTGATGTGATTGTAGATCAGTTCCGACCAGCCCAGATGGTCGAAAATGCGGTAACAGGCGGCGAGTTGCTGGCGCGCGGCCCATTCCGCGGGCGACATGTCGGGGCGCTTGCCCTTGGTCTTGGCGACTGTTGCCATGGCGATCCTCCTTATCGTTGATGGGGCGACTATCTGCCTGTCCCGCGCCTCTGTCGAGAAAAACGGCTTTTGGGTTGAATTTGCGCGACTCTGCTGGTAGGGCGCGCCCCACACGGCGCAGGGTGACCTGCGGCGACTCACCGCTATTTCATTCGGGCGGCCCGTCGGGAAGGGTTGAATTTCCTGGCGATCCGTCCGTTTTCGACTGGAGTTTGACTGGCTTATGCAAATCATCGTTCGCGACAACAATGTCGACCAGGCCCTGCGCGCGCTCAAGAAGAAGCTGCAGCGCGAGGGCGTGTATCGCGAGATGAAGCTGCGCCGTCATTATGAGAAGCCCTCGGAAAAGCGCGCCCGCGAAAAGGCCGCCGCCGTTCGCCGCGCCCGCAAGCTGGAGCGCAAGCGCGCCGAGCGCGACGGCGTCCGTTAAGGACCGCCGTTTCGGGGCGGCCGCCCGGCCGTCCTTCCTTCCGCTGAAAACACCACCCGCACCAATTTGCGAGGCTAAGCCATGTCGACCACGGCCGTTCCCCTTCATCCTATCGCCAAGGGGTCTTTGACGCGCCTCTGGGTGGGTGTCGCCGCGGTGGCGCTGGCGGCCGGCGGCCTGGCCTGGGCCGGGCAGCGGGGTGTGGAGCCTTCGCCCGCCAGCTTCCTGGTGCATAATGGCGGCGAAGAGGGCGTGGTGACGACCGGATCGGGTCTCCAGTTCAAGGTGCTGGAGGAAGGCGCCGGTCCCAGCCCGACGGCCGCCGACGTGGCGCTGGTGGGCTATAAGGGCGCGCTGCTCGACGGCACCGTGTTCGACGAGAATCCGCAGACCGCCATGCCGGTGGACGGCGTGGTTCCGGGCTTCTCCGAAGGCCTGCAGAAGATGAAGAAGGGCGGCAAGTACCGCCTGTGGATTCCGCCGCAGCTTGGCTATGGCGAGCAGGCGGCGGGTCCGATCCCGGCCAATTCGGTGCTGGTGTTCGACGTCCAGTTGCACGACTTCAAGTCCAAGGCGGACATCATGCGCATGCAGCAGATGATGCAGCAGGGCGGAATGCCGCAGGGCGCGCCGGGGCGCTGAGTCCGGACATGGCGGAAAAGCAATTAGGGCCGGGATTTCCCGGCCCTTTTTGTTGAGCCAACGCTCCCTACGGCGCAACCTGCTCCTGCGAAGGCAGGAGTCCAGTTCAGGCGGTGCCATGGTCCACTAGGGCAGGACTAGGCTCCTGCCTGCGCAGGAGCAGGTTGCATACACTACCCCGCCACCGGAACCGCCGCGCTCCTGCCGTTCTCCGCCTCCAGCGCCTTCGACCGCTCCTCCAGATAGACCTTGATCATCGCGACGATGGGATCGGCCAGGAATAGCCCCATGATCCCGAACAGCGCGCCGAAGAGGATCTGCGCGGCCAGCACCAGCGCGGGCGCCAGGTCGGTCGCCCGCTTGGCCACCATCGGCACGATCAGATAGCCGTCGACGATCTGCACCGCCAGATAGACCCCGAAAGCGTAAAGCCCCGCATCCACCCCGGCGGAAAAGCCCACGAGCACGATCAGCACGCCCGAAATGATCGATCCGATATTCGGCAGGAAGGCGAACAGCCCGGTCAATATGCCCAGCAGCCCCGCCATCGGCACGCCGCCCGCCCACAGCAGCAGCCAGGTGCCGCCCCCCTCCACCGCCATGCCGATCAGCCGCCCGAACATCAGCCGCCGCAGCGTCCAGCCCATCCTGTCGGCAATGGCGTAGAAGCGGTCGCGCCTGTCCATCGGCAGCATCCAGGCGACGCCTCGCTCATAGATTTTGGGTTCTATCGCGATGAATATGGCCAGCACCAGCATCATCACCCCGCTGGTGACCGCGCCGACCATGGTCCCGACCGCCGCCGTCACCCGGCCGAGCGAGCTCATCGCCTGTTGCGCCAGGCTCTTGAAATCCTCCGGCCCCAAATCCCCCGGCATGGTGGTGACGCCCAGTTGCTGCAACCACTGGCCGATCCGGTTGACCTGCGTCTCGACGATCACCCGCATCGCCTGCGCCTGCGCGGCCAGGCTCGATCCGGTAAGGTAGAAGGTATAGACCAGGAAGGTCAGCGCGGCGACCAATATGATGGCCAGCCGCCAGCCCCGCCCGATGGGCATCAGCCTGCCCAACAGCCGCGTGCCGCCGTCCATCATCGTCGCCAGCACCAGCGCGCCCATGATCAGCATGATCGGCTGGGCCAGCAGCACCAGCAGCGCGATGGAGATGCCCATGGCGAACCACACGCCCGCCCGCTTGACCTCATGCTGGACCAGCGGGCTGCGCAATTCGCTGGGACCGGGTTCCTCTATGTGGATTTTCGTCCCGCTCAACCCAAAGCCCCTATCCGAAACGCTTATTTCGGCGGGGTAACGCTCGCCGGGCGCAGGCTGTTCCCCGCGCGGCCAGCGCGGAAGGCATGGAGCCAGCTCAGCGGGTTCCAGGACGAATCGCCGTCCAGCGAGAAGGTGATGAACTCAGCCCGGCCGCCGATCGCTTCCCACGGCACCGGCCCGCCCAACCCGTTTTCCTCCAGCGGCGCGCGGCTGTCCGCGCTGTTGTCCCGATTGTCGCCCATCAGGAAGACATGGTCCGCCGGAACCCGCACCGGCCCGTACCAGTCCAGCGTGCTCGGCCCCATGTCGATGGTGACATAGCTTTTGCCGTTGGGCAGCACCTCCTGCCGCACCGGCAGTTCGCACCAGCTTCTGCCGCTCGCGTCCGTCACCAGCGCGCCGGGGAACTGCATGGGCGGGCAGGGCGCGTTGCCGTCGACGGGGATGCGGATGGGCTTCAGCACCCTCTGCCGCACCGGCACGCCGTTCAGCACCACCTGGCCGCCGCGCACCTCCACTATGTCGCCGGGCAGGCCGATGACCCGCTTGATATAATCCTCCCGCTTGTTCTGGGGCGAGACGATGACGATGTCGCCTCGTTCCGGCAGGCGCCCGAAAATCCGCCCTTTCAGAAAGGGCAGCGGATGGAAGCTGGGGGACACGTAGGACCAGCCATAGGGATATTTGCTCACCACCAGCCGGTCGCCCTTCAGCAGCACCGGCATCATCGATTCGCTGGGGATGTAGAAGGGCTTGGCGACGAAGCTGTGGAAGGCCAGCACCGCCAGGATCAGCAGGGTGATGCTTTTAACCTCCTGCCACCAGTTCACCGGCGTCTTTTCCGGTTCGGAAGCCGGGCTGCCGGGCTGGTCGGATGAGGCGGAATCGTTTTCGGTCATGTCGGCTGCCGTCATGGGAGGATTTCCGGCTGGAGAGGTGCGACGCTTATAACGGCAGGGCTTCGATAATCACAAAGGCCTGCGCCCATGGATGATCGTCGGTGAGCGTCAAGTGAACGACCGGCCGGTGCCCCGCGGGAACCAGCGATTCCAGCCGGGCCAGCGCTCCGCCCGTCAAATGCAGCGTCGGCGCGCCGCTGGGGCCATTGACGACGCCGATGTCCTTCATGAACACGCCCTGCTTGAACCCGGTGCCGACGGCCTTCGAAAACGCCTCCTTGGCGGCGAAGCGCTTGGCGAGCGTGCCCGCCTTGGTGAAGGGACGGCGATTGGCCTTGGCCTGTTCGACATCGGTGAACACGCGCTTTTCGAACCGCTCGCCGAAACGGTCGAGCGAATTCTCGATTCGCTCGATATTGCAGAGGTCGGAACCCAGGCCGACGATCAACGCGCCAGGTCCATCTGGCGGCGCATTTCGCGGATGCTGCTCTCCAGCCCGCCGAAGATCGCCTCCCCGATCAGGAAATGCCCGATATTGAGTTCGGCGATCTGCGGGATCGCCGCGACCGGCCCGACATTGTCGAAAGTCAGGCCATGGCCGGCATGGGGTTCGATGCCGTTCTTCGCCGCCAGCGCGGCGGCGTCGGCCAGCCGCCGCAATTCCTCCGCCCGTTCGGACCCTTCCAGATGCGCGTAGCGGCCGGTGTGCAGTTCTACCACCGGCGCGCCCAGGCGCATGGCCGCCTCGATCTGCGCGGCGTCGGGTTCGATGAACAGGCTGACGCGCACGCCCGCCTTGCCCAGCGCGTCGACGATCGGGTGGAGAGCGTCGATCTGCCCGGCGGCGTCCAGCCCGCCTTCGGTGGTCCGCTCCTCCCGCTTTTCCGGCACGATGCAGGCGGCATGCGGCCGATGCCGCAGCGCGATGCCCAGCATTTCCTGCGTCGCCGCCATCTCCAGGTTCAGCGGCACCGTCAGCGCCGCCATCAGCGTGGCGATGTCCTCGTCCCGGATATGCCGCCGGTCCTCGCGCAGATGGGCGGTGATGCCGTCGGCGCCCGCCTTGGCCGCCAGCAGCGCGGCCTTGACCGGGTCGGGATGCGTTCCCCCGCGCGCGTTGCGGATGGTCGCCACATGATCGATGTTGACGCCCAGGCGCAGATGAGCGGGGGTTCGGGACATGGGCTACTGCTTCCGGCTGCCGGGCTTGATCGCCGGGATCGCCGCCAGTTCGGGCGGGATCTGGTCGGCGTCATAGACCGGGAAGTTGATGCTGACGAGCGGGTAGAAGGGCACGCCCAGCTCCACCTCTCCGGCGGAACGGTCCACCAGCGTGGCTTCCGCTATGACGATGCCGCCTTCCGCCGCGACCGCCTCTATCGCCTGGCGGGAGGACAGGCCGGTGGTGACGACGTCCTCCACCATCAGCACCTTTTGTCCCGGCGCGATGGAAAAGCCGCGACGCAGTTCGAACCTGCCCTCCGGCCGCTCCAGGAACACGGCGTCCTTGTCCAGCGCGCGGCCGATTTCATGGCCGATGATGAGTCCCCCCATCGCCGGGGATACCACCAGGTCGATTTCCTGCCGCAATTCGCGCGGCAGCTTCTGCACGGTGGCGCGGGCCAGCCGTCCGGCGCGTTCCGCGTTCATCAGCACGCGCGCGCATTGCAGGTAGTTGGCGCTGCGGCGGCCGGAGGACAGGATGAAATGCCCCTCCAGCAACGCGCCCGCAGCCCTGAATTCCGCCAATACTTCCTCGTCGGTCATTCTTGTCTTCGATCCATTCGCCCGTGCCGCCCGCTTCATGCGCGATGCGGCGCGCCTTTCCCGTCATGGGTCGCCCCATGATCTCGCCCCATGTTTGCGCGGTTGCGCGCGGGGAGCGAGATAGGCTCACCAACTAGGCGTTGCAACAGCGAAGAAAATCTGGTTGTGGAACCTTGAGGCGTTACAAAAGATGCTTATAAGCCGCGGCAGACCGATACGGGCGGGGGGGACGTGTATGCGTGCGTCTTCGTTGCCGCGGCGCCAAGGGGTTACGGGGTAAGAAGACGCTTATGAACAAGGTGAAATCGCTCGTTCTCGCCGGGTTGTTGGCCTTTGCGCCGACGCTCGCCATGAACGGTCCGGCGCTGGCCCAGGACAATGCCGCGGTTGCGGCTCCGGCTGCCGGGAATGAAGCTGTGGCCGCTGATTCGGCCGGCAATGCAGCGGCTCCCGCCGCGGAAGCCGCGCCCGCCGCGAAGGTGGCCGCGCCGCCCCGGATGAAGCCGACGCCGGGCATCGGCATGCCCATGCCGGGTGAAATCACTCTCCAGAAGCAGTTTTCGCCCACCGGGCACACCGCACGCTGGCTGCATGACGTGATGCTGCTGCCGATCATCACCATCATCTCGATCTTCGTGCTGATCCTGATGCTCTACGTGATGGTCCGTTTCCGCCGCAGCGCCAATCCGACGCCGTCCAAGACCTCGCACAACACGGTGATAGAGGTGATCTGGACCGTGGTGCCGGTGGTGATCCTGCTGGCCATCGCGGTTCCCTCCATCGGCCTGCTCGCCGACCAGTACAAGCCCGCGCCTAAGGATGCGCTGACCGTCAAGGTTACCGGCTATCAGTGGTATTGGGGCTATGAATATCCCGACAACGGCATCCCGGAATTCGTTTCCAACATGCTGCCCAAGGACAAGGCGGAGGCGAACGGCGAGCCCTATCTGCTCGCTCCCGACAATCGCCTGGTCCTGCCGGTCGGCCGCCCGATCAAGCTGATCATCACCGGCGCCGACGTCATCCACAGCTTCGCGGTCCCCTCCCTCTGGGTGAAGATGGACGCGGTGCCGGGCCGCCTCAATGAAAAGAGCTTCACCATCGAGAAGCCGGGCGTCTATTACGGCCAGTGTTCGGAATTGTGCGGCGCGCGCCACGGCTTCATGCCGATCGCGATCGAGGCTCTGGAACCCGCGCAGTTCGACCAGTGGCTGCTGTCGCAGGGCGGCACGCTGAAGGGTGCCGCCGCCGCGACCACGGCTGAAGCTGCCGCGCCCGCCGCCGCTCCTGCCGCCAAGCTTTGATGTAAGGGCATAGACGCCATGACCACCATTACCGCAGATCATCACGGCGATCATGCTCATGATCATCATGACGCCGACCACAAGCCGGCCTTCTTCCAGCGTTGGTTCATGTCGACCAACCACAAGGACATCGGCACGCTCTACCTGATCTTCGCGATCGTCGCCGGCATCATCGGCGGCGCGATTTCGGGCCTGATGCGCGCCGAACTGGCGCAGCCGGGCATCCAGTATCTCCAGACCTGGGCGCAGTTCAGCGACGGTCCCGAAGCGACGCTGGACCAGGCCTATCACCTCTGGAACGTGCTGATCACCGCCCACGGCCTCATCATGGTCTTCTTCATGGTGATGCCCGCGATGATCGGCGGCTTCGGCAACTGGTTCGTGCCGATCATGATCGGCGCGCCGGACATGGCCTTCCCGCGGATGAACAATATCAGCTTCTGGCTGCTCATCCCCGCCTTCGTCCTGCTGCTCGGCTCGACCTTCGTGCCCGGCGGCACCGGCAACGGCGCTGGCACCGGCTGGACGGTCTATGCCCCGCTCTCGACCAGCGGTTCGGCGGGTCCGGCGGTGGACATGGCGATCCTGTCGCTCCACGTCGCGGGCGTCAGCTCGATCCTGGGCGCGATCAACTTCATCACCACCATCCTCAACATGCGCGCACCGGGCATGACCCTGCACAAGATGCCGCTGTTCGTCTGGTCGGTGCTGGTCACCGCCTTCCTGCTGCTGCTCGCGCTTCCCGTGCTCGCCGCGGCGATCACCATGCTGCTGACCGACCGCAATTTCGGCACCACCTTCTATGATGCGGCCGGCGGCGGCGATCCCGAACTCTACCAGCATCTCTTCTGGTTCTTCGGCCATCCCGAAGTGTACATCATGATCCTGCCGGGCTTCGGCATCATCAGCCAGATCGTCTCGACCTTCAGCCGCAAGCCGGTGTTCGGCTATCTCGGCATGGCCTACGCCATGGTCGCGATCGGCGTGGTCGGCTTCGTCGTCTGGGCGCACCACATGTTCACCACCGGCATGTCGGTGAACGTGAAGATGTACTTCACCGCCGCCACCATGGTGATCGCGGTGCCGACCGGCATCAAGATCTTCTCCTGGATCGCGACGATCTGGGGCGGCTCGATCAGCTACAAGACCCCGATGGTCTGGGCGCTGGGCTTCATCTTCCTGTTCACCGTGGGCGGCGTCACCGGCGTGGTGCTGGCGAATGGCGGCGTCGACGACGTGCTGCACGACACTTATTATGTCGTCGCGCACTTCCACTATGTGCTCTCGCTGGGCGCGGTGTTCGGCCTGTTCGCGGGCTTCTACTACTGGTTCCCGAAGATGTCGGGCCGGATGTACAACGAATTCCTCGGCCATCTGCACTTCTGGGTGTTCTTCGTCGGCGTGAACATGCTGTTCTTCCCGATGCACTTCCTGGGCCTGTCGGGCATGCCGCGCCGCTATCCCGACTATCCGGAGGCGTTCGCCTATTGGAACAAGTTTGCCAGCCACGGCTATGAGATCATGGCCGCCGGCATGCTGATCTTCTTCGTCAACCTCATCTGGTCGCTGGCCGCGGGCAAGAAGGCGGAGGGCAATCCCTGGGGCGAAGGCGCCACCACGCTGGAATGGACCCTGTCCAGCCCGCCGCCCTTCCACCAGTTCGAAACGCTGCCGGTCATCGACTGACCGCAGCCGGGGGCGTTCCGGTTTGCCGGAACGCCGGGATTGGCGTAAAGGCCGCCAGTTCCTGGAATCAGGCAATCCCGGCACGGTCGCCGCGCCGGGATGCCGCATGAGGAGACTATGGCAAGTTCGCCGTTCATGTCCGAAGGTCCGCTTCCCGTGATTCCCGCGCATTGGCGGGACTTTGTCGCGCTGACCAAGCCCAGGGTGATGACGCTGGTCGTCTTTACCGGGCTGTGCGGTCTGCTCGCGGCGCCGGGGCATATCCATCCGGTGCTGGCCTTCACGGCGATTCTCTGCATCGCGCTCGGCGCGGGCGCGGCGGCCGCGCTCAACCAATGGTATGAGGCGGACATCGACGCGAAGATGAAGCGCACGGCCAACCGCCCGCTGCCCGCGGGCCGGATGGACCGGCAATCCGCGCTGCATTTCGGCGTCGGCCTGTCCTTCTTCTCCGTGCTGCTGATGGGCGTCGCGACCAACTGGCTGGCGGCGGCCGTGCTGGCGGTGTCGATCCTCTTCTACGTCTTCGTCTACACCATCTGGCTCAAGCCCCGGACCGCGCAGAACATCGTCATCGGCGGCGCGGCGGGCGCCTTCCCCCCGGTCATCGGCTGGGCGGCGGTGACGGGCGACATCGGCGCCTTGCCGGTCGCGCTGTTCATGCTGATCTTCTTCTGGACGCCGCCCCATTTCTGGGCGCTGGCCCTGTTCGTGAAGACCGATTATGCGGCGGCGGGCATCCCCATGCTGCCGGTCGTCTCCGGCGAGGTCGCGACCCGCCGCCAGATCTGGTTCTACACCGCGATCATGGCGGTCGCCGCCATGGCGCCCGTGCTGCTGCGCCTTACCGGCCCGATCTACGGCACGACGGCCCTGCTCGGCACGGCGCTGTTCGTCGCCATGGCCTTCCAGGTGCTGCGGCGGCGGGAAAGCGACCCCGCCCACATGGCGCCCGAACGGCGGCTGTTCAAATATTCGATCCTCTATCTCTTCCTCCTCTTCGGCGCGGTCGTGGTCGACCGCTGGGTGTTCGCATGACTCCCGACGAAGACAGGCAGGTCCGGACGCGGCAGAAATCCCGCGCCATCGTGACGGGGGTGCTGCTGGGCGCGCTGGTCATCCTTTTCTACGCGATCACCATCGCCAAGATCGGTGGGGGACAGTGATGGCCAGCCTTCCTCCTTCGCCCTTCGACCGGGATCGCCGCAACCGGCGGACGATGATCGGCATGGCGGGCGTGGGCCTTGCCATGCTGGGCCTGGGTTTCGCCTCGGTTCCGCTCTACCGCATCTTCTGCGAGCGGACCGGATTCGGCGGCACCACGCAGCGGGCTGACGCCGATGTGCAGGTTGCAGAAGCGGCGGGGCATCGCATGTCGATCCGCTTCGATTCCAACGTGACGCCGGGCATGCCGTGGCAGTTCCACCCGGAACGCCACACCCAGACGGTGACGGTCGGCGCCCGGAACATGGCGATCTTCGTCGCGAAGAACCTGTCGGACCGGCCGGTCACGGGCACCGCCACCTTCAACGTCACGCCATCCCAGGCGGGCGCCTATTTCACCAAGATCCAGTGCTTCTGTTTCACCCAGCAAACGCTACAGCCGGGGGAGCAGGTGCGCATGCCGGTGATCTATTATGTCGATCCGAAGATATTGACGGATGCCGACAATAAGGACACGCAGGAAATCACGCTGAGCTACACCTTCTATCCTGTTGAGCAGGATAAAAAGCCAAGCTAAGGCACAATCATAACGCGAACGGGGATGAGAAACGTCATGGCAGGCGCCAAGAACCACGATTATCATATTCTTCCGCCCAGCATCTGGCCCTTTTTCGGCTCCATGTCGGTGCTGGTCATGGCTTTCGGCGCGATCATGTGGATGCATCCGGACGCCACGCCGGCTGGCGGCGGCTGGGTTTTCCTGATCGGCCTCGCGGGCGTGCTGTTCACCATGTATAGCTGGTGGGCCAATGTCATTACGGAGGCGCATGCCGGCGACCATACGCCGGTGGTGCAGCTCCACCTGCGCTACGGCATGATCCTGTTCATCGCATCGGAAGTCATGTTCTTCGTGGGCTGGTTCTGGTCCTTCTTCGACTTCTCGCTCTTCCCCAGCCAGTTGGCGCCGATCGAGGGGATGTTCCCCTCGAAGGGCATAGAGGTGATGAACGCCTTTGAACTGCCGTTGCTCAACACGCTGATCCTGCTCTGCTCCGGCACGACCGTGACCTGGGCGCACCACGCCCTGATCCATGGCGACCGGGACGGGCTGAAGAAGGGGTTGACGCTGACGGTCATCCTGGGCGCGCTCTTCTCCGCGATCCAGGCCTATGAATATGCCCATGCGCCTTTCCCCTTCGGCGGCAGCCCCTACAGCTCGGCCTTCTACATGGCGACCGGCTTCCACGGCTTCCACGTGCTGGTGGGCACGATCTTCCTGATCGTGAACCTGATCCGCGCGCATCGGGGCGATTTCACCCCGCGCCAGCATTTCGGCTTCGAAGCCGCCGCCTGGTACTGGCATTTCGTCGACGTGGTGTGGCTGTTCCTCTTCGTCGCCATCTATGTCTGGGGCGGCTGGGGCGCGCCGGTCCACGGCGGCTGATCCTCCCACCAATGAGTGCACGAATAACGGCCGGACCTGTTCCGGCCGTTTTCTTTTTGGGCGGCGGGCATTATGCCTGACGCCATGTCCGCCCCCGATCCTCATCCGCCTGCGCCGCAGCCCTTGCTGATCGGCGCGATGGCAGGCGCCTGCCCGCAATGCGGCGCGCCCACACTGTTTTCCGGCCCGGTCCGTTTCGCCCCATCATGCCGCGCCTGCGGAATGGATTACGGCCAGTTCAATGTCGGCGACGGCCCCGCCGCCTTCCTGACGCTGATCATCGGCGCGCTGATGGTGGCGATGGCGCTGATATTGGAACTGAAGGTCCACCCGCCGCTCTGGCTGCACCTGCTGCTCTGGACGCCGCTCACCGTGGCGGCGGTGATGGGCAGCCTGCGCGTGGCGAAGGGCGCGCTGCTGATCCTGGAATATCGCAACAAGGCGCGCGAGGGCCGCCTGATCGCAAGGGACCGCGAAGCATGAGCCGCCGCCTGCCCCTCATCCCCACGCTGATCGTCGCGGCGGCGGTGCTGGTCATGATCGGCCTCGGCGTCTGGCAACTCCAGCGCCGCGCCGAAAAGGAAGCGACGCTGGCCCTGGTTGCCGCCAATCCGGCCAAGCCGCCCGTCGCTTTCCCGGCCCATCCGCCGGTGCCGCCCGAACTTCTGTTCCGCCGCTCCTCCGCCCATTGCCTGCGCGTGGTCCGCTGGCGTAGCGAGGCGGGGCGCGCCGCCGACGGATCGGTCGGCTACCGCTATATCGCCGAATGCGCGACCGGCGCGGAAGGCCCCGGCGTGCTGGTCGCGGCGGGCGTCGCGAAGACGCCTGACGCAAGGCCCCAATGGCAGGGCGGCCAGATGCGCGGCTGGATAGGGGAGGAACCCGATCACCGATCCCTTCTGTCGCGCATCGGCGGCCAGGCCATGCCCCTTCGCCCCATGCTGATCGCCGGGGAGCCGGTGCCTGGCCTCAAGCCGCTGGCCCCGCCCACCGCCGCCGACGTGCCCAACAACCATCTGGCCTATGCCGGGCAATGGTTCTTCTTCGCCGCCATCGCGGCGATCATCTACCTGCTCGCGCTGCGCAGACGGACGCCGCGACCTTAAATGCTTGCCCGAAGGCGCGTCGAGCGCTACCGGGCTACCCCCATGCACTATGTGAGCACCAGGGGAAGCGCGCCCGCGCTCGGGTTCGAGGATGTGACGCTGGCCGGGCTGGCGTCCGATGGCGGACTTTACGTTCCGGAAAGCTGGCCCAGCTTCTCCGCCGACCAGATTCGCGCGCTTTCGGGCCTGTCCTATGTCGAAACGGCGGTGCGGGTCATGGCGCCCTTCGTCGCCGGATCGCTCAATGAAGAGGAACTGCGCGAATTGTGCGCCGCCGCCTATGGCCGGTTCAGCCATGATGCGGTGACGCCGCTGGTGCAGCTCGACCATCGCCACTGGCTGCTGGAACTGTTCCACGGGCCGACCCTGGCGTTCAAGGATGTGGCGCTGCAACTGCTCGGCCAGTTGTTCGAACGCTTCCTGTCGCGGCGGGACGATCATCTGACCATCGTCGGCGCGACGTCCGGAGACACCGGGTCGGCGGCCATCGACGCGGTGGCGGGGCGAGAGAAGATCGACATCTTCATGCTGCATCCCGACGGCCGCGTGTCCGACGTGCAGCGCCGCCAGATGACCACCGTGCTGGCGCCCAACGTCCATAATATCGCCATCGACGGCAGCTTCGACGACGCGCAGGCGCTGGTGAAGGCGATGTTCAACGACGCCGATTTCGCGCGCCGCTTCAACCTGTCGGCGGTGAACAGCATCAACTGGGCGCGGCTGATGGCGCAGGTCGTCTATTATTTCTACGCCGCCGTGCGCCTGGGCGCGCCGGACCGGGCCATCGCCTTTTCCGTCCCCACCGGCAATTTCGGCGACGTGTTCGCAGGCTATGTCGCGGCGAAGATGGGCCTGCCCGTCGCGAAGCTGATGGTCGCGACCAACGTCAACGACATCCTCCACCGCGCCTTGGCGGAGGGCGACTATAGCCAGGGCCAGGTGGTGGCGACCGCGACCCCCAGCATGGACATCCAGGTCAGTTCGAACTTCGAACGGCTGCTGTTCGACGCGGGCGGCCGCGACGGCAAGGCGCTCGCCGAACAGATGAAGGGCTTTGAAGCCAGCAAGGCGATGCGCCTCACCAACGCCCAGCGGGATGGCGCGTCCGCGCTGTTCACCTCGGCGCGGGTCGATGCCGACGCCATGACCATGGCGATGCGCTGGGCCTATGACGCGGCGGGGCAGGTGATCGATCCGCACAGCGCCATCGGCCTGGCGGCGGCGCGCTCGATCGACCTCGATCCGGCGGTGCCCGTGGTCACGCTGGCGACGGCGCATGCGGCGAAATTCCCCACGGCGGTCGAGCGGGCTACCGGCATCCGCCCGTCTCTGCCTTCGCGGGTGGGCGACCTGTTTGCGCGGGAAGAGGCCTATGCCAAGCTGCCGGGCACCTTCGAAGCGGTCACCGCCTATGTCGCGGGGCGGGCGACGCCGAGGGGCTGAGGTGAACCTCCAGACCCTTCCCGGCGAACCCTGGTCCGATTACGGCCTGATCGATTCGGGCCATGGGCGGAAGCTGGAACGCTATGGCCGTTATCGCTTCATCCGGCCGGAGCCGCAGGCCATGTGGGCGCCCGCGCAGGACGACTGGCAGGCCGACGGCGAATTCATCCCCGGTTCCGACGAGGAAGGCGGCGGGCGCTGGTTCTACGAACGGCCCGTCCCGGCCGAAGGCTGGCCGCTGCACTGGCAAGAGGTGACGTTCCAGGCCAGCTGCACGCCCTTCCGCCATCTGGGCTTCTTTCCCGACATGGCCCCGGTCTGGGACTGGATGCGCGGCAGGATCGCGGACAAGGACCAGGCGCAGGTCATGAACCTGTTTGGCTATACCGGCGTCGGCACGCTGGCGATGGCGGCGGCGGGCGCGCAGATGGTGCATGTCGACGCTTCCAAGAAGTCGGTGGCGCAGGCGCGGGCCAATGCGGCGCTGTCGGGGCTGGAGGATCGCCCGGTCCGCTGGATCGTCGACGACGCGGCCAAGTTCGTGGCGCGGGAGGTGCGGCGCGGCCGGCGCTATGACGGCATATTGCTCGATCCGCCCAAATATGGGCGTGGCCCCGATGGCGAGGTCTGGCGGCTGGAAGAGGATCTGCCGGGACTGATCGCGCATTGCCGCCAATTGCTGGACGCGGACAGCCGCTTTCTGTTCCTGACTGTCTATGCCGTCCGCATGTCGGCGCTGGCCATCGGGGAATTGCTGCGCCAGGCCTTTGCCGATCTGCCGGGCACCGTGGAAGCGGGCGAACTGGCGGTGCGCGAAGAGGCGCGCGGATTGATGCTGCCCACCGCGATCTGGGCCCGGTGGAGCCGCTAAGTCCATTCCGTCATTGGGCGACGGGCGGCTGAAGTTTGTTCCGTCTGCGCGGTTCAGACGTGTCAACCGGGCTCCTGCCCGCGCCCGATTAACGCGGTGCGCTCTAGAAACTGGCCTTCAGCCCGTCGATCACGAACTGAGCGGCCAGTGCCGCCAGCAGGACGCCCAGCAGCCGCGTGATGACCGCCTCGATCTTGGCGCCGAGCAGCGCCATGATCGGCCCAGCGGCCAGCAGCGACGCCAACATCAGCACCAGCGTCACGACCACGGCGCCGATCACCACCAGTCGTTCGCTCAGCCCTTCCGCCCGCGACATCAGCAGCATCACCGTGGCGATCGAACCCGGTCCGGCGATCATCGGCATCGCCATGGGGAAGACCGACACATCCTCCACCTCGGGCGTCTCCGCGATCTTCTGCGCCCGGTCTTCGCGCCGCTGGGTGCGCTTTTCGAACACCATGTCCATGGCGATGATGAACAGCATGATTCCGCCCGCGATGCGGAAGCTGTCCAGTTCGATCCCCAGAGTGCCCAGCAACTGCTTGCCCCAGAGCGCGAACAGCAGCAGGATTCCGGCCGCGATGGCGACGGCGCGGATCGCCATGCTGCGCCGCTGGACCTGCGTCGCGCAGGTGGTGAGGCTGGCATAGATCGGCGCGCAGCCCGGCGGATCGATCACTACGAACAGGGTGACGAAGGCGGAGATGAACAGTTCCGTCATGGCGCCGCGGCCACCCTGTCGTCGATCACGGTTTCATAGTCGGTCCCGTTCCACATGCGCACGGTCACGCGGCGGCTGCCGTCGGCTGCGGCCTCTGCGTTCCAGCTCAGGCTTTCGTCGCGGGGAGCCGTCGGCATCTCGCCCTTTGCCGCTTTGCGGCCCGGCGGAGGGCTGGCGGGGCGCGGGGCCCCTCCTGCGAGGGAGCGCTTGCAGGTCGCGACCTTGCCGATGAGGAATTCGGGCGCTTCACGGGCGCTGGCGAGCGTGTCGCCATGGTCCATGACCCATTTCCACTCGCCCTTCCTGTCCCGCTGCCAGATGGTGGTGAAATAGCCGACCGATCCGTCCGGCCGCTTCCAGCCGCCGGTGCTGGCCGCCAGATCGCCGTCGCAGGACACGTAGATGGCCGACGGCGTCCAGCTTACCGGGGCAGGGGGGTCGGCCCGCCCCTTCAGCCATTGCTTCGCCAAGACCCGCTGCGGCACGAACATGACGGCCTCGTCCGCAGCAGTTTCGCGGAAGGCGGTCCATTGCCCCTTCTGCTGCGCCAGCCGGTTGAAGGCGAGTTCGGCGGCGAACACGGAACTGGGGTCGGGCTGATAACGCATGGGCGGGCGCGCGCCCACCAGCGCCGGCAATGTCAGGGCAAGAAGCGCCGCGCGCGCCTTCACAGCCCCTCCGGCCTGGGCAGTCCGGCCCGCGCATGCGCCGCCACCAGCGTATTGCGCAGCAGGACGGCGATGGTCATCGGCCCGACGCCGCCCGGCACCGGGGTGATGGCGCGGACATGCGCCAGCGCTTCGGCTGTGGCGACGTCGCCGACGATCCGGCTCTTGCCGTCCTCCGTATCGGTGACGCGGTTGATGCCGACGTCGATCACGGTCGCGCCCGGCTTGATCCATTCGCCCTTCACCATCTCCGCCCGGCCTACGGCGGCGACGACGATGTCGGCGCGATGCACGACCGAGGCAATGTCCCGCGTGCGGCTGTGCGCGATGGTGACCGTGCAATTTTCCGCCAGCAGCAATTGCGACATCGGCTTGCCCACGATGTTGGAGCGGCCGACCACCACGGCTTCCAGCCCCGAAAGGTCGCCCAGCTCATCCTTCAGCAGCATGATGCAGCCCAGCGGCGTGCAGGGCACCATCGCCTCCTGCCCGGTGGCGAGCAGGCCCGAATTGACGACATGGAACCCATCCACATCCTTGGCGGGATCGATCGTGCCGATCACGGACGCCTCGTTGATGTGCGGCGGCAGGGGCAACTGGACCAGGATGCCGTCCACCCGCTCGTCGGCATTCAGTTCCTCGACCAGGTCCAGCAATTCCTCCTCGCCTATGGAGGCGGGCAGCTTGAACTCCATGCTCTCCATGCCCGCGGCGACGGTCATCTTGCCCTTGTTGCGGACGTAGACGGAACTGGCCGGATCTTCGCCGACCAGCACCACGGCCAGCCCCGGCTTGCGCCCGGTCTTGGCGATGAAGGCGCCGACCCCGTCCGCGACCTTGCCGCGAAGCGTCTCTGCAAAGGCCTTGCCGTCGATGATCTTGCCGATGGTCATGATGCTTCACCCTGTTATTCGATAATGGTGGAGAGCCGGCCAGAGGCTAACGCTTCACCGCCCCCCTTGATCCGCAGCCGCTTTAGCCGGTTGGCGTCGCCCGATTCCAGCGAAATCGCGCCGCGTGGCCAATCCAGCCGCTTCGCCAGCAGCGCGATCAGCGCCGCATTGGCCTTGCCCCTTTCCGGCACGGCGCGGACGCGGGCGCTCAGCCAGTTCGCGCCCTTGTCGTCCGTCCAGACGCCGCCGACCTCTTCCCGCGCCGCGCCCGGCGTCAACCGGACGGAAAGGATGAGGTCGTCTCCGTCCCGGCTCCAGACCGTCACACCAGTCCGAACAGCGGCGGCAATATGGCCTGGCGGATGATCAGAATGCCCAGCAGCACGACCATGGGCGACAGGTCCAGCGCCCCCAGGTCCGGCAGCACCCGGCGGATCGGATTGTAGATGGGCGCCGTCATCCGATCCAGCGCCACCATCACCGTGCGCACGAAATCATTGGAAAGATTGACGACGTTGAAGGCGATCAGCCAGCTCATGATGGCCTGGATGATGATGATCCACCACAGCACATCGAGCAGGATGACGATGATCTGATAGAGGGCGTAGGCCATGCGATCTCCGATTTGATTGGGATTGCTCTAGCCGAGGCGGGCGGCGCGGGACAAGCCATGGCGGGAGATTTGATTGGGTTGGGTGGTTGAAGGCTGGTGGAGGGAATGGGGCGTGACCTGCGTATTTCCCCTTCATCATCGGCTGCGCCGACGGTCCCCTTCCCCATGCAGGCATGGGGAGGAATGGGTTAGCGGCGCACCAGGGTGCCTGCGCCGCGATCGGTGAAGATTTCCAGCAGCATCGCATGCGGCACGCGGCCGTCCAGGATGACGGCGGCGTCCACCCCGCCTTCGACCGCGCGGACGCAGGTTTCCAGCTTCGGGATCATGCCGCCGCTGATCGTGCCGTCCGCCTCCAGCCCGTTGATCGCCTCCGGGTCGAGATCGGTCAGCAACTGGCCCTGCTTGTCCAGCACGCCCGCCACGTCGGTGAGGAGGAAGAAGCGCGCCGCCTGCAATTCCGCCGCGATGGCGCCCGCCATGGTGTCGGCATTGACATTATAGGTGTGTCCGTCCGCGCCGATGCCCACCGGCGCGACCACCGGAATGATGCCGTTCTGGGTCAGCGTGTCCAGGATGCTGCGGTCGACCCTCACCGGATCGCCGACAAAGCCCAGGTCGACATTGCGCTCTATGCCGGAATTGGGGTCCGCCTCACGCTTGCCCAGCACCTTTTCGCACAGGACCAGGCCGCCATCCTTGCCCGAAATGCCGACCGCGCGCCCGCCAGCGCCGGAGATCCAGCCGACGATCTCCTTGTTGATGGAACCGGCCAGGACCATTTCCGCGATCTGCGCGGTTTCCTTGTCGGTGACGCGCAGGCCGCCGACGAACTGCGATTCGACGCCCAGCTTCTTGAGCATCGCGCCGATCTGCGGGCCGCCGCCATGGACGACGACGACATTGATGCCGACCGCCTTCATCAGCACGACATCTTCCGCGAAATCGCGGGCCGCCTCCGGATCGCCCATGGCGTGGCCGCCATATTTCACGACGAAGGTCTTGCCCGCATATCGCTGCATATAGGGCAATGCCTCGACGAGGGTTTCGGCCTTGGCGAGGAGCGCCGGATCGGGGGAGTGCTTGCTGTTCATGCGCGGGCGCATAGGGCTTTATGCCCCCCGCTGCAAGTTAGCGGTCGAGCCGCCGCCCCAGCGCGACCAGCGCGTAGATGACCGGCGGCACCAGCAGGGCCGACAGCGCGACCTTCGCCAGCATCTGGCCCAGCAGCAGTTCGCCGATGGGGAACACGCCGTAGAAGGCGATGGACACGAAGAGAAGCGTGTCCGCGATCTGGGAGAGGATGCTGGCCACCGCGGCGCGCAGCCAGAGGAGGCGGCCGCCCTCCCTGCCTTTCAGCGCGGCGAAGAGGGTGACGTTCAGCGTCTGGGAAATGCCGTAGGCGACGATGCCGCCCAACCAGATGCGCGGCGTGCCGCCCATCATCAGCGCGAAGGCGTCTCGCCTTGCCGGGTCCATGTCGCTCGCGGCGGGCACGGCCAGCACGGCGATGGACAGCAATATGGAGGCGATCAGCGGCAGGAAGCCCACCTGCACCAGCCGGTTGGCGACGGCGCGGCCGTGCAATTCCGTCACTGCGCTGGAAATCGTCACCAGCAGCAGGAAGGCGAAGATGCCCGCCTCCACCGCCAGCGGGCCAAGGCCGAACCAGGGGCCGATGGCCGACAGCGGTCCCAGCGTCACCTGCTTGTTGCCGAGCACGCCCGCGATGCAGACCATGCCGCCGTAGAAGATCGAGAAGACGAAAAGCGAACGCGCGATGGGCGCGGGATGCGAAGCCATTGCCGGCACTTACCGGGGTTTTGGCGGAGTGGAAAGTGGTTAGACGACGGGACAGCTTCCGTTCGCTCGCTCAGCTCTCCAAAACGCCCTTGGCGGCGCGCAGCCCCGCCTTGCCGTTCCGCGCGAGCGTGCGTTTCAACGCTTCCGGACTGGGCGCGACGAGGAAGCCGAAGCTGACGCAGCCCTGTTTCGTCTCCACCGCATGGTGCAGGCGATGGGCCTGGACGATCCGCTTCATATAGGCGGAGCGCGGGACATGGCGATGGCCGACGCGGCGGTGGACGATGATGTCGTGGAAGCCGAGATAGATGGCCCCATAGGCCGCGATGCCGTCGCCCATTGCCGTCGCCCAGTCGCCCCATTGCCATTGCACGCCGCCCAGCAGCAGCAGGATGGAGGGCATGGCGAAGATCACGAAATAGAGGTCGTTCGCTTCCCAGCGGCCGGTGCGTTCCCGATGGTGGCTGGCGTGCAGGAACCAGCCCGGCCCGTGCATGACCCAGCGGTGCATGACATAGGCGAAGCCCTCCATCGCGGCGACGGTGGCCAGGAAGATCAGGATCGGCGGCAGGGCGTTCATGCGCGCCCTTATAGGGCGAGGAGCCTGCTCAGGCGACCCGCAAAAAGGGCAAAGGAAAAAGGGCCGCGATCCAATGGATCGCAGCCCCCCAAGACTTTTCCGTCAATCAGAAGGACGCGGTGATGGAACCGACCACGCCACCCCTTGCCGCGTCGCGGAAGTTGCCGACGCCAGCATTGGGCCGGAAATGGGTGTCGGTGTCCACATAGCTGACGCCGAAGGTCAGATGGCTCCATGTATAGGTCGCGCCGACGCTCCAGTCGGTATAGCCCTTGCCGACGGGAACCAGATAGCTGGGACCGAAGCTGTGGCCCAGATGCGCCGACACGCCCAGCGGGGTGTTCGGGATGCTGGCCGACAGGTCGCCTGCGAGGTACAGATTGTCTTCCTTGCCGTTGCCGACGGACAGGGCTTTCGCCTTGGGCGCATAGGCTGCGCTCAGCTTGGCGGTCGCCGGGCCGAACGTGCCCTTGACCGAGGCATAGGGCTCGACGAAGTCGGTGTTGCCGCCGCCCGAGCCGGGATAGTAGTAATAGAGCACGCCGAGATCGAAGGTGGCCGCGCCGACGGTCTTGGAATAGCCGGCGATCAGGTCGAGTTCCTGGTCGCTGCCGGCGGCGACATAGTCATCGATCGAGCTGCCCCAGGTCGAGACATAGAAGCCGGACGCATGGGTCACGGTGAGGCCGCCCTGCAGCGCGAAGCGCTTGTCGGTCTGCGAAATGCCGCGGAAGCGATAATCCGTGACCACGGCGGCGTTGCCGGTCACGGTGAGTTCCGGAGCGGGCTCGTCCTGGGCGAAGGCCGGCGCCGACATGGCGGCAAGGGCAAGGGCCGAGAGGCCGAATATGGACTTACGCATGTGATTTCCCCTTGATGGTATCTGCGATCGTCCCACCTGCGTCATGGTCCCGGATCTCTATTGCCCTGCACGGGATGGACCGGGTTGCCTCAACGAGGGAGGGATGCCTGCCCCCGCTGCGGCGCACAAGATCTTATTGCTATTTGGTGTCTTTTTGATTCTGTAATGTTGCTGGTATGCAACAAAATCAGGCATGATTATGGCGCTGCGCGCCGCTCCGCGCGGTTTTCGCCGCAATTGACGGGCCAGCCGTTACGGGAGAGGGGGCGCTGCGTCCCGCGCCGCGTGAATGACGCGCTGCGGATAGGGAATGGTGATGCCATGTTCGCGGAACAGCAGCCACAACCGGCCGAGAACATCGGACTTCACATTGCCGACGCCGCTTTCCGGATCGCTGATCCACACCAATATGTCATGTTCGACGCGATTCTCGCCAAAGGCGGTGAGCCAGACATTGGGCTTGGGATTGCGCAGCACGCGGGGGCTTTCCTGCGCGGCGCGCAGCATCAATTCCTGCGCCAGCTTCAGGTCGCTGTCATAACCGATGCCGACGGGGATGCGGACGCGGACGTTGCGGTCGGAATAGGACCAGTTCTCCACCTCCTGCGTCATCAGGTTCTCGTTGGGGATCAGATGCTCCTTGCCGTCGCGGGTGATGACGCTGACGGCGCGCACGCCGATCTTGTTCACCCAGCCGAAGCTGTCGCCAACGACGATGACGTCGCCCGGCTTGATTGATCGGTCCATCAGCAGGATGATCCCGGCGATCAGGTTGCCGAAGGTCTTTTGCAGGCCGAAGCCGACCGCCAGCCCCAGCGCGCCCGAAAAGACGGCGAAGGCGGTCAGGTCTATCCCCAGCAGGTCGACGCCGATGAAAAAGGCGGCGACGACAACGACTATGGCGGCCAGCTTCTGCGCGAGCAGCTTCTGCGTGGCGTCCAGCCCATGGGCGCGGGTGATGCTGCGCCCGACAATGCGGTTGGCAAGGCGGACTAGGGCGAACAGCGCGACGCAGATCGCCGCCATGCTGACCAGCCCCAGCAGCGTGACGCGCCGCTTGCCCAGGTCCAGGCCCACGCCGTCCAGCATGTCCGCCACCGGGGCGAAGCCGCCGCTGCTGCCGGAAAGGACCATCACGAACAGCAGCAGGGCAATCGGCAGCACCGCAAGGCGCGGAATGGCGAGGCTGCGCAATATGTGCACCGCCAGCAGCGAGAGCGAGAGGGCGAGCGCGGCGCCCAGGATCAGATGGGCGAAATCCCCGATCGGCCAGAGGGCGACGGCCAGCGCCATGACGGCGGCGGCGATGGCGTGGCGCAGGATCGGGCGCAGATGCCCGGCCAGCGCCTCCCCCAAAGCGCGGAATCGGCGGCGCAGGCGAGGCGAGGCGAATCGGGCGACGGCGCTGGCGACCAGATGGATGGCGACGGCCAGCGCCAGCGCGACCAGTGGGTGGACGACGGCCGGATCGCCGGGCAACAGGGACAGGAGGTCGTGCAGGCCAGGCGTCATCCGCGCGCCGCCCGGAAGCGGGCAAGGCTGGCGTCCAGATCCGCCATCAGGTCGTCGCTGTCCTCCAGCCCGATCTGGAGGCGGACGACCGGCCCCTCCGCCTGCCAGGCGGTGGCCGTGCGGTATCGGGCCGGATCGACGGGAAGCGCGAGGCTTTCGAAGCCGCCCCAGCTATAGCCGATGCCGAAATGGGCGAGGCCGTCGATCAGGGCGGCGCGCGCCTTTTCATCGCCGCCCTTGAGGACGAAGCTGAACAGCCCGCTGGAGCCGGTGAAATCACGCTGCCACAGGGCATGGCCAGGGCAGGAGGGCAGGGCCGGATGAAGCACGCGGGCGACATCGGGCTGCTGCGCCAGCCATTGCGCGATGCGCAGGGCGCTGGCCTGGTGCTGGTTGAGGCGGACGCCCAGGGTGCGCAGGCCCCGCGCCGCGAGCCAGGCGTCGTCGGGGCTGGTCATCTGCCCGAACAGATAGGCGGCCTGGCGGATTTTCGCGAAGAAGGCCGGGGTGGCCGTCACCGATCCGATCATCACGTCGCTGTGGCCGACGATATATTTGGTGCAGGCAAGAATGCTGATGTCGACGCCATGGCTGAGCGCCGGGAAGAACCAGGGCGTGGCCCATGTGTTGTCGATCAGGGTCGCGATGCCCCGGTCGCGGGCTATGGCGGTGATGGCGGGAACGTCCTGCACCTCGAAGGTCAGGCTGCCGGGGCTTTCCAGGAAGATGGCGCGGGTGGCGTCGGTGATGAGGTCCGCGATCCCGGCGCCCGCCATCGGGTCGTAATAGACCGTCTCTATGCCGAGCGGCCGCAGCATCTGTTCGCAGAAATTGCGCGTCGGGTCATAGGCGCTGTCGACCATCAGCAGTTGGTCGCCGGGCTTCAGCACCGCCATCAGCGCGCAGGCGATGGCCGCCACGCCCGACGGATAGAGCATGGTGCCTTCGGCGCCCGGCTCCATTTCGGTGAGGGCGTCGGCCAGGCTCCACGCCGTCGGCGTGCCCTTGCGGCCGTAGAACAGGCGTTCATGCGTGCTGCGCCCTGCCGCGCTACGCAGATGCGCGACATCGTCGTACAGGATGGTCGATGCGCGCCAGACCGGCGGGTTGACGATGCCGCCGGGCTGGCCGGGCATGCCGGTCCATTCGGGCTTGCGGCCCGCCTGCGCGATCTGGGTCAGGGGCTTGCGGTCGCGCCGCTTGTCGGAATCGCGGCTCATGCGGCAGGGCCGGTCGCTTTCGGCGTGGCGGGGTCCAGCCCCCATTCTGACCAGCTTCCGTCATAGAGGGTGACGTCGGTCTTGCCGAGCAGTTCGAGGCCCGCAAGCAGGATCGCCGCCGTCACGCCGCTGCCGCAGCTCGTGATGATCGGGCGGTCGAAATCCGTCCCGGCGTCAAGGAACAGGCGGCGCAGTTCCTCGCCCCGCTTCATGCTGTTGTCGGCATGGTAGAAGGCGGAGGAGGGAATGTTGCGGCTGCCCGGAATATGGCCTGACGCCATGCCGGGGCGGGGCTCCTTCTCCTCGCCCGTGAAGCGCGGCGCGCCGCGCGCGTCCAGCACCTGTTCGGCCTGACTTTCGACATTGGCGAGAAGATCCTCCTTGGTGCGGACCTGGTCCGCGGCGCGCTTCGCCACGGCATTGCCGGGTGGCGGCGTCGGCATGCCGCTTTCCGTCGGCCGTCCCTCCGCCAGCCATTTGGGCAGGCCGCCGTCCAGGATCGCCGCGCTCTTGCCCACGCCATAGAGGCGCATCATCCACCAGCCGCGCGCCGCGCTGTGGGTCGGGCTGTTGTCATAGACGACGATGCGGCTGTCCGCGTCGATGCCAAGCCGGCGGCAGCGTTCCGTCATGAAATCGTCGGTCGGCAGCATGCCGGGACGCGGATCGTCGGGATCGGCCAGGGTGGGGAGGTCGAGGAACGCGGCGCCGGGGATATGGGCGGCCTCGAACTCGGCCCTGGGGTCGCGGGGCACGCCGGGCAGGAACAGGCTGGCGTCGACGAGCCGCAGGTCGGGCTTGCCCAATTCCCCCTCAAGCCAGTCGGTCGATACCAATATGTCCATGCGCGCCCTTGCTCCCTGGCTGGTTCGGCCACCCGCACGGGTGGCGCGGAGCCATTCTAGGAGCGGCAGGCGGAGGTGGAAAGGGCCGATTGGCCTTAGCTGGAGAGGCTGAGCGCGGTCGCGCGGCTGCCCGGCGCGCGGTATTGGCGCGGGCCAAGATCAAGGCGGAAGGGGGAAAGGCGCTCGGCCGGGGGCGACTGTTCCTCCCCGACGATGAAGACGCCGCCGCTGCGTCCCGTCCCTTCGCTCTCGCCCGTCCAGCGATAATGGGCGTCGAAGGCGATCAGCGGGATCAACAGGGCGCGCTGGCCCATGGGGATCGCGGCGATCGCCTGGGCGTCGAGGCGCATTTCCCCGCTGAGCTTCTGCGTTTCGCCCGGCGCGATGGATACCACCGAATGGACGGGAAGGCCGGTTTCGCCCGCGAAGAACGACTGGAACAGCGCCTGTTGCTGCGCATCGGCATTGGCGATCAGGCTGCGGACGAGGATGTCCTCCGCCGCGCGGGTGCCGCGATTGCGGAGCGTCAGCCGATAGCCGATGGTCGCGCCCAGCAATGTCAGGCGGGCGGCCTGCACGTCCATGGCAAGTTCGATCCATGGGCGGTCGGCATCGTCCGGCGCGGCTTCGGGTTCGGGCGGGGCAGGCGTTGCGCTGGGAGGCGGAGGGGGCGGCGGCGGCGCGGTGTCGGCTTCGGCTTCAGCTTCGTAAGGCGGTTCCTCCGCCGCGTCCTGCCTGCGGCGGCGCAGCCAGGAATAGGCTCCGATCAGCAGCATGGCGGCCGCCGCTGCGGCGGCGATCCAGGGCCATGCGGGCGCGGACGGCCGCTCAGGCGGACTTGGCGATACCGGCGTCGGACTCGAAACAGTGCCGTTGTCGGCAGAGGGGAGGTTCTGGTCGGCGGCGGGAGGCGGCGGCGGAGCGGCTTCGCCGGGAACCGCGCTTTCGGCCGGGGCCTGGCTTTGCGGTGCGGCTTGCGGCGGGCGCACCGGCTCGGCGGATCGCTGGACAGGTTGGTTTTGCGCCGGTGCCGGCGTCGGGACCGGCGCGGCGATGGGCGGAAGCTGAATCGTCGGCGCGACGACCGGCGGCGGCGTCGCTGGGGTCGGCGCGCCGCGGAACACGTCCAGTTCCGGCCCCTGCGCATTGGGATCGGTCCGCGGCTGCGCGGGCGTGCGCGGCAGGTTGAAGACCGGCTCCGCGCCATTGTCCTGCTGCGCGAGGGCAGGCGCGGCCAGCAGCAGCGGCGCGGCGAACAGAAGCGAGAAGCGAAACCCCATGGGTGGCAGCCAAGGCATTCGCCCAAGTGAACCCGCCATGAACGAAAGGCAAGAGAGGCGCGACGATGACATCTGCCGTGCGATGGCGTAGATGGCCTGCCCATGACTGACATGCCGACTCCACTTCAGCCGTCCCCGATTCATTTGGGCCAGACCAGCGCCCTGCCTGCGCGTCCGGAAGACGCCGTGCTGGACTATGTGCCCAATCCCCGGCCGGGCAAGCCCTATCTGGTGCGCTTCACCGCGCCGGAATTCACCTCGCTCTGCCCGGTGACGGGACAGCCGGACTTCGCGCATCTGGTGATCGACTATGCTCCCGCCGCGACCATCGTGGAATCCAAGTCGCTGAAGCTGTTTCTGGGCGCCTTCCGCAACCATGCCGCCTTCCACGAGGATTGCACGGTCGGAATCGGCGAACGCCTGTTCGCGGAGATGAACCCGATCTGGCTGCGCATCGGCGGCTACTGGTATCCGCGCGGCGGCATTCCCATCGACGTGTTCTGGCAATCCGGCGAGCCGCCCGCAGGCCTCTGGCTGCCGCCGCAAGACGTGCCGGGCTATCGCGGCCGGGGGTGAGTTTAAATCAATTCCACGGTGTTCCTGCGGAGGCAGGAACCCAGTTCAAACCGTAGACCTGGGCTCCTGCCTCCGCAGCAGCGCGCCAGCTTCGGGATTGTCTTTTGTTTGACAAACGAACAACAAGATTCGACCAACGACATCGGCGGCGGGGCGCCCGGCTTGACCGGCAGGCCGAAACAGCCGATCCCCCTGTCATCCTGGCGCGCGTCTTCAGCCGTGCCGTTCCAACCTGTCGGAGTTGCGAACCCCATGTCCTTTTCGAAGATACTTCCGCTGATGCTGGCGGCCGCGCCTCTTGCGATGGCGATGCCGGCGCTGGCGCAGACGGCGGCTGCCGGGCCAGCCGCGGGCGTCACCACCCAATTGCCCCGCGGCGCCGCGCCCAGCCATTATGCCATCACCGTCACGCCCGACGCGGCGAACCTGAAGTTCACGGGTAAGGTGAAGATCGACCTCGCCGTGGCGCAGGCCATGCCCGCGCTGGTGCTGAACGCCGCCGACCTGACCGTGAGCAACGTCACCCTGACCCCGGCCAAGGGCAAGGCGATCAAGGGAAGCGCCAAAATCGACGCCGACGCCCAGACCGTGACCTTCGATTTCGGCAAGCCGGTCCAGCCGGGCAGCTACACGCTCGCCATCGACTATGCGGGCATCATCAACACCCAGGCGAACGGCCTGTTCGCGCTCGACTATAGCGACAATGACGGCAAGGCGAAGCGCGCCCTCTTCACCCAGTTCGAGGCGCCCGACGCCCGCCGCTTCGTCCCCAGCTTCGACGAGCCGAGCTACAAGGCGACCTTCGACCTTTCCGCCGTCATCCCCGCCGACCAGCTTGCCGTCAGCAACATGCCGGTCAAGAGCAGCGCCGACGCCGGATCGGGCAAAAAGCTGGTGACGTTCGGCACCAGCCCCAAAATGTCCTCCTACCTGCTCTTCTTCGGCCTGGGCGAGCTGGAGCGCGCAACGAAAATGTCCGGCGCGACCGAAGTCGGCGTGATTACCGGCAAGGGGAATACCGGCAAGGCGCAACTGGCATTGGACGCCTCGGCAGCGATCCTGCCCCATTATAACGACTATTTCGGCGTCCCCTTCCCGCTGCCGAAGCTCGACAATGTCGCCGGGCCGGGCCAGAGCCAGTTCTTCTCCGCCATGGAAAATTGGGGCGCGATCTTCACCTTCGAACGCGCCCTGCTGGTCGATCCGCGCTTCACGTCGGAAAGCACGCGGCGGACCATCTATTCCATCGTCGCGCATGAAATGGCGCATCAATGGTTCGGCGATCTCGTCACCATGGCCTGGTGGGACGATCTCTGGCTGAACGAAGGCTTCGCAAGCTGGATGGCGACCAAGGTCACCGACAAGCTGAACCCGGAATGGGAAATGCTGCTCAGCCGCGTCAACGGCCGCGAGCGGGCGATGAGCCTGGATTCGCTGGCGACCACCCACCCGATCCTTCAGAAGATCCACACCGTCGATGAAGTGAATCAGGCGTTCGACGACATCACCTATGAAAAGGGCGAGGCGGTCATCACCATGCTGGAGGGCTTTGCCGGGGAGGATGCGTGGCGTTCGGGCATCCGCGCCTATATGAAGCAGCACGCCTATGGCAACACCGTGACCGACGACCTGTGGAAGGCGGTCGAGGGCGCGGGCGCGAAGGGCGTGGTGGGCATCGCCCATGATTTCACCAGCCAGCCGGGCATTCCGCTGGTGAAGGTGGACAGCGCCCAATGCCAGGGCGGTTCGACCCTGCTGTCGCTCAGCCAGGGCGAATTCAGCCGCGACCGCAAGGACAAGACGCCGCTCAAATGGAATGTGCCCGTCATGGCGCAGACCGTTGGCGGCGCGCAGCAGCGCCTGATCCTCAACGGCTCCGCGCAGGTCACGCTGCCGGGTTGCGGCGCCTATGTCATCAATGCGGGCCAGACCGGCTATTATCGCTCGCTCTATCCGGAAGCGAATGTGAAGGCGCTGGCGAAGGACTTTACGAAGCTCGCCTCCATGGACCAGATCGGCCTGCTGGCGGATAATTTCCAGCTTGGCCTGGGCGGCTATCAGCCCATGGGCCTGGCGCTCGACCTGGTGGACGCCGTGCCCGCCGACGCCAGCCCCGCCGTGCTGGCGGAGGTGCCGGACTATCTCGACAGCGCCCACACCATGTTGGAAAGCGACAAGGCGGCGCAGGCGCGGGTCGCGGCCTATGCCTCCAAAAAACTGAGCCCGGTGCTGGCGACGGTCGGTTTCGACGCCAAGCCGGGCGAAAATCCGCAGGTGCCGGTGCTGCGCTCGGCGCTCGTCTCGACCCTGGGCGGCATGGGCGACAAGGCCGTGGTGGCGGAGGCGAACAAGCGCTTCGCCGCGCTGGCGTCCAATCCGGCGGCGCTCGACGGGCCGCTGCGCAATGTCTGGCTGCGCATCATCGCTGAAAATGCCGACGCCGCGACCTGGGACAAGCTGCGCGCCATGGCCAACGGCGCGAAGTCGGACCTGGAAAAGAGCACGGTCTTCGCGCTGCTGGGCGTCGCCAAGGATGAAGCGCTGGCGAAGAAGGCGCTCGACCTCGCCATGACCGACGAGCCGGGCAAGACCACCAGCGCGGCGATCATCTCCGCCGTTGGTGGGGAGCATTCGATGCTAGCGGTGGACTATGTGCTGGCGCATCGCCAGCAATATGAAGCGATGATCGATGTGTCGGCGCGGTCCCAGGCGATTGCGCGGCTGGGCGGCAATTCGGCCGATCCGGCGATGGCGACGAAGCTCGACGCCTATGCGACCCAATATCTGACGCCCGAATCGCGCAAGGTGGTGGACCGCTCCATCGCCGCGATCAAGACGCGGATCGAGACGCGGGCGCGGCTGAAACCCGCGCTGACCGCCTGGTTCGCCTCCAGGTAAAGGGAGGGGCGGTGGAGTGATCCACCGCCCTTTCTCATTCCTCCCTACGCGAAGCGTGGGGAGGGGGACCATGCGAAGCATGGTGGAGGGGAAGCAGCACAGGTCGCGCTCCTTCCCCCTTTTCCTTACCCCAACGGCGCGCTCGCCCAACGCCGCAGCCGCCTGTACAGCGCCGCAATCACCCCGAAGAAGGCAAGGATCGACAAGGGCACCGCCCAGCCATTTTCCGCCACCAGCGCCAGCGGCGCATCGCTGTCGGTCGCCGCGACCATCCCAGCGAAGGCCACGCCGAACAGGCTCTCCCCCACGATGAAGCCGGTCGCCATCAGCACGCCCATGCGCTCGGCGAATTCGGGGTTGGACTGGCGCAGCGCCCAGCGGTTGTAGACATGCCCGATCACCGCGCCAACCGGGATCAGCAAGGTCAGCGCCATCGGCAGGTAGATGCCCATGCCCACGGCCAGCGGCGGCAGGCGCAGCTTGCCAGCCTTGCCCAGCAGTTCGTCGATGGCGACGACGACCACGCCGATGCCCGCGCCGAAGCCGATCAGGCCCCAGTCGAGATCGCCGCCCAGCACGCCCTTCGCCAGCGCCGAAATCAGCGCCGCCTGCGGGGCGGGCAGGGCGGTCTCCTTGGCGCCCGGCGCGCCCGCGAAACCGAAGGCGCTGTTGAGCAGGTCCAGCACCGGCGGGATCACCAGCGCGCCGAAGATCACGCCCAGCACCAGCGCGACCTGCTGCTTCCAGGGGGTCGCGCCGACCAACTGGCCGGTCTTCAGATCCTGCAAATTATCGTTGGAAATGGTCGCGATCCCAAAGATAATGGCGGTCGTGAACAGCGCATAGGCGATCAGCGCCTGGGCCTGCTTCGGATCGCCGCCCGACCCGTAGATCGCGGCCAGGATCAGCGAAGCGCCCAGCACCGCAAGGATGCCGACGCCGGAAATCGGGCTGTTCGACGCCCCGATCAGGCCCGCCATATAGCCGCAGACCGACGCGATCACGATGCCCGCGACCAATATATAGGCCAGCGTCAGGCCGATGATCGGCACCGGATTGGCCGCGATCGGCCCGCCCTGCGCGAACAGCCACAGCAGGATGGCGATGGGGATCAGAGAGGCGAGAATGGTGCCGCCGACGATGCCGATGGGCAGGTCGCGCTCGGTCAGTTCCAGCAGCCCGGCATTGCCGCCCTTTCGCACCTTGGCGGCGGCGAGGGCGGACCGGATGCCGCTGACGATGGGGCCAAGGATCTTGAGCAACGTCCAGATCGCCGCGACGCCGATGGTGCCCGCGCCGATGAAGCGGGCCTTCATGCGGAAGGTGGCGCCGACGATCTCCGAAAGGTCCGCGCCCGAAGGCAGCGGCGCGGTGAGATAGGGCACCAGCCCGACCCAGCTTATCAGCAGGCCGAAGAACATGGCCACGCCCACCGACAGGCCGACCAGATGGCCGACGCCGATCAGCGCCATGGAAAAGCTGGTGGAGACGCTCGTCGCGCCCGCGCCGAATTTGAAAAAGGTCGCGGCTTCCTCCGCGATCAGCTTCGTCTTGGCGAGGACGGAGAAGGCGGCGGCGGCGACCGAACTGGCGACGATGGCGGCCAGCCCGCGCTTATTCTCCTCCAGCCCCTCGCGGGAGCCTGCGCCGACCTTCAGCACTTCGGCGGCGGCCACGCCTTCGGGATAGGGCAGGTCCGATCCCGTCACCAGCGCCCGGCGCAGCGGCACCGAATACATGACGCCCAATATGCCGCCCAGCGCGATGGTGAAGGCGGAGAGCCAATAGGGAAAGCCCTGCCACCAGCCGATGATGACCAGCCCCGGCAGCACGAAGATGATCGCGGACAAGGTGCCCGCCGCCGACGCGATGGTCTGGACGATGTTGTTTTCCAGGATCGTGCCGGTCGCAAACAGCCGCAGCACCGCCATGGATATCACGGCGGCGGGGATCGACGTGGCAAAGGTCAGGCCGATCTTCAGCCCCAGATAGACGTTCGCCGCCGTGAACAGCAATGTGATGAGCGCGCCCAATATCACGCCGCGAAGCGTCAGCTCCGCCATCGGGGCCGCCCTGGCCGAATCACCTGTCACTTGTCTGTCCCCTTGGCTGCGGCTGTTTTATCGATGTCTGGTAATAATGTTGCTTGCGCGTGGATCAATCGGAAAGTGTCAGGAAGGGGAAACCGGCTTGCGCTCGGCGGCGACGGCCTCGTCCAGATAAGCGTCCACCAATTGGGTCCAGAGCATATAGCCGCGCGGGTTCATGTGCAGCCCGTCGGGCCGGAACAGCGACGCGTCGGGCAGGCCGTCGGCCGCCAGCAGCACGCGGCCGACGTCCAGATAATCGAAGCGCGTCACCCGCGACCGCGCCGCCACCGTCATGTTGACCGCCGCCATCTTCGGCCAGAGCGTCCAGCGGATCGGACTGGGCTTCAGCGACAGATAGGCGATATGCGCCTTGGGATAATCGGTGCGGAGTTGCCTCAGCAGGGTCAGGACATTGTTGGCGACCTCGCCCGGCGATGCGCCCGCCGCCAGATCATTTTCCCCGACATAGACCAGGATGGAGCGCGGCTTCGCCCTGGGCAGCAGGCGCTTGTAATAATGCAGCACGTCGGGCGTGGTCGCGCCGCCAAAGCCGCGATTGACCGTGCCGATGTCGGGGAAGCTCCCGCCAATGTCCCACAGGCGGATGCTGGAACTGCCCAGGAACAGCGTGGCGTCGGCGACCGCCGGCCCCGCCTCATTGGCCTTGGCGAAGGCCTCGATCTCCCGGGAAAAGGGGAAGGCGGGATCGGCGTTGATCCTGGGCGCCGGAATAGTGGGCGCCGGGATCTGCGGCTCCGCTGCCCGCAACGCGCCGCCCGGCCCGATCAGCAGGCCAAGGCCGAGCAGCGCGGACGCGACCTTAATGCCGATGCAGCGGACGGAGTTGATATTTGCCGTTCGCATAGGTGCCGAACATGCCGGAGATGGCGGGATGGTCGACAGGCTCCTCGCTGTCGTCCGCGACCAGATTCTGCTGGCTGACATAGGCGACATAGCTGCTTTCGCCATTTTCGGCGAGCAGGTGGTAGAAGGGCTGGTGCTTGTCCGGCCGGACCTCCTCGGGAATGGCTTGGTACCATTCTTCGGTATTGGCGAAGACCGGATCTATATCGAACACCACGCCGCGAAAACCGAAGAGGCGATGTTGCACCACATCGCCGAGGCTGAAGCGGGCGTGGACGATCGGCGGGGCGGTAACATCGGGTCCGAAAATCTGAATCATGTCGTTCATATGATGCAATTTAGGATGGTTGCGTTGCGAAACAAGAAAAATGCTCGCCGCTGCTTGGCAAGGTAGGAATCATTCGCTAATGGCCGCCGCTCGACCGGGACGGCGCGCGCCGGACCCTTCTGCGGAGAGGTGGCAGAGTGGTCGAATGCACCGCACTCGAAATGCGGCGTGCCGGCAACGGTACCGAGGGTTCGAATCCCTCCCTCTCCGCCACCTAGCTTTTCTTCCCCATCCGTGGCCCGATGATCGCAATCTGCTCTCCGACATCTGGCTTGCCAAGCCGGAGACTTGCCAAGCCGGAGACGGCGGCGGGTCCGTCAGCGGATCGGCACCATATTCGATTGGGCCTATGCCTCGGGCTACCGCGAGAGCGAGGCGCCGATGCGGGCGATCACCAAGGGGGCTCCCCCGTCAACCCAGGAAGGAGGGGCATTTCGCGGCCATGCCCTATGCGAAGGTGCCGGCCTTCATGGTCAAGCTAGCCGAGCGGGAATCCTTCAGTAGGTTAGCGCTGTGCTTTGCCATCCTGACTGCCGTGCGATCGGGTGAGGTGCGCGGAGCGGTGTGGGAAGAATTCGACCTGGAGGAGAGGCTCTGGACGATCCCAGCTGCGCGCATGAAGGCAGCGCGCGAGCATGTCATTCCCTTGTCAGCCCCGGCACTCGCTATCCTTCGGACAAGCCGGAAGCGGTCGATCGTGTTGGTCGAAGCAGACAAGCGACCAAGCGCCACTTCTTGCCGTTAGCTTTGAGTTCACGTCAGCTGAAGCGGACATCTCCTCGAATGCACCTCCTGCATGGCGGCCGAAATAAATCGGGACACACATTCATTTGTTCTCGCGCGGTTGCAATCGGATGAGCTCAGAGATTTGTCTTCGATACAGTGCCGAGCGGACAGTAGCTCGGAGGGACCTAACGCTCTCGCATGGCTTCCTTCGCTTTGTTGATGGGCTTCAGCAGATATTGAAGCACCGTCTTGCGTCCCGTGCGGATTTCGACATTGGCGACCATGCCCGGCATGATTGCATGTTCGCGCCCGTCTTTCGTGCGCAAGCTGGAGTGGCGCGTACGGACATAGACGCGATAATAGACCTGCTCGCGGTTGACCTCGTCCTGCAAGGTGTCCGGGGAGATGCGATCTACCGTCCCGTCCAGCGTGCCATAGATGGATGGGTCATAGGCGGTGATCTTGACCGTGGCCGGCTGGCCGGGGCGGATGAAGGCAATGTCGCGGGGGCTGATGCGCGCCTCGACAAGCAGTTCATCCTCCAGCGGAACGATCTCCATCAGGGATCCGCCAGGCTGGATGACGCCGCCAATTGTCGTGACCTCCAGATTCTTGACGATGCCGCGCACCGGCGAGATCAACCGGGTGCGGTTAAGCTGATCGCGGCGTCCGCCGATGACCTGGTCGATGACATCGAGTTCGGACCGGGTCTTGGCATATTCCGCGTTGGCGTCGATCACATATTGGTTGCGCAGGGAATCGAGCTTGGCCTGCAGCTCATTCTCCTGCCGCTGAAGCTGGATGATTTCGACCCGGTTCGCGGCGCCCAGATCCACGAGCGGCTCCGTCATCGCCAGTTGCCGCCGCGTCAGGGCAAGTGACTGACGCAGACTGGCAGTGGCAACCTCCAGATTTTCGCGGCGGGACCGGAGGAGCTGCATTTCGCGCGCGACAAGCGCGGGGAGGGCCTGCACATCCGCACTGAAGCGCGGCATGCCGCCATTGATTTCCGCCTCCAGCCGGGCGGCCGCGGCTTCCAGCGCGCGCGCCTTCGCCTCCGCTTCGCCGAGCATCGAGCTGAAGCGCGCGCGATCCAGCGTCGCAAGTTGCTGACGCGGCTTCACTATGTCGCCTTCATGGACGAATATGCCGTTGACGATGCCGCCTTCCAGACTTTGTATCACCTGCGAACGGGATGGCGGCGTGACCTTGCCCGGGCCCACGGCAACCTCGTCCAGAACGCCGAAATAGCTCCAGATGAAAAAGGCGATGACCCCTGCCGACACCAGCGGAATGATGCGCAGGCTACCGATCAGGCGGAGCCAGCGGCTTTCCTTTTGCGGATCGATGCGGGCATAGATGTTGGCGGTCATCGATTTTGCTCCGCCCGCGATACAGGCGGTCTTTGCAACTGTGCCAGAACCCGCGTCTTCGGGCCGTCCACCGTGACCCGGCCGCCATCGATGACGATGATGCGGTCGACCAGTTCCAGCAGGCCGGGACGATTGGTGGTGACAATCAGGGTGCGGCCGACCAGCCAGGCGCCCAGCTGGGCGACGAGGTTACGCTCGCTGATCTCGTCGAGCGGGGCCGTCGGCTCGTCGAGCAGCAGGATGTTGCTGTTGCGCAGCAGAACGCGCGCCAGCAGCAAGGTCTGCCGCTGTCCGCCGGAAAGGCCTGCGCCGCCCTCCTGCAGTAACAGGTCCAGTCCCTTGGGCTGGCTTTGCAGCAGGGGCAGCCCCCCGCTCACGCGCAGGGCCTCCAATATCTGGTCGTCAGTCGCGCCCGGCGCTCCGATCAACAGATTTTCCCGAATGGTGCCCAGGAACAGTTGCGCGCCCTGGCCAAGATAACCGGTGTCGCGCCTGACATCGACGGGATTGATCAATGTCATGGCGGTGCCGTCCAGCAGCAGGTCGCCGCCGGTAGGACGGGCAAGGCCCGCCAGCAGCCGCAGGAGCGTCGATTTGCCCGCGCCGATCCGCCCCAGCAGGGCGACCCGTTCCCCGGCACTGATCGTCAGCCGGTCGATCGTCAGCGCGGGAGCGGATTCGGGATCATAGGCAAATCGCAGATCCCTTGCCTCATAATGACCGCGCAGGCCGCTTCGGCGCAGCAGGCCCTGTTCGGGGTCGTGATCGACGGGCTTGGCAAGCAGGTCATCCAGTCCCGCCAGTGCCACCTTGGCATTCTGCCAGCGGGTGAAGATCTGGCCAAAAGGCACGAACAGCACGAGAGCGCGACTGGTGAGGATGGAGCAGGCGATGACCGCGCCCATGGTCATGTCGCCGCTCATCACGCGGAAGGCACCGGCCAGGATCACGACGGTATAGGCCAGTTGCTGGAGCGTCTGCGTCCAATTGGTGAAGAATGCGGCGACGAAGCGTTGCTCCGCGCCGACCCTGGTATTGGCGAGCGTCAGCCTTTCCCACATGGACTGGAAACGGGGTTCGGCCTGGGCGGCCTTGATTTCATCGATGCGCTCTATGGATTCGACCAATATGGCGTTGCGAAGCGCCGCTTCGCGCATTCCTTCGCCAGCCAGGCGCGCCAGCGGCCGCTGTAGCAGGATGCCCGGAACGACGATCAGCGCCGCCGCGCCGATCAGAACGAAGGTCAAAGGACCTGCGAGGAGGGTGAACAGCGCCAGGAACAGGATGATGAAGGGCAAATCGATCAACGCCCCAACGGTGGTTGAAGTCAGCATCTCCCGCACCTGTTCGATGTCGCGCAGCTGGGTGATGAGGGCGCCGGTCGAGCGCGGACGTGCGTCGTTGCGGATGTCGAGGGCACGGGCGAAGACGCGCGCGCTGATCTCCAGGTCCGCCCTGCGGCCGATCCGGTCGACGAGCTGGACACGGGCGGTCCGCAGCATCAATTCAAGCAGCAGCGCCATGCCGGCACCCAACGCCAGCACCCAGAGCGTCGGCAGAGATTGCGCCGGAATCACGCGGTCCCATACCTGCATCGCGAATAGCGATGTGGCAAAAGTCAGCAGGTTGCCGACCAGTGATCCAATCATCACCTCACCATAGCCGCGCCTGTCGCCCATGATCACATCCCAGAGCCACGACCGGCTGGGCTTGCGCAGAAATTCGTCAAGACGGGCATCGCGCGATTTGGTGGAAAGCGGTTCGACAAAGCCGATCCGGCCGGTAGCCTGCACCTGCAATTCGGCAAGCGATATGTCCGTCGGCGCATCGCGGCGAAGCGCGGGCATCGTGATCCGGGCGCTGTCCCCGTCCCGCGAGAGGAGCAGCACCGACCGGCCGTCGCGTAGTTCGACAATGGCGGGCAGCAGCATGGCCGGGATCGTGTCGATCGCCATCTGGATGATTTCGAAGCGGATGCCGGACAGGCGCGCGGCGTGCACCAGAAGCTGCTCCATGTCGGCATCGGGCGACCAGTATAGCCGCGTCATCAACTCGCTGCTCGTTACCTGCACGCCTTTCAGAGTGGCCAGTCTGGCAATGGCGCTGACCCAGGGATTGTCGGAGACGTCGGAGAAATCAGCCATGCTCTTCCTCTCCTTCGGTCAGGCGCGCGGGAAGGCCGAGCGAGGGCCGCAACGTTCCACGGACATTTTCAAAACGAATGCGCGCCGCCAGCACGTCATATTCGGCGACGATGCGAGCGCTGGCCGCGCGATAGATTTCCAGCTGGGTGTTGAGCAATTCGGTCAGGGTGCGCTTGCCGAGCTTATACTCCTCGAAGAAGATGCGGCTTGCTTCCTCCGCCTGCTTTTCCTGATGGCTGAAGGCTTCGATGCGCAACGCACCGCCGCGTATTTCCTGCCGGGCCGTCAGCGCCCGGCCTCGCGCATCCAGCAGCACGGAGTCGCGCGCTGATCGGGCGGCACGGCGTTCTTCCTCCGCCGCGCGGACCTGATAACGGGTTCCGCGCTTGTAGAGGTCGCCTGTGACGGTGACGAGGGCCGAAAAGGCGTTGTTTCTCTCATTATATGTGTAGTTGTTGCGCGTATAGCCCAGTTGCAGTCCCAGTTGGGGGTAGCGCTCCGCCTTGGCCTGGCCGACTCGCGCGGCGGCGGCCTGTTCGGCCTTGTCCGCAGCGACGATGGCCGGAAGAGAGGCAAAGTCGGGCTCTTCCTCGGCTGCGCCGAAGCGGGTGATCTGCGGGTTCGGGTCCTGATAAACAGTCGGCATCGCCCCGGTCAGATTGGCAAGCGCGGCGCGGGCGGTGATGAGGGACGATTCCGCCAGGATTGCATCCCCGCGCGCACTGTCCACGCGAACATTGGCAAGCATCAGGTCGGATTTGTCGGAAATCCCGGCATCGACGCGAAGGCCGATCAATTCACGCAGATGCTCCAGCGCCTCGACCTGTCTTGCGGCCTCCCGCCCAAGCAGCTCGAACCGCTTCACCTGGAGGAAGGCGAGAGCGGCCTGTTCGGCAAGCTGATCCGCTACCGATTCCAGTTCATACCGACGCTGCTCCTCGGTCGAGCGGGCATAGCCGATCTCCCCCTTCGCCCGACCGAAATCCCATATGCGCTGCTGCAAATAGAGGCTGGGCCCGGCCATATTGTCGTTAAGCCCCGAACCGCTTGATCGGGAAAACATGTTCGGCCCCAGATTGGCCTGATAGGTCAATTGCGGCGTCCAGGCGCTTTTGGCCGCGCCCAGATCGGCCTGACCGCGCGCAAGTGCCGCATTGGATCGCGCGATCTCCGGATGCCTGGCCAGCGTCATCGCAACGGCGCCAGCAATGTCGATGCTGGCCTGGCCTACGTCCTCGACAGAGGGCTGCGCGACCTGCGCCGCAGCCGGCAGTCCCGCCATCATCGACAGTAAGGGCGCGCTGGCACGCCATGCACCGTTTTTCATGCTTCTCCTTGTCATTGGCCGATCTTTGTCGGCCTTTCCCCTGAAGATCCTATATTCAGACAACGACCATTACAGGGTCCTCCACATAGATGTTGGTGGTGCCCAAGGCGTAATGATCGAAGGCCTGCCCGTTGATCAGCGTCTGCCCCTGCAAGGTTGCGCCAGTCATGGTGACGCTGTCGTTGAGATCGCCTGTGACGATCAGTTGATGGCTTGCCTCCGTGGCGCGGATGATGCCGGCTTCCGTCAGCGTAATCTGTCGCCCTGCATCGCCGACACCCAAGTCGATCCGCTCGATATTGCGAATGTTGTTTACGGCGTCGAGGTTCAGCACCATCCCCGTCCCGCTGTCGATCAGCAGCGTGTCGACGCCGGTTCCGCCATCGATCGATGCATCGGCCGCGTCATGGACGAGCACATCATTACCCGTCCCGCCATTAAGGGTGTCGGCACCGGCTCCGCCGCGCAGAAGGTCATTACCGCCGTTGCCGTTCAGCGTATCTGCGCCGCCATGGCCATAAAGCCTTTCGTTCGCGGCCGTGCCATTGATCGTGTTGGCGCTGGCATTGCCTTCCAGCACGGCGCTTGAACCGCTGGCGTTCAGCAGGCTCAGATTGGCAAGCGTGCCTGTGGCCGAACTGGCCGTCAGCCCATTCATGTCGGTCGCGGTGATCGTCGTCGTATCCAGCACGTTAAGGCCGAGCAGCGTCAGATCCTGATTGAAATGAACCGTGTTCAGCAGTTCATTGATGGCCTGATTGCTGATCGGCCCACCGTCGAGCGCCGTGACGGTCAGGACGGAGGAGGGCGCCAAGATGCCCAGCAGCCCGGGATTGTTGGCAATGGAAACCTGCAGGCCCAGTTCAGCCGCCAGAGCGGTGGAAGCCGTCAATGTGAAAGCGCCCAGATTGGCCGACAGCAAGGGTGCGAAACGCACCTCGACGCTGCGCAGATTATTGTTGGGATCGTAGGCGGTGAGGGACTGGGTGCTGAGATCGATCAGGCCCAGCGCTTCTGCCCCCACCAGCCCCAGCAGGGAAGTGCCGCTGGCCTGCACGATCGGCGCCTGATTGACGTTGGTGATCGTGAACTGTTGCGCTTCCACATCGCCGATATTCCCGGCGGAATCGATGACGCGGACGTTGACGCCATGCTGGCCGACGGCAAGCGTACCGGGGCCGTAGAACCAGCTCGTCCCGCTGGCCGTCGCGGAAACCCAGGCACCTCCATCGATCTGGATTTCCACCCGTTCACCAGCGCTGAGGGGCGCGGTCAGGGTGCCCGCTATCGTGGGGGCACTATCCTGCGTCGACCAATCGCCGACCACGCCCGTATCCTGGGTAAGGGTGGTGATGGCGATGCCGGCGGTCGGCGCGACCGTATCGATGGTGACGGAATAGACTGGCGATGGGCTGCTGGCATTGCCGGCGCTGTCAAGCTGGGCAACGGTGAAGCCATGCGATCCGTTCGCCAGCGCCCCGCCGGGCGTGAAGCTCCAGTTGCCGCCGCCGTCAGCAACGGTCGTACCCAGCAACGCGCCATTGTCGAAGATCTGGACGGTCGATCCGGCTATCGCCGTCCCGCTGATTTGCGGCAACACGTCATTGCTGATGCCGCCATTTGTGACCGTGCCGGTCTGTTGGGCGACATCGTCCGTGACAGCGGTGATCGTCGGCGCGGGCGGCGGAGTGAGGTCGACCGTCAGGGTGAAGGCGGCGGAAAGGGGACCGGCATTGCCCGCCTCGTCGGCGGCCGACGCGGTGAAGCTGTGCAGCCCTTCGGCAAGCGGGCCGACGGGAGATATGCTCCAGTTGCCGCTGGCGTCAACCACGGCCGTGCCCACGGGACTGCCATTGTCGAACAGCGTCACCGTCGCGCCTATTTCGCCTGTGCCTCGAATCTCGGGCGCGCTATCGTTGGTAAGGCCGCCGTCCGTGATGCCGCCGGTGAACGCTGCCACATCGTCGATCGCCACCGTGATGGCAGGAGCAGCCGGAGCGGCGGTGTCGACATTGATGGTGAACGCGCCCGACGCAGGCCCGAACGCGCCACCGCCCAGCGCTTCGGCTGCGGTCAGATCATGGGTGCCGTCGGTAAGGGCGGTGGTGGGCGTGAAGCTCCACGCGCCCGATCCGTCGGTGGAAGCGGTGCCGATCTGCGTGCCATTGTCGAAGATGGCGAGCGTGGTGCTGGCCGGTCCCGTTCCGCTGAGCGTAGGCGTGGCATCGTCCGTCACGCCGCCGTTCAGGACCGGTCCGTTTACGGCGCCGACATCGTCGCTCACGCCGCCGATGACGGGAATGCCGCCCGCCACCGCGATCAGCGTGAAGTTGAATGGCGCTCCCTGAAGGCTTTCATTGCCGACCGCGTCGATTGCCGAGGCCGTGATGCTATGGGCGCCCAGTGCCAGGGGGGAGCCGGGGGTAAAGGTCCAGTTGCCCGAACCGTCCGCCGTCGTGGTGCCGATCGCGGTGCCATTGTCGAAGATGGTGACCGTGGCAAGCGCCTCGGTCGTGCCCGACAGGACCGGCAAGGCGTCGTCCGTCAGGCCGCCGGGAGCAATGGGGGTCGGCGCGCCGCCCACATCGTCGCTGGCCTGGGTGATGATCGGCAGGCTGGGCGCAGCCGTGTCGATGGTGATGGTAAAGGGTGAGGACAGGCCACTGCTGTTGCCTGCCGGATCGGTGGCGACAGCGGTGAAATTATAGGTGCCGTCCCCCAGCGGCAGTGCCGGCGTGAAGGTCCAGTTGCCCGCCGGATCGACCGACGCGTTGCCCGCTGGCGTGCCGTTGCTGAAGATGGCGACGGTGGATCCCGGCTCGACCGTTCCCGACAGGGTCGGCTGGACTTCGTCGGTCGAGCCTCCGGCCGCGACCGTGCCGGTGATCGATCCACTATTGTCTGCCGCGGCATCGATGACGGGCGCAGCCGGGGCCGCGCTGTCGATCGTCACCGCATAAGCGGTTGAGGCGCTGCTGCCGTTTCCGGCGGCATCCACCGTCACGATGGTGAAGCTGTGCGCACCATCGCTCAGCGGCGCGAGCGGCGTGAAGCTCCATGCGCCCAGGCCATCGACGGGGGCGGTGCCGATCGCGACACCATTGTCCATGATGGTGACGCTCTCGCCTGGGTCCGCCGTGCCTGATAGGGTCGGCTGCGCGTCATTGGTCAGGCTGCCGTTCGGGATCGGGCCGATTGCTCCCGGCACATTGTCGCTGATGCCCGTGATCGCGCCGGCATTGGGCGAAAGCGTATCAATCGTGATCGCGAAGGAAGCAGACAGGCTGCTGACATTGCCTGCAGCATCAACCGCGCGGGCGCTGAAGCTATGCGGCCCGTCCGGCAAGGCGATGGCGGGCGTAAAAGCCCAGTTCCCCGAACCATCCACGGCGGCTGTGCCAATCTGCGTGCCATTGTCGAACAGCAGGACCGTGGCGCCGATGTCGGCCGTTCCGGCGATGGCGGGCCGATCATCGTCCGTCGCAGCGCCGGGAGAGATCCCGCCCGTTGATCCACCCTGATCATCGGTCAGGGCCGTGATCGCGGGTGCCGCCGGTGCGATGGCGTCGATAACGGTCGATGCCGGGCCGGAGACATTGCCCGCCGCATCGCTGGCCGTGACGATCACGGTCGTCCCGTCTGGAACCACGCCGATCGGATCGAAGGTCCAGTTGCCGGATGGATCGGCGGTGACGCTGGTGTCCGCCGACCCGTTGCCGTCCAGATCGATGTTGATCGTCGCGCCGGCTTCGGCCGTGCCGGTCAGCACATCCCCGTTGCTGGGGCTGATCGTGGGTGCGCCGGGGGCAGCGGTATCGATCGTCAGCAGGAAGGGGGCCGATGCCGCGCTTTCATTGCCCGACCCGTCCGTCGCGGTCACTGTCAGGCTGTGCGCGCCCTCGCTCAGCGGCGCGCCCGGCGTGAATGTCCAGTTGCCCGACCCATCGACGGTGCCGTTGCCCAGCAGCACGCCATTATCGTAGATGGAAACGGTTGCGCCCGCTTCCACGCCGCTCCCCGCCAGCAAAGGCTGGGTGTCGTTGCTGGTCGCGCCGCTGGACAGCGCGGACAGGACAGGGGCGACATCGTCCGTTGCGCTGTCGAAGGTGGGAATGGGCGGCGGCGTGCTGTCGATCGCGGTCGTGACGGTTACTGTTGAAGGTCCAGAACTGTTGCCCGCGCTGTCGCTTGCCGTCGCGCTGACGAGAGTGCCGTTCCCCAGTGGCGTGCCAAGGCCGACCGACCATTCGCCCGCACTGTTGGCGGTCGTGGTCGCGTCGGCCGCTCCATCGCCATTGATGTCGATGGCGATCGTGGCCCCCGCCTCGGCCGTGCCGGATATGGTGTTGCCGTCCGTAGGGTTCATGGCGGGCGCGGCAGGGGCAGCGGTGTCCACCGTGATCACGAAGGGGGATGACGGACCCGAGATATTGCCTGCTTCATCCGTTGCCGTGACGGAAAAGCTGTGCGCGCCATCGGTCAGGGCAGCGGGCGTGAAGGTCCAGTTGCCGCTGCCATCGGCCGCCGCCGTGCCGATCTGCGCGCCATTGTCGTAAAGATAGACCGTCGATCCTGCTTCCGCCGTGCCGCTGAAGGTCGGCTGGACGTCATTCGAGCTTGCGCCATTGGCCAGCCCGCCGATGATCGGCGCGACATCGTCGACGATGCCGGTGATGACGGGCGCCACCGGCACGTCAGCGTCCACCACGCGCGATGCTGGCGGGGAAAGGTTGCCCGCGGGGTCGCTTGCCGTGACGATGACCGTAGCACCGTCGGGCAGCCGGGCGTCGGGGACATATTGCCACTCACCCGTTCCATCGGCTGTGACCGTGACATCGACCGTGCCGTCGCCGTTCAGATCCAGATTGATCGTTGCCCCCGGCTCCGCCATGCCGCTCAATCCAGCGCCATTGCTCGGGCGGATCGTAGGCGTGTCTGGCGCGACGGTATCGACCGTCAGCACAAAGGCTGGAGAGGCGTCGCTCTCATTGCCGAAGGCGTCGGTTGCCGTCACGGTCAGGCTGTGCGCGCCCTCACCCAGGGCGTCGGTCGGAGTGAAGGTCCAGTTACCGGCGCCATCGGCCGTTGTCGTGCCGATCACCGTGCCGCCGTCATAAATGGAAATGGTCGCGCCTGCTTCGACGCCGCCGCCCGCCAACAGTGGCCGAACGTCGTTGGTCGCGCCGCCGTTGCTGAGCGGACCCTGTGCCGGATCGACATCGTCCGTGACGCTGCCCAGGATCGGTATGGCCGGAGGAGTCGTGTCGAGGCCGGTATCCACGATGGCCGAGCCGGGACCGGACCGGTTTCCTGCCGCATCCGTCGCCGTTGCGCTGACCTGGGTGCCGTTCGCCAGCGATGTCGGCAGAATGATGCGCCACTCACCATTGGCGTCGGCTGTCGTCGTCGCATCGGCAATGCCGTCCCCATCGGTGTCCAGCTCTATCGTCGCACCGATTTCGGCAGTGCCGGAAATCGTCGTTCCGTCGGTTGGTCCCAGGACAGGGGCTGCAGGGGCGATCGTATCGACCGCAAAGGCAAAGGGGGGCGAAGCGGCGCTGATATTACCCGCTGCATCAGTCGCGGTCACGCTGATGATGTGGGCACCCTCGGCCAGTGGGGCGGCCGGCGTGAAGCTCCAGGCGCCATTGGCGTCAGCCGTCGTCTCGCCCAGCAGCACGTTGCCGTCATAGATGGAAAGCTTCGCTCCAGCCTCGGCGGTGCCGCCAAGGGTCGGCTGCCTGTCGTCGGTAGCGCCGCCGCTGGCGATACCGCCGATGATCGCTCCGACATCGTCCGTCAGCGTGACAAGGACCGGCGCGGCCGGGGCGCTCAGATCCAGGGTCAGGGACGTGGGCGGCGAGACATTGCCGACGGCATCCGTGGCGGTGACCGTGACGGTGGTGCCGTCCACCAGCGGCGCGGCCGGGGTGTAGGCCCAGCGTCCGTCGGTTCCCGCGACAACGGATGCATCGGGCGCGCCATCGCCATTGAGATCGATATTCACGGTCGAACCGGCTTCGGCCGAACCGTTCAGCATGGTTCCGTCCGTGGGGTCGATCGTCGGCGCGGCCGGAGCCGCTGCGTCCACCGTGATCTGACTGGGTGTGGAGACATTTCCAGCGCTGTCCACGGCCGTAACGGATATGCGGGTGCCGTTGGCGATGGGATTGGGCGGCGTATAGGTCCAGTTGCCGTTGGCGTCGGCGGTCACGCTGGCGTCGATGGAACCATTTGCATCCAGATCGATGCGAACGGTTGCCCCCGCTTCCGCCGTGCCGGAGAGGGAGCGCCCATTGCTGGGGGATATTGCCGGGGCGGCGGGAGGCGTCTGATCGACAGGCCCGGCAGGCCCTCTGTTGCTACCCCCGCCGCCCGCTGCTGCGGCGATGCCACCCCCCAAAACAAGCGCGCCGAGACCAGCGAGCAGCCCGTCGCTGATCCCGCCGCCTGCTGCCGCTGCTGCGCCAATACCGCTGGCCATGGGCGTGTAGGCGTAGCTCAGCGCCTGGCTCGTGGCATCGGTGGCAAGACCGCAGGCGGCATCGGTGAAGCTTACCAGCCATTCGCCCGCACTGGCTGGGTCTGCGACGAACAGCTGGCTGATGTCTTCAGTGGGACAGGCGAAATAGCCATCCAGTCGGATGGTAGATCCGTCGGCGAAGTGGATGATGAGGTCATCGCCTTCGCGCAGCATGGAGGAAACGCTATTGGGCGGAGCGACGACCTTTATGACGGATTGGGGTTGGACGGAGACGACCGCGTTCCGGTCAGTTACAGCCGTCTTCTCTGGAAGCTTCGATCCGCGTTGCTGGATCTCGACATGCTTGTCCATCCACCATCTCCCACTGAGGGCCGTGGCTGTTTTCGTCACCCAAGGGTGGCGCGTGCCACAATCGCCTAACGACTCATGAATACCACTTGATATGGGCCAGGAGCAACAATAAATCCTTTATTTACAATGGATTAACTGAAGATTGGCTGTAGAAGAGGCTGCCTCGCGCGCCTGTTCACCATGGTGCAAAATGGAAAAATCGGCCGAACAGGGTTGGAATTCCCTAGCGGCTCGCCCCGTCGAAAGCCGATGGTCTGAAGAGCAGGGCGTTATCGACTGAAACTTGAGATCTTCCAGAAAGTTCCATACCTTAGCTGGCTGTGTGTGGAGACAAAGAAAAAATTACGCGATCGACGAAGGATCTTAACAGCAATTGTCCGCGACCATGTTTAAGAACTATTCTGCTGATCCGTTTTGGAGCTCATGAATATTCGCTTCCTGGTTTCGCCGCTGGTCGGCAGTCTCTTGGCCTTGCCCACCGCGGCATTGGCAGCTGATAAAAAACTGAACATGGAGGTGAGCGTACGGGTCGTTACGCCATGTATGATTGAGCTAGAGAGAGTGCGCTGCGCCACAGTTGAGCATTTCAATAGCAGAGTCACGCGGGTCGGGGCGGCTCCCGTTCTGCCTGGTCCTAAACCCCCTCCTGGGGCTGAAGCAGAAACGCCCCTGCAGATTTTCATGCAAGAAGTGACGTTTTAACGACTGGTCGGCAACCTATTGAAAAGGAGAATCAATTTTCAAAACCATTCCTCCGTGCTTGCGGCGAATTGTGCTTGTTGCCGGACTATCTGCAAAAATCGGATGTTCGCTTCCCACAGGTTAAGCGTTTGATTTTCACGAAAAATCGACGTTCGATACAGTGGGAGGTTGGAATGGACCATTGCGCCAAGCGTTTGATGACTGCGATCACAATGGCTGCGTTATGCGCCATATCTCCAGGCCAAGCCGCAACCACGACGACGACTTTTCCGGTAACGGCTTCGGTGCTGACGGCCTGCGCGGTCAGTGCCAACCCTCTTAATTTCGGCAATTATGATCCGACCTCTGCGACGCCTCTGGATGCGACGACAAACCTGTCGGTCCTGTGCACCGTGGGGACGTCGTTTACAGTAGGCTTGAACGCCGGGGCAGCGAGCGGAGCAACGGTCACGGCCCGCCGCATGGTCAATGGCGCCAACATCCTGAACTACGCGCTTTACCGGGAAGCGGCCCGCACCAACATATGGGGCAACACGCCGGGAACGGATATGCCGCCCGCGACCACCGCGCCAATATTGCCGACAGCGCTCACCGTTTACGGGCGCATTCCCGCGGGCCAAAATGTGCCCGCCGGAGGCTATGCCGACACTGTCACTGTCACCGTGAATTACTGACGCCTGTGATCGGCCAAAATTTGCGCGGAATGATTGCCGCCCTGCTCGCTTCGTTTCCGGCAGCTCCGCTTTGTGCGGCAAGCCTGAAGATTTTCCCGGTACGTCTGCTGCTGACCCAGGACGAGCCGGTGCAGACGATGACGATCGCAAATAGCAGTGACACGCCCACTCGCGTGCAACTGCACATCTATAGCTGGCGCCAGGACGGCGAGGAAGACCGGCTGGAGGAAACTCGGGAGGTGCTTGCCAATCCGGGGCAGTTCGAAATTCCTGCTGGCGGCACGCAGATCGCGCGTTTCGGATTGCGTACAGGGATTGGCCCGCAGGAAAAAAGCTATCGCGTCATTCTGGAAGAGATACCTGGAATGCGCGCGGCCCTGCCCGGGCAGGTCGAAACCCTGCTGCGCGTCAGTATTCCGATCTTCGTTCCCCCCTCGCGTCCCAGCGGCCGCCTGTCCTGGCGCGCTTGGCCTTCGGGCAACCGCAACCTCACGCTTGCGATCCGGAACGACGGCAATGCGCATGTCCAGATCAATCGGCTGAGCCTGACGAAGCGCAATCGGCGAGAGGTGGGCCGGCAGGACATGTCCACCTATCTGCTGCCCGGATCAGAACGGCGCGTGACTGTGCCGCTCGGCGCGCCGGTCGCCGCGGGAGAGGCGCTCACCGTCATCGCGATGACCGATCAGGCCGAAATGAGCGCGGACCTGGTAACAGAAGGGCCGCGCCATGAAGAAGCGACCCCTTGAGCCGATCATGGTCGCGCTCTGCCTTCTGTCCGGCCCTGTCTTTGGCCAAGAGTCCGATCCCGCTCGCCCGCCAGCCTTGACAGGACCTGAACCAGAAATGTTGCTGGTGGAAGTGGCGGTCAACGGCGATCTGCGTCCCGGCGAATATCTGGTCGCGCGACGACACGCGCGCTGGCTGATGCGACCGGCCGATCTTTCCCGATTGCGAATCGCTATCGGCACAGATGAAGCAGTGACGGTCGAGGGAGAAAGATTCATCGCCCTGCCGCCCGCCATTTCCGCCGGGCTCGACAGTGTGCGGCAACGGTTGGAATTGAACGTGCCGACGGATTTTTTCGAAGGTCAAAAGCTGTCCGCATCCAATGATCGGCTCCCGCCGACGGAGGGTGCCCTTGCCGCTTTCCTTAACTATGATGTTTCTCTGAACTATCAGCGTGGACTGAACGGAAGTGGATTTGTCGAGACCGGGGTGTCCGACGACTGGGGGTTGCTGGCAACCACGATGGGCTTCGGACAGGGTTTGGGCACAGGCGATGTGGTTCGGCTGGAGAGTTATTATCTGCGTGACGATCTTTCGGGCCTTGCCAGGTTGGTCGTGGGCGACACGGTCACGGCGGCGCCGGATTGGTCGCGGCAGGTTCGCTTCGGGGGCGTGCGTCTCGGTACGGACTTCAGTTTACAGCCCAACCTTATTACCTTTCCGACGCCTTCTTTTGCCGGACGTACTGCCGTTCCTTCCAATGTCGAACTACTGGTCAACAACGCATCCCGCTACCAGGGCCAGGTCGATCAGGGACCCTTTTCGATTAACCAGGCGCCGCTGGTCACGGGGGCAGGCGAAGTCACGATCGTGCTGCAAGACGCGCTGGGGGTCGAACGACGGGTAAGGACCAGCTATTATGTCAGCCCCAGGCTGCTCGCACGAGGCCTTGCGGCCTGGTCGCTGGAAGCGGGAGCCGAGCGACAGGATTATGGCATCCGCAGCTTCGCCTACCGCAATCCTTTCGTCGCGGGCACATACCGACGGGGTATAGCGGATTGGTTGACGGCCGATGGGCGAGCAGAGCTTAGCAAAGATGTGCGCATGGCGGGGGCTGGCGTCACAATGGTCTGGGCGCCTGTGGGCGAATTCGGCCTGGTAGTCGCGGGATCGCAAGGAGGGGATGGGCGAGGTGGGATGTATCGCCTTTTCTACAGCCGTGTGTCGCCCGCCTGGAATGTGGCGGTCAGCTATCAGCGCGCGTCGCGCCGCTTCGACCAGCTCGGCATTGATCGCGATCAGGACCGCATCGCCAAACAGATGCAGGCATCGGCCGGCGTGTCGCTGGGGGGCGGCGGCAGCGTCGCGCTGACCTGGACAGACCTTCGCTACGGCGATGGCAACGGGGCCAAGATCGCCTCCGCCAACTATAGCCTGTCGCTGGGCAGCCGCGCCTTTCTGAACCTTTATGCGATCCGCAGCGACCTGCGAGACGCGGGACATCAGACTTTGTTCGGCCTTGGACTGACTCTACCGCTGGGTCAGCGCAGCAGTGGCTATGTTCAGGCGGACCGCCGCAACCAGCTGGCGGAGCTGCGGCAGACGCCCCCGATGGAGGGAGGCTGGGGCTATCGCCTATCGGCAGGCACAGGTGACAGCGACCGGCAGCAGGCGGAAGCGCGATGGCGCGGGGATGTCGGCGAAGTCAGCCTGGAAGTGGCCCGTCAGGGGAGTGAGGAGGGCGTCCGCATGCTCGCCAGCGGCGGCTTGCTGATTGCCGGCGGCGGCATTCGCCCCACGCGACGGATCGAAGGCGGGCTTGGTGTGGTGGAGGTGCCGGGGCATGCCAATGTCCGCATCTATCAGGAAAACCGGCTGATCACCCGGACAAACTCCAATGGAATCGCGATCATTCCTGACCTTCGCCCTTATGAGGCCAATCGACTTTCGCTGGCGCCGTCCGATCTGCCGTTAGACACGCAAATGCCCGATGACCGCATGATCGTGGTGCCTCGGTATCGGGGCGCGGTGGCTGCGCGCTTCTCCATCGAACGGCGGAACCCCGCCACCGTCATTGTTACCATGGCGAACGGTCAGCCGGTCGAACCGGGAGCGGACGTCATGGCGAGCGACGGAAGCCAGCTGTTCGTTGGCCAGCAAGGCGAAATATTCCTGCCTGACTTCAAGCCGGGGACCACGCTGAAAATCGATATCGGTCAGGGGGAATGTCAGGTCACCTTGCCGGCCGCAAAGGCGGGCGAGACCCTGCCACGGATCGGCCCTGTCGTCTGCCATCACGGTGATGCGCGATGAGAAGGGTAAGGTGGCTGTTCGCGCCGTTTGTCGCCCTGTCAGTTCCCACCCCGGCGGAGGCGGCGTGCAATGGCCTTGCGGGCTGTTCCTGCACGGTTACCGCCTCCGGGGTCAGTTTCGGCAACTACAATCCTCTTTCCTCCACTCCTAGTGACGTGACGGGGACAGTGCAGGTCAACTGCACTTTGCTGCTTGCGCTCGCGGGGTCGTTCACGGTCGATCTGAGCGCCGGCGGTTCAGGCGCCTTTTCGCAGCGAAGGCTAAGGCGGGGTACAGACAGTCTCGCCTATAATCTCTACACGGATGCCGCCCGGACCCAGATTTGGGGCGACGGCACGGGCGGATCGACGCGCGTCACTCGCAATTTCGCCGCGCTATTGAACTTTACCGATACGATGACGGTGTACGCTAGGCTACCCGCAAGGCAGAATGTCTCCGCAGGCAGCTATAGCGACACGATGATTGTGACTGTGACCTATTAGATCTGCTCTCCGACATCTGACTTGCCAAGCCGGAGACGGCGCGGCGGGTCCATCAGCGGATCGGCACCGGACTCGATTGGGCCTATGCCTCGGGCTACCGTGAGAGCGAGGCGCCGATGCGGGCGATCATCAACGTGCAGCATAGCAGCGGCTTCTGCGGCCGACCCTTTTGCGGCCGTTCAGCTGACGATTTTGGATCCGTAGGTGCAGATGGTTCGCTAGCCGGCTCAGCTTGATCTCGGCGCTCAGGCTCGATGGATTTTACTGAAGGGATCGAGATGCCATGAACCTACACTTGCTGGATCATCGCCGTCGTCTGGCTGGCCTCTAGGAAGCCGGGGATAGCTAGCTTGCGCAACTTGGCCATGGATAGCTTAGCCGTACCGGGGCGGGTCAGCACTCTTCCGCTCCGGCCGGGAGAATGGCGCCTCTAAGCTGTCTGAGCCAGGGGCGGTGCCGCGGCGGCAAGTCTACCGTAGCGTCTTCCGACGCCTTTTCCTGCATCCTTGGCGGCGTAAAGAGCTTCGTCTGCCCTAAGCCGCAGTTCCACGGTATTTGCGGCGTCTTCGGGCAGACACGCGAAGCCGATACTGGCGCCTACCCGGGCTGGCACGCTCTGGCCGGTTTCGTATGCGTGGCGAGAAATGGCAGCAATTAATCGGTCGGCAAGTGGGCCGACTTGGTCTGGCACCATTCCCCGCACAACAACCATGAATTCGTCGCCTCCCATGCGCGCGAGCAAATCATCGTCCCCGAGTGCGTCGCGCAGTCGACGTGCCACCTGGGTGAGCAGGAGATCGCCAGCACCATGCCCGAACCGATCGTTCACCTCCTTGAAGCCATCGAGGTCGATGCTGATAAGCGCCATCTGCCGCTCCGCATCAGGAACTATCCGACTGAGGGCTTGATCCATCCCTTGTCGGTTGAGGACGCCGGTAAGCCAGTCGTGCTCGGCCAGATGGCGGGCGTGGGCCTGCGCTGCCAGGGTCTGCAACATCGATCGATGAAAGGTCATGATGATCTGCATTGCACCCAGCAAAAATGGTGGTGTGATTGGGAGGATAACGAGAAGCCATGGCTCGGCGGATGTGACTGCGCCGGTCACAAACGGGATGTCGCAAAGTAGAACGAGCAAGAACGCAAAGCGCGGAGCGGCATAGTTGCGGGCGCAGATCGGTCCGATCATTGCCATAACGAGCGTCGCTGAAAGGACGCTAAGGACAAGATCCCCCGAGGAAATGATCGTGAATGCAAGCAGGCCCTGCAAGGTGCACCATAGGACGGACAAAAGAACGGACCTGTCAATTGTCGGCAGGTGAGTCGAGCTACGCTGGGCCCGACCTTGCCATTCGATCACTCTACAGGCAGCAACCGCCACCTCGCCTGCGATGAACAACCAGTAGATCGGCTGTCCGCTGCGATGCCATGCAACCAGTTCGATGGTCAGCGCGCAACAGGATCCCATCAGCGCGGCCAGCGGCGTGGTGAGAAGTTGCGCTAACAAAAACTCGCGGCCGGCATCGTCGACGTCATTTGTCGGCTTAAAGAGCCACTGCGCCGCCCGAAGTCGGCAGCTAAGCCTTGCTCGACCCGATATGTCTACGGCAGGTTGACCCATAGCCCAAATGTGACCGGAACGCCTTCAAAAAAGGTTAATCATTCGCCGCGTTGAGACATCTTCGTGGATCAGGGGCGATATTCAGCGCCTCTGGTCACGACATGCATGGATAGTATGCAAACGGCGTCCACCTGGTCTGGCGCCATGGGTCCGCCGCTTCAAGCTGCCTGATTGCAGACGACCCATTCTTGCCCCTCAACCGCGCCATCTCCTTACTCTCCCGATCGCTGCGGCGCTCTTGCCGAGCCTTTCACGGCCAGAGCTTGATTCCGCAACCTGCGAGCAGAAATCCTGAGCTGCCCGGAAACCGCCTTGTCTCCAGCCGATGACGATGGTCTTGCCGCCCCTTCTTGACCCATGGATGATATCACGGCCGGAACAGTCCGTAGATATCCGGATGGACGGCAACCGGGGACATATCGATCTTCCGCCGGTTGACAGGCCGGCGCCTGACGCTGCCTGCCGGTCGTTTTGCCGGGGAGAAAAGGCGTGGTGAGGGTAGGGAAGCAGCTTGATCATGCCGGTCTCTCCGCTTCGCAGGCGCGGGAGCGGCTGGCCGAGGATGGTCCCAACGAGCTGCCCCGCCCGAACCGGAGGACGCCGCTGCGGATCGCGGCGGAAGTGCTGCGCGAACCCATGTTCGCCATGCTGCTGGCAGCCGGGATCATCTATCTGCTGCTTGGTGACAGGACGGAAGCGTCGGTCCTGCTCGGCTTTGCGGGTCTGTCCATCCTTATCACCATCGTCCAGGAAGCGCGGACGGAGCGCACGCTGGAGGCGCTTCGCGACCTGTCGGCACCGCGCGCGCTGGTCATCCGCGATAACGAAACGGTGCGCGTCCCCGGCCCTGAGGTCGTGCATGGCGATATGCTGGTGCTGGAAGCGGGTGATCGCGTCGCGGCTGATGCGCTGGTGATCGAGGCGCAGGAGATGGAGGCGGACGAATCGCTGCTGACCGGGGAGGCGGTTCCGGTTCGCAAGCGTGCCGCCCGAACCGGCGAACCGGATCGGGCCGAACCGGGCGGCGACGATACGCCTTATCTTTTTTCGGGCGCCGTCATCACGCATGGGCGCGGCATTGCGCGGGTGAGCGCCACTGGCCTGCGCAGCCGCATCGGTCAGGTCGGACGGTTTCTGGAGACGTTGGAAACGGAAGTCCCGCATCTCCAGAAGGAAACCGCGCGGATTGTCGGCCTTTGCGCCATCGGCGGCGTGGCTGTCGCGCTGCTGGTGGTCCTTCTCTATGGCGGCTTGCGCGGCGACTGGATGGCTGCGCTGCTTGCCGGGATCGCGACAGCCATGTCCTTGCTGCCCGAAGAATTCCCCGTGGTCCTCACCATCTTCCTCGCCATGGGCGCGTGGCGCATCGCGCAGGTGGGCGTGCTCACGCGCCGCGCGTCCGCCGTCGAGGCTCTGGGCGCCGCGACGGCGCTATGCACTGACAAGACCGGGACGCTGACGCAGAACCGCATGACAGTCACGGAACTGTGGCTCCCGTCAGGGGAAACGGTGCCGCTGAGCGACGGATTGGTCTTGCCCGAATTCCATGCCCTGATCGAAACTGCGGCGCTGGCCAGCGCCCCGGTGCCGGTCGATCCGATGGAGGTTGCCTTCCACAGTGCCGCGAGGGATGCCCGCGTTCCGATGCGGGAAGGATGGCAACTGGTTCACACCAATGGGCTTCGGCCCGATCTGCTGGCTATGTCCAATCTGTGGCGGACAGGCGCGGAAGGAACGCTGACCGTAGCCGCCAAGGGCGCGCCGGAAGCCATAGCCCGACTTTGCCGGCTGGATGCCGCAGCGTATCAGGCGCTTGATCAGGCCGTTCGCGCCATGGCGGCCCGGGGCATTCGCGTGCTGGGGGTGGCCAGCGCGACGATCGCGCCGGAGGATCGGGACAAGGGGCATGAAGCGCATGACTTTTCGCTGCTCGGGCTGGTCGGCCTGTCCGATCCGCTGCGGGCGGGGGTTCCCGAAGCGATAGCGCAATGCGCCGCCGCTGGTGTCCGGGTGGTGATGATCACCGGCGACTATCCCGCCACGGCCCAGGCGATCGCGGCGCAGGCGGGAATCGCTTCGGACGGAGTCATGACCGGCGATCAGGTCAGCGCGCTATCGGATACCGAACTGGCCGAGCAGGCGAAGGAAATGACCATTTTCGCCCGCATCATGCCCGAACAGAAGCTGCGCATCGTCTCCGCGCTCAAGGCCGCGGGAGAGGTCGTCGCGATGACCGGCGACGGGGTGAACGATGCGCCTGCGCTCAAGGCGGCGCATATCGGCATCGCCATGGGCAAGCGCGGCACGGATGTGGCGCGCGAGGCAGCAGCCATCGTCCTGGTGGAGGATGATTTCGGCGCCATCGTCGTCGCCATCCGCCTTGGCCGCCGCATCTACGACAATATCCGCAAGGCCATCGGCTTCATCTTCGCCGTGCATGTCCCGATTGCGGGGCTTGCCCTTTCCCCGCTGCTGCTGGGCCTGCCGCTGGTGCTGGGTCCGATCCAGATCGCCCTGCTCGAAATGATCATCGATCCTGTCTGCGCGCTCGTCTTCGAAGCCGAGCGCGCAGAACAACACATCATGCGACGACCTCCGCGCAATCCCGCCAAACGCCTCTTTTCCATGGACCTCATCGTCCCAAGCGTTCTTTACGGCGGCATCGCCTTCGCGCTGCTGCTGGGGCTTCACATCGCCATGACATATTGGGGCTTTGCACCCGATCGAGTGAGGACCGTCCTGTTCTTCGGGCTGGTTGCTTCCATCATGGCGCTGGTGCTGGTGAACCGATCCTTCAGCACGTCGCTGACCCGTGCGCTCTGGCGTAACAATGCGTCGCTGCGCTACATGGCGGCTGCCGTGCTGGCAGCGTGCGGATTGATCCTAACCCTGGAGCCGCTGCGCCGCCTGCTCCACTTCTCCCAGCCAGATCCAGCAGATTTGCTGTTCCTGATCTTGCTGCCTGTCCTGCTGCTCTTGCTGTGCGAAGGCATGAAAGGCTGGCAGAAAAATATCAGCCCCTGATCCTTCGCTCTCCCTCATTCTGCGGGCGCGAAACATCTCGCCATGGCTTCGTCATCCGACGACGGCTTGCCGCATGGGTCGAGGTCATGGAGGAATGCGATGATGTCCGTCACTTCCTGGGCTGACAGGACAAAACGGGGCATATTCCGGTGACCGACCTCCAGCCCCTTGAGCAATGCCGGCCGCAAAGCATCGACCGGATATTGTCGATAAAGATTCCGGAAGGGCGGCGCGAGCGGGTCGGGGCTGTTGCCGGCCTCGCCGATGGCATGGCAACTCGCGCAACGCCGCTCGGCCAGTTCACGCCCTCGGGATACATCTCCAGCATTCCCGGCCGCGGCCATGGTTGCGACACTCGTCAGCGCGAGGCTGATTGCGATGGCGACCTTCCACATGGCTCTTTACCCCGATGACAGGAGGTCTGAATAAATCCGAAGCCTGCTGCTGTCCAATCCCGTCAAGCCTTGAGCGCCACGGGCTTGCCGACCCTGCGCGAGGCCGAGATGCTTCCGCCCTCGAACTAGGGCGGTGGGCGTTCACAGCGGCTGCCGGTTGAGCCGGAGCGCGTTGGCGACCACGCTGACGGAGGACAGCGCCATCGCGGCGGCGGCGATCATCGGGGACAGCAGGATGCCGAAGATCGGGTAGAGCAGGCCGGCCGCGACCGGTATCCCCGCCGCATTGTAGATGAAGGCGAACACCAGATTTTGGCGGATGTTGGACATGGTCGCCTGCGACAGGCGCCGCGCCCGGACGATGCCGTTAAGGTCGCCCTTGAGCAGGGTGACGCCCGCGCTTTCTATCGCCACATCGGTGCCTGAACCCATGGCGATGCCCACATCGGCGGCGGCCAGTGCCGGGGCGTCGTTGACGCCGTCCCCGGCCATCGCCACGATCCGGCCTTCCTTCTTGAACTTCGCGACGACCGCGCTCTTCTGGTCGGGCAGGACTTCGGCCTCGACCTCTTCGATCCCCAGTTTCGCCGCGACCGCCTCGGCCGTCGTCCGGTTGTCGCCCGTCAGCATGACGACCCGGATGCCTTCCTGCCGCAGGGCCGCAAGCGCCTGCGGCGTCGTTTCCTTGACCGGATCGGCGATTGCGAAGGCGCCCGCGACTTTGCCGTCGACGCCGATGAAGATAGCTGTAGCGCCCGTGCGGCGAAGGTCATCCGCCTGCGCGCTCAGTTCGGAGGGGTCGACGCCCTGATCCTTGAGGAACGCCGCATTCCCCAACACGATCCGCTTGCCGTCGACGGTACCAAGCGCGCCTCGTCCGGTGGGCGAGTCGAAGTCGGCGACCTCAGGCAGATCGAGTTGCCGCGCCCTGGCGGCCTCGACGATGGCGAGGGCCAGCGGATGTTCCGATGCGCGCTCCACCGCCGCCGCCAGCCGCAGGACTTCCCCATCATCGAAGCCGGTTGCGGGCACGATCCCGGTCACGGCGGGACGCCCTTCGGTGAGGGTGCCGGTCTTGTCGACGACCAGCGTGTCGACCTTCTCCATATGCTCCAGCGCCTCGGCATTCTTGATCAGCACGCCGAGCCCCGCGCCGCGCCCGACGCCGACCATGATCGACATGGGCGTCGCCAGACCCAGGGCGCAGGGGCAGGCGATGATCAGCACCGCGACGGCCGCGACCAGGCCATAGGCGAAGCGCGGCTCCGGCCCCCATATGCCCCAGCCGATGAAGGCGAGCATGGCGATGCCGATCACGACCGGCACGAACCAGCCGGAGACCTGGTCGGCCATGCGCTGGATCGGCGCGCGCGACCGCTGGGCCTCGGCCACCATCTGGACGATGCGCGCCAGCATCGTATCGCGCCCGACCTTCTCGGCGACGATGACGAGAGCGCCGGTCTGGTTGAGCGTGCCGCCGATCACCTTGTCGCCCGCCGCCTTGGTGACCGGCATGGATTCTCCCGTCACCATCGACTCGTCGAGCGAGGAACGGCCGTCGGCGACGACGGCATCGACCGGCACCTTCTCGCCGGGGCGGACGCGCAATCGGTCTCCGGCGGCGACCAGATCCAGTCCGATCTCTTCGTCGGTGCCGTCCGGCCCGATCCGGCGCGCGGTCTTGGGCGCAAGGTTGAGCAGCGCCTTGATCGCGCCGGAGGTGCGCTCCCGCGCGCGAAGCTCCAGCACCTGCCCCAGCAGGACCAGCACCGTGATCACCGCCGCCGCCTCGAAATAGATGGCGACGCTGCCGTCCGCTCCCCGGAAGGCGGGCGGGAAGACGCCCGGCGCAAGCGCCGCGACCATGCTGTAGGCCCAGGCGACTCCGGTGCCCATCGCGATCAGCGTGAACATGTTGAGGTTGCGGCTCCTGAGCGACGCCCAGCCGCGCTCGAAGAAGGGCCAGCCCGCCCACAGCACCACCGGCGTCGCCAGCAGCAGTTGAATCCAGGTCGAGACCTTCATCGGCACCAGATGGTGGAGAGCAGGGAAGACATGTCCGCCCATCTCCAGCAGGAACACCGGCAGGGCCAGCGCAAGTCCGATCCAGAAACGGCGGGACATGTCGCGCAGTTCGGGACTTGGCCCGCTTTCGGCGGTGACCGTGGCGGGCTCCAGCGCCATGCCGCAGATCGGGCAGGCGCCCGGACGATCCTGACGGACCTCCGGATGCATCGGACAGGTCCAGATCGTCCCCGCCGGAACATCGGCCTGCGGGGCAGGGGGACCGAGATAGCGTTCGGGGTCGGATACGAACTTGGACCGGCAGCCCGCGCTGCAGAAATGATAGGTCATTCCGGCATGATCCGCATGATGCGGCGTCTTCACGGGATCGACCGACATCCCGCAGACCGGATCCCTGGCCTGAGGCCCGCCGGAAACATCCGCCTGATCATGATGATGGTGATGTTCATGCGTCATCGAGCAGCTCCTGTGGAGGCATGGATTTCCACCGTTTTATTTGCGGTTATGAACCCTCCCTCCGCCAGTTCAGCCCCTGAATGGACAGGGCGTCGCCCTCCATAGCGTCGCTGTTGCCGCCGATGTCGGCCTCCAATTTTCCTTAACCATATCTGCGTATGATTCGCCGAAAAGGTCGAGGGCGAAATGAGCGTAGAAGCAAAATTTTCAACCGATGATGCACAGGAACTGCAGCTACCACAAAGCCCGAAGCGACAATGGTTCCGTCTGCCGCGCAGGATGCTGGTCGGCGGCGTTCTGTTGGTGATGGCCTTCGCCGTGCTGGTGCGCAGCTTTGTCTTCACAGCCGGTTACAATACCACTTTGGTGGCAGATATAGGTGTCGTCAGGGCTCCGATCTCTGGCGAAGTCGACCGGCTTGGCGCGAATGTCGGGGACCGCGTGACGCGGAACCAGCTGCTGGGAAGCTTTGCCGCTCCGGTCGGCCTGTCGGCGGCTGTCCGCGCCGGATCGGAAGATGTGGATCAGATCCGCACGAAACTGGTCAGCATCGACGGCCGAATGGCCGCTCTTGCGGCGGACGCCGCCCGCATCCGCAGTGAATCGGGCATCTATCGGTCTGAAAAGCTGGTGCAGATGGATGCCGTCGCGGACGAAAGCTCCGCCCAACTGTCCGCCGCGCAAGCGCGGCTGGCCTTTGCGCAGAAGCAGTTGGAACGCGCCCGGTCTCTTGCCGAGCGGGGCTTTATCAGCGCGGCCGGACTTCAAAGGGCAGAACAGGATCAGCGCGCCGCCCTGGGAGAGCAGAATGCGGCGATGGCGCGCCGACGCACAAACCTGATCGAGGCGCGCGCCGCGGGTCGAGGCCTGTTCCTCAACAACGGCTACAGCAACGTCCAATATTCGACCCAGCGCCTGAGCGATCTCAACCTTGCCATGAGCGAACTGCGGGGCGAGAGGGAGAATCTCGCCGCAGCGCTCGCCAACGCGCAAAAGCTGAGCGACGGCGGCAAGGCCGGCGCCATGCGGCGGTTGCAGCTTCCGTTGCAGGCGAGCGTCAACGGGCGGGTGTGGGCGAAGGTCGCTGCCCCCGGGGAATCGCTGCGTGAAGGCGATCCGATCTACATGCTCGCGGACTGTTCGTCCTTCTTCGCCTATTTCACCGTTGGCCGCAGCGCCTACAGCAAGCTCAACATCGGCGCGCCCGTGACGTTCGTCGCATTTTCGAACGGCGATCGCTGGCCAGGCGCCATCGTCAACATGGGGGTGGGCGATCCTTCCCAGCTCCGCGTCACCAGCCACATTCCCAATCCTGCCGCGGGCGAATATCTGATCGGCGCGCGGATCATGCTGGATGCGCAAGGCCGGAAGCAGTGCCCGGTCGGCACGGCGGGCCGGGTGGTGCTGTAACGCGGCCATGAACATCGTCGAGATTCCCTCCTATTTCTGGGGCCTCGCCACCCTGGGCCTTTGCCTGCTGGTGTTTCCGCAACTCGACCCAGCCAACCGCCTGCATCGGCTGATCGTCAGCGGCGCCGCGATCGGATCGATCCTGATCTACATGATATGGCGCCTGCTCGCCACGCTCGATCTGGACAGGCCGGTTTCCGCGCTGCTTTCCGCCGGCTTCTTCATGCTGGAGGTCTGCTCCACGCTGGGCGGGGTGCTGGTCCTGGTCGTGCTGACGCGAAGGCGCGACCGCCTGAAGGACGTCAGCAGCAACATACGCTGGCTGCACGCCAACAGGCCCAGCGCGGCGATCTTCATCTGCACCTATAATGAAGATATAGGCATTCTCGACCGCACGATCACCGGCGCGCTCAACCAGAATTATCCGGCGAAGGTCTACCTGCTGGACGATGGCCGCCGGCCGGAGGTGGAGGCGTTGTGCCGCCGCCGCCAGGTGGAATGGCTGACGCGCCCGGACAATGTTCATGCCAAGGCCGGCAATATGAATGCGGGCATGACGACCCTGGCGGCGCGCGGCGAAATGCCGGATTTCGTCGCCATATTGGATGCGGATTTCGTCGCGCTGCCCAATTTCATGTCCCATTGCCTGGCGCTATTCCAGGATCCCGCCGTGGGGGTGGTGCAGACGCCGCAGCACTTCTTCAACCCCGATCCATTGCAGCACAGGATCAAGGGGCATCTGGACCTGCCCGACGAGCAGCGATTCTTCTTCGACACTTTGCTGCCCGCCAAGGACGGATGGGGCACGGCTTTTTCCTGTGGGACATCGTCGGTCGTCCGCACCGGCGCGCTTGCCCGGATTGGCGGCTTCCCTACCGACAGCATTACCGAAGACATGCTGCTGTCGATCCGCATGAAGGAGCATGGCTTCGTCACCGCCTATCTGAACGAAAAGCTCAGCCTTGGCCTCGCGCCGGAGGGAATCGGCGAATATTGCACCCAGCGCATCCGCTGGTGCATCGGCGCGATGCAGATCATGCGCAGCGCCGACGGCCTGTTTTCGCGCAAGGGGCTGAACTGGATCGACAGGATGAGCCTGATGGAAACCCTGCTCTATTGGATGGGCAGCTTTCCCTTTCGCCTCGCCTGTCTGCTGGTGCCGATCCTCTATTGGTTGACGGGCCTTACCGTCATGGACGCGCCGATCGGCGAGCTTGCGACTTTCCTGCTGCCCAGGATCCTGGTGGAAGCCTTCGCCATCAGCTGGTATTCCAACGGCCGCATCCTGCCGCTGTTGACGGACACGTCCCAGTTGCTGGTCGCGCCAGAGATTGTGGCGGCATCCTGCCACACCTTGCTGTTCCCCGGGGAACGTCCGTTCAAGGTGACCAACAAGGGCGGCGACCGTTCCCGGACGGTGATCCACTGGAAATTGCTTTCGCGCTTTGCGGTCGTCCTGCTGCTGACGGCGGGCGGGATGCTGTTCAGCTATGGCTCGCCGCTGGCGCCCACCTTCTTCTCCGAACAGAAAGACGTCGTGGCGTTCTGGAGCATATACAACGTCCTTGTCTGCATCATCGCGATCATCGTCTGCATCGAAAAACCCCGAAGGGCGGAAGAACGCGCCCCCATCAGCGGAACGGCGCTTTTCAACGCAGGGGACAGCGCCACCCCGGTCCGGCTGCTCGACATTTCCTCCAGCGGCGTGGCCTTTGCCAATGAAGGCGGTTGGCGCATAGGCGACAGGGGCACGATTTCCATCAGGGAATTGGGGGAGGTTCCGGCGATCATCGCGCGGATCACGGATCGCGTCGTCGGGGCAAAGATCCTCCTTTCGCCCCAGCAGCAGGTTGCGCTTACACATTTCCAGTTTGCCGGCGACCGCATGCGCACGCCCGACGTGTCCACGCTGGGCAGCGTCCTGGCGCTGATCAGGGGGCTGGCGCTGAACTGATCGGATGCGGCGACTGATCGGATGCGGCGACAATCGGCGCCAGCATGGCCACCGATATTATTGCCCCATCTCCCGTCGCGCCATGCGTCATGCCGGCGCCGGTCCGGAACTGTCCCGCTGCACCAGCCTGAAGCTGAAGTGCGGCGTGTCGGCCGCGCCCCCCGCCAGCGCGTCGATCACGGCGCTGCCCATCGCCTCCAGCGGCTGGCTGACGGTGGTGAGGGGCGGCCAGGCCGTAAGGCCGGCGGGCGTGTCGTCGAAGCCGACCACCGACAGATCCTCCGGCACGCGCAGCTTCAGCCGGTGCGCCACCGTCAGCGCGCCGAGCGCCATGTCGTCATTGGTCGCGAAGATCGCGGTGGGGCGCTGGCCCCGGGTCAGCAAATGCTCGCCGGCCTTTATGCCCGACTCGAAATCGAAGGCCCCTTCGACGAACAGCCCCTCCTCCAGGAGCAGGCTCGCCGCGATCATGCCGTCGCGAAAGCCCTCGACGCGCTGCATCGCCGCCTTGTGGCTGGCGGGCGGGGTGATCACGCCGATGCGGCGATGGCCAAGACCGATCAGATGATCCGCGACCATCCGCCCCGCCGCCCGTTCCGGCGTCGGGATGTTGAAGCTCTCCGCCATCACCGATCCGGCGATGCGGGCGCAGGGCAGCTTCAGTTCGGACAGGCGCTGGAGCAATTGCGCGTCGTCGGACAGCGGCGGCACCAGGAAGACCCCGTCGGGCCGCAGCGCCGCGACCAGGCGGTCGAGAATGGCGAAGCGTTCCTCCCCCGCCAGCGGCATCGGCTCCACCACCAGGTGATAGCCCAGATCCCGGCATCGGTTCGCCGCGCCCGACTGGATGCCGCCATTATAGGAAGGCGCGGGGTTGTTGTAGAGGAAGGCGATCATGAAGGACCGGCCCCCAGCCAGCCGCCGCGCCGACTGGTTGGGCCGGTATCCAAGCTGGCGGATCGCCGCCGTCACCCGTTCGCGCAGCTCCTCGCTGACATTGGGCGCCTTGTTGACCACGCGGGACACGGTCTTGATCGATACGCGGGCCAGGGCCGCGACGTCGTGGATGCTGGGCATCAGCGATGCCGGTCGGAAGGAGGAGCGGTCATAAGCCGGTCTTGCCATGGAAGGCGGAGCGAGGAAACAACGTTTACCCGGACAATCGACAGGCAAAGCCATCATGGTCGTGCCGGAATCGCAACCATGGCGCTCCAATCGGCAGATCGATGCCCATCGCCGTGAAAAATCTTCTTGATCGGCCATCGGCGCTGGGCTAGAGCAACAAGACAACGTTGTCATACTCTCCAAGCAGGACAACGGCTGTCATCCCGGGCGGCGGTCGGATGAACTGCACGCTTCAGGTCGTTGCCCGGGATGCGCTTTTTTCAGGATCGGCGCAGCGTCAGCAGCACTTTCAGGCCGGGGCCGTTGTCCGCCAGCGCCACTCCGCCATGATGCAGCCGCGCCACCGCCTCCTCCAGCGACAGGCCCAGCCCCGATCCCGGCCTGCCCCGCGCCGGGTCGAGCCGACCGAAGCGCCTCAGGGCGGCAGGACGGCTCTCCGCCGGGATGCCCGGGCCATTGTCGGCCACGGCGATCAGCAGGTCGCCATTCTCGATCGCCGCGCTCAATTCGATGCGGTCGCCGCCCTCCGCATAATAGAGCGCGTTTTCGACCAGATTGGCGAGCGACTGGCTCACCAATTCGCGATGGAGCGGAAAGACCAGCGCGTCAGGCGCGGAAACGGCCAGCGCAAAGCCGCTATCCTCCACCAGCGGGCCGTAGATCTCTTCCACGTCGCGCAGCAGTTCCGCGACCTGGGTATCGCGCCGCCGGTCGCCGCCGAAGCCTGCCTCGGTCCGGCTGATGAGCAGCGCGGTGGTCAGCATGGAACGCAGCGTCTGCGCTTCATGATGCACCTTTTCCAGCGCATCCAGCGCGGTGTCGTCCCGCGTCTGGGCGCTGGCCTGCTCGACCACGGAAATGAGGCGCGTCACCGGGGATTTCAGGTCGTGGGCAAGGCCGTCGGTCATCATGCGAAGCTGCGTCACCAGCGCATCGATCCGTTCCAGCATGGCGTTGATCGACTGGCCGAGCCGGTCGAAGGCGTCGCCGCTGCCGTCGGTCGGCACCCGCCGGTCGAGCGCGCCGACGGCGACGTCATTGGCGGTCGCCGCGATGTCCGACACCTGCCGCGCCAATATGCGGCCCAGCATGATCGCGATGCCCAGCGCCAGCACCAGGCTCATGACGAAGGCGACGGTCAGCGCTTCCTCATAGATGCGGGTGAGTTGCAGGCTGTTGGAAACCACCATGCCGGTCAGCAATTGCCCGCCGTCCCCCAGCTTCACGGGAATGACGCCCATCGGCTCCGGCGCGTCCCGGCCCGTGCGGTAGAGCGACATGATCTGCCAGCGCCCGTCGGCGCGCAGCCCGGCGGGCCAGGCGCCCAGATTGCCGCTGATCGGCCGCCCGGCCGCGTCGGTCAGCAGCAACACGGCGCGTTCCCCCTCTATGGCGCGGAATCGTCGGGCGATCTCGGCGCGCAGGGCGGCCGTCCCGCCGCTGCGGTGAAGCGCGAGCAGGTCGTCGCGGGCATCCTCCACCGCCTGCCGGTCGGCGGCGACGACGGTGCGCTGGCTGGCCTGCTGCACGAACAGCAACACGCCGCCCGTCACCAGGAACTGGCAGAGGAAGGCGAGGCCGACGAAGCGCCCGATGGTCGAACGGGCAAAGCCGAACCAGCGGCGGGAGGGGAGGGTCTTGCGGATCGCTAATGGGCCTTTTTTTGGGCGGTTTGCCTTCATTTCCCTTTCGTCACCCCGGGCTTGACCCGGGGTCCCGCTGCCTTTTCCAGGCGGGCACCTCGAAAGAAAGCGGGACCCCGGATCAAGTCCGGGGTGACGGTGGAGCCCTCCCGCACGCCGCTAACTCTCCGGCCCCAGCCGATAGCCCATGCCGCGCACGGTATGCAGCAGGGGCCTGTCGCCGCCATCGTCCAGCTTGCGGCGCAGGCGGCTGACATGCACGTCGATGACGTTGGTGCCGGGATCGAAATGATAGTCCCAGACGCCTTCCAGCAGCATGGTTCGCGTCACCACCTGGTCTGGATGGCGCAGGAAATATTCCAGCAGGCGGAACTCGCGCGGTTGCAGGTCGACGGAGCGTGATCCCCGCTTCACCCGGCGGGAAAGCAGGTCCATCTCCAGGTCCGCGTGCCGCAAATGGGTGACGACCCCGCCGCCGCCCCCGCCCCGGCGCAGCAGCAACTGGACGCGGGCCATCAGCTCGGCGAAGGCGAAGGGCTTGGCCAGATAATCGTCCGCGCCGCTGGTCAGCCCCTCCACACGGTCCTCCGGCGTGCCCAGCGCGGAAAGGATGATGACCGGCGTTTCGATCTCCGCCGCGCGCAGGGCCTTCAGCATCGCCATGCCGTCCATCGCCGGCATCATCCGGTCCAGGATGATCGCGCCATAGCTGCCGTCGCTCGCCAGGAACAGGCCGTCGCGGCCATTGTCCGCCCGGTCGACGGTGAAGCCCGCCTCGCCCATGCCCTTGGCGACATAGGCGGCGGTCGCCGCATCGTCCTCCACCACCAAGATCTTGTGGCTCATCTCTTTCCTCCCGGCCGGTCCAGCATCACCACCCGCATCCGGCGCGCAGGCTCTGTTGCAAAAATCGTGAAGCTTGAGCATGCTTGGCGGAGATTGGACGGACGGAACGATGACGGATTTCAAGTGGCGCCATTTCCAGGGTGATGTGATCCTGTGGGCGGTGCGCTGGTATTGTCGCTATCCGATCAGCTATCGCGACCTTGAGGAAATGCTGGCGGAACGCGGCATTTCGGTCGACCATACGACGATCTATCGCTGGGTCCAGTGCTACGCCCCGGAGATGGAGAAGCGGCTGCGCTGGTTCTGGCGGCGTGGCTTTGATCCGAGCTGGCGCCTGGATGAAACCTACGTCAAGGTGCGGGGCAAGTGGACCTACCTGTACCGGGCAGTCGACAAGCGGGGCGACACGATCGATTTCTACCTGTCGCCGACCCGCAGCGCCAAGGCAGCGAAGCGGTTCCTGGGCAAGGCCCTGCGAGGCCTGAAGCACTGGGAAAAGCCTGCCACGCTCAATACCGACAAAGCGCCGAGCTATGGTGCAGCGATCACCGAATTGAAGCGCGAAGGAAAGCTGGACCGGGAGACGGCCCACCGGCAGGTGAAGTATCTCAATAACGTGATCGAGGCCGATCACGGAAAGCTCAAGATACTGATCAAGCCGGTGCGCGGTTTCAAATCGATCCCCACGGCCTATGCCACGATCAAGGGATTCGAAGTCATGCGAGCCCTGCGCAAAGGACAGGCTCGCCCCTGGTGCCTGCAGCCCGGCATCAGGGGCGAGGTGCGCCTTGTGGAGAGAGCTTTTGGCATTGGGCCCTCGGCGCTGACGGAGGCCATGGGCATGCTCAACCACCATTTCGCAGCAGCCGCCTGATCGGCGCAGAGCGACAGCCTACCTCTGACTGCCGCCAATCTTTGCAACAGAGCCCGGCTGATCGGCGGCAAAACGCTTCAGCCCGGCCTCGACCACGCTATCTTCAGTGTGAAAAATGTCGTCGCTCATGTCGGTCTCTCCTATTGTCCTGCGCGGGTGATCGGCGTCGCCGCGTCTGTGGTTTGTTCGGATCTTAGAAAATGAGCCGGTTCCGGATTATGCTGGGCGCAATCGCCGGACAAACGCCGCAATCGCCGCGCCAATCTCGTCCGGACTGTCCTCCTGGATGAAATGGGCGCCTGCGACCGTGATTTCGGTCTGGTTTGGCCATGTGCGGCAGAAGTCGCGCATTCGGCCCGTGGTCAGGGCTCCCGGCTCGGCGTTGATGAAGAGTTTCGGAATCGGGCTTTCGCTGAGCCAGCCGGCATAGTCCCGGACGATCGCGACCACGTCGGCCGGGGTGCCTGCGATCGGGATTTGGCGAGGCCAAGACAGGGTCGGTCGACGGGCTTCGCCGGCGGCGAGGAAGGGCTCGCGATAGGCGGCCATCTCCGCTTCGCTTAAGGGGCGCAGGATCAATCCGGGGAGAACTTGTTCGACAAAAACATTGTCCTGCAACACCAATTCTTCGCCCGCCTGCGAGCGAAAGGCCTGAAACAGATCGCGATCCTGTTCGGGAAAATCCGCCCATTCGATCGGCATGGCGAGCGCTTCCATATAGGCAATCCCCTGTACACGCTCGCGGTGGCGGCGGGCCCAGTCGAAGCCGAGGGCGGACCCCCAGTCATGCACGACCAGAACAACCCTGTCCCCGAGATCGAGCGCCTCCCACAGCGCGTCGAGATAGTCACGATGCTCGGCATAGGCATAACGCTCGGGCCCCGACGGATCGAGCTTGTCCGAATCGCCCATGCCGATCAGGTCACAGGCGATCAGCCGTCCCAGCCCGGCGCAATGCGGCATGATATTGCGCCACAGATAGGACGACGTCGGATTGCCGTGCTGGAAGAGGATCGGATCGCCGGTCCCTTCATCGATATAGGCCATGCGCCGGCCCTTGATCTCAATGAATTTCTTCTCGCCAAATGGCTTTGCGCCGAGGCTCATCGATATTCTCCTTGAGCGATTTTCTGGTCTGCCCGGTCGGCGATGCATATCGCATGATGAATATCATGTCAATCGAGGAATCGTTCTAGCCATTGCCGTCGAGCGGAGAGTTGCTGCCGGAGCATCGATGGATGACGGCGTAGGCCACGCAGGCGCCTCTCAGGCGGTAGCTTTCCTTAGCCCCGGGCGCATCCGAAAGATCGAGGAAGGTTTTGTGAGTCGGATACCAGACCGCGAGAATCTCATCGATATGTTGAGTGCCCACGGCCTGGCCAAACACGGGCGTGCACCACAGGATCCGCGCGCCCACCGCCGCTTCCTGCGTGTAGCGGTTCAAATTCATCATCAGGACCGGCCCGTCGTTGCCGCTCTCGACGATCTCGCGGAGGCTCTGTTGCAAAAATCGTGAAGCTTGAGCATGCTTGGCGGAGATTGGACGGACGGAACGATGACGGATTTCAAGTGGCGCCATTTCCAGGGTGATGTGATCCTGTGGGCGGTGCGCTGGTATTGTCGCTATCCGATCAGCTATCGCGACCTTGAGGAAATGCTGGCGGAACGCGGCATTTCGGTCGACCATACGACGATCTATCGCTGGGTCCAGTGCTACGCCCCGGAGATGGAGAAGCGGCTGCGCTGGTTCTGGCGGCGTGGCTTTGATCCGAGCTGGCGCCTGGATGAAACCTACGTCAAGGTGCGGGGCAAGTGGACCTACCTGTACCGGGCAGTCGACAAGCGGGGCGACACGATCGATTTCTACCTGTCGCCGACCCGCAGCGCCAAGGCAGCGAAGCGGTTCCTGGGCAAGGCCCTGCGAGGCCTGAAGCACTGGGAAAAGCCTGCCACGCTCAATACCGACAAAGCGCCGAGCTATGGTGCAGCGATCACCGAATTGAAGCGCGAAGGAAAGCTGGACCGGGAGACGGCCCACCGGCAGGTGAAGTATCTCAATAACGTGATCGAGGCCGATCACGGAAAGCTCAAGATACTGATCAAGCCGGTGCGCGGTTTCAAATCGATCCCCACGGCCTATGCCACGATCAAGGGATTCGAAGTCATGCGAGCCCTGCGCAAAGGACAGGCTCGCCCCTGGTGCCTGCAGCCCGGCATCAGGGGCGAGGTGCGCCTTGTGGAGAGAGCTTTTGGCATTGGGCCCTCGGCGCTGACGGAGGCCATGGGCATGCTCAACCACCATTTCGCAGCAGCCGCCTGATCGGCGCAGAGCGACAGCCTACCTCTGACTGCCGCCAATCTTTGCAACAGAGCCGGCGCGCATGCTTCAGGCCCAGCGCTATCCTGGATCGGCCATGGCGTAGCAGATAGGCGCTGGCCTGATCCAGCGAGCGGATCGGCATGCCGTCCAGGCTGACCACGCCGTCGCCGACGCGGATGCCCAGCCGCGACGCCTGGCCGTCCGTCTCCATGCTGGTGACGACCAGCCCAGATCCGTCCGGCACGCCGTTGCTGAGGGTGATGCCGGGCAAGGCGCGGGCCTGCGCGGCGGCCGCCTCCATCCGGTCGTCGCCGGCATGGCGGACGTGCAGGAAGAAGGCGCCGCTCATGACCAGCGCGCAGAGCGCCAGCGTCGCCAGAAGGACGCCCGATGCCGCGTTGCTCAGCCTCTGCCTGTCCATGCGCCTGCTTTCATGGGCGGAAGGATGATCCATGGGAGCCGCCATGTCATGTTACGCTTTGTTCATGCCGCGGTTCATGCCGCGGCCGGGCCTTCATGGACGGCGACCCGCCCCGTCCGCTTCAGCTTGCCCCAGCCCACGACCCAGCCGCCAATGGCCGACGCGATGGCGCGCACCACGACCCCATACATGATCTGGCGATAGACGAAGCGCTGCGCCACCAGCAGATGCGGCGGATAGCGCATGCCGCGATTGTCGAGCGCATAGGCGGCCCAGCCGCACAGCATGTCGATGGCGGTGAAGGCCAGCCAGTACAGCCCCATGGTCCAGACGTCGCCGCTGGTCTGCGCCCAGCCATGCTGGTTCACCCGGACGATGGTGCCCAGGATCGAGGCGACAAGGGCCAGGTCGATCAGCGGGGAGATGGCGGCGAACATGATCTGGAACAGCCAGGCCTGCGGCAGGCCGACCAGCGCCAGTCCGGTGGGCCGCCGTTCGCGCAGGATGCGGCGATGCTTCCACAGGCATTGCAGCGTGCCGAACGCCCAGCGATAGCGCTGCCGGGCGAGCGCCCGGAAGCTCTCCGGCGCCTCGGTCCAGGCGACGGCTTCGGGATCGAAGGTGACGCGCCAGCCCGCCCGCTGGATCGCGATGGTCAGGTCCTGGTCCTCCGCCAGCGTATCTTCGGGATAGCCGCCCACCGCGTCCAGCGCCGCCCGCCGCCACGCGCCGACCGCGCCGGGCACCACGGTCATGGCATCGAACCCGGCCAGCGCCCGGCGCTCCAGATTCTGCGCGGTGATATATTCCACCGCCTGCCAGCGGGTGACCAGGTTGACGCGATTGCCCACCCGCGCATCGCCCGCGACCGCGCCCAGCGCGGGATCGGCGAACCAGCGGGCGAGCCGGGCGATCGTCTGCGGCTCGAACTGGGTGTCGGCGTCCAGCGCGATGACGATCTCTCCGGTCGCCTGCGCCAGCGCCCGGTTCAGCGCCGCCGCCTTGCCGCCGTTCGGCAGCGTCAGCAGCGTCACGCGGGGATCGTCGGCGAAGGCCTGCGCGACGATGGCGCTGGTGGCGTCCCTTGACCCGTCGTCCGCGACGATCAGTTGCAGGCCCGGATATTGGCTGGCCAGCACCCGGCGAACCGAGGATTCGATGACTCGCGCTTCATTATAGGCGGGGATGATGACGGATACGGTCGGCTGATGGTCCGGCGGCGCGGGGCGGCCGCGCCGCGCCTGGAACCAGGCGAGGAAGGTCATCAGCACCGCCCGCGCCAGCCCCAGCGAGATGGCGACGTAGAAAATCCACCCCAGCAGCGCGGACAGCGTCGCCAGCGCCACGAAGGCGGCGACGTCGACCCGCACCGCCAGCAGGTCGCCGGCCTCGACCGGCGGCATGGCCGCCTTCGCCGGAATCCCGGCAAGCTGCGATACCGGCACGAAGCGATAGCCCTCCGCCCGCAACTGCGCGATGATGCGGGGCAGCGCGGCCACCGTCTGCGACCGCTCGCCCCCGCCGTCATGCAGCAGGATGATGTTTTCGGAGCGGTCGTCGCTGGCCGCATGGACCTGGTCGATCACCTGCCGCACGATGGCGTCGGCGCCGGGGCGCTGCCAGTCATTGGGGTCGACATGCAGGCCGACCACCGTATAGCCCAGCTTCTGCGCCGCCAGCGCGGGGCCTAGCTCGTCCGCCGTGGTCGGCTCCGCATCGCCGAAATAGGGGGCGCGGAACAGCCGCATGCCGCGCCCGGTATAGGCCTGCACCAGCCGCTGCGTGGCGTTGAGCTGCAACCGGGTCGGCTCCTCCGACCAGGTGGCGAGGTTCGGATGGTCGTAGGTGTGGTTGCCGATCTCGTCCCCATCCGCGACGATCCGTTGCAGCAGCCCCGGATGCTCCAGCGCGTTTTCGCCGATGACGAAGAAGGTGGCAGGCGTGCGCGTGCTCTCCAGCACGTTCAATATCTTCGGCGTCCATTCCGCATCCGGCCCGTCGTCGAAGGTCAGGGCCAGCATCCTGCGGTCCTGCCCGCCTGCGCGCTCCACCTGATAGGGCGTGGGCAGCGCGCCATAGCTTTCCTGTTCGATGGTCCCCTGCGGCCCGAAGGCGATGGCGCGATGGCCCTGCGCGGGCGTGGCGGTGATGCGCAGGATTTCGCCCGAACCCTCGACATCGGTGTTGAGCGTGCTCGCCATCGTGCCCAGCTTCGGCCGGCCGCCGGTGCGCCATGCGGTCAGGTCCGCCCAGAAGCCGGGGTCTTCGCTGCCCAGCCGCCACAGCGCGACGCTCCGGATGCCGAGCCGCTTCAGCACCAGCAACTCGTTCCAGCTCGCGGCGGCGTCCAGCATCCAGATCTGGTGGCGCACCCCCGCCTCATCATAGGCGAAGCCCGCATTGCCGCTCGCCGCGTCGTAGAGCGGGCGGGCGGCGCTGTCATGCGCGGCGAGCCAGGCCTCGTCCAGCGACAGGGCGTCGGCGGTCCCGCCATGCCAGTCATAGGCATAGCTGCCGAGCGCGACGAGGATCCTGTCAGCGCCGATGGCGCGCAGCGCTGCCTCCGCCTGCCGGGCGAACCAGCCCTGCGCGGCGATGGGGCCGGGCTGACCGCTCTGCCAATGCTGGTCGTAATCCATCAGGATCACCCGGTCCGCCACGGCGGCGAAGCGGGCCAGCGGCCAGCCTTGCTCCCCCGCGGGCACGGTCAGCGCGATCTTCGCGCCCTGCGGCAGGGCGACGCGCAACATGCGCAGGAAGCGCAGATAGCCGGGCATGGCGCTGTCCGGCAGCGATTCGAAGTCCATGACCAGCCCCGCCTCATGGCGGCGGGCGACATAGCCGCCTAGCTGACGGGCCAGCGCCCGCGACGCGACGGCATCGCGCAGCAGCCGCGCCGCGCCCGCGCCGTCCCAGCTTTCGCTGCCGATATTCTGCACCATGGGCAGCACCCTGGGCGGGCGGGGCATGGCGGCGATCATGCGGTCGAACGCCGCGTCGGCCGCGACATGGATCGGCTTGCCGGCGCCGGGCACGCTGATCAGCGCCGGCACCACCCAGTCCAACTGCCCGACATGGCGGCGCAGGGAGGCGATGCTGCTTTCATCGCCCGGCATGTAGAAGCCGACGTTCAGCGGCCGGGCCTGCGCGCGATGCCCGCCCCAACGCGGCAGCCATCTGGCGATGCCCCGGCGCAGCGAGGATATGCCCGACAGCCGGGCGGCATGCGGCTGGGGCAGCGGCAGGGCAAGGTCGCCCTCCGATGGGACGGCGACCAGGGTGGTGGCGAAGGCGATGGCGGCCAGCAGGATCAGCAGCAACGCGCCCGCCAGCAGCCGCCGCGCCCAAAGCCCCCTGCGGCCGGTAGGATCGAAGAAGATCGGTCTGATCATGGTTCGCGCTGTCGCCCTGTTTCGCAGGGCAGCCTTTACCCGCCGCGCCCTGCCGAGCCGATGAGCCGTTCATGAAATATCGGTCATATATTCGAACGCGGGGAATTGGGCGGGAGCGGACGTCAATGCTTCCCCTCCCCTTCAGGGGAGGGGACCGAGGGGTGGGGGCGTGCCCCACCCGAAAACTGTCCTGTAAAGGCACGCCCCCACCCCAACCCCTCCCCTGAAGGGGAGGGGCTTGATGTCTTAAACCCCCCCAAACCAACCGCGGCAGTTCATACTCCACGCCGAAAATGCGCGGGCGGTCTTGCCCTTCATCGCCCGACATCCGATATCGCCGCCATCGTCCGCACGTTCCATGATTTTCAGGGAGTTTCCATGTCAGCCAGTCCCCGTGCCGTGACGCGCGCCGTCGAACCGCTTTTCCTCGATCGCTGGTCGCCGCGCGCCTTCGATTCCTCCGCGATCCCGCAGGAGGATCTGGACACGATCTTCGACGCGGCGCGCTGGGCGCCCTCCGCCTTCAACTATCAGCCCTGGCGCCTGCTCTACGCCACCCGCGACAGCGCCGACTGGGGCCGCTTCCTGGGGCTGCTGATGCCTTTCAACCAGGCATGGGTGCAGAATGCCTCGGCGCTGCTGTTCATCCTGTCCGACACGCTGATCGCCGCGCCGGGATCGGAAGATTTCAAGCCCTCGCACAGCCACAGCTTCGATGCCGGCGCGGCCTGGGCGCTGCTGGCGTTGCAGGCGACCCGGATGGGCTATCACAGCCATGCGATGACGGGCGTCGATTTCGACAAGGCGCGGGCGGAACTGGGCGTGCCGGATCGCTTCCGGATCGAGGCCGCCGTCGCCATCGGCCGCATCGCCGACAAGGCGATCCTTCCCGAAGCGCTCCAGGAGCGCGAGGCGCCGAGCGGCCGCAAGGACATTGCGGAATTCGTCACGGCGGGCAATTTCCCCGCATAAGGCGGGAAGGGCGCGCCTGAATTTATGTGTGCGCCGCGCTCCTGCGAAGGCGGGAGCGCGGTTCCAACCTCAGGCCTGGGTTCCTGCCTGCGCAGGAACACGGCCTTGCATCATTACTGGCGGGGCCTTCGGCTCGCCCTGAACTGAATGTCGATCCCAATGATCGACTGCCAGCCTCAAACCAACCCCAAAAATGGTGAGGCCCGGTCCCGCTTGCGCAGGCCGAGCCTCATTCCCTCTCCAAACTGGTAAGCGGATCAGCCGTCGTAATCGCCGCCGATATTCTGGTTGCGCGGCGGGGCGGCGGCGGTCAGGCGCAGGGCCTCCGCCGACTGGGCGATCGAACCGATTTCGTCCGGCGTGTCGTCGTCGTCGATCTGCACCTTCTGCAGCGAGGCGACGAGCGAATCGTGCAGATCCACCGGCAGGACGGTCTCCTCCGCGATCTCGCGCAGGGCGACGACCGGGTTTTTGTCGCGGTCGCGATCCAGCGTCAGCTCGGCGCCGCCGGAAATCTCGCGGGCGCGCTGCGCGGCAAGCAGGACGAGGTCAAAACGGTTGGTAACCTTGTCGACGCAATCTTCGACGGTAACGCGGGCCAAACGGGCGCTCCTGAACCAAGAGAAATCGTGAAAGGCGCGCCTAACAGCGCAGGTCTTAAGAGTCAATGAAAAGCCCATAAACTGTGGCAAGCCGCCCCGAATGAGGGCATGAACGGAGCATGGCGAGCATCCAGCAGGCAGAGCCGGGGCCAGGCGAGGGGCCAGGTGAGGGGCAGGGCGAGGGGCAGATCGGCCTGTCGCTGCATGGCGACCGCCTGCGCGTGATAGAGACCGGACCGGCGCTGCGCCAGGCGCTGGTGGACCTGATCGACGGCGCGCAGGAAAGCCTCAAGCTCTATTATTACATCTTCGCCGCGGACGGCAGCGGGCAACTCGTCCTCGACCGGCTGATCGCGGCGCGGGGGCGCGGCGTTGCGGTCACGCTGATGATCGACGCCTTCGGATCGGGATCGACGCCGCTTGCCTTCTTCGATCCGCTGCTGGCGGCGGGCGGGCATTTCGGCCGCTTCGGCGCGCGCCGCTCGATGCGCTACCTGATCCGCAACCACCAGAAGCTGGCGATCGCCGACGACCGGCGGCTGCTGATGGGCGGCTTCAATGTCGAGGACGGCTATTTCGGCATTCCGGAGGAGGATTGCTGGCACGATCTGGGCCTGCTGGTCGAAGGGCCGCAGGTGCAGGCGATGACGAGCTGGTACGGCCAACTCTGGCGCTGGGTCTCGACCCGCGGGCAGCGTTTCCGCACGCTGCGCCGCATGGTGCGCAACTGGCACAGCCCCCTCCATCCGAAGGCAGGCGATCCGATCCGCTGGGTGATCGGCGGCCCCACCCGGCGGCTCAGCCCCTGGGCGCAGCTTGTGAAGCACGATCTGGAACGGGCGCGGCGGCTCGACATGGTGGAGGCCTATTTCTCGCCGGGCCGCGGCATGTTGAAGCGCATCGCCCGGGCGGCGCGGCGGAAGGGATCGCGCCTCGTCCTGCCCTCCAGGTCCGACAATGGCGCCACCGTCGCGGCGGCGCGCCTGCTCTACGGCCCGCTGCTCAAGCGCGGCGTGGAAATCTGGGAATATCAGCCCTGCAAGCTGCACATGAAGCTGATCGTGGTGGACGATGCGGTCTATGTCGGATCGGCCAATTTCGACATGCGCAGCCTGTTCCTGAACCTGGAGATCATGCTGCGCGTCGAAGATCCCGGTTTTGCCCAGGCGATGCGCGCCCTGATCGACCGGCGGGTCGCGCAAAGCCGCCAGGTCACGCTGGAAACGCACCGCGCCCAGCGCAGCCTGCCGACGCTGGTCAAGCAGTGGATCAGCTATTTCCTGGTGGGCGTGCTGGATTACACCGTGACCCGCCGGCTCAATTTCCGCGACCCGGATGCCGATTAGGGCGGGGACAGAGCCGTTGCGGTTCCCCCCGCCCCGGAAGCGCGCTAGGGTGGCGGCGTGACAAGGGAGACGGACCCGGCGGCCTACGACCTCGCCGTGATCGGCGGCGGCGTCAACGGCTGCGGCGTGGCGCGCGATGCGGCCGGGCGCGGTGCGCGGGTGTTGCTGCTGGAGCGCGGCGACCTGGCGCAGGGCACCTCCTCCGCCTCCACCAAGCTGATCCATGGCGGGCTGCGCTATCTGGAGCATCGGGAGTTCGGCCTGGTGCGCGAATCGCTGGCGGAACGCGAGCGGCTCTGGGCGATCGCACCGCACATCATCCATCCGTTGCGCTTCGTGCTGCCCTGGGTGCCGGGGCTGCGGCCGCGCTGGATGCTGCGCCTTGGCCTGTTCGCCTATGACCATATGGGCGGCCGCCGCGCCCTGCCGCCGACCCAGAGCGTCGACCTGCGCCGGCATCCGGCCGGGCGGCCGCTGAAAACAGGCTTCGGCACGGCCTTCGTCTATTCCGACGGCTGGGTGGACGATGCGCGCCTCGTCATCCTGAACGCCCGCGATGCCGCCGACCGGGGCGCGGAGGTGCGCACCCGGACGGACGTGCGGCGGCTGGAGCGGGAAGGCGGCGGCTGGACGATCCATGCGCAGGCAGGCGACGGAACGACGCCGCGCTTCCGCGCCCGCGCCGTGGTCAACGCCGCCGGGCCGCTGGCGCTGGACCTGCTCCATCGCGCCCATGGCGAGACGGACCGCCACATGCGGCTGGTGCGCGGATCGCATATCGTCGTGCCGCGCCTGTTCGACCACGGCTTCGCCTATTTCTTCCAACTGCCCGACGGCCGCATCTTCTTTGCCCTGCCCTATGAGCGCGACTTCACCCTGATCGGCACGACGGACCGCGACCATGGGGGATCGGTCGACGACGTCCGGCCCGATCCCGAAGAGATCGCCTATCTCTGCGACGGGGCGAACCGCTATTTCCGAAGGACCATCGCGCCGCAACATGTGCTGTGGTCCTATGCCGGGGTCCGCCCGCTGGTCGACGACGGCTCCGGTCGACCGGAAGCGGCCACGCGGGGCTACCGGCTGGAGCTTGACGCGCCGGACGGAGAGGCGCCGCTGCTCAGCCTGTTCGGCGGCAAGATCACCACCTATCGCCGCCTTGCCGGGGAGGCGGTGGCGATGCTGAAGCCCTTTCTCCCCAGCCTGTCGGGCGGCGACTGGACCGCGAAGGCGGCGCTGCCGGGCGGCGACTTCCCGATGCGGGAGCGCGACCGGCTGATCGCGGACCTGGGCTGCGACTATCCTTTCCTGGACTATGCCTCGGTGGAGCGGATCGCCTGCGCCTATGGCACCCGCGCCTGGGATTGGCTGGACGGGGCGCGGGACATGGGCGGGCTGGGCACGCATTTCGGCCACGGCCTGACGGAGGCGGAGCTGCGCTATCTGGTGGCGCGCGAATGGGCGATGACGGCCGACGACATATTATGGCGGCGGACGAAGCTGGGGCTGCGTCTGGATGCGCGCCAGACCGCGCATGTCCGCGAGTGGCTGGGGGAGAGGGGATGAGCGAGCGGCCGATATTGGTGCTGGACGAGGGCACGACATCCACCCGGGCGATGCTCTACGCCCCGGACGGGCGGCGGCTTGGCATGGCGCAGGCGGACCTTGGCCAATATTATCCCCGGCCCGGCTGGGTCGAGCATGATGCGACGGAGATCTGGGAAAAGACCCTGGCCTGCGCGCGCGACATGGTGGCGCTGGCGGGCGGGGCGGATCAGGTCGCCGCCATCGGCATCACCAACCAGCGCGAAACCGTGGTCGCGTGGGACCGGCGGACAGGCGAGCCGCTGGCCCCCGCCATCGTCTGGCAGGACCGCCGCACCGCCGGTCATTGCGCCGCCCTGCGCGAGGCGGGGGAGGAGGAGGCGGTCCAGCGGCGGACGGGACTGGTGCTCGACCCCTATTTCTCCGCGACGAAGATGCGCTGGCTTTTGGACCATGCGCCCGCCGTGGCGGAGGCGGGAGCCAGGCTCGCCTTCGGCACCATCGAAAGCTGGCTGATGTGGAAGCTGACCGGCGGACAGCATGTCAGCGACGCCAGCAATGCCAGCCGAACCCAGTTGATGGCGCTGGACGGCACGGATTGGGACATCGGCCTGTGCGACCTGTTCGGCGTGCCGCCGCAGGCCCTGCCGGAGATCGTCGACAATATCGGCGCCTTTGGCGCGACGCAGGCCGAATGGTTCGGCCAGCCGATCGCGATCCGGGGACTGATGGGGGATCAGCAGGCGGCGACCATCGGCCAGGCCTGCCTGACGCCGGGCGACGCCAAGGCGACATTGGGCACCGGGGCCTTCGTCCTTGCCTATATGGGCGGGGCCGTGCCGGTGTCGCGGCATCGGCTGCTCGGCACCCTGCTTTGCCGCCTGCCGGGCGAGACGAGCTATGCGCTGGAAGGATCGCTGTTCGTCGCGGGCAGCCTGGTCCAGTGGATGCGCGACGAACTGCGCCTGATCGCCACGGCGGAGGAAAGCGAAGCGCTGGCCCGTTCGGTGCCCGACAGCGGCGGCGTCGCCATGCTGCCCGCATTGGCGGGGTTGGGCGCGCCGCACTGGCGCGCCGACGCCAAGGGGACGATCCATGGGCTGACGCTGGGCACGAAGCGGGCGCATATCGTGCGCGCGGCGCTCGAATCGCTCTCCCACCAGCTTCACGACCTGGCCGGCGCGTTCGCGGCCGACGGCATGCCCTGGCGGACCCTGTGCATCGACGGCGGGATGAGCGCCAACGACTGGATCGCGCAGGATCTGGCCGACATTCTGGACCTGCCCGTGGATCGCCCCGCCGATGTGGAGACCACCGCCAGGGGCGCGGCGATGCTGGCGGCGGTGGGCGCGGGCCTGTTTCCCTCCCTCGCCGCGGCAGCCGCGGCGATGCGGGCGGAACGGCGATGCTTCACGCCGGCCTTGCCGGACGATGCCAGGAACGAAAGGCTGCGGCGTTGGCATGCGCTGCTGGCCTGTGCGTGATTTCTCGCGTGTATATTCGGAATCGTGAGTATATTTTAACGATAAGCGTCTAATGCGGGGCGGAACATGCAGACGTCTCTTCAACATCCTTCTTCCCGCCTTGCGCCGCTCGCCCTGGGTTGCGCCTATTTCCTCATGGCGGCGCTGGCGCTGGCTAGCTCGCGCTTCGAAGGGGGATTGGCCTTCATCTGGGGCGCCAATGCGCTGCTCATGGCCTATCTGCTGACGTCGCGAGCCGGCGCCTGGCCCGGGGCGCTGATCGTCTGCGGCGTGGCGAGCGCGCTGTCGACCGCCCTGTGGGGCATGGGGACGCTCGCCGCCGTGCCGATGGCGGTCATCAACCTGCTGGAAGCGGTGATCGTCGCGCTGATCTGCCGCCGCTTCGCGCCGGGCGGCAAATTCGCCGGATCGATGCAGCGGCTGTTCGTCTTCATCCTGGCGCTCTGCGGCCCGGCCAATCTGATCGCGGGCCTGGCCGCCGCCACGGTCGCGTCGGCGCTGACGACGGTGCCCTTCGCCTCGTCGCTGCTGCAATGGTATACCGGGCATGTGCTGGGCGGGCTGACCTGCACGCCGATCCTGATGATGCTGATGCGGGGCGAATTGCGGCGCTGGTTCGGCCAGACCTCGCGCCGGGGCAAGTGGGAGGCGCTGGGGCTGTTGCTGCTCTTTGCGCTGGCGACCGCCTTCGTCTTCTATGCGGCGCGCTATCCGTTGCTGTTCGCGCTGCTGCTGCCGATGGTCGCCATCGTGTTCCGCCTGGGCAATCTGGGCGCGGCGGCTTCGGTCATGATCCTGGCCATGATCGGCGGCATGGCGACCATGACCGGCCACGGCCCGCTGTACATGATCCCCGGCACGCTGGGCGAGCGGATGCAGTTCTTCCAGCTTTTCCTGGCCTTCAGCTTCCTGCTGTCCATGCCGATCGCGGCGGAATTGAACAGCCGCCGCCGCCTGTTCCAGATGTTGCAGGAAAGCGAGGCGCGCTATCGCGCCATTGCGGAAAATAGCGGCGACGTGGTGCTCAACATCAGCGTCGGCGGCGTGATCGAATATGCCTCCCCCGCCGCGGCGGAGCAGATCGGCTGCGCCCCGGAACTGCTGATCGGCCAGGATGCCGCCAATCTGGTCGACCCCGCGGACCGGGACCAGGTGATCGCGACGCTGGAGCGCGCGCTGGACCAGCCGGGAGAGGTGCAGACGGTGGAATTCCGCCCCTTCATCTCCGCGCAGGGCAGCGAATGGTGCGAGATGGTGGCTCGCGCGGTCGTCGACGAACGCGGCCTGCCCACCGGCGTCGTCAGCACGATCCGCGACATGTCCCGGCACAAGGCGCGGCAACGCGCGCTTCAGCAGGTGGCGGCGCTGGATTCGCTGACCGGGGCGGACACCCGCCGGGCCTTCCTGGAAAAGCTGGAGGAGGAGATGCTGCGCGTCCGCCACGGTGCGCGGGCCTGCCTGTTGCTGATCGACATCGATCATTTCAAGGCGGTCAACGATTGCTATGGCCATGGCGCGGGCGACCGCGTGCTGGCGGGTTTCGTGGAGCGGCTGCGTCCGGGGCTGCGCGGCGGCGACAGCATCGGCCGTCTGGGCGGCGAGGAATTCGCCATATTGCTGAGCGGCACGGATGTCGTGCGGGCGAGCATGATCTGCGAAAGGCTGCGCGAAATGGTGACGGCCCATCCGGTTCAGATCGATTCGGGCGAGGTGATCCCGGTGACGTTCAGCGCGGGCCTGGTCGGGCTGGGCAGCCAGAGCGACGCTCAGGCGGTGCTGGAGGCGGCGGACAAGGCGCTTTACAACGCCAAGCACAGCGGACGGAACTGCCTGCGCCTGGCGGCGTAGGGAGCGTTTCGACTCTCTGGACGAAGCGCCCTCCCGGCGGTTGGGCGCGCGCAGCAGCGCGACGGGGATAATGGCGGGCCGAAAAGTTCCCCAAGTCTATCGCAAGAATCTCGCGATGATATGTTGTAACTTTCCCCCGCCTCGCTTATGTAGCACGCACCATGCCGATCAGCCTTCGCCAGCATCTGCTCAACGGCCGGATCGATCGCCTCGCGATCGCTCTGTCGGGCATGTGCGTGGCGCATTGCTTCGGCACGGCCGTGCTGCTCGGCGTGCTCGCCTCGGCCGGGGGGATTTTCGAAAGCCCGATCTTCCATGAGGCCGGACTTGCGCTGGCGATCCTGCTCGGCGCGGTGGCGCTCGGCCATGGCGCTGTGGCGCATGGCTTCATGATGCCGGCCGCCATCGGATCGCTGGGCCTGGGCATCATGGCGGGCGCGCTCACCATGGACCATGGCTGGCAGGAAAGCGCCTATACGTTGCTGGGCGTCGGCATCCTGGCGCTCGGTCACGATCTCAATCACCGCGCTGGACGATAGCCGCTCCGGCATCTCAGGCGGGACCGCCCAGCGATCCGGAAATGCGGCAAGCCAAGAAAGTCGGTCCTCGACCCCGGCTCAGATCGGCTTCCGGTCCAGCCGATGCTCGCCCTTCACCCATCGCACGGTGCCGGTGCTGGCGCGCATCACGACGCTGTCGGTGGTGAGCCTGCCGCCCGGCAGCCGCTTGACCCCGGCCAGCAGCGATCCGTCGGTGACGCCGGTCGCCGCGAAGATGCAATCGCCCTTGGCCAGTTCGTTGAGGTCATAGACCTTGTCCAGATCGGCAATTCCCCATTTGCGGGCGCGGGCGCGCTCGTCGTCGTTGCGGAACAGCAGCTTGCCCTTGAACTGCCCGCCGACGCAGCGCAGCGCCGCGCAGGCCAGCACGCCCTCCGGCGCGCCGCCCGAACCCATGTACATGTCGATATTGGTTTCCGGATCGGTGGTGGCGATCACCCCTGCCACGTCCCCGTCCGGGATCAGCATGATGCCGCAGCCGATGGCGCGCAGCTCCGCGATCAGCTTCTCATGGCGCGGCCGGTCCAGCACGCAGACGATGATCTCATGCGGGTCGACGCCCTTGGCGCGGGCGACCGCCTCGACATTCTCCTTCACCGGCCTGTTGAGGTCGATGACGCCGTCCGGCAGGCCGGGGCCGACCGCCAGCTTCTCCATATAGACGTCTGGCGCGTTGAGCAGGCCGCCCTCCTCGGAAATCGCCAGCACGGCCAGCGCGTTGGGACCGGCCTTGGCGGTGATGGTGGTGCCCTCCAGCGGATCGAGCGCGATGTCGATCCGGGGGCCGGTGCCGATCGCGTTGCCGACCTTTTCCCCGATGTACAGCATCGGCGCCTCGTCCCGCTCGCCTTCGCCGATGACGACGGTGCCGTCCATATAGAGGTCGTTGAAGGCCAGGCGCATCGCCTCGACCGCGGCGGCGTCGGCGGCCTTTTCATCGCCCCGGCCGATCAGCTTCGACGCGGCGATGGCGGCCGCCTCGGTCACGCGCACCATCTCCAGCACCAGCACGCGATCGAGTATCGAGCTTGCCTGCACCATGTCGTTTCCCCTTCAGCCGCTATTTTGGGGAGGGCGATAGGATGTCGGCCGGCCATTGTCGAGGGCGTGCCTTTCACGAAGCGATGCAATGAAGGCATTTGTCCGATTGAGCGCCGTCATATGGCGAGATTGGATGGATTGCGGACGTTCCCCTATTCGTCACCCCTCCCCCTATTCGTCACCCCGGGCTTGACCCGGGGTCCCGCTGCCTTGGACGAGGCGCGGTGTGGAGGGAAAAGCGGGACCCCGGATCAAGTCCGGGGTGACGGTGGTAATGTCAGCTATCGGCCAACTTCAGCCCCGCCAACACACCTCCAAGCATCAATCCAGTATATGCATCACCACCGGCGTTTGCAGCAGGCTGTCCGACCCGGCCAGCCGGTCCAGCGTCTCGCGCACGCAGCGTTCCTCGCCCGCATGGGTGACGATCGCCACCAGCACCCCGTCCGTCTGGCTGGCGCCGCGCTGGATCATGCTCTCTATGGACACGCCGGCGTCGCGGGTCGCCGCCGCGATCTCCGCCAGCACGCCGGGCCGGTCCTGCACCTTGAAGCGCAGATAGGCGCGGCCGACCCGCTTGCCGGCATCCGCGGGCTTCTGCTGCGCGAGCGCCGCGACCGGCATGGCCAGCGCGTCGCCATATTCGTCGCGCGCCACGTCGATCAGGTCCGCGACCACCGCCGATGCGGTGGGGCCGTCGCCGGCGCCGCGCCCCTGGAAGAAGAGGCGGCCGACGAAATTGCCCTCCGCCACCACGGCGTTCAGCGATCCGTCGACATGGGCGAGCGGATGGTCGAGCGGCACCAGCATCGGATGGACGCGCTGGAACAGGCCTTCCGGGCCATTCTCCGCCATGCCGACCAGGCGGATGCGATAGCCCAGCGCCGCCGCTTCCGCGATGTCGGCGGCGATGACGTGCCGGATGCCGGTGATCGCGACCGCGTCGAAATCCAGTTCCGTGCCGAAGGCGAGGCTGGCGAGGATGGTCAGCTTGTGCGCGGCGTCGACGCCGTCGATGTCGAAGCTGGGATCGGCTTCGGCATAGCCCAGTTCCTGCGCTTCCTTCAGCACCTCGTCGAAGCCGCGTCCTTCTTTCTCCATCGTGGTCAGGATATAGTTGCAGGTGCCGTTGAGGATGCCGTAGACGCGGGCGATCTCGTTCGCGGCCGCGCCCTCGCGCATGCCCTTGATGACCGGGATGCCGCCCGCGACCGCCGCTTCATATTTGAGCGCCACGCCCGCCTTTTCCGCCAGCCCGGCGAGGTCCAGGCCATGATGGGCCAGCATCGCCTTGTTCGCGGTGACGAAGGGCTTGCCGACGCTCAGGCACTGGCGGGCGAGGGTGAGGGCAGGGCCGTCCGCCCCGCCGATCAGTTCCACCACCACGTCGATGTCGTCGCGTGTCGCCAGCGTCGTCATGTCGTCGACCCATTCATAGGGCGACAGGTCGACGCCGCGATCCTTGTTCCGGTCGCGGGCGGAGATGGCGACGATCTGGATCGGGCAGCCGGCGCGGCGGGCGATCAGGTCCGCATTGGTCTGGAGCAGCCGGATGACCCCGCCGCCCACCGTGCCGAGGCCGACCAGCGCGACGCGCAGCGGGGCATGGCGGTGCAGATTGGTCATGGCTTGCGTTCATCCTTCCTGATCACGAGACGCCGCGCTGATAGCGGCCTCTGCGCGTCTGTCCAAGGAAAAGGAGCCGATGCCGGAACCGGAAAGGCTGTCGCCGCTGCCAGGTCAGCGAACCGTCCTCGTCCGCCCGCAGGGGCCAAGGGCGTCCAGGACAATCCGATAATCCGCGCGGGCCAGCTCGGCATCCTGGGGCGACAGCGCGCGCACGGACCGGGCAGGCAGGGCATCGGGCAGGCCGCAGGCCAGGCGGTACCAGAGCAGGCTGCCGGGCGCGGGGGGGCGGGCTGCCTCATCCACGATCTCGCCCAGCGCCACGGCCCAGCGCGGTTGCTGCCCGGGCCGGCGCAGGATGGACAGCGAGACAGGGTCGCCATTTTCGGTGCGCAGGAAGATCTGCGTCTCCCCTTCCCCGGCGATGGTGCCCGCGACGTGGAAGGCGTCGCCCAGCCCCACGATGCGGGGCGGCGCATCGACGGCGACCAGTTCGGACAGGATCGCCTTCACCCGCTCGGTCTCGGCCGGGGTGGCGAGGATCTGCGCGTCGCGGGCGATGAGCTGGATTTCGCCGGGACGCCCTCCGGGACGCGCGAACAGGATGACCTGCGCCTTCTTCAGCTTGGGCATCTTGCCCCGCGCGTCGAGCGGCGCGTCATAGAGGTAGCGGACGGTCGGGCTGATTCCCCCTTCGCCGCGAATCAGCGCGCCGACATTCGCCTCCACATAGACCCTTTGATGCCCCGGCTGGACGGCGCCGGCCTGCCCCGGCTTCAACTTGATGATGTTGCCAATCCGCGCCTGTGCCACCAGCGGCGCGGCGTCGGCGAGGTCGGCTATGTCCGTATAGGATAGGCCCGCGACACGCTCGGATGATTGCGCTACCATCCGGTCCGAATCCGGCTGAGCCGCAGAAATCCGCGATTGTGCGGCGAAAATGAGGCAGATCAGGGTGAGCGTCCGCAGGGGCATGGTGGATTTCTTTTTCATCTTCGTCCTAATGATGGCAGTCCGTGACATGTTTGTCACATGCAAGTCTTTCCGGTGTGTAATGGCGGTCGCAAATGATCATATCGATAAAGCGTTTGCGTGCCACGATGCGCCGCGATAGGAGTTCGCACGGTAGCAAATGGACGGATAGGGGCCAAGATGACCGGGGTTAGCCCGGCCAGCTCGGGCCGTTTTTGGCTTATTTGCCGAATAACAACTGGTAAGCTGAGTTAAGGAGTGTCGTTGCCGAATGGCCTATGCTGACCACTCGCAAGGATCGAGTCGTACGATCTCGATCATCATCGTCGCCCTGATTCACGCTGTTCTGGGTTACGCCTTCGTCACCGGCCTTGGCATGAAATATGTCAAAAAGGCGGCGGAACAGCTGAACGTGATCGACGTCAAGGAGGAACCGCCGCCACCGGACGAGGAGCCGCCGCCGCCGCCGCCAGACCAGCCGGTCGAACCGCCGCCGGTCGTCGCGCCGCCGCCGATCGTTCAGACCCCGGCGCCCGCACCGCCGATTCAGACGGTCCGGACCCCGCCGCCGGTCTTCAACCCGGTTCCGGTCGCCGCGCCGCCGCCGCCGGCTCCGCCGCCGCCGGAGGTTCCCGCCTCCCGCGCGTCCCCGCGCAGCAGTCCGGGTAGCTGGCTCAGCGATGCCGACTATCCCAGCCGCGCGCAGCGTGAAGAACGTTCGGGCACGGCCGGGTTCCGCCTGGAAATCGGTCCGGACGGTCGCGTGACCAACTGCACCATCACCTCTTCGACCGGCCATGCCGACCTCGACGAGGCGACGTGCCGCCTGCTGCCGCGACGTGCGAGGTTCAAGCCCGCGACGGCAGCCGGAGGCGGTCCGATGTCGGACACGTACAATGGCCGGATCACCTGGCGTCTGCCGGAGTGATTTTGAAAAGGGCGGGCGGTCGCCTCCGGATGATTGGACGCCGCCTACCCTTGTTTATTGATCCTTTGAGAGGGAAGTCTTGAACATGTTGATGTATCTCGCAGCAGCTGCCGCGCCCAAGGCGGAGAACCCCTATGGCCTGATGGAGGCCCTGGAGCAGGGCGGCACCATCGCCTGGACCGTTTTCATCATCCTTTGCGGTATGTCGGTCGGCACCTTCTACATTCTGTTCACCAAGCTGATCGAACAGCAGAAGGTGATCAACCAGGGCAAGAAGGTTCGCGCAACCTTCTGGCGCGCCGCCAGCCTGAAGGAAGGCACCGCCAAGCTCGAAAAGAACTCGGCCTACAAGCAGATCGTCGATGACGGCATCAAGGCCCAGGAAGAACACACCAAGCTGACCGACCCGGTCGAAGCCCATGACTGGCTGCACGGCTCGCTCGCCCGTTCGGAAGCCTCGATCAACTCGAAGCTCGGCGGCGGCCTGGCGTTCCTCGCCACCGTCGGTTCGACCTCGCCGTTCATCGGTCTGTTCGGTACGGTTATCGGCATCTACCGCGCGCTCATCAAGATCGGCGCCGCCGGTCAGGCCTCGATCGACGCCGTCGCCGGCCCGGTCGGTGAAGCTCTGATCATGACCGCCCTGGGTCTGGCCGTGGCCGTTCCCGCGGTGCTCGCCTACAACTTCCTGCAGCGCCGCAACAAGTCGATCGCCGAACAGCTCAACGGATTCACCGTCGACCTGCTGGCTCACCTGGTGTCGAACGGCGCCGTGAAGCCGACGATCGCCGCTGCCCCGGCCGCTCCGGCCGCCAAGCCGGCAGCCGCGCCGACCAAGGCCTGATAGGCTGAGATGCCGATAAGGGGGCCGGCGGCGGCTGCGACGCTCGGTCTCCCCTTATCGGACGTGGGCTCCGGAACGCCGGGGCGCCATCGACAAGCATGTTAGGAAATAATCAATGGCAATGAGTGTTGGCTCTGACGGCGGTGACGACAAGCCGATGTCCGACATCAACACGACGCCGCTCGTCGACGTCATGCTGGTGTTGCTCATCATCTTCCTCATCGCGGTCCCGGTCGTCGTCCAGACGGTTCAGCTACAGCTTCCCAAGGTCGCGTTCGAGCCGACGACGACGAAACCGGAAAATGTTTCCCTGTCGATCACGCAGGCTTCCGACGGTAGCTGTGCGGTCTACTGGAACCTGACCCGCGTGTCCTCCAACGAGCTGCTCGACCGCGCGGTCGCGAAGCTGGAGGCGGACATCAAGAAGGCGGGCGGCGTTGAGAACCTGACGCCGGAGGATCTGCCCGAAGTGCATATCCGCGGCGACATCAACGTTCCCTATCGGTGCATCGGCGGCACCATCTACACGATGCAGCGCGCCGGTTTCCCGAAGGTCGGCTTCATCTCCGAGCCCGAACCGGGCACGACGACCCGCCGGCTTTAAGTTCTAGGAGTATCGCCACATGGCTATGAGTGCCGGAAGTGAAGATGGCGAACCGATGGTGGAAATGAACACGACGCCGTTGATCGACGTCATGCTCGTTCTCCTCATCATGTTCATCATCACCATCCCGATCCAGACCCACGCGGTCAAGATCGACCTGCCGCAGAACGCCCCGCCGACCGACAGCGTCATCGACCCTGTCAAGAACAAGGTGGCGATCGATCCCAGCGGCGTCATCACCTGGAACGGTTCGGCCATCGACCTGCTGACCCTGCGTCAGTATCTGCAGCAGTCGCTGCGGTTGCCGGTCGAGCCCGAATTGCAGTTCCAGCCCAACGCGGCCACCCGCTACGTCGTCGTCGACGAGGTGCTGGCCGAGATCAAGCGCGCCGGCGTGACCAAGCTGGGCTTCGTCGGCAACGAACAATACGGCAATTTCTAAGGCCGTCGGGACCGGGTCCGGCAACGCTGGACCCCGGTTCGGGAAAGATTTGCGCATCGGTCGGGGCGCATGTCGGGCGTTCGCTGGATCATCGAACGCCTGTGCGCCCTCAGGGCACGAATACGCCGCCGCTGTCTGGCCGGGAATGTTCGACTTCCCGTTTCCGGGCGCGGGCTGGGGTGACGCAATCGAGCGCGTGATGCGCGGACCTGCATGGGGGCTGCTTCGGCGGCCCCTTATTTTTGCCTGGCCTTGCCCGGTTTAATGCTTTCTTCACCGCGACCGGCGATGATGCGGATGGTCAAATCGGCATTGGATCATGGGCGCCACAGTTCAGACAAATCCGTATCGCGGCAGCAATCGTCTGGCGGATCGCCGCACGGCGCTGATCGGCGTTCGGATCCGGCGGCCGGGCGAAACCTGGTTCAAGAGCCAGGTCACGGATGTCTCCGAAGTCGGCTTCCGCCTCAAAAGTTTCATGAAATTGGCGGCCGGCGACGATCTTTGGATCATGCTGCCGGGCTTCGAAGGCCGCCGCGCGCGCGTGTTGTGGAGCCGGTCGCATGAATCGGGCTGCGTCTTCGAACGCCCGCTGCATCCGGCGATCCTCGATCACATCATCCGAATCGGCCAATAAGCCATCGGGCCTTGCCTAAGGGCATGTGCCGACCATTCGCCCATCGCGCCTCTCATCGGCGCGATGAACGCCCCCGCGTCACGCGCAGCATTCTCTGGAGCATTTTCCAGTCGGCCCTAAACGCGCAGCGCTGGCCCAAACACGCCTGACCGGCGCTGCGGCGCGGGCCCGTCAGAAGAACAGCTTGCGGAAACTGATCGTCACCGCTCGCCCCAGCGGGTCGAGATAGCCGGGCTGGTAGCGGACCGGCGTGATCCCGTCCGCGTCGGTGACGCTGCGCCGCTGGTTGAACAGATTGTCGATGCCGATCGATATGCGCGCGCCGCGCAGGAAGGGATGCTTCTTCACCAGCGAAGGCATCTGCCCCAGATTGGCGAACAGGCGCAGGTCCACCGTCGCCAGGCTGCCGAAGTCAAGCCGCGATGCCCCACCCGTCGTTCCGCCCAGCGCGCCATCGACATGGGTGCCGCTTTCCCAATCCACGCTCAACCGCGCGCCCAGGCCGTTATTGACATAGCCCAGCCGCGCATTCAGCTCATGCCGCGGCTGGCCGCCCGACGACCCTGTGGCGTCGCCGTTCAGCAGGTCCAGTTCCGGCACGCCGGGCGCGATCAGGATGCTCTCGTTGAGATGCCAGGTGTGATAGAGGCTGAAGCTGAGCCGCCCACCGCCTCCGCCGCCCCTTCCGCCGCCGAAACCGCCCGGCCCGCCAAAGCCGCCGCCCGGTCTTCGCGGGCCTTCGCCAAGGCCTCCGCCCGGACCGCCGCGATCGCCTTCGCCCCGTGGCCGCTCGCCGCCATCCTGCCCTTGGGGGCGCTGCCCGCCCGGCCCGCGATTGCCGAACAGGCCGCGCAGATCCTGCAATTCCCTGGGTCGCTCCTCCGGCTTGGCGCCCGCGGCCCGCCAGGCCTCCACCACCTTCTGGATGTGCGATTTCAGTGGAACGGACAGGTCGAAACCCCAGCGAAGCTGCTCGCTCCGCGACCGCAGGAAATTGATCGGCCGCGCATCGATCTGCGTCAGATTGCCGTCATCGTCCCGCAGGAAACGCTGGGGGAACGCGTCCTCGATGGCGGGACTCGGCGTCGGAAAGGCCGAGATCGGGTTGCTCGTCCGGCTGTTGGCGTAGGTCGCCGTCAGCGTCAGATTGGGTTTCTCGAACGGCTTGATATTGGCGCTGAGGCGGAACTGATCGCGCACGCTTTCCCTGAGGGCTGCATTGCCCCCGCTCAGTTGCGTCACGAACACGGTCTGCCCGGTCGCATAGTCGAACACCGACACATTGGGCGTGGAGATCGGCGGATCGGTGATCTGCGCGCCCGTGGGCGCGGCGCGATCCTGGTTCGCGGACATCAGCAACTGCACGGCGGGCACCGGCCGCCAGCGCATGCCGTATCCCAGGGTCGAAAGCGTGCCGAAGTCGGAATAATGCTGCGCCGCCGCGTTCACATTGACGCCGATGTCGCCCACCGCGCCCAGCACGCCCTTCGACCGGCTGGTGATCGGCAGGTCGACGCTGACCTGCCCGCTGCCGATTTCCCGGCTGTAGCTGTTGTCGCGCTGCTCGCCCGAACGGATCGACCAGCTATCGAAGCCATTGGCCGATCCGCCCACGCGCACCGCGGTCGTCACCGCGCCGGCCGGCAGGTCGAACAGCGGACCCGACAACAGCAGGTCGCCCTGCACCGCCCTCGATTCCGCCTTCGCCCGGTCGATCACCCGCGTCGACAGCAGGTCGGACGAAAAGCCGCCGAACGGGTCCGCGCCCGCATCGATCGCGCTCTGGATCGCGCCGGTCGCGAATCCCCGGTCGGTCGAAGTGCGGGTGTTCGAATAATCGCCATTGCCGGTGAAGGACCATTGCCAGCCGCCGCCCAGAAGGCCGCTGAGCGTCACTCCGACATGGCCGGTCGTGCCCTTGATCTGCTGCCCCAGCTCGCCTGCCTGGCGCAGATAGCGATAGAAGCTCGTCGGCGTGGCGAAGGGCGAGAAGGGGTTGCTCGCCGGCAGGTCGAACGCCGCCGCCTGGAACCCTTGCAGGCTGTCATTGTCGGACAGCTCCAGCCGCCCGTTGACGGTCATCGACACCTTGCCCAGGGCGCGGGCCAGGGTGACATTGGCGGCGAAGCTCTCCGTCGCCGGGCTGAGCGTGCGATGATGGGCCAGCTCGCCGCCGGTCATGCCGTTCCCGCCCACCAGAAAGGCGTCGATGCCCGACTGCCGGTTGGCCCGCTCGCCCTGCACGGTCGGCGCCACGCCGCGCTCGCTTTCCAGCAGCGACGCGGCAGTCCTGTACTGCATGTCGAGGGTGAAGCGATTGTCGCCCCGGATGCGCAGCAGCGCGCCTTCGACGGAGCCATTCTCCCGCCCGCCCTGCGTCGTGGCGCCTGCCCGCAGGTCTGCCGTTTCGGCGCGGAACCGCTGGCGCAGCACGATGTTCACCACCTTCTGCGTCGGCGCATAGCCATAGCTGAGCGCCACCTGTTCGGGCAGGATGTCGACCCGCGCCACCGCTTCGGACGGGATGTCCTGGATTTCCGAAAAGCTGGAGATCCGCTTGCCATTCAGCAGGATCACCGGCGTGCCGTTGGTCTGGGGCGACAGTTCCGCGATCATCTCCGATATGGACGTGACGCCCAGGGCGCGGACATCGGCGGCGGAAAGCTGCTGCTCCGGCCTCACATTGCCGACCACGGCGCCGCGTTCGGGCTGGCCGGTGACGACGATCTCGTCCGCATCGTCCATCTGCCCGGCCGGGCCCCTGGGTTCCTCGGTCTGCGCCATCAGCGCGCCCGGCGCCGCACTCATCATCAACGGAAACAGAAGACAGGCAAAGGAACGGCGCACTGTTTACCCCTTAGGATCAAACCCTGAATGCTCTCCCTCTAGGCGGGAGTTGTCGCAAGACTCTGGCAATGCCCATAGAGATTTGTCGCAAAATGTAACCCGGCATCGCCCCGCCCGGCCCGCGACGCCGGAAAGGGGACCGTTCGCCTGCCGATTGCATTGCCCGCCAGACTTTCTACACCTTGGCCCATGCGCACGCTCTATCCCGCCATCGAACCCTTCGCCTCCGGACATCTCGACGTGGGGGATGGCCACCGCGTCTATTGGGAGCGGGCCGGGACGCCGGGCGCCAAGCCTGCCGTCTTCCTGCATGGCGGCCCCGGCGGCGGCATATCGCCCGATCACCGCCGCCTGTTCGATCCGGAACGCTATGACGTGCTCCTTTTCGACCAGCGCGGCTGCGGCCGCTCGACGCCCCATGCGGAGCTGGAGGCGAACACAAGCTGGCACCTGGTCGCGGACATCGAACGGCTGCGGCGGATGATGGGCGTCGAGCGATGGCTGGTCTTCGGCGGAAGCTGGGGGTCGACGCTGGCGCTGGCCTATGCCCAGAGCCATGCCGACCGCGTGACCGAACTGGTGCTGCGCGGCATCTTCACCATCCGCAGGCAGGAAATCGACTGGTATTACCAGCAGGGCGCCAGCCGCATCTATCCGGACAAATGGGAACGCTTCGTCGCGCCCATTCCGGAGGCGGAGCGCGGCGACCTGCTCCACGCCTATCGCCGCATCCTGACCGGCGACGATCGCGCCGCCCGGATCGCCGCCGCCAAGGCGTGGAGCCTGTGGGAAGGCGAAACCATCCGCCTGCTGCCCGACGAGGCGCTCTCCGCCACCCATGAGGCCGATGATTTCGCGCTGGCCTTCGCCCGCATCGAAAATCATTATTTCGTCCATGGCGGCTGGCTGGAGGAAGGGCAGCTCATCCGGGACGCCGGGAAGCTGGCGGACATTCCCGGCGTCATCGTGCAGGGCCGCTACGACATGGCCTGCCCCGCCGAAACCGCCTGGGCGCTGCACAGGGCCTGGCCGCAGGCGCGCTTCGAGATGATCGAAGGGGCGGGCCATGCGTTCAACGAACCGGGCATATTGGACGCGCTCATCAGGGCGACGGACGGGTTTGCCGCCCAAGCGAAAGGATAATCATGCGCACATGGATGGTGCTGGCGGGGGTGTTCAGCCTGATGGCCTGCGGCGAGGGCAGCGACCCGATCACCGCGGTCGACCGCCGGGAAACGCCGGAAACCGGCGCGGCGGCAGCCGTCGCGAAGCTGGACGAGGCCCAGCGCAACGGCGTGCTGGAACGCGCCGTGCGGGCGTCGGGCGCGGCTTGCCCCACCGTCATCCGGTCGGAGCGGATGCAGGTGCGGCCCGGGGCCCGGGGTTGGAAGGCCGAGTGCAATGACGGCACCGCGCATCTGATAGAGATCCACGCGGACGGCACCGCCGACGTCACCAGCCGCACGCGCTGATCGCCGGTTCGGGGCATGTCCCGGTCCGACGCGATGGCGGACCATCGCCGTCAGCCTGCGACGACATCCTGAAACTGGAGGTTGGCCAGCCGCGCATAGAGGCCCTTCTGCCGCATCAGCGTGGCGTGGTCGCCCTGTTCGACCAGCCGTCCTTCGTCCAGCACCAGGATGCGGTCCGCCGCCCTGACCGTGGCCAGGCGATGGGCGATGACGATGGTTGTGCGCCCCTGCATCAGCCGGCCGAGGGCGTCCTGCACCAGCCGTTCCGATTCGGCGTCGAGGGCGGAGGTCGCTTCGTCCAGCAGCAGGATCGGCGCATCGCGCAGCAGGGCGCGGGCGATGGACAGGCGCTGGCGCTGGCCGCCCGAAAGGCGCGCGCCGCCATCGCCCAGAAAGCTGTCCAGGCCCTGCGGCAGGGCGCGCAGGAAAGCCTCCGCATTGGCGGCGCGGGCGGCGGCCCAGATCTGATCGTCGCTGGCGTCCCATCGGCCGTAGCGCAGATTGTCGCGGGCCGACGCGGCGAAGATGATGCTTTCCTGCGGCACCATGGCCATCATGCCGCGCACCTCCGCCGGATCGGCCTGGGGCAGGGGAACGCCGTTCAGGCGGATCACGCCCGAATCGGGATCGTAGAAGCGCAGCGCCAACTGGATCAGCGTGGATTTCCCCGCGCCGGACGGGCCGACGATGGCGACCGTCTCGCCCGGCGCGATGTCGATGGAGATGCCGTGCAAGGCCGCCTGATCGGGCCGGGTGGGATAGCGGAAATGCACATCCTCGAACTGGAGATGCGCGCCATGCTCGGTCCGCGGCACCGGAACAGGGCGGGGCGGGGCTGTGATCTGCGGCGTGGCGCTCATCAGTTCATGCAGCCGCCCGGCGGCGCCCGCGCCGCGCAGCAGGTCGCCCCAGGTTTCCGACAGCGCGCCGAACGCGCCCGCCACCAGCCCGCCCGTCAGGACGAAGGCGGCGATGCTGCCCCCCGAAAGGCGCCCGGCGGCGACGTCCAGCGCGCCCTGCCACATGACCGCCGTGATCGACCCGAAGACCAGCGCGATGACGATGGCGGTCATCGCGGCGCGCAGGGCGATCCGGCGGCGCGCCGTGGCGAAACCCGCCTCGACCGTGGTGTCGAACCGCGCCGCTTCCCGTCCTTCCTGGCCGAAGGCCTGGACGATCTTCATCGCGCCCAGCGTTTCCGACGTGACGCTGCCGACATCGGCCAGCCGGTCCTGGCTTGCCCGCGACAGGGCGCGCACGCGGCGGCCAAGGCCGATGATCGCCACCAAGATGACCGGAATGCCGAGCAGCAGCAGCCCCGCGAGCTTGGGCGCCAGCGCGAAGAGATAGATAAGGCCGCCGGTCCCCGTCACCACATTGCGCAGCGCGATCGACACGGTCGATCCCACCACCTGGTCGATGATCGCCGTGTCGGCAGTCATGCGCGACGCGATTTCGGAGGGGCGGTTTTCCTCGAAGAAGCGGGGTTCCTGCCGCAGCAGATTGGCCTGCGTGGCCGATCGGATGTCAGCGACGACCCGCTCCCCCAGCCAGGACACGAAATAGAAGCGCGCCGCCGTGGCCAGCGCCAGGATCACGACGATCAGGAACAGATATTCGAACCACCGGCTGATGTCGCCGCCGCCCATGAAGCCCCGGTCGATGACCAGCCGGAAGCCGCTGGGGATCGCCAGCGTCGCGGCGGAAGAGACCAGCAGCGCGGCGAGCGCCCCGGCGATGCGGCCGGGATAGCGGCTGGCGAAGCGCCAGATCATCGCCAGGCTGCCAAGCGGGGGGCGCGTCCTGTCGCGCGGCGATGGCTGTTCCACATCTACCATGACGCCGCGCTCTAAAGGGATTTCGCGTGAAAGGGAACATTGTCCATCGGTCCTAGCCGGCGGGCGCGATCTCCGCCGCCAGCGTCATGATGCGCTGCGGCCCGGCCCGGCCGGTCAGGGCATAGGCCATGTCGCCCGCCTCCCAATAGGCGATGACGTCCTCTGCGCGGCGGGCGAGCAGCGGGCGCGCCTCCGCCGGGGTTTCGGCCCGGTCGGCGAAGAAGGACAGTTGCTCCCCCTCCGGCGTGGTGATCGACACGGCGACGGCGGGGCTGTCGGGCGTGGGATAAAGCTGCACGTCATGGACGCGCCATCTGGCGGGCAGCGGCGGCAGGACGATGCCGGTCGACCGTTGGATCTCGCCGGGGTTGAGCGTCGCGCTTTCCACTTGCGACGCCATGCTCTGGCGCAGCAGCCCGGTGCGGTGGGACGCGGCGGCCTCGTCCAGGAAAGTGGTGGCCTGCGCGGACTGCGGAAACTCGCCCAATTCGCCCCTCGCGATCCAGCCGCTCGCGACCAGGGCGGCGATGCCCGCCGCCCGGCCGATATGGCGCCAGGCGCGGCGACGGTCATTGTCGTTGGCGACCGGGACCGATGTGTCGCGGCGGCGGCCGACCAGCGTTCCCTTGGTCCCGTCATGCCTCAGCCGGAAATCGATATGCGGCCACCGCTTGCGCCAGCGCCTGGCGACCAGCCGTTCGCCGGGGCGGGCGGCGTCGTCCAGCAGCACCACCGCCCCCGGAGACAGGCGGGCGAACAGGCTGTCCGCCGCGCCCCGCACCAGCGGATGCACCGCCCAGGGCGGCCCGTCGATGATCAGCAGGTCGATGCTGTCGGGCAGGCTGTCGATGTCGTACCAGCGGCCCGGCCAGTCCTCGCTCTCCGCAACCAGCGGCGCATGGCGCAGATCGGCCGTCAGCCCATGGTCCGCCAGCCAGTTGCGGGTCGCCTGCACGAATCCGTCATGCTGGTCGAAGCTGGTCAGCCGTCCTCCGCCGTGCAGGGCAAGGGCGCGGGCGGCGATCAGCGTCGATGCGCCCGCCCCCAGTTCCACGACCTGGGCAGGCCGCAGCCGCGCGATTTCCCGCACGATATGGCGCAGGAAACCCATGTCCGCCTTCCAGCTTCCCAGATGCGGCAGGGCGTCATGGGGCAGGCCAAGCTCGTCCAGCAGGGCGCGCTTGTCCGCCTTGCGCCCGCCCGACAGGCTGGCAAGCAGCCAGGGCCAGCTGATCGCGCCGAAGCCGATGCGCCAGGCCATGTCGGACAGCCGACGCCGGGCCGCCAGCGCATCGGCGTCGTCGATGGGCAGCAGGCCGGTCAATTCTCTGGAGGTCACGGCTAAGCCTATCCTTTATCTGCGGGTCGAGACTGGTTATGCGGCGGGATAGCCCGTTCGCATAGACCCGACTATCGCCAGCATAGGGAACGCCGATGACCCGCATCATATCCGCGACTGTTGAACGTTGGCCGGTCGCGGGAACCTTCACCATCAGTCGCGGGGCCAAGACGTCGGTGGACGTCGTGGTCTGCACCGTGGGCGACGGCGCGCATGTCGGCCGGGGCGAGGGCACGGCCATCTATTATGAAGGCGAGACGGCGGAGGGCTGCGCGGCGGCGATCAACGCCTATTCAGGGCCGCTGGAGCGCGACGCGCTGCTGCGGGCGATGCCGCGTGGGGCGGCGCGCAACGCGCTGGACTGCGCGCTCTGGGATCTGGAGGCGAAGCGCGCCGGCGCGCCCGTGTGGAAGCTCGCCGGGCTGGCGGAGCCCGCGCCCCTGCCCACCGCCTTCACCATCAGCCTGGGCGACCCGGAGAAGATGGAGGCGGATGCGCGGGCGGCGGCGGGACGCGGCTTCGGCCTGCTCAAATGCAAGCTGACGGGCGAGGGCGACCGGGCGCGGATCGCCGCGGTGCGGGCGGGCGCGCCGGACGTGCGGCTGATCGTCGACGCCAATGAAAGCTGGCACGAGCTGGACATCGCGGCGGAGGCGCAGGCCCTGGCGGAACTGGGCGTGGAGATGGTCGAACAGCCGGTCTTCCACGGCAGGGAGGAACGGCTGGCGGGGATCAGGTCGCCGCTGCCGCTCTGCGCGGACGAGAGTTGCCACACGCGCGCCGACCTCGATCGGCTGGGGGATTTCGACGCGGTGAACATCAAGCTCGACAAGGCGGGCGGGCTGACCGAGGCGCTGGCCCTGTCGCGGGAGGCAAGGGCGCGGGGGTTCCGCGTGATGGTCGGCTGCATGCTGGGCACGTCGCTGGGCATCGCGCCCGCCGCGCTGGTGGCGCAGGGGGCGGACTGGATCGACCTCGACGGCGCGCTGCTGCTGGCGAGGGACCGGGAAGGGGGGATGCAACTGCGCGACGGGCTGCTGCTGCCTGGCGGGCTATGGGGCTTGGATTAAGTTATCTCCCAACCCGTCATGCTGAAACAAGTTCAGCATGACGAAGGAGGAGAGGGGGGCGACCCTCAATATCCCAGCGTCAGCCCCAGCGCATAATATTTCGGCCCCACATTGGCCTTGGCGCGCAGCTTGGGGATCAGCGGCATCGCAAGCGTCGCATAGGGGCGTGTATTGTCGCCGCTGAAGCGCACGCCCGCGCCGATGGTGGCGGAGGCGGGGAGGGTATAGCTCGCCTCCACCCGCCCATAGAGCTTCGTGTCCTCATCGCGCAGATAGACGCCGCCGCCCGGCGTCAGGCTGAAGCCGCCAATGTCCATCGCGTAGCCCGCGCCGATTTCCGTGCCCCAATGCCCATCGGCGCGCCCGTAATTGACCTCGGCCCCTATCCCTTCGGCATGGGCGGCGGGGGCGAAGGCGAGCGTGGCGGCGGCCAGCAGATAGAGGGGCTTCATGGCTGTTCCCAGATGTCCGTTCATGATCGCACCCGCCTGACTCCCGCCGCCGCGCCGGGCAAGCGGGAGCAGGCAGAGCGAGTCCGATATGCGGCCAGGCGAGTCAGGCGCGGGCGTCGCCCCCCGGCTGGTCGACCCGCACCACCGGCTGAACCTCAGCATAGGGCATGATCGCCCGGCCGTCGGGCGCGGCGGTGAAGCTGGTCTGCGTGGGATAGGCGAATTCGATCCCCTCCGCGTTAAAGCGCTTCCATATGGCCAGGCCCACCCGATGACGCGAGAGGAAATAATCGTGCGTGTCGGGGTCGGGCACGTCGAAATTGAGCTGATAGTCGAGCGAACTGGCGCCGAAGCTCACCAGCCCCGCATTGACGAAGACATGCCCTTCCGCCTCGACGATCTCCTTCAGCATGGCGGGGATCGCCTCGGCCTTGTCCTCCGGCGTCTGGTAGATGATGCCGATGGCGAAGGTCACGCGCCGCTGCGCCAGCGTCTGCAGGCTGGTGATCTCCTTCTGGAGGAGGTTCGCGTTGGAGATCACCTTCTTCTCGCCGCTCATCGCGCGCAGGTGCGTGCTTTTCAGGCCGATGCGCTCCACCCTGGCGGTGGTCTGGTCATATGTGATGACCTCCCCCTGCCGGAACGGCTTGTCGAAGATGATCGACAGCGCGGCGAACAGGTCGGAAAATATGCCCTGCGCCGCCAGGCCGATGGCGATGCCGCCGATGCCCAGGCCCGCGACCAGGCCGGTGACGTTCACCCCCAGATTGTCCAGCACGACGATCAGCGCGATGGCGAACAGGGCGAATGTCACCAGCACGCGGATCAGGCCCATGGCGTTGGCCAGGCTCTGGCTCTCGTCCGCCGTGGTGCGCCGCTCGACCAGCCCCAATATGATCTCCCGCGCCCAGATCGCGCATTGGAACACGGCGGCGATGGTGAACAGGAAGGCGACGGTCTTCAGCACCATCTGCGGCGGATTGGCGTAGCTCACCACCAGCCGCGCTGCGACCATCGCCATGAAGAAATGGGTGGTGCGGGCAAAGGCGCGGCCGGCGACATTGGCAAGGCCCAGCGTGTCGCCCGGATGCCCCTTCAGCCGTCCGCCCACGCTGCGCAGCGCCGTCAGCAGGCTGTAGATGACCACCGCCGCGCCGATGGCGATCAGGATCTGCAGATAATGGAGCGAGAACCAGTGGACCGTCGATTGCCACATCTCGCCGAGATTGGGCGGGCGGACGTCGATCTGCGGCAGGGCGGCGGTGTCTTTCTTGGCGGCCATGAATATCCTTGCGGTTCTGGATGCGGATCAGGCCGCCAGGGGAAGGGCGGTCGTGCCGCCGGCCTCCTCCAGAAAGGCGATCAGTCCGCGTTCGTAACGGGACAGATAGCGGGTTGCGCGCGGCAGGCGAAGCCCCTGTCGCCATATGTCCTGTCCGTTGCGGCAAAGCGCGATCAGCGCGGGGTGGATATAGCTTTTGCGGCTGATCGCCGGGGTGTTGCCCAGCGCCGCGGCGACCGGCTCGATCATCTGCTTGAGCGAGACGCTGCCCGCCGCCAGCGTTTCGAAGGCGATGACGGAGGCGCCCCAGGTGCGGAAATGCTTGGCGGTGAAATCGCCGCCCATCGCCTCCGATATATAGGCGTTGACGTCGCTGGAGGTGATCGGCCGGGCGATGCCTTCCTCATCCAGATATTGGAACAGATGCTGCCCCGGCAGGTCCTGCACCGCGCGGACGAAGCGGACGAGGCGGCGGTCGGTGATCGTCAGTTCATGCTCCCGCCCGGACTTGGCCCGATACCGCAGCCGCAGCGCCTGTCCGCGCAGGTCGACATGGCGGCGGCGCAGCGTGGTCGCGCCGAAGCTCTTGTTCGCGGCGGCATATTGCTCGTTGCCGACGCGCACCTTGGCCAGGTCGAGCAGGCGGACGACCGCGGCCAGCGTCTTTTCCTTGCGCAGGCCGCGCTTCGACAGGTCGGCCTCGATCCGGGCGCGCAGCCTGGGCAGGGCGCGGCCGAAGGCGGGGCAGCCGGCATATTTCTCCGCCTCCCGCGCGGCGCGGAAATCGATGTGATAGCGATATTGCTTGCGGCCCCGGTCGTCATAGCCGGTCGCCTGAATATGGCCCTGAGGGTGGGGACAGAACCAGCAGTCGCGATAGGCGGGCGGCATGGCGATGGCGTTCAGCCGGTCGATCTCCTCCCGATCGGTGATGCGCGTGCCGCTGGCGTCGAAATAGGCCCATCCCCTTTTCATCGCCCTGCGCGTGATGCCGGGCAGGCTGTCATTGGCATGGACGACGGAATCGGGCGGCATGGTTTTTCCTCAACCCGCCGTTCCTCGCTTCGTTCCGCAATGCGCGATGGGGGCAGGAAGAGAATGGGTAGTTACCCGCCATTTCCCCTATTCGTCACCCCGGGGCTTGACCCGGGGTCCCGCTGCCTTGGACGAGGCGCGGTGTAGAGGAAAAAGCGGCCCCCGGATCAAGCCTGTCCTGAGCTTGTCGAAGGTGACGGTGCGGCCATGTCAACTCCTGGCCAATGACCGAAGCCCAACCCCTCAATGAATCCGCCCGAACCGCATGCCGCCGGACAGTTGCCAGTGCTGCGGATGCCTGCGCATCACCGACAGATGGGCGAGCGTCAGCGTCAGGCACAGGATCGCGGCGGGGATCGCCACCGCCTGCGCCATTGGCGCCAGCAGGGCGACCGCCGTCGCGGCGACCGTTCCGCCCAGCGCCATCAAGGTCGCGCCCGGCTCTCCATCCGGGCCGCGCAGCCAGAAGACGCAGCCGCCTATGCCGAGCGCAAAGGCCATGGCGAACCGCGCCGCCTGCGCCGGTTCCGCCAGGCCGCAGCCGATCAGCAGCAGCAGGATCGCTCCCGCCAGGCCCCGGCGCGGCAGGCGTCCGAGCAGATGGGCGATGACCGGATAGATCAGCAATTCGCCCATGGCGATGGCGGCCAGTATCGCGGCGGCGAGCCGCGCCTGCTCCGGCCCCGCGATCAGCGCGACGAGCGCCGTCCCGACCCAGGGCGCCAGCCGCAGCGGCGCCATGCGGATATGGCTGATCCAGCCCCGCAGCCCCGCGCGCGCCTCCCAGCGCCGGTCCGCCAGCCGCAACTGGAAGGCGGCGACGATGAACAGGGCTTCGGCGCCCCAGGGCAGCAGCGCCGGCGCGACCAGCGGCGCGGCGAGCACCAGCCCCAGCAGCAGCCCGTGCGCCGCGCCCAATATCCTCAACTCGCCCTTCATGCGACGCTCCCCTGCGCGACTGGTGTTGCGGGAAATAACGGCCGCCGGGCCGCCAATTTGCGCTTGCGTGTCAAATAAGTGTCGAGTCCGATCTGCAACGACAGCATCATGAAGATGAACGGCTGATAGGCGATGCCCACGAACAGCGATCCGACCATGTAGATGACATGCCCCTGCTGCAGGGCGAGGGCGAAGGGCGACACCCATGCCTCGTCCCCGTCCCGCGCCCGGTACATGCGCCGTATCGCCTCGGTGCGGATGAAGCAGATGAGGTGCAGCAGCCCCCACAGGAGGAAACCGAAATAGCCCTGCTCTCCCAGCATCTCGAAATAGGCGCTGTGATAGGCGCGGCCATGGTCGGTGATCATGCGCTTTTCCATGCGCGATCCGGCGGCGTCGATCACCCGTTCCTGCATGACATAGGTGAACTTGTTTTGCAGGTAATTGTCGAAGCCGCCGCCGCCCGGATGGTCCTTCACATAGTCCAGCGTCCATTTCCACACGGCAAGGCGGGTGGAGGCGCTTTCGTCCTGGCTGTGATTCTCAATGGTCGACATGCGCTGGGTGAAGCTGGCGGGCAGGAAGGGGATCGCCGCCAGCGCCGCCAGCGCCATCAGCGGGCCATAGAGGAACCGCCGCTTCGACCGCATCAGCATCAGCCCCGCGAGGACGGCGATGCAGACCAGGCCCGTCCGCGCCTCCGTGCCGATGGGCATCAACAGGCAGGCGAAGCAGAGCGCATAGGCGAACAGCCTGACCCGCCAGTCGGGGGGAAAGACGGTGCCGTGCCGCGACAGCCACAGGATCAGCGGGATCAGCGAAATGGCGACGGTCGAAATGATGCTGCCTTCATAGAGGCCGCTGTTATTGTCCACCATCAGGTTCAGCACGCCATAGCCGCCGCCCGACAGCGCCGTCTTCATGCCGCCGTTGATGATGATCGTGCTGGCGCAAAGCACCATGAACAGGGCCAAGGCCTCGATCCGCAGGCGCGTGCGCAGCGTGACGGGCAGGAAGATGGCGAACAGCATCGCCTTCCACACCCATCCCCATTTGGTCGCGGCGTTGATCGGGAAATCCGCCGTCATCGTGGTATAGCCGCACCAGGCGAGCAGCAGCAGCAGGATCGCCTGGCGCGCCGACAGGCGGCAGTCCTTCTTGTCGTCGACCAGCATCCACGATCCCACCGCTGCCACGAAGGCGATGAAGGAAATGGGAATGCTGTTCAGCAGGAAATAGGACAGCCGCTGGGGCGAGACGATGTCGATATAGGCATAGACGGCGATCAGCAGGAACGGCCGCTTGAAGCCGGCCAGGAAAAAGGCGCCGAGGAAGGCGACGAAGAACAGGTCACGCATCGCGGCCGTCCCTTTCCGGGCCCGAAGGGGGATCGCGATCCAGATCGGGCCGCGACAGCAGCCGCCACGCCGCCAGCAGGATGACGCCATGGCTGATGAAAAGGGAAAGGGCGTCGATCATCGCGGCTGTGCGAACTATCCATCATCTACAACGTGCTCCTGCGAAGGCAGGAGCCCAGTCCCAACGTCTGAACTGGGCTCCTGCCTTCGCAGGAGCACGGTGCCATGGACGCCGGATCACCTCGTCATAGCCCAACAGAGTTGACGGCCCGTTAAACCTTTTCCGGCAAGACTCAGCGCCATGACACGGATTCTCCACGTGCTGGACCACAGCCTGCCGATGCACAGCGGATATACTTTCCGCACCCGCGCGATATTGCGGGCGCAACTGGCGAAGGGCTGGGACGTGCGCGGCATCACGGGCCATCGCCACGCCGCGCCGGGACCGTTGGAGGAAATCGTCGACGGCCTGCATTTCCACCGCACGCCGGGCGAATCGACCGGCGGCAATCCGCTGCTGCGCGAATGGCGCGATATTTCCGCCCATGCCGACGCCATCGAATCGCTGGTGCGCCAGTGGCGGCCCGACATCATCCACGCCCATTCCCCGGTGCTGAACGCGATCGCCGCGCAGAAGGTGGCGAAGCGGCACCAGATTCCCATGATCTACGAAATCCGCGCCTTCTGGGAGGATGCGGCGGTCGGCAACGGCACCGGAACGGAGGGCAGCCCCCGTTACTGGCTGACCCGCCAGCTTGAAACCCATGCGGTCCGCGCCGCCGATGCGGTGGCGGTGATCTGCGAAGGGCTGCGCGGCGACCTGGTGGCGCGGGGCATCGACAAGGACAAGATCATCGTCTCGCCCAACGGCGTCGACATGGACCAGTTCGGCACGCCCGTCCCCCGCGATGCCGCGCTGACGGCCAAGCTGGGCCTGGAAGGGGCCGATGTCGTCGGCTTCATCGGCAGCTTCTACGATTATGAGGGGCTGGACGACCTGATCGCCGCCCTGCCCAGACTGGTGCGCGCCCGCCCGAAGGCGAAGCTGCTGCTGGTCGGCGGCGGTCCCCGCGAACAGGCGCTGCGGGATCAGGCCATGGCCTCCCCCTTCGCCGACCATATCGTCTTCGTCGGCCGCGTGCCCCACGATCAGGTCGAGGATTATTATGCGCAGGTCGACATATTGGCCTATCCGCGCAAGGCGATGCGCCTCACCGACCTGGTGACGCCGCTGAAGCCGCTGGAGGCCATGGCGCAGGGCCGCCTGGTCGCGGCGTCCAGCGTCGGCGGCCATCGCGAACTGATCGAACATGGCGTCACCGGCACCTTGTTCGCGCCGAACGATCCCCCCGCCATCGCCGCCGCCCTGGCCGGGATGTTCGCGGATCGCGGCTTCTGGGACGAACGGCGGGCGGCGGCGCGCGCCTTCGTCGAGCGCGAGCGTAACTGGTCGTCAAACATTCTGCGCTACGAACCCGTCTATCGGCAATTGCTGGCGCGCCCCCATCGGGTGCGGGCGGCGGCGTGACGGGAATGCGCGGGCTGGCGAAGGCGCTGCTCGGCGCGCTGGGGGCCGGGCTGCTCCTCTTCTCGCTGCCGGTCGGGCTGGTCGAAACGGTCGTGGCGTCCAGCGGCCTCAGCGAAGCCGTGCCGGCCGCCGCGCCGCCGCTGGGGCTGAAGGCCCGGCTGCTGCTGGCGGGTTTCGGCGCGGCGATGGCGCTGGGCCTGATCTGGGCGGGACAAAGGGAAAAGCGCGTCGCTCTGCTGACGCATGACAAGCAAGGGCGCGGGAACGGCGCCGCAGGAGTGAGTGAAATGGGTTTTGCATTGTCGAAGCTGAACTGGCTGTCGCGGGACCGGCGCAAATCGGGGCCGGCGCTGCGCCGCGCCGACGCCCATCCCGACGCGCCCGCCCGGTCGCCCATCTTCGCCAGCCGCGACTTTGGCGGCCTCGACATTTTCGCCCGCACCGCGCCGGGACGCGAAGATGGGAAGGCGCAAGCCCCCGTCGAGGCGCCCGCCCCCGTGCCGGGCGGCCTTTCCATTCCCGGCGCACCGGAACGATTGCCGGAGGAAACGGCCTTTGCCCGCCTCCAGCGGGCGTTCGCGCCGGAAACGGCGGATGCCGAACCTCAGCAGGCCGCGCAACCCGCGCGATCGGAGCGGACTTCCGCCCCCACCGCGCATCTGTCGCTATCGGAACTGACCCAGAGGCTGGAACAGGGCCTTGCCCAGCGCAAGCGCATGGGCCGGCCCGCCTCCGTTCTGGCGGACATGCCGGTCGAACCCGCCGTGCCGGTGCGCGACCAGGTCGAGCAGGGCGTGGACGAAGCCCTGCGCGCCGCCCTGGGGACTTTGCGTACCATGGCCGGCCGCGCCCGCTGAACCGACCGGCAGGGCGCGCTGGACGGCGCGCTCCGACCGGGGCCGATTCACCAGTCCTCTATGGTGAGCGCCGACAATTCCATCCACTCGCCGCCCGGCGCCGGACGGCTGCTGTCGATGCCGATGTCCGCGACGAAATGGCCGGACAGGCTCCATTCCGCTTCCTCTATCCCCTCGGCGAAGGCGGCGCGCCGTTCCGCGGCATCCGGCCCGGCAATCGTCAGCGCGATGACATGGCGCCGCCCCTGGAACAGCGCGCTGGCCCATGGACGGCTGGCGGCGCGCTCCACCATGACCTCACCGCCCGCCCGCGCGATCAGTTGCGCCAGCAGGCGAGGCAGCGGGTCGCGCGCTTTTGCCCTACCTTCATTCTGGAGCAGATTCCGGATGGGAGCGTTCACCTGGATGCTTGTCATTCGCCCGTGCTCCTGCGATATGTGTTCATGAAATGTTCTACTCTTCTCTTCATCCGTTCGCCCGGTTCGCGGCCCCTGCGCAGGTCCAAGACCAGCCGGGGATCGCGCACGCTCTCGCGGCCGAACCTGGTCGCCGGAATATCGTTTTCCCGCAGAAATTTCTCGACCTCACGCAACAACATATCCCCGCTTCTCCTCTGCCGATTCGATCCGCCGGCGCGAATCCTCAGGCGATTTTCATGTTGCCAAATTTCCTACTTGTCTAGGAAAATTCCTATCAGTAATGGATGAGATATGGTCGGTACTGGAGAAGATCCGCGCATGGTGCTGGAACGGCTGATTGCCGAGCGGGGCGACAGCTATTCGGATCTCTCGCGCCTGCTGAACCGCAATCCCGCCTATATCCAGCAGTTCATCAAACGCGGCACGCCGCGCAAGCTGGATGAGGAGGACCGGCGCATATTGGCCCGCTATTTCGGCGTGGCGGAGGAGATGCTGGGCGGATCGGCCCAGCGCGGCGCGCCGCCTTCCAGGGTGCGCTCGCTGCCCTCGGTGGTCAGCGTGCCGCGCCTTTCGCTGGGCGCTTCGGCCGGGCCGGGATCGCTGGACGAGGATGAGCGGGCCGCCGGCCTGATGGCGTTCGACGCCAACTGGCTGCGCCACCTGGGGGTGCGGCCGCAGAAAATATCGATCATCCGCGTCGACGGCGAATCCATGGCCCCCACGCTCAGCGACGGCGATGAGATCATGGTCAATCATGACGACGATGCGGAACGTCTGCGCGACGGCGTCTACGTGCTGCGGCTCGACGGGGTGCTGATGGTGAAGCGTGTGGCCATGGGGCCGCGCCGGGGCTTTTTTTCCGTGCTCAGCGACAATCCCCATTATCCCGACTGGATCGACATCGATCCGGCGCTGGTCGTTATCGTGGGACGGGTGGTATGGACCGGACGACGGCTGGTCTAGGGCGTGTGGGGATTCAGTTCAGGGTGCGGCGAAAATAGTGGATTTCGAGAACTGGCGCGCAGCGTACTTCAGTACGTGAGCACCGGAAGCGCAGAAAGCCGCTATTTGCAGCCCGCCATGGACTGAATCCCCACACACCCTAGAGCGGGTTTCGATCTGATTGAATTAGATCGCCGCTCTAGATTCTTTGTTTTCCGCGATTTCTTAACCAGCGATCGGTTCCGATCGCTTGGAAATCGCTCCAGGAGGCTCGATTTTGAACGATAACGGCGCGGTCATCGGCAAGGCCATGGAATGGCGCAGTGCGCGGCTGGCGCTGGCGACGGTGGTGGCGACCTGGGGTTCCGCCCCCCGGCCGCGCGGCAGCCATATGATCGTGCATGAGGACGGTCGCTTCGAAGGCAGCATCTCCGGCGGATGCGTGGAAAGCGACGTGCTCCAGCGCGCCGCCGAGGTGATCGCGGGCCGGCCGGCGCATCTGGAAAGCTATGGCGTCGCGGACGGCGATGCCTGGGCGGTCGGCCTGCCCTGCGGCGGGGAAATCCGCGTGCTGGTCCAGCCGGTCGGCGCGGATGGATTCGATCCCACGCTGTTCGAACGGGTCGCGGCGGAAAGCGAAAAGGGCAGGGCGATCACCCTGTCGACTGACCTGGAAACCGGCCTGACGCGGGAAGGGTCGACCGAGGGCCAGTTCCACAACCGCTATGATCCGCCGCGCCGGGTGCTGATCGTGGGCGCGGTGCAGATCGCCCAGTCGCTAAGCGCCCTGGCCCAGGCTATCGGCGTCACCCCGGTCGTCATCGACCCACGCGGCCGCTTCCTGACGGAGGAGCGCTTCCCCGGCGTCGAACTGGACGACCGCTGGCCCGATGAAGCCGTCGCCGCCCGCTTCCCCGGCGAATCGACCGCGGTGGTGACGCTCAGCCACGACATCAAGATCGACGATCCGGCATTGGCTGCGGCCCTGCGCGCGCCCACCGGCTATATCGCCGCGCTCGGTTCCCGCAAAAGCCACGCAGCGCGGCTGGAACGGCTGGCCGCCCTGGGCTTCCCCCCGGAAGAACTGACACGCATAGACGGCCCCGCAGGCCTGAACATAGGCGCGGTGGGCGCCGCCGAAATCGCCCTCTCCATCGCCGCAGGCATGATCGCCGCCTTCAATTCCAAACGCTAAAAATCCTCTCCATAAACGATGGGGAGGGGGACCATTTGCAAGGCAAATGGTGGAGGGGAATTGCGCGACGCTCACCCCCTAACAGCACTTCCCCCCATTCTTGCCCCCATAGCGCGCCTCCTGCCGCTCCCGGAAAAAGGCGATCCGCTCCATCGGCACCCGCTCTGGATGATGCTCCCGCATATGCCGCAGATAGGCGTCATAATCCGGCACGCCGACCATCATGCGCGCCACCTGCCGCAGCCTGTGGAGAAACAGGCTCATTCCGCCGGCACCAGTTGCGCCGGAATTTCCCGAGCCGTCGGCGCCGCCGCCTTCCGCGCCGCCAGGCAGGTGCGCATCGTGAAGAACAGCACCGCCAGCACCACGAACAGGAATATCGCCACCAGCCCGGCGTCGACCCGGTCGTTGAAGATGATCGCCTCCATCTCCGCCATCGACTTGGCGGGGGCCAGCACTTCGCCCCTGTCGGCAGCCGCGCCGAACTTGGCCGCATGCGCCAGGAACCCGACCTTCGCATCCGCCGAAAACAGCTTCAGCCAACCCGCCGACAGGGTGCAGACCAGCAACCATGCAGCCGGAACGATCGTCACCCAGGCGAAGCCGTCCCGCTTCATCCTGAACAGCACCGCCGTCCCCAGCATCAGCGCGATGGCGGCCAGCATCTGGTTGGAAATGCCGAACACCGGCCAGAGCGTGTTCACCCCGCCCAGCGGGTCGGTAACGCCCTGATAGAGGAAGAATCCCCATGCCGCGACCGTCAGCGCCGTCGCGACGATCCCCGGCGCGATGGTCTTCGTATCCTTGAACCCCGGCACCGCCAGCGCGATCAGATCCTGCAACATGAAGCGTCCGGCCCGCGTCCCCGCATCCACGGCGGTCAGGATGAACAGCGCCTCGAACAATATCGCGAAATGATACCAAAACGCCTTCATCGCCGGGCCGCCCACGACATGGGAGAATATCTCCGCCATCGCCACCGCCAGCGTCGGCGCGCCCCCGGCGCGGGAGATGATGCTATGCTCCCCCACATCCTTCGCGGTCTGCAGGATCAGGTCGGGCGAGATGGGAAAGCCCATGGCCGTCACCGCCGCCGCCGCGCTTGCCGCGTCCGTGCCGATCGCCGCCGCCGGGCTGTTCATCGTGAAATAGATGCCGGGGTCCAGGATCGACGCGCCCACCAGCGCCATGATCGCCACGAACGCCTCCATCAGCATGGCGCCATAGCCGATCATCGGCGCATGCGCTTCGCTGGCGATCAGCTTGGGCGTGGTGCCGCTGGAAATGAGGGCATGGAAGCCCGAAACCGCCCCGCAGGCGATGGTGATGAACAGGAAGGGGAACAGTCCGCCCGCCCAGACCGGCCCGTTGCCGCTCGCGAACTGCGTCACGGCATGCATTTTCAGCGGCGGCGCCATGATGACGATGCCCACCGCCAGCGCCGCGATGGCCCCGATCTTGAGGAAGGTCGACAGATAATCCCGCGGCGCCAGCAACAGCCACACCGGCAATATCGCGGCCACCGCGCCATAGCCGATCAAAATCCAGCAAAGCTGCACCGGCGTGAAGGTGAAGGCCGGACCCCAGACCGGCGAATCGGCGATGCTCTGCCCATAGACGATGGCCGCCAGCAATCCGACCAACCCCAGCAGCGACACTTCCCCGATCCGCCCCGGCCTGATCCAGCGCGTATAGGCGCCCATGGCCATGGCCAGCGGCACCGTCGCCGCCACCGTGAACATGCCCCATGGGCTTTCCGCCAGCGCCTTCACCACGATCAGCGCCAGCACGGCCAGGATGATGACCATGATCATGAAGGCGCCGAACAGCGCGATGGTGCCCGCGACCTGCCCCATTTCCATGCGGATCAGCTCGCCCAGCGACTTGCCGTCGCGCCGCATGGAGATGAAGAGGACCATGAAGTCCTGCACCGCGCCCGCCAGCACAACGCCCGCGATGATCCACAGCGTGCCCGGCAGATAACCCATCTGCGCCGCCAGCACCGGCCCCACCAGCGGCCCCGCGCCCGCAATGGCGGCGAAATGATGCCCGAACAGCACGGTCCGGTCGGTCGCGACATAGTCCAGCCCGTCGGCCCGCCGGATCGCGGGCGTGGGCCGCGACGGGTCCAGCCGCATCACGTGCCGCGCGATGTAGAGCGCATAATAGCGATAGGCGACCAGGAAGCTGCTGACCGCCGCCACCACGATCCACAGCGCGTTGACCGCCTCGCCGCGCGACACCGCCACCACCGACAGCGCCGCCGCGCCCACTAACGCTATCATAATCCAGGGTATGTGCCGGGTCATCGCTTTCTGGCTGCCTTTTCGTTGGATACCCGCACAGTAGGGCCACGGTCCTCAAAGACAATCATCTTGTCCGGAACCCCGTCCGCGCACCGATTGCCGCTCATCGGCGGCGCGCTGATCTGCCCGGATTCGCCTTGGAAAGAAAAAGAACATATCATGAACATATATGACCGATTCGCATGGAGCAACCGCCATGGAAAGCCGCCCGACCGACACCCTGTTCCGCCTGTTCTTCGCGTTGAAACCGACGGCGCTGATCGCCCGTCAGACGGATCATTTCGCCGAAAGCATCGCCGGCGGCGCCCGGCGGATCGCCGTGGATCACCAGCATGTGACGCTGGCGATCACCAGCGACCATGTCGATTATCCCTATGCCGTGATCAAGGCGCTGATGCGGGCCGGGACGGGCGTGATGGCGGAACCGTTCGACCTGCGGCTGGACCGGCTCAGCATCGGCAGCCGGTCCGCCGCCCTGCGGCCATCCCATAATGTCCCGTTGCTCGGCGCGCTGCAAAGGCGGATCGCGGCGGCGATGAAGGGGGCGGGGGTGATGCTGCGCCCCGGCTGGAGCTTCAGCCCGCACCAGACGCTGTTCTACCGCGACGGCCCGCCCGAACAGCGCCGGGTGGAGGGCTTTGGCTGGCATGTCGACCGCTTCATGCTGATATGCAGCCATGTCGGGCGCACCCACCATGAAACCCTTGCCACATGGACCTTGAAGGGGAGCGGGCAGTACAGCCTTTTCTGAGGATCTCAGCGCTTGCGCACGAACTCGGCACGAAGCACCAGTCCCTTGATGCCGTCATGGCGGCAGTCGATTTCCTGGGGATCGCCGGTCAGGCGGATCGATTTGATCAGCGTGCCGCGCTTCAACGTCTGGCCAGCGCCTTTGACGACCAGATCCTTGATCAGCGTGACCTGATCGCCGTCCGCCAGCAGATTGCCCACCGCATCGCGCACTTCGACGGCATCGGCGGCCTGGGTTCGGGCAGCCGCTTCGGCGGCGCTGATCCACTCGCCGCTGGCTTCGTCATAGACATAGTCATCATCGGCCATGGCTTATCCCTGCGTCACGCTTTCCAGCACGGCGGCACGCAATTCGGGAAGGCCCATGCCCTTTTCGCTCGACGTCGCGATGATGTCGGGATGGGCGGCGGGCCGCTTGCGGATCGCCTCGGTCACGGAGTGGCGGACTTCCGCCAGATGGCTGGCCTTCACCTTGTCCGCCTTGGTCAGCACGATGCGGTAGCTGACCGCCGCCGCGTCCAGCATGTCGAGGATGTCTGTATCGACATCCTTGATGCCGTGACGGCTGTCGATCAGCACCAGCGTGCGCTTCAGCTTCGCCCGCCCGCGCAGATAGTCGTTCACCAGGAAGCGCCATTTGCGCACCATGTCCTTGGGCGCCTTGGCATAGCCATAGCCCGGCATGTCGACCAGCCGGAAGCGCAGCGGGTCGCCCACGTCGAAGAAGTTGAGTTCCTGCGTCCGCCCCGGCGTGTTGGACGTCCGCGCCAGCCCGTTGCGGTTGGTGAGCGCGTTCAGCAGCGACGATTTGCCGACATTGGACCGGCCCGCGAAAGCCACTTCGTTCACCGCCATGTCGGGCAGGAATTTAAGGTCGGGCGCGGATTTGAGGAAGGCGATGGGGCCTGCAAAGACCTTGCGCGCTTCCTCGATCAATTCAGCCTGTTCCTGTTCGGTCAACGGGCCGGCCTTATTTCGCGGTCGCTGCGCTGAGTTGCGGGTGGCGCTTGTAGAGCCACCATTGCTGCAACATCGACAGGCAGTTGTTGGTGATCCAGTAGACCAGCAGGCCCGCCGCGAAGGGCGCCATGATGAACATCATCATCCACGGCATGATCGCGAACACCTGCTGCTGCATCGGGTCCATCTGCGCCGGGTTCAGCTTGAACTGAAAATACATGCTGATGCCCAGCAGCAGCGCCAGCACGCCGATCCCCAGGAAGGCGGGCGGGGTGAAGGGCAGCAGGCCGAACAGGTTGACGATGTGCAGCGGATCGGGCGCGGAGAGATCCTTGATCCACAGCACGAAGGGCTGGTGACGCATTTCGATGGTAAGCTGCAACACCTTGTACAGCGCGAAGAAGATCGGAATCTGAATGAAGATCGGCAGGCAGCCGGCCAGCGGGTTCACCTTCTCGCGCTTGTAAAGCTCCATCATCTCCTGCTGGAGCCTGGGCTTGTCGTCCTTATATTTCTCCTGCAGCGCCTTCATCTTGGGCTGCACGGCCCGCATCGCCGCCATGCTGGCGAACTGGCGCTGGGCGACGGGGAACATCAGGCCCCGGACCACGAAGGTCAGGCAGATGATCGCCACGCCGAAATTGCCGATATGTTCGAACAGCCAGTGGAGCAGGGCGAAGATCGGCTTTTCGAACCAGTAGAACCAGCCCCAGTCGATCGCCCGGTCGAACAGCGGAACGCCCGCATCCTGATAGGCTTCCAGCGTCTTCACTTCCTTGGCGCCGACGAACAGCCGGTTGGTCTGCGTCACCGCCTTGCCCGGCGCGACCATGATGGGGGCCAGCGACATGTCGGTCTGGAACTGCGTACCGGCGCCCTTGCGCATCTGGCCGGTAAAGGCGGCCTTCTGGTCCGGGATCAGGGCGGAGAGCCAATATTTGTCGGTGAAGCCGATCCAGCCGCCGGTCGACTGGAAGCTCTGCGTGGCCGGGCCCTTTTCCAGATCCGAATAGTTCACGTCATAATTGGCCGCGCCGTTGAACACGCCCATCGGGCCGACATGGATCGTCCAGGTGTCCGGGTCTGCCGAGGGCGTGGCGCGGCTGACATAGCCATAGCTCTTGACGCCGACCGCGCCGGCGCCGCCGTTCGACACCTTCTGCTGCGCGGTGATCATGTAGTTTTCGTCGATGGAATAGCGGATTTCGAAGGTCTGGCCCGCGCCATTGTTCCAGCTCAGCGTGACGGGGCTGGTCGGGGTCAGTTCCTTGGCGCTGGCGGTCCAGACGGTGCCGCCGTCGGGCGTCTTCACCCCTTCGCCCTGCCAGCCGAAGCCCGCAAAATAGGCATGCTTCGTGCCGCTGGGGCTGTAGAGGCGGATCGCGGGCGAGGATTTCGCGATGGTTTCCTTGTAGGTCGGCAGCACGATGTCGTCGATGCGCGCGCCCTTCAGGTTGATCGACCCGGTGATCTTGGGCGTGCGGATGGCCACGCGGGGGCTGTCCTTCAGCACCAGCGCCAGATCGCGGATCGCGGCCGCGCCTTCGGCAGCGGGCGCGGCGCCGGACGGGGTGAGCGGCGTCGTCTTGCCGCCCTCGATCTTCGTGGCCGGCGGATTGGCGGCGGGGAAGAAATATTGGGCGACATAGGGCCAGCCGAACAGGATCGCCGCGGTCAGCACCACCGCCAGGATGATATTCTTCTTGTCGTCCACGCTTGTCGCTCTCGAATCTCGTCTGTCAGGGAACCGGGTCGTAACCCGAACCGCCCCATGGGTGGCATCGCATTAGCCGCTTCGTGGCCAGCCAGCTACCCTTCACCGCACCATATTTGCCGATCGCCTGAATCGCATATTCGGAACAGGATGGGGCATAGCGGCAGGAGGGCGGCAAAATGCGCGAAGGCCCGATCTGCCAGAAGCGCGCGACCAGGATGAGGATGCGGGATATCACCCTCTCACATCCGTTCGGGCTGAGCCTGTCGAAGCCTTTTTCTTCTCTTTGGAGGAATCCCGCCTCCTTGGCGGCGCTTCACCCAGGGGCCGCGACATCACCTTGCGCAGCGCCTTCTCCAACTCGCCCCGAAGCAGGCCGAAGTCGCGCTCGATACCCTCGGACCGCCCGATCAGCACATGGTCGGCGCCCGCCACGCCATGAACGGGCAGCAGTTCCCGCGCCAGAACGCGAAAACGGCGCTTCATCCGGTTGCGGATGACAGCGCCGCCAATCTTTTTCGTGACCGTGATGCCGTAGCGCATCGCCGGATCGCCGTCGCCGCGTTCGCGCACCAGCAGGACAAAGCCCGGCATGGGCGCGCGCCGCCCGCGATTCGCCGCCAGAAAATCAGCGCGCCGGCTCATGACCGCAGGCGCGCGTTCAAGCGGCGCGTCGTTCAGGCGCTCAGGCTCTTGCGGCCGCGGGCGCGACGAGCGCGCAGCACGTTGCGCCCGCCGGGGGTCGCCATCCGGGCGCGGAAACCGTGACGGCGCTTCCGAACCAGATTGCTCGGCTGATAGGTGCGCTTCATCGTTCATTCCTCAAAAAACTAAAAGAATCGGGCGTGACAAAAAAGGGCCGCCGGGCAGGCGGCCGCATGTCAGGGGGCGTCCGATAGGCAAAAGGGAGAGGCGAGTCAATGGTGGAGGAGGGGGGATCATGGTTTTGAAGATGGTTGAACGGAATGTCGGATCCTGGCCAATCCAAGACTTTCCCCTCCCGCAGGCGGGAGGGGCTAGGGGTGGGCGCGACCCCGGACCTGATCCGGGGGAGCTTCTGGCTTAGCCGTTGCAAAACAACGCTGATGTTGCGCCAGCCCACCCCCTAACCCCCTCCCGCTTGCGGGAGGGGGGATGTCCGATCCACCCGAAAGCCGCCGCTTATTTCCCCCGCGCCGCGCTCACCGCCGCTTTCAGCGCATCATAGCCCACAGCCCCGTTCAGCACCTGTCCTCCGATCACGAAGGTCGGCGTGCCGCTCGCCTGCAGCTTCTGCGCCAGCCCGATATTGGACTGGATCTCCGCATCATATTTGCCCCCGGCGATCGCAGCCTCCGCCGCTTTCGCGTCGATCCCGACCTTCGCCGCCGCCGCCAGGATGGTCTCCCGCGTCACCTTCCCTGCGGCATAGAGCGCCCGGTGGAAGGGCATATATTGGTTCTTCTCCGCCGCCAGCAGCGACACCTTTGCCGCATCGATGCTCTCGTCGGACAGGATCGGCAGTTCGCGATAGACCACCTTCACGCCCTTGTCCTCGCCCACCAGCCGGGCGAGATCGGGCAGCGAGGCCCGGCAATAGCCGCAGGCATAATCGAAGAATTCGACCACCGTCACATCGCCCTTGGCCGCGCCTTCCCACGCCCCGGCATAGGGCGTTTCGATGGTCTGGCGGCTGGCGTCGATGGCGCCGGACATCCGCTTGGCCTGCAATTTCTCGACCGCCTGCGGAATGATCTCCGGATGCTCCAATATATAGTCGTGCACGATCCGCTCGATCGCGGCCTTGTCGCTGGCGTCGACGCGGCCCGTGCTCTGGGTGCCGAGCGCAGCGCCCGTCGCGGTGGCGGCGATGAAGGCGAAGACGCCAAGGGTCATCATCATGGTCCTGTTGGAAAGCGCAGCGCGAAAGCCGGGACGCGATTGGTCTGTCATCTCTTCTTTCGCTTCTGCTCGACGGCTGCGCGGGAAACCATGGCGATATCCTGCGCGCGCAGATAGTCAACCGTGCCCGGCTTCAACCCCTGCATCGCGGCGTCCGCGCTGCGCAGCGCCATCTGGTCCTCGCCCATCATCGAATAGCGCTCCGCCGTCGCCAGCGCGGCGCGGGGCAGGTCGCCGCGATGTTCATAGACCACGCCCAACTGATACCAGGCGAAGGGGTTTTCCCGGTCCCGCGCAATGGCGTTGCGCAGCACCTTCTCCGCCTCCGCGAAATTCGCGTCATTCTCCGTCGCGATCAGCGCATGGCCCAGCAGCGTGGCGATCAGCGGCTGGTTGGTCAGTTGCACCGCCTCGCGCAGCGGCGGGATGGCGTCGGCGGGCTTGCCGCTTTCCAACAGCACCTGCCCTTTCAGCTCCAGAAAATAGGGATCGTGCGGCGCGGCGGCCAGCAACGCGTCGACCTCCGCCAGCGCCTTGTCCGGATAGGCGCTCTTGTGCCAGGCATAGGCGCGGGCATAATGGGCCGGGAGCGATTGGTCGCTTTCGGGATATCTGAGCAGGGTCTGGCTGGGTTCCGACACGAAGCCCACCAGCTTCGCCTTGATCCTTTCGAACCGCGCCTCCAGCTTCGGGTCCATCGGCTTGTCCCAGGCGGGATCGACCGTATAGACTTCCCGCAGCACATTGATGCGCTCGCCCGACAGCGGGTGGGTGCGGCCATAGCTGTCGTCCTGCGGAATGGCGAGGCGATATTCCTGGTTCTGCAGCTTCTTGAAGAATTCCAGGCTGCCCTTGCCCGAAACCCCCGCCTTGCTGAGATAACGCGCCCCGGCAAGGTCGGCGGAGCTTTCCTGCGCCCGCGAAAAGGCCAGGAACTTGCCCATCGCCGCCTGCTGCCCCATGCCGAGGATGCCCATGCCCGCTTCCGCGCCGCCCGCCGCGATGGCCGCCGCGCCCAGCACCAGGCTGAGCAGGGTGATGCCGGTCGCCTCCTTCATCCCCTCGCCGTAACGGATGACATGGCCGCCCTCTATATGGCCGAGTTCGTGGGCGACGACGCCCTGCACCTGGTTCACATTGTCGGCGGCCGCGATCAGCCCGCTATGCACCCAGACATATTGGCCGCCCGCAACGAAGGCGTTGATATTGGGATCGTTGATGACCAGCACCTGGACGTTGCGCGGCTCCATGCCCGCGGCCTGCACCAGCGGCGCGGACATATCGGCCATGAACGCCTCCGTCTCCGCGTCCCGCAATATCTGCTGGGCCGCCGCCGGGCGCGCCAGCAGGGCCAGCGATGCCGCCGCGACGGCCGCGAAACGAAGCCAGCGCGAGGTCATGCGATCACGATTGGGCATGCAGGGGCGGTGCGGGGCAGGGGAAGAGGCTCCATCGCTGACTGTCCATGCCGTCCAGCGGATGAACGGCAACTGAAAGGCGTTATGTAGCCTATTAAGCGGCAGGTCCAATAGCGGCTTTGGGGGGAAAGCGGCCTTTCCGTTTCCATGCCATATGGAACTAGCCAGAGTTCATAACCCGACTTGTGAACGTCCACCATCGGTCCTCTGCAGTCCTGCCCATCTTCGTCACCCCGGACTTGATCCGGGGTCTCGCTGCCTGAGACCAGGCGCAGGGGAGAGAAGAAAAGCGGGATCCCGGATCAAGTCCGGGATGACGAATGCGAAGGACCGACGCCCGTCGAAACCCGGCGTCCTAGGCTGTATCGACATTCAGCCCTGACGGCCTGCAAATGGTTGAAGCGAGTCACGTGTCTCGCTTCAGCCATTTTCGGCTCGCCATCTTCTGAATGTCGATACAGCCTAAATCATTGCAACGCCGCGACATCATTCCCACCCGAAAATAAAAGCGCCGCCGTCTGGCCAGTCGAACCGGCAAGACGGCGGCGTCTTATATTATCGCGTGCGCGTTACTGGCCGAAGGTGCGTTGCCACCAGCCACGGCGCGGGGTGCCGTCATCATTTTCACCGCCGCCCTCGGCATCGCCGTTCACCGTGACCGCTTCGGCGGTTTCGGCAGGCGCGACGGCTTCGACTGGCGCTTCCGGCGCAGCCTCTACGGCGACGGCTTCTTCCGCTACCGGCTCAGCCTTCTTGCGACGGGTGCGCTTGGGCTTGGCGGGGGCCTCCTCAGCCATCGGTGCTTCCGGCACGGCTTCGACGGGCGCGGCTTCTTCCGCTACCGGTTCGGCCTTCTTGCGGCGGGTGCGCTTGGGTTTGGCAGGCGCCTCTTCGGCCACCGGCGCTTCCGGGGCGGCTTCGACAGGCGCCTCGACCACGGCTTCCACTGCCTCGGCGGCAGGGGCTGCGCTTTCCTTCGCCTTGCGTGCGCGGGGACGCCGGCGGATCTTGGGTGCTTCCTCCTCGGCGGGTGCTTCGGGCGCGGCTTCCGCGACCGGCTCGGCGACCGCCTCGGCCTCGACGGCCTCGACCGCTTCCTCGCTCGCGACCGAGCCTTCGCTCACCGCTTCCTCGCCAGTCTCGCGGCGGCGGCGTCCGCCCCGGCGGCCACGACGACCGCGGCGGCGGCCTTCGCCTTCACCCTCGGCGGCGGCTTCCACAGTCGCGGCTTCGCCTTCGCCCTCGGCGTCCTCCTCGGCCACGTCGGCATCCTCGCCGGCTTCGCCCTGCGCTTCGCCCTCGGCGCGATGCTCGTCGCGCTGGCCGCCCCGACGGCGGCGGCGGCGGCGGCGGCGACGGCCGCCTCCTTCCCGATCATCGCCGCGATCCTCGCCACGCTCGGCGCGTTCCTCCTGCGCGGCTTCGACCTCCTCGATCTCTTCCTCGTCCAGTTCCTCCACGACGTCGAGATCGTCATCGTCCTCGACCATCGGCGTATAGTCGACCACCCGCTCCGGACGCGGCCCGCTGGCCTCGACCGACATGCGCGCGCCCTCCACCTCGCCATCGGGCAGGATCGCGATGCGCACGCCATAGCGCTGCTCGATCTCGTCCAGTTCGCGGCGCTTGTTGTTGAGGACGTAGAAGGCCGCCTCCTGGCTCGCCCGCAGCGTGATCAGGTTGCCGCGCCCGCGCGCCGCCTCCTCTTCCAGCATGCGCAGCGCGGAAAGGCCCGCCGACGAAGCGGTGCGGACCAGCCCGGTGCCCTCGCAATGCGGGCACTGGCGGGTCGACGCCTCCAGCACGCCGGTGCGCAGCCGCTGGCGGCTCATCTCCATCAGGCCGAAGCCCGAAATCCGGCCGACCTGGATGCGGGCGCGGTCGTCCTTCAACGCCTCCTTCATCGCCTTCTCGACCTTGCGGATGTTGGAGTTCATCTCCATGTCGATGAAGTCGATGACGACCAGCCCGGCCATGTCGCGCAGGCGCAACTGCCGCGCGATTTCCCGCGCCGCCTCCAGATTGGTGGCGACGGCGGTCTGCTCGATCCCATGCTCGCGGGTCGACCGGCCGGAGTTGATGTCGATCGACACCAGCGCCTCGGTCGGATTGATGACCAGGTAGCCGCCCGACTTCAACTGCACGACGGGATTGTACATCGCCGCCAGCTGGTCTTCGACGCTCGCCCGCTGGAACAGCGACACGGCGTCGGCATATTGCTTCACCCGGCGCGCATGGCTGGGCATCAGCAGCTTCATGAAGTCCTTTGCCGCCTTGTAGCCATATTCGCCCTCGACGATGACTTCCTCGATATCCTTGTTGTAGATATCGCGGATCGCCCGCTTGATGAGGTCGCTGTCATTGTGGATCAGCGCGGGGGCGTCGGATTTCAGCGTCTTTTCGCGGATCTCGTCCCACAGGCGCGCCAGATAGTCGAAGTCGCGCTTGATCTCCGGCTTGGTGCGCTGGAGGCCCGCGGTGCGGACGATGCAGCCCATGGTGGAGGGCAGGGCCATCTCCGCGATGATCGACTTCAGCCGCTTGCGGTCGGCGGCGTTCGAAATCTTGCGCGAAATCCCGCCGCCATGGCTGGTGTTGGGCATCAGCACGCAATAGCGGCCCGCCAGCGACAGGTAAGTGGTCAGCGCCGCGCCCTTGTTGCCGCGCTCCTCCTTGACGACCTGCACCAGCAGCACCTGGCGGCGCTTGATGACGTCCTGGATCTTGTAGCGGCGGCGCAGCGCCATGCGCTTGCGGCGCAGTTCGTCGGCGGCGTCGTCGCCCTTGCCGCGGCGGCCGCGGCCCCTGCCATTGTCACCATTGCCGTTTTCGGCCGCCTCTTCGCCATGATCCTCATCATCATGATGATGGGTCGCCTCGACGACTTCCAGACCGCCATCGCCCGCATCGGCATGATCGTCATCGTCATAGTCGGCGCGCAGCGCGGCCTCTTCCTCCGCATGGGCGCGTTCCTCGCGCAGCAGCGCTTCGCGGTCCTCGCGGGGGATCTGATAATAATCGGGATGGATTTCGCTGAAGGCCAGGAAGCCGTGGCGGTTGCCGCCATAATCGACGAAAGCCGCCTGCAACGACGGCTCTACGCGAGTGACCTTGGCCAGGTAGATATTGCCCTTGAGCTGCTTGTGCTCGGCCGATTCGAAGTCGAACTCCTCGATCCGGTTACCTTTGACGACCGCGACCCGGGTTTCTTCCCGGTGGCGCGCATCGATCAGCATACGCATTGTCATTCATTGTTCTCCGGCGCTGGCGGCCGACGGCACTGGGCCGGGCTGCCGCGCGATAGCAAGGGGGCGGCGCGAATTGCTGCATCGCCCGGTTTGGACAGGAAAATTGCGCGTCTGCTGCCGGGGCAGGGCCGGACCATGTGCCGGACACCGCCAACCACGCCGCATCGCCCGGGATCGGGTTCAGCGTGGATTGGAAATCATGCCTCATGCAGCGTCAACCTGTTCGGGCATCGGTTCCGGGCGTTGCTGCCCGCCGGTGCCATCGTGAATATCCCCGAAAGAACGGCCGCCTGAAAAAAAGACGCGTCTTCAAGGAATGTGAATGGGTAGCAGTCAAACTGGCAAGGAGCAACGGCCCTTGGAAATATTGTTTCACGTTGCGCCATTCCGGCCGGGACGAACCCCGGGCGATTTACCGCCCTTATGGTAAATATGTCGTTAAGCCTGTCGTTGGGCAATGCCTGACCCGCCATTCGGCTTCAGGCCGGACGCCGCGAAATTGCGCTGGACGGCGATGGGCCGCCCGGTGCACAAGCGGCCCATGCTTCAAAGTCTTGCGCTCGCAAGCATGATCCTTTCGGCCGCGCCCCTTTCCGCCGCCCCCCTTCATGGCGATCGGGCGAGCATCCGCTTCGACGCGCCCGCGCACATGGCGGCCCGTCCGGCGAAGCGCCTGCACGGCATCACCGTTCCCATCCCCCCCGTGGCGCGCGGCGTCTCCCTGCCGCCGGTGGAGGGGCCTCGCGACGCATCGCGCCCGCTGGTCGTGATCGACGCCGGCCATGGCGGCCATGATCCGGGCGCGGTCAACCGCGACAATGGAGAGCGAGAGAAGGACGTGACGCTCGCCATCGCATGGGCGATCCGCGACCAACTGCTGCGGTCGGGCCGCGTCCGCGTGGCGCTGACCCGCAATGACGACCGCTTTCTGGTGCTTCAGGAACGCCACGGCATCGCCCGCCAGCTCAATGCGGACCTGTTCATCTCCATCCACGCCGATTCGGCCGACAATGACAAGGCGCGCGGCGCGACCGTCTATACCCTGTCCGAAACCGCCTCCGACCGGGAGGCTGCGCGGCTTGCGGCGCGCGAAAACGGGGCGGATGTGCTGAACGGCGTCAATCTGGGCAGCCAGTCGAGCGATGTCTCCTCGATCCTCATCGACCTGACGCAAAGGGAAACGATGAACGTTTCGGTGGCATTCGCCCGGCTGCTCCAGCGCGAGGCGGCGCCCTATGTCCCGTTCCGCGGCACGGCGCATCGCTTCGCCTCGCTGATGGTGCTGAAGGCGCCCGACACGCCGTCCGTGCTGTTCGAGGCCGGCTATCTCTCCAACGCCGCCGACGCGGCTTTCCTGGCGTCCAGGGAGGGACGGGCAAATATCGCCAGGGGCGTCGCCCGCGCCATCGAGGTGCATTTCGCCCGCAGGCTGGCGGCAGGCGACAAAGGGGCGGGCGGCTAGATATTTCGGTGCTCCTGCGCAGGCAGGAGTCCAGTCCCGACGCTTGAACCCGGTTCTCACGAGCCACTCGTCTCGTTCGAATGCCTGCGCCGGAACACACGCCGTTTTGATCGACGGGCGGCGCAGGGCTTCTGCCCATGCCCTGCCATTCCACGCTGGCGCTTCCCGCATTTTGACCTTACAGCCTCGACCATCATGGAAGAGGCACGCCCCGAAAACGCCGCATCGTCCTTCGTTCAGCGCCTGCGCCAGGGCGCGATCGGCTTTCGCGAACGCTTCCGGCCTCATTGGGACAAGCGCTGGTTCCGCTGGATCGCGACGGGCCTGGGCGGCCTCATCCTCGCCTATGCGCTGTTCTGGCTGGTCTTCGCGCGCGGCCTGCCTGATGCTGCGACGCTGCTCAACTATGAGCCGCCGCTGCCGACCATCGTGCGCGACACCAACGGCCAGCCGGTCCACAGCTACGCCCGCGAACGGCGCGTGCAGCTCCAGTACAGCGACTATCCGCCGCTCCTCATCCGCGCCTATCTGTCGGCGGAGGACAAGACCTTCTTCGAACATCATGGCGTCGACATTCCCGGCTTCATCGGCGCGGTGTTCGACTATGCGACCAAGATCGGGTCGGGCCAGCGCGCCCGCGGCGGCTCCACCATCACGCAGCAGGTGGCGAAGAACCTGCTGATCGGCGACGAATATTCGCCCACGCGCAAGGTGAAGGAGATGATCCTCGCCTATCGCATGGAAGGGGTGCTGACCAAGCAGCAGATCCTCGAACTCTACCTCAACCAGATATTCCTGGGCCGCAACGCCTATGGCGTGCAGGCGGCGGCGCGCGCCTATTTCGACAAGGACGTGGCCGACCTCAAGCTGCATGAAATGGCCTATCTGGCGATCCTGCCCAAGGGTCCGGCCAATTACCGCCCGGAAAGCCCCACCGGCCATGAACGCGCCCTGGAACGCCGCAACTGGGCGCTGGGGGAAATGTACAAAAATGGCTGGATCACGGAGGCGCAGCGCAATGAGGGGCAGGCCCAGCCGCTCGGCACCGTGGCCGCGCACGGCTCCAGCTTCGACGCCCGCGCCGGCGGCTATTATATGGAGGAGGTGCGCCGCCGCCTGATCCAGCTTTTCGGGGAAAAGGCGGAGGATGGCCCGAACAGCGTCTATGCCGGCGGCCTCTGGGTGCGCAGCCCCTATGATCCGAAGATGCAGGATCTGACGACGACGGCGCTGCGCAACGGGCTGTTGCGCTTCGACGCGGGCAAGGGGTGGTCCGGCCCGGTCGCCAGGATCGACATGGATCGCGGCTGGCATCGCGAACTGGCGGCAAGCTATATCGACGTCGACTATGCCGGATGGCGCGTCGCGGTGATCGTCAGTCGCGATTCCTCTGCCGCGCAGATCGGCTTTTCCGACGGATCGACCGGCACCTTGCCCGCCGACGCCGCGCAACTGCCCTATCGCAGGACCGGCGGCCCGGCCTTTGCCGCGATGAAGCCCGGCGACCTGATCGTGGTGGCGCGCAACGGATCGAGCTGGGCGCTGCGCAACGTGCCCGAAGTGTCCGGCGGCATGGTGGTCGAGGAAACCCATTCGGGCCGCGTCCGCGCCATGCAGGGCGGCTTCGACAACCGCCTGTCCTCCTATAACCGAGCCACCCAGGCGATGCGCCAGCCCGGCTCGACCATCAAGCCCTTCGTCTATGCCGCCGCGCTGGACAATGGCATGACCCCGGCCTCGATCATCGTCGACGGGCCGCTGTGCGTCTATCAGGGCGCGGGCCTGGGCCAGAAATGCTTTCGCAACTTCACCGGCGGCAGCGCCGGGCCGCAGACGATGCGCTGGGGCGTCGAGCAGTCCCGCAACCTGATGACCGTGCGCGCCGCCAGCCAGACCGGCATGGACCGCGTCGTTCGCACGATCAAGGCGATGGGCATCGGCGATTACCAGCCCTATCTCTCCTTCGCCTTGGGCGCGGGCGAAACCACGGTGGAGCGGATGGTGAACGCCTATGCCATGCTCGCCAATCAGGGGCGGCAATTGACGCCCAAGCTGATGGATTATGTGCAGGACCGGCGCGGCAAGGTGATCTGGCCGCTGCGCTGGCGCGCCTGCGACGGCTGCAACATGGCCAATTGGGACGGCAAGCCCATGCCCCGCTTCGGCTTCGAGGGGCGGCAGGTGATGAACCCGATGACCGCCTATCAGGTCGTGCACATTGCCGAAGGCGTGATCCAGCGCGGCACCGCGACGGTGCTGGCGGACCTCAAGCGCCCTCTGTTCGGAAAGACCGGCACCACCAACGGCCCGACCAATGTCTGGTTCGTCGGTGGATCGCCCGACATCGTCGCGGGCGTCTATATCGGCTACGACCAGCCGCGCAGCCTGGGCGGCTGGGCGCAGGGCGGCCGCGTCGCCGCGCCGATCTGGAAGGCGGCGATGGCGCCGGTGCTGGAAACCATGCCCAAAACGCCCTTCATCGCGCCGGCGGGCATCCGCATGGTCACCATCGACCGCCGCTCCGGCAAGCGCGTCTACGGCGTCTGGCCCACCGACGAACCCAAGCCCGCCGTGATCTGGGAAGCGTTCAAGCCCGAATCCGAACCCCGCCGCTCGATCCGCAAGGAAGAGGTCGCCGCCCAGGACAAGGCCGCCGCCCGCATCGAAGCGACCGTCCAGCGCCGCCAACGCACCGACAGCGACTTCCTGCAAGACCAGGGTGGGATCTACTGACCGGCGGTTGGGGGTGGAGATCGGACGTTCCCTTATTCGTCACCCCGGGCTTGACCCGGGGTCCCGCTGCCTTTTCAGGCGGGCACTCAGAAAGAAAGCGGGACCCCGGATCAAGTCCGGGGTGACGGGAAACTGATGTCCGCAACTGGCCAATTGCGGCTATCAGGCGCGCCGTGTTCCTGCGAAGGCAGGACGCAGTCCGGCTCTCTGCGGGGTATCGGACCTTCCGAACTGGACTTCTGCCTCCGTAGGAGCACGCTGTGCTTCAAGGAAATGGGCCTGTCCGCTCCCCACCCCTGTCGCTCGGTCAGGCAAATCCGGAATTTGCCCGTCTCCTCAGGCGAAGGCGGCCTGGTGGCGCATCCATTCGCACTCGGCGCGGCGGGGTGGACGGGCGGTGCCTGTTCGTGGAGGAAGAAGGCGACGGCGGTTCGACCAGATTTGCTGACATGGCTCTTGGTTCCTGTCGCCGCCTGATTAAGGGGCGGCCGAAACAGGCGCCGGCAGCTTTTCCTCTGGCTCTGATCGTCTTTGCCGATCAGGATGGCGGCAAAGGAGAGTCCAGGATGAGCGGAAAGATCAGGGTCGGCATCGGCGGTTGGGTCTTCGAACCGTGGCGCGGCACCTTCTATCCCGAAGGACTGCGGCAGAAGGACGAGCTGGCCTATGTGGGACAGCATCTGACCGCGACGGAGATCAACGCCACCTATTACAGCACGCAAAAGCCAGCGACCTTCGCCGGCTGGGCGAAGGCCGTTCCGGAGGGCTTCCAGTTCGCCGTCAAGGCCTCGCGCTTCTGCACCAATCGGCGCGTGCTGGCGGAAGCTGGCGAGTCCATCGCCAAATTCGTCAACCAGGGGTTGATCGAACTGGGCGACCGGCTGGGACCGATCCTGTGGCAGTTCATGCCGACCAAGACATTCGATGCGGAGGATTTCGGGGCTTTCCTGCAGCTGCTGCCGGCCAGCGTCGACGGCGTGCCGCTCCGCCATGCGCTGGAGGTGCGGCATGACAGCTTCGACGATCCGGCCTTTTTCGACCTCGCCCAAAAGGCCGGAGCGGCCGTGGTGCATGCCGACCATCCGGAATATCCCGCGCTCTGCGGTCATGATGTCGGCTTTTCCTACGCCCGGCTGATGCGCACGCGGGAGGAGGAGCCGACCGGCTACTCGGCGGAGGAGATCCAGGGCTGGGCGGACAAGGCGCGCGAGCGGACGGCCAGAGGCGACGTCTACGCCTTTTTCATCAGCGGCGCGAAGGTCCGGGCGCCCGCCGCGGCGCAGGCCATGATTGTGGCTTTGCGGTAACATCGACTGTTGCATTTGCTGCAACTGCGGAACCGTCCTTTGCGATTGTTACAATGGCATGTCGGGCGCATAGGCCCGCTCGCCCTTGGGGGCGATAAAGAACAATGATTGCAGGACGAACGATATGCGACACACGGTTCAGGGCGTTGCCCTTATGGTTGCGGTCGGCGCGCAGATGCTGACCTTCTATTCGGTGCTGTTTGCCTGAGCGCAACATGGCCCGATCCAAAAAGTCCGTCATGGACATAGAAAGAGCCGCCCTGGATATTGCCACGGGCGGCTCTTTCATTATCGCGGGACTGGATCAACCTTCCGCCAGCCAGCCCGCCAGCAGATAGGCGACGACGCCGACCGGACCCAGGGCGCACAGCGTCAGCAGCACGAGCGCGATCCGGATCAGCGTGACATCCAGGCCAATGCGGTTGGAAAGCCCGGCGCACACGCCCATGATCTTTCCATTGCGGCGGTCGAGGGTGAAGCTGTTGTTCATGAATCTGGCCTTCTTGAAGATGCGACGGGATCAGGCGATCGGCGCGACCGGAACGGCGGCGCCGATGAAGATCGCGGAAACCAGCAGGGCGCCGGTAAGGGCGAAGGCGGCGTTTTGCAGCTTGGCGAACATGATATACTCCCTGATATGTGCCTGGCCGGACCGTCCGGCCGTGATGCCGGGAAGATTGCAGGAGCCGTGCCAATTTCGATTTCAACCGGAATTTCAGGGGATTTTGCGAACTGCCCGCCATCTATTGGTGGGAAAATTTCCGTTAATTGGGTAAATTTCCTGCAAGTCGGGAATATTTGCAGCGTGTTTGTCTGAACGAGCCGCTCCTCTTCGTCTATGGCACGCTCCGGCCCGGCTGCGACGATCCGATGGCGCGCTGGTTGCGCGATGCGGCGCTCCATGTCGGCCCGGCTGTGGCGCAAGGCGGGCTCTATCGCGTGGCCGCCTATCCGGGCTTCGTGCCAGGCGAAGCCGGCGATGTGGCGGGCGACCTGTTCGCGCTAGCCGATCCGGGGGCGGTTCTCGCCGCGCTCGACGATTATGAGGAATGCGCCGCCCATTTCGCCCGGCCGCATGAATATCGCCGCGAACGGCTGACCGTCCGCGGCGAAAATGGGCCGGTGGAGGCGTGGACATACATCTACAATCGCGACGTCGCCGGGCTGGAGCGGATAGAGAGCGGGGATTTCCTGAGTTGAAATGGCTTGCTCCGGGCGTGGGCGCGGCTGGGGCATTTTCGAGTTGACCGTTCACGGTCAACGGCTCGGAAAATGCGACATCAAAGGACAAGAGCGTTTTCGCTCATTGTGAAAAGGCTCTAGGTTCTTCCGCCATGGCTTGAGGAGAGACGCGCATGACCGACCAACAGGATCAGCCCGAACGTTTGCCCGAAGACAGCAACTGGATCGGTTCGACCGGCCTCGACCGGCGCAAGCTGCTGGTGGGCGGGGCGTTCGCCGCCGGTTTCGCCGCCGCGTGCCGCCCCGTGTCCAGCAGCGCGGTCCAAACCTCCGGCGAGGGGCTGAAGGAGGAAGCGGTGTCGATCGAAGCGAGCGACGGCTTCGCCATGCCCGCCTTCGTCGCCCGGCCCGCCGCCGCCAAGGCCGCGCCGATCATCGTCGTCGTGCACGAGATATTCGGCGTGCATGAATGGATACGCGACCTGTGCCGCCGCTTCGCCAAGGCGGGCTATCATGCCATCGCGCCCGACCTGTTCGCCCGCCATGGCGACGCGACCAAGGTCGCCGATTTCAAGCAACTGGTCGGCACCATCGTGTCCAAGGCGTCCGACGAGCAGGTGTTGAAGGACATCGACGCCACCTATGCCTGGGCCGGCAGCCATGGCGGCGACGGCAGGCGGCGCGGCATCACCGGCTTTTGCTGGGGCGGGCGAGTGGTGTGGCTCTACGCCGCCCACAGCGCGGAACTGGACGCGGGCGTCGCCTTCTACGGCCGGCTGATCAGCGACAAGACCGAATTGCAGCCGCTCAGCGTCATCGAGCAGGTGAGCGCGCTCAAGGCCCCGGTGCTCGGCCAATATGGCGCGTTGGACAAGGGCATCCCGCTGTCCGATGTCGAGAAGATGCAGGCCGCGCTGAAGATCGCGGGAAAGTCGCCGCCGGATGCGATCACCGTCTATCCCGGCGCCGACCACGGCTTCATGGCCGACTATCGCCCCAGCTACAACGAAGCCGCCGCCAAGGCCGCGTGGGACGCGACGCTCGGCTGGTTCGGCAAATATGTGAAGGGATAAGGATCGTTCGGCCGGGGCCGGCCTGAACCGATGCCTTATTTCTGCTTCATCGCCTCCACGGCGGCCAGCGTGCTCTTCACATGGCCGGCATAGTTCATCTCGCTGTGGACGAAGGCGATGCGGCCGCTGGGCGCGATGACATAGGAGGTGCGGTCGGTCATGCCCGGCCGCATCTTCAGCGCCACGTCATAGCCCGACACGATGTTGGGACCAGCCGACGCCACGGCGAACTTGCCCGCGCATTCCTTGGTGGAGAAGGCGACCAGATCGTCCACCGGATCCGCCGACATGCCGATGACGGTCGCGCCGGCCTTCCTGAAATCCTCGATATGCTCCGCGAATTCCCGCGCTTCGGCGGAGCAGCCCGGCGTGAACGCCTTGGGGAAGAAATAAAGCACCACCGGCCCGCGCTTCAACTGGTGCGACAGGGTCAGGGTGAAGGTCTTGCCCGCCATTGCGCCGCGGGTGGTGAAGTCGGGCGCCTTGGCCCCGATGGCCAGCGCCGCCATGGCGCCCTGCGAACCGACGGCGGCAGCGGCAAGGGCGAGAGCGATGTTCAGGCTTCTCATCATCGGCTTCCTCTTCTTTCAGGCGGTGGGGCGGCGGACATGCGATAGTCCATCCCTTCGGCCATGGTGATGACTGCAACGTTCGCCGCGCGCAAGTCCGCCATTGGACCGGCCGGATCGCGGGACAAGAAAAGTCCGCCCATTTCCGGCGCGCCATGGCATAACCCCCTTGGTCGAGAAGGAGTGCGGCAGGGATGAAGCAGGAACGCGGGCAGGCCGGAACCCATTGGCGCAACGCCGGTTTCCTTTCCATGCGCGCGATGATCCTCCTGCCGCTGCTCGCCCTTGCGGCGTGCGGCGACAAGCCGGGCGAACAACCCGGCATCGCCACTAATATCGTCGATGAGGCGATGAACGAGGTCCAGCAGGTGCCGGAGGGCGCGAACGGCATGCAGACCGCAGAGCCCGCGCCGGAAATGCCATCCTCCGTAGCGCCGGTCGGGTCGACCATCCCCGCCAGCGTGCAGGGGCGATGGGCGGGCCTGGACGAAAGCTGCGCCGACCGCGCGACCGAACTGGAACTGACGATCACGCCCACCAGCCTGGTCTTCCTGGAGAGCGAGGGGAAGGCGACCGGCGTGTCCCATGGCCCGGACGGCCGCATTCGCATCGACGCGGCCTTCACCGGCGAAGGGCAGAGCTGGAACCGGAAGCTGGAATTGCATCCCTCGGCTAGCGGGCGGGAATTGACGGTGATCGACGACGGCCGGGCGGTGACGCGGAAACGGTGCAGTTAGGCGGCGCGGTCGAGTTCAGGGCTGGCGGGGTGGGTGATTTTGGTGGATTGCGGACATCCCCCCTCCCGCAGGCGGGAGGGGGTTAGGGGGTGGGCCGGCGCAACATCCGCGTTGTTTTGCAACGGCCAAGTCAGAAGCTCGCGCTGCTCGCGCCCACCCCTGGCCCCTCCCGCCTGCGGGAGGGGAATGTCCTGGATTGGCCAATTCCAGCCACTCCTTCTCCACAGGCTGCGCAAGGATTGAATCTTCCCAAATCCGCCGCCCTCGGATAGGGGCAGGCACTTGATGCGTTTGCCCGTCTGAAGGCCAGGCGCCCCGACATTCTGGAGACCACCCATGCGCGCCGAAGCGCAGCAATATATCGACCGCATCGACGCCGCGCTGGACCTGCTGCGGCGCTTCCTCGACTGGGACCGCGCCCTTCGCCGCCTCGACGAGCTGAACGCCCGCGTCGAAGACCCGACGCTCTGGGACAATCAACGCCAAGCGCAGGAGGTGATGCGCGAACGCACCCGGCTGGACGCCGCCATCGGCGCGACCCGCGCCATCGACAGCGAGAAGACCGACACCGCCGAACTCATCGAAATGGCCGAAGCCGAAGGCGACGAGGACATGGTGAACGAAGCCATCGCCTCCTTGAAGGCGCTGGCCGACCGCGCCGATGAGGACAAGATCAAGGCGCTGCTGGCGGGCGAGGCCGACGCCAGCGACACCTATCTGGAAATCCATGCGGGCGCGGGCGGCACGGAAAGCCAGGACTGGGCGGAAATGCTCAGCCGCATGTACCGCCGCTGGGCGGAACGGCGCGGCTACAAGGTGGAGCTGGTCGACTATCAGGCGGGCGACCAGGCGGGCATCAAGTCCGCCACCTTCCTGTTCAAGGGCGAGAACGCCTATGGCTATGCCAAGACCGAAAGCGGCGTTCACCGCCTGGTCCGCATCAGCCCCTATGACAGTTCGGCGCGCCGCCACACCAGCTTCTCGTCGGTCTGGGTCTATCCGGTGATCGACGACAATATCGAGATAGAGGTCAATGAAAGCGACCTCAAGATCGACACCTACCGCGCTTCGGGCGCAGGCGGCCAGCACGTCAACACGACGGACTCCGCCGTCCGCATCACCCACGTTCCGTCGGGCATCATCGTCGCGTCCCAGAACGACCGATCGCAGCACAAGAACCGCGCCACCGCGATGAACATGCTGAAGGCGCGCCTTTACGAAGCGGAACTGCGCCGCCGGGAGGAAGCCGCCTCGGGCGAATATCAGGCCAAGACGGAGATCGGCTGGGGCCACCAGATCCGCTCCTATGTCCTTCAGCCCTATCAGTTGGTGAAGGATCTGCGCACCGGCGTCACCTCCACCTCGCCCGACGACGTGCTGGACGGCGCGCTCGACCCCTTCATGGCCGCCGCCCTGTCGCAGAAGGTGACGGGCGAGAAGGTCGATGTGGAGGATGTCGACTGATGAAGGGTCCGATGCTGGCGGCCGGAACACTGCCAGCATGCTTGCTCCTGCTGGCGGGCTGCGGCCCGTTGTCGCCGGACAGCAATGGCGACCGCCCGGCAGGCGCCCGCGCCTTCCCCCGCGCCGACCGCCCGGTGGCGCCCATCGTCTCCACCCGCTGGTCCAGCGAGGAAGCCCGCGACCGGGTGAACGAGGCCGAGGACATCATGGACCGCGCCGGCATCCGCCCCGGCATGACCGTGGCGGACATCGGCGCGGGCGAGGGCTATTATACCGTCCGCCTCGCGAAAAGGGTGGGGAGCAATGGCCGCGTGCTGGCGGAGGACATCATGCCCGAAGTGATCGAGGCGCTGTCCCGCCGCATCACCCGGGAGGACTGGCGCAATGTCAGCGTCCGCCTCGGCGCGCCGGAGGATCCGAAGCTGCCGGAAAACAGCTTCGACCGCATCCTCATGGTCCACATGTACCATGAAATCGCGGAGCCATACGCCTTTCTCTGGCATGTGAGTCCCGCGCTCAAGCCGGACGGCGAGCTGATCGTGGTCGACGCCGACCGCCCGACCGACCAGCATGGAACGCCGCCGCGCCTGCTGGCCTGCGAACTGGCGGCCATGGGCTTCCGGCTGGAGGAACTGATCCCCAAGCCGACGGCCGGCGGCTATTTCGCCCGGTTCAAGCGCATCGCCGCCCGCCCCGAACCCGCCTCCATCGTGCCTTGCGCCCTGCGGTCCTGAACCCTTGCCGCCCTGAAATGCTTTCCTTCGCCCGTAATATGATTAAGGGGCGACCAACATGATTCTCATACCGGGGGGAGAGGCCGGGATATGACTGATCTGACTGGCGCCGGGGAAAGGCGGCTCGAACCGCGCCGCAAGATGTTCGGGCCGGTGGCGCTGCGTTTCGGAGGCATGGCGGCCAGGGCGCATTTTCTGGACCTGTCCTGCTGGGGCGCGCTGGCCTATTGCGAAACGCCGCCGGGGCAGGGCGCCTATCTCGTCGTCGAAGCGCTGGGCGTGCAGGCCAGCGCCCGCGTCATCTGGGCAAACGGCAAGCGTTTCGGCATCCAGTTCAGCCAGCCCCTGACCCAGGAGGCGATGGACGCGTGGATAGAAGGCGCCTGAACTTCCGGTTCCGTCAGCCCTTCCGCCGCCACCTCCGAAAGAAGGACATGCCCAGCAATCCGCCGCCGACCAGCGCCGCGATCGCCCCTCCGGCGCTTGCCAGCGCCCAGGCGCCGGCCGCCAGCAGGCCTGTCAGGAAATCGACGATGATCAGCGTCAGATGGATCATCGGCGTAGGAAGGCGTCAATCCTGCCCAAGTTCCTTCGCTTCCTGATATTTGAGTTCCAGAAAGCGGTTCTGCACCGCCAGCTTGTCGAGGTCGCCGCTCGCCAGATTTTCGCTCATCCGCGCGATTTCGGCGTCGATCACGCCCAGTCCGTCGATCAATTGCCGTTCGGGAACGCGCCCATTGCGCTCCTCCCGCCGAAGCGGCTCGGGAATGGATCGGTAGCCGGTGACGAGTTCGGGCAGGTGATCGGCCAGCAATTTGCGGATTTCCTGCGCCGCCGGGTCCTGCTCGCCCAGCCGTTCGAGTTGCGGCGCCAGAGCTTCCAGCTTGACGCCGATGCTGTCGACCAGCGTGACGGCGGGCGCGGGCAGCGCCTTGCGCTGGTTTTCCAGCCAGATTTCGGTTTGCAGGGGCAGGGCGGTGAGCGCGGTGTCCGCCAGCGCCTCCGTCCGCACCCTTTTCTCGCCGGGCAGCATGGCGACCAGCAGCACGGCCGCCAGCATGACCCCCAGCGCGATCATCACCCCGGTCGTGCCCAGCGGGGTCACGAAACCCGCCACCGCGCTGGCGACCAGGACCGCAACCACCGCCCAGAAGGCATGTTTGACCTTCCGCATCAGCGCCGCGTTGCGCCGCTGCCGGGCGCGCGCCGACAGGCTCTGCCCGCGCTCGCTGTGGCGGCGGAGGACGGCCTCCGCATCGGCCAGCACGCGGTCGGAACGGCCCATTCCCTTACGCCTCGATGGAACTCAGCAGCGGATTGTCGGCCCGCGCCTGGCTCGCCGCCTGCGCCTGTCCTTCGGCGCGGGCGATATAGCCCTTGGACTTTTCCACCTCGTTCGACAGCGTGTTCACCGTCGTCTTCATATTTTCCAGCGCCTTCAGCTTGAACGCATCGATATTGTCCATCGTGTCGTAGATATTCTGGAAGGCGCGTTGCAGCGTCTCGATGGGAATGGTGCTGGACGCGGCCTGCTCGTGGATCTGCGCCGTCTGGTTCTTCAGCATCTCGCCGGTGGAATCGATCATGTTCGCGGTCGTCGTGTTGAGCGCGGTGATCTGCTCCAGCACCAGGCGTTGCCCGACCAGCGCCTGCGCCACGGTCACGGCGGTGCGCAGCGCGGCGACGGTCGTGGTGCTGGCGCGGTCCACGCCCTTCACCAGCTCCACATTGTTCTTTTTGACCAGGTCCAGCGCCAGATAGCCCTGCACCGTCACCGCCATCTGCGTCAGCAGGTCCTGCGTGCGCTGGCGGATGTAGAAGAGGGCGCTTTCCCGGATCGCCTTGGCCTTGGCCGGATCGGTCGAATCCAGTTCCAGCGCCTTCGCCTCCAGCCGGGCGTCCAGCGTCTTGGAGATGTGGATCATCTGCTCCAGGCGGCCCATCGTGGCCCACATATTCTGCCGCTCGACATCGATGGCGGCATTGTCCTTGATCAGCACGTCCTTGCCGCTGGCGAGGGAGCCCAGGATCGAATTGATGTGGCTCTGCGCGCTCTTGTAGCTGTCGAAATAGTCGCGCATCCGGTTGCCGAAGGGGATCAGGCCGAACAGCTTTTTCGGCGCCGTCAGGCTGCCGCGCTTGCCGGGGTCGAGATCCTCGATGGTGCGGCGCAGTTCCGCCAGGTCGACCCCGACCTTGTTGTCGCTGTCCATCGCCCGCACCGGCCGGTCGAGGAAGCGGTTGCTGTGCCCGGCCGCCTCCGCGATTTCCTTGCGTCCCATATTGGTAAGCTGGTCGACCCGCTGGCCGAATTCGGGCGAATTGGCGTCCTGCGCCACCAGATCGTCGATGAAGGCATCGACCTTCTCGTCCAGCTTCGAGCGTTTCTCCTCGTCCAGCGGCACCAGCCCTGCCGCCTTTTCAGGCGCGACCGGCGGCACCGGATCGGGCGGGGTCAGGTTCAGCGTGTCAGCGGCGGCGGTCGGCGCGGTCGAAGCCATGTCATCTCCCAGGGGCCAGGGGCGGTTCGAACTGTTATATGCGTATAGAACAGTTGGCCCGCAAGTCCATGATGCGAGCTTTAAACCCTCACCCCTTGCCATTGCAATCGCCCGGCGCCCGGTTAGCATGGCGCAAGGCATGAAGGAGGGCGCATTGAACGACGGACCGGACGAACAGAGGATCGCAGCCGTGGCGGCCGATCCGCGCTATGCCCGGCTGGTGGCGCGGCGGGCGCGGCTCGGCTGGCTGCTGTCCGCCGTCATCTTCTTCGCTTTCGTCGGCTATCTGCTGCTGGTCGCTTTCGACAAGGCGCTGCTGGGCATGCCGATCGGCCAGGGCGTGACCTCGATCGGCATTCCGCTTGGCCTTGGCCTCATCCTGCTCGCCATCGCGCTGACCGGCGCTTATGTGGCCCATGCCAACCGCCATCATGACGCCCAGATGGCCGCGCTCCTGATCGACCACGGCTTCCAGGATCGCGCCGCATGACGGCGTGGCTTGCCGCGCTCGCCGCCGCTTCCATCGCCCTTCTCCCGCTCCCCGCGCTCGCGGCGGCGCTGGAGGGGGAGGCGCAGCGCCAGCCCGTCAACTGGGTCGCGATCCTGATGTTCGTCGCCTTTGTCGGGCTGACGCTCTGGATCACCAAGGCGGCTGCGGCGCGCACCCGCACCGCGTCCGACTTCTACACGGCGGGCGGCGGGATCAGCGGTTTCCAGAACGGCCTCGCCATGGCGGGCGACTATATGTCGGCCGCCTCCTTCCTCGGCATCTCGGCGCAGATCTTCAACGACGGCTATGATGGCCTCATCTACTCCACCGGCTTTCTGGTGGGCTGGCCGATCCTGCTGTTCCTGATGGCGGAACGGCTGCGCAATCTCGGCCGCTTCACCTTCGCCGACGTCGCCTCCTACCGCTTCGCCCAGCCGCCGGTGCGCAGCTTCGCGGCGGTCAGCACCTTGCTGGTCGTCAGCTTCTACCTGATCGCGCAGATGGTCGGGGCGGGGCAGCTCATCAAGCTGCTGTTCGGCCTGCCCTATGCCGTGGCGGTGGTGATCGTCGGCGCGCTGATGATGCTCTATGTGCTGTTCGGCGGCATGCGCGCCACCACCTGGGTGCAGATCATCAAGGCGGTGCTGTTGCTGGGCGGCGCCAGCTTCATGGCGCTGATGGTGCTGGCGCATATGGGTTTCAGCCTTGAAGCGCTGTTCGCCCGCGCGGTGGAGGTGAAGACGCAGGCGGCCCTTGCCGATGGCGCGACCACGGCCGAAGCAGCCGAACGGGGCCGGTCCATCATGGCGCCGGGCAATTTCATCAAGGACCCCGTCTCCGCCATTTCCTTCGGCCTCGCGCTGATGCTGGGAACCGCGGGCCTGCCGCACATATTGATGCGCTTCTTCACCGTTCCCGATGCGAAGGAAGCGCGCAAGTCGGTGCTGTGGGCGACCGGGTGGATCGGCTATTTCTACATCCTGACCTTCATCATCGGCTTCGGCGCCATCGTGCTGGTGGGGACGGAATCCAGCTATCTGGACGGGCAGGGCGCGCTTCGCGGCGGCGGCAACATGGCGGCGATCCATCTGGCCCATGCGATTGGCGGCAACGCCTTTCTGGGCTTCATTTCGGCGGTGGCCTTCGCGACCATCCTCGCCGTGGTGGCGGGGCTGACGCTCTCTGCGGCGTCGGCGGTCAGCCACGATCTCTACGCCACGGTCTTCAAGCATGGCCAGGCGAGTTCGGCGGACGAACTGCGCGTGTCGCGGCTGACCACGCTGGCGCTGGGCGCGCTGGCGGTGCTGCTGGGGCTGCTGTTCGAAAAGCAGAATGTCGCCTTCATGGTCAGCCTGGCCTTCGCGCTGGCCGCGTCGGGCAATTTCCCGGTGCTGATCCTCTCGCTGCTCTGGAGCGGATGCACCACGCGGGGCGCGGCCTGGGGCGGGACCATCGGCCTGCTGACCGCCTTCGTGCTGACGCTGCTGTCGCCCGCCGTGTGGACGGCGACCTTCAACCTCGGCCCCGCGCCCTTTCCCTACAGTTCCGCGGCGATCTTCTCCGTCCCGGCGGGCTTCCTCTCGATCTGGCTGATCTCTTTGCTCGACCGCTCGCCCCGCGCCGCGGTGGACAAGGCGGGCTATCCGGCGCAGCGGGTGCGGGCGGAAACCGGGATCGGCGCCTTCGCGGCATCCGACCACTGAGCCTTTCTCCCAGCCGACGCGCCGCCCTTGCCGCAGCGCGTCATTTCCTGTAGGGGCGCGCCCGATAGTCCTGAGCAGGCGCGGTGCCCGCCGGGAAACCTTAAATCCCGAAGGCAGTTGCATGTCCCTGCGTAATATCGCGATCATCGCGCACGTCGACCATGGCAAGACCACGCTCGTCGACCAGCTTTTCCGCCAGTCCGGCACCTTCCGCGACAACCAGCGCGTCGAGGAACGGGCGATGGACTCCAACGACCTGGAAAAGGAACGCGGCATCACCATCCTGGCGAAGCCCACCTCGGTCGAATGGAACGGCACGCGCATCAACATCGTCGACACGCCCGGCCACGCCGACTTCGGCGGCGAGGTGGAGCGCATCCTGTCCATGGTCGACGGCGTGATCCTGCTGGTCGATTCGTCGGAAGGCGCGATGCCGCAGACCAAGTTCGTGACCGGCAAGGCGCTGGCCCTGGGTCTTCGCCCCATCGTCGTCGTCAACAAGATCGACCGCCCGGACGAGCGCATTCAGGAAGTGCTGGACGAGGTGTTCGACCTGTTCGTGACGCTGGACGCCACGGACGAGCAGCTCGACTTCCCGGTCCTCTATGCGTCGGGCCGCAACGGCTATGCCAATGAAGACCCGTCGCTGCGTTCGGGCACGCTGGAGCCGCTGTTCCAGAAGATCGTCGACCATGTGCCGCCTCCGGCGCTGGACGTGGACGCGCCGTTCAGCTTCCTGGTGACGCTGCTCGACCGCGACAATTTCCTGGGCCGCATCCTCACCGGCCGCGTCAATTCCGGCACGCTCAAGGTCAACCAGCCGATCCATGCCATCGACGCGGACGGCAATGTGCTGGAAACCGGCCGCGCGTCGAAGATCCTGTCCTTCCGCGGGCTTGACCGGGTGCCGGTGGAAGAGGCGAAGGCGGGCGACATCATCAGCCTTGCCGGCCTGACCGTCGCGACCGTGGCCAACACCATCGCCGACCCGTCCGTCACCACCGCGATCCAGGCCCAGCCGATCGATCCGCCGACCCTCTCGATGCGCTTTGCCGTCAATGACTCGCCGATGGCGGGCCGCGAAGGCAGCAAGGTGACGAGCCGCATGATCCGCGACCGCCTGATGCGCGAAGCGGAATCCAACGTCGCGATCAAGGTGACGGAATCGGCCGACAAGGACAGTTTCGAAGTCGCCGGTCGCGGCGAACTGCAGCTTGGCGTGCTGATCGAGACGATGCGCCGCGAAGGCTTCGAACTCGGCATCTCCCGCCCCCGCGTGCTGTTCGGCGAGGATGAGAACGGCAACAGGACCGAGCCTTATGAAACCGTCGTCATCGACGTGGATGATGAATTCTCCTCGACGGTCGTCGACAAGATGAACCAGCGCAAGGCGGAAATGACCGACATGCGCCCGTCGGGCGGCGGCAAGACCCGCATCACCTTCTCCGCGCCCTCGCGCGGCCTGATCGGCTATCATGGCGAATTCCTGTCCGACACGCGCGGCACCGGCATCATGAACCGGCTGTTCGAGAAATATGGCCCGCACAAGGGCAATATCGAAGGGCGCAAGAACGGCGTGCTGATCTCCAACGGCGCGGGCGAGGCTGTCGCCTACGCCCTCGGCCCGCTGGAGGAACGCGGCGTGCTGATGGTCGGCGTGGGCGAGGCGCTCTACGAAGGCATGATCATCGGCCAGAACGCCAAGCCGGAAGACCTGGAAGTCAATCCGATGAAGTCGAAGGCGCTGACCAACTTCCGCGCCAGCGGCAAGGACGACAGCATCCGCCTGACCCCGCCCTGGAAGATGACGCTGGAACAGGCCATCGCCTATATCGACGACGATGAGATGGTCGAGGTGACGCCCAAGAACATCCGCCTGCGCAAGCGCTATCTCGATCCCAATGAACGCAAGCGCATGTCGCGGGCCAAGGCTGCCGCCTGATCGTTGGAGGTATGAAAAAGGGGCCGGGTCGCGAGACGCCGGCCCCTTTTCATGAGAGGCCGGCAACGATGCCAGCCATACGCCCTAAAGCGGGTTTCGACCTGATTGAATCAGATCACCGCTCTGGATTCCTTGTTTTCGGCGATTTCTTGGCCAGCGATCGGTTCCGATCGCTTGGAAATCGCTCTAGGGCGTGTGGGGGTTCAGTCCATGGCGGGCTGCAAATAGCGGCGTTCTCCGCTTCCGGTGCTCACGTACTGAAGTACGCTGCGCGCCGGTTCTCGAAATCCACTATTTTCGCCGCGCCCTGAACTGAATCCCCACACACCCTAAAAGGATCGCCCCCAGAATTTGGCGACCTTCGGATCGCTGGCGCAGGAGGTTCGCAGCGCCTGCCATTGCGCCTGATCCAGCGCCGGGCGATAGGCCGCGCCCGGCTTCACGGCAGCGGTAAAACGGCGGCGGCGTTCGGCGGAGAGCGGATGGGAGGAAAGCCAGCTCATCGCCCGCGCCTCCCTTCCTTCCTCCTTGCCGCCGATCCGTTCGAAGAAGGCGGCGGTCGCGGCGGGCGAAATCCCGGCGGCGCGCATCTGCTCGATGGCGACGCCGTCCGCAGCGGTTTCCGCGCCCCGGCCATAGCTCAGCGACAGCACGCCGTTCAGATAATTGCCCGCATTGCCCCCCGCGCCGCCCAGCACGACGCTGAGGCCTAGCTGGCGGATGAGGCCCGTCATCGTGTCGCGGTGGCGCACATGGCCCAGTTCATGGCCCAGCACGCCCGCGACTTCATCGGCGGACTTGGCCTGCTGGATCAGCCCGTCGAACAGGATGATACGCCCCCCTGGCAATGTCACCGCGTTTACCATCGGAATGTTGGCGAGCGCTATGTCGCGGGCCTCGCCGTCGGGGTCGACCTGCGCCGCCAGCCGCCTGAGCGCGGCGTCGCCCGCCGGCGTGCGGCAGAACCGGCCGCCGAAATCGCCCACCATGGCGTCGCCCATCCGGTTCTCCCAGCTTTGCGGGACGAGCGGGGCGACGACGGCGGGCGCTTCGAGCGCGCCCCAGACGATCAGCGCGGCGGCGATGGTGAATATCCCCGCCGCCGGCCACAGGCCGAAGCGGTCGATCCAGCGGCCATAGCGTTCGCCCTTCGGCAGATGGGCGGCGATGTCGGGAGGCGCTTCGCCGGAAAAGCCCAGGCGCCAGCCGGGCACCGCCTTATGCCCATAGGCCGAACGGTCGTCGTGCAGGCCGATGACGGTAAGGTCGCTCCAGTCGGCGGGCAGGCCCGTCCAGCCGCTTTCCGGCTCCTCCAGAACGAACCCGGCCCCGGCGGGACGAAGCAGGACGTTGCGCCGCACCGCCGTCACGCCGTCATAATGCCAGAGCCGGAAGTCCGACATGCCGTTCAGAAAGCGCCGACGTCCAGCGCGTCGAGCAGTCCCTCGCCATGGCGGCTGGTCTTCGTCTGCGACTGGGTGAGTTCATCGGTATAGATGGTGCCGGTCGCGCCCATATGGGTGACAAAGAATTTCCAGTGCCGATATTGCAGGAAGATCGCCCCGATGCCGATCGTGCAGACCACCAGCGCAACGTCGCCCAGGAACAGCAATATCCAGTCCTTGGTCCGGGCGTAGAAATGGAAGTCGAGGCCGGTGAGCGACAGTCCCTCCACCGCTTCCCGGAAGAAGCTGGCGTAGAAGGCGAGAGCGATGAGGCCGAGACCGAGATAGAAGATCAGCACGAATCCGATCACGCCCAGGATCGCGCCGGCCATTTGCGATCCGGCGCCTCCCTGCCCCGGCAAGCCCAGCATCGCCGCCATTGCCGCGCCGCCCACGAACAGCAGGATCGGCAGCAGGTAGAAGAGGAGGAAGCGCTTGAAGGTCGGGCCATGATCGCCCGCCGCTTCGAAGGCGTGCGGGCCGAAGCTCATCTTGTTCCAGCGCTCGTTCCACAGCGACATCATCGACCAGGGGATGAGCAGGCCGAGAGCCATGCTGCCCACGGCCGACTTCCACATATAGGAAATGCCGTAGCCGAAGCCCTGATCGTCGCTGCCGCCCCGGATGCCGTGCCACCATGTCCGGCTCAGGCGGTAGCGCAGCGCGCGGAAGCGGGCGAGGCCGACCATGTAGAAGATCGTCACGAACGCCGCCAGCGTCAGTATCGCGGCGATGCCCCCATGCCCCTGGAGGACGAGGGCCTGCGCGCCGAATTGCAGGAAGAGGAACGGCAGGCCGATCAGCGCCAGCACCATCAGGAAGCCCAGGAACAGCTCCTTGCCCGTTCCCGTCCATTCCAGCCTGTCGTCGATGAAGCGCGTGTTCGCCCAGAGATAGCGTCGCGTGCGCGTCGTCGCCCAGAAGCGGTATATGCCCAGCGTGACGATCGTCAGCAGCAGGTTGGTGAAGGCGATGGGCGCATAGTCGCGCCAATTGCCCTCGAAAGCGAAGCCGTCGCCGCCAATGCGTTCCTGATCCATGAATGCCCCCTTTGTCCCCGGCGGCAGAAGACTATGCCGGGGACCGTCGGTCAAGGGGTTTCGTGACCGTGCCGGACGCTATCCCGCTGAAATGGCGGGGATTGCTCTTTTTACGGTCGATCAGAAGCGGGCATATCGTTCATTGCCGACAAAGCCGAGCTTCGTCACGCCTGCCCGGCGGATGTCGGCCAGCACTTCATCCACCGTCACGTAACGCGCTCCGGCATCGGGCTGGAACTGGAGTTCCGGTTCGGCAGGCAGGCGCAGCGAGGCGGCGAGATATTGGCGGAGGGTCAGCCGGTCGACGGCCTCGCCGTTCCAGCGGACAGTGCCGTCGGCGTCGATGCCGACCCTGTTCTTGACGGCGTCGATCGGCGGCGGGGTCAGCTCCTTGGGGGTCTGCGGCAGGTCGACGCCGACGCTGTGCGTCTGGAGCGGGATCGTGATGATGAACATGATCAGCAGCACCAGCATCACGTCGATCAGCGGCGTGCTGTTCATGTCCGACATCGGCGTTTCCCCGTCGCCCGGCCGGGGTCTTGCGAAGCTCAAGGCCATATGCGTCCCTCCCATGGGAATAATGATATAACAGCACATACATCATGCGCTGACCGCGATGCGCTGGCAAGAGGGCTTCTATTGACAGGGCGGGCGGCCCATTTATGGGGAAGGCGCGGCTTTTTCCGGCTGCGCGATCCGCCATTTCAACAGAAAGACCCTCCGTGTCCGCCATGCTCAAGATCACCCTGCCCGACGGTTCCGTGCGTGAAGTCGCGCCCGGCACTACCCCGGCGGACATTGCGGCGGCGATCGGGCCGGGGCTGGCCAAGGCGGCCATCGCGGCGCGGGTCGATGGCGAGCTGCGCGACATCATGCGGCCGCTGGAGGCCGATGCGCAACTGGCGCTGGTGACGTCGCGGGATGAGGCGGACGCGCTGGAACTGGCGCGGCACGACTTCGCCCATGTGCTGGCCGAAGCGGTGCAGGCGCTGTTTCCGGGAACGCAGATCACCTTCGGCCCGGCGACGGACGACGGCTTCTATTATGACTTCGCGCCCCCCCTCGTCGAAGGAAAGCCGCGACCCTTCACGGAGGAAGACCTGCCCGCCATCGAGGCGAAGATGCGGGAGATCATCGCCGCCGACAAGCCGCTGCGCCGCGAGGTGTGGAAGCGCGAGGACCTGATCGCGCGCTGGCGGGCCGGGGGCGAGACCTTCAAGGCCGAATGGGCTGCCGAACTGCCCGAGGGCGAGGAACTGACCGTCTATTGGTCGGGTGGCGACTGGCTCGACATGTGCCGGGGACCGCATCTGGCCTCGACGGGCAAGCTCGATCCCGCGGCGTTCAAGCTGACCCGCGTGTCGGGCGCCTATTGGCGCGGCGACCAGAAGAACGCGATGCTGAGCCGCATATATGGCACCGGCTGGCTCAACCGGAAGCAGCTCGACGCGCACCTCACGCGGCTGGAGGAAGCGGCCAGGCGCGACCATCGTAAGCTGGGCGCGGAGATGGACCTGTTCCACCTCCAGCAGGAGGCGCATGGATCGGTCTTCTGGCACCCCAAGGGCTATATCATCTGGCGGGCGCTGGAGGCCTATATGCGCCGCGCCATCGACGATGCGGGCTATCGCGAGGTGAAGACGCCGCAGGTCATGGACGCCCGCCAGTGGGAGCAGTCCGGCCACTGGGGCAAATATCGCGAAAATATGTTCGTCATCCCCGACGAGGTGCCCAATGTCGAGGATGAAGGGCCGCTGGTGTCGGACGATGCCGACTGGATGGCGCTCAAGCCCATGAACTGCCCGGCGCATGTCCTGATCTTCCGCCAGGGGATCAAGAGCTATCGCGACCTGCCGCTGCGCTTCTACGAAAATGGCTGCTGCCACCGCAACGAGCCGCATGGCGCGCTGCACGGGCTGATGCGCGTGCGCCAGTTCACGCAGGACGACGCGCATATCTTCTGCCGCGAAGACCAGATCGTGGAGGAAGTGCGGGCCTTCTGCGCGCTGGCGGACCGCATCTACAAGGATTTCGGCTTCACCTATTCGATCAAGCTGGCCCTGCGTCCCGAAAAGCGCTTCGGCAGCGATGCGATGTGGGATCAGGCGGAAAACGAACTGCGCGACGCGGTGGCGGCGGCTGGCCTCGACACGCCCGAATATGGCTGGGAGGAGCTGCCGGGCGAGGGCGCCTTCTATGCGCCGAAGCTGGAATGGCACCTGACCGATGCGATCGGGCGGACCTGGCAGGTGGGCACGATCCAGTCGGACCGGGTGCTGCCGGAGCGACTCGACGCGTCCTATGTCGGCGAGGATGGCGAGCGGCACCGGCCGGTGATGCTGCATCGGGCGATCTTCGGTTCCTACGAGCGGTTCATCGGCATCCTCATCGAACATTATGCGGGCCGTTTCCCGCTCTGGCTGGCGCCGGTGCAGGCGGTGGTGGCGACCATCGTGTCCGATGCGGACGGCTATGCAATCGAGGTGGCGGAAAAGCTGCGCGCCGCGGGAATCCGGGCGGAAACCGACCTCCGCAACGAGAAGATCAACTACAAGGTGCGCGAACACAGCCTGGCCAAAGTGCCCAATCTGCTGGTCGTCGGCCGGCGGGAGGCGGACGAGGGCACGGTGGCCCTGCGCGAGCTTGGCAAGGAGGGGCAGAGCGTCCTTTCTGTCGACGACGTCATCGCCCGTCTTGCAAAAGAGGCGCGGGCGCCCGATATGCGGTGAGGCAGCAATGCCACATGGGGCCGGTAAATCCGCGTTGCGGACTTGCCGCCCCTTTCGGCTTTGCGCTAAAGGGCCGCCAGAGTCGATCGATCAACTACCATAGGAGAAGCCACTATACGTCCCCCAATGATGCGCCGTCCCATGGCGCCGCCGCCGAAGTCCGGTCCCCGTTACAACGAGTTCATCAACGTGCCCAAGGTGCGCGTGATCGATGACGAAGGCGAAAATCTGGGCGTGATGTATACGCAGGAAGCGATAGAGCGCGCCTATGAGATCGGGCTGGACCTGGTCGAGGTGTCGCCCAACGCCGATCCGCCGGTGTGCAAGTTCCTGGACATCGGCAAGTACAAGTACGAGGCGCAGAAGAAGGCGAACCTCGCCCGCAAGACCCAGAGGACGCAGGAGATCAAGGAGATCAAGATGCGTCCGAACATCGACGATCACGACTATGATACGAAGATGAAGAAGGTCCATGATTTCATCGGCGAGGGCGACAAGGTGAAGATCACCCTGCGTTTCCGCGGCCGTGAATTGTCGCATCAGCAGCTTGGCATGCAACTGCTCCAGCGCGTGGCGGAGAATGTGGGCGAGATCGCGAAGGTCGAAGCCTATCCGCGCATGGAGGGCCGCCAGATGCTGATGGTGCTGGCGCCGAAATAAGGCCGCCGATTTTTAGACGAGCTTTGTCGATCGGTCCTGATCCTCCCCATCGAAAGATGGGGAGGGGGACCGGCCGAAAGCTGCTGGCGGAGGGGAGCGCCGCAGGCCCTTGCGCGAACTGCAAGGCCGGGCCTCATTCGGCTTGGCCGCCGAGAATCGACGCGGATGTCGCGCCGCATTTCATCCTTCGCTCCCAAACGGGACTGTCGCCGAACTCAGCCGTAAACCGGCGTGGAGGGCCGTTCCGCCCGCTGGATGCGGTCGCGGCCCGACTTCTTGGCGCGGTAGAGCGCTTCGTCGGCCTGGCCGATGGCCGTCATCACCGGCCCACCCCGCCATGCGCATAGCCCTGCGGAAAAGGTGATCGGCTGGTCGCCCACCATGCCGACAGGTTCCCGCCGCATCCGTTCCGCGATGCGCGCCAGCGACCAGCTCGCCTCATCCTCTATCGCGTCCTGATAGAAGATCGCGAATTCCTCGCCGCCCCAGCGGGCGATGATGTCGATGCGGCGGGTCTGCGACGACAGGCGAGAGGCGAAATCGGCCAGCACGCGGTCGCCCTCGTCATGGCCCAGCATATCGTTGACCTGCTTGAAATGGTCGAGATCGATGATCGCGATGCAGCCCCTGCGCCTGGCGAGCGGCAGCGCGTCGAGCTGCGCCAGGAAGCCGCGCCTGTTGGCGATGCCGGTCAGCGCATCCTCATTGGCGGCGATGTTCAGTTCGTCGATCCGCTCCCGCGTCGCGACGGCGGCTCCGCGCACCCCATGGAAAAGCCTGGAAATAATGTCCCCCACTTCCGGCAGGGTCGGCCCGCCGCGTTTGCGGGCGGACTGCTCGGCCGGGTCCAGCGCGTCCGCCAGCGCGTGGATCGGGTCCAGCAAGGCGCCGATGCCGATCAGCGCTCCGGCTGCGCCCGCCATGGTCGCCAGGGCGAGGACGATGAATTCCGCCCAGGCGATCCGCCCCGTCGCCGCGCCCCAGACGATATAGCCCAGCAGCGGCAGGTGGGTGGTCAGGAAGCAGAGGGTGAAGAGGCGAAACCGCAGCGAGCGGGGAAAGATGAAGGATGTCGCGAGGTAGAATTGCATCCCGTGGCCCTGTCATTGCAATCGGGGCAAAATTGGCGCGGCGCGTAAAGAGGGGATGAAGGAAGAGGGTTAACGCCCGGCTCAAGGACGAACCGTGCCGTGCATGAGTCGAACGGTTGGAACGTCATGCGGAAAAGCCCGTCTTGCAGCCTGTGGAAGGGCAGGATCGCTCTCCGCCGCAAGGGATGCTCTGAAACTGCTTCAGCGGGACGCGCCCGGCACCCATTTCACATCGCCCGCGCCATTGCCGTTCAGGCGCCGGGCCAGCACGAACAGCAGGTCGGACAGGCGGTTGAGATAGGCCAGCGCGTGCGGATTGAGCGCGACCTCGGCCGCCGCCGCGGTGGCGGATCGTTCGGCGCGACGGGTGACGGCGCGGGCCAGGTGCACGGCCGCGGCCGCCGCCGACCCGCCGGGCAGGACGAAGCTGTCCAGCGGCGCCAGGTCCGCGTTCATGACATCGATCTGCCGCTCCAGCCGCTCGACCTGGAGGGCGACGATCCGCAGCGCCCAGGGTTCGTCCTCTCCGTCCGGGATGGGCGTGGCAAGGTCGGCGCCCAGGTCGAACAGGTCGTTCTGGACCGTCGTCAGCCACCCCGCCTCCGGCCTGTCGCCGATGGCGATGACGGCAAGCCCGATGGCGCTGTTCGCTTCGTCGACATCGCCCACCGCCTGCATGCGCGGGGCATGCTTGGGCAGGCGCGAGCCGTCGACCAGCCCGGTGGTTCCCCCGTCCCCGGTGCGGGTGTAGATCTTGTTCAGCTTCACCATGCCGGGCGGCGCATCAGCCATTGCCCTTCATCAGCAGCAACAGCGCGACGATGATCACCGCCACCGCCTGGAACAGGATGCGGTTCATCATCATCCTGTTCTGCTTCAGGCTGGACGGGCTGGGCCCGCCCTCGGGCGAGTTCAGCTGTTCCTTGGTCATCTGAAGAAAGGCGACGATCCCCCGGATCAATGCGAACAGGGTGGCGCCCATGGCCAGGATCAGGGCGATGACGAGCAGCGTGTTCATGCGCTGAATCTAGGCGCTGGCCAGCGAAATGCCAATCGGAAAGCGCGCATGGCGCAGATCGTCGGCCAGGCGCCGGGGGTCCACGCCCTCCGCCCGCAGATCGGCAAGCGCGATCGACCCTTCCCGCTTGGCCAGCCGCCTGCCGTCCGGCCCGGCCAGCAGCGGATGATGGACATAAAGGGGGGACGGCAGGCCAAGCAGCGCCTGGACCAGCCGGTGGATGTCGGTCGCGCTCCGCAGGTCGTCGCCGCGCAGCACATGGGTCACGCCCATCGCCGCATCGTCCAGCGTGCAGGAGAGATGATAGCTGGCGGGCGCGTCCTTGCGCGCCAGCACGACGTCGCCGGCGGCAAGCGGCTCGGCGCGGACGGGCGACGCCGCGTCGTCGGCGGGCGGGAAGGGCAGGGCGCGCCAATGCAGCGGCCCGGCCTGCGCGACCGCGCGCGCCATGTCGATCCGCCAGGCATGCGGCTCCCCCGCCGCGATCCGCCTTGCCCGCGCCGCTTCGTCCAGCCGCCGGCATGTGCCGGGATAGACCGGCCCCTCCGGCCCATGCGGGGCGGCGGCGCTGGCGGCGATGTCGGCGCGGGTGCAGAAACAGGGATAGAGCAGGCCCATCGCCTCCAGCCGCTCCAGCGCGGCCCGGTAGCTGTCCAGCCGCGCCGACTGGAAGACGATCTCCCCGTCCCAGGCGACGCCCAGCCAGCGCATGTCCTCGACGATGCCGTCGACATGCTCCGGCCGGCTGCGGGTGCCGTCTATGTCCTCGATCCGCAGGCGGAAGGAACCGCCCCGCGCATGGGCCAGGTCCATCGCCAGCAGCGCCGACCAGGCGTGCCCCACATGCAACCTACCCGTGGGGCTTGGGGCGAAGCGAGTCACCACATGCTGTGGCTGTGCCGATTGAGTCATACAGGCCCTTGACGGGGTGGGGGTGTTAATGCTGTCATGCCGGCGTCACGTTTCTGAACGATCAGGGCGGTGGCGAAAGGGGGTTGAAGGGTAATATATGTACCATCCCGACCTGATACGACATCCGGAAAACTGTCCGGCTTTGGTGCTGAATGCGGACTACACGCCTTTAAGCTATTATCCACTGAGCCTCTGGCCCTGGCAAACCGCCATCAAGGCGGTTTTTTTGGATCGGGTGGACATCGTCGCCAGCTATGAGCGGCAGGTGCACAGCCCCAGCCTTCGGATGCAGATCCCATCGGTGATCGCGCTGAAGCAATATGTGAAGCCGTCGGAACATCCCGCCTTCACCCGGTTCAACCTGTTCCTGCGCGACAAGTTCGCCTGCCAATATTGCGGCTCCCCGAACGACCTGACCTTCGACCATGTCATTCCGCGCCGCGCCGGCGGGCGGACGACCTGGGAAAATGTCGCGACGGCCTGCTCGCCCTGCAACCTCAAGAAGGGCGGCCGCACGCCGAAGGAGGCGCATATGCAATTGCACGTGACGCCGATCCGCCCGACGAGCTGGCAGTTGCAGGAACATGGCCGGGCCTTCCCGCCCAACTATCTGCACGAAAGCTGGCACGACTGGCTTTACTGGGACGTGGAACTGCTGGCTTGAAATCCTGGGGGGACCGCATGCGCCCGCCCGCGCGGGAACAGGCCGCGTCCCTCATTCCATTCCCGGCAGCCAGTCCAGGTCCATATCCTTGTGCCGGTTGGTGTAATGGCCGATCTCCTCCAGCCGCGCCATGTCGCGCAGGGTGATCCGCCCATTGGCCCGGCTGATCAGCCCTTCCTGCTCCATCTGCCGGATCATCCGGTTCACATGGACGGAGGTGAGGCCGATGGCGTCGCCGATCTCCTCCTGCGTCAGCTTGAGGTCGAAGCTGTCGGTGATGCTGTCGTCCGTCACCCGCAGGCGATCGAATATGTCCAGCAGGAAGGACGCCACCCGCGCCTTGGCCGACGTCCGCCCCAATGAGGCGAGCCGGTCGGTCAGCGCGACGCGCTCCGCATTGGACAGCAGGAACAGCAGCGCCGCGACGCGGGGATATTCCTCCAGCAGGCGGCGCAGCGCATGCTTGTCGAACGGGCAGATGATCGCGTCCGACAGAGCCACCAGCGATTCCGGCGCCCGGCTGTAGATCGTGCTGGCCGATCCAATGAAATCGCCGGGAAAATAGACGCGCAGGATCTGCCTGCTGCCGTCGGGCAGGATGACGAAGCTCATCACCCGCCCTTCGCGCAGGACGAACAGTTCGGTCACCATCTCGTTGACGCGCTGGATCATCGCGCCGCGCCTCACCTTGCGGGGATTTTCCTCCAGCCTCGTAAGCGCCTTCTTCTCCGCATCGGACAGGGGCACATGCTTCGCCAACCTGTCCGCGAAACAACTTGTTGCCACCAAAAACACCTTTTTGCTTGCATTGTCGTTACGATGGCAAAACGCCCCACGCGTCTTTTGGCTGCATTTCCGCAAACTGCACTAAACTCGATCAATAATGGGCGGGTGAACGCACAAATGTTTCAACGGCCCGCAGAAACGCGCCCATGAACGGACAGCCGCGCCGCACGCCTTGCGGAAACCGGAATTAACGTTAAGAACCCAGCCGATGGACCGCATTCACATCCGCGGCGGCAAAGCGCTGAACGGCCGCCTTCCCATTTCCGGCGCGAAGAACGCCGCGTTGACCCTGCTGCCCTGCGCGCTGCTGACCGACGAGCCGGTGACGCTGCGCAACCTGCCGCGCCTGGCGGACGTGGACAGCTTCGGCCACCTGCTGAACCAGCTTGGCGTGTCGACCATGGTGGAGGGCGCCCGGCCGGAGGATTTCGGCCGCGTCATGACCATGCGGGCAGGCCGCGTCACCTCTACCGAGGCCCCCTATGACATCGTGCGCAAGATGCGGGCGTCGATCCTGGTGCTCGGCCCGCTGCTCGCCCGCGCGGGCGAGGCGCGGGTGTCGCTGCCCGGCGGCTGCGCCATCGGCAACCGGCCCATCGACCTGCACCTGAAGGCGCTGGAGGCGTTCGGCGCGGTCATAGAGATCAACGCCGGCTATGTCCGCGCCAGTTCGCCCGACGGGGGCCTGCCGGGCGGCATCTACACCTTCCCGGTGGTGTCGGTCGGCGCGACGGAAAATGCGCTGATGGCCGCCGTGCTGGCCAAGGGCACCTGCACCCTGGAAAATGCCGCGCGGGAGCCGGAGATCGTCGACCTCTGCAAGCTGCTGATCGCCATGGGCGCGGACATAGAGGGCGTGGGTTCCGACAAGCTCGTCATCCACGGCCGCGACCGGCTGCACGGCGCGACCTACAGCGTCATGCCCGACCGGATCGAGGCGGGCAGCTATGCCTGCGCCGCGGCGATCACCGGCGGGTCGCTGGAACTGGCGGGCGCCTGCGCCGACGACATGCACGCCATCCTGGCCGCGCTGCGCGACGCCGGGGTCCATGTCGAGGAACTGAGGGACGGCATCAGGGTGTCGGCGGACGGCCGGCTGCGCCCGCTCACCATCTCGACCGCGCCTTTCCCGGCCTTCCCGACCGACATGCAGGCGCAGTTCATGGCGATGCTGACGCTGGCCGACGGCGCATCGGTGCTGACGGAGACGATCTTCGAAAACCGCTACATGCACGTGCCCGAACTGGCCCGCATGGGGGCGGACATCGGCGTCAACGGCCGCACGGCGGTGGTGCGCGGGGTCGACCGGCTGGTGGGCGCGCCCGTCATGGCGACCGACCTGCGCGCCTCGATGAGCCTCATCCTCGCCGGACTGGCGGCGGAGGGGGAGACCCAGGTCAACCGCGTCTATCATCTCGACCGCGGCTATGAACGGCTGGAGGAGAAGCTCTCCGCCGTCGGCGCGGACATAGAGCGCGTCAGCGATGGCTGAAGGACGCGGGCTCGAGACGGACCGCGCGGCGCTGCTGGCGCGCTACGATCTCGATACCGGGGGCTTCGACACGCTCGACCAGATCGCCGCCTTCGCCGCCGCGCTGTGCGAAGCGCCCATCGCCCTGGTCAGCGTCGTCGAGGACGAACGCCAGCGTTTCCTCGCCCGCAACGGCCTGGATGTGGAAGAAACCCCCCGCGACATATCCTTCTGCGCCCATGCCATGCAGGGTCCGGAAATCTTCGTGGTGTCCGACGCGACGCGGAACCCCGATTTTCGCGACAACGCCCTCGTCACGGGCGCGCCCTTCATCCGTTTCTACGCCGGTGCGCCGCTGATCGACGGCGAAGGGGCGTCGCTGGGCGCGCTCTGCGTCATCGATGACAAGCCGCGCGACGACCTGACGGATCTTCAGCGCCAGGGGCTTTCCCTGCTCGCCCGCCAGGTCATGGTGGAACTGGAGGGCCGCCGCCGCGACCGCGACGTGATCGCCCGGCAGCAAAGGGATGCGCAGGCGGTGGCGGAAAGCGACCGCATGTTCCGGACCCTGGCCGACACCATGCCGCAAATGGTCTGGTCGACGCTGCCGGACGGCTATCATGATTATTACAATGCCCGCTGGTATGAATTCACCGGCGTTCCCGCGGGATCGACCGATGGCGAGGGATGGAACGGCATGTTCCATCCGGACGATCAGGAACGCGCCTGGGGGCGCTGGCGCCATTCGCTGGAAACCGGCGAACCCTATGAGATCGAATATCGGCTGCGCCATCATGGCGGCGATTATCGCTGGACATTGGGCCGCGCCCTGCCGATCCGGGACGAACATGGGGCGATCGTGCGCTGGATCGGCACCTGCACCGACATCAACGACCAGATCGCCATGGTGGAGGAGCGGGAGGTCATCGCCCATGAACTCTCCCACCGGATCAAGAACATATTTTCGGTGATTTCCGGCCTGATCGGCCTGTCGGCGCGCCAGCATCCGGAAATCCGCGCCGTCGCCGACGACCTGCGCGACCGCATCATGGCGCTGGGGCGCGCCCATGATTTCGTGCGGCCCCACGGCCCCAATTCGCAGCCGGACAAGGGCGAGGGGCGGCTCTGGGGCATATTGGAACAGATTTTCGCGCCCTATCGCGACGCGCTGGGTCCGCGCATCCATTTTTCCGGCGACAATCCCGAAATCGACGACCGCTCGGCCACGCCGCTGGCGCTGCTGTTCCATGAACTGGCGACCAACGCCGCCAAATATGGCGCGCTCTCCCTGCCCGACGGGCGGGTGAAGATGGAGGTGAAGGACGAGGAAGGCCAGATCCGCATCGACTGGCGGGAGGAGGGCGGTCCGTCGACCGTCCCCCCGACCGGCGAGGGTTTCGGCAGCCGCCTGATGCAGCTCAGCGTCGAACGGCAACTGGGCGGCCGCATGACCCGTGACTGGCGGCCTGAGGGCCTTAGCCTCAGCCTCTGGATTCCAGCGCGCTCCATGAGCCGGACGCCGGCAGGAAAGGGGTGAAGCCGGCGATTTCGGCGGCTTCCAGTTCGGGCCGCTCGGTGGCGGCCAGATGCAGCGTCTCGGCGATGCTGCGGGCGCGGAAAGGCTTGGTGATGACGCCGAGCGCGGCGACGGAGGCGGCGCCGATCTGCGCCGGATTGGCCGTCACATAGATGACGCGGATGCCATATTGGCTGGCCAGTTCGACGCCGATGCCCGGCCCGGTCGGGCCGTCGCGCAGGTTGAGATCGACCAGGGCGATGTCGCAATCATAGGCCGCGTCGAGCGCCGCCTGGCGATCCGCCGCGATGGCGCCGACGGTAAAGCCCGCGTCCTCCACGATATGCTCGATTTCCAGCGCGACGAAAATCTCGTCTTCTACGATCAGAACCTTTTTGCTCATTCCAACGTCCAGGCAACCGGAGGCGTAAAATGCGCAAATCGCCGGGCGGTTCCCCAAGGCGCTGAAATTTTTTCAGGCGCCGTCGGGCGGCACGCTGGTCCAGAGCGTTTCGAACGCGGTGCCCCGCATCAGCAGCACGGAGGCGGGATAGCCCGCGCCGCTGGCCTTGCGGGCGGTGTCGGTGGCGTTTTGCACCGCCGCCTCCCGCGTCGCGAAGGGGCCGTAATAGCGGTTGTCGAGGTTGATCTTCCACACGCCCTCATGTTCCAGGACGATGTAGCGGGCATGGGGCAGGGGCACTTACAAGACCTCCGTATTATAATGGTGCCAGGCCATGATCGCCGCCGCGCCGCGATGGGGGCGCCAGCGTTCGGCCAGCTCGCGCGTCAGCTTCTCGCCGGGCCGTTCGGGCAGGCCCAATATCCGCCCGATCTCGATCTGCACCGCCAGGTCTCCCGCCGGCCAGACATCCGGCCGCCCTTCCGCGAACAGCAGGTAGATTTCCGCCGACCAGCGCCCGATCCCCTTGATCCGCACCAGTTGCGCGATGGCTTCCTCATCGTCCTGGGGCAGGTCGTGCAGGTCGATGCCGCCGCTCACCACCAGTTCCGCCAGGCTGCGGGCATAGCCCTGCTTCTGCCGCGACAGGCCGCAGGCGCGCAGCGCGTCGAAATCGCGGGAGAGCAGGGCGTCCGGCGCGCAGCCCGCGCCCAGTTCCGTCTCCAGCCTGCGCCAGACGGCGGCGGCCGCGGCGACGCTCACCTGCTGGCCGACGATGGTGCGCAGCAGGGTTTCATAGCCCGGTTCGCGCATGCGGGGCAGGGGATAGCCGACCCGGCCGATCGCCGCGGCGAAACCCGGCTCCATGGCGGCGATGACGTCCAGGCTGGCCCGCAACTCTTCCGCTGTATTCACCATCAATTGTCGCCCGGCCCTTGATTTCCCGTCGCCCGTCCGACATGAGCGGCGGGAAAAGATATGAGGGATCTGGGTACATGGCGAAACTGATCGTGGTCAACCGTTCGGGCGAAGAACAGGCGGTGGAGGCGCAGAGCGGCCTTTCCGTGATGGAGATCATCCGCGACAACGGCTTTGACGAACTGCTGGCGCTGTGCGGCGGCTGCTGCTCCTGCGCGACCTGCCATGTCTTCGTCGACCCGGCCTTCGCCGACAGCCTGCCCGCGATCAGCGAGGATGAGAACGACCTGCTCGACAGTTCCGACCATCGCAACGAGACCAGCCGCCTGTCCTGCCAGTTGCAGTTCAGCGATTCGCTGGACGGCCTGCGCGTGACCATCGCCCCGGAAGACTGAGTCCCCCCAAAAAATTCCTCCCTATGCGAAGCATGGGGAGGGGGACCGCTCGCGCAGCGAGTGGTGGAGGGGAAATTCGGAGGTCGTGCCCCTTTCCCCTCCACCAGCCTTCGGCCGGTCCCCCTCCCCATCTCTCGATGGGGAGGAATAGGATAGGTCCGCACCCCCAACCGCCCACCGCCGCTAAGGCCGCACCCTCAGCGTGGCCGCAGGCGCCTCGCTCGTCAGCGGCGTCACCTTCCACACGATCCGCTTGCCCTGCGGCATATCCTGCGCGCCGTCCTCCTGATTCTGGCTGACGATCTCCGCATCGGTGGTCAGCGTGAACAGCCCGTCCAGCGCCTTGGCCGCATCCTCGCCCGCGCCGCCGCCCATCGGATTCTGGCTCTTGTCATAGCCGTTGGAATAGCCCGGCGCCTTCACCCGCACCCGGTCCTCCCCGCGCAGTTCCACCGCGACGAAGGGCAGCACGATCTGCGCGTCGCTGTTGAACGGAAAGAGGAAGGCGTGGGTTAGCCGACCGCTGATCGCATAGTCGATCTCGAACCGCCGGTTCCCCATATAGCGGGCCGACCGAAATCCCTTTTCCTTCGAAAGCGCCGCCGCGATGGCCTGCATCTGCTGCTCGTCACCCTTGTCGCCCTTGGCGTCGAAACTCTCCCCCTGCTCCTTCGATTGAAGCGCGGTCCGCAGGCTGCTCTGCCTATCCTTGGGCGCGGCATCGTCGATCGGATCGTCGCCCGACGGCATGGAGCCAAGCCCCTTGCCGACATCCGACGCCAATATCTCGCCCTTATAGGTGAAGCTGAAACTCCGGTCGGCGCGGATATCCAGCGTCGATTCGAACCTGCCCGGCGTCACCAGGCAGGCCGACAGCAGCAGACCGGCCGCCAGCACCCCGGCGAAGCGAAGAAAAGCGCCCATGTCCACCCCCCGTCAGTCCCTCTTACCGGCTGGCCGCCGCATAAAGGGCAATCGCCGCCGCATTGGACACGTTCAGGCTCTCCATGCGCGGACTGATCGGCAGTTTAGCCAAAATGTCGCAATGCGCCATGCTGTTGTGCCGCAGCCCTTCGCCCTCGGCCCCCAGCACCAGCGCGACCCGCGACGTGCCGATGGCCTCGCCCAAAGTCTGCTCCGCCTCGCCGTCCAGCCCGATGCGCCAGTAACCCGCCTCCGCAATCTCATCCAGAGCGCGGGCCAGGTTCACCACCCGCACCCAGGGCACGATCTCCAGCGCGCCCGAAGCCGAGCGGGCCAGCACCCCCGATTCGGGCGGCGCGTGCCGGTCCTGCGTCACGATGCACAGTGCGTCGAACGCCGCCGCCGACCGCAGGATCGCGCCGACATTATGCGGGTCCGTCACCTGGTCCAGCACCAGCACCGGGCGCTTGTCGTCCTGCCCCGCCTCCAGCACGTCGCCCAGCCACACATCGTCCAGCGGCTCCACCTCCGCCACGATGCCCTGGTGCGGCGCGTCCGACGGCACCATGCGGCCCAGATCGGCGCCGTCGGCATAGACGATGGGCAGGACCGGCGGCAGGTCGAGCGCATTCAAAGCCTCCCGCGTCCCCCATATCTTGCGCACCACCCGGTCGGGATTGGCCAGCGCGGCGATGACGGCATGCCGTCCATAAAAACGGGGGAAAGTGCCCTTGGCCTTTCCGGTGCGATTTCCTCTTTTCATGGGAAGCGCTCTTTTCACATTGAGCCATTGACAGGCAAGTCTCCTTTCGCCATTGGAGCGCCCTCCAGCCGGTCGGGGCACTCTCCGAAACGGTATGGCGACTGGACAGGTGGCCGAGTGGTTAAAGGCAGCAGACTGTAAATCTGCCCGGGTTTCCCGTACGCTGGTTCGAATCCAGCCCTGTCCACCATCGCCCCCCTCGGCCGCACTGACCGGCCTTATGGCTCAGCCCATCTCTCCGCCGGTTGCTTGCGCGCTTCGACGGGATAAGTGCGGTTCATCCGACATCTGCTACACTTCCCCTGATGAGCATCAACCGCCGCGCCGTCCTGACCGCTGCCCTTGCCGGCTTCCTCACGCTCCCGCTCCCCCGCCGCGCCCTCGCCGCGGGCGAGGTGGAGCGCGTGGACGACCTGATCGCCCGCATGACCATAGAGGAAAAGGCGGGCCAGATGACCTGCCTGGCCGACAGTTTCCGCCCCTACAACCCGCCCAACCCGCAGGTCGGCATCCAGAATGAAAGGCAACTGGCGGACGAAATCCGCAAGGGCAGGGTCGGCTGCCTGTTCAACGGCATCGGCGTGGCGGGCGCCCGCCGCGCACAGGACATCGCGCTCAAACAGAGCCGCCTCGGCATCCCCCTGCTGTTCGCGGGCGACGTGATCCATGGCCTCAAGACCATCTTCCCCGTGACCCTGGCCGAATCGGCCAGCTTCGACCCCTCGCTCGCCGAACGCACCGCCCGCGCCATGGCGGTGGAGGCGACGGCGGCGGGCCTGCACCTCACCTTCGCGCCGATGGTCGATGTCGCCCGCGACCAGCGCTGGGGCCGGGTGGTGGAGGGGGCGGGGGAGGACGTCGCCCTCGGCAGCCTCTTCGCCGCCGCCCGCGTGCGCGGCTTCCAGGGCCGCGACCTGCGCCGCGACGACAGCCTGCTCGCCTGCCCCAAACATTTCGCCGCCTATGGCGCGGTCGCGGGCGGCCTGGAATATGGCAGCGTCGACATCAGCGAAGAGACGCTGCGGGAGACGCATCTGCCCCCCTTCGGCGCGGCCTTCGCGGCGGGCGCGCTCACCACCATGGCCGCCTTCAGCGAGATCAACGGCGTCCCCGCGACAGCCGACCGCGACCTCCTCACCGACCTGCTGCGCGGCGAGATGAAATTTCGCGGCTTCGTCTTTTCCGACTATACCGCCGACGAGGAACTGATCGCCCATGGCTATGCGGAGGATGAGCGCGACGCCGCCCGCCTCGCCATCCTCGCGGGCGTCGACATGTCGATGCAGAGCGGCCTCTATATCCGCCACATCCCCGATCTGGTGAAAAGCGGCGCGGTGCCGATGGAAACGGTCGACGTCGCCGTTCGCCGCATCCTCTACGTCAAGACCGCCATCGGCCTGTTCGAAAACCCCTACCGCTCATTGAATGAGGAAGTGGAAAAGACCCGCATCTTCACGCCTTCCCATCGCGCCCTTGCCCGCGAAGCCGCCACCCGCTCCATCGTGCTGCTCCAGAACAACGGCGTCCTCCCCCTCGACCCCGCCAAAGGCCAGACCATCGCCCTGATCGGCCCCTTTGCCGAGGACAGGATGAACGTCTACGGCCCCTGGGCCTTTTACGGCGACAAGGGCAAGGGCGTCGACATCGCCACCGGCCTGCGCGCCGCCATGCCGGACCCCGCCAAATTGCTGATCGCGCCCGGCAGCGGCATATTGACGCCCATCGACGGCGGCGTCGCCAAGGCGGTGGAGACCGCGAAGGCGGCGGATGTCGTCCTCCTGGCGCTGGGTGAATCCCAGGACATGTCGGGGGAGGCGCAATCGCGCACCGCCATCGAAATCCCCATCGTGCAGCAGGCGCTGGCCGACGCCGTCGCCGCCACCGGCAAGCCCGTCATCGTCCTGCTCCGCCACGGCCGCGCCCTCGCGCTGCATGACGGCGTGGCCAATGCGCAGGCGATCCTCGCCACCTGGTTCCTCGGTTCCGAATCCGGCCATGCCATTGCCGACATAGTGTTCGGCAAGGAAAACCCCTCCGCCAAGCTGCCGGTCAGCTTCCCCTGGGAATCGGGGCAGGAGCCTTTCTTCTACGACCGCAAGTCGACCGGCCGCCCGGTGATCGACAACCGCACCGAATATCGATCGCGCTACACGACCACCGACAACAGCGCCCGCTTTCCCTTCGGCCACGGCCTCAGCTACAGCGAGTTCGTCCTCGACCAGCTCAAATTCTCCGACACCGCGCTCCGCTGGGACGCCGCCATCGGCATCACCGTCCGCGTCACCAACAAGGGCCAGCGCAAGGGCAGCGAAGTCGTCCAACTCTACATCCGCGACCGCGTCGCCAGCCGCACCCGCCCCATCCGCGAACTCAAACGCATAGAGCGCGTCACGCTGGGACCGGGCGAGAGCAAGACGCTCCGCTTCTCCCTCTCCCGCATCGACCTGGAATTCGTCGGCGCAGGCAACCGCCGCCTCGCCGAACCCGGCGCCTTCGACCTGTGGATCGGCCAGTCCAGCGTCGGCGGCCTGCAAGGCGCCTTCACCCTCTACGCCGCAGGGTAGCAGCGGCCATGGACCTTCACCCCATAACGTCATCCCGGGCTTGACCCGGGATCCCGCTTTCTTTTCTTCCGCCGCGTCAGGGGAAGCTGGACCCCGGGTCAAGCCCGGGGTGACGAAACCCGGATGGAGTGGACGAAGCCCTGTCCTACACCCCCGCGACCATGCCATAACCCCGCTGGCTCTTTCCCACCGTCAACCCATTCACCCCGCGCCGCGCGGGCACCCTCCGCACACCCATTCCGCAAAAATTCTCCTATTGCGAAATCAACGCCACCACTCCGCACCCACGCAAATGCGTGAGCCACAACGCTGTGAACTTCGCAACGACAGCACCTGCTGCAAAACTCCACCGGAGCGCCTTCACCACGCCTTGCCGCTCTGCTAGAGGCCCCCTCCATGCTCAACCTGAACGGCATCACCGTGCGCCTCGGCGGCCGCGCTATTCTCGACCGCGCCAGCGCCGCGCTGCCGCCGCGCAGCCGCGTCGGCCTCATCGGCCGCAACGGCGCGGGCAAATCGACCCTGATGAAGGTGATGATCGGCCAGATCGACCCGGACGAGGGCAGTTGCGACATGCCCCGCGACACCCGCCTCGGCTATATCGCGCAGGAAGCGCCGTCGGGCACCGCCACCCCCTTCGACACCGTCCTCGCCGCCGACAGGGAACGCGCCGAACTGATGGCGGAGGCGGAACATACCGAAGATCCCGACCGGCTCGGCCATATCTACGAACGGCTGAACGCCATCGACGCCTACACCGCCCCGGCCCGCGCCGCCCGCATCCTGGTCGGCCTGGGCTTCGACGAGGAAATGCAGGGCCGCCCGCTCGACAGCTATTCGGGCGGCTGGAAGATGCGCGTGGCGCTGGCCGCCCTGCTCTTCTCCAATCCCGACCTGCTGCTGCTCGACGAACCGTCCAACCATCTCGACCTGGAAGCGACGCTCTGGCTGGAAAATTTCCTCAAAAGCTATCGCGGCACCGTGGTCGTCATCAGCCACGAACGCGACCTGCTCAACAATGTGGTCGACTATATCCTGCATCTGGAGGGGGGCAGGGTCACCCTCTATCCCGGCGGCTACGACGCCTTCGAACGGCAGCGCGCCGAACGCCTCGCCCAGCAGGAGGCCGCTCGCGTCAAGCAGCAGGCGGAGCGTGAGAAATTGCAGGATTATGTCGCCCGCAACTCCGCCCGCGCCTCCACCGCGAAACAAGCCCAGTCCCGCGCCAAGGCGCTGGCGAAGATGCAGCCCATCGCCGCCGCCATCGAAGACCCGACGCTGCATTTCGGCTTCCCCAGCCCGCCCGAACTGCGCCCGCCGCTCATCACCATGGACATGGCGGCGGTCGGTTACAACGACACGCCCGTCCTGCGCCGCGTGAACCTGCGCATCGATCCCGACGACCGGCTGGCGCTGCTCGGCCGCAACGGCAACGGCAAGACCACGCTGGCCCGCCTGATCGCCGCGCAGTTGAAGCCGATGGAAGGCGCGATGAACGCTTCGGCCAAGATGAATGTCGGCTATTTCACCCAATATCAGGTGGAGGAACTGGACGTTGGCGACACGCCGCTCGAACATATGAGCCGGGTGATGAAGGGCGCAACCCCCGCCGCCGTCCGCGCCCAGCTAGGCCGCTTCGGCTTCTCCGGCGAGCGCGCCACGCAGAAGGTCGGCTCCATGTCGGGCGGGGAGAGGGCGCGGCTGGCCCTCGCCCTCATCACCCGCGACGCGCCGCACCTGCTGATCCTCGACGAGCCGACCAACCATCTCGACGTCGACAGCCGGGAGGCGCTGGTGCAGGCGCTGAACGACTATTCGGGCGCGGTGGTCATCGTCAGCCACGACCGCCACATGATCGAACTGGTGGCCGACCGCCTCGTGCTGGTCGACAACGGCACGGCCCAGCCCTTCGACGGCAGCCTGGAGGATTATACCGACATCATCCTGCGCAAGGCCGACGGAAACGGTGGCGGCAATGGGGGTTCGGGGGGCGATGCGCCGAAGACCGACCGCAAGGCGGAAAAGCGCACCGCCGCGCAATGGCGCGAACGGCAGAAGGCGGCGAAGAACGCCGTCAGCAAGGCGGAAAAGGAAATGGCCGCGCTGGCCGCCGAACGCAGCCGCATCGACCAGGCGCTGTTCGACCCCAAAAGCGCGACCGGCGCGGAGGCGAAGATGACCATGACCGAACTGATGGTGAAGCGCGCCGACCTCGAAAAGAAGCTGGAAGCGGCCGAAGAAAGCTGGATGGAAGCCAGCGCCGCGCTGGAGGAACTATAAGAGCCTGTTCGCACTAGCGCTGGCCTTCACCCGCCCGAAGGTTCCTCCGTCAAAGGTCCCTCCAGCCCATCCGCCCCCGTCCGCATCTTCGTCACGATATTCCAGGTCGCGATGAACAGCGCCGCGATCACCGGCCCGATGACGATGCCGTTGAACCCGAACAGGTCGATCCCGCCCAGCGTCGTGATCAGCACCACATAGTCGGGAATCCGCGTATCCCGCCCGACCAGTATCGGACGCAGGATATTGTCCACCATCCCGATCACGAACATGCCGCAAAAGGCGAGGATCAACCCCTCCACCACCGCCCCGGTCACGAACAGATAGATGGCCACCGGCACCCAGACCAGCCCCGTCCCAACCGCCGGGATCAGCGAGAACGCCCCCATCAGCACGCCCCACAGCAACGCCCCCGGCAGCCCCAGCGCCCAGAACACCACGCCGCCGATCACCCCCTGCACGATGGCGACGACGATGCTGCCCTTGATCGTGGCGCGGATGACGATGACGAACTGCTGCATCAACGCCTGGCGATAGGCGGTGCGCATCGGCGCCGCCCGGTCCACCATCGCCGCCAGCTTCGGCCCGTCGCGCAACAGGAAGAAGGTCAGGTACAGCATCACGCCCAGCGCCATCAGGAAGCTGAACGCGCTCTGCCCGATCTGCAACGCCTGCGTCGCCACCGTGCGGAAACTGGACGTTATGCCTTCGCTCAGCATCTCGCGCACCGCGGCGAAATTGGTGATGCCCAGCCGCTCCAGAAAGGCCGCGGCCCATCTGGGCAGGCTCGCCTGGAACTGCGCGAACATGCGGGCGAAGTTGATCTCGCCGGTTTGCACCTTGGCGTAGAAGAGGGTCGCTTCCTGCACCAGCGCCATGGCCAGGATGATGGCCGGCACGATCACCAGCGCGACGATCAGCAGCAGCGTCAGCGCCGCCGCGCTGTTCCGGTGCCGGGGCATCATGCCGACCAATCCCTGGTTGACGGGGGCGAACAGGATGGCGGCGATCACGCCCCACAATATGGCCGCGAAAAAGGGCTCGATCACCAGGGCGAAGGCGACCGAGACGATGAGGACGAAGCCCAGGAAGACTCCATCCTCTATCCGCGCTGCTGACGGCTCTTTATTGTCCATGACGCCGCTTTGGCAGAAGTCCCGATGTAAATCTATCCGCCGGTCATTCCGCCTTGGCACTGAACCCGAAGCTGACAGATACCTTGGGGTCCAGCCCCGCGCTGCTGTCGCCATTGCCGACGCCGAAGGATGCGCGGGCTATGGTGGCCGATCCGGAAACCTTGCGCGCCTTGCCGGTGCCGGACAGGGTGAAGCGGATGCTCTGCGGCTTGCTCACGCCCTTGAGGGTCAGGGTGCCAGAGGCGCGATAGCCGTTCGCGCCGGCCTTCTCCGCGCCCTTTGCGGTGAAGACGGCCTTGGGGTGCGCCGCCGCGCCGAAAAATTCGTCCCCGGCCAGCATGCCGTCCTTGTAGCTGTCCCCGACGCTGGCGCTTGCCAGGTCGATCTCCACGCGGATGTCGGCGCTGTCCGGATGGGCCGGGTCCATCGCGATCTTCGCCGTCCATCTGGAAAAGCCGCCGCTGATCGTCTCGCCGCCGTTCCCGACGTAAAAGCCGATGGTCCCGCCGGGCTGCACCGCCCAGGAGGGCGGCGGGCCGGCCGGTTCTTCCGCCGCCGCATTGTCGGCTTCGGCCGGGACAGCAGCATTGCCGGCATTGTCGGCCGGCTCTGCGGCATTGGCGGGCGTTTCTTCTTCCTCCTCGACCGCCGCTGGCAGGACCGGCGCGGCGGCCGCCTTCGGAGCGGGCGCAGGCAGGATGACGCGCCCCAGGACGAACCCCAGCGCGATCAGCGCGGGCAAGGCCGCCAGCCACAGCGGAGAGCGGGCGGGCATCATCCGCCACAGCAACCCGTCGCCCTTCAGGACATGATGCCGCAGCGCGCCCGCGACATGCAGCGCGAACAGCGCGATGCCGATCCAGGCGATCAGGCCGTGCCCGCCCTCGGCCAGTTCATGCGCGGTCATGGGCAGGGGCAGGTGGGGCAGGGGGACGATGCCGAAGAACAGGGTCGGCACCTTCACCTTAGCGGTCGACACCAGCGCCCATCCCGTCAGCGGCGCACCCAGCATGAAGAGGTAGAGCCCCGCGTGCACCGCCTTGGCCAGGGCGCCCTGCCAGCCGCGCTCGACCGGCGCCGGGCGCGGCTTCCAATAGCGTATGGCGATGCGGGCGCAGGTCAGCAGCAGGATAGAGATGCCTATCGACTTGTGCCATTGGAACAGCGCGAAGCCGCGCGCGCCGAGATCTTCCAGCGCCCATCCCACCGCGATCTGGAAGGCGAGCAGGGCGGCGATCGCCCAGTGCAGGAAAATGGCCAGCCGGCTATAGCGTTGCATCAAGACCCCCATGCGACAATGTGGCGCGGAAGCTATGCCGCACCTGCGCGGAAGTCCACCGCCGCGCCGGGAAACGATCCGTTACCTCAACGGATGAACGGCCTTCGCGCCTGTGTCATAAAGGTCGCAGCCCGACCAATTTCCACCTGATGATTGCATCCCGGCGGCCAGTGGCTAAGAGCATAGGAAAACAGGACACAGGACAAGCAGGACATGGCCAAACCCGAATCCTGGCGCCTTAGCCCGGCAGCTTATCGTTTCGTCACCAGCATCGACACCCGCTTCCAGGACATCGACACGATGGGCCACATCAACAATGTGGCGATCTCCGGCATATTCGAAACGGCCCGCATCCGGTTCCACCATCATCTGGGCCGCCATCCGCAGGAACAGGGGGTGCGCTGGCTCGTCGCGAACGTGAACCTGAATTTCGTCGAGGAAGCCCATTTCCCCTATCCGTTCGAGGTGCATTGCGCGATCGGCCATATCGGCCGCACGAGCTGGACCATCAGTTCGGCCGGCTTTCAGAAAGGGGTGTGCGTCGCGACCGCAGACACCACCGTCGTCACCCATGGGTCGGAGGGACGCCGCGCCATCGACGAAACCCTGCGCGCGGCGATGGAACGCAATTTCATCATCCGCCCCGACTGAATGTCGATCGGTCCTGGCGGAAGCCGTCCATGCGGCGGCTCCACTGGAAGGCGATGACCGCGGCCTTGGCCGGCTGGATCATCGCCAGCGCGAGCAGGATCGCAAGGCCGGGCCATAGCGCCGCCTGCACCCCCAGCGGAATGTCCAGCGCCGCGTTCACCTCTATCATCAGCGGCACGAGCAGGTGCCCCAGCAGCAATATGACGATATAGGCGGGGAAATCGTCCGCCCGCGACGCGTCCCACGCCTGCCCGCAATGGCGGCAGGCGGGGCTTGGCTTCAGGAAGCGCGCGAACATGCGGCCTTCGCCGCAGGCGGGGCAACGGCCCCTGAGGGCAAGCGCCAGCGCCGGCCGCAAAGGCCGCGCCGCATCGTCATGGGGCAATCCCTGATCCATCGCCTTCCCCTATGGCCAATGGACGGTCCGCGCAATATGCGCGCATCCTGTTAGAGCTTCCGCGCCGCGCAAAGCCTGTTAAGAAGCGGCCATGCGCCTTCCGGGACCGACCGAAACCTTCGTCCTGTTCGACGACGCCCGCACGCGGGCGCCCGCCCCCGCGCGCCTCTATCGCGATCCGGTGTCGGTCATCGCCGCCCATCGGCTGGCGGAGGTGCAGCCGGCGCTGGACCGCCTGGCCGAAGCGGCGGAGGCCGGGCTGCACGCCGCCGGCTTCATCGCCTATGAAGCCGGGCTGGCGCTGGAGGATCGCCTCCACCCGCTGGCGGAGCGGCACCGGCAGGACCGGCCGAAGACGCCGCTTCTCTGGTTCGGCCTGTTCGAAGGGGTGCGCCTGATCGATCCGGGTGCCATGACCGGCCTGCTGCCCGACCCGGCGGGCGCCGGGGTGGACCGCGTCCAGCCGCTGATCGACGAGGGCGCCTATCGCGCCGCCTTCGCCCAGGTCCAGGACTATATCCGCGCCGGCGACATCTATCAGGTCAACCTGACCTTTCCCTGCGCCGCGCATTTCACCGGCGATCCCATGGCGCTCTATGCCGCGATCCGCCCGCGCCAGCAGGCCGGCTATGGCGGCATGCTGCGCACCGGCGACCATATGATCCTCTCCTTTTCGCCGGAGCTGTTCTTCACCCATGTCCGCGGCCAGTTGACCGCGCGCCCGATGAAGGGCACCGCCCCCCGCGATCCCGACCTGGCCCGCGACGCCGACCTCATCCAATGGCTGGAGCGGGACGCCAAGCAGCGCGCCGAAAACCTGATGATCGTCGACCTGCTGCGCAACGATCTGTCGCGGGTCTCCCGCGCTGGCACGGTCACGGTGCCCGACCTGTTCAAGGTGGAAACCTATCCGACCGTCCACCAGATGGTGTCGACCGTCCGGGCGCGGCTGCTGCCTGGCCTTTCCCCGGTCGACGTGCTGCGCGTCCTCTTCCCCTGCGGGTCGATCACCGGCGCGCCCAAGGTCCGGGCGATGGAGATCATCGATGCGGTCGAACCCTTCGCGCGCGGCGTCTATACCGGCTCCATGGGCTGGATCGATCCGTCGGGCGACGCCGCGTTCAATGTTGCCATCCGCACCATTTGCGTCGAAGAAGGCAGCAGGGAGGGGCGCCTGGGTCTGGGATCGGGCATCGTCGCGGATTCGGATGTCGCGTCCGAATGGGCGGAATGCCTGGCCAAGGGGCGCTTCCTCGCACCGGCCTGATTCATCGGCGCCATCATCGATCGGCATAAGGGGTTTGCGGTTTTCCATGGCATTGGCTGACGGACGGTTCGATCTGCTCGAAACCATGGCCTTCGATCCGGTCGAGGGCATCAGATTGCTGGAACTGCATCTGGAGCGGTTGAAGACCAGCGCGGAGGCGCTCGACTTCGCCTTCGACCGTCATGACGTGCGCAATGAGCTTCAGGCCGCGACCTTCCGCCTGCGGGAGCGCAGCCGCCTTCGCCTGCTGGTGTCGCGCCGGGGCTCCATCGCCATCGAAGTGCGCGAATATCGCACCTGGCCGCAGGCGATCATGCAGGTCGCGCTCGTCCCCCGCAACGCGCCCGCCGCCGATGCGCGGCTGGCGCACAAGACGACGGACCGCTCCATCTACCGCGACGCCTTGCAGCGCGGGGGCACCTATGAGGTGGTGATGACGGATGAGGAGGGCTTCGTGACGGAGGGCAGCTTCTCCTCCATCTTCATCGAACGCGGCGACAAGCTGCTGACGCCGCCTTTGTCGCGCGGCGTGCTGCCGGGCGTGCTGCGCCGCAGCCTGCTCGACATGGGCGAGGCGGTGGAGGCGGACCTGCGCCCCCGCGACCTGGAAAATGGCTTCTTCATCGGCAATGCCGCGCGCGGCATGGTGGCGGCGTCGCTGTCGCGTTGACGCGCCGAACCGATTTTCCCTGACCCTTATATCCGCACCTGCGGCCACCGGACGCCAACTGGCGGTTGCCCCTTCTTTCGTTGCGCACTAAGGAGCCTGCCGTCCGTATCATTGCGGGCCTTGGGGATTCTTCAGAAAGATTGTCACGATGAGCCAGACTTCCGCAGCCCTCGGTCGCATCCAGCCCTCCGCCACCCTGGCGATGAGCGCGCGCGTGAATGCCCTGAAAGCCGAAGGCGTGGACGTCATTGGCCTCTCCGCCGGCGAACCGGACTTCGACACGCCCGACTTCGTGAAGGAGGCGGGGATCCAGGCGATCCGCAAGAACCTCACCCGCTACACCGATGTCGACGGCACCGCCGACGTCAAGGACGCCGTCGCCTTCAAGTTCAAGCGCGACAATGGCCTGCTCTACAAGCGCAGCCAGATCAGCGTGAACTCGGGCGGCAAGCACACGCTGTTCAACGCGCTGGTCGCGACTGTCGATCTCGGCGACGAGGTCATCATTCCGGCGCCCTATTGGGTCAGCTATCCCGACATCGTGAACTTCGCGGGCGGCACCCCGGTCTTCATCGAGGCGCCGGCGAGCCAGGGCTACAAGATCACCGCCGCCCAGCTCGACGCCGCGATCACGCCCAGGACCAAGTGGGTCATGCTGAACTCGCCCTCCAACCCGTCGGGCGCGGCCTATTCGGCGACGGAGCTGAAGGCGCTGGGCGAGGTGCTGCTGCGTCATCCGCATGTGCTGGTGATGACCGACGACATGTATGAGCATGTCTGGTATGCGCCGACGCCCTTCGCCACCATCGCGCAGGTCTGTCCCGACCTCTACGACCGCACGCTGACGGTCAACGGCTGTTCCAAGGCCTTTTCCATGACGGGCTGGCGCATCGGCTTTGCCGGCGGCCCGGAATGGCTGATCAAGGCGATGGGCAAGCTCCAGTCGCAGTCGACCAGCAATCCCTGCTCGATCAGCCAGGCGGCCGCCGTCGCCGCGCTGACCGGCGATCAGGATTTCCTGGAGGAGCGCAATGCCGCCTTCAAGAAGCGCCGCGACATGGTCGTCGCCATGCTGAACGACGCGCCGGGGCTGGACTGCCCGACGCCGGAGGGCGCCTTCTACGTCTATCCCGACGCCAGCGGCCTGATCGGCAAGACGACGCCCAAGGGGCAGGTCATCGACAGCGACGAAGCGCTGATCGGCTATTTTCTGGACGAAGCCAAGGTTGCCGCCGTCCATGGCGCGGCCTTCGGCCTCTCCCCGGCCTTCCGCATCAGCTACGCCACCTCCGATGAGGTGCTGCGCAAGGCCTGCACCCGCATCCAGGAGGCCTGCGCCGCCTTGAAGTGACCGTTTCAATCCCCCTGTCGAAGACGGGTGAGGGATTGAAGCTGGAGAGGGGAAGGGCGGAACAGGCCTGCCTTCCCCTCCCGACCCCCCTCTTTTAGGCTGTATCGACATTCAGCCCTGACGGCCTGCAAATGGCGCTTTTCCGTGCTTCCGGTGCTCACCTACTTTGAGTAGGCTGCGCGCCGGGTCACGGAAAACCACCATTTTCGGCTCGCCATCTTCTGAATGTCGATACAGCCTAGGAAACGGAAAATTTCCCCGTCGCCGTCTTGCGGATGGAGAGAGGGAGTTTATATCCCGTTTCGAACCGAAACTGGCTTGGTCCGACATCCATCGTTCCGCATCGGGCGTTGGTCGAAACTGCCCTGGCGCAGCGTTCATCCGGGATTAAGCCGCGCGACATTCATGGCCGCCCGCTTGCGGCGGTCGAGACGACCGAAAGGAAGAACGCCATGTTGGCCTTCTTGAAATCCGACCTGTTCCTGCGCTTTCTGGGCGGGTTCGCGATCGGCGCGATCGGCGTCTTCGTGCTTCAGCCGAACAGCGACGCGCCGCCGCTGACCGGCCAGGCCATGGCGGCGTCGGCCCCGGCTCCGGTTGTGGACGATGCGGCGCGCTGACGGCATCGCCCTTGCCTTTCTGGCGGCTTTGGCCGTCGCCTCCCCCTTGCGCGCGGAACGTCCGGTGCTCGCGCCGATCCCGGCGGTCGACGCAGTCCCGGCCCGAAAGCTCGAAACCGCCATTTTCGCGGGCGGCTGCTATTGGGGCGTCGAAGGCGTCTTTTCGCATGTGAAGGGCGTGCGTCTCGCCGTGTCCGGCTTCGCGGGCGGCCCGCGTGGCCGCAGGGTGGATTACGAACAGGTGAGCGAGGGCGATACCGGCTTTGCCGAATCCGTCCGCGTCACCTACGATCCCAGGCAGGTCAGCTACGGCACGTTGCTGCGCATCTTCTTCTCGGTGATCGCCGATCCGACCACGCTCGACTATCAGGGTCCGGATCACGGCACGCAATATCGCAGCGCGCTGTTCCCCCTGAACGCGGAGCAGGAACGGGCCGCCAGGGCCTATCTCGTCCAGCTTGGCCAATCGGGCCTCTGGCGCGACCCCATCGTCACCCGCATCGAACGCTTCACCGGCTTTCAGGATGCGGACGACTATCATCAGGACTTCCTGAGGAAAAACCCCCGCCACCCCTATGTCCAGCGATGGGACATACCCAAGCTGACGGCCCTCAAGGCGCTGTTTCCCGCATTTTACAGCGACCGCCCCTCTGCTTGAAAGGCAATGTCATGAGCGACACCCACGGCCTCACGCTGCTCTCGACCCTGCATGAAGACGGTCGCCTGACCGTCGAACTGGCGGAGGAAACGCTCCCCGCGCCCAAGGGCGACGAAGTGCTGGTCCGGGTGGAGGCCGCGCCGATCAATCCTTCCGACCTGGGTCTGCTGTTCGCTGCCGCCGATCTGGCGAATGCCGATTATGCGGAGGGCCGGATCGTTGCCCGCATGTCCGATCCGGCGCGCCGAGCGCTGGTGGGGCGCGTCGGCCAGCCCATGACCATCGGCAATGAAGCCGCCGGCACCGTCATGGCCGCGGGCGAGGCGCCGGAAGCCCAGGCATTGCTGGGCAAGCGGGTCGCGATGATCGGGGGCGGCATGTTCGCGGAATACCGCCTGCTTGGCGCCGCCGGCTGTATGGCCCTGCCGGACGATGTCACGGCGGAGCAGGGGGCGTCGGCCTTCGTCAACCCGCTGACGGCGCTGGGCTTCGTCGAAACCATGACGCGCGAAGGGCACAAGGCGATAGTGCACACCGCCGCCGCCTCCAATCTGGGCCAGATGCTGGTGCGCATTTGCCAGGAGGACGGCATTCCGCTGGTCAACATCGTCCGCAATGAAGCGCAGGTGGCGATCCTCCAGGACATGGGCGCCGAATATGTGCTGGACAGTTCGCAGGAAGACTTCGTCGCCCGGCTTCAGGATGCGGTCGCTGCCACCGGCGCCACCATCGCCTTCGACGCGATCGGCGGCGGCCATCTGGTCAGCCAGATTCTCAACGCCATGGAGCAGGTGGTGAGCAAGAACGCGCCCTATAGCCGCTATGGCTCGGACATATTGAAGCAGGCCTATATCTACGGCGCGCTTGACATGTCGCCGACCATCCTGACGCGCAGCTTCGGCTTTGGCTGGAATATCGGCGGCTGGCTGCTTTTCTCCTTCCTGCAAAAGGCGAGCACCGAAACCGCCGAGCGCCTGCGCCAGCGGGTGCGCGATGGCCTGACGACCACCTTCGCCAGCCATTACAAGGCGCGCATCTCCCTCAAGGAAGCGCTGAGCCGCGACGCGGTGCTGACATATAGCGCCCGCCGGACAGGGGAGAAATATCTGATCGTACCCAATGGTTGAGTTGGGGTGGGAAGCGGACCTTTCCCCTATTCGTCACCCCGGACTTGATCCGGGGTGACGGTGGGATAATGACCGCAACTTGCCGAAGCGCCCCTCTATAGAAAGGTCGTAGCCGCCGCCATTGCGCCAGCCCCGGCCAGGCCGGCCAGCAGCGCCACCAGCATGTAGCGCCAGCCGCTGCCCACCCGGATCAGCCTGACCTCCGTCAGGGGCGGCGGCGGGGGGGCGCCGCCCTTTTCCGGAAAGGCCTCCTCGATCCGCTTCACGAGGCCCGGCAGGCGCTGCAAGATGCGGACATTCTCGATCAGCGCGTCGGCGGCCTTCGCCTCCGGCCCCAGTTCGGCGCGCAGCCATTCCTTCACATAGGGGCCGCTCGTCTCCCACAGGTTGATGTCGGGGTCGAGCGCGGTCGCGACGCCCTCCACCATCACCATCGTCTTCTGCAGCAGCAGCAGGTGCGGCTGGGTCTGCATGTCGAAATCGCGGGTGATGGCGAACAGGCCGTCCAGCATGCCGCCGACCGACAGTTCGCGCACCGGCTTGCCCCGCATCGGTTCGCCCACGGCCCTCAGGGCGGTCGCGAACTCCTCGACATTGTGATGGCCCGGCACATATTGCGCCTCGAAATGGATTTCCGCCACGCGGCGGTAATTGCCGGTGATGAGGCCGTAGAGGATCTCCGCGAGCCACATCCGCGCCCGCCGGTCGATGCGGCCCATGATGCCGAAATCGATCGCGACGATGTCGCCATTGGCGGTGACGAACAGATTGCCCTGATGCATGTCGGCATGGAAGAAGCCTTCGGCGATCGCCTGGCGCAGGAAGGCGTTGACCAGCCTTGCCGCGATCTCCTTCACATCATGGCCGGCGGCGATCAGCGCGTCCCGGTCGGAGATCTTGACCCCGTCGATCCACTCCATCGTCATGACCTTGCCGGTCGTGCGGTCCCAATCGATGGCGGGCACGCGATAGCCGGGCATGGCCTCCATCGCCTCGCCCAGTTCCGAAGCCGATGCCGCTTCGCGCCGCAGGTCCAGTTCCCGCGCCGTCCAGCGCTTCATGTTCGCGATGACGAGGCGGGGGCGGAGGCGGGCTACTTCGCCGCCCAGCATCTCGACATGGGCGGCGGCCCATTCATAGGTCTGGATGTCGCGGTTGAACTGGTCGATGACGCCGGGACGGATCACCTTCACCGCGACGTCGCGCCCGTCCGTCGTCACGGCGCGGTGCACCTGCGCGATGGATGCGGCGCCCACCGGCGCCTCGTCGAAGCGGCTGTAGAGCGTTTCCAATGGCCGCCCGAAGCTCTGCTCCATCTGCGCCCGGATGGTGGCGAACGGCACGGGGGGCAGGGCGTCCTGCAGGCGCAGCAGGTCGTTCGCCGCATCCTCCCCCACCAGGTCGGGGCGCGTCGCCAGCGTCTGGCCCAGCTTGATCGCCGCCGGGCCGATCGACTGGAAGGCGTCGGCATAGCGCGGCTGCCGGGGCACCCGCGCGCCCAGCCGCGCCACCCGCACCAGCCGCCGCACCGGCGTCGGCGTCAGCGGATCGCGCTCGATCCCGGTCAGCGCGCCATGCCGCGCCAGGGTGCGGCCCCATTTCAGCAGCCGCCAGATATGCGTGAGGTGGGAAGGCATCGCTATTTATGCCCTTCCCCTGCGGGAGAAGGACGTGACGGGCGCCCCATCAGATTTTCCACCCGCTATGGATCGCCACCAGTCCGCCGAGGATCGGCTCCACCTTCGTCTGCACGAAGCCGGCGTCGCGGATCATCCGCTCGAACGCCGGCATGGGGGGGAAGCGGCGGATTGATTCGACCAGATAGCGATAGCTGTCCTCGTCATCGGCCAGCAGCTTGCCGAGCCGGGGCACCAGCCGGTGCGAATAGACGTCATAGACGTCGGAAAAGCCCGGCCATGTCGTCGTGGAAAATTCCAGGCAGAAGAATCGCCCGCCGAACTTCAGCACCCGATGCGCCTCGCGCAGCGCCCTGTCGACATGGGTCACGTTGCGGATGCCGAAGGCGATCGTATAGGCGTCGAACGCCCGGTCCGCGAAGCTCAGCTCCTCCGCATTCTGTTCCGACCAGATGAGGCCCTCCAGCCCCTTCTTCTTCGCCCGCTCGACGCCCACGGCCAGCATTTCGGGGTTGATGTCGGACACGGTCACCTGGGCGCCATGGCGATGCAGGCGGAAGGCGATGTCCCCTGTGCCGCCCGCCATGTCCAGTATCCGCTCGTCCCGGTGCGGCTTCACCCGGTTGACGAACTGGTCCTTCCACAGCCGATGCGCGCCGCCCGACATGGCGTCGTTCATCAGATCATATCTGGACGCGACGTTGGAGAAGACGGCGCGGACCATCCCCTGCTTTTCGGCGGCTTCGACATCGCGATAGCCAAAGGAAGCGGTTTCACTCATGGCCGCACGCTCTAGAGCATTTTTCCGGGCAGAGGAAACATCTGAGATCGGGTAAAATGTCCATGGCCCGCCGCATGCGCCAAGTCGCCTGTTGCCGGGCCGTCCGGCGCATTACATAGAGGGCCATGCCCGAACTTCCCGAAGTCGAAACCACCGTGGCGGGCCTGCGCTCCGTCCTGCAAGGCTCGCTCCTGACGCGGGTGGAGCCGCGGCGCGCCGACCTGCGCTTCCCGATACCCGCCGACCTGCGCCAGCGGCTGACCGGCGCCACCGTCACCGGCCTGTCGCGCCGCGCCAAATATGGCCTGATCGACACCGATCGCGGCGACACGCTGATCTTCCACCTTGGCATGTCGGGCCGCTGGCGAATCGATCCGGCGGAGATCGGGGCGCATGATCATCTGCTGATCGGGACGGGGGGAGGGCGGCTGCTTGCGCTGAACGACCCGCGCCGCTTCGGCTCGCTCGACCTGGTTCGCAGCGAGGCGCGGGAAGCCTACAACCCCTTCACCCGCATGGGACCGGAACCGCTGGGGCCGGATTTCACCCCCGATAGCCTGGCCGCCGCGCTCAAGGGCAAGGCGACGTCGATCAAGGCCGCGCTGCTCGATCAGCGCATCGTCGCGGGACTGGGCAATATCTATGTCTGCGAGGCGCTCAACATGGCGGGCATCGCCCCGACGCGCGAAGCGGGCCGGATCGGCCGGGCGCGTCTCGTCCTGCTGGTCGACGCGATTCGGGAGGTGCTGGCCGCCGCCATCGCCGCAGGCGGCTCCACCCTGCGCGACTATGCGCGGCCCGACGGGGAACTGGGCTATTTCTCCAAGCAATGGCGGGTCTATGGCCGCGAAGGGGAGCCCTGCGTCTGCGGCACGCCCATCAGGCGCCGCCTGGACGGGGGCAGATCGACCTTTTTCTGCCCGAAATGCCAGAAATAGCGGGGCGCTCGGCGGTTGACGCAACCCCGGTTCCCCTGTAAGGGGCGCACCTTCACGAGAGCTGGTTGGCGATTCCGACGGGCTCCTTCACGAGATTTGACGAGAACCGAGGACAATAAATGGCCAATACGCCGCAAGCCAAGAAGCGCATCCGCCGCAACGCCCGCCGCGCCGAGATCAACGGCGCCCGCATCAGCCGGATTCGCACCCTGGTGAAGAAGGTCGAAACCGCCCTCGCCGCCGGCGACAAGGCTGCCGCGACCACGGCGCTTCAGTCGGTCCAGCCGGAACTCGCTCGCGGCGTGGCCCGCGGCGTGCTGCACAAGAACACCGCGGCCCGCAAGTTCGGCCGTCTGACGAAGCGCGTCAGCGCTCTCGGCTGAGACGCAGCCGCTTTTTTAAGCTCGTCAGTCAGGACAGGCCCGCCCCGCAATCGATGCAGGGCGGGCTTTTTCATATTCTGTTCACCAAAGGGTCATTTTGGAGGAAGCCCCGGTTTCCCGCGATTCTCCTTCGATTCGAGCGCGGGGCCTGCTTGGGCAAGCTTATAAGTAACTGAAAAATGGTGATAATTTTTCAAACCGGCCTTTTCTGCGGAGTTTGCCGAGTCAACGGGTTTATTTAACATTTTTGACAGGCAGCGCCCTTGATCCGACGAAGCAGGCCTGTCTATTTTGATCCTCCGGCCGCCACTCGAATCGAATTTCCGGCGGTCATCAGAAGGTTGGTTGATGCAAGGCGTTCGGAAAGGCGGGGCTTTTCCGGAACGGGTCTCTGTGTCGCATCGCCCCTGCCTATGGGGGTGCAGTTGATGGGGGTCGACTGTTT
>NZ_AP025356.1:0-117500 GCF_037101235.1 Sphingobium sp. TA15
ATGACCCGCGCCGCCCGGACGCAGATCAACGACCAGTTCGAACTCTTCCTCCCCTATATCGCGGACATGCCGCTGCGCGACCAGCGCGAGATGATGGAGCGCCCCTTCTTCAGCCTCGCCAAGACCAAGCGCGTCAAGCCGATCGACTACACCTCCCCCGACGGCAAGGCCTGGGTCCATGTCTCGGCCAATCCCGATTATGGCATGGCCACCATCTGGGACGCCGACATCCTCATCTATTGCGCCTCGGTCCTGGCCGACATGGCCCGCCGCGGCCTCAACGACGTGCCGCGCAAGTTGCACCTCATGCCCTATGACCTGCTGCGCGCCATCCACCGCCCGACCACCGGCCGCGCCTATGAACTGCTCGGCCAGTCGCTCGACCGGCTCGTCTCCACCACGATCAAGACCAATATCCGCGCCGAAAACCGCCGCGAAGCGACCTTCAGTTGGCTGGACGGCTGGACCCAGCTGGTCGACGAACGCACCGAACGCTCCCGCGGCATGACCATCGAACTCAGCAACTGGTTCTATGAAGGCGTGCTGATGCAGGGCGGCGTGCTCAGCATCGACCGCGCTTATTTCGACCTCACCGGCGGCCGCGAACGCTGGCTCTACAAGGTGGCGCGCAAGCATGCGGGCGGAGCAGGGGAGGGGGGTTTCGCCATCTCCATGCCCACCCTGTTCGAAAAATCAGGGGCCGAGGGCGCCTATCGCCGCTTCAAGTTCGAGATCGCCAGGATCGCCGAACGCGATCCGCTGCCCGGCTATACGGTCGAGCTGGAACAGCCCGAAGGCAAGCGCGAACCCTCGCTCCGCATGCGCCGCCGAACCCAATCCGATCCGCTTCCCCCCACGACGACTTCACGGCGGACGGCCGCGACCCCGCAGTCGGCCGCCGCCGCTACCCACAACAACAGCGCAGTCCGCCACCCTCCGGCCGATGCCGACATGCTGGTCGACGCGGGCGGCATGATCCGCAGAACCTTGGCCGGCATGTCCGCCAAAGCCAGCGCCGGCGAAATCACCGACGCGACCATGGCGACCCTGCGCGCCGAATATCCCGGCTGGGACTATCAGACGCTCCATCAGGAATTCCGCGACTGGCTCGACGCCGATCCCGCACGCACGCCGGTCAACTATCAAAAGGCGTTCATCGGCTTCGTCCGCCGCTTCCATGAGAAGAACCGGCACCGTCTCTAGGCTGTATCGACATTCAGCCCTGGCGGCCTGCAAATGGTGGTTTTCCGTGCTTCCGGTGCTCACCTACTTTGAGTAGGCTGCGCGCCGGGTCACGGTAAACCACCATTTTCGGCTCGCCATCTTCTGAATGTCGATACACCCTAGAGCGCGGTCCGCTTAGATTGCGATTGCAGCGGATCGCACTCCGATTTCTCTTGTCTCCATTTTCCGATGCCGGACGGAAACATATCTCATATCCGCCGCTCGATGTCAGACCCACCGTCCCTCTGCCTTGCCCCATGGCTAGAGCGTTCCCGAAGTGTCGGGTGACACGGATATGGCGGACCCCGCTGTCGCGCACGACAGTTCAATGCACCCGACCCGCCGCCGAATTTGAACGTCCTTCCCGACACCCCCGCCCAATATGATTCAATCCGCCAAGCGCCACCCACCGCAAATGGCGAGCCTCGACATTCCGGGAACGGTCTTCGCCTCTTCAGGAACGCTTCCCCGACATTTCGGGAACGCCAGCGTCGACATTACAGGAACGGACAATCGACCTTATGGGAACGCGGCACAAAGGCCGACTCGTGCGATTCCGGCGATTCGGGCCGAAACTCTCAGCCGCTAACTCTTTAACTTTCCTAGAAACCTTATAACAGCAGCACGATATTTTCTGGAAAATGAAGCAGGATGGACGAAGGCTCCATTTCCTAATGCCCTCCCGTCAGCCTCTCCACCTGCGCAACCAGCTTCGTCGCGCCCTGGTGCGAAATGCCCAGCAAACGGGCGACCGCCATCTTGCCAAGCCCGGGATAGGCCAGTTCAAGCCGCATGAGCAGCGGGGCCTTGCTTCGTCGCGTCACTCGCAATTCCTTCGGCAACCGTGCCAGCTTCGCCTCCAGCCGGTCCAGTTCGATCAATCCCTGCCCGGCCTGCCGGGCGATCATGGCCGCAATCGCTTTCGCCAATGAACCAGCATCGTCCGGCAAGAAGCGCGGCAGTCCCACCAGCGAGGGCAAGCGGCGCAGGCTGAGGCCCGCCGCCAGCAACGCGCCTGGAAGATGGCAGGCGAGCACCCAGCCCATATCGAACCGCCGCGGATCGATGCGCCATTGCCGCCCGTCCGCCGTCGTCACCAGATGACCCTCGGTGACAGGCGCGTCGAGACTCCCTCTGGCATCTATCAGCCGCTGCGCGATCCCCAGCAAGGTGCCGGCAGGGTAGGGGGCCTCCAGCAGCATCTGGGCCATCCGCCATGACGGGCCGAAGCGGACCAGATCCTCGGGCGCCCACAGTCCAGCCTCCTTCCTGTCATCGAGCAGCGTGCGGGAGATATTGAGGGTCGCCCGCGCGATCGGATCCCGATCGTCGCTTGCCGACAGGGCAAAATGGAAGAGGGCGGCAACGGAGAGCGGATCGTTGAGACCCTCGCTATGGCGCGGCGGCGGCGTCCGCCCGCAAATCCAGTTCTGAAGCTCCGTAACCGACACCGGCACCCCGGCAAAGCCTGACAGCATGGAGGCGCCCTTCAGCCTTTCCCTGGCCAGCCAGATGTCGGCCGCCGGGCTGTTGCAGAGCCGCCCGTCCAGCCGCCCCAGGACAAGCAGGGCATGATCCGGCGAAGCTGAAAAATCGTGCATTCCCCGGTCATAGCGCAAGATGGACTACAACCAAATAATATGGTTGGTTGTACATGCTGGGATGGGGGTGGATAGATGGCGCCTCCTGTTTTGAGGCGACCCTTCAGGCCATAGCTATATGCCATAACAAGGCGATGCCCGCCAGCATCATTCGACATCCTCTCGCGCGATGGGATGAAAGCGTTGCGCGACGACCGCGCTTATTTTGCAGGTGGCGTTGGCCTGCCGAGGCAAGAGGGAGTCCTTATACCGTCTGGGAAAAGGGAACAGAACAGGAAACGCGCCTATTTCGCCCTCGGAGGCTCGTCAGGCGCCGCGGAGGGGGCCAGCTAGGTTGGCCCGTCAGCAGGGCGAATTTCTTTCCTGTGAGCTTCCCAGCCTGCCTAAATTTTGGGCAATGGCCGCTGGCGTAGCTTTGAACGCCGGATCGAGCGCCAGGGAAGATGAAGCCTGGCAATGGGAAAAAGCGCCAAGCGGCGGATAACTGCGAGACAGGATGGCATTGGCCTCAAGGCTGGGCATCACCGTCGAAGATCGGGTTGATATATTGAAGCCTAGGCAGCGTGGACAAATTCAAGACTTGCCGGACTGAGTGATTTGGGTGGGGAGGGGCCATTCCCTATTCGTCACCTTTCCCCCCCTATTCGTCACCCCGGACTTGATCCGGGGTCCCGCTGCCTTGGGCTGGGCGCGGTGTAGAGGCAAAAGCGGGACCCCGGATCAAGTCCGGGGTGACGGTGGGGGTAATGACCGCTCATGGCCATTTCACGACATTTTCGAATTTGTCCAAGCTGCCTAGTCATGAAGCGGATCAGATTAAATTCTAAAAGCCGTAAATCTTCATCCATAAATGGTCCCGAAGATAGGCTGGCGAGCAGCGAAAAATCCGTCAGAGACGTATAACAAAACCCGTCACCCATCAGCACGCTGGGACGATGTCCTGAATGAGCCATTGATTTTCAATTGACGGTGAAGGGTTCTCGTAAAAACCGAAACATGCCGCTGCAAGTTCTCGAGAAGCCGATGGGTCAATCCCGACAAAGAAAATAGATTAGCTGAACAGTCCTTTTATCCTCCGGGATTTGCCTTGCTCCCGCCATCATTTTTTCGGCAACCGGATTCTTGTGGCATAATCCGAACGATGAACCTGACCCGATTGGCGGGCCATGGCCGAATATCTATCCAATTGACATCAAGGAAAACGCCCGACCAACATTTGCGCTGGCCGGAGCGTGATCCTGATCGGCAACCGGACTGCCCGGCCCGGAAATGCGGCGTCAAAAGGTGGACGTGCTTTCATGATGAATGAAAGCACGTCCGCCAATCTGACGATCAGGCCTTTTCAGCTGCCGTCGCCTTGCTGGATTTGGCGGCAGGCTTTTTCTTGGGAGCGGGTTTGGCGGGCGCCTTGGCAGCCGGGGCGGGCTTGTTGCCTGCCGCCGCCTTTTCGGCAGGCTTGGCGGCAGGAGCGGCGTCTTTCTTCGGCGCGGGTGCAGACGGCGTTGCTATGGAGAGGCGCTTGCGCGATGCGGCAGGCTTTGCGGCCGGCGCCTTTGCGGCGGGCGCTTTGGCGACGGCGGGCTTGGCCTCCACGGGCTTGGCTGCCGGGGCCTTGGTGGCCGCAGTCTTGGGAGCGGGCGTCTTCGCCGCGGCCGGCTTGGCAGGCGCCGCCTTTGCGGGCGCTGCCTTGGGAGCAGCGGCGGGCTTCGCAGCCGCCGGCGCGGCGACAGCGGGAGCAGGAGCCGCTTCGGCCGGCTTCTTGACGCTCACCGGCTTTTTGCCCAGGCCGAGCTTCGTGGCGACTGCTCGCCGCGCTTCCGAATAGTTGGGCGCGACCAGCGGATAGGATTTCGGCAGCCCATAGCGTTCGCGATATTCGTTGGGGGTCAGGCCATGGCTGGCAAGGTGGCGCTTCAGCGTCTTGTAGGGTCGGCCGTCAATCATGCTGAGAATATGCTCCGGCGAAGACAGGCTTTTGCGAACCGACACCGCCGGCGTGTAAGTCGGCGCCGCCGCATCTTCGGGCTTTGCGGCAAGATCATCAGTCAAGGCCAGGCGGGTGGTCCGAATGAGATCGGCAAGACCTTCGCTCGCGACATTATTGTTGGAGACAAAGGCACTCACCAGCTGAACAGTGAGCGTCGTGATGTCAGGCTGGTTGTTTTCAGACATTGGCCCCGCTTCCCATCTTCGATTAATAGAGAGGGCCTTTTGAGCGGTTTTGCGTGAAATGTAAATCCGAAACAACTTGACAGCCCGGTCGCATGCTGTCGAACAGGAACAAACAAGCGCATTTTGTTTCGGGATGGCACAGCTTTATCGTGCGCTTCCGTGCCATGTAGCAGACCATCTTCGTCCATGGTCCGTCAGTTACATTGCGCAAGCATCACGCTCCATACAGCAAAGCCGGAATATCGATCTATATTCGTGTCGCGCCTACCAGTGTTCGGCCAGCGCAAGGCAATATTTGTCCGCCGCGAAACCTGTTTCCGGTGGACCAAAAAAAAGGCCGGTCTTTCGACCGGCCCAATGAGTTAGGAGAGGATGCCTGAAAGGCACTCGCCAATTGGCGCGGCGGGCGTGCAATGGCAAATGCGAAACGCGGCGATGTGATTGCGTTTCACGCAATCCATCCGGGCGGTTTCATCGGGCAGCACAGCGGGAAGAGCGGAAAAGGGCTTCCCGACATCCCGGCAGAACACTCCATGACGATCGGTCTAAACCGCGCAAAGATCGCGGACCTGCATCAGATGGGGAGGGGGAGGGCAGGCATCGATCCTGCCAATATGGCGCACCCCGCCCGTTCGGCTGGGGCGCGCCATTCGATCAAGGGAGGGGTGCCGTCCCGTTCATCCGGGCCGATCCTTCCGATCATGTGTCGGCGGAGATTGGGACGGCGGCCAGGTGCGGCCGCCGGGGCCATTTTCAGCCGTTCAACTGGTCCTTCACGGCCTTGGCCGGGGTGAAGGTCAGCTTCTTCGAAGCGGCGATCTGGATCACGGCGCCGGTCGAGGGGTTGCGGCCTTCGCGAGCGGGCTGGTCCTTGACCTTGAACTTGCCAAATCCGTTCAGCGACACTTCCTCGCCCTTCGCGGCGGCGCCGGCGATGGCGGAAAAGACGCCGTCGACATATTTGCGCGCATCGGCCTTGGTCAGGCCATGATCGGCGGCCAATGCTTCGGCGAGTTCAGTATTGTTCATGGTGATCTCCCTTTCGTGGACGGATGGTCTTAACCTGTCTCTTCGCGCTCAACCAGCCCCTTTGCGACCGGCGAACAGCGAAAATCGGCAGCAAAATCGCGTTATTGGCGCTTTGCGATGCCGAAATCATGCCCGATCGGGAGCCTTTGGGGGCATTTCCGCTCCGCCGCGACTCTGATCTCCCCGGCGCGAGGAGGCGTTCGGGCCGGGGCAAGGGCCGGGCGGGCGTCCGTTCCGCCAAAATGGTCGCAATTGTCGAGCGCCAGGCGATGCCGGCCTGGGCGGATCGGCCAAGGCGGGGCTTCGGCACTGCGCGGATATTTTACAAAGGCTTGCAGATATAACCGATCCGGTCCCGGTTGCAGATGAAGGCCGGGTCGTTTTCGCCCATCCTTCTGCGCAGCGGCCCATTGGCGGCCGGGATGGCGTGGGGGCAGGTGGCGGCGGATCATGGCGGGGATGGGGTGGCGCAGGGGCGCGGCATGGGCGGTTGCAACGGGTCTGGGGCTGATGCTGGCGGTCCCGGCGGCCGCGCAGGACGCAGCGCCCGGCCAGCAGAGCGCGGCCCCGATCATCGATCGCGACCGTACCGACCGGCTCGAGCCGCAGATCGCGTCGCCGCCCGTCGCCGCGCCGCGCCCTGCGCCGTCGGTCCAGGTCGCGCCTGCGGCCTCCTCCGCAGGCCAGACCCTGCTGACGCGGCTGCGCTATAGCGGAACGACGCTGCCCACGGGCCAGCTTGATGCCGCCGCCTCGCCCTATATCGGACATCCGCTAACCGGCGAGACGCTCCAGGCCATCGCCAATGCGATCAGCGCGACCTATGCGCGGAGCGACATCGCCTTCTATTCCGTCTCCATCCCGCCCCAGGTGCCGAGCGGTGGCGTGCTGACCATCCGTCTGGTCGAGGGGCGGGTGACGGATTATCGCCTCGCGGGCATGTCGCCCAGCATGCCTGCCGGGCTGATCGCCGCGCATATGCGCCGGCTGATGCGGGACGCGCCGCTGCGCAAGAGCAGCCTGGAACGGACATTGGCGTTGTTGCGCGATATTCCGGGACAGACGGTCGATGCCCGCCTGCGGCAGTCGGGCGCGCCGGGCGACCTGCTGATGGACCTCATCGTCAAGCGCAAGCAGGTGCAGATCGGCCTGACGATCGACAATAGCGGGGTCAGCAATGTCGTGCAGGGCGTGCAGGCGCAGATGTCGGTCACGGTCAACGGCCTCGTCCGCGAAGGCGACAGCACGCGCATTGCCGGCTACCTGCCCTTCTATCCCGACCGCTATCAATATTATTCGCTCAGCCACGCCACCCCCATCGGCAGCAACGGCTTGACCCTGGCCGCGCAGGCCGCCCATGTCGAAACCCGTTCGCGCGACAGCAGGACGACGGGTGAGGCGACATTGGCCGGCCTGGCGCTCAGCTATCCCGTGCTACGGTCGACAAAGTCCCAACTGTCGGTCACGGCGTCCCTCGACGGCATCGACAGCGACAATTATTTCCTCGACATCCGTTTCGGGGATTATCGGTCGCGGGCGCTGCGCCTGGGCGCTTCCTGGTCCCGCGCCGACGCCCGGGACGGCTATGCGATTTCCACGGTCGTCAGCCAGGGGATCGACGCCCTGGGCGCCAGGCCCTTTGCCGGCTTTTCCGAAACCGGCTTCACCAAGGTCAATGTCCAGGCCGTCGCGGTGAAGGGGATCAGCGGCAAGCTCAGCCTCAGGACGTCGATCAAGGGCCAATATTCGAAGGACGATCTTCCGGTGACGGAGCGCTTCCCGCTGGGCGGCCGGGGCGTCGGCATGGCCTTCCGCACCGGAACGTTGACGGCGGAACAGGCCGTTGCCGGCAGCGCGGAACTTTCGTGGTCGCTTCCGGCCCGATCGCCCTTGCTGAAGGCGAGCGCGCTGTTCGTTGCGCTTGACGGGGCGCTGGCGCATGGCACGGCGCGGCCCGCCTACCGCCTTGCGGCGCGGGACTACAGCCTTGCATCGGCCGGGGGCGGAGTGCGACTGGGCCTTGGCCCCAAATGGCGGGTCAGCGCTGAGGTGGCCGTGCCGGTCAAGCGGCCCGACCCGGGCCATAGCCGAAAGGCGCGATTCTTCTTCGGGGTAGGGCGGGCATTTTGATCCGTCCTTTTGCGGATACGCAAAAACAAAGAAGCGGGAAGCAAGACAATGAACAATGTGTGGGAGGTATGGCCCGCGGCCCTGACCGGGGCGGAATGCGACGCCATCGTCAAGCGCGCGGCGCTTTATCAGCCGGAAAGCGCGACCGTCGGCTTCGCGCAGGCGGTGCGCAGCGATCATGCCTATCGATCGTCCACCATAAGCTGGCTGGATGTCCATCGCGACAAGGACATTGTCGACCGGCTGATGCAGTTCGTCCATTCTTCCAACCGCACCAATTTCGGGATCGACATCGCCGGCCCCTTTGAGTTGCAATATACCGAATATCACGGCCGCGCGCAGGGCAAATATGACTGGCATCAGGATGTGTGGCTGGAATCCTCCCGCCCGTTCGATCGCAAGCTGTCGGTCGTGGTGCAACTGTCCGACCCGGATGAATATGAGGGCGGCGCCTTCGAATTTTTCGGCCTTCAGCAACCGGGCGTGAATTTCGCGTCGCGGGGCAGCATGCTGATCTTCCCCTCCTTCCTCCAGCATCGCGTACTGCCGGTGACCAAGGGCCTCCGCCGCAGCCTGGTGAGCTGGATCGAAGGGCCCAGATGGCGGTGAGCCGCACCTGACGGCACGATCCTCCATCCTCACCCTTGGCAAAGAACCGCGCCGATGGGGCGCGGGCAGGATGGATGCGTGCCGATCGCAGCGGCGACCGATGCCTTCGGTCGCGAAAATGAGCCATATCGGAAGAAATCCCGCCAAGGGCGACTTGCGCGGCCCTGGCCCGGCTTTGCGGACAAGCAAGTGTCGGGAAGCCAGGTAAAAGCCGGTTGTTACGGGGATTGCCTTATCTCTTGCGCGGCTTTGCGCGGGCCGCGACATGCTTTTGCGTGTCGAATTGTGACGAAGATGGGTGAAGTAAACCGTTCTGACCAGACTGGTTTCTTCTTGACGCGGCGATAAGCACTGCCCGGCTTAACGTGCTCCCGTTGCGATCTGCTCGCAGGAAAACAGGGAGTCTTGCAATGCCACTTCATGGATCGGTCCGGTCGGGACGGCGCTATCTGCTGTGCGCCACGGCGATACCTCTTCTTTTGCTCAGCGCCTGCGCCGACGGCGTGGGTTTCGACATAGGGGCAGGGGGCGGCCAGTCTCCTTCCGGTCCCAGCGGCCCGACAGGTCCGACAAGTCCCACTGGCCCGACCAGCCCGACCGGACCGTCCGGCCCCACTGGCCCAAGCGGCCCCACGGGTCCGGGTGGCCCGGCCGGTCCCACCAGCCCAACTGGCCCAGCGGGTCCGACCGGCCCCTCCGGTCCTACGGGTCCAGGCGGTCCGACCGGCCCAGGCGGTCCCACCGGACCCGCTGGCCCGACAGGCCCCGGCGGACCCACCGGCCCGGGCGGTCCGACTGGTCCCACCGGCCCGACCGGCCCCACCAGCAGCGGATCGATCATCGGGGCGTCCATCGGCAATCAGCCGCTGGTCGGACCCACGGGGCCCGGATCGCTGATCGGCGTCAACGTCCTGCCGGGCGACACTCCGGCGACCGGCAGCGTGGCCACCGTCGATCTGCTGACGGGCGACGGCACCGTCGCGCAGGTCGCCCTGCCGACCACGCCCCAGGGCGTGCAGCAGGGGCTGGCGCCGGTGGGCACGCTCGCCGGCAGCCTGCTCGGCGCCCCGGCCGGGGAGGCCGTGACCCAGCTTACCGACGGTCTCTCCCCCGCAGTGGCGGCCGTCACCTCGACGGTGGGCCAGCTCGCCGCGCCGCTGCTGGACACGGTCAACGGAGCGCTCTCGCCCGTCACGGATCCGCTGGTGGGCGGCAATGGCGTCCTCGCCCCCGTGACGGGGCTGGTCGAAAATGCGGTGGGCGGCCTGACCGGCGCCTTGGGCGGCATAGGGGGCGATCCTTCCGCCGCTTTGGGCGGGCCGCTGATCGGCGCGAATGTCGGCGGCGATGTCCTGACCGGCGCCTCGACTTCGGGCACGCTGGTCGGGGTCAATCTGCTGCCGTCGGATGGCGGCGCGGTTGCCGGACAGTTGGCGACGGTCGATGTCCTGACGCAGGGCAATCTGGTCGACGTCACCGTGCCGACGACCGCCGCCGGGGTGGAGGCGGGATTGCAACCGGCAGGCAATCTGGCCGGCGGCCTGCTGGGACCGCAGGCCGAAACGACCGTCAACCAGGTCGTCAGCGCCGTCGCCCCTGTGGTGGCGACCGTCACCAGCACGGTCGACAGCGTGGCCGCGCCCCTGCTCGACACCGTCAACAGCCTCGCCCCGACGCTGCCCGGAGGAGAGAGCGGTTCCCCACTCGCGCCCGTGACCGGCCTGGTCGACGGCTTGCTGGGAGGAGGGGAGGGGGCCACCGGCAATGTCCTGGCCCCCGTCACTGGCCTGCTGAACGGCGCGCTGGCCCCGGCGACCGGATCGGGTTCCGCCACGGCTCCTGTGACTGGCCTGCTGGGCGGGCTGCTGGGCGGCGGCAACTGACGCGGCGTGGCGGTCCGCCATGGTCCTCATGCATGACGGGCCGCCTGCCACGATGCTCTCCCCCATATAGCCCCCGGGGGTAGGGCGGGGGCGAGGAGGCAGTGGGCGCACTGCCTCCTCAAACCGATCCCCAACGCTGGCCGCTGGCCTTTGCGTTCACGCAAAAATCTTCTTCATAAGGGGAATATCACCTTGCCGAACCGCCTTTTTCCGATCCGCCGCCTGATTGAGGGCGCAGCGGCCTTGCTGCTCCTCAATGCCCAGCCCGCCATGGCCGGTCCCTACGCGCCCTATGCCGTGACGCCGGGCGAAACCGCGGTGGGAACGATGCTGGACGCGGCGGGGGGCGCGCCCGGCGGCGACCGCGCGGCCATGCTCGCGTCGATCGACGCCCTGCCGACGGCCGCGGCGCGGGCCGATGCGCTGGGCCAGCTCTCGCCGCGCAGCTATTCCCTGCTGCCCCGCCTGTCGATCCAGTCGATGGACGCCGCCGACCGGGAGATTCGCTCCTGGCTGGCCGAGCGGCGCAGCATCGCCATCGATGCCCCGGCCGATGTTCCGGCCAGCGGCGACCGCACCATCACCATGATGCTGAGCGGAGGAATAAAGCAGGCGAGCTATAAGGCCCGCGTCGACCGCCCTGAAGCGGAGTCCGACAGCCGGTCGCTGCGCTTCGCCATGGATGTGAAGCCCGTGCCAGGCCTCATCGTCGGCGCGACGCTGGGCATCGACGGCATCGACGCCCGACTCGACCCGGCGCGGCGCCCCCGCATCAGCCAGTTCAACAGCCAGATCGGCTCCTATGCCAGCTATGGCGACGGCCGCTTCTATGTCGACGCGACGGCGGCCTATACGCTCTCCGAATATAAGCTGCGGCGCCAAATCGGCTGGGCGGGCTTCGCCGGGCGGATGGTGGCGCCCGTGGACGGCGACGGCTGGGCCGCATCCGGCGAGGCGGGCGCGATGCTGCGCGCAGGCCCGGTTCGGATGCAGCCCTTCGCCGGCCTGCATTATCGCTATGCCGACGTCAGCGGCTTCGTCGAAAATGGCGGACCCGCCGCGCTGGAGGTCGCCACCTTCCGCACCAAGTCGCTTCGCGGCGCATTGGGCGCGCGCCTCTCCGCCAATGTGGCGCAAGGCGGCTGGACCCTTCGCCCGTCGGTCGAGGCGCAATGGCAGCGCGAGTTACGCAGCCGCCCCGACAGCCGGATCGAAGCGCGCTTCTCCACCCGCGACTTGCCCATCTTCACGCTGCGTCCCACCCGGCTGGCGCGTGACGCGGGCCTGGTGAATGCCGGGATCAGCGCGACCTGGAACAACCGCACCACGTTCCGCCTGGGCTATGCGGGCGAGTTCAGTTCCGACCGCCATGTTCATGCGGCGGCGCTGACGGTCGGACGGCGTTTCTAGGCAAAAGGGATTGCTCCGAAACGAACCGGATTTCGCGCCGCAATCATACTTGTCCCGCTATTGCGTGGGCCTGCTCACGCAAAGGAAGTGATCCATGGCCCGCTTCATCCGCGACATATTGGCGACCCTTTCCCATGAACCCGCCGCCGGCAAAGGTCCGGTCGATCAGGAGGAGCTGAGCCGCCTTGACCAGCGGCTCGCGCCTTTCACGGACAAGGGGCCGGGATCGCGCGGCACGATTTCGATCCAGCCGGACGAATGTTCGGTCTGGGACGGCAATCCGCGCGACCAGCCGGGTTTGACGGCGGACGGCTGCCGGTCGCTGATCGATTCCATCGCCAGCGAAGGCGGGAACCGCATCCCCGTCCTCGTGCGCCTCAATCCGCCGGGTTCGGACCGGCCCTACCAGCTTCTGGTCGGCAGCCGCCGCCGTTTCGCGGTGGACTGGCTCAACCATAATGGGCGGCCGGAAATGCGGCTGGCGGCCCTGGTCGTCGACCTGTCGGACGAGGAAGCCTTCCGCCTGGCGGACATCGAAAATCGCGAGCGGGCGGACATCAGCGAACTGGACCGGGCGCGCAGCTATCAGCATGCGGTCGAACGCTTCTACGGCGGGGTGCAATCGCGCATGGCCGAGGCGCTTACCCTTTCCAACAGCCAGCTAAGCCGCCTGCTCGCCCTGGCGCAATTGCCTGAGGAGGTGGTGGACGCCTTTGCCACGCGGGACGAGTTGCGCGTGCGCTATTCCGAAATCCTGACGCCGCTGCTGCGCCGTCCGGACCAGCGGGCGCGCATCATTGCCGAGGCGCGATCCATCGGGGAACAGCAACAAGAGCTGGCGCGGGAGGGCGGCCGCATGCTTTCGCCCGCGACGGTGCTGGCCCGGCTGCGGGAGGCCGCCATGCCGCAGCCTGTTGAGGAAGGGCGCGACATGGCGATCATCGCGGGCGGGGCGCGCATCGGCCGCGCCAGGCCCGGCCGGAGCGGCGGCCTGACCATCGACCTCAACATATCGGAGGATGCCGATCTGGACGAACTGCTGGCGCGGCTGCGCGAAACCATCGTCGCGGCCCGGGCCGCGCCGGTCATGCCATAGGAACGCGATCGCTTCCGGAGCCTCAACAGGCGACTTTGCGTATACGCAAAAAGCCCGCGACCACTGATGCCAGCGCCTCTATGAAGGCCCGGCGGCCTCCTTCCGCCCATAAGTGGCGGCCAGATAGGCGGCGATCCGTTCGGCATCGGCAGGCTCGATCGGCGCGCCATAGACCTTGATCATCTTGCCGACGCTATCCTTCCAGAATTGCGTCCCCTTGCCGCGTGGCTGAGTGGTGACATAGTCCAGCGAATGGCAGGCGGAGCAGATCGCCGTCGTCAGTTCCGCGCCATCGCCGGGCGGCAGGACAATGGGTCGTTCGTCGGGCAGGCGATAGCCCGCGGCAGCCGCGCCGCTCGCGGCGAGAAGGGCGATGGGCAGTAGCGCTTTCACAGGGCGACGACCTCCACGGCTTCGACGACATTGCGCATATAGCCGGCGGGCTGCCAGAGCGGATCGAACGGCTGGACCTCTCCCGACCGGCCCGTCGCGCGGACGAGGATGCGATGGCGGCCGGGCGCCAGGCTCTGCGCCGACCGCCATGCCCGGAAGCTGTAGCGGCCCAGATTCTCGCCCAGATCGGCCTGCCGCCAGCTTGCGCCCCCGTCGGTGGAGATGTCGACCCGCGCAATCCCCGATCCGCCGTCGAACGCGATGCCGGACAGGACTGTCAGCTTGCCCGCGGCCACCTGCGCCCCGGACATATGGCTGGTGAGGAAGGACCGGATGTTGAGCCGGCCGATGGGCCGCGTCCTGTCCGGCTTGCCGCCGGGCGCGACGCAGGCGCAATCATTGTCGGGAATGCGATAGGCGGTCTTCATCCAATAGCCGTCATAGGCCGCGTCGACGACGTTGATCTCATGCAGATGCTTGATCCAATAGGTGCCGTAATGGCCCGGCAAGACCAGACGCAACGGATAGCCGTTGAGAAAGGGCAGGTCCGCCCCGTTCATCGCCCAGGCGACCATCACCTCGCCGTCGCGGGCATGGTCGACGTCCAGCGCCTTGACGAAGTCGGGAATGCCGTCGGCCTGGGGATTGTCGAGTCCGTTGAACGTGACCTGCCGCGCCCCGGCGCGCACCCCCGTGCGGTCCAGCAGCGCGCGAAGCGGAACGCCGCGCCAGCGGGCATTGCCCATCGCGCCGTTGCCGAGTTGCCCGCCGCCTACACGCGGTTCGAAAAAGCCGCGCCCATTGCCGGAACATTGGTTGACCGCGACGATCTCCTGCACGGGAAAGTCGCGCTTCAGTTCCGCGAGCGAAAGGGAGAGCGGCCGCTCGACATGACCGCCCAGCGCCAGCCGGAACCTCCGCGCATCGATGTCGAGCGGCAGATCCGAAAGATGATAGCGCACGAAGAAGGCGTCATTGGGCGTGATCGGTCCGTCGAACAGGGCCAGCGGCGTTTCAAGCTGCGGCGGGCGCGTGGTGAGACCGATGAGCGCCCGCTTCTGCGGATAGCGGACCAGGGGCCGCTCGCCATTTCCGAAGGGCAGGGCGGCGTAGCCGCCACGGGTCCGCGCCCAGCCGGATACCGGCAACAGCGCCCCCGCCATGGCGGCGATAAGGCCGCGCCGATCCACCCCATTCATGGTCCGTCCGTCCGCCATGGCTGTCCTGCCTGCACCTTCCTGCACTCTGATGATCGGAATGGATGCGGCCGGTTGTCCGGTGCGCAGTCTGGCTGCCCCGGCCATCCCGGTGGGAATGCCGATCCGCTGTGGGTAGGACGTGGCGGCTGGCCAGTCAATCCGGCAGGTGCGGCGCTGCCCCGGCGGAAACCAAATCGGCGATGAGGAGAGCCGGCCTAGCTGAAAAAACGACCTTGAATGGATGCTTTCCCGCCCTTAATTTGGCGCCTGGCGGTCACCGCCGGAAGGAAGAGAGGATTGGAAGAAAGGAGGCAAGCCCATGTCCCTCTCCCATTTTCAAGGCCCCTTCGAAGTGGCCCATCATCCCCAGTTGGAACCTGAGGTGAAGCGCGCCATCCTTGCATCCTGGGCTTCGGACGCCAATGCCGTGGAGGGCAATCCCGCCGTCAGGCGCCCGCCCCCCCACAAGCGGCCGATCCCCATCGACGAGATACTGGACGCGCTGCGCAAAGTGGATCGGAACCCCGGCTAAATTTGACCTGTTCCTGCCCGCGCAGGAACAGGTTGCGCTTCGATGACGTCCCGTCGCGGGAAACACTTTGCCTCGGCGCGAGGCAGCATCGCCCCTCCGCCCGGAGAAAATCCGTTCAGGCGGTCATTTCGTCCAGCCGGTTGATGAGCCGCAGGAAGGCCACTTCGCTTTCGTCATGCGGGGTGCCGTCCGCATCGAAAATATCGTGGAACCATTTTTCCTTCAGCCCCTCCAGATTGGGGTTTTCCCATTTGTCCCATGGCAGGTGGGTCTGCGTCTTCCCCTTCACCAGGCCCCAGCAGAAGGTGCCGACCTGCTCCTCCTTCGCGATGGGCAGGATCGCCTGGAAGGTGCTGCCCGCCGGGCGCGCCATATATTCGGTGCAGAGCAGCGGACGGCCCATGGTCTTCAGCCATTTGACGCGCTGGGCGAAATCCTCCGCAATGCCGTAATTGTGGAAGGAGATGACGTCGGAATGCGACGTCTGCGCCTGCTGGATCGGACTGAGCAGGTCGGGCGCCGACCAGTCGCCCAGCCAGATGCCGCTGGTCAGCGGCTGCATCGGCTGCATGGCCCGCGCCCAGCCGAACGCCTCGACCAGCAGCGGCACGACCAGATCAGCCTTCGCCTTGAGCGCCGCCGGGTCGCACAGCGCGACCTCCGGCCCATTGTCGGGCTCGTTCCAGATGTCCCAGGCCAGCACGCGCCGGTCCTGTCCGAAGCGGCCGACCACGCCCCGCACATAATCCTCCAGCCGCGCATGCTCGTCCGGATTCCGGAGCACGGCGACGCCTGGAGACTGGACCCAGCCGCTATTGTGAACCCCCTCGCGCGGCTGGGGCTGTGGCCCCAGCGCCGGTTCGGGATGCCAGCAGGAATCGAACAGCACCAGCATGGTGCGGATGCCATGACGGTCCGCCACCGCGAGGAAGGCGTCGATGCGCGCCAGGAAGGCCGCGGCGTCGTCCAGCCACAGCAGGTCGTGCAGATAGACCCTGACGCTGTTCATCCCCACCGAGGCCGCCAGTTCCAGCTCGCGGTCGATGGTGGCAAGGTCGAAGCTGCCCGCCTGCCACATTTCCAGTTGATTGATGGCGTTGGAGGGCGTGAAATTGCACCCGACCAGCCATGGTTGCCGCGCGAACCAGCGATGCGCCGCTTCCGGCGTCCAACGATTGCCCATATGCCCGCTCAAGACCCGCTTCTATTGCCGCCCTGAAGGCGGCCATTAACATCGCTCAGCTATAGGGCAAGAAGATTAATATGATCTGAGTAAGAGGAAATTTCGATCTTTTGAGAAGATATTATAGCACTTCTTCATTACACTTACGTTATAGTACGCCAATCCGCCCTTTGGTTATGAAGTCGAAATAAATGCCACGGCGAAACGAGCATAATCGCCAGGCCGGACATGGTCTTATGCCGCCTGCCGGATCATCTCCCCTGGCAGATGCGCCGCGAAATGATCGATGGCCATGGCAAGCGAATGCAGCGGCGCCCCCCGGCGGCTGGCCAGCGCGGCATTGGCGGGCCGCTCCGCCGTCCAGCCCAGCGTCCGGTGGGGAACGCCCCGGATGCGCGAGGGGTCGCAGCCGCAGCTCATCGCGATCCGGCGCGCGAAATCGGCCCAGGACAGCGCCTCGCCATTGGTCAGGTGCCATGGCCCGGCCTCGCCGTCGATCAGCAGGTCCAGCGACGTCGCGACCAGATGCGGCACATAGGTGGGCGTCACGATCAGGTCCTCCGCCGCCAATATGGTCTCCCCGCGCCTCAGCGACCGCACCACGGCGACCGCGAAATTATGATCGTCATGGGGCGAGAAGAAGGCGGCGGTGCGGATGATCAGGTGGCGACCGGACGGGTGAGGGGCGCCCAGCGCGGCGATCCCTTCTTCCATCTCCGCCTTGCTGAGGCCATAGCAGTTGCGCGGCGCGACCGGATCGTCCTCGACATAGGGCGCGCCCTTCTTCCCGTCGAAGACGAGATCGCTGGAGAAGGAAAGCGACGCGACGCCGCGATCCCCGCACGCCTTCGCCAGCGCCACGGCTCCCCGCGCATTGGCGCTCAGGCAGGCGTCCCGCGCCGTTTCCGCCTCATCCACCCGGACCCAGCCGGCGGCGTTGACGACCGCCCAGGGCGCGATGCGGTCGAGCGCGGCGGCGACCGTCTCCGGCGCCGTCAGGTCCAGTTCCGCCCGCGATGTCAGGATGAAGGGAATGTTCCGCAGCGCGCAGGCCCGCGCCATCGCCCGGCCCAACGTTCCCGTCGCGCCGCATATCAGCAGCGGGCGGACCGAAGAGAGATGGTCCGAACAAGGACGGGCCGCAGAGTTATGCGAACGCCCGGCCAGATGCGCCTTCATCGATGCGGGGCGGGCGACCCCCGGATGGACGATCCGCACGGGGCGCTGCCACCAGCCCGCGCCATCCGCCAGCATCGGGCGCTCACCCCCGCGGGCCAGCGCCTGCGCCAGCGGCAGCAGCGCCGTGGCGCGCGGCGTTCCGCTGCTGACGTCCCACAGCCCCGGCTCATAATGACCCGGCTGCGTCAGCAGGCTGTTCCACCCCGAACTGCCCAGCAGCGACCAGAGGGTGACGGCCTCGACCTTTATCCCCTCGGCGCACAATCGGCTCGCGACGTCCCAGGCCTGCGCGATCCAGCGCAACTGCTCCTCCCGCGTGCAGCCATTATGGACCTCCGTGACGGCCAGCGGCCGGCCATAGCGGGTCCATGCCTCGCGCAGGGCGCCCTCCAGCCCCTGGGGCGGCGGCTCCAGCACGCGGATGGCCTCCACATCGGCATAGAGCTGCGTGTCGCTGCCGCCATGGCTATGCGCGGGATAGCGGTGGAGCCGGTGGTCGAGGAAGCGGTCGCTCGTCAGATAATGGTTGATGCCGATGATGTCCGGCGGACAGGGATCGTCGGCGATGGCGCGCAGCCTGTCCTGAAAGCCGAAGCCCGAAAGGCGCTCCCACAGCGGATGCTCGCGCGTCATCATGCCGCAGAGCAGATCCCAGCTCGCCCAGCGGCGCAGATTGTCGAACCCGGCCTGTTCGCGAAGGGATGCGGTGGCGTAGCTGCGGCCCAGATCGTCGGTCTGGATCAGCCGCGCGGCGGGATTGACCCGCCGGATCGCCTGCATCGACAGGCGAACGGCGTCGATCTGGTTCAGCAGCGCCAGCCAGAAGGACGGTTCGGACCGATGATGCGGATACCAATGGCCGTACAGGGCGGAAAAGCGGGCGGTGGTCAGCGGCTCGTTGACCGGCGTCCAGTCGGCGATCCACGGATAGCGCTCCGCCGCCGCCCCCGCATGACGCGCCAGCCCGGCTGCGAAACCCTCTTCCAGCAGGCCGCTATAGGCCGGGCCGCTGCCATGATGGACCAGCCCGGCGATGACGCGGATGTCAAGGTCGCGCAGCCGCCCCAGCCGTTCGTCGGTCCATTGCCAGTCGCGCTCGTCCGGATGGCGCGGGCTGACCCTCTCCCACAGGACGGGATAGCGGATCGCCCGGATGCCCAGCATCGCCAGCCGGTCCAGGTCTTCCGCCCGGTCCTGATGCCCGGTCGCCCGGACCTGGTCCTGGTAACGGTCGTGGACGCGGTTCACGGTGCATTCCAGACCACCCCATAGCTGCGGCTGCATGGTCATTCCGGTCCTCCGTTGCAATGGCGGGCGCGATGATCGGTCGATTATTTGGCTCGTTGAACTTCGATCAAGTGAAAAGCGGAGAATTGCGACGTCCCAGCAACCTGGATCAATAGAGGACAAGGAACGGACCGTTCGCCGTCGTGGTTTGACCAATGTTCACACCGCAGAAAGGTTGCGTAATATGGTCCAGACCCAGTCTTCCCCTTGGCATGAATCTGGATCAATTCCGTCGAACGGCGCGCATACCATTCTCTGCTTCAGTCATCTGCGGTGGAAATTCGTCTTTCAGCGTCCTCAGCATCTGATGAGTCGCTTCGCCGCCCAATCCCGCGTCCTCTTCTGGGAAGAACCCTGCCTTGTCGAAGGCCTGCCGGAGCCGGACCTGCATATCGACGTCTGCGCCACCAGCGGCGTCATCGTCATCACGCCGCAACTGCCGGCCGACGGCGCGCGGGAAGAGGATGGCGAGAATTCGAAGCGCCTGCTCGACCTGTTCCTGACGGGCGAATCCGGCCCGTTCGTGCGCTGGTACTACACCCCCATGATGCTGCCCTTTTCGGAACATGTCATGGCTGACTGCATCGTCTACGACTGCATGGACGAGCTGGCCAATTTCAAGGGCGCGCCGCCCGAACTGCTGCCGCTGGAACAGCGCCTGCTGTCCCAGGCCGACCTGGTGTTCACCGGCGGCTACAGCCTTTATGAGGCGAAGAAGGACCGGCATGGCCATGTCTATCCCTTTCCCTCCAGCGTCGATGCCGCGCATTTCGCCCAGGCCCGCTCTGCCCCGATCCGGCGTCCGGATGACGCCCGCCCGCGCCTGGGCTTTTACGGCGTCGTCGACGAGAGGATGGATGTCGAACTGCTGGCGGCGCTGGCCGATGCGCGCCCCGGCTGGGATCTGGAGATCGTCGGCCCGGTCGTGAAGATCGGCGAGGCGGACCTGCCGCGCCGGCCCAATCTCCATTTCCTGGGCGGCCGTTCCTATGACGACCTGCCCGGCTGCGTCGCGGACTGGGATGTGGCGCTGATGCCGTTCGCCATCAACGACGCGACGCGCTTCATCAGCCCGACAAAGACGCCCGAATATCTGGCGGCCGGAAAGCCGGTCGTGTCGACGCCCATCGCCGACGTCATCCGCCATTACGGACAGATCGAGGCGGTGCGGATCGCGGAGCGCGGCGACGCCTTCATCCGCGCCTGCGATGCGGCGCTGGCCCTTTCCCGCTCCGGCGGCGACTGGCTGGCGGAGGCGGACAAGGTGCTGGCCGGCATGTCCTGGGACAAGAGTTTCCAGCAGATGAGCCGCCTCATCAGGGAAGCGATCTCGCGCGGCGCCCATGCCCATCCCATCGTGTCGCCCACCAGTTGGAAAAGCGGCCCGTCGCGGCATTATGACGCGATGGTCGTCGGGGCGGGCTTCGCGGGCGCCGTCATGGCCGAAAGGCTGGCCGCCGACGGCGGCAGGAAGGTGCTGCTGGTCGACCGCCGCCCGCATGTCGGCGGCAATGCCTATGACGAGCTGGACGATGCCGGAGTCCTCATCCACCGCTATGGCCCGCACATCTTCCACACCAATTCGCAGGAGATATTCGACTATCTCTCCCGCTTCACCCGATGGCGGCCCTATGAACATCGCGTGCTGGCGGCGGTGGACGACCTGCTGGTGCCGATGCCGATCAACCGGACCACGCTCAACTTGCTCTATGGCCTGGACCTGGCGACGGAGGAGGATGCCGCCGCCTTCCTCGCTGCGCAGGCGGAGCCGGTGTCGGTCGTCCGCACTTCGGAAGATGTGGTGATCTCGGCCGTGGGACGGGAACTCTATGAAAAGTTCTTCCAGGGCTATACGCGCAAGCAATGGGGTCTCGATCCGTCGGAACTGGACAAGGCGGTGACCTCGCGCGTGCCGACGCGCACCAGCAAAGACGATCGCTATTTCACCGACAGGTTCCAGGCAATGCCGCTCGAAGGCTATACGCGCATGTTCGAGCGGATGCTGGACCATCCCAATATCGACATATTGCTGGGGGTCGACTATTGCGAGGCGCGCGACGCCTATCCGCACGATCATCTGGTGTTCACCGGCCCGATCGACGAATATTTCGGCTATCGCTATGGCAAGCTGCCTTACCGCTCGCTTAGGTTCCGGCATGTCAGCCTGGATGTCGACCGATACCAGCCGGTGGCGGTCGTGAACTATCCGTCCCCCGACGTGCCGCACACCCGGATCACCGAATATAAGCACCTGACCGGGCAGCAGGTGCCGGGGACCAGCATCACCTATGAATTCCCGGCGGCGGAGGGCGACCCCTATTATCCGATCCCCCGGCCGGAAAACCAGCAACTCTTCAAACGCTATGAAGCGCTGGCGATGGCGCAGACCGACGTCACCTTCGTCGGGCGGCTCGCCACCTACCGCTATTACAACATGGACCAAGTGGTGGGACAGGCGCTGGCGACCTATCGCCGGATGACGAAGACCCCCGCCATCCGCACCGTGCCCGCCCACCTCGCCGCCGCCGCGCAGCCCCGCCCTTCGGCGGGGTGACTCACCAAGCTGGAAAGGATCGACATTGAAGCGGCCGATCCGATGTAGTCGGATCGGCCGCTTCAGGCCTTTGTTTTACCGCCTTTTCCGAGCCAGCCGATGATCCTATCGGCTTGGAAACCTAAAGCCCGCTGTCGTAACGCGCCATCTCCTCCTGATAGCGCGCGGTCATCCGTTCCTGATCCGCCGGCGGGATTTCCTCCTTCAGGTGAAGGAAGCGGTCATTTTCCTCTTCATAGACATGATGGGCGACCGCGCCCTTGATATGCTCCAGCTTTTCGCCCCAATCGTCGCTCAGCGGATCGAGCGCTTCCAGCAGGGCGAGCTGGACCTTGGCGGCCTGCTGCTCCTCATAGGCCATCGCCATATGCGTCTTATGGTCGTGCGAAAGCTGCGGGTAGATGACCGCTTCCTCCGCGCTGGAATGGGCCGTCAGCAGCGCGGCGAGCTTTCGCTGGGCGCGCGTGCGGCTGGACGCGTCCATCGCCGCCTCCGCCTCGCTGAAGGCCATTTCGATCTGCTGGTGATGCTGGAGGATCTGGTCGAGCCAGTCTCCCGCCCCGGCCGCCGCCCGCGCCTTCTCTCTTGCGCGGGCGCGGTCCTCTTCCGATTCCGGCGGCGTGACGGCTGCGACGAACCTGTCGATGACGGACATGGGATTCTCCTCTGCTCATGGGCGTGACTCCCATGCAAGCGCGGCACCGCGCTTCCGGTTCCTGAACGGCGGACCAAAGCGGAAGGCCGCTAACACAGGTTTAGGGGCGTCCCCTTCAATAGCTGCCGTTCGTGACGACGATGCTGGCGCTGACCGTGGGGGAGGGCATGGGGATGAAGGTCGCGTAACGCATCATCGGACTGCCGCTCATGTCATAGCTGACCCGCACCCGGAACGTCCCGGTCGCATCAGGCCCCGCCGTGACCATCGGCCCGCCGCCCGCCGCCAGCAACGCGCCATATCCGTCGACCACCGCCCGCGCCCGGCTTTGCGCCAGCGCCGTGCGTTCCGTGGTGGAAAGCCCCGCCACGGCGGCGCGAGCGCCCTCGACCGCGGCATGGCGCACGCCCATCAGCGCGGCGAAGTAGAAGGAATAGAGCACGACCGCGAAGACCAGCATCAGCAGCGCAGGCGCCAGCAGCGCGAATTCCAGCGCCGCCAGCCCCCGCTCGCATGTCCGCAGCCGCAGCGCCGGCATCGCGATCAGCCCGGATTGACGCTGTTGAACATCGTCGTGAAGGCGGTGCCGAGCTGCGTGCGGAAATTGGCGCCGACCGCGACGATGGCGGCGACCACCACCGCGCCCAGCACGGCATATTCCACAGCCGTCAGGCCTTTTTCATCCCGCGCCAGTTTCGCGATCAGCGAACCTAAAAACTTGTTCATCCTTGTCCTCCAATCCCCTCTGCAAAAGACCAACGGCGCACGATGAGGGGGGACCGCGCGCCGCCGTGAAAACTCACACCAGCACCGGCACCCCGCAGCGCGCGCCTGTCGCCCAGAGCGTCGCATGGCCAAGCTGGACGCCCAGCGCGGCGAGCAGGTCGGTGACCAGCGGATCGATGGTGGTGCCGACCAGCCCGGCAATCGGATTGACCACCGCGCTCGACAATTGCGACCGGGCGAGCGCCCTGGTCGCGTCGCAGACGATCGGCAGGCATGATCCCAGCAACGTCACCTGCAACCCGTCCTGTCCGCCCAGGCTGCCCACCAGCGATGTCAGCAGCGGCCCGACCTGCGCCCCATTGCCGATGCTGGCGGGCGTGCCGGGCGATCCGGGACGGCCTATGCTGCCCTGCCCGCCGGGGCCGAAGACGAGGGCGCCGCTCGCGCCCATGACCGGCTGCGCCACCGCGCGGCTGTCCACCGTGACGACGCCCAGCACATTGACGATCCGGACCGAACGCACGTCGGCGGCGGACAGGGGCGGCATCGGCCGCGTCATGGCGCCGGCGGGCAAGGCGCCGATATAGGCGTTGACGAGACCGCTGCCGGCCTGCACCGTCACCCGCGTGTCGCGCGCCTGTTCCGCCGTGTCGGGGCAATCGATGGCGCTGACCTGCCCCTGCGCCGCCGCAATGTCGATCGTGACCGGCAGTTTGACGACGATCAGCGGAACGCCCAGCAGGCTGACGTTCCTGATCCCGACATCCAGTTGCAGCCGCAAGGCGGACGTGGAAACGCTGGTCTCCCCCGCCGGACCGAAGGAGAAGCGGGGCCGGTCCATCGGCCCGGTCGCCATCGCCGCCAGCAGGACGCTGCTGCCCGGCGCCACGGCGCCGATCGCGTCCGACAGGTCGACCGCGCCATTGCCGGCCTGCACGGCGTAGGAAAAGAGCTGATAGGCATTGATCCCGGCGCGCAGGGCCGGTTTCTCGTCCGCCCCGCCGACCGGCATGTTCTTCCACACGCCAAGGCCGAACAGGCCGTTGAGTGGCACCGCATGACCATTGCCGACCTGCCCGGCGAGCAGGCTCAGGGTCGCGGCGGTCGCGCTGTCGTCGGCCGCGCTGGCGGCGGCGGCGAGCAAGTCCCGAAGCCCCACGGTGCGGGCGGTGAGCGCACCATAGGTGCCGCTCTCCCCGACCCGCTGCGCCAGCGCATCGAAGAACAGGCCGGCATCGACATTGCTCGCCATCAGCGCCTCGACATCGGCGGCGGAGAGGCGCAGCTCGATGCCCAGCAGTGCGCCCAGCAGGTCGTTGACGCTGTTCACCAGCGCATTTGTGACGGTCAGCACGCCGGAACTGATGCCGATCCCCGCCTCGTCGATGCGGGCCGCCGTGGCGCTGGCCGACAGGTCGGGCAGGGGATTGGCCGGACCCAGCACGCGCATCAGGAACTGGCGCGCCGGCTTCCCGGTGCGGATGCGCACGGCATTGACCCGCCCATTGCCGGGACAAAGCGCCATGCTGGCGTCGAAGCGCTGCGCGGCGCCCAACCCCGCATCGGCGCAATAGCGGCCCAGTTCGACCGATCGGAGAATAGCCGGATCATATCCGTTGCGGCTCAGGCTGTCCCGCGCCCGCGCGGCCGCCTGAGCCGGATTCTGCGCGGCGGCCAGCGCGGCCGCATCGGTCGCCGCCCGCAGATTGCGCTGGCCGACATAATAAAGCCCGCCATCCAGCGCGAATCCCGCCGCGCCGATCAACACCGCCCCCAATGCCGCGAACATCGGCGCGACTGCGGCGGATCGGTCGCCAAGCAGCGGGCGAAGCCAGGCCCGACGAAACACGGGGCGCCTCGATCGGATCATCGCGCCCCATCCACCGCCCGCTCGACCCGCCGGCCGATGGACTCCAGATAGCGCTGCCGGATGACCGCGGCCTCCTCCGCCGACAGTTCGGCATCCTCGCGCACCGGGGCCTTCAACTGTGCCTCCACCACCCGCCGCGCTTCGCCCACCGGCACCGGCGCGGGCGCAGCCGCCATCAGCAACAGCACTACCATCTCAGCCTCCCTTGCCGATCCGCGCCGCTTCCGCCGCCAGCTTCTGCCGCAGCGCCCCGTCTCCCGCCCGGCGCAACCCGGCCTCCGCCTCGTCGCGCCGCCCGCCCATGATCAGCGCCAGCAGCAGGTTGTTGCGCACCACCGCCAGTTGCGGCGCCAGATCGCTAGCCCCGCGCAACGCCTCTATCGCCGCGCCGATCCGCCCGGCTCGCAACAGCGCATAGCCCAGCGCATTGCGCGGCAGCGGATCGGCCGGGCTCGCCCGGCTCGCCCGCTCGTAACAGGCGGCCGCCTCGTCCCATCGCCCCCGCGCCGCCAGCAGATGCCCGCGCACCGCGCTGACCCCGCCGCTCGCCGTTTCGGGCGGCAGGGCCACCGCTTCCGCCGCGTCGATCTGCTTGAGGTCGAGCAGGCTGTTGACCCGCAACAGCCGCGCCTCGGCATCGCCGGGATAGCGCCGTTCGAAATCGTCGAGATAGGCCAGCGCCGCCCGTGGCCGCCCATCGGCCCGCGCCTGGTGGATGAGTTGCAGATACAGCCCGCGCGTGTCCGGCGCTTCCTCCGCTTGCCCCGGCGCGGCCGCGATCAGCATCGCCGCCAGCATCAACCGCCTCATTGCGACACCCCCCGCAAAGTATCGAAGATCGCCACCACCGGCGGCCCGCCCAGCACCACGAACAGGGCGGGCATGAAGAACAGGATCATCAGCACAACCATGCGCACGGTGATGCCGCCCATCGCCTCCCGCGCATTGGCGACGCGGCGCTGGGTGAACTCCCGCACGAATTCGCGCAGGGCAGGGGCCAGCTCGACCCCCTGGAACAGCGCCTGGCGGAACAGCGCCGCCAGTTCCTTCGCCCCGTTCACCGCCACCCGCGCCGCCCAGCGGTCCAGCGCCTGCTCATAGCGCATGCCCCGGTCGAGATCGGCGACCAGCATCGCGATCAGCCGCGCATGATGCGGCACCGCAATGGCCTCGTCCCGCGCAATCGAGCGGAAGCACTGGTCGAGCGAGATGCCGCTTTCCAGCATCATCAGCATCAGGTCCAGCAGGAAGGGAAATTCCGCCATGATCGCCCGCGCCCGCCGCGCCGCGAGCAGATGGATCGCCTGCTTCGCCCCGACATAGGTCAGGCCCGTGACGATGACGACCAACAAGGGCTGGGCAAGGAATCCGCCCCAGCCGATCCGCGAAACCAGCATCGCCGCCAGCCCCGCGCCGACGGTCGCCGCCATGCGCGCCCAGACGAACCTGTCCGCCGCCCGCGCATCCTGGAACCCCGCCAGCATCAGCTTGTCGGCAATTTCCGACCGATCCCGCCCCCGCGCCCCGAAGGCTGCGGGCAGGCGGAAGCCCGGCCGGTCGCCCGCCATGCCCAGCCGCGCCTCCAGCCGCCGGTCGGCCAGCAGCATCCGCATGCCCATCGCGGCGCAGGCGACGCCCAGCGCCGCGCAAAGGAGGAACAGCGCCCCCATCAGAAGGCCAGCCTCATCACCCGCCGCATCACCAGCATGCCCATGCCCTGCAAGACCAGCGCGACCACCGCCAGCCGATGCCCACGCGGATCGCGCAGGAAGAAGTCGATATAATCGGGGTTCATCGCCACCAGCACGGCCATCGCCACCAGCGGCATGACGATCAGCACCCGGCCGCTGATCTTCGCTTCGGAAATGGCGGCCTTCAGCTCGCGCTTGATGCGGATGCGCTCGCGCAGGATGTTCGCCAGGTTCAGCAGCACCGCCGAAATCGACCCGCCATAGCGCATGTTCGTGCGGATCGCGGCGGCCAGCATCGATATTTCAGGAACGCGCAGCCGCTCCGCCAGCACCTGCATCGCATCGGCCACCGGCGCGCCCAGCTCCAGCCGCCTTGCGACCGGCGCGATATAGCTCCGCACCACGGCGGGCGCGTCGGCCAGCGCCCGGTCCAGCGCCTGCGCCAGCGAATTGCCGACCGCCTGCATCTGCCGCACCGCGTCGATATAATAGGGCAGCGCCTCGATCAGCGCTTCCACGCGCCGCTGCGCCCGCCGCCGCACCCAGCCGATCAGCGCCACCGGCACGCCCGCCGCCACCGCCAGCGCCGCCACCGGCCCCGCCGCCAGCAGGGCGAACAGCGCGATCAGCAGCAGCCCGCCGCCGACCATGCCCAGCCCCCGCGCCGTCACGTCGATCTGCGCCTGCGCCAGCAGCGGCGCCATCCTGTCCGGCGCCGCCAGCACCGCCGGGCGCGGCATGGCCGCCGTCGGGGTCAGTCCCAGCCGCCGGTCGATCACCGCCCGCTCCCGCGCCTGATCGGCCAGCAACTGCCAGCCGATTCCCATCAGGATCATCAGCGACAGCATCATGAAGGCCGCCCCGCTCAGCACGGCCGATTGCCCCGATAATCGCGCAGCCGCCCCGCGAAAAAGGGCCGCGGCGACAACGTCTGAAACTCGCCAAGCCCCGACAGCGCAGGTTGCTCCTGAAAGGCGAACAGTTCGTTCAGCGAATAGGCCTCGCCCTCCAGCCCCGTCACCTCGCTGACCGACATCACCCGCCGGCTGCCGTTGGACAGCCGCTGCAACTGCACCACCACATGCACGCTGTTGGCGATGAAGCGCCGGATCGCCCGCACGTCGCTCTGCACCCCGGCAAAGCCCAGCAGCATCTCCAGCCGGGCAAAGGCGTCCCTCGGACTATTGCCGTGCAGCGTCGCCATCGACCCGTCATGCCCGGTCGACATGGCCTGCAACATCTCCACGGCCTCGACGCCGCGCACCTCGCCCAAAATGATCCGGTCCGGCCGCATCCGCAGCGCGTTGCGCACCAGTTCGCGGCTGCTCACCTCGCGGCTGCCGTCCACCGTCGGCGGCCGCGTTTCCAGCCGCACCACATGGCTCTGCCGCAACTGCAGTTCGGCGGCGTCCTCGATGGTGATCAGCCGCTCGCGATCCCCGATGAAGGTCGACAGCATGTTGAGCAGGGTCGTCTTGCCCGCACCCGTCCCGCCGCAGATCAGGATGTTCAGCCGCGACCGCACCGCCGCGCTCAGATAAGCCGCCATGTCCGCGCTCATCACCTGGCCGGCGACGCAGTCCTCGATGGTCATGCTCTGCAACCGGAATTTGCGGATAGAGAGCGTCGGCCCGTCCAGAGCCACCGGCGGAATGACGATATTCACCCGCGACCCGTCCGCCAGCCGCGCATCGACATAGGGGCTGGCCTCATCCACGCGCCGTCCGATAGGCCCCACGATCCGCTGGATGATGTTCATGAGGTGCGCGTCGTCGCGAAAGCGCGTCTCCACCTTCTCCAGCAATCCGCCCCGCTCGGCATAGACATGCCCCGGCCCGTTGACGATGATGTCGTCCACTCCCGGATCGCGCAGCAGCGGCGCCAGCGGCCCCATGCCCGCCACCTCATCCTCGACATCCTCGATCAGCAGCAGCCGCTCCGCGCTGTTCAGCGCCATCTGCCCACGGCGGCTGCGGCTGGAGATGACCTGCTCTATCTCCTCGCGCAGCGCCCTTGGCCCCAGCGTCTCCGCCGTCTCGCCCCGCGCCTCCAGCTGCTCGATCAACTGGGCGCAGGTCTGCGCCTTGGCGAGCTGATAGATGTCGCTCATCCGTTGCGCGGCGGGCTGGGCGACGGGCGTGATCCGCACCTCCCGCGCCGGAATGAAACCCTCTTCCCCGGTCAGCAGGCTCATGACGCACGCTGGACGACGCGCAGCATCGCCCCCCGCAGCCGGTCGATCCCGCCAGGCTTCGGCGCGATCCCGCAAAGCCGCCGGATCGCGGCCATATAGGCCCCGCCATCCGCCTCCATCGCCATCGGCCGCCCGGCGTTCAGCGCATTGCGCATCCGCGCCCGGTCGATGGGCAGCGCCAGCGCCGCGCCGACGCCCAGCGCATCCGCCATCCGCCGCCCATCCAGCAGCACGCCGGGCAGATGATCCCACACCAGCAGCCGCATCGCCTCTATCCGCTCGCGCTCCGTCCCGATCCTGTCCAGCAAGCGGCGGCACGCCTCGATCTCGCGAATGGTCTGGCCGCAGAGCAATTCCACCCGATCCGCCTCCGCCGCCACCTCGCGCAGCAGCCCGCCATGGCGCAGGCTGCCCGCATTCAGCACCACATGCCCGCAACAGCCCCGCAGCAGCCGGATCAGCGCGGCCAGGTCGACTGGCGTCAGTCCCGCCGGTTCGGCCCCGGTCCCGCCGTCGAAGGTCAGCAGCATCACACCGCTCGGTTCATGCCGCGCCACCGTGCTGGCCAGCAGGCTGGCGTCCAGCCGGTCCATGTCGCCGATAGCGGAGGCCAGCCCATAATCGACGACCAGGTCCAGATAGCTCGCGGCCGCGCTCGTCGGCAGGGTGCAGTCGATCAGCAACGTCGATCCCCGCGCCGTCGTGGCGACGGCCATATCGGTCGCCACCATCGCGCAGGCATCGCGGTCCGCGCCCAGCAGCAGCGTCAGCCGTCCCCGGCCGCCCCGGTCCGCGACCGCCTCGTTCAACAGCCGCGCCAATATGGGGGCGATCTCCCCGCGCTGCCCGTCGCGCGGAACGACGTCATGCACGCCGGCGCGAATGGCGCGCAGCAACGGCTCGGCCTCCATCTCGTCGGTCGCCAGCAGGACGGGCCGGCCGCCCGCGTCCGCCACCACGGCGCCGATCGCGACCGACAGGGCGCGCTCGGGCGGAATGGCGGCGCGGTCGATGACGATCAGCGCCAGCCCGTCCAGCGCCTCGCGCTCCACCGATTGCGCCAGTTCGACCGTGGCGCGGCCGCCCGCCGCTTCCTCGATGCGCTGCGCCAGCACCCGGTCGACCGACAGCAGAAGGATCTTCGCCATGCTCACCGCCGCACCACGCCGAAGGGCGCGCTGGACTGGTCCAGCCCGTCCGTGCCCAAAATCATGTCGCCTATGCCGGGGTCGATCCCCGCCGTCGCCGCGCCGGGCAAGGGCGGCACCTCCTCCGGCTTCATCGGCCCCACCAGCCGGGGCGTCGCGACGATGATCAGCTCCTGCTTCTCCTTCTGGTTCTGCTGCCGCTTGAAGAAGGCGCCCAGCACCGGAATATCGCCGAAAAGGGGCGTCTTCTCCTTCGTCACCGTCTGGCTGGAATAGCTAAGCCCCGCGATGACGAAGCTCTGCCCGCTGCCCAGTTCGACCGTCGTCTCCGCCGACCGCCGCCGCAGCCCCGGCACGACATAGCCCTGCAACTGCACGCCATTATTATAATCGAGTTCGCTGACCTCCGGCGCGATCTTCAGCACGATATGATCCTTCGACAACACGAAGGGCGTCACCGATAACCGCACGCCGAATTCCTTATACTGGATGGACAGAGTATTGCCTGATCCCGAAACCTGCGGCACCGGCACCGGAAACTCGCCCCCGGCCAGGAAACTCGCCTGCTCGCCGGATCGCACCAGCAAGGTCGGCTGCGCCAATAGCTGCGACAGCCCGTTGGAGGACAGCGCGCTCAACACCGCGCCGATCCCCCGATTGGGCGCGGAAAGGAACAGGTTGAAGGCGTTTTGGATCGGCGCGCTCGCCTCCAGCGCCAGCCCATCGGGATTGAAGGACGCGCTCCCCAGGCTGCTGGGCGAAACGATGGCCCCCTGAATATCGCCGCTGAGCTTGGAGAAGTTGAAGCCCAGCGCCTTGAGCGTCGTCGCGGAGACCGCCGCGAACTGCACGTCCACCGCCACCACCTGCTCGCCCGCCCTGACGATGGGCGCGCTCGCCGCCGCATCGGGCGCGACGCTGACCGGCTCCCGGGCCATCAGTCCGCCATCGCCGCCATAGACGCTGACGGTCGCCGCGCCTTCGCCAATCGCCGTCAGCCGCAGCGACCGGGCAGAAGGCGCGGCGATGGACAACACGCCCTCCCGGTCCACCTCGACCCGCCCGATGGCGCGGGGATAGGAAAGGGTGCGCTGCTCCTTCACCTGCAACGCCGTCTGCGCCACGGTGGCAAGGGGCAGGCCCATCGCGATCAGCCCCAATCCAAGACGCGCCCGCTGCCAACAGCCCGAAATCCTCACTTCGCGCCACTCCCCGAATAGATGGTTTCGCGCCGGCTCCCCACGACCAGTTCGATGGCATGGGGCGCAGGACGCGCCGTCGCGCGGGGCGCGGGAGCCGTCGCCACCGGCATCGGCGCGGGCGCCGCCACCGGCTCGACCCCCGCCGAAGCCGCCACGGCCACCGCGACCTGCGCGCTGTCCGCCGGATTGCGCAGCGACAAGGTCAGCGCCCCGATATTCTTCGCCAGCGACAGGATCGACACCTGCTCCGGCGTCAACGCCAGCGTCACTGTCCGCGCCGGCGGGGGAGGGGAGGAGAGCGCGCCTTCCACGCCGCCATTGGCTCCCGACGCCTGCTGCGTTCCCACCACCACCTCGCCCACGGCCAGCACCTGCACCATCTGGAGCAGGGCCTGCGCCCGGCTGCGTCCCGATCCGCGCGCCCCGCTGATCGCGTCGGCGCCGGGATAGACGACCTGCACGTCGACCCGGTCGCCCGGACGGATCAGGCCGGCGACGGCGATCTCCGCCGTGGTGTCGATGCTGATTGCGCGCATCCCCATCGGCACGCGGATGGCAAGCTTGCTCTCCATCCCCACCGCATCGCGGGCGATCAACGCATGCAGGCCTATGTCCCGCGTCGCGACCTTGCCCACCACCTCGGCGGATGTCGCCGCATAGGGATAGCGCGTCGGATCGCCCGGCGCGTTGCGGATCATGGCGGCCGTGATCGTCTCCCCCGTGCGGATCGCGCGGGCCGCCCGCACCAGCAGGACAGGCGCGGCCACCCTGACGGGCGCGGCCTGGCCCTGCACCGTCGCGGCGGAAGCGTTGCGCAATTCGCGGACGCCCAGCGCCAGAAAAGCCGAAGCGGAGGTCAGCCCGACGGCGATCGTCAGCTTGGCTTTCGAACCCAGACGCATTGCTTTCCCCCAACGGCGCTTTGCGTGAACGCAAAAGCGCTTCAACCGGGGGAATTCATAACCCTGGCGCTGTTGTCAGGGCATGAAAGAAGCAACCGTTACGGTGCAAAGCGCTTGCACTGGCAAATGGTGGCTTTGCGCAGGAACGCCAGATGTTTTCACCGATTTCGCTCACGCAAAAGCCGCTGGAAGCCACGATGATTGATCCAAATCGGCGACAATTACCGCGGCCTCCCTCCCCACGCTGCGCGCAAGGAGGGTCCAGCGTCCTTTCATGACCGTTCCCCGCCGGGCCTTGCCACCTCAGGCGTCGACCGAAATCACCCCGCGCCTGATCTGATCCAACTCGATGCTCTCGAACAAGGCCTGGAAATTTCCATTCCCGAAGCCCTCATTGCCCTTGCGCTGGATGATCTCGAAGAAGATCGGTCCAAACATGTTCTCGGTGAAGATTTGCAGCAGGATTCCCTCGCCATTCTCCACCGATCCGTCGATCAATATCCGGTTCCGGCGCAATCTCTCCAAATCTTCTCCATGCCCAGGCACCCGCTTGTCGACCAGTTCATAATAGGTCTCGATGGTGTCCTGCAACCGTACGCCCCGCGCCCGCAACTTCTCCACCGTCTCGTAGATATTGTCGGTGGTCAGCGCCAGATGCTGGATGCCCTCGCCATGATATTGGCGGATGAACTCCTCGATCTGGCTCTTGTCGTCCTGGCTTTCGTTCAGGGGGATGCGGATCGCCCTGTCGGGCGCGATCATCGCCTGGCTGAACAGCCCGGTCGCCTGCCCCTTGATGTCGAAATATTTTTGCTCCTCGAATCCGAACAGCGTCCGATAGAACTGGCTCCACACCCGCATCTGCCCGCGTCGGACATTATGCGTCAGATGGTCGAGCAGGTCCAAGCCGACATCGTTCTCCGCCGCCGCCTGCCGCCAGCCGGGAAACTCCGCCCAATCGGCATAAAGGTCTTCGCCGTCCTTGATGAAATAGAGATAGGAACCGCCGATCCCCTGGATGACGGTATCGTCCTCGTCCGTCGGCCTGGCGCCGTGCTCCAGCGCCCATTGCATCGCCGCCTCCGGATCGGCCACGCGAAAGGCCATGGCGCTCGCCGACGGGCCATGCTCGCCCCGGAAGGCCGCCACCCGCCCGGCATCGTCGCGGTTCAGCATCAGGTTGATGCGCCCCTGCTTGTAGCGGGTGATGTTCTTGGTCGGATGCCGGTGGCTGGCCACGAAGCCCAGTTGTTCGAACTGCCGCCCCATGGCTTCGGGATCCGGCGATGTGAATTCGACGAATTCGAAACCGTTTAGGCCCAGCGGATTGATGATGTCGGCCATGAAGCCAATCCTCTCGATTATGGTTGGGGTTACCGCGTCAGCATGGCATTTTGGCGCGGGCGTGATCCTGGCTGCCGCGATGATAGACGCGATCCTGCGCCAGCACCGCATCGGGCGCCACGTCGCTCTCCGTCTCCAATTCGCGATAGATCGGCCCGAAGTCCACATCGGACGTCTTGCGCAGAAGATCCTCGAAACTGTCGATGACGAAATAGCTCTGCTGATAATCGTCGATGCGATATTGGGTCCGCATCAACCGCTTCAGATCGAAACCGATCCGATTGGGCGAAGCATCCTCCAGCGCGAACACCGACTCGCCGAAGGACGAAACGATCCCCGCCCCGTAAAGCCGCAAGTCGTTGCCATGCCGCATCAGCCCGAATTCCACCGTATACCAGTAAAGCCGCGCCAGATGATCGATCGACCCCAGCCCGTCGGCGCGCAGCCCGCCCTCGCCATAGGCCTGCATATAATCGGCAAAGGCCGGATGGGTCAGCAAAGGCACATGCCCGAACACGTCGTGAAACACGTCCGGCTCCTGCAGATAGTCGATCTGTTCGGGCCTGCGGATGAACCGCCCCGCCACAAACCGCCGATTGGCGAGATGTTCGAAGAAAACCCGGTCCGGCACCAGTCCCGGCACCGCCACCACCTGCCAGCCCGTGCGCTTCATCAACCGTTCGGACAATTCGGCGAAGTCGGGAATCCCCGGCCGCGTCATCCGCAATATGTCCAGCCCCTCCAGGAATTCCGGCACCACCCGCCCCGGCAGCATCGCGGCCTGCCGTTCGAACAGCCGGTCCCACATGGCATGCTCGCCGGGCGTATAGGCAGACCAGTCCTGCGGAACCGTCCAGTCCGCAGCCGCGCCCTCGGGAGGTGTCATGTCCGCCTGTGCCATGTTCAGCCTTATCCCATGTTCCGACGGAAAAAGGGTTTCATTCTGACGCCCTTCATGGCCCCCAATGAAATGGGGTGGTCACATATCGGCGGATTATGAAATCTCATTTCTGCGCCTTGAACGCCCAGCGCATCGTCCCCGCCAGCGCGAAAGCCGCCGCCCGGACCAGCGGCCGCGCCACGACGGGCATGGAAAAGCCATGCATCCGCCGCGCCCATCCGGGCAGCAGCGCCACCGCCGCCTGCATCGTCATCGCTTGCGCGGGCATCAGCCCCAGCGAGGGCGCAGGCTGCCGCAGCACGATCCGCGCCACCTCCCGCGTCCGCTCCGTCACGGCCAGCTCGCCGCGAAAGCGCGCCATCAGCGCCATCGCCTCGGCCCGGCTCTCCGGCACCGGATCAGCCCCCAAAGCCCGCGCCACCAGCGCCGCCTCGGCAAAATAGCGGTCCTGCTCCGCCACCGGCATGAACGGCTCGCCATAGGCCATCCACGCGTCGAGAAAGCTCACCGCCTCGCAGACATGCACCCAGGCGAGCAGCCAGGGATCGCCCGCCGCATAGGCCGTCCCGTCCGCCAGCGTCCCGCGCACATGGTCATGCACCTGCCGCACCCGCGCGATCGCCGCCTCCGCCTCGGCCCGTTCGGCATAGGTGGTGACGGCGATGAACCGCGCCGTCCGCCGCAGCCGCCCCAGCATATCGTCCCGAAACCGGCTGTGGTCCCAGATTCCCGCCAAGGCCGCCGGATGCAGCATCTGGAGCAGCAATGCGCCGACCCCGCCGATCATCATGCTGGTGACGTCGCCATGCACGCGCCGGATCACCGACCCCGGCGGATAGAGCGCCCGGTCCGAAGCGACGACCGGCGCTTCTCCTCGGGCGCTGTCATGAAACACGCCCCGCACCTGGCGCACCAGCAACCGCCGCACCAGATGCGAAGGCCGTTCCACCGACACAAATCCTTCCCAAGCCTTCGGCGCAGGAAGGATCTGTCCTACCCGGCCGCCATCTGCGTCATGGACGCATAATCCGTCTTCCCGGTTCCCAGCAGCGGCAGAGCATCCAGCACCCGGATTTCCCTGGGCAAGGCCAGTTCCGCCACGCCATTGGCCTTGCCCCAGGCCTGCAACGCCGCCGCCTTCGCATCCCGCGCGGTCGTGAACAGCACCAGTTGCTCCCCCTTGCGCGCGTCGGGCCGCGTCACCACGGCATGGTCCGCATCCGGCCAGACCGCGGAGGCATAGCCCTCCACCGCCGGCAGGGAGATCATCTCGCCCCCGATCTTCGCAAAGCGCTTCGCCCGCCCCCGGATCGTCACGAAGCCCTGATCGTCGATGGTCACGATGTCGCCGGTATCGTGCCAGCCCCCTTCCGGCGGTTGCAGCACGCCCGGCGCATCGGCCTTCATATAGCCGGCCATGATGTTCGGCCCCCGGATCGAAAGCCGCCCGCCTTCCTCGATCCCCGGCACATCGTCCAGCCGCGCCTCGATCCCCGGCAGCAGCCGTCCGACCGATCCGGCGCGGAAATGCATCGGGGTGTTGACCGCGATCACCGGCCCCGCCTCCGTCGCGCCATAGCCCTCCAGGATGCGCAGCCCGAATTTCTCGGCATAGATCTTCCGGGTCTCGTCCCGCACCCGCTCCGCGCCCGCGAAGATGTAGCGCAGCGAGTAGAAGTCATAGCCATGCGCCATCCGCGCATAGCCCGACAGGAAGGTGTCGGTCCCGAACAGGATCGTCGCATTGGCGTCATAGGCGAGCGCCGGCACGATCCGGTAATGCAGCGGGCTGGGATAGAGCAGCGTCTTCACCCCGTGGAAGATCGGCAGCAAAGTGCCCCCGGTCAGGCCGAAGCTATGGAACACCGGCAGGGCGTTCAGCACCACGTCGGCCGAATTGAAGTCGATGCGCGCCGCCAATTGCCGGCAGTTGGACAGAAGGTTGCGATGCGTCAGCACCACGCCCTTGGGCAGCCCCTCCGACCCGCTGGTGAACAGGATCACCGCCGCATCGTCCGGCGAAACCTTGAGCCGCCGGTGCGCGCGCCCGGCAAAGCGGCTGGCGATCAGCCCGCGCAGCTTCGCGCCGGGGCCGATACCCGCCGCCACATCCTCCAGCCAGAGGAAGGCGATCCCCTCCGCCTCCAGCCCCGCGACGACATCGCCGAGCTTGCCCTGCTCGACAAAGGCCCGCGCCGTCACCACCGTCCGGATTTCGGCCGCCATGCAGGCCGCCTTCAGGTTCGCCAGGCCCGCCGTGAAGTTCAACATCGCCGGCACCCGCCCGCCTGCCTGGAGCGCGAAGAAGGCCACCGCCACCCCGGCGACATTGGGCAGCAGCACGCCGACCGCCTCCCCCTGCCGGGTCGAACGCGCCAGCACGCGTCCCAGCACCAGCGATCCCGTCACCAGCCGCCCATAGGTCAGCGGTTCGCGCTTCACATCCTCGACGACGGCCGATCCGCGCCCATGGACATGGCTCGCCTCCAGCAGCGCTTCGAACAATGTCCTGTCCGTGTCGGAGGTCGCGAACATCATCTGGCTCATCTCGTCATAGAGCCGCCGCCCGGCGATAGCGCGCCGCGCCCGCGCCGTCATCTCGCCCTCTATGGCGAAGCGGCGGGGCGGCAGCACGGTGAGCGTGATTCGGGGAAAGCGCCGCAGCCGGACCTTGCCCCTGAGGCGGGAAAAGGGCGTGAACTGCGCGCCGTCGATCCGCACGGGAATGATCGGCGCGTCGGCCTTGTCCGCGACCATGCCGGGGCCGTCAAACACCTTCATCAAGGCGCCGGTGACGGTGATCCGGCCTTCGGGAAAGATCACCAGCGTCCGCCCTTCGCGCACCGCCTTCACCATCGCCTTGGCGGACAGCGGATTGGTCGGGTCGACCGGAAAGGCGTCGAACAGCGGCAGGAAGGGCTTGACCCACCAGGCCCTGGCAATGCGCGTATGCACCGCGAAGGTGGGCTTGCCCGGCAGGAAGGCCGCCAGCAGCAGGCCATCCAGGAACGACACATGGTTGACCACGACGACCGCCGGTTCGCCCGCGCCGGGCATATTTTCAGCGCCGATGACCTCCACCCGGTAGCAGAGCCGCAGCATCCCGCGCACGATGGCCTTGATCACCGTCTCCGGCAGCAGCCAGCAACTGATCAGCGCCACCGCCAGCGTCGCAAAGCCCATCGCCCCGATCACGCCGGGCACGCTCTCGCCGCGCGCCAGCATCGCCGTCACCACCGCGACGACCGCCACCGTGACCGCCGCATTGACGATGTTGTTGGCCGCAATGGTGCGCGACCGCTCCTGCCGCGGGCTGTGCGTCTGGAGGATCGCATAGAGCGGCACGATGAACATGCCGCCTGAAAAGGCGATGCCGAACAGGTCGACCATGATCCGCCAGCTCCCCGGCGACCCGACGAATTCCGCTATGCCCGCGCCCGAATGCATGGGCGCATAGGAGCCGGTCGACAGCCACAGGTCGATCATGAACCCGGCCAGCGCCAGCGCGGATACCGGCACGAAGCGGGCGGACACCTGCCCGCCCAGCAGCCGGTTGACCAGCATCGACCCCAGCGCCACGCTGACCGAGAAGATCAGCAGGAAGAAGGTCGCGACCTCCTGCTTCGCCTTCAGCACCCCGCTCACCAGCGGCGCGAACTCCGCCAGCAATACCGCGCCCACGGCGAAGAACCAGCTTATCCCCAGGATCGACAGCCACACGCCGCGCCCATGCCGCGCCGCCTTCAATATATGCCAGGTGCTCCTGAAGATGTTGGGTTCGATGCGCAGCCCCGGCACCACCGTCGGCGCGGACGGCACCGCCAGGCTGGCCAGGAAGCCCAGGATCGCCAGGCCCACCGCCACCAGCCCGGCTTCCCATGGCGGGATCACCCCGGCCAGCAACTGACCGCTCAATATGGCGAGGAAGGTGCCTGCCTCGATCAGGCCGGTGCCGCCCATGATCTCGTCGGTGCGCAGATGCTGCGGCAGGATGGAAAATTTGACCGGCCCGAAGATGGTCGAATGCAGCCCCATCAGGAACAGGCAGGACAGCAGCAGCGGCACCGATTCCAGCCAGAATCCGGTGACGGCCAGGGTCATGATGACGATTTCCGCCGCCTTCACCGCCCGCACCAGCTTCGCCTTGTCCCAGGCGTCGGCCAGTTGCCCGGCCAGCGCGGAAAACAGGAAATAGGGCAGGATGAACAGGCCCGTGGCGACGGTCGCCAGCATCTCCGCCTTGTCGGGCTCGGCCCGATAGAGGCCGAAATTGGCGAGGAACAGCAGCGCGAACTTCAACAGATTGTCGTTGAACGCGCCCAGGAACTGCACCACGAACAAGGGCGCGAAACGGCGTTTACCCAGCAAAGACAGATCAGGTGCGGACATTTTCTTACCCCCGTCCTTCACGCATTATGCAGCAATAGTCGCGGAGTTGTTAATCGGCTCCCGCAACAGGCGATTATAGAGCCATCCGATGCCGATCAGGCTGAAGCCCAGGGCCAGGAAGGATGCGATCCGCAGCAGCCCGGTCAGCCCCGACGCATCCAACAGGAACACCTTGGCCACGGCGAGCAGCATCAGCAGCAGCGAAGCGATGCGCCAGTCTCTGGCGTTTTCGGCCTGCGCCTGCCTGCGGATGCCCCAGAGCAGGAAGCCGATGGCGAGCGCCAATGCGAGCACGGAACGGAGAATATCCTCCACCTGGCCCACTCCGCGCACGGTCAGCAGCGATCCGACGAAAAGCTGCCGCAGCATCGCCACGCCGAACAGCGCGATCAACGCCATGCGCACCCCATCGGCGATGCGCCGCGACCAGCCGTCCGCCACCTTCAGCGCAACAAAGGCAAGGGCCAGCACCACCGGCAGCAGATTGACGAAGGGCCAACGCCCCACCGCCTGCGGGAACCAGAGCGGATTGTGCAGCACCACCGAATAAACCAGCAAATGCCCCAATCCTGCCGCGACGAGGCATGTCCCGACCACGCGCGCCCAATTCTCCCCGGCTTTCCGCGACGGGTGGAAATGGGCCGGCGCGATCCGGGCCCCCAACGCAACGAAACCCAGGCCTATCAGCACAGCTTCCCAAAGCGTGCGCTCCGCCAGAGCAAGGCGCGTCACCTCCGCCAGGCTGCCCAAAGCGAAAAGCTGCTTGAATGCGACATGCGCCGCCACCCCGCCAAGCACCGCCGCGACACAGCCGCCGATCCGTCGCCCGACCGCATCCACGGCGGAACCGCCCCGCCACAAGGCAAGGCCCAGGGCCATCGCCGGCAAGGCGATCCGCCGCGCCACCTCGCTTGTTCCGGGCAAGTCCCGCACCAACACGGGTTCACCCACCAGCGACAGCAACACCCGGCCCAGCCAGATCCCCAGGGGCCAGGCCGCCCAAAGCACCACCAGCGCCAAGGCCACGCCCAGGGCAGGCGCCATTCGCCCGCCCGCCAGCCGCCGCGCTCCTTCCGCCAGCACCGCCAGCCCCAGCGCGGCGCCCACCGGCACCCAGGGCGTTGGCACCGCCTGCGCCACGGCCCCATAGGCGAGCAGCACCGCCACGCCCTGCGCGACCATCCGTCCCTCCGCGAAGCGCGCCCGCCAGGCGAACAGCGCCGCCATTGCCGCGCCCGCCGTCCAGCGCATCACGCCCTGCCAGCCCGGCCCATCCGCAGCCTCTCCCCACAGCCGGACGACATCGTCCGATCCGGCCAGAACCACCAGCGCGCCGAAGGCGAAGCCCCAGCCGCTCCATTCAACCCGCCGGTCCTCCGCCAGCGCCGCCAGCTTCAGCAGCCCGGCCGCAACCGCGGCAATCACCATGGCCAGAGTCCATTCCGGCAGCCCCAGCCCGCCGGCCACCACCAGCAGCAGCGCCGCGGCGCTCGCCAGCGTCACGAAGCGCGCATCCTCCCGCCGCGTGCCGCATCGCCAGCCCATCGCCATGGCCGCGCCGGGCAATCCGGCGGCAGCCAGCGCCAGCAGGGCGAATTCCCCGTCCAGCCCGACCCGCCAGCACTGCCCCAGCGCCACGGCAAAGCCGCCCAGCGCCAGCCCCGCGATCTGCCCCGCCTCGACCAATCCGCCTCGCCAGACCCGCAGCAGGGCCGCGCCGCCATAAATCGCCGCCATGCCCAGCATCACCAGGGCGAAGCGACCCATTTCCGGCTGCGGCCACACCGCCGCCAGCAGCAGCGCGACACCGGCGCCGATCGCCGCCAGCGGCCGCAAGGCCGCCTCCCGCCCCAGCCACACCAGCATAAGCGACAGCAGCCCGAACAATCCCCATTGCAGCAGGCCGAAGCCGCCGGTCGCCACCAGCGCCGCCATCTGGCCCGCCGCCACCACGGCCGCGCCCATGCGCAGCAGCGCGGCCCGCATTCCGGAAAAGGCCAGGACCGGCAACGCCATCCCCAGCATCAGCACCAGCAACCCGACCGACAGCGACGACGCCCAATCCAGCGCGCCCATGGCCAGCATGACGACGCCCCAGCCGGCCCCGCCGGCCAGCGCGCTCACCCCCAGCCACATCCAGCGCTGGGTGCGCGACAGCACGCAAAGCCCACCGACCGCCAGGGCGAGATAACAGCTCAGCAGGGGCACATTGGGCTGCCCCGCCTCGACCAGGGCGGGCGCCGCCAGGCCGCCGACCAGCCCCAGCAGCGCACTCGGCGCGCCAAAGCGCAGCGACAGCGCCATGGCCAGCCCGGTCACGCCCGCAAGCCCCGCAAAGGCGATGCCCGGCCCGACCAGCCCGTAGAGCATGTGCGCCGCCAGGACTGCGGCATAGAGCGTCGCCAGCCCCGCGCCCGCCAGCGCCTGCCGCACCCGCGCATCGCGGACCCGATCCTCCAGCCGCAACGCCGCCTCCGCCCCGCCGATCAGCGCCCCGCCGAACAGCAGCCCCAGAACCACCCGCACCAGCGGCGAGAGCAGCCCCGCATCGATCGAATATTTGACCAGCAGCACGCCCGCGACCGCCAGCGTCACGCCGCCCGCCCAGATCGGCAGGCGTCGGCCGAACAGTTCCTCGAAGCTGAAGGAGGGGCGTGCAGGGCGCGCGACTTCGATGGCGATGCCTTTCGCCTCTTCCCCGCCCGTCCCGCCTTCGCTGGATTGACGGTCAACGATGACCGCGCTCGCGGGGGGCGGAGCCGCGGCGTCCATGACGACCCGCCGCTCCACGACGCTTGCGGGCGCCGCCGGCCTCGCCCGCGCATCGTCATCCCCGTCTTCTGGGACGGGGCGGTCGGGAAGGGAGGGCGCATTTCCAACACCCCCTTCCAGCAGCGCCAACCTTTGCTCGGCCGCCTTCAACCGCCCGCGCATGTCGAACAGCATCACCCCAAAAACCAGCAGAACCAGCGTCACAAGCATGATTCGAACCCCTGCACCCAGCAATGCCCATCGGCTACCGCAAAATTGCACACTGTTCAATAAAATAATTAGACAGCGTTCAATTGATCTTCTATTCGCCTCTCCATGGGCAGACGATCCGACCATAGCCGCGAGGAGCTGGAGGCGCTCATCCTGGAGGAGGGCCACCGCCACATGGCCGAGTCCGGTTTCGCCAAATTCTCCTCGCGAGAGGTGGCCAAGCGCATCGGCTATTCGGTGGGCACGCTCTATAATGTCTTCGGCAGCTACGACCGGCTGGTCGCCGCCATCAACACGCGCACCTTCAACCTGTGGGCCGCCTTTCTGGAACGGCGCCTCGCCAGCCGGCCGCGGGACAGGATCGCCGCGCTGGTGGAGGGCTATTTCCGCTTCGCTTCGGAAAACACGAACATCTGGATGGCGATCTACGACCATCGCCTGCCGTCCGGCGTGCCCTTGCCGGAGGAATATGCCCGGCAGCGCGCCGGTCTCACCGATGTCGTCGTGCGCGAAGTCGCCGCCGTGCTGCCGCCGGAATCCCAGGATGTCGCTCCGCGCCTCGCCCGCTCGCTGGTGGCGACGGTCCATGGCCATTGCACCTTCGCGCTCAACGGCAGCTTCGCCCTTTTGGGCGAGACGGACCCCCTCGAAATGGCCACGGCGCGGGTCAAGGAAAGCTTGAGGGCGGCAGGGGCGGAGCTTTAACATAGGCGGCAGGCACGGCGGGCGGCAAGCTGGAGACAAAAGGGGGACATATCATGGCAAACTGGTTCGACAGCCTGGAACGCGACCTGCAATCGCCGCTTGCCGTGCGGCGCCTGGGCAGCGGCTGGTTCTCGGGCTTCTTCGCGCTGCTGCTCAGCACCACCGGGCTTTGTCTGGTGATGGCGCTGCGCTGGCCCGACTGGTTCGCGACGCCCGAACTGGCCGCGCTGCACGCCTGGGGCGGGCTGCGTCCTCTGGTCCATGCGCTGCTGATCGGCGGCTATGCCCTGGCGTTGCTCAGCCTGCTTTTGCGCACACGCAAAGCCATCGGCGCCACCGCGCTCATCGTCGCGCTGCTCGCCACCCTGTTGGGCGGAGCGGAAGTCCAACCGCGTGAGACCCATGACTGGGGCGTGTTCTTCGGCGTCGATTTCTTCGCCGTCAACATGGTCGCCACCGGCCTGATGTTCGCGCCGATCGAGCGCCTGTTCCCCCACAGGGCGCAGCAACGGCTGTTCCGACAGGAATGGCGGGAAGACCTGTTCTATTATCTGATCAGTTCGATGATGGTGCAGCTCATCACCTTCCTCGCGCTGGCGCCGTCCAGCTTCATCAACGCCAACACCGCCGGCCTGGCGGGCGTCCGCGCCATGATCGCCGGCCAGCCCTGGCCGCTCCAGTTCCTGGAAGTGGTGCTGCTGACCGACTTCGTCCAATATTGGTTCCACCGCGCCTTCCACCGCGTCCCCTTCCTCTGGGGCTTCCATGCCGTGCACCATTCGGCCCGGTCGATGGACTGGCTCGCGGGCGCGCGCATGCATTTCTTCGAGATCATCGCCCTGCGCGGCGTGACGTCCCTGCCGCTGCTCACCTTCGGCTTCTCGCCATCGGTGATGCAGGCCTATATCGGCTTCGTCTATATCTACTCCTCGCTGCTCCACGCCAATCTGCGCGGCGATTTCAACCGCCTCGGCCGCATTGTCGCGACGCCGCGCTTCCACCACTGGCATCATGCGATAGAGGAGGTCGCGGTCGACAAGAATTTCGCGATCCACTTCCCTTTTCTCGACCGCCTGTTCGGCACACATCATCTGCCCGACGGCGCATGGCCGACCGGCTATGGCGTGCCCGAACAGGTGCCCCAGGGCTATCGCGCGCAATTTCTCTACCCCTTCCGCCGAAAGCGCGACGCAGCCTTGTGAATCTGCTATGGTCTTCCGGCTGTCAGGGGAGTCGGACCATGGTCTACTGGATGCTCAAGGGCCGCGAATTCGCCAATTGCAACTGCGAATATGGCTGCAACTGCCAGTTCGGCGGCCTGCCCGACAAGGGGCATTGCCAGGCCGCCTTCGGCTTCGCCATCGATGAGGGGCGTCACGGCGACACCGACCTGTCGGGCCTCAACATCGCAGCCGTCTTCCGCTGGCCCGGCCCGATCCACGAAGGGCAGGGGGAATGCGCCGCCTTCGTCGACGAACGGGCGACGGAAGCGCAGCGCAACGCCCTGCTGACGATCATGACCGGCGGCGACACCGCCCCGATGGCGACGGTCTTCGCCGTCTTCGCCTCCACCATCACCACCATGCACGAACCCAGTTTCGTCCCCGTCGACTTCGAGGTCGACGTGGAAGGACGCAAGGGCCGCCTGCGCATAGCGGGGCATCTGGAAATGGACGGCGAACCCATCCGCAGCCCGGTGGACGGATCGGAAATCCGCGCCCGGATCGACCTGCCCGACGGCTTCGAATATGAAGTGGCGGAGATCGGCTCCGGCACCAGCCGCTCGATCGCGCCGATGCGGCTCGACCATGCGGCGAGCTATGGCCAGTTCGCCTATCTCCACCTCGACAGCCACGGCGTCGTCAGGGGCTGACGATGCCGATATGGAGCGTGGTGCTTGCCCGGCACCGCTTGATTTCGCTTGTCGCGCTCGCGGTGCTGATCCTGCTGGCCTGGGGCTGGCTGCTTTCAGGCGCGGGCATGGGGATGGCCCTCACCGCCTCCTTGTTTCCGGCCGGCCTGGCGGAAGACCCGATGGCGGCGATGATGATGCCCGGCGACATGCCATGGGCGATGGCGCGGTTCGTCATGACCTTCGCCATGTGGTGGGTGATGATGGTCGCGATGATGCTTCCCTCCGCGGCGCCGATGGTCCTGCTCTACGCCCGCGCCGCGCCCGCCTCCACGCGCCCGGCGACGGAGAGCTTCACCCTGGGCTATCTGCTGGTCTGGGGTTTCTTTTCGCTCATCGCCACCCTGGCGCAATGGCGCCTGGCCGCAATGGCGATGCTGTCCCCCATGGCGATGGCGACGTCCAGCCGCCCGCTGGCCGCCGCCCTGCTGATCGCGGCGGGGACCTATCAGATCAGCCCGTGGAAGGATGCCTGCCTGCGCCAATGCCGCAATCCCGCGCAGTTCCTCAGCCGCCATTATCGGCCGGGCTGGACCGGCGCGCTGCGCATGGGCGCGCTCCATGGCGCCTGGTGCGTCGGCTGTTGCTGGATGCTGATGGCGCTGCTGTTCGTGGGCGGGATCATGAACCTCGCCTGGATCGCGTTGCTGACGCTGCTGGTGGGTCTGGAAAAACTGCTGCCATGGGGCCGCGTCGTCTCCGTGGCGACGGGTATAGGCTGCATCCTGTCGGCGTGGGCGATATTGATGGGGTGACGGTTTTTGGCCGCCAGGGGTAGTTCCGCGCCTTCCGCTCTCATTGAAGCGCAGCGTGCGCCTCATGGCCAGGTCTGGCCACGCCATCCGCCAGCCCCTAGGCCTTGTCCTTCTCCACGCCCGCGTGGAAGGCGATCCTGAGCGCTTCGGCCAGGCTTTTCACCTCCAGCTTCTGCATCAGGTTGGCGCGGTGGATTTCGACCGTGCGCGGGCTGATCGCCAGGTCGTAGGCGATGGTCTTGTTCGGCAACCCTTCGACCAGCCCGTCCAGCACCTCGCGCTCCCGCTCGGTCAGGATGTTGAGCCGCGCCCGCGCATCCTCCGCCCGCGCATTCGCGCCGCGGTCCGCCACCGCCATCCGCCGCGCCGCCTCGACGCAGCCCAGCAGCGCCGCCTTTTCGAACGGCTTTTCGATGAAGTCGCTGGCCCCCGCCTTCATCGCCGTCACCGCCATGTCGATGTCGCCATGGCCGGTCATGATCACCACCGGCAGCATGATGCCTCGATCCCGCAGCTCCCGCTGCACCGCCAGCCCGTCCATGTCGGGCATCCGCACGTCCAGCAGCACGCAGCCCGGCTCCAGACCGGCGGCCTCTTTCAAAAAGGGCAAACCGCCCTCAAACAGCTTCACCGCGAAACCGCTGGTCTTCAGCATGAAGGACAGCGACCGCCGGATCGCCTCGTCATCGTCCACGACATAGATGGGAAATGGCTCGCTCATCGGGCTTTCATCCTAATCCACCGCGTCCAAAGTGAAGTGAAAGGCCGTGCCGCCCCATTGCGACGGTCCGGCCCAGATGCGCCCGCCATGCCCCTCCACGATGGTCTGGCTGATCGACAGGCCGACGCCCATGCCGGACGCCTTGGTGGTGGTGAAGGGGGTGAAGAGCGTGCGCGACATATCCGGCGCCAGCCCCGGCCCGCTGTCCGCGACGATCACCTCCACCCGGCCATTTTCCCCCGGAACGGCAGACAGGCGCAGGATGCGCGCCGGGCTGTCCGCCATCGCCTCCACGGCGTTCCTGGTCAGGTTGATGATGACCTGCTGCAACTGCACCCGGTTGACCAGCACCTTGTCGACGCGGGGGTCGACGCTGATGTCCATGTCCAACCCCCGGCTGTCCACGCCGATGAAGGCCAGCGCCGCCCCCTCCGCCAGCAATCCGCGCAGCGGTTCGGGCTGGCGCATCGTCTCGCCGCGCTTGATGAACTCGCGCAGCGACCGGATGATCTCGCCTGCGCGCAAGGCCTGGTTCGCGCTTTCCGCCATCGCCTCGCGCAGCAGTTCGCGGTCCACCGGCTCCCCGGCGTCCAGCATGTCGCGTCCCGCCTCCAGATAGTTGGCGATGGCGGTCAGCGGCTGGTTCAGTTCATGCGCCAGCGCCGACGCCAGCGTCCCCATCGCCGTCACCCGCGACGCATGGGCCAGTTCGGCCTGAAGGTCGGCCACCCGCCGCTCGGCCTGCTGGCTTTCGGTGAGGTCACGGATGAAGCCGGTGAACAGCCGCCGCCCTTCATCCTGCACCTCCCCCACCGACAGTTCGATGGGGAATGTCGACCCGTCCCGCCGCCGCGCGCTGGTCAGGCGGCCGATGCCGATGATCCGCTTTTCCCCGGTCGTCAGATAATGGTGGATATAGCCGTCATGCTTCTCCCGATCAGGAGACGGCATCAGCATGGAGATATTCTCGCCCAGCACGTCGCTTTCGGCATATTGGAACATGCGCTGCGCGGCCGCGCTGAACGACACGATCGTGCCGCGCATGTCGATGACGATCAGCGCGTCCGGGACGGTCGCCAGGATGGAGCCGAGCAACGCCTGTTCCAGGCTGTGCTCGCGCTGCGTCAGGCCATCGGTTTCATCGTCCGCTACCGCCATGCCGACACCATGCCGTGGCTTCAATGCGCCAGCAAGAGCGGAACATGCGCCTCGCGCAGCATGGCGCGGGTGACGCCGCCGAATATCATTTCGCGCAACCGGCTATGGCCAAAGGCGCCCATCGCCATCCAGTCCGGCTTCAGCACGCCGATGGCGGCCTTCAGCGACGCATCGATGGTGCGCCCGTCCTGCGGCCATGTGTGCAACTGGCACTTGATGCCATGGCGGGCCAGATATTCCGGCGCGTCGGTGGCGGGGAAGGGATATTTGCCCGCTTCCTCGACCGTCACGACATGCACCTCCTCCGCCAGCTTCAGCAGCGGCACGGACAGGCGCAGCGCGGCGGATGCTTCCTGCGAACCCTCCCAGGCCACCAGCGCGCGGCCCGTGACCGGAAAGGACTTCGCTTCCTGCGGCACGGCGATCACCGGAACCCGCCCGGCCAGCGCCAGGTCGGCGGCCAGGTGCAGCGGATCTGCGAATTCCCGGCGCGGCCCGGACGGCAGGGTGACGATCATGCCGTCGGTCAGCGCCGCCGCGGACAGCAGGCCATGGACGACATCGCCTTCCACATGGCGCCAGTCCCAGCTCACATCCTCGCGGCGCAGCCGATCCTCCACGCGCATCCGGGCCTTTTCATCGATGTCGTAAAGTTCCGCCATCATCGCCGGGGCCATGGACGCGCCCCCGTACATGTCGGCCGCCACGAAATCCGGCATGGCCGTCACCTGCACGCAATGGATGTGCGCGCCCGATGCGCGGGCAAGATCGCAGGCGGCCTGCAAGCGGCTTTCCGCGCCACGATCTTCATGAATGTGCAACAGGACCGATTTCATCGTCTGTCTCCCGGCAAGCGTCTCTTTCCCTTTTGGCTAGGACTCCCCCGGCGCGGTCGCCATCAGGAATAATCCTTATATCCCTTTTCGGCGCGGAATCCGATTGCATGGAATATGAGTTGGACGACCATACGCCTCGAACTTGCCCGGACGCCCGCCTTTCCCAACGGATCGGCGGCGCGAAGCTATGTGCTGCGCCTGCCGCTGGGCAGCGGCGGCCTGATCGACGAAAGGGAATATCGCATCCATCCCGAACTGGCGACGGCGCGCCGTTTCTGGCCGAACGAGCCGGACCGGCACGGCACGTTGCTGCACACCGGGAATGGTTGGGCCTTGTCCTATGAGCAGGGCGAGGCGGATGACGAGAAGATCTACCGGCTGGACGCCCACGCCATCCAGCCCGGCGCCTATCTGACGCTGACCGACCCGGACGGGGAATGCCTGCCCTTCGTGGTGAAGGGGATGAGTCCGGCCTGATCGCGGCGGCCGCACTTCGCCCCGCAGTCGCTGCCGCGAGCCTGGCCGGGAGTCGATCTTCGGGAACAAGCGGGTTCGGCCCGGTCCCAGGGCGTTGATGGCGCTGAATCGAGTCGGCAGAGCCACCCGCGAAATGCAAATCTATACTGCTAATGACTTGCAACATCCTCCTCATTTGGCTAGCGGGAGTGCAGCCTCATGGGGGAATGAATGCACATCCGACCGTCTTTCCTGCTCGTCACCACCATGCTCGCGCTGTCGAGCCGGCCTGCCCTGGCCCAGTCCGAACCCGCGACCCAGTCCGAACCCGCGACCCAGTCCGAACCCGCGGCCGAGGCCGAGGGCGCAGGCCCGATCGTCGTGACGGCGGCGCGCACGATCCTGCCCGCCAACGCCCTGCCGATGACCATCGACGTAATCGATCGGGAAACGCTCAACCAACAGGTCGCGATCGGCGGCTCCATCGTCGATGCGGTGTCGGCGCTGACCCCGTCCTTCTCGCCCACGCGCCAGAAGCTGTCCGGCGCGGGAGAGACGCTGCGCGGCCGTTCGCCCCTCTATGCGATCAACGGCATCCCGCAAACCGCGCCGCTGCGCGACGGATCGCGGGACGGCTTCACCATCGACCCCTTCTTCATCGACCGGGTCGAACTGATCTACGGTTCCAACGCGCTGCAGGGGATCGGCGGTGCCGGCGGCATCGTCAACCAGGTGACGGTGGCGCCGCCCCAGAGCGACGGCCTGTCGGGCCGGATGCTGGTGCAGGGCAATGCCGACACCGGCTTTCACGGCGACGGCGTCGGCGGCAAGATCGCGGGGCTGCTCGCCTGGCGCGCCGGGCGCTGGGACGCGACGGTGGGCGCGGCCTATGAGAAGCGCGGCGCATTCTACGACGGCCACGGCAATCGCGTCGGCACCGACCTGACCCAGGGCGAGACGCAGGACAGCCGAAGCTGGTCGCTGTTCGGCCGCTTCGGCTATGCGCTCAGCGACAGCGCCCGGCTGGACCTGACCATGAGCCGCTTCCATTTGAAGGGGGAGGGCGACTACGTCACGCTGGACGGCAATCCCGCCATCGACCTCCCGACGACCTCCGTGCGCGGCACCCCGCCGGGCGTCCCCGCCACCAACCGCACCGAAAGCGCGGCGCTGACGCTCACCGACGGCGACCTGTGGGGCGGCAACTTCATCGCCCAGCTTTTCTTCAACCGCTCGCGGGACACCTATGGCGGGGAGGTTGCGCCCATCGCCACCTTCCAGGATGCGGCCATCGCGCCGGTCAACACGCTGTTCGACCAGTCGCAGAACCGCAGCCGCAAATATGGCGGCAAGATCAGCTATGAACGCGCCGTGCCGGGTTTCGAGGCGCTGACCGCCGTTCTGGGTTTCGATGCGCTTTACGATCTGACCGAACAGCGCCTGATCGCCACCGGCCGGACCTGGGTGCCGCCGACCGACTATCGCAGCCTGGCGCCCTTCGCCCAGCTCAACCTGGCGCTGTTCGACAAGAAGCTGCGCCTGGCGGGCGGTATCCGATATGAGGATGTGCGCATCCATATCGACGACTATCACACGCTGGCCTCCTATCGCGGCGGCTTCGACGTGGCGGGCGGGACGCCGACCTTTCACGACACCTTGTTCAACGGCGGCGCCATATTGGAGCCGTGGGAGGGCATCCGCGCCTATGCCAGCTATGCCGAGGGCTACACCGTCCCCGACGTCGGACGCATCGCGCGCGCCGTCGACCGGGCCGGGGTCGATATCGACAATTATGTGAACATCAGCCCTATCGTGTCGAACAATCGCGAGATCGGCGTTGAAGTGAAGCGCGGCCCCGTGGATGCCAGCGCGGCCTATTTCTGGTCGACCAGCAAGAACGGGTCGCTGCTGGTGCAGCAGTCGGTCGGCGCGCCGTTCGAGGTGCAACGCCAGCGGGTGGAGATACAGGGCCTGGAACTGAACCTGTCAGTCAGGACGCCGCTGCCGGGGCTGACCCTGTCCACCGGCTACGCCCATCTGATCGGACGCACCGACGGATCGGACAATGGCATCGACAAGGTGGATCGCGACCTGGACGGCGCGAACATTTCGCCTGACCGCCTGAATGTCGCCGCCAGCTATGTGCATGGGCCGCTGTCGGCGCGCATCCAGACGCAATTCTTCCTTTCGCGCCAGTTCGAACGCGAACCGGGCAAATATCCCGTGTTATACAGGTTCGACGGCTATGAGGTGACCGATGTGTCGCTCCGCTATCAGACGCGGTTCGGGGCGTTGACGCTGGCGGCGCAAAATATCTTCGACAGATTCACCATCGATTATTACACGCAAACCGTCCGGCCCACCGACAAGGCCCATTATTTCGCGGGGCGCGGGCGCAATTTCACCCTGTCCTGGGATTATCGGTTCTAGTGAAGCTGATCGACGCCCTTCACCGCTGGACCGGCGGACTGATCGGGCTGCTGCTCGCCCTTCTGGGCCTCAGCGGCGCGCTGCTGGTTCACAAGAATGCCTGGACGCTGGCGCCCCATGCCGGCGACCCGCGGGTGGAGGATGTGCGCCAACTGGCGCAGGTGACGCAGCGCATCATGGTCGATCCGGCGGCGCGGCCCCAATCGATCACCTATGCGTCCGACGATTTCGGGCTGCTGAAACTGCTGTTCGACAATGGCGGCGGCGCCTATGCCGATCAGCGCGGCGGCGTGGTGATGCGGTGGAGCAGCCAGTGGGAGCGGCCTGAACTCTGGCTGTTCGACTTCCACCATCACCTCTTCTCCGGCGAGACGGGTGATTGGGTTATCGGCATCGCCGCGCTTTGCGGGCTGTTCTTCGTGTTCACCGGCCTCATCCTCTGGTGGCGCACGCGGCGGACCTTCGAATGGCGGCTATGGCCGGCGCGGATGAGCCGCCCGGCGATCGTGCGGCATCATCGCGACCTGGGCGTCGTCGTCGCGCCGCTGTTGCTGCTGTCGCTGGCGACGGGGGCCGTGCTGGTGTTCCGGCCGATGGCGGCGCTGCTGTTCGGGCCGGGCGCGCCCGCGCAGATCGACAAGGCCTTGGCCGCTCCGCCGCCCCGCGACGCCAGACTTGCCGACCGACTGGACTGGGCGGGCATGATCGTGACGGCCAAGGCCCGCTTTCCCGACGCGGAACTGCGCAGCCTCAGCCTGCCGCGCAAGAATAGCGGCCTGATCACCCTCCGCATGCGCCGGCCGCAGGAATGGCTGCCCAATGGTCGCACCACCCTCTGGTTCGCGGCCGACAGCGGCGCGCTGGTCGCGGCGCGCGACGCCGCCACGCTGCCGACGGTGGTGAAGGGGTATAATCTGCTCTATCCCCTCCATGCGGCGAAGGTCGGGGGCCTGGCGTTCAGGCTGGTCATGACCCTGGCGGGGCTGGCGATGACGCTGCTCGGCACGCTCGCGGTCTGGACCTTCTGGTTCAGGCGTCCGGCAAGGGCGGCGCGCCCGCGTCAGATCGCGATCAGGGCATAGGGCCGGTCGAACCGTTCCGACAGCACGAACTGGGCGCAATTATAGACCGGAACGCCGCCGGGCGTTTTTCCTTCGAACGCGCCGCGATGGGCGTGGCCGTGCACGGCGAAGCGGACATTGTCGAACCTGTCGATGGCTTCGGCCAACCGGGAGGAACCCAGGAATGGGAAGATCTCCGGCGGCTCTCCCTGAACGGTATCGACCACCGGGGCATAGTGGAGCACGGCCACGGTCCGCTCCGTCCGCAGCGAACGCAGCGCGTTTTCCAGCTTGCGCGCCTCGTTGATCGATTCCTCGACGAAGCCCTTGATCGCGCTTTCCCCGAAGGCGCCCAGTTCCCCCCGGCCGAATCCGCCGACAAAGCCCTTCACCCCGGCGAAGCCCACGCCCCTTATCTCCACCGCCTGATCGTCCAGCACGGTGACGCCGGCGCCGTGCAGGATCTGCGCCACGACTTCGGGCTGGCCGCATTCATGGTCGTGATTGCCCAGCACCGCGACGGTCGGGATGGTGCAGCTTCGCAGGTCTTCGGCCAGGACTTCGGCCTCCCGCGTCTTGCCGAAATTGGTGAGGTCGCCGCACAGGGCCAATATGTCCGCCCGGGCGGAAATCTCCTCGAACATGGCGCGGTAGCGATGCTCGGACGAATCCGTGACGTGCAGGTCGCCGACGGCGGCCAGGACCAGGCTGTCCCTCGGCCGCGCCTCACTGGTTGCGGTCATGGCTCTCCTCCAGCCCCTTGCCCACCACGTCGGCAAAGCCCCAGTCGGTGATGTCGACCAGATAGTCGCGCGGCGAAAGCAGCCGTCCCCGGCACACGCGCAGATTGGGAACGGGCAGTTCGGCGCGGGTCTGCAACCGGCCCAGCAATTCCTCGAACAGCCAGAGCGGAATGCAATGCCGCTCGGTCGGATAGATGAAACGGAAATTCAGCAGGTGGATGAGCAGCACTTCCCAATGCAGTTCCATCGCGTCCAGCAGCCGTTGCCAGTCGATGCGCTCATGCTGCCGCAGGATGATGTGCGCGACGTCCGCGCCGTCATAGCGGTATCGATCCTGGATGAAGACCTTGGACAGGATGAATTCGGTCGGCGGGGTGATCCGCACCGTCGTGCCATAGACTTCCGCATGGGATATGTCGCGGAACCATTCCTCGGTCACGGGCAGGCTGGCCGAGGAGATGTTGTATATGACGTCGAAGAAATTGCCGTCGCGCCAGACCTTGCCGATCCAGCGTTCGTCCTCGAATTCGACCCGATGTCCCAGCGCCTTGAAATAGGCCAGGATGCGGGGCGCGTCGCCCGGCTTGCAGAAGACGTCCAGATCCTTGGTCGGCCGCGTTATGCCGGTATGGCATCCCAGCGCATAGGTGCCCGACAGCATGAAGGGGATGCCGGACTGGACCAGATGCGCAAGGCTTTCGGCATAGAATTCCGCCGCGTCCGGTGGAGGATCGAAGGTGGCGGGTTCGCGGTTCATCCCCAGGGGAACGGACAAGCGGGCGCTTCCGTTCCCCCTTCCGTTTCCGCGGGCTTATTTCATCGTCGGGATGACGAAGCTCTGGTCGATCACCGCGCCGCCGTCGGGCCAGCGCTGCGTGATCTTCTTGGTGCGGGTGTAGAAGCGCACGCCGTCCATGCCGTACTGGTCGAGATCGCCGAAGCCCGACCGCTTCCAGCCGCCGAAGCTGTGATAGGCGACCGGAACCGGGATCGGCACATTGACGCCCACCATGCCGACCTCGACATCGGCGGCGAACTTGCGGGCATAATCGCCGTTGCGAGTGAAGATGGCGACGCCGTTGCCATATTGATGCTTCGAGGGATAGCTCAGCGCCTCCTCGAAGCTCTGGGCGCGCAGGATTTGAAGCACCGGGCCGAAAATCTCGTCCTGATAGCTTTTCATGTCCGGCGTCACCCGGTCGATCAGCGTCGGGGCGAGGTAGAAACCCTCCTCATAGCCCTGGAGCGAGAAGCCGCGCCCGTCGACCACGATTTCCGCGCCTTCGTCGGCGGCCATCTGGATATAGCTTTCCACCCGCGCCTTGTGGACGCCGGTGACCAGCGGGCCATATTGCGCGTCGGGATCGGTGGGGATGCCGGGGCGCAGCGTTTCGATGGCGTCCAGCAGCTTGGCGCGGAAGGCGTCGGCGGTCGCTTCGCCCACCGGCACGACGACCGGCAGCGCCATGCAGCGCTCGCCCGCCGAGCCATAGGCCGCGCCGACGATGTCGGCCACCGCCTGGTCCATGTCGGCGTCGGGCAAGATGATGCCGTGATTCTTCGCGCCGCCCATCGCCTGGACGCGCTTGCCGTTCTGGGCGCCGCGGGCATAGACATAGTTCGCGATGTCGGACGATCCGACGAAGCTGACCGCCTTGATCGCCGGGTGGTCGAGGATGGCGTCGACCATTTCCTTGTCGCCATGGACGACGTTCAGGATGCCCGCCGGAATGCCCGCCTCGATGGCGAGTTCAGCGAGGCGTACCGGGACGGAGGGGTCGCGTTCCGAGGGTTTCAGGATGAAGGCGTTGCCGCAGGCGATGGCCATGGCGCTCATCCAGAGGGGGATCATCGCGGGGAAGTTGAAGGGAGTGATGCCCGCCGCGATGCCCAGCGGCTGGCGCATCGAATAGACGTCGATGCCGGGGCCTGCACCCTGGGTATATTCGCCCTTCAGCAGATGGGGGATGCCGCAGGCGAATTCGACGACTTCCAGGCCGCGCTGGATGTCGCCCTTCGCGTCGGCGAGCACCTTGCCATGTTCGGAGGAGAGCAGCAGGGCCAGTTCGTCCATATTCTGTTCGATCAGTTCCTTGAAGCGGAACATGACGCGGGCGCGGCGCTGGGGGTTGGTGGCGGCCCATTCGGGCTGGGCGGAAAGGGCGGAATCGACCGCCTTCTGGAGATGGGCGGCGGTGGCGAGTTCCACCTGGGCCTGGACCGCGCCGGTGGCGGGGTTGAGGATGTCGGACAGGCGGGCGCCGGGTTGGGGGGCGGATTGTCCATGAATGAAATGGTGAACTGAACGCATTTTTCCGGTTCCTCTCCTGCCGGTGGGATGGGATGGATATAGACGGGCCGGCTTTGCAGATATACATGTATGTCGACACATTGATTGTGCGGATTTGCCTATGCTGAACTCGGACGAACTGCGGCTGTTCCTGGCGGTGATGCGGGAGGGCAATATGCTGGCCGCGGCCCGGCGGATCGGGGTGGATCATAGCACGGTCGCCCGCCGCCTGACCAATATGGAGGCGACGTTGGGCGCGCGCCTGTTCGACCGCAGCCCGCGCGGGGTGACGCCGACGCCTGCCGCCTTCGCTCTGGTGTCCCATGCCGAGCGGATCGAGAGCGAGTTGCTGGCCGCGATGAGCAGCGTCGCCGGGCGCGACCGGGAGGTGGAGGGGACGGTGCGGCTCGCCACGCCGGAGGCCTTCGCCAGCCATCTGATCGCGCCCCGCGTGGCGGCGTTGCGGGAGCGGCATCCGCGCCTGACGCTGGAACTGGCGTCGGAGAGCAAGGCGGCCAGCCTGTCGCGGCGGGAGGCGGAGATCGCCGTGATGCTGAAGCCGCCGCCCAAGGGGCGGTTCGTGACCCGCAAGCTGGCCGATTATCGCCTGGGCCTCTATGCGTCGAAGGCCTATCTGGAGCGGGAGGGGCGGCCCTCCCTGCGCGCCGACCTCAGCCGTCATGTCTTCGTTTCCTATATCGAGGAACTGGCCGGGTTCGCGGAGATGATCGCGCTGGACCAGTTGCTGCCCGGCGCGGCCATCGTCTTTCGCGCCAGTTCCAGCGCGGCGCAGCATGCGGCGGTGGCGGCTGGGATGGGGCTGGGCGTGCTGCATGTCTTCGCGGCGGCGGAGGATGAGCGGCTGGTGCAGATCTTCCCGGAGTCGATGGAGGTGTGGCGCAGCTATTGGCTGGTCATGCATGCGGATTTGCAGAGATTGCCGCGTGTGCGGGCGGCGGCGGATTTTCTGGACGAGGTGATGCGGGGGGTTCGGGAGCGGTTGTAGGAGAGGGAGGCTGGCGGAGGAGAGGGCTTAGCGCCCTTTGGGCGCTCCCCTCCACCATTCGCTTTGCGAATGGTCCCCCTCCCCATCTTTGATGGGGAGGATTAGGGGTGCAGGAACCGGGCTTTGGTTCTGTGGGTTTGCCTTGCAGGACAATGGTGGAGAGGGAAGCAATCGTGGCGACATTGGTCGAAGACAGGACGGCGCTCGCCTTTCGGGAGTTTTTCAGGAATCCGCTGGCGGTCGGGTCGGCCTTTCCGGCGTCGCATTTCCTGGTCGACGCCATGCTCGGGCCGGTGGACTGGAGCCGGATGGAGCGGGTGATCGAATATGGGCCGGGCACCGGCATCTTCACCCGCGCCCTGCTGGACCGGCTGCCGGGGCATGCGCGGTTGCTGGCCATCGACACCAGCCCGGCCTTCATCGGCCATCTGCGCGGGGAGATGCGGGACCGGCGGCTGGTCGCGGTGACGGGGTCGGCCGACGGCGTGCTGGAGATCATGGCGGCGCAGGGGTGGGACAGGGCGGATTGCATCCTGTCCGGACTGCCCTTTTCGACGCTGGCGCCGGAGCGGGCGGAGCGGCTGATGGAGGCGAGCGCCTGCGCGTTGCGGCCGGAGGGGAAGTTCCTGGCCTATCAGATGCGCAGGGCGGTGAAGCCGTTGCTGGAGCGGCGCTTCGAGGAGGTCAGGGTGGGGTTCGAGTGGCGGAACTTGCCGCCTTGTCATCTTTATTGGGCTTCGGGGCCTGGGTGATTGGGGGTGAGGACTGGAGGAAGCGTGGGGAAGGGGGCGTGACCTGCGTATTTCCCCTCCACCACTCGCTTTGCGAGCGGTCCCCCTCCCCATCTGCGATGGGGAGGAATTTCAGGGTAGGTCCGCTATCAGGTGCAGCACTTTGTCGGCGTGGTCTTTGCGGCAGATGAGCAGGTCGGGGAGGTAGACGTCGCGCTGGTTGTAGATGAGGGGGGAGCCGTCGATGCGGGAGCAGTGGAGGCCGTGGGCCTGGGCGACGGCGACAGGGGCCAGGCTGTCCCATTCATATTGGCCGCCGCTGTGCAGGTAGATGTCGGCCTGGCCCAATATCACCGCCATCGCCTTGGCCCCCGCAGAACCCATCGGCACCAGTTCGGCGTCGAGGCGTTCGGCCACCGCGACCGCCTCCTTGGCGGGGCGGGTGCGGGATATGACCATGCGCAGCTTTTCCGGCGCGGGCGGGATGGGGACCGGCTGGTCCGAGCGCAGCAAGGTGCCCCCGTTCAGGCCGGGCAGCGCGACCGCGCCCGCCGCCGGGCGGCCGTCCATGGCGAGGCCGACATGCACGGCCCAGTCGGCCCGCGCCTCGCCATATTCGCGGGTGCCGTCGACCGGGTCGACGATCCAGACCCGGCTTTTGGTCAGGCGCGCCTCATCGTCCTTCTCCTCCTCCGACAGCAGGCCGTCTTCGGGCCGCGTCTCCCGCAGGGCGCGGCAGAGGAACTGGTTGGCGGTCTGGTCGCCCGCCTTGCCCAGCGCGGCGGGACCGAACAGGCCGCTTTCCCGCACATTGACCAATATGCGTCCGGCCACCTCAGCCAGATGCGCGGCCAGTTCGGCGTCGGTCATGGTGCTGGCTGGTCCGCTCATGGAATGATCCGGGCGACGATGGCCTCTGCCGCCTGTTCGGCGGTCATGGCGGTGGTGTCGATGCGGATTTCCGGGTCTTCGGGCGCTTCATAGGGGCTGTCGATGCCGGTGAAATTCTTGAGTTCGCCCGAACGCGCCTTCTTGTAGAGGCCCTTGACGTCGCGGGCCTCCGCATCGGCGAGGGGGGTGTCGATATGCACTTCGATGAATTCGCCGGGCTGCATCATCTGGCGCACCATCTCCCGCTCGGCGCGGAAGGGGGAGATGAAGGCGGTGATGACGATCAGGCCCGCGTCGGTCATCAGCTTCGCCACCTCGCCCACGCGGCGGATATTTTCCACCCGGTCGGCGTCGGTGAAGCCCAGATCCTTGTTGAGGCCGTGGCGCACATTGTCGCCGTCCAGCAGGAAAGTGTGGCGGTTCATCCGCGCCAGCTTCTTTTCCACCAGATTGGCGATGGTCGACTTGCCCGCGCCCGACAGCCCGGTGAACCACAGCACGGCGGGCTTCTGGTTCTTGAGATTGGCGTGGAAGTCGCGGCTGACGTCGGTCGCCTGCCAATGGACATTCTGCGCCCGGCGCAGGCTGAAATGCAGCATGCCCGCCGCCACCGTGGCGTTGCTGATCTTGTCGATCAGGATGAAGCCGCCCAGCGCGCGGTTCTGCGCATAGGGTTCGAACACGATCTGGCGGTCGGTCGACAGGTTGGCGACGCCGATGGCGTTCAGTTCCAGCGTCTTCGCCGCCAGATGCTCCATCGTGTTGACGTTGACCTGATATTTGGGCTGCTGCACCGTGGCGGTGACGGTCTGCGTGCCGATCTTCAGCCAATAGGGGCGGCCGGGCAGCATGTCCTCATCCGCCATCCAGACGATGGTCGCCTCGAACTGGTCGGCGGACTGGGGCGGGTTGTCGGACGCGGCGATCACGTCGCCGCGCGAGCAGTCGACCTCGTCCGCGAAGCAGAGGGTGATCGACTGGCCTGCGACGGCGGAGTCAAGATCGCCCTCGAGCGTGACTATGCGGCTGACCGTGCTGGTCTTGCCCGACGGCAGGACGCGGATCGGGTCGCCGACGCGGACCGTGCCGGTCGCGATCTGGCCGGAAAAGCCGCGAAAGTCGAGATTGGGGCGGTTGACCCATTGCACCGCCATGCGGAAGGGCTTTTCCCGGTCGGAGACCTGATCGACCTCCACCGTCTCCAGATGCTCCATCAGCGCCGGCCCCTTGTACCAGGGGGTGTTGGCGCTGAGGCCGGTGATATTGTCGCCCCTGAACCCCGAAATCGGGATCGGGGTGAAGGCCTTTATGCCGATGCCGTTGGCGAATTCGGCATAATCCTTGACGATGCCGTCATAGACCGCCTGGTCATAGTCGACCAGGTCCATCTTGTTCACCGCCAGCACGATGTTGCGGATGCCGATCAGGTGGGCGAGATAGCTGTGGCGGCGGGTCTGGGTCAGCACGCCCTTGCGCGCGTCGATCAGGATGACGGCAAGGTCGGCGGTCGACGCGCCCGTCACCATGTTGCGCGTATATTGTTCGTGGCCGGGCGTGTCGGCGACGATGAACTTGCGCTTTTCCGTCGCGAAGAAGCGATAGGCGACGTCGATGGTGATGCCCTGTTCGCGTTCCGCGGCGAGGCCGTCGACCAGCAGGGCAAAGTCGATTTCCTGACCCTGGGTGCCGACGCGCCTGCTGTCGGCTTCGAGGGCGGCAAGCTGATCCTCGAAGATCATCTTGCTGTCGTAGAGCAGGCGGCCGATCAGCGTCGACTTGCCGTCGTCCACCGACCCGCAGGTGATGAAGCGCAGCATCGTCTTGTGCTGGTGCACCTCCAGATAGCGGTCGATGTCCTCCGCGATCAGGGCGTCGGTCTTGTAGATGGGGTCGTCGAGCGTGTCGGTCATCTCGTTCCAGTCCCGTTCGCCCTGAGCTTGTCGAAGGGCTTTTCTTCTTGAAGATAAAAGTGGAGGGCTTCGACAGGCTCAGCCCGAACGGAGGAGAGGTGGGCTAGAAGTAACCTTCCTGCTTCTTCTTCTCCATTCCCGCGCCGCCTGCGTCCTTGTCGATGGCGCGGCCCTGGCGTTCGGAGGTGGTGGTGAGCAGGGTTTCCTGAATGACCTCCGGCAGGGTCTTGGCCGTGCTTTCCACCGCGCCGGTCAGCGGGTAGCAGCCCAAGGTGCGGAAGCGGATGGAGCGCATCACCGGCTCCTCGCCCGGTTTCAGCGGGAAGCGTTCGTCGTCGACCATCAGCAGCATGCCGTCGCGCTCCACCGTCGGGCGTTCCTCCGCGAAATAGAGGGGGACGATGGGGACGTCGTTCAGGTGGATATATTGCCAGATGTCCAGTTCGGTCCAGTTGCTGATCGGGAAGACGCGGATGCTCTCCCCCTTGTTCTTGCGGGCATTGTAGAGGTTCCACAGTTCCGGGCGCTGGTTCTTGGGATCCCAGCCGTGGCTGGCGGTGCGGAAGGAGAAGATGCGCTCCTTCGCCCGGCTCTTTTCCTCGTCGCGGCGGGCGCCGCCGAAGGCCGCGTCGAAGCCGTAGAGGTTGAGCGCCTGCTTCAGCCCCTCCGTCTTCCACATGTCGGTGTGCAGCGGGCCGTGGTCGAACGGGTTGATGCCGCGTTCCTGCGCTTCGGGATTCCGGTAGACCAGCAGTTCCATGCCCGATTCCCGCGCCATCCGGTCGCGCAGGTCGTACATCGCCCGGAATTTCCAGGTGGTGTCGACATGCAGCAGCGGGAAGGGCGGCGGCGAGGGGTAGAAGGCCTTGCGCGCCAGATGCAGCATCACCGCCGAATCCTTGCCGACGCTGTAGAGCATCACGGGCTTTTCGGCCTCCGCCACCACTTCACGCAGGATATGGATGCTCTCCGCCTCCAGACGTTCCAGATGGGTCAGCCTTTTCGAATCGATCATGTTCACCGCCTTGTTTCGTGACGGCCTGATGGCAGAAGCGGGGAGGGACTGGACCTCCCATATGGGAGGATATACATATTAGTCATGCGACTGGACGACGGCGGATTATTGGCGGCTCTCCATGAGGGTATGTTCGAGCAACCCCTTTGGCACGGGTTCCTGGAAAAGCTGCGGGCGCGGACCGGGGCGGCCTATGCCGGGCTGGCGTTCCGGCCCATCGATGAGGAAAGGATCGTGGAACTGCATGCCGGGCCGGCGGGGCCGCTGCATCCGGACCGGCTGTTCAACGAGAAGCAGGGGCGCGATCCGTTGCCCTACCGGCGGATGCGGGAGGCGCGGGTCTATACGCTGGACGAACTGATCGAGCCGAAGGATGCGGCGCTGCAATCCTATCGCCGGGAATGGCTGGACCCGTTGCGCATCACCGCCTTCCGGTCGGTGCGCGTCGCGGAGGCGAGCGGCATGGACGCCTGGCTGAGTTGCGCGGGCGGGCGGGAGGTGGGACCGGCGGTCGGCGCGCTGCTGACCGCGCTGGTGCCGCATCTGCGCATCGCGCTGCGCAGCTTCGTCGCGTTCGAGCGGGAGAAATTCCGGTCGTCGGTGACTTCGGAGGCGTTCGGGCGGCTCAATTCGGGCTGGCTGACGCTGGATGCGCGGTGCCGCATCGTCGACATGACGGCGCATCTGGAGCCGCTCTTCCAGCGGTCGAGCGTGTTGCGGCGGGGGCGGTATGACCGGCTGATGCCCTCTTCCCCGGCGGTGGACCGGGAACTGACCGCTCTGGTCAAGCGCTTCGCCGAGGATGCGGAGGCGCGGCCCAAGGCGATCAACCTCAGCCGCGATCCGATGATCGACATGCTGGTGCGGCCGATCCAGGACCGGTCCCCCTCGGTCCAGTCGCCGCCCGTCGCCATCGCCTATATCAGCGGCGACCGATGGTCGCAGGCGGACAGGTGCGGCCAGTTGGTCGACCTGTTCGGCCTGCTGCCCAGCGAGGCGCGGCTGGCCTGGGCCATTGCGCAGGGCATGTCGATCGGGGAGGCGGCGGACGATCTGGGGCTGACGGTGGAGACGGCGCGGAATTATTCGAAGAAGATCTACGCCAAGACCGGAGCGCGGGGGCAGGCGGAACTGGTGCGGAATATTCTGACGAGCGTGCTGGCTTTGGCTTGATGAGGTTTGGCTATGGCCATGGAACGATATGTGCTCCTGCGAAGGCAGGAGCCCAGTTCAGACGGTCCGATCATCCACTAAGGGCGGGACTGGGCTCCTGCCTTCGCAGGAGCACGTAGGTTCTTTACCGGCAGGTTTCGCTGCGGATCTTCTTCCGGTCGCAGGGGATGAAATGGCAGGGGGCGTTCTTGTCGTCCGGGGTGGCGGGCTTGCGTTGCCAGGGGGGCGTCCAGCCGGGAGGGGCGGAACCGCAATACCAGGGGCTTTGGGCGGCGGCTGCCGGTGGCTGGACGGCGGTCAGCGGGATGATGGCGAGCAATGCCAGCGCGCTAGACCGCATGGCTGAAGCGCCTTTCCGCCGGTTCCATATAGGCGTCGAAGCAGGCGGCGATGCTGCGGGCATAGGGCAGGGCGTCCCGCGTCAGGGCGACGCGGCCTTCGCTCAGGCGGACGAGGCCCAGTCGTTCGAAGCGGCTGAGGTCGGGCAGGGGGTGCGCCGTGCCGACATGCGCCTCTCCCTGGCAGAGCAGGGCTTCGATGATGCGGCCGCGGCGGCGGTCCTCCGGCGTGCGGAGCGTGCCGCGGGCGGCGGTCAATTGCCCGGCGTCGGCCAGGGCGCGCCAGGGGCCTGCCTGTTTCTCATTCTGGACGATGAGGTCGGGGAACTGGCTGATCGCGCTGGCGCCCAGGCCCAGCAATATGTCCGCCGGATCGTCGGTGAAGCCCTGAAAATTGCGGCGCAGGCGGCCTTCGCGGGCGGCGCGGGCCATGGCGTCTTCGGGCAGGGCGAAATGGTCGAAGCCGATGGCTTCATAGCCCGCGCCGGTCAGCGTCTCATGACCCCGCGCCGCCATGGCGAAGCGGGTGGCGAGATCGGGCAAATCGCCCGCGTCGATGCGGCGCTGGCGTGGCAGCAGGCGCGGCATATGGGCATAGCCGAACAGGGCGATGCGGGCGGGGCGCATGGCGATGGCGGCCTCCAGCGTGGCGGCGAGGTCGTCCTGCGTCTGGCCGGGCAGGCCGTACATCAGGTCGAAGCCGGTCGCGATCCCGGCGGCGCGCAACTGGCCGACGGCGCGTTCCACCATGTCGAGCGGCTGGATGCGGCCGATCCGCGCCTGGACATGGGGGGTGAAGGTCTGGACGCCCAGGTTCACGCGGTCGACGCCCATCGCGGCCATGGTCGAAATCCATTGGCCGTCGAGGCGGCGGGGATCGAGTTCGACCGACAATTCGGCATGATGCGCCTCGAAGCAGAGCAGCAATTGCTGGAGCAGGCGGACGAAATCGACCAGCGGCAGGCTGTTGGGACTGCCGCCGCCGAAGGCGATGCGCCGCACCCGGCCGCGTCCGTTCAGCCGGGCGGCGAGGGTCGCGATTTCCCGCTCCAGCGATTCGACATAGGCGGCGAGACGCTGGACCCGGTTCGCCGCGCCGGTGTTGCAGCCGCAATACCAGCATATGTCGTGGCAATAGGGGATGTGGACGTAGAGGGAGAGGGCGTCGTCCCTTTTCACCCCGGCCACCGCATCCAGCCGGGCGGCCAGTTCCGCCGCGCCGACATCGCCGCCGAACTGCGCGGCGGTGGGATAGCTGGTGTAGCGCGGGACGGGCCGGTCGAGCAGGTCGGGATGATAGGTCCACATGATCCTGGACTCAGGCCGGTCTTGCCGGTTCGGAAGAAATCGCGACGGACATGCTGGCTTGCTCCGGCCTAAATCTGACTATGCTGGAGCCGTCGCCGGCCCTCATCGCCGAGCCTGTGTAGGACAGCGAGCGCGCACGCATCTTGATTTATCTCAATCGGGTTCGAATTTCGTCGACCCCGCTGGGCGTGAGTTCTAACGGAAGGGGGCGGGCGGCCGGAAGATCGTTCGGACCGGACAGTCCCTCCCATCCCTTCGGCAGGACAACGACCTTCTTCCCCGCATTCCGTCCAAGCATGGCTTGCCGCGATGTGGATTCGCGTCATCCGCATGGGGAATTTCCGTTTTCATTGGCGGATTTGCGGTGAATGACCGCAATTCATATATCGAATGTCATAGTATTTTTCCGGAAGATGGCAGGAGAAGGCGGGTTTTTGGCCGGCGCGCCCCTGATTTGGATCAGTTCGACCGGTTCCAATCCACTATCCGAATGACCGCCATTCAGCCAAAGACCTCGAATCGCCGGGCCGACGTGATACGGAATTTGAATGAAGGTCATTCGGCGGAACAATAAGTTGATGAACATGCGGGTTTTTCGACCCGATGACGGCGGGAAACCGCTGAACGGGGTGGCTCTCCCTGGAGGTCGTCCCATCCCTTGCTGCGCCTGATCCGGAAGAACCCCGGCCTCGCGTCTAGAGGCCGGGCACGTTTTAATGTTGGAGAGAGTCAAGAGTGATGAACAAGTTAAATATCTTCAGTGCCGGAATTTGCCTCATCGGCCTGGGGATCGCATTTCCCGCCTACGCCACGGACGGATATTATCTCACCGGCGCCAATGCGCGGGCCACGGGCATGGGCGGCGTCGGCATCGCTCTGCCCCAGGGACCGGAAGCGGCGACGATCAACCCGGCCGGCGCGACCTTCGTCGACAATGGTTTCGAGATCGGCGCCCAGCTTTTCATCCTGAACACCCGCACTACGGACCTGTTCTTCCCCGGCAATGACGTGAAAGGCCATCAATATCAGCCGATTCCCGACTTCGGCGTCAACTATCACCTGAACGACAAGGTGACGATCGCCGTCACTTCTTTCGGCGGAGGATTGGGCCAGAGCTACAACAAGCCCTTCGTGCCGGGCATGGGCTTTTCGAAGGAACGCGCCAATTTCATCCAGGCGGGCATCGCGCCGACCATCGCGTTTAAACTGCGCGACAATCTTTCCATCGGCGTGGGCCTAGGCGTGGTCAACGAGTTCTTCCGGGCCAGGGGCGTCATCGTGCCGACGCCCCAGGGACCGGCGCAATTGCCGAACCATGGGTGGAGCCATGCCTTCGGCGTCGGCGGCAGGTTCGGCATCCTGTGGAAGCCGGTTCCCGCCGTGGGCCTGGGCGCGACCTATTTCACCAAGGTGCACATGTCCAACCTCAAGGGATATGAGGACGACCTGCTCGCCGGCCTGGGCGGGAGCATAGACACGCCCGAGCAGTTCGGCGCCGGCGTCTCGGTCAAGCCGAACGATCGCCTGACGCTGGGCTTCGACGTGATCCGGACCAACTGGAGCGGCGTCAAGGCCTTCAGCGAGCAGGCGGGCTTCGGCTGGCGCGATCACACCACCTTCAAGCTCGGCGTGGCCTATGGCCTGATGCCGGGGCTGACGGTTCGCGCAGGCACCAGCCTTGCCAAGCGGCATTTCGGCAGCGAATTCGTCCTGGCGAACGTCAATACTCCGGGCACGTCGTCCAAATCGCTGACCTTCGGCTTCACCAAGCGGCTGGGCGAGAAGGATGAGCTTACGTTCAGCGCGGACTATGAATTGAACGGCAAGGTGGTCGGGACGGGCCACAGCGCGGGGACGGTGATCCGTTCGCGCTATGGGTTCACCGGCCTCAGCTTCTCCCACCGTTTCTGACGTCCTGATCGGACCATGCGCGCCGGCGGCGGGACCATATCCCGCCGCCGGCGCTGCCGGTCCTGCAACATGACGGCAACGGTCATGTCGCCCGCTTGCGGGACGGGGCGGGATGGCGGGCGCCCTGCTGTTTCGAATCGCTTTTCATATCGGAAGCGAAAGTAGCGGGTTGGCGGCCCGCCACATTGAGCCAGGTCAAATTGCCGGTTGCGCGGGATCAATGCCGGGTGCGTCGCGGCCCGGCACAAGGGGCTCCATCGACAACAGGGATGGAGTTTCAAAGACATGAGCGTCAAGACGATCCTGCTGGGCGCGGCCGCCGGTTGCGCTGTTCTGGCCGGGCCTGCTGAGGCGGCGCAGGGCGACGTGCTGGTGCGGCTGCGCGGCATCATGGTCGCGCCCAACGAGAAGAGCGGCAGCGTGCTGCCCGCCTTTCCGGGCGAGAAGGTGAAGGTCGACGACAGCGTGATGCCGGAAGTGGACGTCACCTATATGGCGACCGACCATATCGGCTTCGAACTGATCGCCGCGACCACCAAGCATAGCGCGAGCGGGCGGAGCGGCACGACCGGCGGCATCGGCAAGCTGGCCTCCACCTGGGTGCTGCCGCCGACGCTGACGGCGCAATATCATTTCCTGCCCGAAGGGAAGATCAGGCCCTATGTCGGGGCGGGGGTGAATTACACGCTCTTCTATAGCGAGAAGGCTTCGGGCGCGCTGGAGGGCGCGGTGGGCGCGACCAAAGTGCATATGTCCGACAGCTTCGGCTGGGCGGGGCAGGTGGGGGTCGACATCGACCTCAACGAGCGGATGTTCCTGAATTTCGACGTCAAATATATCGACATCGACACCACGGCGCGGCTGTCGACCGCCGGTGCGGGCGTGCAGAGGGTGAAGCTGGAGCTTGATCCCTTCGTCTTCGGCGTGGGCGTGGGAATGAAGTTTTGATGGGAGGGTGGCGGCTTTTGGCCAATAGCTGATATCAGTTTCCGTCACCCCGGACTTGATCCGGGGTCCCGCTGCCTTGGGCTGGGCGCGGACTCAGAAAGAAAGCGGGACCCCGGGTCAAGCCCGGGGTGACGAAATCGGGAACGTCGGCTTTCCACCCACTTCCGCCTCATAGGGACAATTACGGATAGGTCGCGGTGTGCCGGGGCGGCATGGATCGGCGCATGGATATGCGATTTGATCTGGCGCAAAAGGCGCAGGAGGATGCGGCCTTCGCCATGGCGGCAACGCCATCGGCCAAGGGCTGCGGCGGGCAATATTGCGACCGTTGCGAGGTGCGCGATCAGGCGATCTGCGCCGATCTTGACGAAAAGCAGCGCGGGGCGCTGAACCGGATCGGGCGGCGGGTGTCGTTGCAGGCCGGGCAGACCGTGATGTGGGAAGGCGACAGTTCGACGCTGGTCGCCAATGTGATCGAGGGGACGCTGAAGCTGTCCACCTCCACCGGCGACGGGCGCGAGCAGATCGTCGGCGTCGTCTATGCTTCGGATTTCATCGGCCGCCCCTTCGGCGCGCGCACGCCGCACAGCGTCACGGCGCTGACCGATGCGCGGCTGTGCCTTTATCCGCGCGGGGCGTTCGACGGCTTTGCGCGGGAGCATCCGGCGCTGGAGCATCGGCTGTTGCGGCGGACGCTGGACGATCTGGACCGGACGCGGGCGTGGATGCTGCTGCTGGGGCGGAAGAATGCGCGGGAGAAGGTCGCGACGTTGCTGCTGGACATGCGGCGGCGGCTGCGGGCGGACCGGGCCGGGGTGATCGAATTGCCCCTGTCGCGGCAGCAGATCGCGGACGTGCTGGGGCTGACCATAGAGACGGTGTCGCGGCAGATCGGCGAGTTGAAGCGGATGGGCGTGATCGCGCTGGCCGGGCGGCGCGGGGTGCGCGTCGTGGATGCCGAGCGGCTGGAGGGGATGGCCGAGGGGGAATAGCACTTCCCCTCCCCTTCAGGGGAGGGGACCGAGGGGTGGGGCGTGCCCCACGCGAAAGCTTGGGGATAACGGCACGCCCCCACCCCAACCCCTCCCCTGAAGGGGAGGGGCTTACCAGGGCCGCCCCATACGGACATTCCCCTACATACCTGCGCCGCCGGCTTTGACAGAGGTCAATGCATGGGTGCGGCTCCCGGAGGAAGGACGCCGCATAGCCTTTGACGGGGAAATCCGATGGAGCAACTGGTGTGGAAGACGGGCGGCTGGTTCGCGCTCGCGACGCTGGCCTTTCTGGCGGCGCTGGCGGCGGCGGACTTCGGCTTTGCCGTGCATATGGGGATCGCCTGCGCGGCCGCGCTGGCCGTGGCGGTGCTGACGATGCGGCACGCCGATTATGAGGCGATCACCCGCGGGCTGCTGAAGATGCCTGCGTCGCAAGGCAGATATGACGACGATCCGATCCGCTGGGGCGTGATCGCGACGGTCTTCTGGGGCTTGGCGGGCTTTCTGGCCGGGCTTTATATCGCGCTTCAACTGGCCTTTCCGGCGCTCAACCTGGGGATCGAATATACGAGTTTCGGGCGGCTGCGGCCGCTGCACACCTCCGCCGTCATCTTCGCCTTCGGGGGCAATGCGCTGATCGCCACCAGCTTCTACGTGGTGCAGCGGACATGCCGGGCGCGGCTGGCCTTTCCGGCTTTGGCGCGGTTCGTCTTCTGGGGCTATCAGCTTTTCATCGTGCTGGCGGCGACCGGCTATCTGCTGGGCATTACCGAGGGCAAAGAATATGCCGAGCCGGAATGGTATGTCGACCTGTGGCTGACCATCGTCTGGGTCGCCTATCTGGTCGTGTTCGGCGGGACGATCCTGCGCCGCAGCGAGCCGCATATCTATGTCGCGAACTGGTTTTACCTGAGTTTCATCCTGACGATTGCGATGCTGCATATCGTCAACAATCTTTCCATGCCGGTCAGCCTGCTCGGTTCCAAGAGCTACAGCGCTTTCGCGGGCGTGCAGGATGCGCTGACCCAATGGTGGTACGGGCATAATGCGGTCGGTTTCTTCCTGACCGCCGGTTTCCTGGCCATGATGTATTATTTCGTGCCCAAGCAGGCGGAGCGGCCGGTCTATAGTTACAGGCTTTCCATCATCCATTTCTGGTCGCTGATCTTCCTCTATATATGGGCAGGGCCGCACCATCTTCATTATACCGCGCTGCCCGACTGGGCGCAGACCTTGGGCATGGTCTTTTCGGTCATGCTGTGGATGCCTAGCTGGGGCGGGATGATCAACGGGCTGATGACGCTGAACGGCGCGTGGGACCGCATCCGCACCGATCCGATCATCCGCATGATGGTGATGGCGCTGGCATTCTACGGCATGTCGACCTTCGAAGGACCGATGATGTCGGTGAAGGCGGTCAACAGTCTTTCCCACTATACCGACTGGACCATCGGCCATGTCCATAGCGGGGCGCTGGGCTGGAACGGGCTGATTACTTTCGCCTGTCTTTATTATCTGACGCCACGACTGTGGAAGCGGGAGCGGCTGTACAGTCTTCGGCTGGTGAACTGTCACTTCTGGCTGGCGACGGTGGGCATCGTTCTCTACGCCGCGTCGATGTGGGTCGCGGGCATCATGCAGGGGTTGATGTGGCGCGAATATGGCAGCGACGGCTATCTGGTCTACGCCTTCTCCGAAGTGGTGAGCGCCATGTTCCCCATGTATCTGATCCGGGCGGCGGGGGGGCTGCTGTACCTCAGCGGTGCGCTCGTCATGGCCTGGAATATCGGCAGGACCATCGCGGGCAGCCCGCTGCGCGTGGAGAAGCCGATGAACGATGCGGCCTATGATGCCGCGGCCGACCGGCCGATCGTCGCGCAGCCCGCCTGAAGGAGTATCCGGACATGGAAACCAAGACCAAGGGCAAGTTCTTCGACCATGGCAGGCTGGAGCGGAATGTTTCGCTGCTGGGCATCGCAGCCCTGATTACAGTCGCCATCGGCGGCATCGTGGAGATCGCGCCGCTCTTCTGGATCGACAACACTATCGAGAAGGTGGAGGGCGTGCGTCCCTATACGCCGCTGGAGCTGGCGGGGCGGAATATCTACATCCGCGAGGGTTGCTATAATTGTCATAGCCAGATGATCCGGCCCTTCCGGGACGAGACGGAACGCTATGGCCATTACAGCCTGGCGGCGGAGAGCATGTACGACCACCCCTTCCAATGGGGATCGAAGCGGACCGGGCCGGATCTGGCTCGCGTGGGCGGCCGCTATTCGGACGAATGGCATGTCCAGCATCTGAAAGACCCGCGCGCGGTGGTGCCGGAATCGATCATGCCCGGCTATGCCTTCCTGGCGGAGCGGGAATTGAAGGCGGGCGACATGAGCCGGGATCTGACCGCGCTCAACGATGTCGGCGTGCCTTATACGAAGGACGATATCGACAGGGCCAATGACGACCTGAAGGCGCAAGCCGATCCCGATGCGGACAGCAGCGACCTGCTGAAACGCTATCCCAAGGCGCAGGCGCGCGATTTCGACGGCGATCCGGGCAAGCTGACGGAGATGGATGCGCTGGTCGCCTATCTCCAGATGCTGGGCACGCTGGTCGATGTGGACAGCGCCAAGCCGCAGGAGGTTGGGCGATGAGCTACGACGCCTTGCGGCATTTCGCCGATAGCTGGGGGCTGGTCTTCATGGGATTGCTCTATGCGATCCTGATCGGCTGGCATTTCCTGCCCCATGGGCGGCAGCGCAGCGCCGACGCCGCGCTCGCCATTTTCGAGCAAGAGGAAGCCGACCATGGCTGACGAGAAGCGCATCGATCCCGCCACCGGGACGGAGATCAAGCATCATGAATGGGACGGCATCCAGGAACTGGACACGCCGCTGCCGCGCTGGTGGTTGTGGACCTTCTACGCGACGATCCTGTTCGCTGTCGGGTACATGATCGCCTATCCGGCCATCCCGATGATCGACCGGGCGACCGGCGGCATGCTCGGCTGGTCGAGCCGGGGGGCGCTGGACAGGGAACTGGCGGCGCGGGAAAGGCAGATCGCGCCGATCCGGAAAGCGATTGCGGAGACGCCGGTCACGGCGCTGCCGGGGCGGCCCGAACTGATGCAGCAGGCGGTCGAGGGCGGGCGCGCCGCGTTCCGGGTGCATTGCGTCCAGTGCCATGGGTCGGGGGCCGCGGGGTCGAAGGGCTATCCCAACCTCAATGACGACGACTGGCTGTGGGGCGGCGATCTGGCGGCCATCGAGAAGACGATCACCGACGGCGTCCGCAATCCCGGTCATGACGCCACGCGCCAGTCGCTGATGCCCGCCTTCGGCAAGGATCAGTTGTTGACGGCGGCGCAGGTCGATGACGTGGTGGCGCATGTCCGGGCGATCAGCGGGCAGGACCGGCCAGGCGCGGCTTCGCGGCGGGGGGACAGGGTCTTCGCCGACAATTGCGCGGTTTGCCATGGGCCTGCGGGCAAGGGGAACCGGGCGTTGGGCGCGCCCGATCTGACCGATGCGATCTGGCTCTATGGCGGCGATGCCGGGACCATCCGCGAGACCGTGTGGAACAGCCGCCATGGCGTGATGCCGCGCTGGGACGACAAGCTGGACAAGGCGACCATCCGCATGCTGGCGGCCTATGTGCATAGCCTTGGCGGGGGCGAGGGTGATGCGGGGCGGTGAGGCTTTTCTGTTCCTCCCCATGCTTGCATGGGGAGGGGGACCGCCGCCGAAGGCGGTGGTGGAGGGGAAATGGGCTGAGGTTGCGCATTTCCCCTCCACCAGCCTTCGGCTGGTCCCCCTCCCCACGCCTTCGGCGCAGGGAGGAACAGGGGGGTGCTGATGTCTGGGTCCGCCTCGCTCTATGAGAAGCGCAAGGGGGTTTATCCCAAGGCCGTCGACGGCTTCTACCGTCGCCTGAAATGGGCGATCATGGCGGTGACGCTGGCCATCTACTGGGGCACGCCCTGGCTGCGCTGGGACCGGGGGCCTTATGCGCCGGATCAGGCGGTGCTGGTCGATCTCGCCCATCGGCGCTTCTACATGTTCGCCATCGAGATCTGGCCGCAGGAATTCTATTATGTCGCGGGCCTGCTGATCATGGCGGGGATCGGGCTGTTCCTCGTTACCTCGGCGGTGGGGCGGGCCTGGTGCGGCTATGCCTGTCCGCAGACGGTGTGGACCGATCTTTATCAGCATGTGGAGCGTTTCGTGGACGGCGACCGCAATGCGCAGTTGCGGCTGGCCAAGGCGCCGTGGAGCGCGGCCAAGATTGCCCGGCGGATCGTCAAATGGTCGGTCTGGCTGGGGATCGCCTTCGTCACCGGGGGCGCGTGGATATTCTATTTCGCGGACGCCCCGACCCTGCAACGGGAATTCTGGAGCGGGACCGCCGCGTGGCAAGCCTATGCGACGACTTTCGTGCTGACCGCGACCACCTTCGTGCTGGGCGGGTTCATGCGGGAGCAGGTGTGCATCTATATGTGTCCCTGGCCGCGCATCCAGACGGCGATGCTGGACGAGAAGTCGCTGGTCGTCACCTACAAGCATTGGCGCGGGGAGAAGCGCGGGAGCCTGAAGAAGGCCGAAGCGCGTCCGGGCGCGTTCGGCGACTGCATCGACTGCAACCAGTGCGTCGCGGTCTGCCCGACCGGCATCGACATTCGCGAAGGGCCGCAGATCGGCTGCATCACCTGCGCGCTGTGCATCGACGCCTGCGACAAGGTGATGGCGCAGGTCGGGCGGCCGCGCGGGCTGATCGACTATTGCACGCAGGATGACGCCGAAGCGGAGCAGAAGGGGTCGGAACCGCGCCCGGTGCTGAAGACGCTGCTGCGGCCGCGCACCATCGCCTATTTCGCGATCTGGGCCGGGATCGGCGCGGCCATGCTGTTCGCGCTGGGGGCGCGGGAGCGGCTGGAGATCAGCGCGCAGCAGGACCGCAACCCAATCTTCGTGCGCCTGTCCGACGGCGCGATCCGCAACGCCTATACGGTCAAGCTGCGCAATATGCAGGCGCGGCCCCGGCCGATGGAGGTGGGCCTCACCGGCCTGCCCGGAGGCCGGATATGGACAGATGCGGGGTCGCGGGAGAATGCCGCCGCGACGGTGCGGACGACCGTGCCCGCCGACAGCGTGGCGAAGCTGCGCATCTTCCTGACGCTGCCTTCCGGCGGCCCGGCGCGGCAGGATTTCCGCTTCACCGTGCGCGCCATCGATCGCGAAGGCGGCAGCGCCAGCGAACCCGCCCGATTTGAAAGGCCCTGAAGCATGACCCCTGCTCCATCCCCCCTCCGCCGCTTCACCGGCTGGCACATGACGGCGATATTGGTGGCGTTCTTTGCCGTGGTGATCGCGGTCAACATGCTGATGGCGACCGTCGCGGTGCGATCCTTCGGCGGCACGGTGGTCGAGAACAGCTATGTCGCCAGCCAGAAGTTCAACGGCTGGCTGGCGCAGGCGCGGGCGCAGAAGCGGCTGGGATGGCGGGACGCGGTGACGCTGGATGCGGCGCGGCATGTCGGCTTGGTCCTTACCGACGCCAAGGGCGCGCCAGTGGCGGGCGGCCAGGTGACGGCGGTGGCGCAGCATCCGCTGGGGCGGACGCCGGACCTGTCGCTGGTCTTTCGCGAGACCGCGCCGGGCGTCTATGCCAGCGACCGGGCCTTGCCGGAGGGGCGGTGGCAGATCCGTTTCGACCTGCGCCTGACCGGGCGCGAGGAGCATCTGTTGAGGGAGGTCGACTGATGGCCACGAAAGCGCTGATCTCCGATCCTGTGGCGGAAGGGGCGGCCGAAAGCCTGTTCGCCGTTCCCGGCATCCATTGCGTCGGCTGCATCGCCAAGATCGAGGAGGGGCTGCCCCGCCAGCCCGGCATTATGTCGGCGCGGGTCAATATGGGGGCGAAGCGGGTCGCCATCCGGCACGATCCGGCGCTGACCCCGCCCGACCTGCGCGCCGCCATCGCCGCTTTGGGGTTCGAGGCGGAGCCGCTGGCTGATGCGGGACTGGACGTGGCGGCGGCGGAAAGTCGTCGTTTGACCCGGGCGCTGGTGGTGGCGGGCTTCGCGGCGATGAACATCATGCTGCTGTCGGTGTCGGTCTGGTCCGGGGCGGCGGGCGCGACGCGGGGAATGTTCCACTGGCTCTCCGCGCTGATCGCTTTGCCGACGGTGGCCTATGCGGGCCAGCCCTTCTTCCGTTCGGCCTGGGCGGCGGTGCGGCAGGGGCGGACGAACATGGACGTGCCGATCAGCATCGGCGTGCTGCTGACCACCGGAATGAGCCTGTATGAGACCGTCACCGGCGGGGCGCATGCCTGGTTCGACGGGGCGGTGATGCTGCTGTTCTTCCTGCTGGCGGGGCGCTCGCTCGACAGCATGATGCGCGGCCGGGCGCGGGCGGGGGTGGCGGCGCTGCTGAAGCAGACCGCGCCGGGCGCGCTGGTGCTGGAGGCGGACGGGAGCAGCCGGTGGATGCGGGCGGACGCGCTGCGCCCCGGCATGACGATATTGGTGGCGGCGGGCGAAAGGCTGGCCGCCGACGGGCGTGTGACGGAGGGGGAAAGCGGGCTCGACATCGCCTTTCTGACCGGCGAAAGCGCCCCGGTGCGGGTGCATCCCGGCGACGATGTGCAGGCGGGTGCGCTCAATATCGACGGGCCGATCCGGGTGGAGGTGACGGCGGCGGGGGCCGACACCGTCATTGCCGACATCGCCCGGCTGATGGAGGAGGCGGGGCAGGGCAAGTCGCGCTATGTGCGGCTGGCCGACCGGGCGGCGCGGCTCTATGCGCCCTGCGTCCATCTGCTGGCGGCGCTGTCCTTCGCGGGGTGGATGATCGCCGGGGCGGGGGTGCATCAGGCGTTGCTGATCGCGGTGGCGGTGTTGCTGATCACCTGTCCTTGCGCCTTGGGGCTGGCGGTGCCCGCGGCGCAGATCGTTGCCTGCGGCGCGCTGATGCGGCGGGGCGTGCTGGTCAAGGACGGGTCGGCGCTGGAACGGCTGGCGGAGGTCAGCGAGGCGGTGTTCGACAAGACTGGCACGCTGACGCTGGGCCGTCCGGTGCCGCAGGGGTTGCGCCGTCTGTGGCGGGACGACCGGTCGATCCTGCTGTCCCTGTCGCGGGCGTCCCGCCATCCGCTGAGCGTCGCCTTGAGGCAAGCATTGGAGGCGCGGGGGGTGACGCCCGCCGCGCTCGACAATGTCCGCGAAGTCGCCGGAGAGGGCGTGTTCGGGGACTATGAAGGCGTGGCCGTGTCGCTGGCGCGTCCGCGCAGCCTGATCAACCTGTTCGGGCTGGCGGCGGAATATCGGCGCGGGGATCAGGCCTTGCTGCTGGGCTTCACCGACGCGCTGCGGCCCGATGCGGCGGAAACGCTGGACGTGCTGCGCGGCATGGGGATGAAGATATTGATCGCCAGCGGCGACCGGCCCGAAGCGCTGGAGGAGATTGCCCGCGAAACCCGCACTACCGCCATCGGCCATCTGCGCCCCGCCGACAAGCTGGCGCTGATCGACCGGTTGAAGGCCAGGGGCGAGAAGGTGCTGATGATCGGGGACGGGCTGAACGACGGTCCGGCGCTGGCGGCGGGTCATGCCAGCATGGCGCCCGCCTCCGCCAGCGATGCGAGCCAGCTTACCGCCGACGCCGTGTTCCTGGGCGACAGGCTGGCGCCAGTGGCGCTGACCGTGCATGCGGCGCGGCGGACGGTTGCGGTGGTGAAGCAGAATTTCGCGCTGGCGATCGGCTATAATGTGCTGGCGGTGCCGCTGGCCATAGCGGGGAAGGTGACGCCGCTGGTCGCGGCGGTGGCCATGTCGACATCCTCGCTGATCGTGATCGCCAATGCCCTGCGCCTGAAAGGAGCCGTGAAATGACGGGTCTCAGCCTGTTGATTCCGATTGCGCTTGGGCTGGGGCTGCTGGGGCTGGCGGCCTTTTTCTGGGCGTTGGGCAATGGCCAGTTCGAGGATACGGACGGGGCGGCGGTGCGCATCCTGATTGACGAGGATTGACGGCAGGCGGATTTTCGTCCGTTGAAGCTCGTCAGGATAGTCGATTTGGCTGAAAATTCCGCTGCAATAAGGCTTATCTCCTTGGCATCGGCTGTTCATAAGTCGGATTGCATGCCATGATTTCCCTATCATGGCGCGCATGACGAACCCGCCCACCTTCACCGATTTCGCCCCTGTCATCCGGCCGCAGTCGCCGCTCCGCCAGGCGATCACCGCCGCCTATCGCCGCGACGAAGCGGAGTGCATGGCGCCCCTGCTGGAAGCCGCCGCGCTGCCCGACGCCATGCGGCGGGGAGTGCGGGACATGGCGCGCAGGCTGGTGACGACGCTGCGCGCCAATGGCAAGGGCAGCGGGGTCGAGGCGCTGGTGCAGGAATATTCGCTCTCCAGCCAGGAGGGCGTGGCGCTGATGTGCCTGGCCGAAGCGCTGCTGCGCATTCCCGACGATGCGACCCGCGACGCGCTGATCCGCGACAAGATCGCCGACGGCGACTGGGGCGGGCATCTGGGCGGCGGCAGGTCGCTGTTCGTCAATGCGGCGACCTGGGGGCTGGTGGTGACGGGCAAGCTGGTCGGCAGCGTCGATGACCGGGGCCTCGGCGCGGCGCTGACGCGGCTGGTGGCGCGGCTGGGCGAGCCGGTGATCCGGCGCGGCGTCGACCTCGCCATGCGGATGATGGGCGAGCAGTTCGTGACCGGCGAGACCATCGGGGAAGCGCTGAAGCGGGCGCGGGCGCAGGAGGCCAAGGGCTTCCAGTACAGCTATGACATGCTGGGCGAAGCGGCGGCGACGGCGGCGGACGCGGCGCGCTACCTGGAGGATTACCGGCAGGCGATCCACGCCATCGGCCGGGCGTCGGACGGGCGCGGCGTCTATGCCGGGCCGGGCATTTCGATCAAGCTGTCGGCGCTGCACCCGCGTTACAGCCGTGCCCAGGCGGATCGCGTCATGGGGGAATTGCTGCCCCGGGTGAAGGAGCTGGCGTTGCTCGCCAAGGGCCATGACATCGGCCTCAATATCGACGCGGAGGAGGCGGATCGGCTCGAATTGTCGCTCGACCTGCTGGAGAGTCTGGCGCTGGACCCCGAGCTTGCGGGGTGGAACGGGCTGGGCTTCGTGGTGCAGGCCTATGGCAAGCGCTGCCCCTTCGTCATCGACTGGATCGTCGATCTGGCCGGGCGGGCCGGGCGGCGGATCATGGTGCGGCTGGTCAAGGGCGCCTATTGGGACGCGGAGGTCAAGCGGGCGCAGGTCGACGGGCTGGCCGATTTCCCGGTCTACACGCGCAAAGTCCATACCGACGTCGCCTATATCGCCTGCGCGAGGAAGCTGCTGGCGGCGCGGGACCGGGTGTTTCCGCAATTCGCGACGCATAATGCGCAGACGCTGGCGACGGTCCATCATCTGGCGGGGCCGGGTTTCACGCTGGGCGACTATGAGTTTCAGTGCCTGCACGGCATGGGCGAGCCGCTGTACGAGCAGGTGGTGGGGAAGGGCGATCTCGACCGGCCCTGCCGCATCTATGCGCCGGTCGGCACGCATGAGACGCTGCTGGCCTATCTGGTGCGGCGGCTGCTGGAAAATGGCGCGAACAGCTCCTTCGTGCACCGCATTGCCGATCCGGCCGTGCCGGTGGAGGAGATGATCGCCGACCCGGTCGAGCAGGTGCGGGCGATGCCGCATCCGGGGGCGCGGCATGCGGACATCGCCCTGCCGTCCGGGCTTTATCCCGACCGGCGCAATTCCGACGGGATCGACCTCAGCGATGAAAATGCGCTGGCCATGCTGACGCGGGCGCTGGCGGAAAGCGCGCAGATCGGCTGGACGGCCCGGCCGGAGGGCGGGGAGGGCGCGGCGCGGCCCGTGCTCAACCCCGCCGACCGGCGCGATGTCGTGGGGACGGTGTTCGAGGCGTCGACGGATTTTGCGCGGGCGGCGGTCGCGCGGGCGGACGGAAGCGGCTGGGCGCGGGCGCCCGTGACGGAACGCGCCGCGATATTGGAGCGGGCGGCCGACGCGATGCAGGCGCGCATGCCGATCCTGCTGGGCCTGATCGTGCGGGAGGCGGGCAAGTCGCTGCCCAACGCCATAGCCGAGGTGCGGGAGGCGATCGATTTCCTGCGCTATTATGCGGAGCAGGCGCGGTCGACCTTCGGCCCGGCGCAGGAGCCTTTGGGGCCGGTGGTGTGCATTTCGCCCTGGAATTTCCCGCTGGCGATCTTCACCGGCCAGGTGGCGGCGGCGCTGGTCGCGGGCAATGCGGTGCTGGCCAAGCCCGCCGAGGAAACCCCGCTGATCGCGGCGGAGGCGGTGCGCCTGCTGCACGAGGCGGGAGCGCCGGGGGACGCTCTGCAACTGATCCCCGGCGGCGGCGAGATCGGCGCGGCGCTGGTGGCGGCGCCGCAAACCGCAGGAGTGCTGTTCACCGGATCGACCGAGGTGGCGCGGCTGATCCAGCGGCAACTGGCCTCGCGCCTCTCCGCTTCGGGCAGGCCCATTCCGCTGGTCGCGGAGACGGGCGGGCAGAATGCGATGATCGTCGACAGTTCCGCGCTGGCGGAACAGGTGGTGGCGGATGTCATCGCCTCCGCCTTCGACAGCGCGGGGCAGCGCTGTTCGGCGCTGCGCATCCTCTGCCTGCAGGAGGATGTGGCGGACCGGACGCTGGCGATGCTGAAGGGCGCGCTCAGGGAATTGCGCATCGGGCGGACCGACCGGCTGGCGGTCGACATCGGGCCGGTCATCACCGACGAGGCGAAGGAAGGAATCGGGCGGCACATAGAGGCGATGCGCGCCCTGGGCTGCGCGGTGGAGCAGCAGCCATTGCCGGAGGAAAGCGCGCATGGCAGCTTCGTGCCGCCGACGATCATCGAGATCGACGACATCGCGCAGTTGCGGCGGGAGGTGTTCGGGCCGGTGCTGCACGTCATCCGCTTCCCCCGCGCAGGGCTGGACGCGCTGGTGGATGCGATCAACGCGACCGGCTATGGCCTGACCTTCGGCCTGCATACGCGGCTGGACGATACCGTCGCCCAGGTGACGGGGCGGGTGAAGGCGGGCAACCTCTATGTGAACCGCAATGTGATCGGCGCTATCGTGGGGGTGCAGCCCTTTGGCGGGCGCGGGCTGTCGGGCACCGGACCCAAGGCGGGCGGGCCGCTCTATCTGGGGCGGCTTGTGCGCGTGCCGCCGGCCTTTGCCGGGCGGGCCGATTCGTTCCCGTCGGCGCTCGCCGATTTCGCCGACTGGCTGGCGGCGGAGGGCGAGGCGGAGGCTTCGGCCATGGCGCGGCGCTGCGGCGATGCCTCGGCGCTGGGGGTGGAGATGGCGCTGCCGGGGCCGGTGGGGGAGCGCAACCTCTATGCATTGCATCCGCGCGGATGGATCGGGATGCGGCCCGCGACGCGGCAGGGCCTGTTGCGGCAGATGGCGGCGGTGCTGGCGACGGGCAATCGCGGGGTGCTGCAGGACATGGCGCTGCCGCGGGGATTGCCCCCGCATATCGCCGCGCATTTCGCGTCTCGGCCGGAAGGGCCGCTGGGGGCGGTGCTGGTAGAGGGCGATGCCGGGCGGATCGGCGCGGCGGTTCGGGACGTGGCCGGCCTGCCGGGGCCGGTCGTCAGCGTCCATGCGGCGGGGGCGGATGGGATGTATCCGCTCCACTGGCTGCTGGAGGAGGTGTCGACCTCCATCAACACGACGGCCGCCGGCGGGAATGCGAGCCTGATGATGATCGGATGAGGGCTGGTTAAAGGGCAAGGTGCTCCTGCGCAGGAACACGGTGCGTTAATCGAACGCAGGCGGGCCCGCGGCGCGTTTATGCGTCCTTGAGCAAGCCCGCGACGACCGGCGCGATCCTGCCGACGACGATGTTCACACCGGCGGGATTGGGGTGGATGGAATCGGCCTGCATCAGCTTGGGATCGCCGATCACGCCGTCCAGGAAGAAGGGGTAGAGCGGCAGGCCGTAATCCTTCGCCAGCCGGGGATAGATGGCGTCGAACTTCGCGCCATAATCCTTGCCCATATTGGGCGCGGCCAGCATGCCGGTGAGCAGCACGGGGATCTGCCGCCGTTTCAGTTCGTCCAATATGGCGCGCAGATTCTTCTCGCTGTCCTCCGGCGGCAGGCCGCGCAGCATGTCGTTGCCGCCCAGGTCGAGCAGCAGCAGGTCGGGCTTGCGCGGCAGGCCGTCCAGCGTGAAGGCCAGGCGCTGCATGCCGCCCAAGGAGGTTTCGCCGGAGACCCCGGCATTGCGGACCTGAACCGCCAGCCCCTGCGCCTTCAGCGCCTGTTCCAGGCGGAAGGGGAAGCTTTCATTCTGGGCCACGCCATAGCCCGCATAAAGGCTGTCGCCGAAGGCCAGCACCAGCTTGCCGTCCGCGACCGGGGCGGCCGCGTTACCGGCCTGAACGGACGGCGCGGCATGATTGTCGGCGGCGGGTTCGCCCGAACAGGCGGTGAGCAATTGCACAATCGCCGCCGCGCCCACATATATTGACCGTCTTCCCGCCTTCATGGGGTTCCTTTCGCCGATGCACGGTTCGTCCTCCCTTGCCCATATTGCGATTGAAGCGCGCAATGTCACCCTTTCGCTCGGCACCCGCGAAGCGCCGACGCAGATATTGAGGGGCGTCGACCTTTCCATACCCAAGGGCGAGAGCCTGGCGATCCTGGGTCCGTCGGGGTCGGGCAAATCGTCGCTGATGGCGATATTGTCGGGGCTGGAGCGCGCCAGCGGCGGCGACGTGCGGGTCGCCGGGATCGATTATGGGCCGCTGGACGAGGATGCGCTGGCGCGGGCGCGGCGCGGGCGCGTGGGCATCATATTGCAGAGCTTCCACCTGTTGCCGACCATGACGGCGGTGGAGAATGTCGCCGTGCCGCTGGAACTGGCGGGCTTTGCCGACGCCTTCGCCCGCGCCGCGGACGAACTGGCGGCGGTCGGGCTGGGGCACCGGCTGCACCATTATCCGGCGCAGCTTTCGGGGGGCGAGCAGCAGCGCGTGGCCATCGCCCGCGCCGTCGCGCCGGGGCCGGACATCATCTTCGCCGACGAGCCGACCGGCAATCTGGACGGGGCGACCAGCGGGTCCATCGTCGAACTGCTGTTCGCCCGGCGGGCCGCGAACGGCGCGACATTGGTGATCATCACCCATGATCCCGGCCTCGCGGCGCGGTGCGACCGCATCGTGGAGATGCGCGACGGGTCGATCGTCGCGGACCGCAGGCCGTGAAGGCGCTGGGTTGGCGCGGCTGCTGGCGGATCGCCCGGCGCGACCTGCATCGCGGTTTCCGGGGGCTGCGGCTGCTGTTCATCTGCCTGTTCCTGGGCGTGGCGACGCTGGCGACCATCGGCGGCCTGACCGCCGCGATCACCGGAGAGATTGCCAGCAAGGGACAGGTGCTGCTGGGCGGCGATGTCGAGGTGGCGATGTCGCAGCGCGAGGCGGGGGCTGCGGAGAAGGCCGCCTTCCGGCGCGAGGGCGCGCTGAGCGAGACGATCCGATTGCGGGCGATGGCCCAGCGAGTGGGGCAGGGCGCTGGCAATGGCCCGTCCGCCGTGCTGACCGAACTCAAGGGCGTGGACGGGGCCTATCCGCTCTATGGCGCGCTGACCCTGAAAGGCGGGCGCGCCGGGCCGATGCGCGCCGACGAACTGGTCATCGGGCAGGCCTTGGCGGACCGGCTGGACGTGAAGCCGGGCGATGGCCTGCGCTACGGCGCTGCGGCCTTCCGCATCCGGGGCATCATCGCCGACGAGCCGGACCGGGTGGGGGAGGGCTTCACTTTGGGGCCGGTGGCGCTCACGTCGATGGAGGGCATCCGGCGCACGGGGCTGATCCAGCCGGGCAGCCTTTATGAAAGCAAATATCGCATCCGCCTGAGCGCGGGCGGGGATGCCGGGGCGGCGGCGGAGCGGCTGAAACGCGCCTTTCCCTCCGCCGGGTTCGAGATCAAGGATCGCGACGGCGCGGCGCCGGGAACCAGCCGTTTCCTGGAGCGGATGGGGCAGTTCCTGTCGCTGATCGGCCTCGCCGCACTCGCCATAGCGGGGATCGGCGTCAGCAACGGGGTCGCCTCCTATCTGGCGATCAAGCGCAACGGCATCGCGACGTTGAAGATATTGGGCGCGTCCTCCGCCGACATCGCCCGCATCTACCTGATGCAGATCGGCGCGGTCGCGCTGCTGGCCATCGGTTGCGGGCTGGCGGCGGGGGTCGTGCTGCCGCTGGGGCTGGTGACGGCGATGCGGGACATATTGCCGGTGCAGCCGGGCTTCGCCGTCGCGATCTGGCCGCTGGTCACGAGCGCGCTCTACGGCCTGCTGATCGCCTTCATCTTCACGGTGCCGCCATTGGCGCGGGCGCGGACCCTGCCCGCCGCCGCCCTGTTCCGCGAGACGGTGGACCGGCGGCGCGGCGTCGACCGGGCGAGCATGATCGCCGTGGGCGCGGCGGGGGCGGCTGCGCTGGCGCTGGCATTGGGCACGGCGCGGGAGCCGTGGTTCGCGGCGGCGATGCTGGGCGCGGTCGCGGGGATGCTGGCGCTGCTGACCGGGATCGGGCTGCTCGTCCGGCATGGGGCGCGGCGGGCGCCCGCGCCGCGTCGTCCCTTGGCACGGCTGGCGGTGGCCAATCTCCACCGGCCCGGCGCGCAGACGTCGGCGCTGGTGGTGGCGCTGGGGCTGGGGCTGACCCTGTTCGTGACGCTGGCGGCGATCCAGTCGAGCCTGAGCGCCGAAATCCGCAACACCGTGCCCCGGACCGCGCCGGACCAGTTCGTGCTGGACATTCCCATCGCCGCCAAGGATCGCTTCCTTGCCCTCGTCGGACAAGAGGCGCCGGGGGCGAAGGTCAATATGGTGCCGACCCTGCGCGGCACCATCGTCGCCTATGGCGGGCAGCGGGTGGCGGACCTGAAGCAATTGCCCGAAGGGGCGTGGTTCCTGCGCGGCGAGCGCGGCGTCACCTATAGCGATGCGCTGCCCGAAGGATCGGAACTGGTGAAGGGGCGGTGGTGGCCCCGCGACTATGCCGGGCCGCCGCTGGTCTCGCTCGACCGGGAGGCGGCGGAGGTGATGGGCGTCGGCGTCGGCGACATGCTGACCGTGTCGGTGCTGGGGCGGGAGATGGAGGCGCGCATCGCATCGCTGCGGCAGGTGAATTGGGAGACGATGGGGTTCAACTACATCATGGTCTTTTCCCCCAACGCGCTGCGCGGCGCGCCGCACAGCCTGTCCGCGACGATCACGATGAAGGGCGCGTCGGAAGGGGTGATGGCGCGGACGCTGCTGGCGGCCTTCCCCTCCATATCGATCATAGCGGTGGGGGATGTGGTGGCGCAGGTCACGGTGCTGCTGGGGCAGATGTCGACCGCCATCGTGCTGGCGGGGTCGGTCGCGATCCTGGCGGGGATCGCCGTGCTGATCGGCGCCATCGCGGCGTCGCGGCAGGCGCGGGCCTATGACAGCGTGATATTGAAGACGCTGGGCGCGACCCGCTGGCAGATATTGGGGGCGCAGGGGATCGAATATGCGCTGCTGGCCGGGGTGCTGGCGCTGGTGGCGTTGGGGCTGGGGCTGGCGGCGGGGTGGTTCGTGATCGTGCGGATATTCGAATTCCATTGGGCGCCGGACTGGCTGCTGGTGCTGTTGACGCTGGGCGCGGGGGCGGTGCTGACGCTGGGGATCGGGTTGCTGGGGTCGATCCCGCTGATGTCGGTGCGGCCGGCGCGGGCGCTGCGGGCGCTCTGAGCCTTGGCTTGGGTCGTGTTCCTGCCTGCGCAGGAACAAGGTTCAAATGACGACAAGCTCTATGCCCTGTGCCCGCCGGCGCGGTCCAGCGCCGCCATCAGGTGGACGGACAGATCCTGTATCGTGAAGGGCTTGGCCAGCAGCGGCACGCCCTCCTTCGCGGCGGAGGCCGCCGCCGCGCTGTAGCCCGTCATCAGCATCGTGCCCAGATGCGGCCAGTGCGTCCGGACCCGGAGCGCCAGTTCCATGCCGCCGACCTCGCCCGGCATGATCATGTCGGACAGGATCAGGGAAAAATCGTCCGCCCGCTCCAGCCGGCGCAGCGCAGCGTCGCCATTGTCGACCCGCTCCATCTCATAGCCCAGCGTCGTCAGCATGCCGCCCACCGTGTCGGCCACCGTGTCGTCATCCTCGACCAGCAGGATGCGCTGCTTGCCGGAGGCGCCGACCGGCTCGACCGGCCCGTCGCCCGGCCGGGGGGCGAGCAGGGATCGCGGCAGCAGCAGGGTGATGGTCGTCCCCCGGTCGACGATGCTGTCGACCAGCACCTCCCCGCCGGAAGCGCGCGCGAAGCCGTAGACCTGGCTGAGGCCAAGGCCCGTGCCCTGTCCCACCGCCTTGGTCGTGTAGAAGGGTTCGAATATCTTGTTGAGCAGTTCAGGCGCGATGCCCTCTCCGTTGTCCGTCACCGCGATCTGCACCCGGTCGGGCAGGCCGCCATGGCCCGGACGGTTCGCGCCCTCTATGACGATGGCGCCGCTCTTGCGCATGGCGTCGCGGGCGTTGAGGGCGATGTTGAGGATCGCCACCTCCAGTTCCGACGCGTCGACCTCCACCGGCCAGAGGTCGGCGGGAAGATGCATGGCCACCTCTATGCTTTCGCCCAGCGATCGTTCGAGCAGCGCGTCCATGCCCCTGATCCGCTCCCGCAGGTCGACGACTTCGGGATTGAGCGGGGTGCGGCGGGAAAAGGCGAGCAGTTGCCGCGTCAGCTTCGCGCCCCGGTCCAGCGCCTGGCGTATTCCGGCGCGCAGCTTCTCCAGCCTGGCGGCGTCCTGGGTGCGTTCCATGAGGTCGAGGCCACCCGAAGCGACCATCAGCAGATTGTTGAAGTCATGCGCGACGCCGCCGGTCAACTGGCCCATCGCCTCCATCTTCTGCGACTGGCGCAGCGCCTCTTCGGCCTGCTGGCGGCTGGCGATCTCCGCCTGCAAGGCCTGATGCGCGCGGCGCAGCGACGAATAGGAGGCGGCGAGCATCACGATCAGCACCGCCGCCGCGATGACGATGACCGCGATGCCCAGATAGCGGGTCAGGCGGCGCGACAGGCTGTCCATGGTCGATTGCAGATAGACGGAGCCAAGCTGCGTGCCGCCCTGCTTCACCGGGACCGTGACGGCAAGGCCCGACGGCGGCGAATCCCGGCCCGCCTCCGCCGCCAGCCTGGGCAGCCGGGCGGGAGGGCGCGCGAAGCCGGCGACGAAGGCGCCCTTGCCGTCATAGGCGGCGACCGCGACGATCTGCGGATCGGCCTTCAGCGCGTTCAGATATTCCTGGAGCGCGACATCGTCCTCGAACGCCAGCGGCGCGGCGATCCCGTTGGCCAGCACCTGCGCCTGGACCGTCGTCTGCCGCAGCTTTTCGACCCGGCCGAGCTGTTCGAGCTGGATGGCGGCGGCCAGCCCCGCGGCGAGCAGCAGGAAGGCGATCAGGACCGCGGACAGGGGCGTCGCCATCTGCCCGACGACCTTGCCCAGGCTGAGCCTGCCTTGGGTCGCCGGCTTCATTTCCGGTCCACCGCGATGGCAAGGCCCAGCAATTTGGAACTGATCTTGAGGCCGTTGGCGCGGGCCGCCTTGTCGTCGATCTGGAACCGCACCCGCCCGTTCCGCCGCACGAATTCGATCATCGCGCCGCTGGGACCGGCGCCCTTGTCCGCGACCGTCAGCACCGGCTGGCCGCCCGTGGTCGCGAAGGGCGCATAGCCGGGGTCGGCCGAGCGGCCGGCGAACAGGATGTGGCAGGCCGGACCCGCCTCGCCGCCGGTCCGCCGCACCACCACCGGGCGGCCGACCATCTTCTGCCCGCGCACCACATCGTTGAGCATGGCGCCGAACGGATCCTCCCCAACCACGCAGATCACGAAATTCCTTTCCGTCCCTGAAAATGCCGCCGGGGGCCATTCCACGAAGGGCGCGAACTTGAACAGGAAATTCGCCTGGATCGCGCGTTCCAGCGCGGCGGGCGAATTGGCCGGCACCGGCGCCGGAACGAGGAGCGCGACCGCCGCGAGACAGGACAGCGCGGCACGGCGTCGTCGTTGCCCGCGCCTGCCGCGCCAGGGGCTCAGATCGTCCATTTGAGCGCCACGAACACGCTGCGGCGAAGCGGCGTCGCCTGCGAGGCGGGAAGCTCCCGGTGGCGGCGGTGCAGCAGGTTGAAGCCCGACACCGACAATTCGGCGCGCTCGTCGAACTGCCAGCCCAGCCTTGCGCCCAGTTCCACATAGCCCGGCACATGCGGGTCGGGCAGGGCGGACACGTAGCGCAGGTCGAAATCGACATTCACCTCCGGCCCGATGTCCATGGAGGAGCGCAGCGTGGCGCGGTGCCTGGGATCGTTGCCGACCTGCGACACGCCGATCAGGGGCACCGAATCCGGCTTGAAGCGGAACTTCTGGATCAGCAGGCTGTAGCCGGGCTTGAGCCGCCACCAGCTTGCCAGCCGGATGTCGGCCCAGGCGTCGAAGCCATAGCTGTCGCCCTTTATCCCATTGCCCCAGCGCAGCGGCAGGAACCCGCCCGGCGCCGGCTCCACCGTCCGCAGGTCGTCATAGACATTGTAGAAGGCGGATACCGAAAGCGACGCGCGGGGCGAGAGCATCAGCCGCGTGCCCAGTTCGAAGGCGGTCAGCTTTTCGGAGCGGAAGCCGGGAAGGGCGGTCAGGAAAACGGTGCCCCCGATGGATTCGACCACATCCTCGTCAAAGGGGGTGGGCGAACGGACGGCGCGGGAAACCGCGCCCCACAGCAGGGTTTCGGCGTCGGGCTTCCAGGACAGGCGAACGCTGGGCAGGAAGGTGAGGTCCATATAGCTGCGCCGCTCCAGCTTGGCCCCGACCGTGGCCGTGACGGACGGCGTCAGGGCGATGCTGTCCTGCGCGAACAGATTGCCGACGAAAAGGTTTCGCCGGTCGGGCACGAAGTCCAGGCCGGGAATGTTGCGGATCACATAGCGGCTGAGGCGCGCGCCGCCGCCCCAGACGATGTTGTGGCCGGAGCCTAGCGCGAAGCTGTGCTGCCCCTCCACGTCGAAGGTGTCGAGCGCGAAGCGGCCGCCGTCATTCTCGATCTTGCGGGCGCTGTGGTCGTAATAGGCCTGGAGCTGGAGCGTGGCCCCGGACGCCGCGCCATGGCGCCAGCGGGCAAGCAGGTCGTAGCCGTGCAGGCTCTCGTCCGGCGCGGCCCCCTGCGAGCGGGAACCGTAATAGCCGTCCCCCTGCACCATCAGCGCGTCGTCGGGCGTCGCGTTCCAGTCGAAGCGGAAGCCGGCCTGGGTCCGGCGATTGCCGTCGTCCGCGTCGTTCGCGCTCTCGAAATTCTCGTGCCGCTTCACGAACAGGCGGTAGCTGGCGTTGCCGCCGGCATGGCCGCCATAGCGCAGCCCCAGGTCATAGGTGCTGTTGCCGACCACGCCCGTGCCGTACAGGCCCTGGGAGGCCCCCGCGTCGCGGGTGATGATGTTGATCACGCCGTTGACCGCGTTGGACCCCCACAGCGTGGCGCCGGGGCCGGAAATCACCTCTATGCGGTCGACATCCTCCGGCAAAACGTCCTGCATGTCCCAATAGACGCCGGAATAGAGCGGCGAATAGATGCTGCGGCCGTCGATCAGCACCAGCAGCTTGTTGGAGAAACTCTGCGCGGCGTCATTGCCGCCCATCCCCCGGGCGGCAATGACCGTATTGTTGGGGCCGCCGCGCATGACCTGCAGATTGGGCGCAAGCCGGAGAATGCCCGGCAGCGTCAGCGTGCCCGAACGGACGATGTCGTCATGGGTGATGACGTAGATCGACGCCGGGGAATCGGCCAGCGACGCCGTCGACCGGGTGACGGAGGTGACGTCCAGCTTCGACAGGGCGGCGATCGGCATGTCGCGCAATTCTTCCAGGCTCTGCGCCTGGGCGGCGGTGCAGCATAGGGATAGAAGGCCCACGGCCATTCCGCCGAACGCCGCGCCGCCAAAAGCCCATGCCATTCCCATTATCCCCCCGCGCTGCCCATTGCGCTTGCCCCCGACGCGAGGCCCGATGCGATGATCCCCCGCGCGCCGCGGAGTCGTTACGCGGCCGCGCCGGAAAAGTTCCACGCCAACTCCCGCAATTCCTTGCGCAATCCGCCTTGAACGCGCCGCCGGAGCCATCCCGCCGTCACAGCGCGGCAAGGCTCTTGGCCAAATCGATCTGCTTGAAAGGCTTGGTCAGTCGCGGCAGTTCCGCCGAAATCCCGGCATTTTCGGCATAGCCCGAAATCAGCAGCGCCCGGATCGCCGGCTTGAGCACCCGTGCCTGCTCGATCAGGTCGGTGCCGGTCGTGCCCGGCATCAGATGATCGGTGACCAGCACGTCGATGTCCGGCTCGGCCTTCATGATCGCCAGCGCATGTTCGGCGGAACTGGCCTCCAGCACGTCATATCCCAGTTCGCGCAGCATATGCACGGTGCTGGCGCGCACCAGTTCCTCATCGTCCACCACCAGCGCCATGCCATGGTCCAGCTTCACGGGCGCAGTGTCCGGCCCGGCCGCGTCCCTTCCGGCCTCGATCTCGCTGGTCGGCAGCCAGAGGCTGATCGTCGTGCCCTGGCCCACGGCGCTTTCGATGGTGAGGCCCCCGCCCAGTTGCGCGGCCAGGCCGTGCACCATCGACAGGCCAAGGCCGGTCCCCTGGCCCACGCCCTTGGTCGTGAAGAAGGGTTCTATCGCCTTTTCGGCGGTCTGCTGGTCCATGCCGATGCCGGTGTCGGCCACCGACAGGCGGACATAGCGTCCCTCCCGCAGGCGCAGCCGGTTGTCGGCCGCCATGCTGTCGCATGTCACGCCGATGCGAAGCTGTCCGCCATCCGGCATGGCGTCGCGCGCATTCACCGCCAGGTTCAGCAACGCCATTTCGATCTGGTTGGCGTCGGCATGGGCGGCCGGCAGGCCTTCCGCCACCGCCAGTTCGACCTGCACCCGCGGGCCGGACGTGCTGACGATCAGGTCGCGCATGTCCCGCACCAGCCCGCCTATGTCGATGGCGGTGGGTTGCAGCGGTTGCCGCCGCGCGAAGGCGAGCAGCCTTTGCACCAGCATCTTCGCCCGGTCGGCGGATTGCAGCGCGCCCTCAATCAGCCGCCGCTCCCGGTCCGTGCCCAGGCCGCGGCGGTGGAGCAGGTCGAGGCTGCCGACGATCGGCGTCAGCAGGTTGTTGAAATCATGGGCGACGCCGCCGGTCAACTGGCCCATGGACTCCAGCTTCTGCGACTGGCGCAGCGCCTCCTGCGCCAGTTCCAGTTCATGCGACCGCTGCTGCACGCGTTCCTCCAGCGTCTCGTTGAGCGCGCGCAGCCGCTCCTCGCTCCGGCGCAGCGCCGCCTCCATGCGGCGGCGTTCGGTGATGTCGTTGAACAGCACGGCGACCTGGGGCGCTTTGGGATCGCCCACGCGAAAGGCGTAGACATCGTACCAATAGCCGCCCAGCGCCTCTGCCGCGTCCTCGAAGCGGACGGCCTCGCCGGTGCGGGCCACCTGGCCGTAAATGTCGAACCAATGCTGTTCATGCCCCGGCACCAGCGATCGCATGCTCTTTCCCACCGCGTCGCTGAGGCCGGTATGGCGCGCGAAGGCGGGATTGGTTTCGATGAAGCGATAGTCGACCGGCTTCCCCGCATCGTCGAAGATCATCTCTATGATGCAGAAGCCCGCCTCGATCGAATCGAACAGGGATCGATATTTCTCCGCGCCGCGATGCAGTTCCTCCAGCCTTGCGCGGGCGTCATATTGCCGGCGGCGGCCGCGCAGCGCCGACCGGGCGAGGCTGATCAGCGTGGTGGGGTGGAAGGGCCGCTCCAGGAAATTGACGTTGCCCAGCATCTCCAGATAGCGGGACGCCGACGGGTTGCGCTCCAGCCCGCCGCCGCGCCGGGTCAGCAGAATGAAGGGGAAGTCCGACCATTCCGGCTGGTTCTGCAACCAGCCGACCAGGGGATGCAGGTCGCGATTGTGCAGCGCCTCCTCCGTCACCAGCGCGAAGCCGGCGCCATGGTCGATGCCGCCCAGCAGGTCGGGAAGATCCCGGCAGACATGCGAGCGCAATCCCGCCTCCGCCAGCATCGACGCCGCGATCTCCGCATCGCGCCCGACCGGAGCGAGAATGAGCGCCCGTTCGGACAGGTGCGGGATCACGCCTCCTCGTCTTCCAGCAGCGCGGGCGCGCCGCCGACGAAATGCGGCACGCCGCGCAGCACGCCCTGGAAGCCGATCAGCGGTTCGCCCAGGCGGATGCCGTAGGAACCGATGCGGAACTCCCGGATCGTGTCCTCATGCGATCCGGTGCGCTTCTTGATGATCGACATGGCGCGGCGCACCCGGCCCAGCGCCTCGAAATAGCGCAGCAGGATGACCGTGTCGGCCAGATAGGTGACGTCGACCGGCGTCTTCATGTCGCCCACCAGTCCATGCTGCGCGACGGTGAGGAAGGTGGTGGCCCCCTGCCGGTTCAGATATTGCAGCAGTTCATGCATGTGCAGGACCAGCGCATTCTCCTCCGGCATGGCGGACTGATAGCCGTTCAGGCTGTCGATGACGACGGTTCTCACGCCATGCCGTTCCACGCAGTTGCGCACCCGCTGGGAAAATTCGCCGGGGGACAGTTCGGCCGCGTCCACCTGCTCGACGATCAGGTCGCCGCTGTCGGCCATCGCCCGCATGTCGATGCCCAGCCCCAGGGCGCGGTTGAAAAGCAGGCCCATCTCCTCGTCGAAGACGAAGATCGCCGCCTTTTCCCCGCGCGCGACCGCCGCCGTGACGAAGGTGAGGGCGAGCAGCGACTTGCCCGTGCCCGCCGGGCCCAGGACGAGCACGCTCGAACCGCGCTCTATCCCCCCGCCCAGCAGGGCGTCGAGTTCGGTGGACTCGCTTTTCAGCACGTCGCGCTGGAAATCGGTCTTGTGTTCGGCCGACACCAGCCGGGGGAAGACGCGGACGCCGCCCCTTTCGATGACGAAATCGTGGAAGCCGCCGCGAAAATGCCGGCCGCGATATTTGATGACGCGCATCCGGCGGCGCTCCGGGCCGTAGTCGAGCGACAGCTCCTCCAGCCGGATGACGCCATGGGCGACGCTGTGCACCGTTTTGTCCGCGACCTCGGCCGTCAGGTCGTCCAGCATCAGCACGGTCGCATTCTGTTTCGAGAAGAAATGTTTGAGCGCCAGGATCTGGCGGCGGTAGCGCAGCGAGCTTTGCGCCAGCAGGCGGATTTCCGACAGGCTGTCCAGCACCACCCGGTCCGGCCGGACCCGTTCGAACGCGTCGAAGATGCGGCGTGTGGTCTCGCCCAGTTCCAGGTCGGACGAATAGAGCAGGCTTTGCTGCTGCTGCTCGTCCAGCAGGCTTTCGGGAGGGACCAGTTCGAACAGGTCCACCCCCTCCAGCGTCCAACCGTGCGACGCGGCGCTTTCGCGCATCTCTTCCTCGGTTTCGGACAGGGTGATGTAGAGGCAGCGTTCGCCGCGCCGCGCGCCCTCGATCAGGAACTGCGTCGCTATGGTGGTCTTGCCCGTGCCCGGACTGCCTTCCAGCAGGAACACGCGGCCGCGGGTCAGCCCGCCGGAAAGAATGTCGTCCAGGCCATCCACGCCCGCCAGGGCCTGTTTGGTCGAATAGGTCTCCACGTCACCTCCCTTTCAGAGCAGGAGCATCGGCGATTACCACGAGAAGCGGCGGCCCTGAATGCGTCGCAGATTGATTTCGATCAAGTCCCGCCGGTCCGATGCGGCTCATGGGCCGTGCGCGCCGCGCGCGCTATCGTCGATCTGTTGCCGCGCCTCCGCCGCGGCGCGGATCAGTTCGTTCCCCGTCTCTTCCGCCGCATCGGGCGTCATGCTGATGGCGACGCCGTCGGGACCGTCCAGCATCACCTGTCCTTCCTCGGCATAGGCCTTGCCAGATTCATCGAAAACGCCGTCTCGGGGCATGGATTCTCCTCTTCCGTTCGGGTGCAAAGGACGCTTTGCGGGCGGATGCGGTTCCCTCAGCCGCCGATGAACAGATAGGACGGGTCGTAATCGCACAGCCGCCGCAGGGCGGCGAGGTCGAAGATGGTGACCCGCCCGCGCTGGACCTGGAGCAGTTCCCGTTCGCGGAGTTCCCGCAGCATGCGGTTGATGTGCACCGACGTCATGCCGCAGGCCTCCCCCAGGTCCGCCTGGGTCAGCGGCAGCGCGAACCGGCTGCCGTCGCTCAGCCCCACGGCGCGCAGCTTCGCCTCGATCTCGCAGAAGAAATGCGCGATCCGCGCCATGGCGTCCAATCGGCCAAGGCGGAATATCCATTCCCGGTGCATGGCCGCGTCCAGCAGCGTGCTGAACCACAGCAGCTTCGTCAGATTGGGCCGCTGCGCCAGCAGGCCGTCCAGCGCCTCATGCGGGACCATGGCGATCCGGGATGCGCATAGGGTCGCGACATCATGGTCCAGCCGCCCCAGCGGATAGCCGTGCAGGTCGACGAAATCGCCGGGGACATGGACGGCGACGAGCTGGCGCAGGCCGTTGCGGTCGTCCATGTAGCGGCAGATGAACCCTTCCATCAGATAGGTGCTGTACGCGATCGGCTCGCCCGCCTGGGCGATAAGCTGGCGCGCATGGGTCTTGCGCACCTGGCTGACGCTGGCCTCCAGCGCCGCGAGATCGCGCTCCGACAGCTGCTCGCGGCGACGGTTGCGGAGGAAATCGGCGAAGATCATGGGTGGACAACGCCTGGACGGCCGATCGGCTTCATCCCGTCGGGAATGGCGGACCCTTCGCGCCTGCCGTTCGTATAGCCGGTTCCATAAATCAGGAGACGATCATGACCGATGCGCGAAAGCTGAAGGAACATCTGTGGGATCGGATGGCCGACAGCCCCTTCATGATGCTGGGCCTGACGGGCAGCGGACAGCATAGCGAGCCGCTCACCGTCCAGTTGGACGAGGACCAGGTGGACAGGCTGTGGTTCTTCATCGGCAAGGACAACCGCCTGGCCGGCGGCGGCGCGGCGATGGGGCAGTTCGTTTCCAAGGGGCACGACTTCTTCGCCTGCTTCGCGGGCCAAGCGCGCATCGACAATGATCCCGCGATGATCGACAAGCTGTGGTCGACCACGGTCGAAGCCTGGTTCCCCGGCGGCAAGTCGGACCCCAATCTGGCCCTGTTGCGCTTCGACATCGACGAGGCGGAATTGTGGGAGGCGGACGTGTCCCTGACCGGCAAGCTGAAGATGCTGTTCGGCGGCAAGATCCGTCCGGGCGAGGAAGGCAGTCACGCCAGGGTCGAGACGACGGCGAAGTGACCCGTCGGTCCGGCGGCGCGCCGGCGGATCGAAACGGACGTGCGTTTCGATCCGCCCCTGTGTAGGAGGCATGGTGCGGCCCCCGACCCGCCCCTGAAGGCCTTTTCACAGGAATGACGACGCTGATGGAACACAGGTCCGTGGATGCGGTGCTGCTGGACATGGACGGCACGATCCTGAATTCCATCAAGGCGGCGGAACGCGTCTGGGGCGAATGGGCGCTGCGCCATGGGCTGGATGTCGACGCCTTCCTGCCGACCGTCCATGGCGTTCAGTCGGTGGAGACGATCAGGCGGCTGGGCCTGCCCGGCGTCGATCCGGTGGCGGAGGCGGCGCTCGTCACCCAGGCGGAGATCGACGCGGTCGAGGGGATAGAGGCCATTGAGGGCGCGGCGGCGTTCCTGGCCGCGCTGGCCGATTGCCGCTGGGCCGTCGTCACCTCCGCCCCGCGCCGGCTTGCCCGGCGCCGCATCCGGGCGGCGGGCCTGCCCGCACCGCCGCTGCTGATCGCGGCGGAGGACGTGGAACGCGGCAAGCCCGCGCCGGACTGCTTCCATCTGGCGGCCGAGCGGCTGGGGACGAGGGCGGACCGTTGCCTGGTGATCGAGGATTCGGTTGCCGGCATCATGGCGGCGGAACGCGCCGGCGCGAGCATCCTGGTCGTCGCCGCGACCCACCACCGGCCGATGGAGACGCGCCATCCCGTCATCATCGACTATCGCGGCCTGGGCGCGGTGCCGGATTCCGGCGGGGCCGTGCGCATCGGGCCGATGGGCTGAGACCGTGACGATTTCCCTCGCGCCGCCCTGCCTATGCAAGAACGCCATCGCCATTGCGACGAAAATATCCTATATGTTCCGTATCCGACCCTATAAGCGGCGATCATGTCCGACCTGCACAATATGTCACAGCCTGCCAGCGCCATCGGTCCCGCAGCGCGCGCCGCTTCCGGACCGACGCTGGTGGAGCGCGCCTATGAGCATCTTCTCTCCATGCTGATGACGGTGAAGATCGCGCCGGGCGAACGCATCCCCATCGATACCGTGGCGCGGCAGCTCGGCATTTCGCAGACCCCGATTCGCGAGGCGCTGAGCCAGTTGGAGGCGGAGAAGCTGGTCTACAAGACCACCAATGTCGGCTACCGCGCCAGCCCGCAGATGACGCCGGAGGAGGTGCATGACCTCTACACGCTGCGCCTGCTGATCGAACCCTATGCCGCCGCCCGCGCCGCCGAGCAGATGGACGACGAGACGCTCTCCATCCTCCAGTCGATCCAGGCGGACATGGACGCGGTCGTCGAGCGGGACGAGCAGGCCTATGCCCGCTTCGCGGAGGCGGACGCGCTGCTCCACCGGCTGATCGCCAAGGGCAGCGGCAACCGCCTGATCGAGGAGACGATCGAGCGGCTGCACGCGCATCTCCAGATCTTCCGATCGCTCTACCAGAACAGCGCCCAGCCCAATGCGCCCGAAGTGGCGGCGCGGGAGCATCAGGCGATCATCGCCGCCCTGCTGGCGCACGATCCCGTCGCGGCGGAGCAGTCGGTGCGCGACCATCTGACCTGTTCTCAGCAGCGGATGGACCGGGCGAACGGCACGTCGCCCCGCTGACGGCCATGGCCGCCTGAAGCGCGAACCCGCCGGCCGGGGACGGGCGGCCCATGGCGGTCGCGTCCTTGGCACCGGCTTTCGGAATGATGCGCGGCGCGGGCCGCCCGACCGTTCGACAAGGTGGGAAAGGCCCTTGACGCGCCTGCGGCAACCACTTACCACGGGCTTACCAGATCATATAGGATATGAAATAGGTCTGGAGAGGATGGATATGCGGTCAGCCATGAAAGCCGGTTTTTCACTTGTCAGCCTGACGGTCGCGATGCTCGCCGGACTTCCGGCGACGGCGATGGCCGAAACCACGGTGCTGCGCGACTTCACGCTGATCGACGGCACCGGAAAGGCGCCCGCGGCGAACCAGGCGCTGGTCATGACGGACGGGCGGATCAAATGGGTCGGGCCGGTCGCGAAGCTCAAGGCGCCGGCGGGCGCGAAGGTCGAAAGGCTGAAGGGCAAATATCTGATGCCCGGCCTGATCGACAGCCATGTCCATCTGGGGCTGGTCGACGGCATCACCCAGAACCTGCAATATCAGACGCCGGAAAATATCGAGAAGCAGCTCCGCACCTACGCCGCCTACGGCGTCACCACCGTCCAGACGCTGGGGACGGAAAAGGACATGATCTTCCCGATCCAGCAGCGGCGCAAGGGCCGCGCGGCGATGTCGCGGGTCTATACCGTGGGGCAGGGCGTGGTCTTCAAGGGCAGCTATGGCGGCGTCGCCGGCCTCGACCAGTCGGTCGCCACGCCCGAAGAGGCGCGGGCGATGGTGGACAGGGAGGCGGCCAAGGGCGCCGACCTCATCAAGCTGTGGGTCGACGACGAATTCGGCATGCTGGAGGAACGCATGCCGCCCCCGATCAGCAGCGCCGTGATCGACCAGGCGCACAAGGACGGGAAGAAGGCCGTCGCGCATATCTTCTATTATTCCAACGCCGCCGAACTGACGCGGGAAGGCGTGGACGCCTTCGCCCATTCCGTGCGCGACCGCGCCGTTGACGACGCGCTGCTGGGCCAGATGAAGGCCAGGGGCGTGTGGCAGATGGCCGCGACGCTGAGCCGCGAGGCGTCCTTCACCTACAAGACGCTGCCCTTCCTGGACGATCCCTTCTTCGCGCGGGGGGTGACGCCCGCCGTGCTGAAGGAACTGGCCAGTCCGGAGCGGGCGGCGAAGCTGGGCGCGGCGCCCAACTTCCCCAAATATGCGCCCACCCTGCAATATGCGATGGACAATTTCGCGGCGGAGGCGAAGGCGGGCATCCGATATGGCATGGGCACGGACAGCGGCCCGACGGCGCGCTTCCCCGGCTATTTCGCGCATTGGGAACTGGAACTGATGGTGAAGGCCGGGGTGACGCCGATGCAGGCGATCACGGCCGCGACCAGCGCCAATGCGGAATTCATGGGGGCCAGGGACATCGGCGCGGTCGCGCCGGGCAAATGGGCCGACCTGCTGGTGCTGGACCGCGATCCCACGGCGGACATCCGCAACACCCGCGCCATCGACGCCGTCTATATCGCCGGCAACAAGGTGCCGACCATCTGGCAGACCTGCACCGGCCGCGCCGCCGATGCCTGCGGACCCCGCCCGTGACCGGCGAGGCAAGCGTCGCGGAACCGCGCGGCGCCGCCGCCGGAGCCGGCGCGGCGCGCCCGACGCGGGCGCGCCATGTCGTCCTGTGGCTGACGGTGCTGGCCTATCTCATCACCTATATGGACCGCGTCGTGATCGCCACGGCGGCCCCGGTGATCGAGAAGGAATATGGCTTCTCGCCCGTGACGATGGGCTGGATCTTCGCGTCCTTCTCCATCGCCTATGCGCTGTTCCAGATACCCGGCGGCTGGCTGGGCGACAGGTTCGGGCCGCGCCGGGCGCTGACGGGCGTGGTGCTCTGGTGGTCGACCTTCACCGCCGCCACGGCGCTGACCTGGTCGGCCGGGTCGATGATGGTGTGCCGCTTCCTCTTCGGCATGGGGGAGGCGGGGGCATTTCCCATCGCCACCCGGTCCTTGTCGCGCTGGATGCTGCCGTCGGAACGCGGCTGGGCGCAGGGCGTCACCCATGCGGGGGCGCGGCTGGGCGGGGCGGTGACGCCGGTGTTCGTCGCGCTGCTGATCGTCCAGTTCGGCTGGCGCATGCCCTTCATGGCCTTCGCGCTGATCGGCATCGGCTGGGCGGCCCTGTGGTTTTGGTACTATCGCGACACGCCGCGCGAGCATCCGGCGGTCAACGGCGCCGAACTGGCGATGATCGAGGGCGCGCTGGGCGCGGGCCGGGCGCGGGTGAGCGTGCCGTGGCGGCACCTGCTGGCCAATTCGCAGCTCTGGGTGCTGTCGGCCATGTATTTCTGCTACGCCTATTGCATCAACATCTTCCTGACCTGGTTCCCCAAATATCTGCACGATGCGCGGGGGTTCGACATCGCGTTGATGGGCCTGTTCGCCAGCCTGCCTCTGATGGCGGGGGTGGTGGGCGACCTGATGGGCGGATGGGCGTCGGACCTGCTGGTGAAGCGCGGCGCGGGGCTGAAGATGGCGCGCCGATCGGTCGCCGTGGTCGGCTTCCTGACGGCGGCCGCGATGATACCGCTGGCCGCCGCCATGGACGGGCATGTGGCCAGCATCCTGTGCTTCTGCATCGCGCTGTTCGGGCTGGAGCTGACGGTCGGCGTGTCCTGGGCTGTGACGCTCGACATCGGCGGCGAATATGCGGGGTCGGTGTCGGCGGTCATGAACACGCTGGGCAACAGCGGCGCGGCGGTCGCGGCGGCGGTCACCGGCTATATCGTCAGCATGAGCGGCTGGTTCGCCGCCTTTGCGGTTCTTTCCGTCCTCTGCCTGATCGCGGCGGCGCTGTTCCTGCGCATCGACGCCTCGCGCAGGCTGGAAGACGGGCAGGGGGCGCGGGCCCCGGAAGAAATCTGAACATCGCGCGCATGGCGCGCACGACAGGAGGTTGCTTAGGTGAAGACTTGGATATTCGCTGCGGGCATCGGCGCGGTGATCGCCGGCGCGGCGGTCGCCGCCCCCGCGCCGAAGGGAAATGCCGCGCATGGGCAGCAGCTTTTCGCGCGCTGCGCCGCCTGCCACAAGGTCGGGCCGAACCCGGCGCGCGCCATGGGGCCGTCGCTGAACGGCGTGGTCGGCCGGGCGGCGGGCAGCCAAGGCGGCTATGGCTATTCGCCCGCGATGAAGGCGTCGGGCATCAAATGGGACGAGACCAGCATCGACAAGCTGCTGCAAGGCCCGTCGAAGCTGGTCCCCGGCACGAAGATGATCTTCCCCGGCATGGCCGCCGCGCAGGATCGCGCCGACATCATCGCCTATCTGAAACAATTTGGCGCGGATGGTAGGAAGAAGTGAGCGACGTCCATACCGCCTTCGGCGCGCTGCGCCTGCCCCGTTCCGTCCTGTTCGGGCGCGGGCAGCGCCACGCGCTCGGCTCCGCCGCCGGCAAGCTGGGCAGCCGCGCCCTGCTCTGCACCGATGAGCGGCAGGCCGCCCAGCCCGAATTCCACGCCATGGTCGCGGACCTGAAAGCCCATGGGCTGGAGGTCCGGGTCTTCGACCGGACGATCCCCGACCTGCCGATCGGATCGATCAATGCCTGCGTCGACGAAGTGCGCGGCTTCGTCCCCGATCTGGTCGTCGGCATCGGCGGCGGCAGTTCGATGGACATGGCCAAGGTCGTCGCCGTGCTGCTGACCCATGGCGGCGACATCCGGTCCTATTATGGCGAATTCGCCGTGCCCGGCCCGGTCATGCCGCTGATCGCCATGCCGACGACGGCGGGCACCGGATCGGAAGTGACGCCGGTCGCCGTGGTGTCCGACGACGAGCGCGGGGTGAAGGTCGGCATCGCCAGCCCGCATCTGATCCCGCTGGTCGCGATCTGCGATCCGGAACTGACCGCCACCTGCCCGCCCGCCCTGACCGCCTGTTCCGGCGCCGACGCGCTGACCCATGCGGTGGAGGCCTATACGACGCTGGCGCGCCCGGCCGACCCGATGCTGACGCAGGATCATGTGTTCGTGGGCAAGAACCTGTTGTCGGACCATTTCGCCCGGCTGGCGGTCGACAACATCTTCCGCTTCCTGGAGCGGGCCTATCGCGACGGCGGCGACATGGAGGCGCGCGAGGGGCTGATGCTGGCGGCGCTTGCGGCGGGCTGCGCCTTCGGCACGGCGGGCACGGCGGCGGCGCATGCGCTGCAATATCCGGTCGGCAACCTGACGCACACCGCGCATGGCGACGGGGTGGCGACGCTGCTGCCCTATGTCATGCAGTTCAACCGTCCCTTCTGCGCCCCGGCCTTCGCCGAACTGGCGCGGACGGTGGGACTGCCCGACGCGGCGGAGGAGGACATGTCTCAGGCGTTCATCGATGCGGTCGCCGACCTGCTGGGCAGCGTCGACATCCCCCGCTCCCTGGCGGCGCTGGGGCTGAAGGCGGAGCAGCAGGACTTCGTGGCGGAAAACGCCCTGAACGCCGCCAGGCTGGTCAAGAACAATCCCCGTCCCCTCGATCTCCCGGCGATGCAGAGCATCACCCGCGCCGCCTTTGCCGGCGAGCGGGCGGCGCTCAAGTCAGCCTGACTTCTCGAACAAGGTTTCCCATGACGACGCAAAGCTATAGCTGCACGACGACCGATGGCCATGCCGGCCCCTTCGCCATTCCGACCGACCTGCTGATCGGGGAGGCGTGGGTGCCCGCCGCCAGCGGCAGGCGCATCGACATCCTCAACCCCGCGACGGAGACGGTGCTGACTTCCGTCGCCGACGCCAGCCCGGCCGAGGGCATCGCCGCCGTGGACGCCGCCGCCGCGGCCGCCGCGGACTGGGCCGCGACCCCGCCGCGCAGGCGCGCCGACATATTGCTCGCCTGCTTCCATGCGATGATGGCGGAGCAGGAATGGCTGGCGCAGCTCATATCGCTGGAAAATGGCAAGGCGCTGCCCGACGCGCGGGGGGAGGTGGCCTATGCCGCCGAATTCTTCCGCTGGTATGCGGAGGAGGCGGTGCGCATCAACGGGGAACTGGCCGTCTCGCCGTCCGGCGCCAACCGCATCATGGTGCAATATCAGCCCATCGGCATCGCCCTGCTGATCACGCCCTGGAACTTCCCGGCGGCGATGGCGACGCGCAAGATCGCCCCGGCGCTGGCGGCGGGCTGCACCTGCATCCTGAAACCGGCCGAGGAAACGCCGCTGACGGCGCTCGCCGTGGCGGAGATCATGCGCCGGGCGGGCGTGCCGGCGGGCGTGGTCAATGTCGTCAACAGCAGCGATCCGGGGCCGCTGTGCAGCGGCATCCTGCACGACCCGCGCGTGCGCAAGCTGTCCTTCACCGGATCGACCGAGGTCGGCCGCATCCTGTTGCGCCAGGCGGCGGACCAGGTCATCAGTTCGTCCATGGAACTGGGCGGCAACGCGCCGTTCCTGGTGCTGGACGATGCCGACATCGACGAGGCGATCGAGGGCGCGATGGTCGCCAAGATGCGCAATGCGGGGGAGGCGTGCACGGCGGCCAACCGCTTCTACGTCCAGCGCGGCATCCATGACGCCTTCGTCGCGAAGCTGGCGGAGCGCATGGGCGCGATGAAGATGGGCCCCGGCACGGAAAGCGCGACCCAGTGCGGCGCGATGATCAACCGGCAGGCGATCGACAAGATCGAGCATCTGGTGGCGGATGCGGTCGGCCGCGGCGCGGAGGTCAGGCTGGGCGGCAGGACGCCGGAGGGCGCGGGCTTCTTCTACCCGCCCTCGGTGATCGCGAACGTCCAGCCGGGGTCGGAGATATTGACGACGGAAGTGTTCGGCCCGGTCGCGGCGGTGATCCCGTTCGACGATCCGGCGGAGGCGGTGGCGCTGGCCAATGCGACCGAATATGGCCTGGCCGCCTATGTCTATACCGCCGACCTCAAGCGCGGGCTGCAACTGGCGGAGCGGATCGAGGCGGGCATGGTGGCGGTCAATCGCGGCCTGGTGTCGGACGCCGCCGCGCCCTTCGGCGGCGTCAAGCAGAGCGGCCTGGGGCGCGAGGGCGGGCATCACGGCCTGCTGGAATATTGCGAAGCCAAATATATCGCGGTGAGCTGGTAAGCCGCAGCCGGGAAAGAGAGAGGGAAGGGGCCTAAAGCGCGATGTTGAAGATGACCCGACGCAGGCTGTTGGGCGGGACGGTCGCCGTCGCCGCGACCATCGGCACGGCCCCGGTGCGGCGCGCCATGGCGCAGGAACTGCCCGGCGGGCCGGACACCGAATGGCGCCATTATGCGGCCGACCAGGCCAATACGCGCTACTCGCCGCTCGACCAGATCAACGCCGACAATTTCAGCGACCTTCAGGTCGCGTGGAGTTTCAAGACCGACATATTGGGGGCGCGCAAGGAATATCAGTTCGAACCGACGCCGTTGCTGGTCAAGGGGCGGCTGTTCCTGACCGCCGGGTCGCGGCGCGACTGCGTGGCCGTCGACGCGGCGACCGGCGAACTGCTCTGGATGTTCCGCAAGGATGAGGGGCAGCGCGCGCTCAATTCGCCGCGCCAGCTTTCGGGCCATGGCTGTTCCTACTGGACCGACGGCAAGCAGGAACGCATCCTGTTCGTGACCATCGGCTATCAGCTTGTGTCGCTGGACGCGGCGACCGGCATTCCCGATCCGGCCTTCGGCGTGAACGGCGTGGTCGACCTGAAAAAGGATTTCGACCAGGAACTGGACCCGGAAACCGCCGATGTCGGGCTGCACGCGACGCCGCTCGTCGCCCGCGACACGGTGGTGGTGGGCGCGGCGCATACGGCGGGCGACGTGCCGGCGGTGCGCAAGAATGTGAAGGGCTATGTGCGCGGCTTCGACGTGCGCACCGGCAAGCGCAAGTGGATATTCCACACCATCCCGAAAAAGGGCGAATATGGCTATGACAGCTGGCTGAACGGCGACGCCGACGAAGCGGGCAATGGCGGCGTCTGGGCGGAAATGTCCGCCGACGAGGAACTGGGGCTGGTCTATGTGCCGGTGGAACTGCCCACCGGCGACGAGATGGGCATGTTCCGCCGCGGCAATGCGCTGTTCGGGGAATCGCTGGTCGCGCTGGACCTGGAGACGGGCGTGCGGCGCTGGCATTACCAGCTTGTCCATCATGGCCTGTGGGACCGCGATATTCCCTGCGCGCCGATCCTGTGCGACATTCCGGTGAACGGCAGGACGGTGAAGGCGCTGGCGCAGCCGACCAAGCAATGCTTCCTCTATGTGCTGGACCGCACCAACGGCCAGCCGATCTGGCCCATTGTCGAGCGGCCGGTGGAGGCGGGCGACGTGCCGGGCGAATGGTATGCCAAGACCCAGCCCTTTCCGACCAAGCCGCCCGCCTATGACGTGCAGGGCATCGGCATGGACGACCTCATCGACTTCACGCCGGAACTGCGCAAGCAGGCGGTGGAGCTGGTGAAGCAGTACAAGATCGGGCCGCTCTACACGCCGCCCGTGGTCAGCAAGCCCGGCCGCTGGGGCACCATCTCCGTTCCGGGCATCCAGGGCGGCACCAACTGGCCGGGCGGCTGCTACGACCCGGAAAGCCATACCGTCTTCGTCTATTCGAAGACCCAGCCGTCGGTGATCGGCATCATCCCGAACGACGACCCCAGCGTCTCCGAATTTCCGCATGTGCATGGCATTGCCGGGTCCGAAGTGCGGCCGCAGGTGGCGATGGGCGCGGCGGCGCCGACGCCCTTCATGCGGCCCCCGGCGGCGAAGCCCGGCTCCGGCCCGCCGCCCGGCTTCCTGACCGTGCAGGGCCTGCCGCTGCTCAAGCCCCCCTATGGCCGCATCACCGCCATCGACCTCAGCAAGGGCGACCTCAAATGGCAGGTCGCCCATGGCGAGACGCCGGACAATGTCCGCAACCATCCGGCGCTCAAGGGACTGAAGATTCCCCGCACCGGCCGGGCGGGCAATCTGGGGCCGCTCTGCACCAAGAGCCTGGTGATCTGCGGCGAGGCGGGCTTCTACACCAATGAATATGGCATCAGGGGCGCGATGCTGCGCGCCTATGACAAGGCCACGGGCGAGGAGAAGGGCGCGGTCTACATGCCCGCGCCGCAGAGCGGATCGCCCATGACCTATATGCTGAACAACCGCCAATATATCGTCGTCGCCATCGGCGGCGGCAATTACAGCGCCGAACTGGTGGCGTTCCGACTTCCCGGAGTGGCTTAATGGCAGGAGTGGCTTGATGGGCAAGGTGACGCGGGGATATTGGCTGGCGGGCGCGCTGCTGCTGGCGGGCGGGGCGGTCGTGACGCGCGCGCAGGCGCCGGAACGCCACGTCTGGACCGGGGTCTACACCAAGGATCAGGCGGAGCGGGGCAAGGCCGCCTATGCGGAAAATTGCGCCGCCTGCCATGGCGAAACGCTCGCCGGAATCGACGTCGCGCCCGCGCTGGTCGGGCCGACATTCCTCAACAACTGGAACAACACCTCGGCGGGCGACCTGTTCGCGCGCATCCAGACGACCATGCCGCTCAACGCGCCGGGCAGCCTGGGCGGGCGGAAGGTCGCGGACATCGAAGCCTATATGTTCGAAGCCAACGGCTTTCCCGCCGGCGACCTGGCGCTGCCGCCCAATGCGGCGCTGATGCCCAATGTCAGGATCGTGGCGCAAAGGCCCGAACCGGCCAAGGCGGGGCCGGAATGCAAATGCGGTAAATAAGGGGCGGGGCGGCGGAACCGCCGCCCCGTTCCGCCTCAGGCGCCGGTCCAGTCCGGCAGCTTCTTCGTGCGCGCCAGGAAATCGGCCACGCCCCGCCGGAAATCGGCGCTGCCATAGACCTGCGCAATCAGATCCTCGACATCGGGCAAGGCGCCGAAGGTCATGCGCCGGATCGTCTCCTTGGTGGCGCGGGTGGTGAGCGGCGCGTTTTCGGCGGCGCGCCGGGCCAGCGCGTCGGCCTCCGCATCCAGCGTCTCGCGCTCCACGATCCGCAGCAGGAAGCCGCTGGCGAGCAGTTCCTCGGCCGTCAGCATCTCGCCCAGCAGCACCATGCGCTTCGCCCGTTGCAGGCCCACCGCCGCGCCGATCCGCGCCACGCTGGCGACCGACAGGCAATTGCCGATGGTGCGACCGATCGGCGATCCGAAGCGCGCGTCCCGCGTCGCGATGCGGAAATCGCAGGCGGAGGAGATGTTGATGCCGCCGCCCACGGCCCACCCCTCCACCACCGCGATGGTGGTGCAGGGTATGGCGTCGAGAGCGCCCATGCATTCGTCGATGTCGCGTTCATAATCGACGCCTTGCCGGCCGCTTTCATAATCCGCGAATTTGGAGATGTCGGTGCCGGATATGAACGCCTTGCCGCCGACGCCGCGGAACACGGCGACGCGGATGGAGCGGTCGGCCGCTATGTCCCGCGCCGCATCGCGCAGGTCGTGCCACATCGCGCCGGTCAGCGCATTGTGGGCGGCCGGGTTGTCGAAGCGGATATGGGCCTGGTCGCCCCGCTTCTCATAGATAAGGCGCGCCTTGCTCATTTCGCCGCTTCCCGCTGCGGGGCGAGCAGGCCCCTTTCCGCCAGTTCCCGCCGGATCAGCTCTCCATGTTCGTCGAGCAGCGGCGGGGGCAGGCGGACCTCCTGCGGCGTGCCGCGCATCTTGACCGGGAAGCCGAGCGCCTTGAACTCGCCCTCCACCGGATGGGGCACCTGCATCACCATGTCGCGGGCGACGGCCTGCTCGCTGCCGACCGCCTCGCCATAGTCCAGGATCGGCGCGGCGGGGACGCCCGCCGCCAGCAGGGCGTCGATCCATTCCTGCCGCGTGCGGGTGAGGAAGGTCGGCGCCAGATCCTCGATCAGGGCGATGCGGTTCGTCACGCGGGCGGCGTTGGTGGAATAGCGCGGATCGTCTTGAAGTTCCGGCCGGCCGAGCACTTGCAGGAAGGTCAGCCAGAGGCCCTGATTCGCCGCGCCGATGACGAACCAGCCGTCCGACGCCTGCACCGCCTGATAGGGGGCGGACATGCGGTTGGCCGATCCGATGGGCGTGGGCGACTTGCCCGTGCCCCAAAGCTCGGTCGTTTCCCAGATCGAGAGGCCCAGCGCCGCTTCCAGCAGCGATGCGTCGATATATTGGCCCTGCCCGCTCTTTTCCCGGCCGATGATGGCGGAAAGGATGGCGTAGGCCGAAAACAGGCCCGCGCCCAGGTCGGCCACGGCGATGCTGTTCTTCGCCGGTTCCATGCCGGGAAAGCCGTTGGAGCTCAAAATGCCCGACATGGCCTGCGCGATCAGGTCGAAGCCGGGGCGCTGCGCCCAGGGGCCGGTCTGGCCGAAGCCGGAAATGCTGGCATAGACGAGGCGCGGATTGATCGCGGCCAGGGTGTCATAGTCGATGCCCAGCCGCGCCGCGACGCCGGGGCGGGCGTTTTCCACCAGCACGTCGGCGGTCTTGACCAGCGCATAGAGCACTTCGCGATCGGCGTCGTCCTTCAGGTTGAGGGCGATGCTGCGCTTGTTGCGGTTGAGCGCCAGGAAGCCGGGGCTGTCCTCCCCCTTCAGGCGGAATCCCATGGAGTGGCGCGTCGAATCGCCCGTCTTGGGCGGTTCGATCTTGATGACGTCCGCGCCCATGTCGCCCAGCAGCATGCAGCAGAACGGGCCTGCCATGACCTGAGAAATGTCGAGTACCCTTATGCCGGCCAACGGCAGCGTCGCCATATTCCTTCTCCCACACGCGCCGTTCCGAAAGGCGCAGATTTTCCCGTGCAGATCATATTGTATATGATTTAACCCTCTGCTAGCATTACTAAGACAAAAGAACAACCGGGCTTGTCGGCCAAAGGTCAACCCCCGCCTTCAGGAGAGGCATGTCGTTGAAAATCGCATCTTCGTTCCGCCGGTCCATCGCATTGGCCTCCATGATTTCCGTTGCCGCCAGCGCCCTGGGTGGCGCGGCCGGGGCGGCGCCGTCCGCCGACGCCGACTGGGCCGCCTATGGCCGCGATCCCGGCGGCGCGCGCCATTCGCCGCTCAGGCAGATCACCACCGCCAACGTGTCCACCCTGCGGCAGGCTTGGGTATATCATATGCGCCCGCCCGGCGTGACAGCGGATACGGGGCCGATGCCCGACGGCATGCGCGCCAAGTTCGCCACGGGATTTTCGGCGTCGGAAGCGACCCCGTTGGTGGTCGATGGCGTCATGTATCTCGCCACGCCCTATAATCGCGTCGTCGCGCTGGACGCCGCGACGGGGAAGGAACGCTGGGCCTATACGCTGGCGAACAAGGACCAGCCCTCGACCCGCGGCGTCGCCTATTGGCCCGGAGCCAGGGGGAAGGGGGCGCGCATCTTCTTCGGCACGCGGTCGGGCAAGCTGATCGCGCTCGACGCCGCGACTGGCCAGCCTGCCGCCGCCTTCGGGGAGGCGGGAATCGTCAACATGAAGACGCCCGAGGTGATGAACGGCCTGCGCGCCGCGCCGCTGGGCATGAGCAGCCCGCCCGCCATCTACAAGGATCTGGTCATCACCGGATCGCGGGTGCAGGAAATGCCGGTCAAGGGCGCGGCGGGCGACGTGCGCGCCTGGGACGCGCGCACCGGCAAGCTGGTCTGGACCTTCCACACCATCCCGCAGGCGGGGGAGAAGGGGTCGGAGACCTGGGAGGGGGACAGCGCGAAGGCGCGGTCGGGCACCAATGTCTGGACCTTCGTGCAGGTCGATGAAAAGCGCGGCATCGCCTATCTGCCCGTCGGCGCGCCGACTTTCGACAGGTGGGGCGCGGACCGCAAGGGCGCCAATCTCTATTCCAACTCCGTGGTCGCGGTGGACGCGGCGACCGGCAAATATCTCTGGCATTTCCAGACCGTGCACCACGACATCTGGGATCTCGACCTGCCGACGCTGACGCTGGTCGACATCAAACGCGGCGGGCGGGTCACGCCGGCGCTGGTGGCGATGAACAAGACGGCGATCATGTTCATCCTGGACCGCGTGACCGGCAAGCCGCTGTTCGACGTGCGCGAAGTGCCGGTGCCGACGGAAACCGACGTGCCGGGCGAGCAGCCCTGGCCGACCCAGCCCATGCCCGTCGCGCCGCCGCCGCTGACCCGCCTGTCCTACGATGCCGACGACATATTGGACGTCACGCCGGAGCTGAAGGCCCGGTGCGAGGCGCTGGTCAAGAAGCTGAACATCACCCCCAGCAAGCCGTTCCAGCCGCTGCGCGCCGACAGCGCGATCAACTTCTTCCCCGGCAGCCTGGGCGGCGCGGACTGGGGCGGTGGCGCATTCGACCCCGATCTGGGGCTTTACGTCATCAACCTCAACGAACTCGCCAGCCCCCAGCAGTTGGAGCAGCAGCCCGACGGAAGCTGGGGCATGAAGGGCGGCTACGCCTATTTCGCGGACATGGAAACCGGCTTCCCCTGTCACAAGCCGCCATGGGGCGAGCTGGTGGCCGTGGATGTCGTCAAGGGCGCGGTGGCGTGGCGCCGCCCCCTGGGCGACACCGGCCATCCCGCACTCAAGGATGCGGGCATCACCAGCGCGGGCGGGCCGTTCACGACATCGGGCGGGCTGACCTTCATCGGCGCGACCAAGGACCAGCGCTTCCGCGCCTTCGAAACGAAGACGGGCAAGCTGCTCTGGACGGCGGAACTGCCCGGTTCCAGCTATGGGACGCCGATGACCTATGCCGCGGGGAAACGGCAGATGGTCGCCGTCGTGGCGACGGGGGGCTTCGCCTTTTCACCGGCCACCAGCGACGCGGTGGTGGCCTATGCGCTTCCTTGAGGACATGACATGCATAAAGTCGGATTGACGATCATGGCCCTTGCCCTGCCCCTGATCGGGGCGGGGGCGATGGCCCAGCAGGCGCCCGCCACCGTAGCCGCGGCGACCCCGCCGCCCGGCCCCGGCCTGGACCTGATCAATGAACGCTGCGGTTTCTGCCACACGACCGGGCAGGTGTTCCAGAAGCGGCGGAGCGAGGCGGAATGGGCGGCGACCGTGCAGGGCATGGCCGATCGCGGGGCGGAGGTCTCGCCGGAGGAGATCAAGACGATCACCGCCTATCTGGCGAAAAACTATGCCCCCGCCCCTGGCGCCGCGCCGAGCGCGGGCGGCCGTTAAACGCGGTTCGGCTCAAGCGGGCGGCGCGTGGCCGCCCGCTGCCCTTCATTGACCCCTGGCGTAGAGCGGCAGCATTCCCTTCACCTTGCTGCGCAGGCGATAGATGCTGGTGCTGCCGGTGATGTAGACCATGTGCCCATCCTCCGCGAAGGCCAGATTGGCCGCCGTTTCCGGCAGCCTGATCTGCCCCAGCACCTTGCCCTGCGGCGTGACGATGCGGATGCCGCCGGGGCCCGTCATCCAGATATTGCCGGCCGTGTCGACCTTCAGCCCGTCCGGCCCGCCGCGACCGCCGGGGAAGCGGATCAGCTCGCGCGGCGCGGACAGGCTGCCGTCCGGGCGCACGTCATAGGCGCGGATATACATGTCCGGCCCGTAATTGCCGACATAGAGGGTCTTGAAATCGGGGGAGAAACCGATCCCATTGGGCAGCGTCATGTCGGTGATGACCGGCGTCAGCCGGCCGTCGGCATAGCGGAACACGGCGTTATAGGGCAGTTCCTTGGCCGGGTCCTTGTCCATGCCGTTGAACAGGCCGAAGGGCGGATCGGTGAACCACAGCGCCCCGCTCTTGTCATAGACCAGGTCGTTGGGGCTGTTCAGCCGCTTGCCCTGATAGTCCGACAGAAAGGGTTGCAGGCTGCCGTCCTTGCCGACCCTGACGATGCGGCGCGCGCCCATCTGCGTCATCAGCACCGTGCCGTCGGGGGCGGGGGCCATGCCGTTGGAACCGATGCTGGCGCCCGCCGGGGGATTGGGCAGGCCGCCCGAATTGGCGAGCAGTTCCTCGACCTTCCCGTCCGGGGTGACGGCCCGCATCTTGTCCCCGGTCACGTCGGAGAACCAGAGCCGGCCATCATGCCAGAGCGGCCCCTCCGTAAAGCCGAAGCCGGTCGCCACCCGCTCGATCGGCGTGCCCGGCGCGATGATCGCGTCGAACGCCGGGTCCAGCCGTTCGAAGGAGGGCGCGGCCGCCGATGCGGCGGGCGCCTGCGCCAGCGACGGCGCGGTCAGGGGGCAGAGCGCCGCGGCGAGCAGGGCGGCGCGAAGGCGGGAGGACATGGGCTTGGTTCCTTCTTGGATGATGGAAAGGGGGGAGGCGAGAGGACCGGCGCGACGCTATCGGCGCGGTCGCAGGCGCGCCTCGGCTTCGGCGCGGTAGCGGGCCTTCGCCGCCAGATCGCGCGCCACGCCGATCACCATGAGTTCGAGCGGCTGGCCGCCCGTCTGGCGGATCGCCCGCGCCTCGCCCAGGTCGACGGGCACGGCGTCGCCCGCCCGGATCGGCGCGGTCTCCCCGCCCAGCGTCACCTCGCCCGTGCCGGAGATCGCATAATAGACCTCGCTCATGTCCGCCTGCGTCCGGCGGCCCAGCGTCGCGCCGGCGGGCAGAAGGATATGGTCGACATAGGACCAGGGCGTGGAGAACACCGCGGGGCCCAAGGCGCGGCGATAGAGAACGGCCCCGGTCGCGTCGGGCAGCGCTGCCGCCGCCGGCTTCAGCAGGGCGCGGTCCAGCCGCATGTTGATGAATTGCGGCACGGGATCGAGCGTCGCGCCGGTGCGCGGGTCGCCCAGATCGAAATTGTCATAGCTCTTGGTCATGCCGACATTGACGTTCAGCCATTGCAGCGGCCGGTCGGTCGGATTGTAGATGCCATGGGCATGCCCCATGCGGTCGGGCACGCCGGCCGGCCCGGCCAGGCGAGAGGTGCGCCCGTCGATGGTGAATTCCGCCTCCCCGTCGAGGATGACGAACATCTCCTCGCAATCATTGTGGAAATGCTGGCCGATGCCGCTTTTCGGCGCGATCGTCCCGCGATGGACGAAGATGAGGTTGGTGCTGAGCGCATCGGCGCCCAGCAGCGGCCCGAACTTCATCGATCCCGCGCCGCCATGGACGCCGTTCGCGACCCGCATGCCGTCCGGATCGGTATGGCCGATGCGTTGCGCCAGCGGCGGCGCGGCCTGCGCGGCGGTTCCGCCAAAGGCCATCAGCGCTGCGACCAGCGCCATGCGCGGCGTGCCCATGCCCATCTTCCCCTCTCCAATGCTTGCTCTTGCCTGCTTATGCGGACATACATCATCTTGTCTCGAATCATATAGTATATTGTTTGGCGCAGAAGCCAAGCGGGAGGGATGGTTATGAATGGAGCCGCGCGGTCCAGGGTCAGGCTGGGCCTGATCTTCCTGTTGTTCATCATCAGCGCGATCGCCTTTCTCGATCGCACCAATATTTCCGTCGCTGGCGTGGAGATGCGGAAGGAATATGCCATAGACCAGGTCCAGCTGGGCTGGGTCTTCAGCGCCTTCCTGATCGGCTATGCGCTGTTCCAGGTGCCGGCGGGCTGGCTCGCGGCGCGCTACGGCCCGCGCATCGTGCTGACGGGCGCGCTGCTGTGGTGGGGCGTGTTCACCGCCGCGACGGCGCTGATCCATCCGGAGGGCAGCGCCGCGCTGCTGCTGCTGGCGCTGACCCGCTTCGCGCTCGGCATCGGCGAATCGGTCGTCTATCCATGCGGCAACCAGTTCCTGTCGCGCTGGATACCCGCGCAGGAGAGGGGAAAGGCGAACGGGTGGATCTTCGCCGGGGTGGGGGCCGGGTCGGGCATCACGCCGCCGCTGATCACCGCGATCATCCTGTGGGGCGGCTGGCGCGCATCCTTTTATGTCTGCGCGGTCCTGGGCCTTGCCGCCGCCGCCATCTGGTTCTGGCTGGCGCGGGACCGGCCGCAGGAGCACCCCTCCGTCAACGCGGCCGAACTCGCGCATATTGAGGCGGGCCTGCCCCCAGCCAAAAGGGCGTCGTCCGGACCCATTCCCTGGGGCGCCATATTTTCCAGCCGCAACGTCTGGGGCCTGTTCGTCAGCTATTTCGCCTTCGGCTACGTCATCTGGATATTCTTCAGCTGGTTCTTCATCTACCTGGCCGAAGCCCGGCACCTGGACGTCAAGTCGAGCGCCGTCTTCTCCATGCTGCCCTTCTTGTGCATGACCTTCGGCTGCCTGCTGGGCGGCGTGATCAACGACCGGGTGTCGGCGCGCCATGGCCTCTATTGGGGACGGTCCGGGCTGGGCATCCTGTCCTTCGTCCTGACCGGCCTGTTCCTGGCCGGCGGATCGATGGTCGACAACGCCCCGCTGGCGGTGCTGATCCTGGCGGGCGGAGCGGGCGCGATCTACCTCTCGCAAAGCTCCTTCTGGTCGGTGACGGCGGACATCGCCGGGCCGCATAGCGGCGTCGTGTCCGGCTTCATGAACATGGGGTGCCAGATCGGCGGGGCGCTGACCTCCACCCTGACGCCGATGATCGCCGCGCAGTTCGGCTGGACGGCGGCCTTCATCGCGGGGTCCGCCGTGGTGCTGGCGGGGGTGCTCGCCTGGGCGGTCGTCGACCCGAACCGGCTGCTGGAGCAGCCGGCCGGGGAGGGCGCCCTGGGGCCTATTGGCGGCGCGACAGCCTGACGGTGAAGGGCTTGCGTCCCTCCATGTCGAAGAAGGTGGTGCCGAAGGGCGTGCGACGGACATGGACCATGGCGCCGACCGGCGGCGGCGGCCCTACGGTCGTCATGTCATAGGCGGTGCCGTCCTCCAGCTCCAGCCGGTAATAGCCATGCCGCAACGGGACGGCGGCCTTCAGCCGGCTGTCGAAATCCGTGCGGCTCTTGAGCGCGTCGCGACGGTCCCGATAGCTGTCGCTTTCTGCCGCCGCCGCTCCCGCCGCCGGTGCCGGGGCGGGCGACGCGGGGAGGGGAATCGGGCGGCTGTCCGCCGCCGCGCGGCCCGACCGGCGATCATAGCAGGCCAGGCGTTCCGACGGGTCGTCCAGACGCGCGCAGCCATCTTCCTGCGCATGGGCGACGCATTGCGGAAACAACGCAATCCCGCCGATCACGGCCAGTTTCCAGATGTGCTTCACGCCCTTCTCCTCTTTTCATGTCATAATTTGTTTGACTAATGCCCCAACATCATATCCTATATGATCAATTGCAAGACGCAAAAGTCTGCTCAAGGGGAGGATTGATGGCAATCGTCAAGGCCGCATTCTATCTGTGTTCGCCCGCTCTGCTCATCCTGGGGGCGGCGGCCCAGACGTCCGCGCCGTCCCCGTCCCAGGCCCCATCCCCGATTCCATCCCAGGCCCCATCCACGCCGCCCGCCCGGCCGCCCATGGAAAATGCCTGGTCGCCCAAGCGGACGCCGCCGCGCGCCTATGACGCGCCCAATCGTCCTTGGTGGAAGCTGGCGGACATATTGGCCGCGCACAAGGGCGAGAAAAGCTGGACGCACGCCATCGTCCGCAACCGCGACCTGGAGGCGGACTGGCGCCAGATGGCCGCCGGGCAGCGCACCGAACCGCTGATGTACGCCGACAACGCCACCGCCCTCATCGTCTGGGGCGGGCAGCTCCGGGTCAGCATCAAGGGGCAGGAACCCTTCGTCGCGGTCAAGGGCGGGGAGGTCAACATCCCCTTCCGCCTGCCGTTCACGCTGGAAAGCGTGGGCGAGGAGCCGGCGCTGTGGCTGGAGGTGCACGGCGCGGGCGACGTGCCGCTCTATCCCGTCGCGACCAGGCCGGACAAGCCGAAGGACGTGCCCGGCTTCACCTATGTGAAGGCCGCCCTGATGGGTGGGGACGGGCGTTACGGCGCCGCCGACCGGCCCTATCTCGACTATTACAGGGATGTGGTGACGGGCGGGCAAAGGGCTGGCGCCTTCATGGCCGGCGATCATCTGTTCGTGAACAATATTCGCGGCGCCGGCATCCAGACTCCGCCGGCCAGCGACCTGGGCCATTTCCACTTCGGCTATGATGAATTCTGGTTCGTCATGGAAGGCAATATCGATTACCAGATCGAAGGCGTGCCGTTCTTCACCGCGTCGCCCGGCGACGTCGTGACTGCCGCGCAGGGCCGGTGGCACCGGGCCAGCTTCGGCGGGCAACCGGGCCGGATGGCCACGCGCGTCGCGATCAACCCTTATCCCCGCGGCCTGCACAGCTTCCAGCCGCACTGAAGCGCGCTCCCCGGAGCGCATCGCCAAAGCTCGACGATCCAGAGGCTTTCAGCCTCTTCGGAAAACCGCAAGTTCAACCAGAAATCCTATAGTATATGATATGGAAAGGGAGAGAGTCATGTTGGGAGAATATCTGCCTGCACGATTGAACAGCTCGCTGATCGCGATCGCGGCGGCGATGGTGGCCGGCCAGCCCGCGCTGGCGCAGGATAATGCGACCATCGCGCCGCCGCCCCAGGGCAGCCAGTCGGTGGCCGACAGCGACATCATCGTCACCGGCTCCGCCATTCGCGGCGTGGCGCCGGTCGGGTCCAACCTGATTTCGGTGGGCCAGGACACGATCGAGAAGACCGCGCCCGTCAACGTGTCGCAGCTCGTCAACACCGTGCCGTCCATTTCCACGGCCGGCTCGGTCGCGCAGGGCGAGAACGCCTATTCCTATTATTCGCCGCAGATCCACAGCCTTGCGGGATCCTCGTCCAACACGACGCTGGTGATCATGGACGGCCTGCGCCTGCCCGGCGGCGGCACGCAGTTCGCCCAGACCGACCCCAACATCATCCCGGTCAGCGCGATCCAGCGGGTCGAGGTTCTGGCCGACGGCGCGTCGTCCGTCTACGGGTCGGACGCGGTCGCGGGCGTGGTCAACTTCATCACCCGGCGGACGTTCGACGGGTTCGAGGCGAACGCGCAGGCGGGCTTTGCCGACAGCTATCACAACACCAACTTCAACTTCATCTGGGGCAAGAAGTGGGACACGGGCGGCGTCTATGTCGCGGGTTCCTATTCGGACCAGTCGGAACTGAAGAACAGGGATCGCCGCTTTTCCAGCCTGGGCGACTATCGCCCGGTCGGCGGCACCAACACCAACAGCTACCAGTGCAGTCCCGCGACGATCATCGCGCCGGGGGTCAGCGGCGTCTTCCTTTCGCCCGGCGCGACGACGACCGTCCCCAATATCCAGGCGAACGCGCCCTGCAACAATTCGGTCTACGCCAATCTCCTGCCCTCGCAGTTCCGTGCGAACGCGATGATCAAGGTGACGAACGATTTTTCGGACAAGTTCACCGTCACGGCGATGATGAACTACAACCGCCAGGAAACCCATAACGCCTCCGGCCCCGGCGGCCTGACCAACGCCGCCGCCTTCGGCCCCGGATCGGGCCGGGGCGGCCAGATCAACCCCTTCTACCAGGCGCCCGCCGGCGCGCCCGGCGCCACGCAGCAGACGGTCACATGGCTCGCCCTGCTGCCCGACGGAAATTATGGCGAACAGGAATCGCAGTCGGATTCGATCTATTCCACCGCCGTCGCGGAATATCACGTCAATGACGACTGGACGCTGACCTTCAGCGACGCCTTCGGCTGGAACCGCTCGGCGCTCAACACCGTCAACGGCTTCTGTTCGGCCTGCGCCCTGCTGGCGCTGAACGGCACCGCGCAGTTGAGCGGCAGCACCACGGCGACCAACATTCCCGGCCAGAACGTCATCGCGCTCAACCTGCCGCTGACGGCGGCGAACGCGCTGGACGTCTGGCGGCCCTTCGACGGCACCAACCGGACCTCCGAAGCGGTCATCCGCTCGCTCTATCGCAACAATAGCGAGAATACGAACTACAACACGTTCAACCAGATGAAGCTGGACCTGAACGGATCGCTGTTCAGCCTTCCCGCGGGCAAGCTCAAGATCGCGGTCGGCGGCGAATATCTCTGGTATGAACAGACGCAGAAGATCACCGGCTCCAACAATACCGGCCCGACCACGACCGGCTCCAACTTCCGCGTCTACAACTACAAGCGCGACGTGAAGTCGCTCTATGCCGAACTCTATATTCCGGTCGTCTCCCCGGATATGGGCATTCCGCTGGTGCACAGCTTCGACCTCAGCATTTCCGGCCGCTACGACAGCTATAGCGACGTGGGATCGACCACCAATCCGAAGTTCGCCGCGAACTGGGAGCCGGTGGAGGGCGTCAAGCTGCGCGGCAACTATTCCCGCGCCTTCGTGGCGCCGCCGACCGCCGTCATCGGCGATCCGACCCAGGGCTATCTCTACGCTTCGGGCAGCGTCGGCGTGAACGGCACGCAGATCGCCGTGCCCATCGCCAACTATCCCGATGTCGTGAACATCCCCGGCGTGCAGTGCGATGCGACCACCTGCACCATCGGCACCCCGGCGATCCAGGGCATGCGGCGCCAGCTTGGCGGCGGCTTTTCCAACATGACCCCGCAAAAGGGGCGGAGCTGGTCGGCGGGCATCGACCTAGCGCCGCGCTTCCTGCCCGGCTTCACCGCCGCCTTCACCTATTTCCACAACAAGTTCATCGGCGGCGTCTCCTCCCCCAGCCCCAGCGCCATCGTGAACTCGGCCGGGCTGCGCAACCTGCTGACCATCTGTCCGCAGACCTGTTCGCCGGCGCAGATCGACGAGTTCGCCAATATCGCCAACGGCGCGACGGTGTCGGGCGCGATCCCGCCGCAGGTCTATTTCCTGATCGACCAGAGCAGCCGCAACGCGCTGAACCTGACGGTGGAGGGCATTGACGGCCAGTTCAACTATCGCGCGGACATCGGCGAACTGGGCAGCTTCGTGATCGGCACGGGCTTCACCTATTTCACCAAGTTCCGGCAGAATTTCGGCGGAGGCACGGACTTCAGCATCCTCAACACGTCGGGCTACAACACCACCTTCCCCTCTGTGCGGTTCAAGAACCGCGCCCAACTGGGCTGGGCGAAGGACGGGCTGTCGGCGGACCTGTTCTGGAACCATACGGGTTCCTACCGCAACTGGATCAGCACCACGGTGGCGCCGATCATCGTCAATTCGGCGGGCAATCCCATCGGCGGCGGCGACAAGGTCAAGGCCAACGACACGTTCGACCTGCACCTGCAATATGAGTTCCAGGGCGAGAGCTTCGCCCGGGGATGGCAGATCTATGTCGACGCGCAGAACATCCTGGACAAGGATCCGCCCTTCTACAACGGCAACACCAACGGCATTTTGGGCGGCGCATGGGGCTATAACGGCTTTGTCTCCAACCCGATCGGCCGCATGGTCTCGGTGGGCCTGCGCATCCGCATGTAGTCCTTCCGCCCGGTCGCCGGAGCATTTTCAAGTCGACCGTTCACGGCCAACGGCTGGGAAAATGCGGCATTGAAGGACGAGGAAAGGGCTCCGGAGCATCCATGCTCCGGAGCCTTTTCGCATTGGGGACTTCGCATTGGGGACAGGGCCGGCGAACAGGCGCCGCGCCGGATTGTCGCGGCCAGCCATGTCCCGCGCCGCGATGCGCGGCGTCCAGGGGGACGACTATGGCAAGGGCGGCCAACATCGGCTATTGGCCATTTCCGGACATCCCAGTTCGTCCTCGCGGCATGGTCCATCCGCGACCGTCCCTCAAAGTCCGAGTGTCGCATGCCCTCTGTTGCCGCGCCGCGATCCGTTTCCACGCGTGTCGATCCCATCGCCTTCGGGGCGCTTTCGCTTTCCCTTCTGTCGGTCACTTCCGGCGCGTCGCTGGCCAAGCGGCTGTTCCCGCTGGTGGGGCCGGAGGGGGCGACGACGCTGCGCCTCATCGTCGGCGCGGTCATCCTGTCGCTGGTGTTCAGGCCCTGGCGGCTGGACTGGCGGGCGGGTTGGCGGCCGCTGCTGGCCTATGGCGTGGTGCTGGGGGTCATGAACCTCTCCTTCTACAATGCGCTGGCCTATATTCCGCTGGGGCTGGCGATCGCGATCGAATTCACCGGCCCCCTGGCCGTCGCCCTGCTCACCTCGCGGCGGAGGCTGGACTTTCTCTGGATCGGTCTTGCGGTGCTGGGCCTGGCCAGCCTGCTGCCGCTCTGGGGCGCATCGTCCCGGCTCGACTGGCGCGGCATCGCGCTGGCGCTTATGGCCGGGGCGTGCTGGGCCGGCTATATCCTGATCGGCAGGCGCGCGGGCCGCATGCACGGAGCGGCGGCCTCCGCCGGGGGCATGATCGTCGCCGCCCTGCTCGTCGCACCGGTCGGGATGGTCCATGCCGGCGCCGCGCTGCTCGCGCCCGACGCGCTGCTGCTCGGCGTCGCGGTGGGCATCGTTTCCAGCGCCATCCCCTATTCGCTGGAGATGGTGGCCCTGCCCAGATTGCCGTCCAACACATTCGGCATCCTGATGAGCGCCGAACCCGCCGTCGGCGCGGTCATGGCGCTGATCCTGCTGGGCGAAGTGCTGACCCTGGCCCAGTGGTTCGCCATCGGCCTCATCATCTGCGCGTCTGTCGGCACGGCGGTCACCGCCCGCTCGGAGGCGATGGAGCAGCCGTGACCGCCCCGCGGCTCCACCGGCCGCCCCTGCTCGTCCCGCGATCCTGACCCTTCGTCGCAAGGCCGGTTGCCTCGCCCGCGCTCTTGGAATTGGGGGAGCGATATGGGACAGCGGAATCTGGATCGCTGACAGGAAGATGCCGGGACTTATGCCGCTGCCGAGCCGACGGAATATCTTGCCCCGGACCTGCGGCGCCGCAGCCGCCGCGCTGTGCGCCGCGTCGGCGCAGGCCGCCGATCCCGCGCCGTTCGAGCTTGGCGGGCCGGGCCTGCGCATCGCGGTCACGCGGGGGAAGGACGTGCTTCCCATCGCGCAGGTGCCCAGCCTGGCCGAAGGCGACAGGCTGTCGATCAGGGCCGACCTGCCGGAGGATCAGGGCGCGAAGTTCCTGCTGCTCTCCACCTTTCTGCGCGGCGCCACCAACCCGCCGCCCAAGGATTGGATCAAGTCCGCCGAAAGCTGGAAGAAGAAGGCGAAGGACAACAGCCTGTCCCTGACCGTGCCGAAGGGCGCGCGGCAGATGACGCTGTTCCTGGTTCCCGACACCGGCGGCGCGGAAGGCACGATCGAGGACGCGGTGCGCGGCAAGCCGGGCGAGTTCGTCCGCGCGACGCAGGAACTCAACCAGGCCTCGCTCGACCGCTCGCGGCTCGACGCCTTCATGGCGGCGATCCGGGCGCAGGAAAACAGCCATCCCGAATATCTGCGATCCGTCGCTCCCGCCCTGGCGCGCAGCCTGTCGATGAAGCTCAACGACGAATGCCTGTCGAAAGTGGTCGAGCTTCAGGCCAATTGCCTGCTGGAAAATCGCGAGCAACTGGTGCTGGCGGACGTGCACAGCAGTTCCATCGCGGAAACGCTGACCGGCGCGCCGACCGACCTTGCCCTGCAACTCAGTTCCACGCGGGAGGCGGGCTATGGCTTCTACAGCCCCTATATCGGCGTGGTGCGCGACCTGGCCAGGATTTTCGGCGCGTTCAGCAATCCGGAGTTCGACTATCTGCCGACGCTCAGCATCCGGCGGGGCGATGCCGCCGCGCTGCTGCTCAACAAGGCGCCTTCCTTCCAGAAGCCGAAGTCGGTGCTGGTCGTGGGCATGCCCGCCATAGAGGCCGACAGCCCGCCCCGCCTGCGCAGCGCCGCCAACGGCCCGATCTGCGCGGCGCGCCCCGGCGTGGTGCTTCCGGTGGAGGGCGCGCCGCTCATCTATTCGACCGCCTATGCGCGCAACATGACGGTGAAGCTGACGGCGGCGAGCGGGGATATGATCGACCTGCCGGTGGAGGCGCGGGCGGACCGGGGCGGCTA
>NZ_AP025356.1:122500-307500 GCF_037101235.1 Sphingobium sp. TA15
GGCTTAGAAGCAGCCATCCTTTAAAGAAAGCGTAACAGCTCACTGGTCTAAACAAGAGATCCTGCGGCGAAGATGTAACGGGGCTCAAGACGTGCACCGAAGCTTAGGGTTCAGCACTTTGTGCTGAGCGGTAGCGGAGCGTTCCGTAGGCCGTTGAAGCGGGAGGGTAACCGACCGTGGAGGTATCGGAAGTGCGAATGCAGACATGAGTAGCGATTAAGAGGGTGAGATGCCCTCTCGCCGAAATTCCAAGGGTTCCTGCTTAAAGCTAATCTGAGCAGGGTAAGCCGGCCCCTAAGACGAGCCCGAAGGGGGTAGTCGATGGGAACCACGTTAATATTCGTGGGCCTGGAGGTGTGTGACGGATGGTGCAACTTGTCTGGCCTTATTGGATTGGTCCAGGCAGGGAAACTGTCCCAGGAAATAGCCCCTCCGTATAGACCGTACCCTAAACCGACACAGGTGGAATGGTAGAGTATACCAAGGCGTTTGAGAGAAGTATCCTGAAGGAACTCGGCAAATTGCCTCCGTACCTTCGGAAGAAGGAGGCCCCATCTAAGCGCAAGCTCTGATGGGGGGCACAGGCCAGGGGGTAGCGACTGTTTAGCAAAAACACAGGGCTCTGCTAAGTCGGCTTCAAGACGACGTATAGGGCCTGACGCCTGCCCGGTGCCTGAAGGTTAAGAGGAGGAGTGCAAGCTCTGAATTGAAGCCCAGGTAAACGGCGGCCGTAACTATAACGGTCCTAAGGTAGCGAAATTCCTTGTCGGGTAAGTTCCGACCTGCACGAATGGCGTAACGACTTCCCCACTGTCTCCAGGATATGCTCAGCGAAATTGAATTCTCCGTGAAGATGCGGAGTACCCGCGGTTAGACGGAAAGACCCCGTGCACCTTTACTGCAGCTTCAGAGTGGCATTAGGAAAGAACTGTGTAGCATAGGTGGGAGGCTTTGAAGCCGGGACGCCAGTTCCGGTGGAGCCATAGGTGAAATACCACCCTGTTGTTTTCTGATGTCTAACCTCGCACCGTCATCCGGTGCAGGGACCCTCTGTGGCGGGTAGTTTGACTGGGGCGGTCGCCTCCTAAAGAGTAACGGAGGCGCGCGATGGTGGGCTCAGGACGGTTGGAAACCGTCTGTTAGAGTGCAATGGCATAAGCCCGCCTGACTGCGAGACTGACAAGTCGAGCAGAGACGAAAGTCGGTCATAGTGATCCGGTGGTCCCTCGTGGAAGGGCCATCGCTCAACGGATAAAAGGTACGCCGGGGATAACAGGCTGATGATTCCCAAGAGCTCATATCGACGGAATCGTTTGGCACCTCGATGTCGGCTCATCACATCCTGGGGCTGGAGCAGGTCCCAAGGGTTTGGCTGTTCGCCAATTAAAGTGGTACGTGAGCTGGGTTCAGAACGTCGCGAGACAGTTTGGTCCCTATCTGCCGTGGGCGTCGAAATTTGAGAGGAGTTGACCCTAGTACGAGAGGACCGGGTTGAACATGCCTCTGGTGTACCTGTCGTCCTGCCAAGGGCGCAGCAGGGTAGCTATGCATGGACGGGATAACCGCTGAAAGCATCTAAGCGGGAAGCCTCCCTCAAGATAAGATTTCTTCGAGCGGTCGTAGACCACGACCTTGATAGGCCGGATGTGGAAGTGCGGTAACGCATGGAGCTAACCGGTCCTAATTGCTCTGTTCGCGCTTGAATGCTTCTCCAAAGAAGCGAGTCCCACCATCAATGACAACACTGGAATAAACCAGCGTCAAAGATGTGGTGATCACCCTCATGCCAGACATCATTGCCTCAAGTGCACGGCACCGATTAAAACCCGAAGCGCAAGCTCTATTGCTTGGTGACCATAGCGTCTGTGACCCACCCGATCCCTTCCCGAACTCGGACGTGAAACCAGTCTGCGCCAATGGTACTGTGGCTCAAGCCCCGGAAGAGTAGGTCGTCGCCAGGCATTATAGCTCGCGCTCCATTAAACCCATTCGCATGTCCATGCGCTCAACAGCGCAATGCACGCCACAACGCGCAATCCAAAGAACAACCACCACAATCCGCAATATCAACACGCCCGGTCCTCTCAAGATCGAGAAGATCAACGTTCATCGGACGGGGTGCGGGTTAGCAAGAACACCACATAGCCCTTGAATTGCGGATGGTGCGACAGCATAGGCGGTGCTTGCCAGGCGCCTCCCTCCACCAGCGCCACCCGGAAGGGAATGGGAAAGCCCTCCATCCGGCGAAAATAATCCTCATAGCCCAGGATGGTGGTGCGTCCCTGATAGGTCTGAACGACCACCTCGTCGACCAGCCCGGCCAATCTGGTCAGGGCATGCGGGTCGCCATGCGCGCTCCAGTCCATCAACCCGGTGATCGACAGCCTCCAGTCCTGCGGCAGGCGTCGGCGCAGATCGTGCAGGAAGCAGGCATAGCCGTCGATCCCTCGCGTGGCGGCATCGAAATCGACCTGGAGCCCGACCACCTCATTTCCCGCCTCGCGCCAGCGGTTCAGATCGTCGAAGATCATCGCATAAAGGGCGTCATTCCAGTCCAGCCGATCGGCCCTGACGACGAGCCAGACCTTCTTGCCCGGCAACCGGGGCGTTCCCATGCGCAGCCTCTCCAGCCTGGGCGGCCCGCCGCGCCGGACCTCTCCGTCAAGGAGATAGAGGATCTTCGGCCGGACATTCCCTGCCGGACGCACCCCTGGCCAGAGGTAAAAGGCATCATGGGCAGCCGGATCGACGGTTCCCATTCCCGTCTCCGCCTGACGCTGACAGCCGGACAGCGCCAGGAGCGCCAGCAATGCAGTCGCCCATCCGCCTGCGCGCATAATCACCAATAATAGCGCAGGGACTTCGCCCACCGGCTGTCGGGATAGCGCTGCTTCAATTCGGTGAACCACGCCTTTCGGTCGGCTTGAGGCGCCTGCGCCGCGTCCATCTCCTCATAGGTGCGATAGGGGCCGCCGCAACCATTATAGCCGGATGGCGCATAGCACATCACGGCGCGGTACAGGGCATAGGCCCGATCTTCTGGCGCGGCTCCCCTGTCCGCGATGATCGCGGCGTAAATGTCCGAGCGGGAGAGGAAGCGGCCGGAAAAGCCGTCCCGCCCATTGCCGAGAGCGAAGCCGTCCTCGCCCGCCTTGAACAGGCTGAATCCGTCAAAGCCGTTCAGCCGGTAGAAATCGCCCAGGCAAAGCCGCGCCTTCGCATTGGCGGGGGATCGCGCCAGGGTTCCGGCGGTCTGCGCTATGCTGGGGCAGGGAAAGCCGTCCGACCATCTGCCCTTGCGGAACAGTCCCACCGGGATCCCGTCCTGCTGGGAGAAGTCCCACAGCCCGCCGTCGTTCCCGGCATTGGCGGGCACCAGCGCAAGATCGCCGGTGAAATCGCCAAAGGCGCCTCTCGTCAGATCCTTGTAGAGCAGGGTGAAGCGAGCCACGTCCCGCTCGCGCGCCGGACGGGCGCCGTCCTGCGCGGCGGCGCGCAGGATCGCCGGCGTTGCCAGCGTTTGCAGCAGGATCGTCCGCGTCATGCTGTCCGTGATCGGCGATCCCGGCGCGAAGACCTGCTCCACCCGCCCGTCCCGCTGCCAGCGGATGGCCAGCCCCATTTCGACGAGCGGCCGTTCATAGAGGGGGTTCGCCCCCCGCAGAAGGTCGCGCCAGAACCCCGTTTCATGGGGGTCTCGCGCTCCGCCCAGGGCCATGCCGCGCAGCACCTGCCGGCTGAAAGCGAGCGGCGTGAAGCGGTTGTCGCGCGCCGCATCGGGCAGCAGCGCCAGGATCGTCTTCGGATCGTCTCCGCCATAATAGGCCCGGCTGGCCTGAAGCAGCCCGTACAGATCGGCATGACGGGCAAACTGCCCCTTTTGCGCGGCGAGTTCGCCGGCGGTCAGAAAGGCCGGATCGGCATCCTGCCGTCGCATCCGCTTGAGATCGGCCACGGCCAGCAGAAGCGGCGCGTCGCTCTGGTTGCCGATGATCCTGTCCGCATCCTCCCGTTCCAGCAGCTTGATGTCGATCTCCTCGGCAAGGTTGGCGGCCGCTTCATCGTCGCCGGGCACGGTGGAGAGCAACTTCTCATAGCTGCGGACCAGGGTCGCCATGTCCCCGCTCAGCCACGCCACGCGGCGCGTCAGCCCTTGCGCCGACGCCGCATAGCGGCCGCTGGGATAAGCCTTCAGATAGGCGCCGATGGCATTGCCCGCCTCCTTGACCGCGGCGCGATCCACCTTTTCCGGCCCGGCGAAGTCGCCATATTCATCCACCGCCGTGGCGACCGCGGCGCGCAGGCCGATGCGGATCGGCATATATTGGGCGGTTTCCGCGACCCATTTGCTGCGGCTGCGCGTCAATGAAGCGAAACCCTCCCGCGCTGCCTGCCAGTCGCCCTTGTGAAAGGCGTCGGCCGCTTTCAGATAGGACAGATATTCGCGGCCCGGCTTGCTGGATACCGCCGCATTCCCCCAATCGGTCGTGCCGCAGCCGGTCTGGGCGCGAAGCCGGCCCAATTCGGCGCGCTCCGCCCCCGGCAAGGCGGCTTCGGCGGCAAGCGCCGCGTCGAAGGCCGCCACCGCCTCCCTGGAAACGGCGCAGCCCGTCGCATCGGCATTGCCCTCGCTCTCCTCCGCCGCTTGCGGCCAGAAGGCGGCGCGCAAGCCCGGCCATGTCATGAAGGTGCGGCCGAATTGCGGATTGTTTACATCGGCCGCCGCGCCCGCACGATCCATGTCCACCGGCCTCAGGCTGCGCATCAGCAGCAGGATGTTGATGCGCGTATCGTTGCCGGGGCTGATCGCGGCCCGCCCGCCGCAGTCATAATCGGGCGAAGCCAGTTGCCAGCCGGGCGAGCAGGAGGAGTCGGCGCAGGCCCAGAGCGCGCCGCCCAGGCCGATCCCCGACAGCGCCAGCATGATCAGCATGGCGGCGATGGGATGCCTGCGGTGAAACGCGAAATCATGGCTCATGAGGCGGCGGCGCCGATCGTCTTCTTCTTCATCCGAGGCCAGACTGAACAAAAGATCGCGTCCAGGCAATGGCGAAGGCAATGATCGCCGGGTTTCGGCGAGATTGTGCGATCGGTCGGCTGCAAGAAGGCGTATATATTTCAGCCCGCGCCATACTGACGGCCTGGGCTAAATCCCCACACGCCCTAATCCACCTTCTCGGCGGCCCGGACCGAATTTATCATCGAGGATTCGAGCAGATAGTTCAGCGAACGCGCAGGGTCGCCGGCAATCGCCCTGAGCTGTTCCTGCGCCTGCCGCTTCACATCCGGATCGCGTTCTTCGATCATCGCCTTGTTGCGGATGCTGGCCTTCTGGACGAATTCGATATTGCTCGCGCGGCGCTGGCGGTCATATCTGTCCAGCAGCGTGTCGTCGGCGCGCCTGTGCCACACGTCGGCCAGCTTTTCGGCGAGACTGGCGGCATCCTGGATGCCGCTGTTCAGGCCGAACCCGCCCAGCGGATTGTTGATGTGCGCGGCGTCGCCGGCCAGCAGGACGCGCCCCTTGCGGAAATGGCGCGCCACGCGCTGGTGAACGCGGTAGATGCCGCAATAGCGCAGGTGCAGTTCATCGGCGCCGGAAATGACGTCCAGAAGCCGGGCCTGCACGTTCGCCGGGTCCAGGACTTCCTCATCGCTCAGGGAAGGATCGGTGGGATAGGTGACGCGCCAATTGGGTTTTCCATCCTCATCCTCCAGCCGCAGGACGACCGCCCACCGATCCGGATCGGTCACATAATTGGTATAGGCGAAACCGAACTGCGTGAGATCATCGGCAAGATTGGTGACGACGAAGCGTTCCGGCCAGGTGAAGCCCTCGAAATCAATGCCGGCCGATTTGCGCACCTGGCTGCGCGCGCCGTCGGCGCCGATCAGCCACCGTCCGGTCGCCAGATGCTCCCCGCCCTCGCCATCGACATATTCCACCACGACGCCGCTCGCATCTTCGGTGAACCCGGTCATGCGGGCTCCGGCGCGGACCTCCACATTCGCATGCCGGGCCAGCGCGGCGAGCAGCACCGGCACGACCTTCTGCTGGCCCAAATGGAAACGATAGGGATGGTCCGTCACGTCCTTCAGGATGTTCAGGTCGAATTCCGCCACGACCGATCCGTCGCGATTGCGCACCTGCCACAGGGGAATCCTGAGGCCGATTTCCATCAGGGCTGGCAGAACCCCCAGCCGCCCCAATATGTCGAGCGTCGGCGGATGAAAGGCCGCGCCGCGCGGATCCTGGATCGGCGTCGATGCCGCTTCGAGGATCAGGAGCGGGACGCCGCGCTGGGCCAGGTCGAGCGCGGCGACCAGGCCGACGGGGCCGCCTCCGACAATGATGACGCGATCTTCCATGGCCAGGGCCATCCTCTTTCTCCCGCAACTGTTTTTCAGGGCTGCCTTGCGCGGCCCGTCCGTCGGCCACATTTTCCCAGCCGGTCGCCCTTCTCCAGACCGCAGATCACATCGCAGCCATTCACTTTTTGCATATGATCGCCTAGAGCATTTTCAAATTGGCCGTTGGCAGGCCGTCATGGGCTGAATGTCGATCGGTCCTGGCGTCCGATGCACAAGGCGGCGAACAAGGGGGGAAGGGCGATGTTGAAACTGGCCGATGTCGGGCTGTCCGAATTGCAGGCGTTCGAAGCCGTCTATCGCTGCCGCAGCGTCATAGAGGCCAGCCGCGTGCTCGACCTGCCCCAGCCCACGGTCAGCCGCTGGCTGGCCAAGCTGCGCGACCATTTCGGCGACGCGCTGTTCGTCAGGACGCCGCGCGGCATGGAGCCGACGGGAACGGCCGACGCGATCATCGGTCCGGTGCGGGACATGCTCCGCATCTACCGGGACCGGCTCATGCAGGACCGTTCCTTCGATCCGCGATCGACCAACCGGAACTTCCGCATAGCGGCTTCGGATTTCGGCCAGCTCACCGTGCTTCCCATGCTGGACCGCTGGTCGGCGGACCAGGCGCCCAGGGCGCGCTTCTCCTCCGTGGCGGTCGACAGGCACTCGCTGGCGGCCGGTCTCGAATCCGGGGAGATCGACATCGCCTTCGGCGGATTTCCGGCGCTCTATTCCGGGGTCATCGAACAGACGCTCTATGAAGACGTCTATGTTTGCGTCATGCGGCGGGGGCATCCGCTGCTCGACCGCGATTTCACGGTCGAGGCGTTCCGCGACGCCACCCATGTGCTGGTGAGCGCCCGCACGGCGGGGCACATCCACCATGAGGTGGAGGCGCGCATCACGGCGATGGTCTCGCCGGAAAATGTGCGCCTGACCTCCAACAGCTTCCTGGTGGCGCCGCTGCTGCTGGGCCAGACCGACATGATCCTGACCGTGCCGAGGCGCGTGGCGCTGATCTTCAAGGCGCAGGTGGATCTGGAGATAATGTCCCCGCCCTTCGATCTGCCCCAGTTCAAGGTCAAGCAATATTGGCATGAGCGGTCGAGGCACGATCCCGGCCACCAATGGCTGCGCCAAGGGATCGCGGAACTGATGGCGGGAAGGCCCCCTTCCTAGGACCGATCGGCGCTAGGGGGACGGGCGTCTCTGCGCCCTCAGCATCAGCACATTCGCGGCGCAAAGGACGAGGGGCAGGGAAAGAAGGGCCAGGACGCGGCCCGGCGACAGCGCGCTGCCGATGAGCAGGCTGCCGGCCAGCGCGCTGATGACGGCGCCGAAGCGGCCCGCCATCACCGCCCATCCCAGTCCGGTTGCGCGGATGTCGGGCGGGTAGATCATGACGGCCAGGGCGGTCAGCGCAACCTGCGACCCGGCCGTGCCGATGCCCGTGAAGAAGAAGAGGGCGCTCCACAGCAGCGGGTCCGGCGCGAATATCTCAAAGCCCAGCAGCGCCGCGATGGCGATGCCATAGGCGCACAGCAGCGCGGGGACGATGCCGCCGCGGTCGGAGGGGACGGACAGGGCCAGGCCGCCCAGAATTCCCCCGGCTTGGACGACCACGCTCGATCGCAGCGCGTCCGCACGCGAAAAGCCGGCAAGTTCGAGCAGCGCCGGAAGCCAACTGATCATCAGGTAGAGGATGAACATCGTCAGCCACGACAATATCCACAGGATCGCGGTCTGCACCCGCAACCGGGGCGTGAGCAGCGATCGCAGCGCGCCTCCATGCGCGACCGTCGGGCCGGGCCGGAGCGCGTGCCCCTCCAGCGCCAGCCGGCGCAGGACTTTCCTCAACTGGCCGGGGCGGCGGCCGGTCCGCAGGAGATAGTCGGGACTTTCCGGCAGGGCGAACAGCAGCAGCAGGCTGACGCCCAGGGGAAGCCAGCCGCCGACCTGGAAAAGCCCCTGCCACCCCAGCCAATGGACGATCGGCGGACCGGCGAAGCCCGCCGTCAACGCCCCCAGGGCGACCGAACTGTAGACCAGCGCGACGCAGAGCGCCTTGCGCCGGGCGGGCACGAATTCCGAAACGAGCGCGACCGCATTGGGGATGCTCATGCCCAGGCCGATGCCCGTCAACGCGCGCGAGGCGACCAGGCCGGCGACCGTTGCGGCCTGGCTGGTCGCGAGCGAGCCGAACCCCGCGATCGCCAGCGCGGTCACGAGCATCGGCTGACGCCCGATCCGATCGCCCAGCGGCGCCAGGAAAGCCGCGGAGAACAGCATGGCGAGAAGCGCGGAGGCAAGGGCTGGGCCGAAAGTCGATGGCGCCAGCGCCCATTGCTCGGCGATGGGGGGCACGCTGAGCGCCATGGCCTGAATGTCGAATCCGTCGAGGAGCATGACCAGGCAGCCCATCGCGACGATCCGATATTGGAAGGGGGATATGGGACGATTGTCGATGACGCCGCCGATCGTCGCGGGCGCGTCCGCCATGTCCGGATTTCCGGTGGAAACGACGTTCATGATCTTTGCCGGCCTCCCCTCTCTCTCTATGTCGCCGCCGGTCGTTGCGTCGGGCGGTCGCGGTTGACCGCTGTCGTCCAGGATCGGTCGGCAGGTCGGGCTTGGCAAATATTGTAATCGCATATCGGCAATTCATTTGTGCGCTGATCCTCCGCGCCGGGCCGCGTCCGGGCGGGAAAGGCGCCGCCGGCCGACAAGGCGCCGCCTGCCTATACGATTTTCGTATTTCGCCGATGCAGTTATGGTTATGGCGATGCGCCCCGAAGCTGCTTAGCCATGGCAAGGCTTGAAAGCAAATCGGCGCGAAGATGCCGACAGACGAAGAAGAGGTGGTTCGGGGTCATCGACCGCGGCGACATGCATGTCCGGGACATCGACCGGGCATTTTCGCGGCCCCACGCCACCTTAAAGCAATAATGACGCACTGGATGCACGTCCAGCAATGTGGGGAGAGGCAATGAACATTTGCAATCGCAGCGCTTTTATCATCCTGATGCTGTCGACATCGTCGGCGATGGCGCAGACCGCCCCCTTTTCGGAGGATGCGCAGGCGGACGCGGCCGCAGCCGCCCAGGGGGCGGGCGGACAGATCGAGGAGATCGTCGTCACGGCCCAGAAGCGCGCCGAAAACATCCAGCGGGTTCCCATCGCCATTTCGGCCCTGGGCGGAGAGGCGTTGGCCAATAAGGGATTCGACAGCCTGGCGACGCTCACGAAACTCGCTCCCTCCCTTCAGCTCAGCAATTACGGTCCGATCGCATTCGTGACGATGCGCGGCATCGGCAATGAGAACACCACCGCCGGCGGAGACCCCGGCGTCGCCTTCCACTATGACGGCGTCTATATCGGCCGGCCGATCGGCACCCTGTTTTCGGCCTTCGATACCGAACGGGTGGAAATCCTCCGCGGTCCGCAGGGCACGCTCTATGGGCGGAACGCCACGGGCGGCTCGATCAACTACATCACCCGGAAGCCCGGCGACGAGCTGGAGGGCCATGTCGACATGACCGCCGGCAAATACGACATGTGGCGGGTGCGGGGGGCCGTCAACCTTCCCCTGTCCGACGCGGTCAGCACCAGGATCGTCGCCTTCCGCGAGAAGCGGGACGGCTTCACCCGCAACAGCGTGCCGGGCGGGACGGACGCCAATGACGCGAACAACTGGGGCGTGCGCGGCCATGTCCGCATCGAACCAGCCAGCGATTTTTCCGTCCTTCTTTCGGGCGTCCATATCCACAGCGGCGGCGTCGGCAGCCAGCCGGAGATCCGCACGCCGTTTCCCGGCTCCACGACCGGCCGGAACCTGGGCGGCCCGCAGATAGCGGGCCTCAACAACTATCTGGTCAACGGCGTCCCGCTGGTCAACGACCTGCGGCCCTTCCACGAAGGGAAGAACAGTCCGGAATATCAACGCAACTCGCTGTCGATATTGAGCGCGAACCTTGAATATGATCTTGGCGCGGCGACGATCAAGTCGATCACCGCCTATGCCGAGTCGAAATTCAGTTCCCAGGCCGATACCGATTATTCGCCCAAGGATCTGGGCGTCCTGGACCTGGAAGAAAGGGCGCATCAATTTTCCCAGGAATTGCAGATCCTCTCCAACGCGGGCGCCAACGCTCCGTTCAACTGGATATTGGGCGCCTATTATTTCCGCGAAAAGGGGTTTCGCCAATCGGCCTTCCGGGGCGGCCGCTATGCCATCGTTGCGGCGAACAACAATGTTCCGGACGGCTTCCGGCTCGCCGGAGACGTCACGTCGAAATCCTATGCCTTTTTCGGCCAGGCGACCGTTCGTCCGCTCGACCGCTGGAGCATAACCGGTGGCCTGCGCTATACCCATGACGAAAAGGACGGCGTCAATTCGGGCTTCCAGTTCACGCCGCCCAGCTATAGCGGCCCGGTCGGCGGACAGTGGGAAAAGGTCACCTACCGCATCGCCACCGACTATCAGCTCACCGACGCGATCCTGGGCTATGTCAGCTATTCCACCGGGTATAAATCGGGCGGGATCAACCAGGCGATCAATCCGCTGCTTTCCAACGCCGTCTTCCAGCCGGAAACCGTCAAGGCGATGGAGGCGGGGCTCAAGAGCCAACTCTTCGACCGGCGGCTGCAGGTCAACCTTGCGGCCTATCGCAACAAATATGACGATCTCCAGTTCCAGATATTGGGGCCGTTCGGCGCCCAGGCCTATAATGCCAGCGGGGCGACCGTGCAGGGCGTGGAACTCGAATTCCAGGCCGCCCCGACATCCTGGTTCCGGCTGGACGGATCGGGCGCCTATACCGACGCCACATTCGATCCCCAGCTCGTCCAGAATGTGCAACTGGGCGGCAATCGCGTGCAGCGCACGCCCAAATGGACGGCGAATGTGGGCGGTTCCGTCAGCTTCCCCATCCGCGGGTTCGGCGAAGGGCGCCTGCGCGTCGATTATTCCTACACCAGCCGGATTTTCTATACCGCCTTCAACCGGGCCGCGCCCTTTCCGGTCAATCCCGGATCGGACCTGGCGCCCGGTTACGAAAATGTCGACATGCGCCTGTTCCTCACGACGGCGGACGATCGCTGGACGGGCGAGGTGTTCGTCACCAACCTCTTCGACACGGTGCAGACCGGCAATGTGTTCCGCGGCATCGGGTTCAACGACGTGCCGGGCGGCGGCGGCGCCGAAGTCGTCACCTACAAGCCGCCGCGCCAATATGGCTTGAGGATCGGCTATAAATTCTGACGGAACGGCGGCCCCCCAGCGGGCCGCCATTTCGCGATGCGCCCCCGCCATGGTAGAGGGGCGGGGCGCATTCGGGAGGGCATGATGCACCATTATCCGCCGCTCGTCCTGGTCCACGGCGCCTGGCATGGCGCCTGGTGCTGGAACCGGACCCAGTTCCACCTGGCGCTTCTCAACCGCATGGCCGTTGCGGTCGACCTGCCGAACCACGGGCTGCGGGCGCTTTTCCCCAGGGCGCAGAGGGCGCGTCCCTTCTCGGCCGAGGCGATGGCCGCCGAGCCAAGCCGCGCCGGCGCCATCTCCCTTGGCGAGGCTGCCTCCTTCCTGGCGGGGCAGATCGAGGCGCTGAGCATCGCCACCGGCAGCAGGGTGGCGCTCGTCGCCCATAGCCTGGGCGGCGCGATAGCGAATGCCGCCGCGGAGATCGCCGCCGAGCATCTGTCGCACCTCGTCCATCTGTGCGCGATCACGCCCGTGGACGGCCATGCGGCGCTGGAATACAGGATGGCGCCGGAGAATGAAGGCTCGCGCACCGCCTCGCTCCAGACGGGCCATCCCCCGGAGATCGGCGCGGCGCGCATCGATGCGGCCGACGAAGCGCGCCTCCAGGACATCAGGCAGATATTCTTCCATGACATCGACGAGGATGCGGCGCGGGCGGCGACCCATTTCATGACGCCGGACGTTCCCCTGGGATTCCTGCGCGATCCGGTGATCACGACGGGACGCTTCGCCGCCATACCGCGCGCCTATATCGTCTGCACGCAGGACAATGCCCTGCGCGAACCGGCGCAACGGCGCTGCATAGCGGACATGGACCGGGCCTATCCCGACGCGCCGACCAGGGTCAGCACGCTCGCTTCGTCCCATTCGCCCTTCTTCTCCTGTCCGGACCGGCTGGCGGCCCTGATCGACATGCACTCGAAGTAACAGGGCAACTTCCACGGCCAGATCGGCCATCAGCCCGTCCGCCATCGCGGTTCCGGACAGGAAGAATCCTGGCGATCGCCTAATCGCGGAAGACGACCGTCTTGTTCGCGTTGATGAACACCCGGTCCTGCACATGATATTGCACGGCCCTGGAAAGCACCCGCTGCTCTATGTTCCGACCCTTGCCGACCAGCGCCTCGGGCGTGTCGGCGTGCGAGACCATCTCCACGTCCTGGTGGATGATCGGCCCTTCATCGAGGTCGGCGGTGACGTAGTGCGCCGTCGCGCCGATCATCTTGACGCCGCGGGAATGCGCCTGGTGATAGGGTTTGGCGCCCTTGAAGCCGGGCAGGAAGCTGTGATGGATGTTGATGCAGCGGCCCGCCAGGAACGCGGCCAGGTCGTCCGACAGGATCTGCATATACCGGGCGAGCACGACGAGTTCCGCGCCCGACGCCACGATCGTCTCCTTGATCCTCGCCTCCTGCGCCGCCCTGTTGTCCCTGGCGACGGGAAAATGATGATAGGGGATGTCCTCAAGCCATGACCTGATCGTCAGGGCCTCCTTGGGGTGGTTGGATATGATGGCGACCACGTCCATGTCGATTTCGCCGATGCGGCTGCCGTACAGCAGATGGCCCAGGCAATGATCGAATTTCGACACGAGCGCCACGACCCTTCGCCGTTGCGCGGCAGGACGCAACGACCATTGCATGCCGAATCCAGCGGCGACATCGATAAACATGTTTTCGAACGCCACGGTCCTGTCGTCGGGAAATCGAGCGACAACGCGCATGAAGAACTTGTTGGTTTCCGGATCGTTGAACTGCTGCGCGTCGGTGATGTTGGCGCCGGCGGAAAAGAGCGCGGCGCTGACGGCGGCCACTATTCCGGGCCGGTCGGGACACGACAATTTGAGGATATGGTCTTCAGGCACGCGACATTCCCCTCCAAGGTCATGCATGGCCGCCACGGTGCGGCCGCGTCTTGGCAGCCTTAATCGATCCGCGTCCCGTCCGATTGCAAGATGCCGGGCCGTCCGCCGCGCGGCTTGGCCCATTCCGCATATCGGATATTCGGGGCCGCCCGGCACGGATCATGGAATCCGGATAGCGAATATTTCCTATCCGCTTCCTGTGATTTTCAGAATTTCGCAAAGCTGCGATCTATTCGCCGAACGCGGTCGACAGAACCGGCATCACGGCACGAACCGCGAATGGCATCGCGCACGCAAAAGATGCGCGCATGAAGGGGAGAGCTGAATGTCTGGAGCCTCAAAACGCGCCTGTCGTCCGCATTTCAGCGCCTTGCTGATGCGCGGGGCCTTCCTTGGCGCCTTCGCCTCGACCGCGCCGGCCCACGCCTGGCAGGGCAGTGCCGCCGCTGGTCCGGAACAGGCGTCGCAGGCCGCCCGAACCGCATCGGGGGGGATTGCCGACATCGTCGTCACTGCGCGGCGCCGGTCGGAATCGCTCCAGAACACGCCGGTCGCCGTTTCCGCGATCACGGGGGCGACGCTGGCGGACCGGGGCGCCACGGACATTTCGGCCGTGGCGCAGGCCGTGCCCAGCCTGACGTTCAACACCACGGCGGGGAATTCCGGCGCCTCCAACGCCGCAGTCGTCTTCATCCGCGGCATCGGCCAGGACGACTTCTTCCCCACGATCGATCCGGGCGTCGGCATCTATCTGGACGGCATCTACGTCTCGCGCACCCTGGGTTCGGTCCTCGATACGGTGGACCTCGAACAGGTGGAGGTGCTGCGCGGTCCCCAAGGCACGCTCTTCGGGAAGAACACGATCGGCGGCGCGGTCCAGATCACCACCAGGAAGCCCTCCGACAAGTTCGAGGGGTCGCTTGAGGCCACGACGGGGCGTTTCGACCGCATCGACGTCAAGGGCAGCATCAACATTCCCTTCACGTCCAGCCTGTTCGGCCGTTTCTCGCTCGCGACGCTCAACCGCGACGGCTATGTCACGATCCTGCGGAAGGATCCCGGCACCGGGGCGGTGACGGAGGCCGACGCGCCGAAGCTGGGCGACATTTCCACCATTGCGGGCCGGGGCGCGCTCCGTTGGGAGGCGACGCCAGAATTCAAGCTGGACCTCAGCTTCGACTATGGCGGTTTCGATTTGAAGTGCGACACCCGTTGTGATGCGTAGCATTTCATCCGGGGTGGGGCGAGCCCCACCCCGGATGGCCAAATTTATCCGGCTTTGAGGAGGGCGATTTGCTCCCCCAGAACCTCATGCGGGGTGCGATAGCCCAGGCACTTGCGCGGTGTGCTGTTGAGGCGATCGGCAACGGCCTGGATTTCCCTGTCTGAGAGCAGTGCCAGGTCGGTGTCGGAGGGTAGGAAGCGCCGTATCCGCCCGTTGCAATTTTCCACGCCGCCTTTTTGCCAGGGCGCTGAGGGAAGACAGAAATAGCTGGTGATGCCGAGCCTGTTCCGCAGGGTCGCAAAGGCAGCAAATTCCGTGCCTCGATCGAAGGTGATGCTGCGCCGGAGGGGAGGCGGCATGTCGCGTAAATGCCGATCGATGCCGGCCATGACACCGGCAGAATGCCGGCTCGGATTACGCGTCAGGAAGGTGAAGCGGCTACAGCGCTCAACCAGCGAGGTGAGGTTCGCTTTGCCATATTCTCTCCTGAAGATCAGGAGATCGCCTTCCCAGTGGCCGAAACTGCTGCGATCCGCGATTTCCTGCGGCCGCGCGCCGATCGTATTTGCCACGGGTATATGGAGACCGCGCGGCTTTCGGCCATAACGTTGCCGGCGCGAACGGCGGGCAACTGGCAGATGGCGCCAAAGCTTATGGTGCCGTCCCTCAGCGCCGTAGACATACTGGTAAATGGTTTCGTGGCACACCGCCTCCCGCTGACCGCGATGACGCCGAAGATAACCTGCAATCTGTTCTGGCGACCAGGCCGCCAACAAGCGATCAGCAATGTAGGCGGCGAGTTCCGGCTGGCGAGCAATCTTGCCTCCGCGCACGCGACGATTGCTGGCCATGGTCTGCGCTGCAGTCGGGAAATATCCTCGGAACAGCGGTTCTTCATCAAAATGCCGGTTGCGCTTGATCTCTCGATAAATCGTCGAAGGATGTCGTCGCAGCGCATCTGCAACTTGCTTCACTGTGCGTCCGGTTCCGATCAGTCGATAAATATCGCGTCGCTCATCCAGACCCAGATGCTGATAGCCTTCCATATCGTGCCTTCCTGGAAAGGGGATCAAACCCCTATAAAACCAAGGATTTCGCACTTCGAGATAGAATCCACCCTATACGCGCAAGCGCGAGCAATCGTCGGGCACGACCCTGCTCGCGACCCAACCCCTGGTTCCCGGCATTCCGGTCGGCGATCCCAATTTCATCAATGCGAACGCCGCGACCATCGGGGGCTTCTACAATCTGGTCGTCGCCGGCGCGCAGGGCTGCAATCCGCTGGCCGGGGGGGACGCGTTCGACCAGTCCAATCCCTCCTGCTTCAACGATCAATATGTCACCGGCAATCCCTACACGACCTTCTACGATCCGGCGCGTTCGCGGTCGGACCTCGACCTCTGGGGCCTGACGGGCGTCGCGGAATGGAACGTCTCGCCCGATGTGAGCGTCAAGTCGATCACCGGCTACCGGCGCACGGAATCGCATTTCATGCGGGACGACGATACCCCGTTCAGGCTGCTGGAATTGCAGACCGACCAGACCGCCCGGCAATTCAGCCAGGAACTGCAATTTTCGGGCAAGACGATGGACAGCCGCCTGACCTGGCTGATCGGCCTCTATTATTTCAGCGAAAAGGTGCGGTTCGACAATCCGGCCTGCTTCTCCTTCGTCTGCACCGCCGTCAAGACGAAGCTGGACACCCACAGCTACGCCGCCTTTTCCCAGGCGACCTTCGCCATCGATCCCCGCACCAACCTGACCGCCGGGCTGCGCTACACCAATGAGACGAAGCGCAACGATCCGGACAATTTCTACATCGACAACGGGTTCGGGCTGCCGCCCTTCGCTGTCAACAATCCCAATCCGGACCCGGCCACGATCATCGACAATCCCGCGAAGGTGAAGCTGAAGAACGTGTCGCCGATGGTGTCGCTGGACCATCGCTGGTCGCCGTCGATCATGACCTACGCCTCCTTCTCCCAGGGCATCAAGGGCGGCGGCTTCCAGCAACGCGTCATCCTGCCGCGCCTTCAGCAGCCGACCTTCGGTCCGGAAAAGCTGACCTCTTACGAGATCGGCGCGAAGACGGACCTTTTCGATCATCATGTCCGCTTCAACATCGCGGCTTTCTGGGCGGATTACAAAAATCTCCAGATCACCGTGTTCGATCCCAATTTCAGCATAGAGCCGTTGCAGGTGAACGGCGGCACGGCCCGCATTCGCGGCATCGAAGTGGAATCGACGATCAAGCCGTTCGAAGGGCTCACCGCGACGCTGGGCGGCAGCTATCTGGACACCGAATATACCAGGATCGCCCCCAACGCGGCGATCCCGCCCGATGCGGTCCTGCCCTATACCCCGAAATGGTCGATCAGCGGCGGCCTGAGCTATGCGTACGAACTGGCCGATGCGGGAACGCTCACCCTGCGCGGCGACTGGAATTATCGCAGCCGCACCTTCTTCAACGCGGCGAACGATCCGATCATCTCCCAGCCGGGCTATCATGTGGTGAACATGTCCGCGGCCTTCCTGACCAGGGACGAACATTGGCGGCTCACCCTGGGGGTCACGAACCTGACGGACAAGGCCTATCTCGGTTCGGGTTTCGCGGACCTGCGAAACTCCTCCTTCGCCGATGGCGTCTATGCCCGGCCAAGGGAATGGTATCTCTCGGCGCGATACGCCTTCTGAGCCCCTCACGCAGGCCGCGCTCTCCGGATTTTGCCGTCGCATCGTTCGTGGCGGAAAATCGGTTTCTGCCCTTCGACAGGCTTTTCCGCACGATGCTTCAGCTCGGCTGATCCGGCTTCGCGGCATGATAACGGACCGATGCCATTGCCGGCGCGATGGCGGCCGGCTTGAACAGTTCGATGTCGACCGCGCTTACCCGATCAAGGCCCATCAGCCGCCGGCCGAGTTCGCAGGCCAGGGTCTCGATAAGCTCGAAATGGCCCTCGGCGGCCAGGCGCCGGGCCGCGTCGACCAGGGTGCGATAATCCACGGCGCGGTCGATCCGGTCGCTCTCCGGCTCGCGCACTTCCGCCGCGATGTTGAGCAGGATTTCCTGGTGATGGTCCTTTTCGCCGCGATGGATGCCGACGCTGGCCATGATCGAGATATTCTGCGCCCGCACCCACAGCTTCTGCTCCGGCCCGATCGCTGATCCCGTTCGATGCCGGCAATGCCGGCAGGATGGTTCATTGGCGGCCAGTCCGGGAAAATTCGTCTCGATCATGCATGAAATGCCCAATAATCCGGTCGATTGCCGAGACATCATAGCTAAATGCGCCCTATCGGCCTAGCTGCGATCCGGATTCCGCCGTTCCATGATCGGGATTGGAAAGGTCACGATACCGCCAGACCACAACCGAATATTTGAAAATCATTTCATAAACAGCAAGCAAAGCATGACATCCGGTACCAGGATTTGCCCGCGATCGGGCCATATCTGTTCCTGCCCGGTCATGATGCGCCTTCTAGGCAGCGTGGACAAATTCAAGACTTGCCGGACTGAGTGATTTTTTGGGGGGGAGCGGACGTTCCCCTATTCGTCACCCCGGGCTTGACCCGGGGTCCCGCTGCCTTTTCAGGCGAGCACTCAGAAAGAAAGCGGGACCCCGGATCAAGTCCGGGGTGACGGTGGGGCAATGTCAGCTAAGGCCATTTCACGACATTTCCGAATTTGTCCACGCTGCCTAGCAGGCGGAAACGTCCACCGCGGGCGCGCCGGCTTCATGGCCGGCCTCCTCAAGGGAAGCGGCAATCGGTTGGCCCTGGACATTGACCCGCCTTGCTCCCAGCTGGTGGTCGACCCGGCATTCGGAGATGAGGGATCGCAGCCAGATATTGCCCGGATCATGGTCGAAGCGTTCATGCCAATATTGCTTCACGTCGATGACCGGCAATTCCAGCGGCGGCGCGACGATCGTCATCCGCGGCGATTGCACCACCCGCGCAACCGATCGCGGAACCGTGAGCACCAGGTCGCTCATCTCCGCGATCAGGGCGGTGACCATGAAGGTTTCGGATACCATGCGGATGCGCGCCGGATCGATGATGTCGAGTATCCGGCTTTCGGCCTCCCGGTGCCCATGGCCGTAATGCTGGCCGTCGACGACGATATGGTCCAGCGCCTTGTAATCGCTGAGGCTCAGCACGCCGTTCGGCGCCAGCGCCTTGGGCAGGATGCAGACATAATCCTCCCGGAACAGCGTCTGTTCCTTCACATTGGCGTAGAGCGTCGGATAGCTGCCGACGGCGATGTCCGCCATTCCCGCCTCCAGCTGAGAGATCAGCGTGTTTCGCCCGATCGGCACGGCCGTGAACTTGACGTTGGATGCGATGTGCGCGGAATGCCGCTGCACCAGCGGCATGATGCAATAATGGCCAAGGTCGGACGCGGCGATCCGGAAATTGCGTTCGGAAAGGGCGGGGTCGAAGCTCTGGCGGCCGCACAGGCCGTTGCGGTAGATGCGCAGCGCCTCCTCCACCCCCTTGGCGACGGACTGGGCGATGGAGGTCGGCACCATGCCGTTGCGGGTGCGCACGAAGAGGGGATCGTTGAAATGTTCGCGCAGCGCGCTGAGATTCCGGCTGAGCGAGGATTGCGGCAATTCCAGCTCGTCGGCAGCCAGCGTCACGCTCTTGAGCCGCATCATGGCTTCGAAGACGGACAGGTGAAAGAAGGACAGCATCGCCGCCGGGTCGCGGCTGGTGGGCAGCATGCTCACGGTATCACTCTCCTATGGCCGGTGCGCCAAGCACGCTTTTTCTGCTTTTTCAGGAGAATGGATATTGCGGCGCGCAATATCGCAAGTGCATAAAACGGATGGTTCGCATCCGTTTTACGGATTTACTGCGCCGCCCGCTTCCTTGAGGCGTCAAGGGCATGAAAATGCGGGATTTCAGGCGAAGCGCAAGGCCGCCCTTCGCGCACCATGCGTCTGGCGGGGCCGGGATTCACGGCGCGCGGACATGGGAAGGCCGCGTCCGCGGTCGTCACTCGCAGGCATCGCCATAGTGCGAACGGATGAACCTTGCCGTATCGACCAGCGCGCCGAACGGGTAGAAGTGCAGCATCGCCTCGCCATGGATCGCCGGATCGCGTTGCCTGGCCAGGCTCTCGATCAGATGCTCCGGGCCGGCCGTGCTGAGCAGCCGGGTGATCGAAGCGCCATATTTCACCATGACCCTGGCGGAGGCGCCCACGCCGCATCGGGCGGCGAAGCGGATCAGCTTGCCGACGCTGGCCGGGCCGGGCAGGCCGATGCGCACGGGGGCAGCGACGCCATCCCGGCGGATCCGGGCGAGCCAGTCCAGGATCGCGTCGGCGTCGAAGGCGAACTGGGTCATGATCTCGACCCGCTTGCCCTGTTCGGCGAGCGCGGCGATCTTGTCCTTCATCGCCTGGTCCAGCTTCTCCCGGCCGATGTCCGGATGCCCTTCGGGATAGCCGGAGATGCCGACCGTGCCGATGCCCGCCCTGTCGAGCAGCCCGCTGCGGATGACGGCCAGAGCATCCTCATAAGGCCCCATGGGCGCGGGCGGATCGCCGGCGATCACGAAGGCCCGGTCGATGCCGACCTCGCCGTCCAGGACGGTCAGGAACTCGACCAGATCGTCTTTGGAGGGGATGCGCCGCGCCGAGATATGCGGCACCGGCACGAAGCCCAGCGATTTGACGGTCCGCGCCGCCGCGACCCGCGCCGGCATGGTTTCGCCCGGCAGGTAGGTCACCGAAATCGGCGTGCCCGCGGGGATCATCGGGGCCGCGTCGGCAAGGCTTGCGACGTCCTTCGCCGTCATTTCGAGCGAAAAAGATCGGACGAGGTCCAGGATAGGCGCATCCTGGCCCGGCAGGGCGGGTTTCGATCCGATTGAATCGGATTGCCGCTCTGGATTCCTTGTTTTCCGCGATTTCTTGATCAGCGATCGGTTCCGATCGCTTGGAAATCGCTCTAGCGCTAGTTTCATGTGAGGCGGCCTTTCCGCGAAGGGCCGGCCCGGCGCGTCTTCCCCGCGCGGGGCCGCCGGAGGATTCAGTCCTTCTTGATGACCTTTTCGAAATAGGGCGAAGGCGCGACCGTGACCCGCACTTCGCGCAATGTGTTGCGCTCGATCGTCGGGCGGCGCATCTTGTCCTCGCCCCACAACAGGGTGAGCTGGGCGCCCGGTTCGGCATGGTCGACATCGACCACCGCGCCGCTCAGGAATTCGCCGGCATTGGCGCTGAAGCCGGAGAACTGGGCCAGTCCCACATGCCTGCCGCCGTCCCTGGCGCGGACGTCGTCGATATGGAAGGTGGAATAGGCCGAAAGCGGGAAGTTGATGAAGCGGGCCGGCGGATCGGCGTAGAGCGAGTCGTGGATGACCCTCATCAGGTCGTCATGATTCCATATGAGGGTGACTTTCCTGCGCTTCTGGTCGGCCGCCCGTCGCGCCAGCGCGGCCTTGCCGATGAAGTCGTCGCGCTGCTGATCGATCAGCGGGCCGTAGCCGACATCGATCGGGTCCATATAATAATCGCGTATGTCGTCCGAATAGAAGCTGCCGCCCATCGACCCCAGGGTTTCCAGCGACATGGGCGAAAGCCACTCGCGAAACGGCTTCATCTCCTCGCTGTGATAGACGGCGGGGACGGGGTGCGGCATCCAGCCGGATTCGATCGCGCTTGTCGGGTAGGCGAGTGATCCGACCTTCCTGATGTCGTATTTCGCGCCCGCTTCCATCAGCGCGTCCATGACGGCTTCCCCGTCCGCCCATGGACCGAACATCTCGAAACCGGGAGTGCCGGCCATGCCGTGCCGCAACGCGCGAACCGGCTTTCCGGCGATTTCGAAGCTGCCGATGCCGAAGAAGGATATTTCGGGAAGGCGGTTGCCGGTCACTTCCTTCAGCAATTCCAGGGCATAAGGCCCCTGGATCTGGTAGATCCAGATGCGCGGATCGCCCGGCCGCATGCTGACGGTTTCGTCGCGGTCTATTTCGACGTCATAGCCGCCGGTTTCGGCATGGAACTGCGTCCAGTCGGAAATGACCGGCGGACCGACGACGCGGAAATAGTCCTGTTCCAGATGGAATACGATGCCGTCGCCGATCAGATAGCCGTCGGGACTTGCGGCGATGAGCTGCTTGCCGCGATTGACCGGAAAGGTCGTCATTTTGGTGAGGCCGACCTTGCGCAATATCTTGAGCGCGTCAGGCCCCCTGAGGTAGAGGTCGGTCATGTGGAAGGACTGGTTGAGCAGCGCGACGCCTTGCTTCCAGGCGCGCTGTTCATCCCGCCAATTGGTATATTCGGGCGCCGCGACCGGAAACTGGTAGGGACCGATCAGCGAACTGCGCAGCAGCTTCACGGGACCGCCGACAGCCTGGAGAGCCTCCTCCAGATTGCGATATTGGAGCAGCGGATTTTTCATGGCATCCTTTCCATCGACTTATCTTGTTCAATATGATCTTGCGTCGGAACCACGAAGACTTGTGTTCCGCCGATCCGTGCAATGGCGCACGAGTATTCATGTCCATATCGACCCGGTCGCGCATGTTCCGCGACAGGCGTTGAAGCTCCAGGACTTGTCGCCCGGTGATAAATCGACTGTGGGATGCTGTGTAGAACGCAGGCCGGATTCCGCGAATCCGCGATCCGGATTGCGGCGGCGCCTGAATATGGGAAAGGCCCCGGACGCGGCTTGCGCGTCCGGGGCCTTCACTTTCGGCCGCGGATGGGATTATGCGTCGAGACCGTCGATCGCTTCGGCAATCTCGACCTGCATGCGCAGGAGCGGGACGATGGTCTCCGACGGGCGACGGCCCAGGCCGCATTCGGTGGCGATGCCGAAGCCCTTGATGAACTTCCTGGCGCTCGTCGCGCGGCGCAGCGCGCCTTCCCTGCCGTCGCGGACATGCGCCAGGCCCAGGTAGATTTGCGTGTCCGGCGATGTCTTGAGCACCGACAGCGGCTTGAAATAGGCGTCGTCGTCGCGCGCGATCGGCACCGGCAGGTGGAACCAGTCGATGGTGCGGACGACCCGCCGGGCAAGGTCGTTCATGACCTGCACCATCAGGCTGGTGCTGTCGGGATCCTTGAAATGCTTGTGATTGGCGTCGCCATAGCAGAGGTGGAAACCCATGGCGACGGCGTCCGGCACCCATGAGCCAAGCTCCACCATGCGGCCGACCAGGGACCGGAAATCCGTGACGGGCGCTGGAAACACGCCCTCCAGCACCGCGAATTCCAGGGCCGCGTCCCACTGCACCGCCAGTTCCTCATGCGGGATCGCGGAGAGGATCTCGTCCAGTTCGCGATGCATGGCCGCGACGTAAAGCGGCTCGACGCGATGGAAGCTGCCCGGTTCGATGAACGACATCATGGGGGCGAACGGCGTCGGCAGCGCCACCTGGAAACGGGTTCCGGGCGCGATCCGGCCCTCCTCCTTCATCGCCCTGAACGTGGCGTAGGAAGCCAGCGCGGCCCTTGCATAGCCGAGCGGCGGAAACGCCCGTTCGCCCGCATGGTCCTTCTTCTCCGAATAGAGATCGACCTGGACCGCTCCATAGCCGTCGACATGCTGCCGTCGCTCGATCATCGGCGCCTGGTCCATCACGGATTTCTGCCAGTTGATCCAGTTCGTCCGCGCCCCCGTTTCGCCGTCGGGGATCGCGGCGACGCGTTCGCCCAATATGCCGGCCACCTCCGCGAACACTTCGGCTTCATCCCTCAGCGGGACGCTGCCCACCAGCAAGATGGGGGTCGATTTCACGGTCATTGGCTTCATCCTCTCATGGGCTCGCGCATTATCGAAATTTTCTGCGTGATCCGACGAGGCCCGACGCTGCCGCACGACGACGCCCTCATCGGATCGGAAGGGAAATCCCCGGTCGGACGATAGCGACGGCCGGCGCGATCCGGAACATCGGCAAATCGGATAGGCTCCATCCGGGTTGCGGATCGTGGGCGAGCGATGCTTCATGAGCGCGCTTTCGGTGATCTCCCGCAGATTGGAGGCCCGGAACCGGATCGCGGAACGGATCGGCCGGGCGATGTCGCGCCGCGCCTCTGCGGCGGAATTCCGCCCTTTCCGCTGCGGCCTGCATATTTCCTGCACTGGAACTGCGCCGATTATTGATCGCCGCTGCCTGCCGATCTGCTTGGGAAGGCCGCATTCTGCCCTGAAATTCAGGGAGATAGATCGATGGTTTCCTCTGCCGTGCCGCCGTCCTTGCCTTTGCTCGCGCGCTTTCGCTGGAAGCTGGCGCCCGCCTTGCTGATCGTCGGGATCGGGGACTGGCTGTTCTACCAGCGGCATCTTCATGGCGGCTATCTGGGCCTGTTCGCGCTGGCCGTGCTGCTGGCGCTGCTGGCCGGGCGGCCCGTGCTGCGGCGCGACCGGCGGGCCTGGGCGGCGATGGCGGCGGCGGCGCTGTTCGCGCTCGCGCTGATCTACGACGCCAGCCTGCTGGCGTGGCTGCTGTTCTGGACGGCGGCGGGCGTGGCCGCGCTGATCCCGGCGACGGCGCGCTTCGACGATGGGTGGCGCTGGTTCCAGCGGCTGGTCTGGCTGGGGCTGCGGGCGCCGTTCGGGCCGCTGATCGACCTGAAGCGCCTGTTGAAGCTGCGCGCGGCGGGTCGCGCCGGGCGCTGGAGCCTGCATGCGGCGCTGGGCACGCTGACCCTGCCGGTGGCGGGAAGCGCGGTGATATTGACGCTGTTTTCGGCGGCCAATCCGTTGATCGAGCGCTTCTTCTCCTCCCTGCTGCTGCCGGACCTGTCGCCTGAACTGATGGCGCGGCTGGCCTTCTGGGCGCTGCTGTTCGCGATGATCTGGGGCCTGTTGCGGCCGCGCCTGGCGCGCGTGCTTCTGCCCGGTTTCAGCGGGCGGGGCGATTGGGCGCTGCCCGGCGTGTCGGTCGCTTCGGTGACGCTGTCGCTGACCGTCTTCAACCTGATCTTCGCGCTCCAGAATCTGATGGACGCGGCCTGGCTCTGGGGCTGGGCGCCGATGCCGCAGGGCATGACCATGGCGGACTATGCCCATCGGGGCGCCTATCCGCTGATCGCGACCGCATTGCTGGCGGCGCTGTTCGTGCTGGTGACGCTGCGGCCCGGATCGGAAACGGCGCGGACGGGGTCGATCCGCAGGCTGGTGATGCTGTGGATCGGGCAGAATATCTTTCTCGTCGCCTCCTCCATGCTGCGCACGGCGGATTATATCGACGCCTATTCGATGACCCGGCTGCGGATCGCGGCGCTGGTCTGGATGGCGCTGGTCGGATTCGGGCTGGCGGCGATCTGCTGGCGGCTGCTGCGCGAGCGGAGCGCGGCGTGGCTGGTCAACGTCAATCTGGCGGCGGCGGGGCTGGTGCTGGCCGTCATCTGCTTCATCGACCTGGGGGCGGTTGCGGCGCAATGGAATGTGCGTCATGCGCGGGAAGTCGGCGGGCGGGGCGTCGCGCTGGACCTCTGCTATCTGGGCGGACTGGGGGATTCGGCGCTGCTGCCCCTGCTCTCGCTGGAGCGGCGGCCCGGCCTGCAGCCCGAATTCCGGGAGCGGGTGCAGGCGGTGAGGCTGCGGATTCATGCCGGGCTGGAGGCGGAACTGGACCGGCGCTGGACCTGGACGGGGCAGAGGCGGCGGGACCAAGCGCGGGCGATGCTGTCCGGCGCCGCGCCCGCGGCCCTGACATTGGGGCAGAGGGACTGCGCGGGAAGGCCCGTGCGGCCCCGGTCCACGCTTCCCGCGTTGACAGGGGAGCGGGGGAAATGATCCTATGCCCCATGCCCAGCACGATCCTGATCGTCGACGACGACCCCCATATCCGCCAACTGCTCGTCTTCGCCTTCGGCAAGGCGGGGCTGGAGACGATCGAGGCGGCCGATGGCGAGGCGGCGCTGGCGGCGGTGGAGCGGCATGCGCCCGACCTCGTCATCCTGGACATCAACATGCCGCGCATGGACGGGCTGGAGGTGTGCCGCAGGCTGCGGGCGCATGACGACGTGCCGATCTTCTTCCTGTCGTCCCGCGATGACGAGATCGACCGGGTGCTGGGCATAGAATTGGGCGGCGACGATTATGTGGTGAAGCCCTTTTCCCCGCGGGAGGTGGTGGCGCGGTCCATGGCGATCCTGCGCCGCGCCTCCGCGCGGCCCCCGGCGGTGGAGGCGATCGGCGCGATCCGGCACGGCCGCCTGTCGCTGGACACGGAAAGCTGGTCCGCGCATTGGGGCGGGGCGGAGGTCAGCCTGACGGTGACGGAATTCACCATATTGCGCACCCTGCTGGCCATGCCGTCGCGCATCTTTTCCCGCGACCAGATCATCGACAGGTTCCGGGGACCGGGCTTCGCGCTGACCGACCGGACGGTGGACAGCCATATCCGCAACCTGCGCCGCAAATTCGCGGATGTCGGCGGCTTCGACATCATAGAGACGCGGCCGGGCATCGGCTATCGGCTGGGCGGATGCAGCGGGACGGCGCCTCCTGCATGATCGCGGGGCTGAAGGCGCGGATCGCCCGGCACTGGCCGGTGCTGCGGTTGCGCACGATCCTGCTCTGCACCCTGCTGTTCGTGGCGGCGCTGCCGGGCTTCGGGGCGATCTTCCTGCGGGTCTATGAAAATGCGCTGGTGCGGCGGACCGAGGCGGAACTGGTGGCGCAGGGCGCGGCGCTGGCGGCGGGCGCGGCGGTGGTGGGCAGGGGCATGGCCGACCGTCCGGCCCCGTCCGCCGCGCCGATGCGCTATCATGACCGGATGACGGAGGTGGACCTGCGTTCCTCCCCCATATTGCCGCCGCGCCCCCGCGCAGTCCCGACGCGGGAGCGGCCGGATGGCGCCGCCGTGGAAATCGCCCGGCGGATGATGCCCGCCTTCGCCGAGACGAAGGTCACGACCCTGTCCTCCATCCTGATGCTCGACCGGCGCGGGGTGGTGCTGAACGGCCGGGAAGGGGGGCGCAGCCTGGCCGCGCTGCCGGAGATCAGGGCGGCGCTGGCGGGCAGGGCGGTGACGGTGCTGCGGGAAAATGAGGGCGTGACCGCCCATTATCCGCTGGAATGGCTGAGCCGGGCGGCGGGCATCCGCCTGCACCATGCGCGGCCGATCAGCGTCGACGGCCGGGTGGTCGGCGCGCTGCTGGTGTCGCGTTCGCCGCGCGCGCTGTTCCTGGGCCTGTATGAGGACCGGGGGAAGATCGCGCTGGGCGTGGTGGCGATCTTCCTGATGCTGGTGCTGCTGTCGGCCATATTGTCCCGCGCCATCGTCCGCCCCATCGAAAGCCTGAGCCGCGCCACGCGGGAATTGGCGCTGGGCCGCCGGGTAGCGCCGCGCCATCCGTCCTTGCAGGTGGTGGAAATCCAGGCGCTCTACCGCGATTTCGAGCAGATGGCCGAGAGCATCGGGAAGCGGTCCCGCTATCTGCGCGACTTCGCCTCCTCCGTCAGTCATGAATTCAAGACGCCGCTGGCCGGGATTTCCGGCGCGATAGAATTGTTGCAGGATCATGGGGCCGACATGGCGCCGGCCGACCGGCGACGCTTCCTCGCCAACATGGCGGCCGATGCCCAGCGACTGTCGCGCCTTGTGCGGCGGCTGATGGAGCTGGCCCGCGCCGACGTGCTGGTGGGCGAGAGCGATGCGCGGACCGACGCCGCGCCGGTGCTGGTGTCGGTGGCGGATGCGCTGAGCGCGGACGGCTTCGCCATCGACCTCCATCTGCCGCAGCATATGCCTGATTTGACGGTGGACGCGGGGGCGCTGGAAGCCGTGCTGACCACTCTCGCGGAAAATGCGCGGCAGGCGGGCGCGTCGCGGCTGGACATCGGCGTGGCGCTGCATCAGGGCGCGGCATGGATCGACTTTGCCGATGACGGCCCCGGCATCCCGCCGGGGGACCGCGGCCGCGTCTTCGACCTGTTCTTCACCAGCAAGCGGGAGGAGGGCGGCACGGGCCTCGGCCTTGCCATAGCCCGCTCGCTGCTGGACGCCTATCATGGCGAGCTTCGCCTGCTCCCGTCCGACCGGGGCGCTCATTTCAGGCTGGTGGTCGGAACCGCGCCCTGAAGTCAGGCCGCCAGTCCCTCCATCCCCTTCGCCATGCCCGGACCCCAGATCGAGACGGTGAAGAACCAGGTCGCGACCGCGATGAAGAGAGAGGCCGCGATCAGCGCGAGCGCGGCGGGAATTTCCCCTTTCCCATGCGTGCCCCCGTCCCTCGCCCGGATGAAGAATTCCGCGACCAGCAGATTGGGGACATAGAAGAAGAACATCATGATGGCGTCGAACCAGCCGCGAAAATGGTTCGTCCCCAGATCGCCCATGGCAAGATACCAGAGCGCATATTCCATGCGGTAGAGCCACGATCCCACGGTCAGCGCGAAAAGGCGGATGGCCCATGCGCGATGGGCGTCGAACCGGCGCTGCCGGGCCAGGGTGAACGCCCGTTCGGCGCACAGGATCATCAGCGCGCCGTAAATGCCGAAGCCGACGTCCATCAGCGGCCCGCCGATCGTCCCCTTGACGATGATGAAGCCCAGCCCGCCGACGCCCGCCAGCGCGGCCGCGCCGACATAGAGGCGGCCGAGCCAGCGGTGGAGGCGGGGAACCGCGCGCCGCACCGGACCGATCAGTTGGATCGGTCCCAGCAGCAGCAATATGCCTCCGGCCGCGAAATGAAGGCCGATGGCGATCACCGCCAAGGGAAGGGCCGGGTCGTGAAGCCCGCGAAGCGCCCCGTTCCACCGATCGGCCAGCCCGCCAAGCGCCGATCCGCCGAAGAACAGCAGGATATAGGCGCCGAACACCATGCCGCTGGCCCACGCGGTGGCGACCAGCGCCAGCGAACTGCGGCGCAGCAGCGCGCCCGGCTTCGCGCTTCCTATCAGGGCCGCCTCCGGCACGATCATTTCCATTTGCATCTCCGGCTGTCCGCTAACATGTCCGGCGTCGCCAATGTCGCCATGGACCGGACCGGAGAAGATATGTCTCATGTGATATATTTATATCAAGCGATAATAATTATGCCGGAGCGATCATGAAGCCTTCCACCCAGCCGCCGCTTCGTCCATCGGAAGGGGGCTATGCCAAGGGCGAGCAGACGCGCGCGCGTCTGCTGGAGGCGGCGCTCGACTGCTTTGGCCCGGACGGCTTCGAAAGGGTGACGACGCGGCAGATCGCCACGCGGGCCGGAGTGAACCTGCCCGCGCTCACTTATTATTTCGGCAGCAAGGAGGGGCTTTACCTGGCCTGCGCCCAACATATCGCCGGCCAATATTCCCAGGCGTTGAACCCGGCGGCCGTGGAGGCGCAGGCGGCGCTGGATGCGGGCCTTCCCCCGGCGGTCATCGGAGAAAGGCTGAAGGGGCTGATGGCGGCGCTGGCCGGCTTCCTTCTCGCGTCCAGCGACGCGGTGAACCGCAACCTGTTCATCCAGCGCGAAATGGCCAATCGCGGCCCTGCCTTCGACCTGCTCTATGACAGGCTCTGGGGGCCGGGCATCGAATTCGCGGCGGTGCTTGTGGAGCGCGCGGCGGGCGGGCGCCTGACCCCCACCGAAGCCGGCGTGCGCGCGGCGCTGATGATCGCCAGCCTGGCGGGCTTCGGCGAAGGGCGGGCCGTGATCGAGCGCGCGATCAGCAAGAGCGATCGCATCGATTACGCCATTGCGGCGCTGAACGAACAGATCGATGCGCTGGTCCGGCCGCCGTCCGCGACCCAGGCGGCAGGGGATCGCTGAAGCGAGGAAAAAGCGACCGGATGGTCCATCTGGGCGCGGTCGACCAGGCTCGGCCGCGTATCGCGGGCCGTCCAGTGCCGGGCGAGGGGCATAGACCTGGTCTATGGGATATATAGCGGAATGCCCTCTGGCGTGATGGGGGTGCTTTCGCGAACGTGCATGGACGTCATGCGCATGGGTCTGGACACCGTCCTCGTCCTTGGGCGCGCCGTACGGGCCCGCAATGGCCGGGCAGCTATGTGAGGGCGGTATGGACGGAGTTCGCGTCGGCAAAAGGATCATAGGCGCCCAGGCGCCCGTCACCGTGGGGTGGGAAAACATACCCAGGGTGCAGGGCGGGCCGGTCAAGCGGTTCGTCTTCACCTGGTTCCAGCCGACCATGTTGTTCGCGCTGATCGCCTTCTGGTATTATGCCCCCAATTCCATCGCGAAGGCGTCGACCGCCATCGGCATCGGCATCGGCTTCAAGATTCTGCTGCTGGCGCTGGAGTGGGTCAACCCGCGCCATGAAAGCTGGCGCCTGACCTGGAAGGAGCTGGCCAGCGATCTTTTCTATGTCGGGCTAGGCTATACGCTGCTCGACCTGGTGGAACGATATATCGGCAGCGATGCCGTGATCGAAGCCGTGCAGCATGGTTTCGACTGGGACAAGCTGGCCTGGTTCACCGGCCTGCCCCTGCTGTTGCAGGCGTTCCTGATCTCGTTCATCTTCGATTTCGGCCAATATTGGATGCATCGCGGAATGCACAACTGGTATCCGCTGTGGCTGACCCATGCGCCGCACCACTACATCACCCAGTTGAACGTCAACAAGGGCGCGGTGGGCAATCCCGTCGAACTGTTCCTGATCGGCATCGGCATTGGCGGCTTCTTCGACTTCCTGCCCCGCGCCGCCCTGCTCGCCGGCACATTGGGCCTGGCGGTCGGAACCTATCAGCACATCAATGTCCGCTTCAACTCTCCGCGCTGGTGGCGCTTCCTGTTCAACACGACGGAACATCACAGCATGCACCATTCGCAGGATTATGAAGCCACCCGCAGCAATTATGCGAGCACATGGATCGTCATCGACCGCATCTTCGGCACCTGCGTGGACGGGGAGGCGGAACTGCTGGGCATGGAGGGCGGGCGCAAGATGTCGATCGCCGAAACGATGACCTATCCCTTCACGGAGGGTTGGAGGACCATGAAGGAACGCTTCGGCAGGGCGCGCGCCGACGGGCCGATCGCCCAACCGGCCGAATGATCCGGGCTTGGCGCCTTTGAAGGGAAACCCCGTGAACCGCCGCTTCATCGACTGGATCTGGCACATCCGGGGCAGCCTGCCGCTTGCGCCCGGTCAATCGGGCGACGACGCCTTCGGCAGGCTCGACCCCCTGTTCCATGAGCCGGGCACCAGCCATGACAGGATGGACGACACGCTGACCTTCCGGAAGAAAGGCCAGGCGGCCCAGGACAAGATGTCGATTTTCGACAGCGGCGTCCTCCAGGTCAGGAAAGGCGCGGCCGGGCTCGTGCTGCACTATCGCCTCAGCAGCCGGGCCTTGCTGTTCTGCTTTCTGGCGCCGCTGCTTTTCCTGGGCTTCGCGCAACTGACGATCGCCGTCGGGAAGATCGAAAAGGCGACGGCCCATGCGGCGGAGAAAAAGCCCGAGAAGAAGGATGCGAGCCTGCCGCAACATCCGATCGACAAGTTCCTGGGCGCCCCCGCCCCCGAAAAGCCGAAGAAGGACAAGGCCGGCAAGTCCGGGGAGGATGACAAGAAGCCCTCTCCCAAGGCGGCCTATGTCTTCGCCGCGATCTTCGCCGCCCTCTACGGCATCGGGCGCGTGCTGGAAGGCAAGCTGGTCCGGTCGCTGTTCAGGAAGAGATTGCTGGGCGCATAGAGCCTTCGGTTCGGGCGATCGCAATCTCAATTGGGCGCCAATCTCAATTGGGACGCGGGGCGACGGGATAGATGATGAAGTCGTCATGCACCTGCGGCCGATCGGGCACGTCGAGAGCGGCCTTGAGGCCGGTCCGCAACCCGGCGATGCTCGCAGCCGGCAATTCCAGCAGATGCTCGTCCGGATGCGCCGGGGCTTCGTGCGGATAATCCCGGCCGGGCGCCCGCGTCATTTCGATATGCGCGCCCAGGACGGCCCGGATCGGATGCCGGGCCGCGAAAGCCGCCACCCGGTCGACGCTGGCGCGATTGTCGGCCAGGAAATTCACCGGCACATAGAGGCGGCCGGGATAGAGCGTGTCGCCTGACAGCAGGATCTTCAGCTTCAGCTTCGGATCGTAGATCATGATCGCCGCGGCCTGATGGCCCGGCGCGGGGATGATGGTGAGGACGCGGCCGCCAAGGTCGAAGGAGGCCAGGGCGTCGGGCCAGCGCGCGATGCCGAAGAAGCGGGCCACGTCCTGCGGTTCAAGCCCGATGACCGTCGTGTCCGGCCGGTCGCGAAAGGCCTTGTCGCCCGCGACATGATCGCCATGGCTATGGCTGTGCGCCACGACGAGCGGAATGGCGGCGCGTCCATGCGCGGCGGACCATTGCGCCAGCAGCCGGTCCACGACGGGCCTGATGCGCCCGCCCTCCGCGCCGGTGTCGACCAGCAGCGCCTTTTCGCGGCCCAGGAGCAGATAGAGGAACGGCGCCTCGAAATTGGTCTTCACCGACTGGCGGATGACGAAACTGTCCCGGTCCAGCGCCTGCACCTGGACTTCCGGCTCCTGCGGCAGGGTTCCGTCGATCCATCCTTCCGCAAACAGCTTCGACCGCGCTGCCTCCTTGGCCGAAACGGGCGGCTGGCCGGGAAGAAGCATGATCGCCAGCAGGATTCCGGCCAGGCTGGCCGATCGAAGGACCGCAGTGCCGCGCGCCATCATGTCCCGCCTCCCTGTCGCTGCGTCGTCCGGATCATCTTCGTCATGTCCAGGTCGCGCATGCCCCAATGCTGTCCGACCCAGGTCGGTAATCGGGTTCCTATTCCTGAAACGGGACGCAATCCTTTCCGGAATGCGTCCCGATCTTTCTCCAGGTTCAATATTTGAACCGCGCTTCGATGCCGAAGGTTCGCGGATTGATGACTGTCCGCTTATAGTAACGCAGCAGCACGCCGTCATTCAATCCAACGCGGGATCGGTCGTTGGCGACCGAGGACACCGCATATTTGTCGAAGATATTGTTGGCGAAAAGGCCGACACTGTATCGGTCGGTCTCATAGGTCAGCGAGGCGCGATGCAGCACATAGCTGGGCAGCTTGTCGCCGAAGGCGCGATCCCAGCCGAGCCGCGTCACGACATTTCCGCGATAGGTCGCCGTCCAGTCGGCAACGATGCTGCCGTCCTTGAACGGCATGGTATAGGTCGCGCCCAGGCTGCCGCTGTTCTTCGCCGAACCGGGCAGGCGGTCGCCCGACAGCGCGTCCAGCTTGATCGGCACGCTGGGATAGCTGCCCGCCGGATCGTTGACGGGTATGTTTTCCAGCACATCCTGGGTCAATTTCGCATCGGTGTAGGAATAGGTGCCCTGGATCGACAAACCGTCGACCGGCCTCACCTGGAATGACGTTTCAAAGCCTTCGGACTCCCCCTTGCCGCCGTTCACGGTGATGCCGACGATCCCGTTCAGCGTGGCCGAAGCAAGCTGAATGCCGTCCCATTTGATCTGGAAGACGTTGAAATTGAACGTCAGCTTGCGGTCGAACCATTGGGTGCGGATGCCGATCTCCGCATTCTTGGTGGTATCCGGGCCATATTGGACTTCGTTCGGCAGGCCGCAGGGCAACTGGGTATTGTTGATATTGTCGCCGTCCGGATCGTTCGGCAGGGGATTGGGGCAGGGGGCGACGCTGTTCGGGCCGCCGATGCGATAGCCCTTGCTGTATGTGGCGTAGAGCATGATGTCGGTCGTGAAATTATAGGAGCTGTTGAACTTCCACACCCAGCCGCTTTTCTTCGCCGTGCCCCCGGCCGACGGCAGGTCATAGGGGCTGACCGGATCGCCGATCAACGGCACCACGAGCGCGCCCGCGACCTTGGACGTATATCCGAAATAACGGGCGCCCGCCGTAAGCTGCCAGTTCGGCGTCACCCTGAAGGTGCCCTCGCCGAAGATCGCCTTCTCCGTCACTTTCGACTTCACATAGGACGCATATTCGACCTCGTCCGGATTGGGCTGGGTTCCGAATTCCACCCAGGGATGGTTCGGCACATGCTCGATATAGTCGCGATGCAGCTTCTGCCGGTTGAAGAATCCGCCCAGAACCCAACTGAACGGGCCGCCGTGACGCGAAACGAAGCGGACTTCCTGGTTGAACTGCTTGCGGCGGTCGACGGACTCGTTCCAACTGGAAAAGGCCGGAAACGTCTCATAGCCATAGTCCAGGTCGAGCAGCAGGTCGGTATTGTCGCTCTGCGTCTCGTTCTTGACGTCGGTATAGGCAGTCGTCGCGACCAGATCGGCGATGTCGGCCAGGTTCGCGTTGATTTCCATGCTGCCAAGATGCGCGCGCCGCTTCACGGGTTCCAGGTAGCGGGCGCCATTTTCATATTTGCCCGTCCCCAGAACGCCGTTGCTGTTATACTGGCCGCCGTCGGTCTTTGTCTGCTGATAGGCGTAGGTGAAATTGGCCTGCAGATCCTCGCTGAACCGCACCAGCAACTGGTTGCGCGTGGTGAAGGTCTTTTCGAAATTGACGTCGTCCTGCCTTTTCAGATTCGCGGCATAATCCGCGGCGGACACGCCGCCGGGACCGCTGGGCTGCGGCAGCGATACGCCGGGCTGCTGCAACAGCAGGGGGGAATCGATGAAGCCGGGATCGTAGAAATAGCCCGTGGCCGACCGGAAGGCGACATGGTCCTGGAATATCGGGATATTGATGACGCCGTCCAACTGATAGCCGGCCCTGCCGCTATGGTCCTTGGCGTAGAGGCGGCCATGCGCCTCGCTGGCGAAGTTCGTCGTGTCCGGGCGGTTGGGAATGTTGCGGATGGCGCCGGCCAGCGTGCCCAGGCCGTAGAGCGTGCCCTGCGGACCCAGCAGCGTTTCGACGCGCGCGATATCGAGCATTTTGAAGTCGTAATAGAGGGGAACCTCGCCCAGATATACGCCGATGGCGCTGTCATAGGAGTCGCCCGTGCTGTCCATGTCCGACGCGTTGAGGCCGCGCAGCACGATCGTTCCGGTCGAACCCGGCCCGGTGTCGGAAATGGTCATGCCGGGCGTGAAATCGGCGAGATCGCGCACGTCGTCGATCCGCTGCTTGGCGATTTGCTCCGCTCCCAGGGCGCTGATGTTGATCGGCACGTCCTGGATGCTGACCGCGCGACGGGTGGCCGTGACCACGATCTCGTTGCGGTCGTCGCTTGCGTCATTTTCCGCGGCATCTTGCGCGAAAGCCATATTGGTCCCGACGCCCATCAACATGGTCGCGCCCAGCAACGTATTGCGTAGCAATTTCATAGTCTCTCCGACCCCCTTGCCGTTGAGCCTTGAGTGACATCCTTCCTCATTGACGCTCTGGCCGGGCCGGCGTCTTGTCACGCGGATCGTCGGCCGCAGGACCGATCGTCGTCATATTCCCTTGCGCCGCCGCTATTCTCGACGGACCGTTCATGGCCTGGCGAAAGCGCGCCGATCACTTTCCCGAACATTTCGCGGGCGGCGCGGAATATCGAAAATGGCTGCGGCGCGGGGGATACGGGCTGCACATGGCCCGGAATTGCCCCATCGCTGAACCGCGTTCGATCCACGCACCCTCGCTTTGAACCGGCGCATGCCGGCAGTTCGACCCTTTCGTTCCGTCGTTCGGGCGAACGACATATGATACGGTATGGATATTACCTAACGCGTCAAGCGTAATAATTCCGCACCTGCTCAGTATGAACGGCGATGCGTGCTGCATCGCATTAAGCGGCTGATTTCGGTCGATTGAACGCTGCGCGCCATGGCGCCGCCGTCCCGCGGCATGTCGCAAAGGGGCGATGGCACGCGCCTTCGCAAGGCTCCGATTCGCGAATCGGGCAGGCATGACGACGGCGTGACCGCGGCGGGGCAGGGCGCGGCCCGAAACCCGCCAAATACAGCAGGATGCCCACGGGCATGTCTCAGCCCGCCTTTTCGGCGCGGTCGATTTGCGGCCCGCTTCGGCCGCCGCGCCGCGCAGGCCTTCGTTATTACTCATTTTAAAGCTCGTAATATTTTTCTATGGACAAGCCGATGCAGCGCAGCGATGCTGCATCGCGAAAGGGGATCGAATCATGATCAGGCTGATTGGCAAGGCAGGCAGGGTCGCGGCGATTGCCGGGGCGCTCATGCTCGCATCCTGTTCGAAGGCGCCCGATCCCGCCGCCGCGCACCGCAAGGAGTTCAGCATCGGCTGGTCGATCTACGCCGGATGGATGCCCTGGCCCTATGCGCAGCAGGCCGGGATCGTGAAGAAATGGGCCGATAAATACGGCATCAAGATCAATGTCGTCCAGGTCAACGACTATGTCGAATCGATCAATCAATATACGGCCGGCAAGTTCGACGGCGTGACCGTCACGAACATGGATGCGCTCACCATTCCGGCCGCCGGCGGAAAGGATACGAGCGCTATCATCGTCGGCGACTATTCGAACGGCAATGACGGCATCTTGCTGAAGGGGGCGGATCGACTTGCCGCGATCAAGGGACGACAGGTCTATCTGGTCGAACTTTCCGTATCGCACTATCTGCTGGCCCGGGGACTGGAGATTGCGGGCCTGAAGCCCACCGACGTCAGGACGGTGAACACGTCCGACGCGGACATAGTGGGCGCCTTCGGCAGTCCCGGCGCCACCGCGGCGGTCGCCTGGAATCCGCAGCTTTCGGTGATGAAGGCGCAGCCGGGCGTGAAGCAACTGTTCAGTTCCGCCCAGATTCCCGGCGAAATCCTGGACCTGCTGGCGGTCGACACCGCGACGCTCCGGGCCAATCCCGATCTCGGCAAGGCGCTGACCGGCATCTGGTATGAAACGGTGGCGCTGATGCAGCGCCAGGATGCAGAGGGCAAGGCGGCGCGGGCGGCCATGGCGAAGCTGTCGGGCGCCACGCCCGAAAGTTTCGACGGCCAGTTGTCGACCACGCATCTCTACGCCGACCCCAAGGCGGCCGTCGCCGCGACCGTGGACCCGGCGCTGGTGAAGACCATGACCCAGGTTCGCGACTTCAGCTTCTCCAAGGGCCTGTTCAAGGGCGCCTCGTCGGCCGATGCGGTGGGCATAGCCTTTCCCGGCGGCAAGACGCTGGGCGATCCCCAGCGGGTGACGCTGCGGTTCGACGACAGCTTCATGAAGCTGGCGGCGGACGGGAAGCTCTGATCGCCTTCGTTCGATCCTGTCGAAAGTGATGTGACCATGCGTTGGGTGAACCGACATGTGCGCCGGAGGCAGCGGATAGGCTGGGGATCGCTGCCGATCCTGCTGCTGGTGCTGCTCTACCTGATCGTCGCGGCGCAGCGCCATGCCGCCAACCCGCTGGACAAGATCCTGCCGCTTCCCGGCAGCATGGCCGAAGCGATGGCGGCGCTGCTCTTTCGGGCGGACCCGCTCACCAATCAGTTCGTCTTCTGGGCCGACACGCTTGCCAGCCTCCAGCGCCTGGGCCTTGGCCTTGGCATCGCCACGCTGTCGGCGCTGCTGATGGGGCTCGTGCTGGGCGTCCTGCCGCCGGTGCGCGCCACCTTCGGGCCTTTGGTGACGGCGGTCGCGGTCATCCCGCCGATCGCCCTGCTGCCGATATTGTTCATCGCGCTGGGCCTGGGCGAAACGGCAAAGGTCGCCCTGATCGTGATCGGCATCGCGCCGGTCATGATGCGCGACATCGCCGCCCATGTGGCGGATCTGCCGCGCGAGCAGGTCATCAAGGCGCAGACGCTGGGCGCGAGTTCCTGGCAGATCATGATCCGCGTCGCTTTGCCGCAGGCCATGCCGCGCCTGCTGCACGCGGTCCGCCTGTCGCTAGGCCCCGCCTGGGTGTTCCTGATCTCCGCCGAGGCGATCGCGTCGGACGTGGGCCTTGGCTACCGGATATTCCTGGTCCGCCGCTATCTTTCCATGGACGTGATCATCCCCTATGTCGCCTGGATCGCGATCCTGGCGATCCTGATGGACGCGGCGCTCACGCTCGCCAGCCGGCGGCTTTACCCCTGGGCGCATGGAGCGCGGCATTGAGCGCGCTGCTGTCCCTTCGCGACATCTGGGTCGAATATGGCGACAAGATCGTCCTGGAGAGGGTGAATCTCGACATCGAGGCAGGCTCCTTCGTATCGATCATAGGGCCTTCGGGCGCGGGCAAGAGCAGCCTTCTGCGCGTCGTCCTGGGCCAGGAAGCGCCCGCGCGCGGGACCATATCGCTCGACGGGATGCCGCTGACGCCGGAATGCGGACCCGATCGCGGCGTCGTTTTCCAGCGCTATTCGGTATTCCCGCACCTTTCCGCCTTGCAGAACACGATCTTCGGGCTCGAATGCGCCCAGGCGCCCTTCATGGCGCGCCTGTTCGGCCATGCGCGCCGCGCCGCCATGGCCGATGCGGAGCAGATGCTGGCCGCCGTCGGCCTGGGCGATTCCTTGCATCTCTACCCCGCGCAGATGTCGGGCGGCATGCAGCAGCGCCTCGCCATCGCCCAGGCCCTGATCAAGCGTCCCCGCATCCTGCTGCTCGACGAGCCGTTCGGCGCGCTCGACCCCGGCATCCGCGCGGACATGCACGCGCTGATCACGCGGCTGTGGCGCGACTATTCGCTGACCATCATCATGGTGACCCATGACATCCGGGAGGCCTTCTCGCTGGGCACGCGGGTGCTCGCGCTCGACAAGCGCCGTCATGACCCGCACGCGCCCCATCGGTTCGGCGCGACCGCGGTCTACGACCTGCCGCTGCGCAACCGCATCGACGCGGAGGCGAGCGAACAGGCCGACGCTCCGGACGAGAGCGAACGGAAGGAAGAGGAAAGGACGGAGCATGAGTAGCGACACCGGGACTCTGGCGCGGCTCAGCATGAGCCTGCCGAGCGACCTGTTCCGGCAGCTCGACGCCATGGTGGAGGAACGCGGGCTGCCGTCCCGGTCCCAGCTCATTGCCGAGCTGATCCGCCACGCGCTCGCCGAGCATGAGGCCTTCACCCGTCCGGACGAGATGCTCGCCGGCACCATCACGATCGTCTATCGCGGCGACCGGGGGCGCGTGCGGCATCAACTCGCCCAGACCCAGGCGGATTATCTGAAAGAGGTGATCTCGTCCCAGCATGTGTTCCTGGAAGGGGACCAGTCGCTCGAAGTGCTGCTGGTGCAGGGGCCTGCGTCGCTGCTGAAGGAACTGTGCGACGCGCTGCGCCGGGTCCGGGGCGTCCACCAGCTCCAACTCGTCACGACCACCGCCCTGTTGCCGCCGCTCTATGAGCAGGAAGCCGGCGGCCGGAAAGGAAATGCCGCATGACCGAATCCCTCGCCAATCCCCTGGCGGCCCGCGATCACGCCCGCAGCATGGCGGGGACGGTGGTCGAGGCCATGCCCCTGTTGCCGCCGATGGCGGACGACCTTCCCGACGGCGTGCCTGCCGGGGATCTGCTGTGGGAAGAGACCGTCGCGGCCGGCGGCTACGCCACGCGCCGGCTGCCGCGAGGCGCGCGCCTGCGCCTGATCGACCTTAAGGGCGACGCCTGCGCCTCCATCCTGTTGTTCAACGCGGAGATGCCGACCGAGCGGCTCAACGTCGCCGACACGGTGAAGGTGCAATGGAACGCCTATCTGGGCGAGGGCAAGCTGCTGCTGTCGGACATGGGCCGGGTGCTCATGAGCTTTCTGGAGGATGATGCGGGCACGCATGACAGTTTCTGCGGAACGTCCAACGCCGCGACCAACGCCGCCCGATACGGCGACGGCGCCAATAGCGGACCCTGTCCCAACGGGCGCGACCGATTCCTGCTGGGCGCGGCGAAGCACGGGTTGCAGCGGCGCGACGTCCATCCCTGCGTGACGCTGTTCAAGGGCGCGAAGATCGAGGCGGACGGCGCGATCACGCCGCTGATCGGGCCCTTCGCGCCGGGCCGCAGCGTCGTGCTGCGCGCAGAGATGGACGTGATCCTGGTCCTCGCCAACTGCCCGCATGTCCTGGACCCGCGGGAAAGCTGGACCGTGACGCCGCTGCGCGCCACCGCCTGGCGCGGTCCCGTCACGCCGGAGGACGACGCCATCCGCAATGCGACGCCGGAGGGGCTTCGCGCCTTCCAGAATGTCGAAGATTATTACCGCCGCTAGAGCGATTTCGCTTCGAGCGAAAAGGCTCTGTCCCTTGATGCCGCATTTTCCGGGTCGACGACCGCAAACGGCCCGGTTGAGGATGCACAGGAATGAACAGGTTGCCGCATGAGCTTTGATCCCCATCTGTCGGGCCTTTCGGGGGCCATCGTCCACGATGTCGTCGTGCCCGCCCGGGCGCCCTGGCTGCACCATGTCGATGCCGGGCAGACGCTGCGCATCGTCGACCTGGAAGGCAACCAGGCCGTCGACTTCCTCCTCTATTCGGCGGCGGACGACGCCGAACGCTACAGCGCGCAGGATACCGTCGCCGCGCAGGGCAACCTGTTCCTGCGGGCGGGCACGGTGCTGCGGTCCAATGAGGGGCGCGCGATGATGACGATCGTCGCGACGTCGGTCGATTATCACGACACCATCGGCGGCGCCTGTTCGTGCGAGTCCAACACGCTGCGCTACGGCCATCACACCAAGGCCGAACATGCCTGCGTCGAAAATTTCCTGGAGGCCAATCTGCGGGAGGGCCGGGGCAAGCGCGACATCGTTTCCAACATCAACTTCTTCATGAACGTGCCGGTGGAGGAAGACGGTTCCCTGGGCATCGTCGACGGCATCTCCGCCCCCGGCCTGACCGTGGACCTCAGGGCGGAAATGGACGTGATCGTCGTCGTGTCGAACTGCCCGCAGATCAACAATCCCTGCAACGGCTTCAACCCCACCCCCGTCCGCATGATCGTGACCGCATGAGCTTCGATACGGTCCTCATCGCCAATCGCGGCGCCATCGCCACGCGCATCATCCGCACCTTGCGGCGCATGGGCCTGCGCTCGGTCGCGGTCTATTCGGAGGCGGACGAAAATTCCCTGCACGTCGCGCAGGCGGACGAGGCGGTCTGCATCGGCCCGGCGCGGGCGTCGGACAGCTATCTCAACATCGACGCCATATTGGATGCCGCCCGCGCCACGGGCGCGGGCGCGATCCATCCGGGCTACGGCTTCCTTGCCGAAAATGTGGAGTTTGCCGAAGCCTGCGCCGCCGCCGGCATCGTCTTCATCGGGCCGACGCCGGACAATATCCGCACCTTCGGCCTGAAACACAGCGCGCGCGCCCTGGCGGCGGCCCACGGCGTGCCGCTGGCGCCCGGCACCGACCTGCTCACCGACGAAGAGGAAGCCGCCGCCGCGGCGCGGGCGATCGGCTTCCCCGTGATCCTGAAGGCGACGGCCGGCGGCGGCGGCATCGGCATGCGCATCTGCGAGGATGAAGGCGACGTCCGGGAAGGCTTTGCCGCGGTGGCCCGCCAGGGGCAGAGCAATTTCGGCGACGCCGGCATCTTCCTGGAACGCTATATCCGCCGCGCCCGCCACATCGAAGTCCAGCTGTTCGGCGACGGCGAAGGCCGCGTCATGCCGCTGGGGGAGCGCGACTGTTCGCTCCAGCGCCGCAACCAGAAGGTGGTCGAGGAATCGCCCGCGCCCCTGTTGCCGCCCGCCGTCCGCCGCGACCTGATCGCCGCCGCCACGCGGCTGGGCCAGGCCGCCCGCTACCGTTCCGCCGGGACGGTCGAGTTCCTCTACGACGCCGAACGCCAGCAATTCTTCTTCCTGGAGATGAACACGCGCCTTCAGGTCGAACATGGCGTCACCGAAGAGGTGATGGGCATCGACCTGGTCGAATGGATGATCCGCGGCGGCGCGGGCGATTTCGCCTTCCTCGATGCCGATCCGCCCCAGCAGCGCGGCCATTCGGTGGAGGTGCGGCTCTATGCCGAAGATCCGGCGCTCGACTATCGCCCGACATCGGGGACGCTGACGGCGGTTCAGTTCCCTGCCGACATCCGCGCCGAAACCTGGTGCATGGCGGGCAGCGAGGTCAGCATCTGGTACGATCCCATGCTGGCCAAGCTGATCGTCCACGCCCCGACCCGCGACGAGGCGATCGGGAAAATGCAGGCCGCGCTCGACCGGAGCCGGGTCGACGGCATGGAGACCAACCTGCGCTGGCTGCGCGACGTGGTCCGGTCCGACGCCTTCGTCAGCGGCGAAGTGTCCACCCGCGCTCTCGAAGGCGTCGTTTCCAACCCCTCCAGCATCCGCGTGGTCAGCGGCGGCACGGCCACCACCGTCCAGGACTGGCCGGGCCGACAGAAATTATGGGCGGTCGGCGTTCCGCCTTCGGGTCCGATGGACGATCAATCCTTCCGCATCGGCAACCGGCTGCTGGGAAATCCGGAGGGCACCGCCGGGCTGGAGGTCACGGTGACCGGCCCGACGCTGGATTTCGCCGCGCCGGCGCGCATCTGCCTCACGGGCGCCGATTTCGGGGCGACGCTGGATGGACAGCCGGTTCAAAGGGGCGCGGCGGTCGACGTGGAGGCCGGGCAGACGCTTGCCCTCGGCCGCGCGTCGGGCGGCGGCCTGCGCGGCTATATCCTGTTCGCCGGCGGCCTCGACATCGCGCCCTATCTCGGCAGCCGCAGCACCTTCGAACTGGGCCAGTTCGGCGGGCATGCCGCTCGCCGGCTGCTGGCGGGCGACACCCTGCACCTGGCGGGCGATCGAACGGACGCGCCGCTCGCCTCCGCCGACATGCCGGATCTTTCGACGCGATGGACCCTGCGCGTCCTCTATGGTCCCCATGGCGCGCCGGATTTCTTCACCGACGCCGATATAGAGGCCATCGTCGCGGCCGAATGGCAGGTCCACTACAACAGCAATCGCACCGGCGTCCGCCTGATCGGACCCAAGCCGCAATGGGCCCGCGCCGACGGGGGCGAGGCGGGATTGCACCCGTCCAACATCCACGACAATCCCTATGCCATCGGCGCCGTCGACTTCACCGGCGACATGCCGATCATCCTTGGCCCGGACGGCCCTTCGCTCGGCGGTTTCGTCTGCCCCTTCGTGGTGATCGCGGCCGACCGTTGGAAAATCGGCCAGCTTGCGCCGGGCGACAAGCTGCGTTTCGCCCCCGTCAATATCGACGATGCCGCCGTGGCGGACGCGCTGCAACGGCGGCTGGTCGCCTCCGGATCGGTGGAGGATGCCGCCCCGGTGCGGCCGATCGAGATGCTCTCGCCCATCCTCGCCCGGATTCCGGAAGGGCCTGGCCGCCCCCGCACCGTCTACCGCCAGCAGGGCGATCGCAACATCCTGGTCGAATATGGTCCCATCGTGCTCGACATAGAGCTTCGGATACGGGTCCACGCGCTGATGACGGAGCTGGAACGGCTGGCTTTGCCCGGCATCGTCGATGTCGTTCCGGGCATCCGATCGCTGCAACTGCATTTCGACGGCGAGCAACTGGACCAGCGCGCCGCGCTGGCGGCGCTGATCTCCGCGGAGGAGCGCCTCGGCGACCTTGAGGATTTCACCATTCCCTCCCGCATCGTCCATATGCCGCTCAGCTGGCGCGATCCCGCGACGATAGAGACGATCGAGAAATATATGGGCGGCGTGCGCGCAGACGCGCCATGGTGCCCCGACAACATCGAATTCATCCGCCGGGTCAACGGCCTTCCCGACGCGGCGGCGGTGGAGCGGCTGATCTTCGAGGCGAACTACCTCGTCCTGGGGCTGGGCGACGTCTATCTGGGCGCGCCGGTCGCCACCCCGGTCGATCCCCGGCACCGGCTCGTCACCACCAAGTACAATCCGGCGCGCACCTGGACGCCGCCCAATGTCGTGGGCATCGGCGGCGCCTATATGTGCATCTACGGGATGGAAGGGCCGGGCGGCTATCAACTGTTCGGCCGCACCATCCAGGTGTGGAACACGCATCGCCAGACCGACGTCTTCGTCGAGGGGAAGCCATGGTTGCTGCGCTTCTTCGACCAGATCCGCTTCTATCCGGTCAGCGCGGAAGAACTGGCCGAATGGCGCCGCGATTTCCCCAGCGGGCGGCGCTCCATCCGGATCGAGCCGTCGGAGTTCCGGCTGGCCGACTATCGCGCCTTCCTGGCCGGGAATGCCGACGCCATCGCCGCGTTCGAGGCGCGCCGCCAGGCCGCCTTCGATGAGGAGCGCGCCGAATGGCAAAGGAACGGGGAGTTCGACCGCGTCACCAGCCTGACGGAGGCCGACGTCGCCGGGCCGGACGCCATCGACGTTCCGGACGGCGCCGATCTGGTCGAAACGCCCTTTGGCGGCAGCATCTGGAAATTGCTGGTCGCGGTGGGCGACGAAGTGAAGGCGGGCGACACGATCGCCGTCATAGAGGCGATGAAGATGGAATGCGCGGTGCAAAGCCCCGCCACGGGCACGGTCGCGGCAATCTATGTGCAGGAGCGGCAGGCCCTGCAGCCCGGCGCGCCGATGCTGGCGCTGAGGGCCGTGGCATGATCGCGCTCGACCGGCGCAGCGCGGCGACGATCGCCGAGGCCGTCAGGGCAGGCCGGACCAGCGCGGTCGCCGTGATGGAGGAGACGGTCGCCCGGCTGGCCGCCTATGATGCCGTGCAGCCGCAGATCTGGATCGGCCGCGCGACGCCGGATGATCTGATCGGCGCCGCAAGGTCCGTCGACGCCCGCCTCGCCGCGGGGGAGGATCTGCCGCTGGCCGGCGTTCCCTTCGCGGTCAAGGACAATATCGACGCTGCGGGGTTCGAAACGACCGCGGCCTGCCCGGCCTTCGCCTATCGTCCCGAACGGTCGGCGACGGTCGTCGAACGCCTGACCGCTGCCGGCGCGATCTGCGTCGGCAAGACCAATCTGGACCAGTTCGCGACCGGCCTCAACGGCACGCGCAGCCCCTATGGCAGTCCGCGCAACGCCTATCACCTCGCCTATGTCAGCGGCGGGTCCAGCTCCGGTTCCTCGGTGGCGGTGGCCGCCGGGCTGGTCCCCTTCGCGCTGGGCACGGACACCGCCGGTTCGGGCCGCGTGCCCGCCGCCTTCCAGCATCTGGTCGGGTTCAAGCCGAGCAAGGGGCGATGGAGCAATAACGGGCTGGTGCCCGCCTGCCGCACGCTCGACTGCATCACCGTCTTCACCGGCGACACCGCCGACGCCCGCCTGCTCGACGGGGTAATCGCCGGCTTCGATCCGGCGGACCCCTATTCGAAGCCGCTGGCGGACCTTCCGCGCCGGTGCGGGACCATCGGCGTGCCCCGCCGGGACCAGCGCGCCTGGTTCGGCGACGCGGAATCGGAATATCTGTACGATCGCGCATTGCAGCGGCTGGCGGGGCTGGCCGACGTGGTGGAGATCGACATCGCCCCGCTTCTCGAAGCGGCGCAGCTTCTCTATGGCGGCCCCTGGGTTGCGGAGCGGGCCGCCGCCCTGGCGACGCTCCTCGCCGACGATCCCGATGCGATCGACCCGACCGTGCGGGAGGTCGTGGAACCCGGACTGGCGATCAGCGCTGTCGAACTGTTCAACGGCATCTATCGCCTGGCCGAACTCAAACGGCACGCCGACCTGCAATGGGCCGGCATCGACCTGATGGCCTTTCCGACCGCGGGCACCATCTTCCGCGTCGCCGAACTGCTTGCCGCGCCGGTCGCGCTCAACAGCGCCCTTGGCTATTACACCAATTTCGTGAACCTGCTCGACATGGCCGCCGTGGCCGTTCCAGCCGGCGCCAGGGCCAACGGCACCGGGTTCGGCATCACCCTGATCGGCCCGGCCGACAGCGACCGCGCCCTGCTCGACGCGGCGGACGCCTATCTTGCCGAAGCCGATCTTCTTTCCCAACCCCCGCTTGATCTGGAGGGCAAAATGCAGACCGTGAAACTCGCCGTCGTGGGCGCCCATCTCAAGGACATGCCGCTTCACTGGCAACTGACATCGCGCGAGGCGAAGTTTATCGGCGCCTTTGAAACGGCGCCGACCTACCGCCTCTACGCCATGGCGAACAGCGTGCCGCCCAAGCCTGCGCTGGTGCACAGCGAGGATGGCGGGCCGATCGCGCTGGAGGTCTATGAGCTGGGCGTGGCCGAATTCGGAAGTTTCGTGGCCGAAGTGCCCGCGCCGCTCGCGATCGGCACGGTGACGCTGGCCGACGGCAGCAGCGTCAAGGGCTTCGTCGCGGAACCGCGCGCGGTGACCGGCGCGGAGGACATCACGGCCCTGGGCGGCTGGCGCGCCTATATGGCCGGACGGGCCTAGCCGTGCCGAAGCTCCGCATCCTGGCCGCTGCGCTGGCGGCAAGCTGCGCCGCAATCGCTTCCGCCGCGCCCGCCGCCGAACAGGTGATCCAGGTGCCGGGCTTCGCCGATTTCCTGGCGGTCGATGGCGACGGCGTCTGGGTGACCAACGCCGGCCGGGTGGAACGCTGGACGCGAAAGGGCAAGAGGGCCGAAGTCGCGATGGGCCGGCCCTGCGGCGCCATGGCCCTATCGGCCGGATCGCTGTGGGTGGCCGATTGCGAGAAAAACGCGCTGGTCCGGATCGACGCCGCCACGGCGGAAAAGACGGCGACCATAGCCACCGGCATCGCCAATCCGAAGGGCGAACTCAACGTCGTCGCCGAAGCGGGATCGATCTGGGTCGCCAGCGACCAGAAGGGCGTCGTCTCCCGCGTCGATCCCGCCAGCAACCGGGTGATAGCGACCGTCCCGGTCAGCGCGGGAACCTATTATCTCGCCTCCGGCTTCGGCTCCGTCTGGGCGGTGAGCAGCGAAAGCGCGACGATCCAGCGCATCGACCCGGCGACCAACAGCGTGGCCAGCACCACGGCGCTGGGCAGGCAACCGGGCTTTCTGGCCGCCGGCGAAGGCGCCGTCTGGGTTCAGGAACAGGGCGACGGAACGGTGGCCCGCGTCGATCCGGTCAGCGGCGAAGTGACCGGCCGCGTCAAGGTGGGCGATGTGCTGCAATATGGCGACATCGACACGGGCGGCGGCATGATATGGCTGCGCACGACCGAAGGGCAGACCTTCGTGGCGATCGATCCCAAAACGCTGAAGATCAAGGCCCGCGTCGGCAAGGTCGAAGGCAGCGGCGCGCTGCGCTTCACGGCAAAGGGCCTGTGGACGTCGGCGCATGACGTGCACACGCTGACCTGGTGGCCCCATCCGGCCAGGCTGGCGAAATGACCGGGGCGCGGCGCTGATCGCGTCCCGCGCCCCGGACCGGCCGGGCGCGGGACGCGCCGTTTCAGCGGAGCGCCGCCAAGCGCACCGGCGCCGGAGCCATTGCCAGTTGCGCCTCGACCTGCGCATGGATGTCGGCGACGACGGCTTCGCGGCAGGCGCGGGCCTTGGCCTCCAGGGCCAGGTGGACGCCCGACAGGCGGTTGCCGCAGACCGCGCTCGCCGCCTGCTCCATGCGGATGGCGAGGCGCTGTTGCCCTTGCGCGGTGGACAGGTCCAGGCCCTTGAGGTTCAGGATCGCCTGATCCCGCGCAAAGGGATTGTCGGCGGCGCCGGCGACCGCCGGGACGGCGAATGCGGCAGCGGCAAGGGCGGCGAGGCCAATCTTCATCATCATCTCCTGTATCTTGAACCGATGCCGCTCTCCGGCGACTTCGGATCACATAGTTCCGGGAGATGAAACTTTCAATACAGGACTGCAAATCGTTATTTTATTACTAGTGACGGGTTATCTTATTACTTGGCGCGCACCACCAGCATCGTCAGCCTTTCGCTGCGGCCCAGCAGGCCCAACGGCAGCCTCGCCTCGCTCGCCTTGCCGCCGACCGCGACCGTGATCGTCCGCTCATGGGGCAGGGACCATGAGCGGACGGTATCGACGGGCAGGCGCACCCGCCATTTGCGCGCGCCGTCCACCGGCACCGCATGGCCGTTGATCGCGACCGGGACGGCGGCGTCCTCGCGACGGCCCGACACCAGCAGGCAACTGCCGGATCGGCAATCGACCAGCCGCGTGACCGGCTCGCCGGCCGCGAGGGCAGGCGTCGCGGCGGCGGCAAGCGCCCCGCCCAATATCAATCGGCCCAGCATCAGTTGGCGGATAGGGGACATGGCGCTCGCTTTCCCTTGGTTCATGGGATGTCGATCCCGGCCTGTTCGAAATAGCGGCGCACCGGCTCCAGCACGGCCGCATGCCGTTTCCAGCGCCCGACCGATCCGGTGTAGATCGGCTGCCGGACCTGCGCGGCGCTGGGGGTGGAAACCGGGGCGCTGTTGCTGTGGAAGGAAAGGCAGTCCTCCGACCAGTCCAGCCCGCAATGGGCGAGCAGTCGGCGCGTCTCGCCCTCCAGGTCGGCGACGAGATCCTCGTAGCGCAGCTCGATCAGGCGGCCGGGCAGAGCCTCCCGCCACAACGCCATCAGCCGGTCGAAGCGGACATGATAAGCGGCGGTGTCGAGCAGGTCGTAGCTATAGTCGTAATAGGGGGAGCCGACGGCGAACAGGTTTCGGAAGTTGCTGAGCACCGTGTCCATCGGATCGCGGCGCAGGCAGATGATCCGTGCCGACGGCAAAGCCCGCGCAATGAAGCCCGCATAGAAGAAATTGCCCGGAAACTTGTCGATGAACCGAAGGTTCGCGTCGCGCCGATGGTGGCTCGCCCGTTCCAGATAATCGCGCCCGATCGCCGCCATGTCGGCGCGCGCGGCGGATGCGATCGTTTCGGCGTCCATCACCGTGGGGGTGCGCGTGCCCGCCGCCTTCTTGACGGCAAGGGGCATGGCCTGCAACTCGCCCGCGCTTTCGACCTGCGGATGGGAGGAGAGGATGCGGTCGACCAGCGTCGTGCCGGTGCGCGGCATCCCGATGATGAAGATCGGGTCCGCCGCGGACGGCGCGCTCGCCTGCGGCAGCGGCCATGCCGCTTCCATCGCGTCGAACAGCGCCGCGTCGCGCGCGAAGGCGTAGGGCAATGTCCGGCGATGTTCGGCGTTCGCGACGCAAAGCCGGGCCAGCGCGTCGTCCGGCCGGCCGATGTCCTCCAGTTCCTTCGCCAGCGCATAGCTGATCAGCAGCCGCCCGCGACCGTCCGTCATGCCGCCCAGGGTCCGTTCCAGCCGTTCGACATGATTGCATGTCGGCGTCTGCCTGCGGATGCCGGCCAGCAGGTGGTGGGCGCGGGCATCGTCGGGCGCGAGGGAAAGCAACGCCTCCAGCGCGGCGTCCGCTTCCTCGACCCTGCCCAGGAAATTGAGCGTCACGGCCAGGTTGTAGCGATAATTGCGGTTCCGCGGCTCCATCCGGACGGCTTCGTCGAAATGCGCCAGCGCGGCGGCATGGTTCCCCAACCGGGCATAGACGCAGCCGATGGTGTCGCGGCTGAACGCGTCGGCGGGCGGGGCCTGCTCGGCCTCCCGCAGGGTCGCCGCGGCGTCGCCGTCGCGGCGGGTCATGATGAGCAGCCGGGCGAGTTGCGCGCGATATTCGCCCCTGGGATCGATCGTCACCGCATGATCCAGATGCCGGATTCCCGCCTGGATGCGCCCGGCATCGGACTCCGCGACGCCCAGCAGGAAATGGCCCTCGGCATCCTGCGGATCTTTCGCCACCATGGTGGCGGCAAGCTGGCGCGTCGCCTGCATGTCGCCCCGCATCAGCGCGTTTCGCGCCGCGCTGGCCTGCGGGGCGCCCGTCACCGTCATGCCGGCGCCGCGCCTTCCACGGCATTCTGGACGGAGGCATCGGCTTCGGCCCGGCCGTCGACCGCGCCCTCGCCCGCAGCCTGCGCCGCGCCCCTGCCGTTCCGCGCGCTGCCGTTCCGCACCCTGTCGATCAGCGGCCGGAAGGGAAATATGGTCTGTTCCCAGATCGACAGGCGGCGGCGGTCATCCTGGCCGACCAGCGCGGCCTCGCCCTCCCGATAGGTGCCGAATATGCGGTCGAGCAGGATCAGGGAATTGCCGTAATTGCAGCGCGTGCTCTCATAATCCGTCGAATGGTGCAGGCTGTGGTGGCGGATCGTCGTGAAGAAGAAGGCGTACCAGATCGGCGGATCGGCGCGGACATTGGCGTGGGCGAAGGTGGAGATCACGCCCAGCACGTTGATGCCCGCGAACACGGCGCTGTTGTCGAGGTCGAACAGCGCCACCACGCTCAGGCTGATCAGCACCAGCTCTATGGGGTTGCCCACCGCGCCCTTCGCCGCGTTCAACTGGGTCAGGTGGTGATGCGGGGCATGGGTCAGCCAGAAGGGCGTGCTGTTGTGCATCAACCGATGCATCCAATATTGGCCGAATTCGATCAGGAACACCACCAGCGCCACCTGGAGCAGCCATGGCATGTGCATGGCCCATTGGGTGGTGATGCCCAGCGAGGCCTTGGCCGCCTTCAGCGGCTCCTCGGCGAGCTTCGTCGAAACCCAGGATATGACGGTCGCGCTCAGCACGTTGTAGAACAGGTCGGTGAAGAATTCCTGCCTGTTCATCCGCCAGCCGGAATGGCGTTCATGGACCTGTTCCAGAAGCAGGACGACGATCGTGATGAGCGAGGACGTCGCAACGAACGTCCACGGACGATCCAGCAGGGCCTTGGGTCCGAAGGCCCAGAACATGAGGACCATCGCTATCATCGCCGGCGGCGTGTAGTTGAAGACCTTGTCCTTCATCGCGCTTCCCGCTTCCCCGGCCATGCCTGCGCCGACGGGCGATTCCATCGGTCAGGCGCGGCGCCATGGACGGGAAGGCTGTGCTGCGCTGCGTCAATCCGGGAGAGGTAAAGTTCTGATGAAAGCCATAGATGGAATCTATGTCCGCGCCTTGGCCCGCAACCGGCGGATCACTTCGTCCCAGAAAAGCTGCGTGGCCGTGTCGCGCGCGCGTTCGGACCGGGACAGCAGGAAGATGTCGTAGGACGGCTCGGCATCCGCGTCCAGGATCGGCCACAGCCTTTCCCGCGCCACCTCGTCCTCCGCCGCCAGCACCGGCAGGAACCCGATGCCCACGCCCTGGACGATCAGCCGTTTCGCCTCGTTGATGTCCTCGGCCAGGCCGTTCACCTTGGTCCCCAGCCGATACCGGCGGCGCAAATGGGTGATCAGTTCGATCTCATCATCCCCGGTCAGGACGAATCCCTCGTCCTTGAGGTCGTGTAGGCGGTTCAGCCTGTATCCGAAATAGGGGCTGTAGCGGGAACAATAGAGCTGCTGGCGCTCCACCAGCAGCGGCTCGTACATCAGGCTGCCGCGAACGCTGCTGTCGTAACCCACGCCGATCTCGACTTCCCCCTGCTCCAGCGCGTCGAGAACCTGGCGCCAGGGCGACACGCGGATTTCGATGTGGATGGCCGGGTTGCGCCGGTGCAGGCTGGCGATCGCCTCGTCGAATTCCGGCGACACCAGGCCGGATATGATCTGGATGCGGACGATCCCTTCGACGCGCCTGGTGGCCTGGGCGATCTGGTGCGGCATCATCTGCGCGGATTCCAGCATATCCTCGCAAAGCGCCATCATCGCCTTGCCGGCCGCCGTCATTTCCACGCCGGTCGCCGTGCGGTGGAGAAGCGTCACGCCGACATGATCCTCCAGCCGCTTGAGCGCGGCGCTGATGCTGGGCTGCTGCCTGTTGAGCTGCCGCGCCGCCGCGCCGATCCCGCCGGCGCGGACGATGTCGACGAAGGTGCGCATCAGGTTCCAGTCGACCCGGCTCGCGAACCTCTTGTCGATAAGGAACGATCGATCGCTCATGTTCCGCCTTTCCCGTCCGGGCCAGAATGACGCGGCCCCACAATGACGCGGTCATAGATCAAATCAATGGAAATCATCGAATCGTCCCATCTATGCCTATGCCCCGTTTCGCCTAGCGTCGCGACATGGCTGTTCTTCCCTTCGTCGACATATCCATGCTGGCCAGCGATTCCCGCGAAGACCGGCTGGGCGTCGCCCGCGCGCTGGACCGCGCCTGCACCGATGCGGGCTTTCTCTACATCGGCGGGGCGCAACTGGACTGGGCGCTGTTCCGCCGCCTCGTCGCGCGGGCGGAGGCCTATTTCGCGCTCGACCGGGAGGTCAAGATGGCGAACTATATCGGCCATTCGCAAAACCACAGCGGCTATGTCCCCGTGGGCGAGGAACAGTTCGGCGCGGGCACCAGCGACCTCAAGGAAGCCTATGACGTCAACCGCGACTATCCGTGGCCGGAGGGTCGCCGGCCGTTGCTCGGCCCCAATAACTGGCCGCAAATGCCGGGCTTTCGGGAGGATGTGTCGGCCTATTACCGGCATCTGACGGACATCGGGGGGCAGATTTTCCGCGCCTTCGCGCTCGCGCTGGGGCTGGAGGAGGATCATTTCGACGCGCATCGCCGCAATCCGCCAAGCCAGTTGCGGCTCATCCACTATCCCTTCGATTCCAGCGCGCAGGACAGGCCGGGCATCGGCGCCCATACCGATTATGAATGCTTCACCCTCCTCTTCGCCACGGCGGCCGGGCTCCAGATCCTCGACAGGAAGGGCGACTGGGTGGATGTGCCGCTGATGGACGGCGCGATGATCATGAACATTGGCGACATGATGGAAATCCTGTCCAACGGCCGCTATGTCGCGACGACCCATCGCGTGAAGAAGGTCGCGCAGCAGCGCTACGCCTTTCCCTTCTTCCACGCCTGCGACTACGACTATGTCGTGGCGCCGCTGGTGGGGGACGAAGCGCCCCGCTATGCGCCGCTCAAGGGTGGCGAACATCTGTTCAACCAGACGGCGCAGACCTTCGCCTATCTCAAGCGCCGGATCGCGAAGGGGGAACTGGTGCTGGCCAACGCCATGCCGCTCGACTCCTTCGGGCGGCGCCAGGGGCCGTCGGGCGCATGACGCTGGCCGACCTGCTGGGCGCGCTGCCGCCGGTCGTTCCGGAGCAGCCGGCCTTTCCGCGCCGCCTGCTGGGCGCCTTCCGGCGCAAGAGCATCACCTTCTGCACCGGCGTCACGGATGAAAGGACGGTCGTCTACTGGTTCCAGTCGCGCAGCTTCACGATAGACCTGCGGCTGCCGGACGGCGCGGCGACATCCGTGACGGATCGGCAGGGCTGGGTCGGCGACACGCTCTGGGATGCGGAAAGTCAGCAAATGTCCTGGTCTGTCGCCACAAGCTACCAGCCGCGGAACCAGTGGCCGGAACCGGCGATCCTGCGCTTCATCGGCAACAGCGTGCTTGAATTCGCCCCGTCGGGCGCCTATGTCGAGGATTGGCGGCAACAATGCTTTCGCGGCCCTCTGCTGGGCTTGCGGCTCCTCAGCCTCCATGACGAGGAGACGGGGCGGGACTTGCCGATGGACGGCGGGCTGATCGTCGCGGGAGGCCATGTCGCCTATGCGCAATCGCGATTGCCGCGACTGGACGCGGCCCTGCGGAATGCCGCCGATCTGGACCGGGCGCTGGCGGACCGGCTCCTCACCGCCGAAGAGATCGAAAGCTACGAAGTGTCGGTGGCGCTCAATGGCCGGACCATCGACCACAGCACCCGGACCGGCAGGATCGGACAGCAGATCGCGTCGGGAGAGTTCGCGCTCCAGCCGGACGGAAGCATCCTGCTCTCGCGGCCGGTGGGCGGCCGGACCTGCCGGCTGCGCTTCGCCGTCGACATCCATGTGCCCGATTTCACCTTCGATCGCCGGACGCAGGCCGCATCCCCGGCGCCGGACTGGATGGAGAAGGAGAAATCCCATCTTTTCCGTCATGCCATGATCGCCGCCTGACCGCCCGGCGGCGACGGATCGTCAGCCGACGGCCGCGCTTTCGATCCGTCCCACCGCCTCCAGTATCGCGGGTGCCTCCGTGCGCGCGAGCCAGTCCGGGCTGACGTCGACAAAGCGCGCCACCCGGTCGCGGTCGATGGCGATGACGGCGGGCTGCGGCAATTCCGCCGTGCCCGTGCCGGTCAATTCCCCGATCCAGCCGGGCGATGGCTGCCCGTCCGGCACCAGGTCGCGATCGAAGGTGATGCCGAAGCGGCGCGCCAAGGCGTTGCCGCGATCGTTGGCGATGCCGTAGGTCAAGCCATGCCGCTCGCGGATCGCGCCCAATCCCGTCTCCGGCAGGTGCGGGCTGATCGCGACGAGCGGGATTCCGGCCTTGCGAAGCCTGGGCCAGAGCTGCCGCTCATAATAGGGCAGGGCAAGGTTGCATGCCGGACAGCCCGCATAGCGGAAGAAGACGAGCACCGCAGGCCCCTCGGCCGTCAAGCGCTCCAGCGTCAGCGTCGTGCCGTCGGCCTCCGCCAGTTGGAAGGGCTCGACGACATCGCCGGGCCGCACCGTCCGCGACGGGTCGAAATCGGCGACCAGCCGTGCCCGCCGCGCCACATTCTCCGCCAGGTTTTCCGGCTTCCAGCTTCGCACCCTTTCCCTGTGCAGGGCCTGGAACTGTTCTGTCAGGCTTTCATTCTCTGCCATCGGACTTCTCCCGCAAGGATCAGGCGGCGTTCTTCTCGGCGGCCTTGCGGGCGAAGCGATTGTCCGGCTGCGCAAGGCCCAGATGCTCGCGAAGGGTGGCGCCTTCATATTCGGTGCGGAACAGCCCCCGCGCCTGAAGGATCGGGATCACCCTGTCCACGAACAGGTCGAGCTGGCCGGGAAGCGGCTCGAACAGCATGAAGCCGTCGGCGGCGCCGGCCTCGAACCATTGCTGCAGGCGATCCGCCACGGTTTCCGGCGATCCGACGAAGGCGCCGCGCGGCGTCGCCAGCCGCTCCACGACCTGCCGCAAGGTCAGGTTTCCGGCGCGCACCTGGGCAAGGATGCCCAGCGTCCCGCTCTGCTGGCTGTTGATGCCGATATGCTCGACGTCGGGGAAGGGGGCGTCCAGGTCATATTGGTGGAAATCATGGTCGTTGAAGGTCCGCGACAGGAAGCCCAGGCCGGTTTCGATCGATTCCAGCGCCGCCAGTTCGCGATAACGCGCCTCCGCATCCTCGTCCGTATCCCCGACGATCGGGGCGATGCCGGGCATGACGAACAACTGGCCGGGATCGCGGCCGAAGCCGCTGGCCCGCGCCTTGACGTCCGCATAATAGGCCTGGCCCGATTCCAGGTCCGGCGCATGGGCGAAGATGACCTCCGCCCGTTTCGCCGCGAAATTGCGCCCGTCGTCCGAAGCGCCCGCCTGGAAGATGACCGGCTGGCCCTGGGGCGTCCGCTTGATGTTGAGCGGCCCGCGCACCTGGAAGAACTCGCCCTTGTGATCCAGCCTGTGGAGCCGTTCGGGATCGACGAACCGGCCGCTTTCCTTGTCCGCGACATGGGCGCCGTCCTCCCAGCTATCCCACAGGCCCTGGACCACGTCCAGATATTCCCCGGCGATGCGATAGCGCACGGAATGCGGCGGATGTTCGGTCTTGCTGAAATTGGCAGCTGTGTCGCCCAGCCAGGACGTCACGATGTTCCATCCCGCCCTGCCGCCGCTCAGATGGTCGAGCGAGGCGAACTGGCGCGCGACGTTGAACGGCTCGGAATAGCTGACGGTCAGCGTCCCCACCAGGCCGATGCGCGACGTGGTCACCGCCAGCGCGGACAGGATGGTGATCGGCTCGAACCGATTGAGATAATGCGGGCTGGACTTTTCCGTGATGGACAGGCTGTCGGCGATGAACAGCAGGTCGAACTTGCCCCGCTCCGCGGTGGCCGCCTGTTTCTGGTAGAAGGCCAGGCTGGTGCTGGCATTGACGTCGCGGTCGGGATGCCGCCAGTCGTTCCAGGTGCGGCCGACGCCGTGCAGGATGAAGCCGAGCTTGATGTGACGATTCTGGGACATGATCGGTTCTCGCTCAATGAGGGACCGGACCGATCTAGAAGTCCGCTGGCGAGCCGACCAACGCGTAATGCTCGGTCATTTATCGATTCTGCAAAACCGTTGAGCGGCGCTCGACCGGAAGGCGGGACCGCAAATATGCCCCGCCCCTCATGCCGGACGGGGGCTTCAGCCCGTCGTCCACCCCCCGCCCAGCGCCCTGAACAGGTCGACCTGCGCGAAGGCCACCGCCCGGTTCGCCGTCGCCAGGTCGCTCTCCGCCGCCGCCAGCGTCCGCTGCGCGTCCAGCACGGTCAGGAAATCGATCTGCCCCTCCCGCTGCCGGGCCAGGCTGATGCGCGCCGCCCGGTCCGCCGCTTCCCGCGCCGCCTTCAGCGTGTCGCGCCGCTCCAGCGCATGGGCATAGACGGACAGCGCCGTCTCCGTCTCCTCCAGCGCCCGCAGCACCGTCCCGTCGAAGCTGGCGAGCGACCCGTCCGCATCCGCCCGCGCCGCCGCGATCCGCGCCCGATTGGCCTCCTGATTGGGAAAGGCCCAGTTGATCAGCGGCCCCAGCAGCCAACGGAACGGCCCGCCGCCGAAGATGTCGCCGCCGCCGATCGCCGTCGTGCCGATGGAACCTCCAAGGGTGATGCGCGGATAAAGGTCCGCCGTCGCCACGCCGATCCGCGCCGTGTCGGCCGCCAGCCGCTGCTCGGCGGCGCGCACGTCCGGACGCCGGGCCAGCAGTGCCCGCCCGTCCCCGACGGGAATGGGCTGGCTGAGGCCGGGCGTCACCGTCCGCTCCCGGACTGTGCCCGGCAAATCCCGCGGCGTCCGCCCGGTCAGCGTCGCCAGCCGGAACAGCGCCCCGTCCCGATCCGCCACCAGGCTGGGGATGACCGCCGCCTGGCTGTCGCGCAGCGCCGTCACCCGGATCACGTCCAGCCGGTCGGACCGGCCGACCTCAAACCGGGCGTTGGTGATGCGGATGCTGTTGTCGAGCAGCGCCACCGTCTGCCGCGCCACCGCGAGGCGTTCGGCCGAACTGGTGGCGTCGACATAGGCGCGCACCGTGTCTGCGACCACCGCCACGCGCACCGCGTCGGCATCGGCCGATGCGGCGTTGACGTCGCCCTTCGCCGCCTCGATGCTGCGCTTCACGCGCCCGAACAGGTCGACCTCATAGGCGACGTTCAACCCCGCATCGATGGTCCAGTTCTCCCTGTCGGCGCCCGGCAAGCTCTGCGCGGCCGATGCCCGGCCATAGCTGGGCGAACCGCTCAAGGTCGTTTGCGGCAGCCTGTCGGAACGGGCGCCGCGCAACTGGGCGCGGGCCTTTTCCAGCCGGGCGACCGCCACGCGGATGTCGGTATTCGCCTTCAGCGCGTCCTGCACCAGCCCGTCCAGCACCGGATCGCTGTAGAGCCGCCACCAATGGTCGTCGGCCTGCGCGACGCTGACCGCCGGACTGGCCGCGCCGATAAAGGCCCCTGCGGCAGCGGTCGGGGTAGCCGGAGCCTTATAGTCCGGCCCTGCGGCGCAAGCGGTCAGGGCCGATGCGCCGAGCAATAGGGGAAGCAATGTCTTGATCATCATGCCGTTCCTTATTCGGCGGGTTGCAGCGCGGCGGGCGCCTGACCCTTGCCCTTGCGGGAAAAGCGGTCGCCCAATGCGCGGCACACGACATAGAAAGTGGGGGTGAAAAGCAGGCCGAAGGCGGTCACGCCGGTCATCCCGAAGAAGACGGCCGTGCCCAAAGCCTGCCGCAGTTCCGCGCCAGCCCCGCTCGCGATCACCAGCGGCACCGCGCCCAGGATGAAGGCGAAGCTGGTCATCAGGATCGGCCGCAGCCGGGTCTGCGCCGCCTGCACGGCGGCCTCCACCGGCGACAGCCCCTGTTCCTCCTCCGCCTGCTTGGCGAATTCGACCACCAGGATCGCATTCTTCGCCGCCAGCGCGATCAGCACGACCAGCCCGATCTGCGTCAGGATATTATTGTCCATGCCCCGCAAATTCACGCCCAGCATGGCCGCGAACAGGCACATCGGCACGATCAGGATGATCGACAGCGGCAGCGTCAGGCTTTCATATTGCGCCGCCAGCACCAGGAAGACGAAGAACACCGCCATGGCGAAGACGATGCCCGCCGTGTTCCCCGCGATCACCTGCTGATAGGCGACGCCCGTCCACTCCCGGCCATAACCGTCGGGAAGCGTGGAATCGGCCAGCTTCTCCATCGTCGTCAGCGACTGGCCCGAACTGTATCCGGGGGCCGTATCGCCGTCGATCTCCACCGCCGGCAACAGGTTGTAGCGCACCACGCGATAGGGGCCGGTCTTGTCCTTGAAGGTCGAGACGGAACCGATGGGCACCATCTGGCCGCTGTTCGACCGGGTCTTGAGGTTGGCGATGTCCGCCACCGTGCCGCGATGGTCGGCATCGGCCTGCGCGGTGACGCGATAGGTGCGGCCCAGCAGGTTGAAGTCGTTGACGAAGGCGGAGCCCAGATAGACCTGCATCGCTTCGAACACGCGCTCCGGCGGAACGCCCAGCAGGTCGGCCTTGCGCCGGTCCACATCGGCATAGACGCGGGGCGTGCCGACATCGAACAGGGTGTAGACCATGTTGAGTCCGGGCGTCTGGTTCGCCTTGGCGATGAAGTCCTGGGCAACCCTGTTCAGCTCGGCATAGCCATGATCCTCGCGGTCCTGCACCATCAGGCGGTATCCGCCCGCCGAACCGATGCCCTGGATCAGCGGCGGCGGCACGATCAGGATGCGGGCCTTGTCATAACCGGCGACGGCCTGGTTCGCCTGCTCCATGATCCCGGCATAGGTGACGCCTTCTTGCCGACGCTCGGCGAAGGTCTTGAACGGGAAGTAGATGGCGGCGCTGTTGGGCGCCTGCGTCTGGGAAGGGCCATGGAAGCCGGCGAACATCACCGCGCCGCGCAGGCCCTTGATGGGCAGGATCTTCGCCGCGACCTCCCGCGTCACCTTGTCGGTGCGCTCCAGCGACGCGCCGGAGGGGAGTTGCACCACGGCCAGGAAATAGCCCTGGTCCTGCGCGGGGATGAAGCCGCCGGGCGTCACCCAGAACAGGGCGATGGTGGCGGCGATCAGCCCCGAATAGGTCAGCAGCATCTTCTTCGGCCGGGCCACCAGGAAGCGGGTGAGGCGGGCATAGCCTGCGCTCAGACGGTCGAAGCCGCGATTGAAGCGGTCGGCCGCCTGCGCCGCGATCCGGCGCCAGCGAGGCGCGTTGCGGAGGGCATGCCCGTCATGCCTGGACTTCAGCAGCAGGGCCGCCGCCGCCGGAGACAAGGTCAGCGACAGGATCAGCGAAATGATCGTCGCGGTGGAGATGGTGACGGCGAACTGCTGGTAGAAGGCGCCCGAAATGCCGGTGATGAACAAAGTCGGCACGAACACCGCGCACAGCACCAGGACGATGGCGACCAGCGCGGTCGACACTTCGTCCATGGACGTGCGGGCGGCCTCCAGCGGCGTCATGCCATGCTCGATATTGCGCTCGACATTTTCGACCACGACGATGGCGTCGTCGACGACGATGCCGATGGCCAGCACCAGCCCGAACAGCGACAGGTTGTTCAGCGAATAGCCCAGCCCGGCCAGGATCGCCGCCGTGCCGATCAGCGACACCGGGATGGCGATGATCGGGATGACCGCCGCGCGCCAGTTCTGGAGGAAGACCAGGATGACGATGACGACCAGGATCACCGCTTCGAACAGCGTCTGGTAGACGGCGTCGATGGACTGGCTGATGAATTCGGTCGGGTTGTAGATGACGCTATATTCCAGCCCCTTGGGGAAGCGCCTGGAAAGCTGCTCCATCTCCGCCTTCACCTTCTCCGCCGCGTCCAGCGCGTTGGATCCGGGGCGCTGCATCGTCGCGATGACGACGGTCGGCTTGTTCGACAGATAGGTGTTGATGCCGTAATCCTGCGCGCCCAGCTCGACGCGGGCGACGTCGCCCACCCGGACCTGACGGCCGTCCGCATCGGTGCGGACGACGATGTCGGCGAACTGCTGCGGTTCGGTCAGGCGGCCCTGCATCTCGACGCCTAGCTGGAAGGCTTCGCCGCGATCGTAGGGGGGCTGGCCGATGGAACCGGCGGACACCTGCACATTCTGGGCGCGCAGGGCCTGCACGATCTCGCCCGCCGTCAGGTCCAGCGCGGCGGCGCGGTCGGGGTCGATCCAGATGCGCATCGCATAGTCGCGCGATCCGAACAACTGCACGTCGCCCACGCCGTCCAGCCGCGCCAGCCGGTCGCGGACCTGCGTCAGCGCATAGTTGGAGATATAGTTGCGGTCGAACGTGCCGTCGGGCGACTGGAGGTTGACGACCATCAGGAATTCCGGGGTCGTCTTGCGCGTGACGACGCCCAGCCGCTGCACCTCCTCCGGCAGGCGCGGGACGGCCACGGCCACGCGGTTCTGCACCAGCACCTGCGCCGCGTCCAGGTCGGTCCCGACCTTGAAGGTGACGGTGATCGTCACCTTGCCGTCGCCGGTCGACTGGCTGCTCTGGTAGAGCATGTTGTCGACGCCGTTGATCTCCTGCTCGATGGGCGCGGCGACGGTCGACGCGACGGTCTCCGCCGAAGCGCCGGGATATTGGGCGGAAACCGTGACCGTGGGCGGCACGATGTCGGGATATTGCGAAACAGGCAGGCCGACAAAGGCCAGCGCGCCGACCACGGTGATGATCACCGCGATCACGGCGGCGAAGATCGGCCGGTCGATGAAGAAACGGGAAAGGCGCATCGGACGAATTCCTCGATGGCGTGAAAAGGGGTTCGCGATCCGGGGAAACGGACCGGCTATATCATTCCGTGCTCCTGCGAAGGCAGGAGCCCAGATCAAACGGTAGAACCAGGCTCCTGCCTTCGCAGGAGCGCGCCGTCCTATGGGCTTTGGTCAGCGCGCAAAGGTAGCCTGAGCCGCCGCCGGAACAGCCGCACCCACCGCCGCAACCGGCGCCGGAGCCGCCTTGACCGCCACCGCCCGCGTCGCGACCTTCGCCCCAGGCATGGCCGCCTGGATGTTCGAAACGATCACCCGATCCCCAGGCGCCAGCCCGGCGCGAATGATGCGCAGCCCGTCCACCACCGGCCCCAGTTCCACCGGCTTCGCCACGACGCTGTCATCCTGGGCCACCACCAGCACGGTCTTGCGCGCCTGGTCGGACTGGATCGCCTCGTCCGGCACCAGCAGGGCATTGACCTTGCCCCCATTGGCCAGCCGCATGTTGCCGAACAGCCCCGGCGTCAGGAACATGTCCGGATTGTCGAACACGGCGCGCACCCGGATCGTCCCCGAACGCGGGTCCAGCCCGTTGTCGGTGAAGTCCAGCCGCCCCTTGTGCCGGTAATCCGCCTCATCCTGCAACCGGACCTCGACCGTCCCGCCGGCGCCCCTGTCGCGCTGCGACTTCAGGTACAGCGCCTCGGAAGCGTCGAAGTTGAAGTAGATGGGATCGATCTTGTTGACCGTGGTCAGCAACGTCGCCCCGGCGCCCTCACCGGCCGAGACGAGATTGCCGATATCGACCCGCCGGTCCGAAACCCGCCCCGAAATCGGCGCGCGCACCTGCGTGAACTCCACCTCCAGCGCCCGCTGCCGCTCCCGCGCCTGCGCGCCCGCCAGCGCGGCCTGAGCCGCCTGCAACCGCGACCGCAGCGAATCCACCTCGCTCGCCGAAACCGCCTCGTCCCCGGTCAGCCGCTGCACGCGGCCATAATCATTCTGCGCCAGCAGCAGCGCGCTCCGCGCACTTGCCGTACTGGCCCGCGCCTCGGCCAGAGCCGCCAGGAAGGGCCGCTGGTCGATGGTGAACAGCAATTGCCCCGCCTTCACATAGTCGCCGTCCCGGAAATGGATCGCCGTCACCGACCCCGACACGCGGGGACGGATCTCCACCGTCTGGCTGGGCGCGAAGCGGCCGACATAATCGTCCCACTGCGTCACCGCCCGGCTCAGCGGAGCGGCGATGCCCACGGTCACCAGCGGCGTGGCCGCCGCCTGCGCCTCCGGCCTGTCGACGATCTTCCACCCCACGCCGCCCAGGATGACCAGGGCCATCGCGGCCAGCGAAACATGGCGCTTGCGCCAGCGGGAGAGGGGAGTCGCCGACCGGGTGTCGACGTCGATGGGTGCATGCATGTTCATGATTTATCTGCTCCGGGAAGCGCGAAAGCGCCGTTGCGCGCTGATGCTGGCCAGCAGCGTTTCAAGCTGGCCCTCGTTGAAACCGGCCTTCAAAAAGGCCTTGAGATAGGACGGACGCACCGCATAGCCGCGATGCCAGGCGTCGACCGCCAGCCGCCGCAGGCTCTCCAGCCGCATATTGGCGAGGCGCGGATTGGCCCGCTGCCCGAAGATCCAGCCCTTCACCCGGTCCCACAGATCGGGCGCGCGCAGCGAATCCAGCCCGTCCCGCCGCGCAAGCTGGATGATCTGCCATTCGACCGGCGCGAAACCGGGGTTCGCCGCCGCCTTCTTGACGCCAATAGTCCCGCCATCGTCGGCCAGCGCGGCAAGTTGCAGAAATGCCATGACTATTCCCCTGTGAATGACGCAAAACCGGGGGGATCGGGCCGATGCAGGATCGTCCGCTGCGAGCCTTCCCGGCCGAACGTGAAAAAAAATCTCCCCGCCACGCGACCGGCGGCCGCGCATCAGGCGTGCTATGTTTGTCTGGTCACGGCCCCCTGTTGGGCTGGCCGCTCAAGCCGTCAGCGACGACAGGTTTCGATAAATATCCGCATTTCACGACCCCTTTTGATCGCAGGTCCATTCAATACTGAACAGTATATAATGAACGACGGCAGCGGGGTCAACGATCTTTTTATACCGGTCGGTAATTTTTTGGTATTTAATCCGGAAAGCCCCGGATTCCCGTCACTTGCCTGGCCACACAGCCAGCGTCGTGTCCACCAGTTGCTCCAGCAGTTCGCGGGACATGCCCGCGCCCGCATGCACCGCCATGCCCTGCATCACCGTCGTCAGATAGGTGGCCAGCGCCTGCGGCTCGATCGTATCGGGAAAGTCGCCCTCGTCCCGCGCCCGCTCCAGCCGGGCCAGCAGCGCCGCGTCCGAAGAGGTGCGGCGGGCCATCACATCTTCGCGGATCGAGTCCGCCTGGATGGTGCACCCCACCGTGCTGATGACGCCCAGGCAGCCATGGGGATCGGTGGTCCCGGTCTGGATCGCCAGCGACCCGCGCAGCAGCCGTTCGGCCACGCCCTTCGCCGTCGGCGCCTCCAGCGCGGATTTCATGTAGCACAGCTTGTCCCGCTCATAGAGATCCAGCGCCTTGCGGAACAAGGATTCCTTGTTGCCGAAACAGGCATAGAGGCTGGGCTTGGTGATGCCCATCGCCTCGGTCAGTTCCGCCATGGACGCGCCTTCATAGCCGCGCCGCCAGAACACGTTCAGCGCGGCGCCGAGCGCTTCTTCCGGATCGAACTCGCGCGGGCGGCCCCGCGCTGCCTGAGTCTGTGTTTCCATACCGGGCGGTATATAGTAGGCCTTGCGCCCATCGTCCAGACCCGGCTTACATGTCGCGACACTTTACCCTATCAACCGGGAAAATAGGCAAGGCGCATGCAGACCCGGCTACTCCAATATTTCCTGGCGCTGGAGAGGGAGGGGCATTTCGCCCGCGCCGCGACGGCCTGCAACGTGTCGCAACCCACGCTGTCGGCGGGCATCTCCGCGCTGGAGGCGCAGCTTGGCAAGCGCCTGATCCTGCGCAACCGCCGCTATGCCGGACTGACGGAGGAGGGGAGGGCGATCCTGCCCTGGGCGCAGCAACTGGTCGCGGCGGCCGACAATCTGATGCAGGCGGCGGCGGTCGCCAAGGGACCGTTGCAGGGCGAATTGCGGCTGGGCGCGATCCCGGCGGCGATGCCCGCGGTCGGCCCGCTGGTGGAGGCGCTGCTGGAACGGCACCCCGGCCTCAACATCTCCGTCCGGGCGCTGACCTCCCGCCAGATCGAGCGGGAACTGACCGCGTTCGAACTGGACGCGGGCCTCACCTATCTGGATTTCGAGCCGCCCTCCCACATGCTCGCCGCGCCGCTCTACGTCGAACGCTACATGCTGGCGGCGGCGAAGGGCGTGCTGGACGAAGGCCGGACGCCAAGCTGGGAGGATGTCGCCGCCCTGCCGCTCTGCCTGCTGCACCAGGGGATGCAGAACCGCCGCATATTGGACGCCCGCCTGGGCGAACGCGGCCTGGCGCTGCGCCCGGTGGTGACGGCGGACAGCTATGTCGCCCTGTTCGCGCTGGTGCGGCAGGGCCGCCTCTGCTCCATCGTGCCGGACAGCCACGCCATGCTGCTGGACGGCCTGGACTGGGTCCGCACCTTCGCCCTCCCCGAAGCGGACGAAGGCAGCCGCATCGGCGTCATAGTCTCCGACCGCGCCCCCCTAGGCCCCCTAGCCCAAGCCGTCCTGAACATCGCCCGCGAAATCCCAAACATAACCTAAGCCACCATCAATTCCTCCCCATCAAAGATGGGGAGGGGGACCGCCGCCGAAGGCGGTGGTGGAGGGGAAATACGCAGGTCGCGCCCCATTCCCCTCCACCATGCTTCGCATGGTCCCCCTCCCCACGCTACGCGCAGGGAGGAAAAGGACAGATCACCCCCCCAAAACCACCGCATCGATCCGCCGCAACATCCCCACAAAGGCCTCCACCTCCTCCGCGCTGAAATGCGAAAACACCCCGCTCTCCATTTCCAGAGCCTTGGGCGCGATGGCCGCATGCAGCCGCTCCCCTTCCTCCGTCAGCGCCAGCAGATGCGACCGCCTGTCCTCCGCATTGGGCAAGCGCCGCAGCACTCCCCGCCCGGTCAGGGCAATCGCCGCCCGGCTCACCGTCACCTTGTCCATGCGGCTCATCGCGCAAATCTGCTGCTGGGTGATGCTCCCCCGTTCCGCCACCCAGGCAATCACCCGCCACTCCGCGATGCCGATGCCGAACAAATCCTCATAACTTTGCGCAATGGCGTCGCTCAGCAACGCCGCCGTGAAGGACAGGCGATAGGGAATGAACGCATCCAGGCGCAGCATCTTGTCGGTCATCCCCAACTGGTAACATTTGATACTTTATCCGCAAAGCGCTATGATGGTTGCAATTGATGCCATCGGGAGTCGCCGAAATGGGAGAGAGCAGGCCACCCCAGGCCCCCATGATGACAGGCTTCGGCAATCATTTCGCGACGGAGGCCGTGCCCGGCGCGCTGCCCGTTGGCCGCAACTCCCCCCAGCACGCCCCCTATGGCCTCTATGCCGAACAATTGTCCGGCACCGCCTTCACCGCGCCACGGGCGGAAAACCGGCGAAGCTGGCTCTACCGCCTGCGCCCGGCGGCCAATCATCCGCCCTACCGCCCCTATGAAGCCGATACGCTCCTGTGCAGCGGCCCGTTCGATGAAGTCCCGCCCACCCCCAACCGCCTGCGCTGGGATCCCCTGCCGATCCCCGAACGGCCGGTGGACTTCATCGACGGTCTGGTCAGCTATTGCGGCGCGGGCGACCCGGCGGCGGGGGAGGGGCTGGCCGTCCACCTCTATGCCGCTAACCGCCCGATGGAACAGCGCGCCTTCGCCAATGCCGACGGCGAAATGCTGATCGTGCCGCAACAGGGCAGGCTGCGCCTCACCACCGAAATGGGCGTGATGGACATCGCCCCGCACCAGATCGCGCTCATCCCCCGCGGCGTCCGGTTTAAGGTCGACCTGCCCGACGGAACAGCGCGCGGCTATGTCTGCGAAAATTACGGAGCCTCGTTCCGCCTGCCCGACCTTGGCCCTATAGGCTCCAACGGCCTCGCCAACCCCCGCGACTTCGAAACCCCCGCCGCACGATATGAAGATGACGACACGCCCCATGAAATCGTCCAGAAATATGGCGGTCAACTATGGGCGACGACGCAGGACCATTCCCCCTTCGACGTAGCCGCCTGGCACGGCAATCTCGCGCCCTGCTGCTATGATCTGCGCCGCTTCAACACGATGAACACGGTCAGCTACGACCATCCCGACCCGTCGATCTTCACCGTGCTGACCGCCCCCAGCGACCGGCCGGGCACCGCCAATTGCGACTTCGTGATCTTCCCGCCGCGCTGGATGGTGGCGGAGGATACATTCCGCCCGCCATGGTTTCACCGCAATGTGATGAGCGAATTCATGGGCCTGATCCACGGCAGTTATGACGCGAAGGCGGGCGGCTTCGCCCCCGGCGGCGCGTCGCTGCACAATTGCATGGCGGGCCACGGCCCGGACAGGGCGAGCTACGAAGGCGCGCTGGCCGCCGAACTGAAGCCGCACCGGATCGCCGACAGCATGGCCTTCATGTTCGAAAGCCGCTACCCTTTCCGCCCGACCCGCTTCGCAATGGAAACGCCGCTTGGCCAGTTGGATTATGACGATTGCTGGTCCGGCTTCGCCAAGGCGCGACTGCCGCGAGAGGAACGGGCATGAGCTTCCCCCGGATCGACGAAACCCACGATCCCGCCCGGTCGAGCTGGGTGGAGGGAGCCGACGGCCATCCCGCCTTCCCGATCCAGAACCTGCCCTACGGCATTTTCTCGCCCCCCGGCGGCGCGGCGCGGGCAGGGGTGGCGATAGGGGAGCGGATATTCGACCTGCGCGCCGCCGCGCAGACGGGCCTGCTCCCCGCCGCAGCATCCGCCGTCTTCGGCGAACCGACCCTCAACGCCCTGATGGCGCTCCCGGCGGCGGACCGTCTGGCGCTGCGCCGCTGGCTGAGCGCCCTTTTCAGCGACGAAGCCCAACGCCCCGCCACCGAACCCCTGCTGCACCGGGCGGCGGACTGCGCGCTGCACCTGCCCGCGACCATCGGCGACTATAGCGACTTCTATGTCGGCATTCACCACGCCACCAACATCGGCAGGCTGTTCCGCCCCGACAATCCACTGCTGCCCAATTATAAATATGTCCCCATCGGCTATCATGGCCGGGCCTCCTCCATCCGCCCGTCCGGCGTCCCGGTCGTCCGTCCCAGGGGCCAGCGAAAACCCCCCGAAGCCGACGCGCCGGTGGTCGGGCCAAGCCAGCGGCTGGACTATGAACTGGAACTCGGCATCTGGATCGGCGCGGGCAATGCGCTGGGCGAAACCGTGCCGATTGCCGATGCGGCGGACCATATAGCGGGCTTCTGCCTGCTCAACGACTGGTCGGCGCGGGACTTCCAGGCCTGGGAATATGTCCCCCTTGGCCCCTTTCTCGCCAAGAATTTCCAGTCCACCATCTCCCCCTGGGTCGTGACGGCGGAGGCGATGGCCCCCTTCCGCATCGCCCAGCCTCCGCGGCCGCAGGGCGACCCGCAACCCTTGCCCTATTTATGGGATGAAGCGGATCAGGCCCAGGGCGCGCTGGCTATCGACCTGGAGGTCCATCTGTCGAGCGCGAAAATGCGGGCCGAAGCCATGCCGCCGATGCGCCTCTCTCGTGGCCCGGCCTTCTCCATGTACTGGACCGCGCAGCAGATCGTCGCCCATCACGCCTCCAACGGCTGCAACCTCAATCCCGGCGACCTGCTCGGCACGGGCACCCTCTCCGGCCCGACGCCGGACAGTTTCGGCAGCCTCATGGAACTGACCGGGGGCGGCCAGGCGAAGATCGTCCTGCCCACCGGCGAGGAGCGCGCTTTCCTGGAGGATGGCGACGAACTGGCGCTGAGCGCGGTGGCGCGGGCGGACGGCTATGTGTCCATCGGCTTCGGCGAATGCCGCGCCATGATCGCCCCGGCCCGATGAGCGCGCTCACGCTCCACGGCTATTGGCGCTCGACCAGCGCCTATCGCGTGCGGATCGCGCTGAACCTGAAGGGCGTCGCCTATGATCAGGTCACGCACGACCTGCGCACCGGCGCGCAGCGGGAGCCGGACTATCGCGCCATCGCGCCGCAGGGACTCGTCCCGGCGGTGGAGGCGGACGATTTCACCCTCACGCAAAGCCCGGCCATCATGGAATGGATAGAGGAACGCTGGCCCCAGCCGCCCTTGCTGCCCCCGGATGCGGAGGGCAGGGCGCTGGTCCGCTCCATGGCGGCGCTGATCGGCTGCGACATCCACCCGCTCAACAATCTGCGCGTGTTGCAGGCGCTGAAGGCCGATTTCGGCGCGGACCAGCCCGCGCTCGACCGCTGGATCGCCCGCTGGATCACGGACGGCTTCGCCGCGCTGGAGACATTGGTGGCGCGCCATGGCCGGGGCTTCGCCTTTGGCGAACGGCCGGGGCTGGCGGACTGCTATCTGGTGCCGCAGCTTTATTCGGCGGAGCGTTTCCATGTCGACCTCTCGCCCTTTCCCGCCCTCGTCGCGGCGGGGGAAAGGGCGCGGGCGCTCGACGCCTTCGCCGCGGCCCATCCCTCCGCCCAGCCCGACGCCGATTGATAGGGAATTTCTATCAAACATGATGCGCTTCGATTTGACGCCTCCCTCTCCAGGGCGCACCATGGGCGAAAAGGCGAGGGAAGATGCAGCAAGAAGAAACAGCCCGGCTGATAGAGGACTGGACCCAAACCCACGGCCGCACCCGCGACCGCCTGCTCCCCCTCCTCCACATGCTCCAGGAGGAGATCGGCTTTATCGATGGTAACGCTATCAAGATCATAGCCGAAAAACTCAACCTCACTCGCGCAGACGTTCATGGAGTCGTGACCTTCTACCATGATTTCCGCCGCGCCCCTGCCGGCCGCCATGTCGTAAAACTCTGCCGCGCCGAAAGCTGCCAGGCGAGAGGCGCCGCCGCCATGGAAAAGGCCGCCGCCGAACGGCTCGGCGTCCCGATGGGCGAAACCCGCCCCGACGGCCAGGTGACGCTGGAACCCATTTATTGCCTGGGCCTCTGCGCCGTCGGCCCCAACGCCCTGGTCGACGGCCGCCCCGTCGCAAGGATCGACGCCGCCGCGCTCGACCGGATCGCGCAGGAGGTCGCGGCATGACGCGCATCTATATCAGCCGGGACATGGCCTCGGTCGCCCTGGGCGCGGACGATGTCGCCCGCGCCTTCGAGGCCGCCGGATGCGAAGTGGTGCGCACCGGCAGCCGGGGTCTCTTCTCCATCGAACCGCTGGTGGAGGTCGAAAGCGAGGGAAAAAGGATCGGCTTCGGTCCGGTGGGCCCGGAAGACGTCGCGGCGGTGCTGGACGGCAGCCACAAAGCTCGCCTCGGCGACGTGGCGGAGTTGCCCTTCTTCGCCGGGCAGCAGCGCTTCACCTTCGCCCGCTGCGGGATCATCGACCCGCTCAGCCTCCAGGATTATGCCGATCATGGCGGCTGGCGCGGACTGGACGCGGCGCGGGCGATGGCGCCCCAGGCGGTGGTCGACGCGGTCAAGGCGTCCGGCCTGCGCGGGCGGGGAGGGGCGGGCTTCCCCACCGGCATCAAATGGCAGACCGTGCTGGATGCGGTTTCCGACGCCAAGTTCATCGTCTGCAACGCCGATGAAGGCGACAGCGGCACCTTCGCCGACCGCATGCTGATGGAGGGCGACCCCTTCTGCCTGATCGAGGGGATGGCGATTGCCGGTCACGCCGTGGGGGCGGGCCATGGCTATATCTATATCCGCAGCGAATATCCCTTCGCCATCGCCGCCATGCGGGAGGCTATCGCGCTTTCCGCCGAACGGATCGCGCCCTTCACGCTGGAGGTCCGGGTCGGCGCGGGCGCCTATGTCTGCGGCGAGGAGACGGCGCTGCTCGACAGCATAGAGGGCAAGCGGGGGCAGGTGCGCGCAAAGCCGCCCCTTCCCGCGCTGTCCGGTCTGTTCGGCCAGCCGACGGTGATCAACAATGTGCTGAGCCTCGCGGCGGTGCCCTTCATCCTGGCGGAAGGGGCGGAGGCCTATGCGGCGGTGGGCTTCGGCCGGTCTCGCGGCACCATGCCGGTGCAGCTTGCGGGCAATGTGAAGCATGGCGGACTCTATGAGATCGGCTTCGGCATCACCCTTGGCGAACTGGTGAACGGCATCGGCGGCGGCACTGCGAGCGGACGGCCGGTGCGCGCCGTGCAGGTGGGCGGACCATTGGGCGCTTATTTTCCGCCGAGCATGTTCGACCTGCCCTTCGACTATGAGGCTTTCGCGCAGGCGGGCGGGCTGATCGGCCATGCCGGGATCACCCTGTTCGACGATATGGTGGACATGGCGCATATGGCGCGCTTCGCCATGGAATTCTGCGCGGTCGAAAGCTGCGGCAAATGCACCCCCTGCCGCATCGGGTCGACGCGGGGCGTCGAGGTGATGGACCGGATCATCGCGGCGCGGGACAGCGCGCCTGCCGTCCCCGCCGGGCGGCAATGGGAGGGCTATCTCCAGAAGGCGCTCAACTCCCGCACCCCCGACCGGATCGATACCGGACTGGAGGCGCAGACCGCCCTGCTGCGCGACTTGTGCGACACGATGAAACATGGTTCGCTCTGCGCCCTGGGGGGCTTCACGCCCTATCCGGTGCTGAGCGCGCTCGACCATTTCCCTCAGGATTTCGGCGCTCCGGCCCCGATCAAGGAAGCCGCGGAATGAGCTACGCACGCGAAACCGATCATGGAACGCCCCCCGCCATCGCGACGGGCAAGCGCGTCACCCTGACCATCGACGGCGAGACGGTGACGATGCCGGAGGGCACGTCGATCATGCGGGCGGCGTCGCTTACCGGCTGCTCCATCCCCAAACTCTGCGCGACCGACAATGTGGAGAGTTTCGGTTCCTGCCGCCTCTGCCTGGTCGAGGTCGAGGGACGGAACGGCTATCCCGCCTCCTGCACCACGCCGGTCGCCGAGGGCATGGTGGTGCGCACCCAGACCGAACGGCTGAAACAGCTTCGGCGCGGGGTGATGGAACTGTACATCTCCGACCATCCGCTCGATTGCCTGACCTGCCCCGCCAATGGCGATTGCGAATTGCAGGACCAGGCGGGCGCGGTGGGCCTGCGCGACGTGCGCTACGGCTATGACGGCGCCACCAATATGGGGCAGGCGAAGGACCAGTCGAACCCCTATTTCGACTTCGATCCCAGCAAATGCATCCTCTGCTCCCGCTGCGTCCGCGCCTGCGACGAGGTGCAGGGCACGTTCGCCCTGACCATCGAAGGGCGGGGCTTCGATTCCAAGGTCTCGCCCTCGCAGGGCCAGGATTTCCTGTCGTCCGAATGCGTGTCCTGCGGCGCCTGCGTCCAGGCCTGCCCCACCGCCACCCTGACCGAGAAGAAGGTGGTGGAGGTCGGCACGCCCGACCGCTCGGTCGTCACCACCTGCGCCTATTGCGGCGTCGGCTGCACCTTCCGCGCCGAGATGCGGGGCGAGGAACTGGTCCGCATGGTGCCGTGGAAGGACGGCAAGGCCAATCGCGGGCATAGCTGCGTCAAGGGCCGCTTCGCCTGGGGCTATGCCCAGCATCGCGACCGCATCCTCAATCCCATGATCCGCGCCTCCGTGAACGAACCCTGGCGCGAAGTGTCGTGGGAGGAGGCCATCGCCCACACCGCCGGCGAGTTCCGGCGCATCCAGGCGAAATATGGCACCCGCAGCATCGGCGGCATCACCTCCAGCCGCTGCACCAATGAGGAGACGTTTCTCGTCCAGAAGCTGATCCGCCAGGGCTTCGGCAACAATAATGTCGATACCTGCGCCAGGGTCTGCCATTCCCCGACCGGCTACGGCTTGAAGACGACGTTCGGCACCTCCGCGGGCACGCAGGATTTCGACAGCGTCATGCAGGCCGATGTGATGCTCGTCATCGGCGCCAATCCGACCGACGGCCACCCGGTCTTCGCCAGCCGCATGAAGAAACGGCTCAGGCAGGGCGCGAAGCTGATCGTCATCGACCCCCGGCGGATCGATCTGGTGAAGTCCCCCCATGTCGAGGCGGCGCATCACCTGCCGCTGCGGCCCGGCACCAATGTCGCCATGCTGACGGCGCTGGCGCATGTGATCGTGACGGAGAAACTCTATGACGAGGCCTTCATCCGCGACCGCTGCGATTGGGACGAGTTCGCCGAATGGGCCGATTTCGTCTCCGAACCGCAGCGCTCGCCCGAAGCCGTCGAACCGCTGACCGGCGTCGAGGCGGAGGAAGTGCGCGCGGCGGCGCGGCTCTACGCGACGGGCGGGAACGCCGCGATCTATTACGGGCTGGGCGTCACGGAACATAGCCAGGGCAGTTCCACCGTCATGGCCATCGCCAATCTCGCCATGGCGACCGGCAATGTCGGGCGGGAGGGCGTGGGCGTGAACCCCCTGCGCGGGCAGAATAATGTGCAGGGCGCCTGCGACATGGGCAGCTTCCCGCATGAATTTTCGGGCTATCGCCATGTGTCGGACGATGCGGTGCGCGGCCAGTTCGAACAGGCCTGGGGCGTGGCGCTGGACGCCGAGCCGGGCCTGCGCATCCCCAACATGCTCGACGCGGCGACCGACGGGACGTTCAAGGGCATCTTCATCCAGGGCGAGGACATCCTCCAGTCCGACCCCAACACCCATCATGTCGCGGCGTGCCTCGCGGTGATGGAATGCGTGGTGGTGCAGGATCTGTTCCTCAACGAAACCGCCAATTACGCCCATGTCTTCCTGCCGGGATCGACCTTCCTGGAAAAGGACGGGACGTTCACCAACGCCGAACGCCGCATCCAGCGCGTGCGCAAGGTGATGGCGCCCTTGAACGGCTATGCCGACTGGGAAATCGTCCAGTTGGTCGCGAACGCCATGGGCCTCAACTGGACCTATGATCATCCCTCCGAAATCATGGACGAGATCGCCGCCCTGACCCCCACCTTCGCGGGCGTGCATTATGATCGGCTGGAGGCGGAAGGATCGCTGCAATGGCCCGCCAACGACGCCGCGCCGGACGGCACGCCGACCATGCATGTCGGCGGCTTCGTGCGGGGGAAGGGCAAGTTCGTCGTCACCGACTATGTACCCACCGACGAGAAGACCGGGCCGCGCTTCCCGCTGCTGCTGACCACCGGGCGCATCCTCAGCCAATATAATGTCGGCGCGCAGACCCGGCGTACGGCGAACGAGGCCTGGCATCCGGAGGACCGGCTGGAAATCCACCCGGCCGACGCGGAAAATCGCGGGATCAACGACGGCGACTGGGTCTCGCTCAAGAGCCGCGCCGGGGAAACCAGCCTGCGCGCCCTGATCACGGAGCGGGTCGCGCCCGGCGTCGTCTACACCACCTTCCACCACCCCGACACGCAGGCTAACGTCATCACCACCGACTATTCGGACTGGGCCACCAACTGCCCGGAATATAAGGTGACGGCGGTGCAGGTCATGCGATCCAACGGGCCGAGCGACTGGCAGCGCGACTATGTCGAACAGGCGCGCCGCAGCCGACGCATTGCGCCTGCGGAAGCGGCCGAATAGGATCGGCCGCATGAGCGACGAAAATGAGGTCATGTCGACCGAGGACCGCCTGATCTACATGGCGAACCAGATCGCCCGCAATGTCGAGGCGTTGGGCGAAGCGGAGGCCGTGGCCATGACGGCGGATCACATCCGCGCCTTCTGGGATCCGGCGATGCGGCGGCGCATCGGCATGCTGGCCGCCGCGCGTCCCGGCGCCTTGTCCCCGATAGCCGCCGCCGCGGTGGGCCGGATCGTGGCGCCTTGAGCGCCGGGCCGGAAGATCGGTCCTTCACCTTCAGGCAAGTGACGCCGGAAGGCCGCGTCGCGCCGGTGACGCGGGAACTGGCGGAAGAAGTGCCGATTGCCATCGAATTCAACGGCATCGGCTACGCCGTGCTGATGGCCACGCCCGCCGATGTGGAGGAACTGGTGCTGGGCTTCGCGCTGGCGGAACGGCTGATCGGCCGGGAGGATGCGCCGTTCGAGGTGGACGTGCATGCGACCGCGCAAGGGATCGTCGCCCGGGCGACCCTGCCGCAGGAGCGGACGGAGGCATTGCTGAGCCGGGTGCGGCATCGCGCCTCGGAATCTTCCTGCGGGATCTGCGGGGTGGAAAATCTGGAACAGGCGATCCGGCCCTTGCCGCCCGTCACGCCCTCGACATTGACCGGCAGTCAGGCGGTTTTCCGGGCGTTGGAGGAACTGAAAGGGCGCCAGCCGCTCAATGCGCGGACCGGCGCTGCCCATGCGGCGGCGCTGGCGGCGGCGGACGGCGCCATCCGCCTCGCCCGCGAGGATGTCGGGCGGCATAATGCGTTCGACAAGCTGATCGGCGCGATGTGGCGGCGCGGATGGGCGTGGGACGGCGGCTTTGCGCTGCTCTCCTCCCGCTGTTCCTATGAGTTGGTGGAAAAGGCGGTGCTGGCGGACTGCCCCTTGCTGGCGACGATTTCCGCGCCGACGCGCCTTGCGGCCGAACGGGCGGCCGGGGCGGGGCTGGCTCTGGCGGTGCTGGCGCGCCCCGACTCCATCCTGTTGTACGGGGAAGGGACGTCGGGTCTCGATCAGCGGGAAGCGTAACGGTTCCGCGGGGCGGGCGGGAATGGCGCCCTTCCTCCTCCCAATATGGGGAAGGGCGCCGCCCTGTCGCTCAGTGCAGCCCCGAACCGCCGCCCGCCAGTTCCTTGGCGATGGTTCCGACCATGTCCTTGGCGTCGCCGAACAGCATCTGGGTGTTGCTGTTGTAGTAGATCGGATTGTCGATCCCGGCGAAGCCCGCATTCATGGAGCGCTTGATGACGAATACCGACTTGGCCCGATCCGCCTCGATGATCGGCATGCCCGCGATGGCGCTTTGCGGATCGTCGCGGGCCGACGGGTTGATCGTGTCGTTCGCGCCGATGATCAGCGCCACGTCCGCCTGCGGCAGCTCCGGGTTGATGTCGTCCAGCTCGACCAACTGCTCATAGGGCACGTTCGCCTCGGCAAGCAGCACGTTCATATGGCCCGGCATGCGCCCCGCCACCGGATGGATCGCGAACTTCACGTCCACGCCCTTCTTGGTCAGCGCCTGATACAGTTCGCTGACCTTGTGCTGCGCCTGCGCCACCGCCATGCCATAGCCGGGGATGATGACCACGCTGCTGGCATTTTCAAGCTGCAACGCGGCTTCCTCGGCGGAGGCGGAACGCACCACCCGGTCGTCCTTGCCGCCCGCCGCGCCCGCCACGACCGCGCCGAAACCGCCGAACATGACGTTGGCGAAGCTGCGGTTCATCGCCTTGCACATGATGACCGCCAGGATGAAGCCGGAGGCCCCGTCCAGCGCGCCCGCCACGATCAGCAGCTTGTTGCCCAGGGCAAAGCCCATGGCGCTCGCCGCCAGACCGGCATAGCTGTTCAGCAGCGCGATGACGGTCGGCATGTCCGCGCCGCCGATGGGGATCACCAGCAATATGCCGAACAGCAGCGCCAGCGCCACGAAGGCCGGGAACAGCCAGGTCTGCGTCGGATCGATGGCCAGCATCGCGCCGATCACCACCGTCGCCAGCGCCACGCCGCCGTTCAGCACCCGCTGCCCGACGAAGGAGACGGGGCGGCTGCCCATCAATTCCTGCAACTTGGCGAAGGCGATGACCGATGCGGTGCAGGTCAGGAAACCCAGCAGCATCTCGAACATCAGCGCCCACAGGATGAAGCTGCCCGCATATTCGGCATGGGCGTGCTTATAATATTCCGCCGCGCCGATCAGGCCCACGGCCAGCGCGCCGAAGGCGTGGCTGATCGCCGTCCGCTGCGGGATGGCGGTCATCGGCATCAGCAGCGCCATGGGAATGCCGGCGGCCGCGCCCGCGACCATGGCGATCAGGATCAGGTTGTAGTCGACCACCTCATGCTGGACCAGCGCGCCGACGATGGCGACCAGCATGCCGACCTCGCCCGCGCGAACGCCCCGGCGGGCTGTCGAGGGATGGCTCATCCACATCAGCGCCAGGATGAACAGCGACGATGCGACGATCGCCGCAAAGGGTACCAATGCGTTCATCTCACTTCCCCCGCGGCTTGAACATCTTGAGCATGCGGTCGGTGATCATGAAACCGCTGACCAGATTGACCGTGGCGCAGAACACCGCGATGAAGCCCAAAGTCTTCGCCAGCGGCGTCGCGCCTTCCTCGCCGGTGATGGTGATGGCGCCGACGATCACCACCGCCGCGATGGCGTTGGTCAGCGACATCAAGGGCGAGTGCAGCAGCGGCGACACCTTCTTGATCAACTGGAAACCGACGAAGGCCGCCAGGATGAAGACGAACAGATAATCGGGATTAAGCGAACTCATGACAGTATCCCCGCCAATTGAAGCAGCCTTTCGCTGACGACTTTCCCACCCTGCGTCACGCGGATGGCGTTGCCGATTTCCTCGTCCAGCACCGGCGCGTTCCGGTCCTTGTTCCAGAAGGCGGAGAGGAAATTATAGAGGTTGCGCGCAAACAGCGCGGACGCGTCGGCGGCCAGGCGCGACGGCACATTCTTGTGCCCCACGATCTTGACGCCGTGCCGCTCGACCACCTGGCCCGGCACCGCGCCCTCGACATTGCCGCCCTGCTCGACGGCTAGGTCGACGATCACGCTGCCCGGCTTCATCGTCGCGATCTGCGCGTCGGAAATCAGGCGCGGCGCGGCCTTGCCCGGAATCAGCGCCGTGGTGATGACGATGTCCTGCTTGGCGATATGGCTGGACACCAGTTCGGCCTGCGCTTGTCTGTAATCATCCGACATTTCAGTGGCATAACCGCCCTTGCCCTCGCCCTCGATGCCCGCGACGCTCTCCACGAAGATCGCCTTGGCGCCCAGGCTCTCGATCTGCTCCCTGGTCGCGGAGCGCACGTCGGTGGCGGAAACCTGCGCGCCCAGCCGCTTCGCGGTCGCGATGGCCTGCAAACCGGCGACGCCGACGCCCATGATGAAGGCCTTGGCCGGCGAGACCGTGCCCGCCGCCGTCATCATCATCGGGAAGGACCGGCCATATTCGGCCGCCGCGTCCAGCACCGCCTTGTAACCGGCCAGGTTGGACTGGGACGACAATATATCCATCGACTGGGCGCGGGTGATGCGCGGCATGAATTCCATCGCCAGCGCCTCGAAACCCGCCGCCGCATAGGCGTCGATCCGCGCGCGTTCGACATAGGGGTTGAGGCCCGCGACGATCCATGCGCCGGGCCTGGCGCCCGCGATGCTGGCCGGGTCCGGACCCTGCACGCCCAGGATGATGTCGGCATCCGCCACCGTCGCGGCGCGATCCGCCACCGTGGCGCCCATGGCGGCATAGTCGGCGTCCGATATGGCGGCGGACAGCCCCGCGCCCGATTCCACCGCGACATCGGCGCCGAGCGCCCTGAATTTCTTGACCGTCTCCGGCGTGCCGGAAACGCGGCGCTCATCGGGCGCCGTCTCTTTCACTATGCCGATCTTCACTGCTTTCACCTCATCCCGTGCTGGCAGGTCTTTTGGCGCGGCCGAAACCGGCTGCGTCCAATGCTTCTGTTAATATGCCCATTATCAACCCTGTTGACTCGCCATAGTGGTAAATCTGGAAGAATCAAACAAATAATATGCGTGTTATTGGAAAGAGAGCGCGGGGAGTGCCCTTTTGCGCGCAAATTCGCTATTGGCGACCGGACGCCAGACGAGGAGCAAGATGAGCATTCGCAAGCAGAATTCCCGCGAAGGATTGGTGACGGCGGCGGTGGCGAAACTGCGCGACATGATCGTCGCGCAGCCGCCCGAAGCGCAGATCGGATCCTTGCCCGATCTGGCGAAGGCGCTGGGGGTCGGCATCGTCACCGTGCAACAGGCCGCGCGCGTTCTGGAGCATGAAGGATTTTTGAAGGTCCGTCGCGGGCCGGGCGGCGGCTATTACGGGACCCGGCCCGATGCGGAGGGGCTGAGCCAGGCGATTTCCGGCTTCCTGGCCCTGCATCATTCGGCACATCCGGAGGCCATCGACATCATCACCTTGCTCGACTGCGAACTGATGGCGGCGGCGGCGCGGGCGACGGATGAGGCGCTGCGGCAGAGGCTTGCGGCGCTGGTCAAGTCGATCGACGGGCGCAACACGGCGCGGCAGCGCGGGGCCTTCGACCAAAGCATGCTGGACATTCTCTACCTGATGGTCGACCGGCCGCTGATGGAACTTCTCTCTCGCGTGGCCGTGCACCATTATGCCGAATATCCGCGCGGGCCGGTCTATGGCGGGAGCGAGGGCAAGCAGCGCTGGAAGCGCGAGCGGCGCGCCATCATCGCCGCGATCCTGGACGGCGATCCGGAGCGCGCCCGCTTCGAGGCGCAACGCCGCCGCCGCGAGATCATGCGCCAACTCGACGCGGCCATCTGAACAAGGCGCGGGAGCGGAAGGCGAAGCGGCCGTTCCCCCTCCGAACAGAGGCTTCGCGGGCCATTCAGTATGTGCTAGCGCCCCGGCAATGACAAAGCCTGTCCTACCCTCCGGACCGAATGACGAGCCGTCGGCGCGCCGTCGCCAGATATTGGAGATCGCCGCCCAGCTATTCGCCAAAAAGGGCTATCGCGGCACGTCGATGCGGGACATCGGGGAGCAGGCGGGCGTGTTGGGGGGGTCGCTCTACCACCATATCAGGTCCAAGGACGCGCTGTTCGTCGAACTGCACAATGCCGCGCTGGACGAGGCGGAGGCGCGCATAGACGAAGCCGTGCGGGCGCAATCCGATCCATGGGCAAAGCTGAATGCGGCCTGCGCGACCCTGCTGGACATCCAGCTCGCCCCCGATTCCCTGACCACGCCGATGATGAACGATTTTAGGGAAGTGTCCGATGATGTGCGCGAGCAATTGATCGCCCGGCGCGATCGGTTCGAGGGGCTGTTCCGTTCCCTGGTGGATGAATTGCCGCTGCCGCCCCGGATCGACCGATCTATCTATCGCAATCTGCTTCTGGCCCAGTTGAATGCCACCGCCGACTGGTATCGGCCCGGCAAGCTCACCCCTGCGCAGATCGCCGCGCAGATTGCCGCCATCTTCCGGCATGAATGATCCGCCGGCTCCTTTTCTGTCATTTTCCGCATCTTCCGGACGATTTCGCCCGGCTGGAAAAATGTCTTAAAATTCGATGGAAATGTTGACCTTGAGCTTGCTGACGCCCGCGGCCTCGGCGATGCGGGTCTTCGACTGATCGATGACCTCCTTCAATGATCGGGTGTAGGATTCCGGTCCCGATCCGTCCGTTTCCCGAAGCGTCGAACGCCCCTTGCCGTAAAGCAATTGCTGTTCGGTCAGGCCGAAAACGGCGGAAAGAATGCGCAGATTTTCCCTTCGCGGCGTGGTCCGGCCGGTTTCCCAGCCCCAAATGGTGGGCTTGCTGAATCCCGTCCGTTCCGACAGCGCCGTGCGGCTCATCCCCTTTTCGTGCCGCAGTCGAAGCAGGCGTTCGCCCAGACCCTCGTCAGCAGCGCCCTCGGGCCGATCGCCGGCCGTCTGCATCGCGTCGCGGCCCGGATGGCGCAGCCTGATCGCGCTCACCACTCCCTGGGGCAGCGCGGTTTCGAAACGGCAGCCGAAAAGGGTGTCGTTCTGCCAGACGACGCGCGCCACGACCTCGTCCGCATCGGGCAGGGACAGCATGACTCCCTGTCCGATCTCCAGCGTCGACCTGGTCTCGATGAGCATGCCCGCCGTCGAGATGTCGTGGATCACCAGGTTCGCGTCGGCATCGCCGGACGTGCCGGGCAGTTCCAGGCGAATGCGCCATCGCGCGGCGCCGCGCCTGTTGTCGGTTTCCGGTGGCTGATCGACGATCGCTGAAATGGGCATCGATCGACTATTCGCATGGGCGGGTTTCCGGAACGTTAACAGGATGGTCCCGACCGCTTCGGGCGCCACGCGATGGCCCCAGCCGCCGTTGACTGTAACAGATGTTTGGTATAGACCCTGGCGACGCTTTCAGGAGAGCCCCATGTTCAGCTATGTACCGCCGATCGACGATTATCGCTTCCTGCTGACGGAGGTGCTCGGCTTCGACCGGGCGATGGCGGAGATGGGGAAGGAGGTCGATGCCGATCTGGCGGCGGCCGTGCTGGAGGAAGCGGGGCGCATGTGCGCCGACCGGCTGCACCCGCTCAACCGTCATGGCGATGAGGAGGGGAGCCGTCTCGTCGACGGGCTGGTGAAGACGCCGGAGGGCTTTGCCGACGCCTGGCGCGATTTCGCGGCGGCGGGCTGGGCGTCGCTGTCGGCGGATCCGGCATATGGCGGGCAGGGATTGCCGTTCATCCTCCAGCTTTGGCTGGACGAGATGCTCGCCGCTACCAACCTGTCCTTCGGCCTGTTTCCCGGCCTGACGCGCGGCGCGTGCGAGGCGATCATGGCCCATGCCAGCGATTTCCTGAAGGCCACCTATCTGCCGCCGATGGTGAGCGGCGAATGGACCGGCGCCATGGCGCTCACGGAAAGCGGCGCGGGCACCGACCTTGCCCTGCTGAAGACCAAGGCGGCGCCCGATGCCGACGGCAGCTATGCCATAACGGGGCAAAAGATCTTCATTTCCTCGGGCGATCATGATTTCGGCGGCAATATCGTCCATCTGGTGCTGGCGCGCCTGCCCGATGCGCCTGCGGGGGTGAAAGGCATCAGCCTGTTCCTGGTGCCTAAATATCTGCCCGATGCCGATGGCGGCTTCACGATCCGCAACAGCATGTCGGTCGGCGCGCTGGAGAAGAAGATGGGCATCCATGCCCAGCCGACCTGCGTGATGAATTATGACGGCGCGACCGGCTGGCTGGTGGGGGAGCCGCACAAGGGGCTGGCCGCGATGTTCACCATGATGAACGCCGAGCGGCTGATGGTCGGCATCCAGGGCCTGGGCATCGCCGGGGCATCCTACCAGCAGGCGGCCGGCTATGCGAAGGAGCGGCTCCAGGGACGCAGCGCCGACGGAGCGCGAGGCCCCGTCACGATCATCGAGCATGCTGATGTGCGGCGCATGCTGCTCAATATCCGCGCCTTCGTGGAGGCCGGGCGCGCGCTGGCCGGGTGGACCGCGTTGCAGCTCGACCGGGCGCATCACCATCCCGACGCGGCCGAACGAGCCAGGGCGGACGCGCTCGTCGCGCTGCTGACCCCGGTGGTGAAGGCGGCCTTCACCGATTTCGGCTTCGAAAGCGCGGTGCAGGCGCAACAGGTGTTCGGCGGGCACGGCTACATCCGCGAATGGGGCATGGAGCAATATGTCCGCGACGCCCGCATCGCCCAGATCTACGAGGGCACCAACGGCGTGCAGGCGATGGACCTGGTCGGGCGCAAGCTCCCCATGGCGGGCGGCGCGGTGGTGGAGGGCTTTTTCGCCCTCGTCGAAATGGATCTGGCCGCTGCCGAGGGCTTGAACATCGCCGCGAAGACGCGGGAGGCGCTTGCCTTGCTGCGCGGGGTGACGGCCTCGTTGCGCGGCGCGGGGACCGAAGCGGCCGGGGCTGCGGCGGTCGATTATCTGCGCCTCTTCGCGCTGGTGTCCATGGGCTGGATGTGGACGCGGATGGCCGCCGCCGCGCAGGGCGACGCGCCGCTGCACGGCGCGAAGCGCGCCGTGGCGGACTATTTCGCCCAGCGGATGCTGCCGCAGGCCCAGGGGCTGGCGGTCGGCATCGCCGCGGGCGAAGCCACGATCATGGCGCTCGGCGCCGAAGCCTTCTGAAAGGACCGACATGGCTGTAGAGAAGAGGCGGGAAGGCGAGACCATCGTCCTGCGCCTGTCCAACGGGCCGGTAAACGCCCTTTCCGCCGGCAACGGCTTTGTTGACCAGATAGCGGCGGCGGTCGACGAGGCGGCAGGCGATCCCGCATGCCGCGTCATCGTCATCGCAGGCGCGGGCCGGATGTTCTGCGGCGGCGCGGACATCGGCGATTTCGATGGCGCTCCGACGCAGGTCAGCCGCGTGCGGGACGTGATCGCGGCGGTCGAGGCCTGCGAGAAGCCGGTGATCATGGCGATCCATGGCATGGCTTTGGGCGGCGGCCTGGAACTCGCCATGGCGGGTCATTATCGCATCGCGCAGGCGGGCAGTCGCCTTGGCCTGCCGGAGGTGACGCTGGGCCTGTTGCCCGGCGCCGGGGGAACGCAGCGCCTGCCTCGGCTGATCGGGGCTGGCGCGGCGCTTGACATGATGCTGTCGGGCAAGCCCGTGACGGCGGAGCAGGCGGCCTCATCCGGACTGGTCGATCGGTTGGTCGACGACGACGTGGTGGAGGCGGCGCTGGAAGTGGCGCGTGGCGCGCCCCCGCTGCGCCGCACGGGCGCTCTGCCGGTGCCTGTCGATCTTGCCGAAGCCGTCGATGCGCGCCGGGCGAAGCTGCGCGCCGGATTGAGCCAGGCGCCTGCCCGGATCGTCGATTGCGTGGCGGCGCTGTCGGACGATCTGGCCGCCGGCTTGGCACTGGAGGCGAGGCTGTTCGGGGAACTGATGCGATCCGAAGCATCCCGTGGCCTGCGGCACGCCTTTTTCGGGGAACGAACCGTGGCGCGCATTCCCGGACTGGCGGCGGACGTTCGACCGCGCGACGTCCGCCGGGTTGGCGTCGTGGGCGGCGGCCTGATGGGCACCGGCATCGCGCTCGCGCTGCTGAATGCGGGCGTGCCCGTGACGATGGTCGAACTGCGGGCCGAGGCGCTGTCCAAGGCGGAGGCCGCCATTCGCAAGACGATCCAGCGCGATGTGGAGAAGGGCAGGATCGGCCAGGATGCGGCCGATGCGCGCATGGCCGCCTTCACGTCCGCCACGGAGCTGGAGGCCCTCGCCGAAGCGGACCTGGTGATCGAGGCGGTGTTCGAGGACATGGGCGTCAAGAAGCAGGTCTTCTCCGCGCTCGACGCGATAACCCGGCCGGACGCGATTTTGGCGAGCAACACCTCGACGCTGGACCTGGACGCCATCGCCGCGCTGGTGGCCGATCCCTCGCGGGTCGTGGGCCTGCATTTCTTCTCGCCCGCCAATATCATGCGGCTGCTGGAGGTGGTGCGCGGCAGGGACACGGCGCCGGACGTGCTCGCGACCGCGATGGCGCTGGGCAAGCGGATCGGCAAGGTGGGCGTGGTGTCGGGCGTGTGCGACGGCTTCATCGGCAATCGCATGTTCGAGGAATATCTGCGCCAGGTCTATTTCTTGCTGGAGGAAGGCGCGCTGCCGCAGCAGATCGATGCTGCGATGGAGCGCTGGGGCATGGCGATGGGCCCATGCCGGACCATGGATCTGGCCGGGCACGATATTGGCTGGGCGATCCGCAAGCGCCGCGCTGTGGAGCAGCCCGACCGCCCCTATTCCGGAGTGATCGACCGCATCTGCGAACTGGGCCGGTTCGGGCAGAAGAGTGGAAAGGGCATCTACGTCTATCCGGATGGCCGCACTGCGCAGACTGATCCGGAAATCACCCGGCTGATCGAGGATTATTCGGCGGAGATCGGCCTTCAGCGGCGCGCGATCGGCGATGAGGAGATCGTCGGCCGCTGCCTGCTCGCCCTGGTCAACGAAGGCGCCCATATCCTGGAAGAGGGGATTGCCTATCGCCCGGTCGACATCGACATGATCTACCTCCATGGCTATGGCTTCGGCCGCGAACGGGGCGGGCCGATGTTCCAGGCGGACCTGATGGGCCTGCCCGCGGTGCTGGATCGGCTTCGCGCCCTTGCCGCTGGCCGCAACGGTTGGGCATGGACTCCCGCCCCGCTGATCGAGCGGCTCGCCGCCACCGGCGGGCGCTTCGGGGATCTCGATTTTCAGGATGGGAACGCCCAATGACGAATGTCTTTCCGGTATCGGCGGCGCGGACCGCCATGGGCTGAATCACCACACGCCCTGGCGCAGCCGCTCCGCCAGGCTGGTGAAGGGCTTGGCCAGCCGTTCGCGCCGCTGTCCAGCCCCCCGTCGCGCACGATCACGTCCTTGGCGTAACCCGATGCGTAGAGGATGCGCAGCCGCGACTGCCGGGCGCGCGCGTCGTCGTCATCTCGACCGCCAAAATCGCTTCCGATGGGCGTATCCGCCGCTTTGCACCCGGTTTGCGTGAAGTCGTGGCTCCTGCGCGGCAGTCGGCGACCGGCGGCGCATCTCTGCAAGGGTCCATGCGTTCAGGGCGGAAGAAGGAGAGAATCATGGCAGACCTGAGCGCGATCAAGGAACATATGGACATTATCGGGGCCGACGGCGTGCATGTCGGCACGGTCGACAAGGTGGAAGGCGACCGGATCAAGATGGTCAAGGCCGACAGCGGATCGCATGGGGACCATCATCATTTCATCGCCGGTGGACTGGTGGCGGCGGTGGAAGGCAATCAGGTCCGGCTTTCCGCCGAGGGCGCCGCGGCGGTCCTCCTGGAGGAAGAGGAAGGCGGTCAGGCGATCATGGACGATGACGACTGACGCCGGCCGCAGCAACGGAGAATCGTCATGGCTGGAAATTCGCCCGGCGACCATCGGGCCGAAGTGGCGAACATGACCGACGAGGAACTCATCGATAGCTGGGAAACGGCGTCGGACAAGGAGACGGAGAACCTGTCTCCCTTCCTTCGGGCCGTGGTCGAGGAAATGGACCGGCGCAGGATCGCCTTTTCCCGCGATCAGGGAGGCGCGTGATGGCCGGGACGCTCGGCAAAGGCGATGCCGTGACGTGGAAAAGCCGTGGCGGAGAGGCCCGTGGCAAGGTGGTGAAGAAGGTTACCGGAACGACCCGGATCAAGGGTCACAAGGTCGCCGCCACCCCGGACGATCCCCAGTTCATCGTGGAAACCGACGCGGGCAAGCGGGCCGCGCACAAGCCCGAAGCGCTCAGGAAGCGGTGAGCGCGCCATGAGGCCGCCTCAATAGCCGACGGCATAGCCCATGCGGCGGGGGTCCGCCCCGCCCATGCGCGCGCCCGACGGGGCGACCGATATGCCCTGGACGCTGCCGATGGCATAGGGCCCCACCTTCTCGATCCGGTGGCCCATGGCGGCCAGCCCTTGCAGCACGGGATCGGGGAAGCGGCCCTCCGCCTGCACGGTGACGGCGGCGCCAGGCCGGTAGAAATTCGGATCGGCATCCAGCGCGAAGCGCGGCGCCTCTATGGCTGCCTGGATCGGCATGCCGCGATCGACGATGTTGACCAGGAACTGGAACTGCGTCTGGCCGATCGTCTCCCCGCCGGGCGACCCGAACACCAGATGCAACCGGCCCTTGTCGAGCAGGATGGTGGGGCCATTGCCCAACAGCGCCACCTTGCCGGGCGCGACCTTGTTGGGGTGGCCGTCATAGGGCGCGGTGGACCCCAGCCTCAGCCCGTTGTTGAAGAGGATGCCCGTATTGCCCATCACCAGGAAAGTGCCGAATCCGCCGCCGATGGTGGTGGTGACGGCGATGGCGTTGCCGTCCGCATCGACGGCGGACAGGCTGGTCGTGTCGCCGCCCCGCGTGCGGTCGTCACCCCGCGCCGCAAAGCGCGGCCGCGCCCGTTCCAACGCTGCCGCCTGGTCGAAGGCTGCGGCATTGCCGCCCTCCGGATAGAGGCCTGCGCGGGCCGGATCGATCAGCTTGCGCCGTTCCGCCGCGAAGCGCTTGGAAAGCAGGCCCTCGACCGGCGTCTGCGCGAAGCGGGGATCGGAGGCGTAGCGATAGACGTCGGCCTTGGCCACCTTGATCGCCTCGATCAGCAAATGGGCGAGTTGCGGGCCGTCCGCCGGCAGGGCGGCAAGGTCGAACCCCTCGACCAGATTGAGCTGCTCGCACAACTCCAGCCCGGTGCGGGAGGTCAGCGGACTGCTGTAGACGTCCAGCCCTCGATAATGGGTGCTGACAGGGTCGCTCCAGCGCGGCCGATAGGCCTTGAGATCGTCGAGGCGCAGCCAGCCGCCGGTTTCGGTCGAAAAGCGCGCGAATTCCCGCGCAATGGGGCCGGTGTAGAAATAGTCGTAGGCGGCCTGCAGGGCGCGATCCCGGTCGGCGCCGCCCTTCAGCGCCGCGGTCTCGGCATCGGCCAGCGCCTGGAAGGTGCGGGCGAGATCGGGGTTGCGGAAGATGGAGCGGGGCGCCGGCGGCTGTCCGTCCGGCAGGAACAGGGCGGCGCTGGTCGGATAGAGGCTGATCGTCTTTTGCGCCCGGCCGATGAACAGGGCGATGGACGGATCGAGCGGATGGCCGTCGCGGGCATAGCCGATCGCCGGTTCCAGCAAGGTGGCGAGCGGCAGCCTGCCGAAGCGCCGGGCCAAAGCGATCCAGCCGCCGAAGGCGCCGGGCACGGTCAGCGCCCTGGGGCCATGGTCGAGCGCCTTGGGATCGACCTGAGGATCCAGCAGGCGCGGCGCGCCGCCGGTGAAGGCGAGCGAATGGACCTTGCCAGCCTTGCGGTCCAGACAGGTGGCGAAGCCATTGCCGCCTGCGCTGGATGCCCAGGGTTCGACGACGTTCATCACCGCCATGGCGGCGACCACCGCGTCGGCCGCGCTGCCGCCCTGCATCAGCATGCGGGTTCCGGCCATGGCGGCCAGAGGGTGGCCGGCGGTGACGCCGCCATGCGGCATCGGCACTTCGACGCGATGCGCCGCGACGCTCGTTCCGCCGGAACGGGGCGCATCCGGGGCGCGGGCGCCCGATTGCGCGCCGGCGGTGGACGCAATGCCGGCGAGGGCCAGGCCCGAAAGGCCGGCGGCAAGCAATTCCCGACGGTCGAGCGCTTCCGGGCGCCGGGGCTTATCGGGAGCGGCCATGGGTCAACCTTCGGTCCTGCTGACAAGGGAAAAGGGGATGCGGCGCCCAAAGCCGGACGCCGCATCCCCACGCATCAAAAGGACTTCTTGATGCTGGTGTACCAGTAGCGCGCCTGCGGCTGGTAGAGGTTCGACAGATAGCCGGTCGATGCCAGCGGCGGATCCTTGTCGAAGATGTTGCGCGCGCCGATCTGGATGCTGGTGTCGTTGAGCGGCCCGCCATTCTTGAACGTATATTGGGCATAGAGATTGACGGTCGTCTGCCCCTTCACGATCCAGGGATTGGTCGAGGCATCGCGTACCGCATTTTCATAGACGCTGTCGATGAACTGCGTGAAGGCGCCGATCTTCACCGGCCCCAGCGTCCAGTCCAGCGTCGCGGCGATCCGCCAACGGGGCTGGCCGTCGCGGCCGACGACATCGCCACCGCCCTGGATCGGCACGCCCGCATTGACCAAGCCCGCCGAGCGCCCGTCGATCACCGCCGTCACCCCGGCCGGGGCATCGACATAATAGCTGATCAGGCGCGATGCGTTGACGTTGAGCGAGAAGGTGCCGATGGCCGCGGTCGGCAGCAGATAGTCGAGGTTGAAATCGATGCCCTGCACCGTCACCGGCAGAAGGTTCTCGAAATTCGCGACGACATAGAGCAGCTCGCCCACCGGGGCGAGGCCGGTGCCCGCCACCAGCGCGGCATCGTCCGCCGTCGGGTCGCGGCGCACGACATTGGGGTTGGTGCTGCCCTGCACCCGCCGCAGATAGTCGAGGTTGAGGCCGTTCTGATAGTCGAGCAGGCCGACCACATTCTTCTGCTTGATGCGCCAGCGGTCGACGGTGAACGTCACCTTGCCCCATCCGTCGCCCAGCGGCGGGGAGAAGACCGCGCCGAAGCTCCAGCTTTCCGATTCCTCCGGCTTCAGATTGGGATTGCCGCCGCTGCGCCGCAGGACGGAGATGCTGCGGTTGCACTGGGAGAAGTTGGCGATCCGCCCGGCGCGCAGGTCCGCCTCGCACAGCACATAGTCGATGCCGGTGTTCACGCGGTCCAGCGTGGAGGTGTTGATGACCTCCAGGTTGGGGGCGCGGAAGCCCTGCGACCAGGAACCGCGCAGGCGCATGCCCTCCAGCAGTTCCCAGCTTCCCGCGATCTTCGGCTTCGCGACCGATCCGACGTCGCTATAGTCTTCATAGCGTCCGGCGATCTGGAAATCGAGGCTGCGGAAGAAGGGAACCTCCATCTCCGGGCTGAAGATGGGGATGGCGAGTTCCGCATAGGCCGACTTCACGTTGCGCTTGCCGCGCACGTCCGGGCTGGGACTGGCGCCGCCCAGGTCGGAACCGTAGAAGATGCCGGTGACGGCGTCCGTATAGGTCGTGTCGACCCCGCGAATGCCGCCCTGATAGGGGGAACGATTGTCATGATAGGTTTCGCGGCGATATTCGACGCCCGCCGCGATGCCGATGCTGTTGTCCGCCCACAGGCCCAGCAGATTGGCGTTGGAGACCTTGAAGTCCCACAGGGCCAGCGACGTGCGCGTCTTGCGCGTCGCCTTGATGCGGAAGCTGTCAATGGTCGCATCGCTGTTGGGCGTGCAATCCCCGATGGACGGCCTGTCGACGCAGCCGCCGTTGAAGGGGTTGTAGGCGTCGGGCGTGGTACGGTTGATCGCGGCCTGCAACAGGGTGTTGGAGAAGTTCTCCTGCGTGTCCGCGGCGGTCGCCCAGGTGTAAAGGCCGGCCGTATCCCAGTCCCAATCCCCGATCTGGCCCTTCAGGCCGCCCAGGAAGCGATACTGATAGTTGGTCACGTCGACCTTGCGCGATCCCACGTCGACATAGTTGAGCGAGGTGATCTGCACCGGCAGGCCCGACGCCGGAACGACAGCGGTGCTGAGGCCGGGCAGGCGGTTGGGCGAGCCGACCGGGCCGAGCGGGTTCCAATAGGCATTGGCGGCGACGGTGATCGGAATGTTCGCCAGCGAACCCGGCGCGCCGATGATCGCCTGCGTCTTGCCCCGATAGAAACCGGCTTCGCCATAGAGGGTCAGGCTGTCGGTCAGGTCGAAATGACCGTTGGCGAACAGGTTGATGCGCTTGACCGAAGGCTGGGTGGTCAGGTCGCTGAACGTCGCCGGCGAATTGAAGCGAAGGTTGCTGTCGACCGTCGCCATCTCCGTCGCGCCGTTGCCATCGTCATAGCAAGTGCCCGTGGTGCCCGACGGGATGCGGCATCCGCTGTTGGTGCTGGGCTGGATGTGGAACTGGCTGGAACTGTTGGTGAAGGCGGTGCCGTTGCTGGTGATGGTCCGGTTGAGGAAAGTGCCGTTGGCGGCGGGGCTCAGCGCGCGGAACGTGCCCCAGGGCGTGCTGGTGCTGGTGCCGTTGAACGCCGAGACATTGGCGAAGGGCGTGCCCGCGACATAGCCGCGCCTGTCGACATTGGCGGTATAGTCCTGATCGCTCAGGTAAAGTTTCGATTTCTGCGCATATCCGGCGAACAGGGTTATGTTGCCGCGCCCTTCGCTAAAGTCCTTGCCGATCAAGCCGTTGACCGTGAACTCACGAAGATTGGTGCCTTCCGCTCCGCCATATTGGGCGTCGAACTTCGCGCCGTCGAAATCTGAATTGAGGACATTGTTGACGACGCCCGCGACTGCGTCGGACCCGTAAAGCGCCGCCGCGCCGTCGCGCAGCACTTCCACGCGGGCGATGTTGCCGACGGGAATGGTGTTGGCGTTATAGCCGAAGGTGGGGACGCCGGAATCGATGACGCCCGAAATCGCCTGCGACGTCGGGTGCAGCACGGTGCGGCGGCCGTTGATCAGCAGCAGCGTGTTGCCCTGGCCCAGGCCGCGCAGCGACACGGTGGAAACGTCGCCGCGCGCGGCGTTGGCGTTGCCGCCGCCCAGCACCTGCTCGTTGAAGGTGACGCCGCCCAGTTGCGGGATGGACCGGAACAGGTCCGCGCCGGAAACCGCGGCCACCGCCTCGATCTGCTGTTCGCCCACGACGTTGACAGGCAGGGCGCCGGTCGTGTTAGCGCCCCTGATCTGGGAACCGATGACGACGATCTCGGCGCCTTTGTCCGCTTCGTCCTGCGGTGCGGCGTCGGTCTGCGCATAGAGCGCGCCGGTCGTCATCGCCCAGATACTGGCTCCTGCCAGTATCGATATGCTGTTTCTTCTCACCCTCATCTTGCTGTTCCCCTGTGAAGAAATCCCTTGTCGCCGATCTCCCCGGCCGAAGGACTTTGCGCGATGTCAGTTATCGGGCAGGTGCGCGCCGATGAATCCCGTGCACGACTGGCGTTTGTTCTTGGAAATTGGGTATTGGCCCAGACTGTGCATTCGCGGATCCCCCGACAACTGGAGTTCCGGCATCATCCCCGCATGGGCCTATATCGCCTCCGGCTCCCCGCCGGCAGCATGGGTCGACGGGCGAAGCGCCCACTCCTGCGCCCGTTCAACTTGGTAGAACTGATGAGATCATGATTTCCGCCATGTTGGGATGAATATTTTTTTAAATCCATGAAATCTCGTCAAGGATAGTGGAAAGCGGGATCACTCTCGTTACAGGGAAAAAGACCGGCAGGGCAGATGCTTGCTTTCCCTCGGGTAGCGCTGACTATGCCGATTACAGGGGATCTTCGTTCATGACCGAGACTGCAAGGCAGGGATTGAGCCGCCGCGACTTTGCGGCATTGGCCGTCGGGGGCGTCGTCCTCGCCCAGTCGCCCGCTTCCGCGCAGGATGCCGCTCCCGCCGCCAAGGCGCCGCTGGAACCGACCCGGCTGGTCAGCGCGGGGGAAACGCTGCGGCCCGAAATCGTCGGCAATTTCGGCATCGTCGCCGCCGGACGCCATTATGCGGTGGCGGCGGGGACGCGCATGCTGATGGCGGGCGGCAACGCCACCGACGCGGGCGTGGCGGCGGTGTTCGCAGCGGCGGTGACGGAAATCTCCCATTTCGGCTTCGGCGGCGAAGCCCCCACCATCATCTACGACGCGAAGACGAAGAAGGTCTCGGCGGTGAACGGGCAGGGGGTCGCTCCCGCGCTCGCCACGCCGGACAAGTTCGCCAGCGCTGGCGTCATCCCCGGCAACGGTCCCAATGGCGGCACCGTCCCCGCCATGGTCGATGCCATGGCCCTCGCGCTGCAACTCAACGGCACGATGACGCTGGACCAGGTTCTGCAACCCGCCATCGAATTGGCGGACGGTTTCGTCATGTATAATTTCCTGGCCGAAGTCTTCGCCAGCCAGAAAAAGGCGACGTCCAAGTGGAAGGACGCCTACGACACTTATTATCCGGGCGGAACATTGCCGAAGGTCGGCGAAATCTTCCGCCAGCCCAATCTTGCCAAGACCATCCGCATCATCGCCGAAGCGGACCGCGCCGCATATAAGAAAACAAAGGACCGCAAGGCCGCGATCCAGGCCGGGCGCGACGCCTTCTACCGGGGCGACATCGCCCGCCGCATCGGCGCGGCGATGGAGCGCGACGGCGGCCTGATGCGCTACGAAGACCTGGCCGGTTACAAGGGCAGGGTGGAAACCCCCGCCATGACCAGCGTCTTCGGTTATGAAGTCTACAAGGCCGGTTTCTGGAGCCAGGGTCCGGCTATGCTGATGGCGCTCAACATCGCGGAGGCGGCGGGCATCGCGCAGATGGAGCCGGGGTCCGCCCCCTATCTCCACACCGTCGCGGAATCGATCAAGCTCGCCTTCGACGACCGCAACGCCTATTTCGGCGACCCCGACTTCGCGACCGTGCCGATGAAGGGCCTGCTGTCGAAGGACTATGCGGCGCAACGGGCGAAGCAGATCGGCCCGAAAGCGTCGCTGGAGCATCGCTATGGCGACCCCTGGGCGTTCGAGGGGAGGGCGCGCACCACCCCCGCCTTCACCCCCCATATGCTGAAGGCTCCCCCGCGCCCCACCGCCGACACCACCGCCATCGAAGTGGTGGACAAGGACGGCAATCTGTTCAGCGCCACGCCCAGTTCCGGCTGGCTGCTCGGCGGGGCCTATATTGCGGGCGACACCGGCGTGCCGATGAGCAATCGCCTGACCGTCTTCGACCTCGACCCGGAAAGCCCCAATGTCCTCGCGCCGGGCAAGCGGCCGCGCACGACGCTCTCCCCCTCCATGGTGCTGAAGGACGGCGCGCCCTATCTGGCCATCGGCACGCCGGGCGGCGACAATCAGGACCAGCAGATCATGAACGTGCTGCTGCGCGTGCTGGCCTTCGACCAGCCGCTCCAGGCCGCGATCGAGGCGCCCCGCATCAACAGCAACCATTTCCACGCCTCCTTCGCGATCAAGAAGGACGAGCCGGGCGTGCTCGAAATAGAAGATCGCGTGCCGCAGGCGGTCCGCGACGATCTCGCCGCGCGCGGGCACAAGCTCGACGTGCTGGGGCCGTTCGCCGTCTCCACCGGCATCGTCGCCGCGGGCGTCGTGCCCGGCAGCTTCACCTTGCGCGGCGGCGCGGACGTTCGCCGCGAACGCTATGTATTCGGTTGGTAAAAGGGCATTTCGATGATCTCCCATATGAAGCTGTTGTCCGTCGCCCTGCTGTCCGCCTGCGCCGCGCAGGCCCTTGCCCAGCCCGCCAATCTGGCCCAGCCCGCCAACCTGCCCCCGCCCGGCGGCGAAAAGCCGATAGCCTTCGACGTGCATGAGGGCACGTCCATGGCCGTCTCCGTCTCCCCCGACGGCAAATGGCTGGCGGTCGACCTTCAGGGCAGCCTGTGGATCATCCCGGCCAAGGGCGGCAAGGCGAAGCGCATCACCGACTATTTCAACGACGCCCGCCAGCCGGTCTGGTCGCCCGACGGATCGCGCCTCGCCTATTTCGCCTATCGCGACGGCGGCTACGACCTCTGGACGATCAAGCCCGACGGCAGCGACATGCGCAAGCTGACGCAGGGCGCGTGGGACGACCGCGAACCCGCCTGGTCGCCGGACGGCAGGACCATCGCCTTCTCCTCCGACCGCAGCGGCAATTACGACATCTGGACGCTGGACGTCGCCAGCGGCGCGGTGAAGCAGGTCAGCAGCAACCCCCGCGAAGACCGCATGCCAAGCTGGTCCCCCGACGGCGCGAGCATCGCCTATGCCGGGATCGACGGCGGAAAGACCGCGCTCTATGCAACGACCGTGGCCGACGGCAAGGAAAGCCTGCTGAAGCAGGTGGCGGGCAGGGTCGACGCCCCCTCCTACGGCCCCACCGGCCAACTCGCCTATGTCGTTCAGGACGCCAAGGGCAGCCATCTCGAAGTCGACGGCAAATCCGTCAGCGCCGCCGAAAATGTCTTCCCCTTCCGCATTAGCTGGGGGAAGGGCGGCTATTATTACGTCTCCGACGGCAAGATCCGATACCGCAGCGGCGCGCGCCTCTCCACCATCGACTTCGCCGCCACGCTGGAGGCGGTGAAGCCCAGCTATGCCCGCGCCAAACGCGACTGGGATAGCACCGCCCCGCGCAAGGCATTGGGCATCGTCCACCCCACCATCTCGCCCGACGGCAGCCGCATCGCCTTCGTCGCCTTGGGCGATCTCTACCTCATGTCCTCGAAGGGCGGCGCGCCCGAAAACCTGACCAGGGACGCCGCGCTGGACGCCGACCCGGCATGGTCCCCGGATGGCCAGAGCATCGCCTACACCTCCGACAAGGGCGGCGGCCTGCCGCAACTGTGGATGCGCGACCTCAAGACGGGGAAGGACCGCAAGCTCACCAGCATAGACACCCAGCCGCTCGGCGCCGCATGGTCCCCTGACGGCAGCCGCATCGCCTTTCTCGACGTCGACGGCCGCTGGGGCGTGGCGGGCGTCTGCGTCGTCGATGTCGCGACCGGAAAGATAACGCGCCTCCAGGCCTCCCTCGGCCAGCCCGGCAGCCCCACCTGGTCGCCCGACGGCAAATATGTCGCCATCGCGCTCTCCTACAAATATTCCAACAGCTTCCGGGAGGGCACTAACCAGATCTACGTCATCCCCGCCGACGGCAAGGGCGAACCCTTCTGGCAGATACCGCAGGCCAACGCCGGCACCGACACGCGCGGCGGCGGCGGCCCCGCCTGGTCGCCCGACGGCACGAAGATGGCCGCGATCTACGAAGGCCTGCTGAAGATCTGGCCGGTGGAGGCGGACGGCAAGCCGATGGGCCCGCCGCGCAGCTACACCTCCGAAATCGCCTATTTCCCGACCTGGACAGCCGACAGCCGCACCATCCTCTACCAGTCGTCGGACAGACTGAAGACCATCGATACCGAAACCGGCGTCATCCGCGAAATCCCCGTCGACCTCAGCTACCGCCTCGCCATTCCGACCGGCCGGACGGTGATCCATGTCAGCAATCTCATCGACTCCGTCCGCGACGAGACCCAGCATGACAAGGACATCGTGATAGAGGGCAATCGCATCGCCGCGATCCGCGACCACGACCCGGCGCTGCACAAAGCGGACCGCTTCATCGACGGCACCGGCCTCACCGCCATTCCGGGCCTGATCGAACATCACGCCCATCTGCAAAAGGATTTCGGCGCCAATCTGGAGCGCGCCTGGCTGGCCTATGGCATCACCACCGTCCGCGATCCGGGCAACCAGGTCTATGACGCGGTGGAGGACAGGGAGGCCGCCGAAGCGGGCGTCCGCCCATCCCCGCGCCTCTACATCAACGGCCCGCTGCTGGAATGGCAGCGCGTCTATTACAAGATGGGCGTCGCCGTTTCCGGCCCCGCCCATCTGGAGCGGGAACTGGAGCGCGCCCGCCTGCTCAAATATGACATATTGAAAAGCTATGTCCGCATGCCCGACATCTACCAGCGCCGCATCGTGGAGGCGGCGCACCAGATGGGCGTGCCCGTCACCGGCCATGAAATCTTCCCCGCCGCCTACACCGGCGTCGACGCGACCGAACATCTCGGCGCGACCAGCCGCCGCGGCTATTCGCCCAAGCAGGGTCCGATGGGCATGGCCTATGAGGATGTCATCCAGCTTTTCGGCAGGAGCGGCCGGACGCTGACGCCCACCAATTTCGGCGCGCTGACCGGCTATCTGGAAAAGAACCCCTCCTATCGCGACGATCCGCGCCTCAACCTCTATCCGATCTGGGCGCGCAAGACCGTGACGGAGAGCGATCCCCTGGCCGCCCTGCTGCGCCCCCTGATCGCGGGCAGCCTGACAAGCCTCAAGAAACTCTATGACGCAGGCACGCTGGTCGCGGCGGGCACCGACACGATGATCGCCACCAACCTGCATGCGGAGATTTCCTCCTATGTCGACGCCGGGCTGACCCCCTTCCAGGCGCTCCAGACCGCGACGGTCAACTCGGCCAAATCGCTCAATCTGGACGCAGGCACGCTGGAGGCCGGCAAGCTGGCCGACATCACCCTGCTGGAGGGCGACCCCCGCGAAAATATCGCCAACACCTTCAACGTCAGGAAAGTGATCGCCAACGGCCAATATTATGACGTGGCGGAACTGGTGGCCGCCGGACAGGAAAGCGGGAAATAAGAGAGCAACAAAGACATGGCGGATTTTCCCCTCCGCCTCGTTCTCCCGAACATAAGCATCGACATTGCCAGAGTTTGCCCTGTTGAAGCTCAACGTGCTCCTGCGCAGGCAGGAGCCCAGGTCGACCGTCGGAACTGGGTTCCTGCCTGCGCAGGAACACGCTCAACTCGACAGGCCAGGCTCCAAAACAGGGAGCGTTCATGGCCAATTCGTCATCGTTCAGGCTTTCTCTCGCGGGCATCATGGCCGCCGCCATCCTGTCCTCGACGGCCCATGCCGCGCCGGTCGAACATAAACAGGCCCCCGGCGCAATGATCGCCAGCGCCGCCGTGGTCCCGCCCGGCAGCAGCCTCTATTTCCTCTCCGGCGCGACCGGATCGCCCATCGACCCCAAGGACATGGAAAGCCCCGACGCCTTCGGCGACACCGAAGCGCAGGCCCTGTCCATCTTCACCAAGATGAAGGCGCAACTCGCGGACCTTGGCCTCACCATGGGCGACGTGGTGAAGCTGACCGTCTTCCTGGTCGGCGATCCCAAGCTGGGCGGAAAGATGGACCGCGACGGCATGACCCGCGCCTACAAGAAGTTTTTCGGCACGCCCGAACAGCCCAACCTGCCGACCCGCTCGGCCTTCCAGATCGCGGGCCTGGCCCGCCCGCAACAGTTGATCGAGATCGAGGCAATCGCCGCGAAGGGCAACTGACTTTTCCCGCACGGCGCACAGGGGGTATCCATGGACAACAGCACGCAGCCCAGTCGCCGCCAGCTTCTGGGCCTGATCGGCCGCGTGGGCGGCGCGGCGGCCATGTACCAGGCGATGACCGCGCTGGGCCATGCCGCAGAAACCCGGTTCGACGGCCCGCCCGTCCTCTCCGGCGCGAAGCCGGGCGCGTCGGTCGTCGTGCTGGGCGCGGGCCTGGCGGGCATGGTGGCTGCCTATGAACTGGAAAAGGCGGGCTATCAGGTCAAGATACTGGAGTTCCAGGACCGCCCCGGCGGCCGCAACTATACGCTGCGCGGCGGCGACAGCTTCACCGAAAGCGACGGCACCGTCCAGAAGGTGCAGTTCGCCCCCGGCAACTACATCAATCCCGGCCCCTGGCGCATCCCCCACCACCATAATTGCCTGCTCCATTATTGCCGCAAATTCGGCGTGGCGATGGAACCCTTCATCCAGCTCAACCATAATGGCTTCATCCATTCCAGCGAAGCCTTTGGCGGCAAGCCCCAACGCTACAAGGCGGTGGCGACCGACTTTCGCGGCCACACCTCCGAACTGCTGGCCAAGGCCGCGAACGCCAAGGCGCTGGACGCCAGCATCAGCGCGGAGGACAAGGAAAAACTGCTGGAGGCGCTGCGCCATTGGGGCGTGCTGGACGCGAACATGGCCTACACCAGCAGCGTCGCCGTCTCCGCCCAGCGCGGCTACGACCGCCCGCCCGGCGGCGGCGTAGGCGGCGCGCCCACGCCCTCCCAGATCGCAAAACTCGGCGACGTGCTGGACCCGCAGGTCTGGACGGCGATGAGCTTCTATTTCAACTATGTGATGCAGACCACGATGTTCCAGCCGGTCGGCGGCATGGACATGATCGGCAAGGCCTTCGCCCAGCAGGTCGGCAAGCTCATCACCTATAACGCAAAGGTTATGAAAGTCGCCCAGAACGGCAAGGGCGTGACCGTCAGCTATCGCGACGTGCCCAGCGGCCAGGTGAACAAGGTCAGCGCCGACTGGTGCGTCTGCACCATCCCCCTGTCGATCATCAGCCAGGTGGAAATGCAGGTCGGCCCGAAACTGGCGGCGGCGATGAAGGCGGTCCCCTATGCGGGCCAGCTCAAGATGGGCCTGGAATTCAAGCGCCGCTTCTGGGAGGAGGACGACAATATCTATGGCGGCCACAGCTTCACCGACCAGTCCATAGCCCAGCTTTCCTATCCCAACGACCGCTTCTTCTCCAGCGGCCCGGCGGTGCTGCTGGGCGCCTTCGCCCGCGACGCGGGTGCCTTCGAACTGACCGGCATGACCCCGCAGGAACGGATAGAGGCGGCGCTGGCCCAGGGCGAAATCTTCCACCCCCAATATCGCAAGGAATTCCTCAACGGCGTATCCGTGCCGTGGAGCCGCGTCCCCTGGATATTGGGCTGCACCTCCCGCTGGAGCGAGGAGAACAGGGCGGCCCATTACGACAATCTCGTCGCGCTGGACGGCCGGGTTGTGCTGGCGGGCGAACATGCCAGCTATTATGGTGGCTGGATGGAAGGATCGCTGCTCTCCGGCCTCGACGCCATCACGCGCATCCACCAGCGGACGCAGGCGGCATGACCCCGCGCCGCGCCCTCATCCTGATCCCGTCCCTGTTGGCTCTGCTCGCCGCTCCGGCCCATGGCGACACGCCCGGCGGCGTGCAGGCGAAGAACAAGACGGTCGATGGGGAGAAGGTCTACAAGCAGATCTGCGCCGCCTGCCACATGCCCAACGCCATGGGCAGCGGCGGCGGCGCCATCCCGGCACTGGCGAAGAACCGGAAAATGGCCGACCCCGCCTATCCCATCGGCATCCTGATGAAGGGCAAGGGCGCGATGCCCCCGATGAACGACATGCTGTCCCCCGCGCAGGTAGCGGCGGTCATCGCCTATGTCCGCACGAATTTCGGCAACGCCTATCCCCAACCCGTCACGGAAGCGGACGTCAAACGCATCGCCAAGCCCGGCCGAAGCATGGAATGACAGAAAACCCTGTTCTTTCCCGCGCATGCCGATGCGCGGGCCGGCCTGCCGAGCAGCGACGTCTTCACCGCGAAAACCCTTAGCAATTTCCCCTTAATTGATTCGCTTCCTCGCCTCACATCTAATCGGTTTCGATGAAGTGAAGGGGAAGCCATGCAAGTCGCTGTCCAGTCGAAGCCGCAGGTGAATACTCAATCCTGTCCGCTTGTCGTCGATCTGGACGGCACGCTGATCAAGGGGGACTTGCTGGTCGAATGCCTGATCTCGGCCTTCAACGACAGACCCCGCACCATCCTCTCGTCCTTTCTGCGCACTGGATGGAACAAGGCGGCGGTCAAGGCGGAACTGGCGGACAGCTCCGATTTCGATCCCCATTACCTGCCCTATGACGATCAGGTGCTCTCGCTGGTCCGAGCGGCCCGGGCGGAGGGACGACGGACCTACCTCGCCTCCGCGGCCGACGCCCGGCTGGTGTCGCAGATCGCGGATCATCTCTGCCTGTTCGACGGCTGGTTCGCGTCCGACGGGACGACCAACCTGTCGGGCAGGGCCAAGCGCGACCGGCTGGTCGCGGAATTCGGGGAGGGCGGCTTCGACTATATCGGCAACGCCATGGCCGACGTGCCGGTCTGGGAGCATGCCGCGCAAGGCTATGCCGTGCGCGCGCCGACTGCCGCCTTCCGCCATATGCAGCGCAGGGGACGCCCGCTCAAGGCCCTGGCGGAGGAGGGGGGCGGCCCCAGGCTCTGGCTGCGTCAGTTGCGCGTCCACCAATATGTGAAGAATGCGCTGGTCTTCGTGCCGCCGCTGATCGGCAATGAGGTCACCCGGCTGGCCCTGCTGCAAAGCCTTTGCGCCTTCGTCGCCTTCTCCCTGATCGCGTCGTCCATCTATATCGTCAACGACATCGTCGACCTGCATGCCGACCGGCGGCACCCCAGCAAGCGCGGCCGTCCGCTCGCCAGCGGGCAGTTGCCGATCGGGGCTTCGCTGATCGTGTCCGGCCTGCTGCTGGCTCTCGGCCTGCTGACGGGGGCGATGGTGTCGCTGCCGCTGCTGGGCGTGCTGTTCGGCTATTTCGCGCTTACCAGCGCCTACAGCTTCGTGCTCAAGCGGAAATTCCTGATCGATGTCCTGGCGCTATCCCTGCTCTACGCCGTGCGGGTGATCGGCGGCAGCGCGGCGACGGGGATCGTCATGTCCGACTGGCTGCTCGCCTTCGCCGTCATGTTCTTCACCAGCCTGGCGCTGATCAAGCGCTACACCGAACTCGCCAAGCGCAAGGACGCCGATCTGGGCGACGCCAGCAACCGCAATTACAAGGTCAGCGACATGACCATGGTCATGTCGATGGCGGTGGCTTCCGCCTATGTCTCGATCACCGTGCTGGCGCTTTATTTCACCTCGCCGGCCGTCAACGGCTCCTATCGCCATCCCGACCTGTTGTGGATCATCTGCCCGATCATGCTCTACTGGGTGGGGCGGATGCTGATGCTGGCGCATCGCCGCCTGATCCACGACGATCCGGTCGTCTTCGCCCTGCGCGATCGCATGAGTTCGGGCATGGTCTGCCTGGTCCTGCTCATCATGTTCGCGGCGCACTGATCCCATTCCCGGAGGAAAACCTTGCCTGCCCAAGCCCTGGCTGAACATCGCGCCGCCGCCGGCCTGCTGTGGCCGCTTCTGGTCCTGACCTGCGTGCTGCTGTCCTCCGGATCGCAGGTGCTGATGAAGATCGGCATGAACGGCGCCCCGGTGCAGAATGCGTTGGCGCGCGGATCGGCGATCGAGATCGCTGCCACCATCGCGACCACCCCCCTGGTGATCGTCGGCATGGCGATGTTCGGCCTCAGCGCCGGGGCGTGGCTGATGGTCCTGTCCCGCATGAACCTGTCGCAGGCCTATCCCTGCGTCGCGCTCGGCATAGTAGTCACCGCCATTTGCGGCTTCTGGCTGCTGGGGGAGGCGATTTCGCCGGCACGCCTGGGCGGCATCGGGCTGATCGTGGCGGGCGTGCTCGTTACGGGGCTGAACTGAGATGGCGGCGACCGCGCTTGGCGCGCCCGCCCGCCGCACCTGGCCGATCGGCGTCAGCCGCGTCGACCTGGTGCTGGTCATCCTGCTCAGCATGACGGCCATGGCGACCTGCCTGTTCAACGGCAAGGCGCTGTCGCCGCAGGTCTATGACACGTTCAACATCTATTTCCAGGCCGATCCGCCCCGCGTCATCTCCAACATGACGGAGCGCTGGAGTCCATGGCAGAACCGCACCGTCGCCCATCCGCTCTTTTCCATAACCGCATTGTCATCGGTCAAGGCGCTCGCCTTGCTGGGCCTGCCGCCGATGCAGGCGATCGGCCTGCTGCTGCTGATCGCCGCCGCGGTCAGCGCGGGCGGATTCCATGTGGCGATGCGGCTGATGGGCCTTGCCCCCGCGGCGGCGGCCGGCTTCACCCTCGCATTGCTCGCCAGCGCCGGTTTCCTCCACTGGTATGCCTTTATCGAAACCTATGCATTCAGCGCGACCGGCATCGTGCTGATGCTGATCTTCACCTGTTCGATGCGGAGCCTGCCCCGCGCCGGCTGGATCGTCGCTTCGGCGGCAAGCGTCGCGATGCTGATCACCAATTGGGGCCTGGGGCTGGCGGCTGCCTTCTTCCGCCTGCCGTTCCGCCAGTTTCTGCTGGTCAGCGGGGGCGCCTTCCTGCTGGTGTCGGCGGTCTCGGCGGTCCAGATGAAGCTGTTGCACCGCGCCGCCTTCTGGCTCGACCCGCGCATCATCGCCAAGGAAAAGACCTATGCCGGGCCGAAGATGCATGCCGCCGGCATAGAATGGCGCCCGTTCATCAGCGCACGCAACGCCCTGCTGATGCCGGGCGTCGTGCCGTCGCCGCAGCGGGACAGGATGGAGACGGAGATCGGCGCTTCGACGGTCGTCACCAACCAGTTCGCGCCGCTCGGCCGGTGGGGCGTGGCAGGTACCGTTGCCGCCGCCGCCTGGCTGGTCCTGCTGGCCGGAGGCGTTGCAGGAACGCTGGCCGATCGGCAGAGGCGGCCCATCGGCCTGGCGCTGGGGCTGTTCCTGGCTTCGAAGATCCTCTTCCACAGCGTCTATGGGGAAATCACCTTCCTCTACGCGGCGGACATCGCGGCTGCGGCGCTGGCTTTCGCGGCGCTGGGATGGTTCTCCCCCTATCGCAAGACAGTCGTCGGCGCGCTGGTCCTCTTCATCGTCGTGGGTTCCATCCATAATGAGCGGCAGTTTCTGACCGCGGCGAAGCTTTCCAACCAGATTGCCCTGGACAAGCAGCATGGCCGCGCATCCGGCATCTGAGTCAGATTCTGAGCCGCTTCGGCAAGGACTGCCGCATGCCCTCTTCGCTATAGAGCCACATCCGGCCCAGATTTCCCACCCGGTCATGAAGGACCAGCGATCCGAACAGGGAGAACAGCATCAGGAAGGGCGTGACCCATAGAAAGGCATGATCCCCCAGCGGCAGGACCGACAGCGGCATGGACAGCGCGGCGATGACCAGCCCATGGCCGAGGTAGATGCTGAGCGTTCGCCGCCCGAAAAAAAGCAGCGGCCGCTTCAGCCACGAAATCCGGTTGAGCAACGGGGCGACGCCGACTGCCGCCATCAGGCCCGCCATGGACAGGCCGATATGCGCGCCGGGATGGCGCGTCAGCATCCAGAGGGCCGCAAAGCCTGCCGCTCCGCCGACGATCAGCATCGCGGCATGGCGCGGCGCCCATTCCGCCAGCGCCCGACCATACCATGCCCCGCCGATGAAGAAGGGCACATAGAGCAGGCCGTTGCGCCACGGATAATGGGGCAGGTCCGCCGCCGCCTCGGCCGACAGGGCGCAAAGCAGGAAGATTGCCGACAGATGGACCGGACTTCGGAAGCGGGCAATCGCCTTGGCAAGGACCAGATAGATCGCCATCAGCCACAGGAACCATTGTCCGCTGGGCGGGATGATCCACATATAGATGAGCTGCCATTTGGAAAGGCCCAGCGGCTTCAGCCCGTCGGTCGGGTCGAAATAGCGGAAGAACAGCCAGTAGATCACGGTCCACAGGCTGTAGAGCCAGACGAGATTGGCCACCCGGCCGGTCAGCAGCCGCACCCACGACCGGCTGAGCGCCCCGGCGGCGAACAGCCCCGCTATGGCGAAGAACAGCGGCATGCGGATCGGCTTCGCCAGCGCATCGAGCGTGGAAAAGACCGCCCAGCCATGGCCGATGGAAGCACCCGTCTGCGCGGCATGATGGAAGACGACCAGCAGGATCGACAGGCCCTTGGCCACGTCCAGCCAGCCTATACGTCCCTCATCGTCCTTCACCGACCCGTGCGCGACCCTGTTTTCCTTGCGCATCCAGTCTTTCCTTATCGTCTCACCTTCGAACCTCCGCCCGGCTGAGATCGGGCAATAGGATGACCTTGGGCTGCCGGTCGAACAGCCTTGCAAGCAGGCGGCGCAAATAATGGTTGGCCGGCCCTTCGATGAAGCGATGGGACAGCGCCGCGATGCCGACCGCCAGCAGCAGCGATGCCACGGCGCGCGGAACCGGCGGCATCGGCACATATCCCGCCAGATAGAAAGCGGGCATGTGCAGCAGATAGAGCGAGAAGCTCCATGCCCCCAGCCGCCGCATCGCGCCATTGCCCCACAGCCAGTCGTTCAGCCGGTGGTCGATGGTCGCGCTATGGATGACGCAGGCGCAGAGCAGAACCTTCGCCAGATCGCCATAATAGCCGATATGCTTGGGATCGCCGCGTGTCGATGGGAAGAGGAAGGGCTCGGCCCACGCCGGCGACAGCAGGATGGCGGCCAGGAAGGCCAGGGCGCCTCCCAGCACGAGCATGGCGAGCGGCGGGCGCAGCGGCGCCGCCTTCATCAGCAACGCCGTGCCGATCCCGGCGATGAAGATGTGCAGCTTTGCGAAGACGGAGAAGCCCGGCGTCCAACTGCTGATCGCATAGCTCAGGCAGATCGCGGTCGTCAGCGCCAGGAAGACGACAGGCCTGTTCGGGCGGCTGCTGTGGAACGCCATCCAGATCAGCGGAAAGAGGAAATAGAATTGGAATTCCGGGCCGATGGACCAGAAGATCGGCTGCGCGCTGGTGAAGCTGAGCAACCGCAGGAGCTGCTGGCCGTCTATGCGATAGATGAACGCCGGATCGGCATAGCTGAAGAGGAAGAAGGACAGCAGCGATACTGCCAGATAGAGCGGCAGGATCCGCCCCGCCCGCGCCACGCCATAGCGCAGCAGCGCCGCGACGTCGGGCTTTTGCCCCAGATAGAGATGGCCCATCAGGAAACCGCTGAGCACGAAGAACAGCATCACGCCATAATCGCCCAGGCGGTGATTGACCCAGGACGGCAGCCCGACATCGGGAAAATGCGACAGCATCACGATCAGCGCCGCAAAGCCGCGCAGCCCGTCCAGCGCTGGAATATGCCGCCCGCTCATGCCGGGGTCGTGCTGTCCGCTGCCCTCCGCCCGCGTGCGAAGCAGAAGCCGTAGAGCGCCCACATCAACGCCGCCGTCTTGATCGAAAGCAGCGAATTGCTGATCGGCAGGCACAGGATGAGGAACAGCATGATGCCATGTTTCGCCATGCGGTCTCCCGGCGCCCTGCCGAACCCGGCGAGCGACAGCGCAAGCCAGAGGCCGAGCGCGATGAGCACCGATTGGGACTGGATGAAATCGGCCCATCCTGCATCGTCCAGCCGCGCAAATTCGGGTCTGACACCCAGCAACGCGGCGGCATCCATCGTCCCCAGCGCATGCAGGCCGATGCCCAGCCGCCCGGCGAAATTGTCGCCATTGGGCATCAGCAGGCCGAATGCGTCCCCCAGCCAAAGCAGGCCCAGCATGACGGGCAGGTAGATCGCGCTCCAGCGGTCGGGCAGATAGCGGCAGAGCGGCAGATAGAGGCAGAAGAGCAGGATGACCGTCATTGCGAGCCGCCCGTCGCAGATCACCAGCAGCGCGAAGGTGGACGCCACCATGAAGGCCCGGCCCCGGCGCGACAGTTCGCGCCAGCAGGCCGCCGTGAAGATCGTGACGACGACCGCCCAGTTGCCGAGCGACACCGGCTCCAGGAAGAGCGACGACCCGCGATGGAAACCGAAGCCGTTGAGAAACAGCCGGCCGCCCGGCCGCTCCGAACTCAGGAACAGCGATCCGCCCGCCCAGAAGGCGTCGGCGTCGTAGCCGCGCGTGTTCACATAATAATCGACCACGTTGAAGAAGGCGCCATATTGGTCCGGCCGCGCCAGTTCCCACATGCCAACCAGCAGGATGCACGCCTGCATGACGAGGACCGACCGGCGGAACAGGTCGGCGCGCAGCGCCGTGCCCAGCAGGATGAAGGCCGGGATCAGCAGCACGTCGCCCAATATCTTCGGATTGAACTGCGCCCGGATCGCGCTGGTCAGCAGCACGGCCATCACCAGCAGCGCGGCCAGCGTCCACCATCGCGCCGCCAGCGCGACCGGCTGGAACAGGCCCAGCAGCAACGCAGAGATGACGATGCCGCCCTGCATCACGGACACGATCGACCCGCTCATCGGCGCGACATGGCTGTTCACCCAGGCGAGGAACGGGTTGAACAGGACCGTCGCCGCCAGCAGCGCGACGGCCGCCACCGGCACGACCGCGCGCAGCATGTCCCCGGCGCCTTGCATCCTGACGTCTCTTTGCAGGACAAGCTCAGCCAAGGGCGACCTCCACCAGCCGGTCGGCCACATCGCCCCAATCCTGCGTCGGCGCTGGCCGCCTGCGCGTCTGGGCGGCCCTGGCGAAGGCCTGCACCATCCCATCGGCGTCGCCCGGCCGGTAGCCGAAACGCAGCCCATGTTCGCCCACCGCGAAATCCGGGCAGATGGCAGGCAGGCCGATGGCGCCATATTGCATCAGCTTCAGGCTGGAATCCGCCAGATAGGCCGATGCTTCCGCCGGCAGATAGGCCGCGATCCCGACATCGGCATGCTGGATATAGGGCAGCGTCCGTTCGAAGGGCATCTCGTCGTGCAGCACCACATTGGACGGGAAGGCGTGCTTGGGCGTTCCGATCATGTGGAAGGTGAAATGGGGAACCGCCTGCGCCAGCGTGCGGATCGCGCCCTCGTCGAACAGCATCGATCCGACCGCCACCGCATTATGCGGCCCGTCATAGGGGCTGACAGTCGGCCGGCGCAGGTTTCGCAGGTCGACGCCATGGGGAATGAAGATGCGCGGACAGTCGAAGCTGTCGAAATGCGGCAGCATGCTGCGGGCGACGACCACGACCATGTCGATGTTGCGCGCCTGCCTTTGCAGCGTCGTTTCGATGCATTGCGGCACGCCGGCGGTCGCCAGCAGGTCGGTCGCGCGATAGACGATCCGCGCATGCGGGGCGATGGCGCGCACCCGCCGGATCAGCGCGGGGGCGATGCCGGATTCGATGAGGATGAGGTCCGCCGTCGCCGCCGCATCGTCCAGGGCGGGGCAGGCCATGCCGGCCCAGCGGTGGAACAGCCAGCCGGTCAGCGCATCGGGCACCGGCATCTTGACCGGATGCCAGCGTGTCCGCCACAGATAGGCGCGCAGGCCGTCCACCGTTTCCCAGCGGTTGGCGCGCGGGTCCAGCCCCGCCCGGCTGTCGCCGCGCAGCCGCGACAGCCAGCTGTAGCCGATGGACAGGAAGGCGACGTCATGGCCCCGTTCGGCCAGTTTCTGGGCGATGAAATGCACGCTGGCGCGGCGCGCCGTGCGATAATCGTGGCGCGACAGGATGAGGATGCGGGCGTTGGTGACGCCATGGGGTGCGAGGGCGGCCGAAATGGGGATGTTCAATGGCGTCTCTCCCTGCGGCCGATGATTTCGTCGTAATAATCTTCCAGTTCCGCCATGTTGGACCGGATGTGGAAACTGTTGTTGACCCATTCCCGTCCTGCCCGGCCGAAGCTTTCGCACAGGTCCGCCGACAGCAGCAGCCGTTCCAGATGCGCGGCATAGCTGCCGGTGTCGCGCCGTTCCGCCAGCAGGCCGCTCTGCCCCGGCCGGATGGCTTCGCGCATCGGCCCGTCGTCGAAGGCGACCACCGCCATGCCCAGGGCCTGCGCCTCCATCAGCACGATGGGCAGCCCTTCGCTGTCGCCATTCGCGGCGCGGATGCTGGGCATGGCGAAGATCCTGTGCCGGGCCATGGCGGCGAACACCGCCTCTCGCGGCTGCGGGCCGGCAAATACCGGCTGGATGCCCAGTTTTCGTGCCTGATCCATCAGCGCCGGCTTCATCGGGCCGTCCCCGATGATGGTCAGCGGCTCCTCGCGCAGGCGAGGCGGCAGCTTCGCCCAGGCGTCGAGCAGGAAGTTGACGCCCTTCTTCTCGACCAGCCTGCCCACGAACAGCGCGCCGCGGCGCAGCGAGGGGGAATCCACTTGCGGCAATGCGGCGGGGTCGATGCCCAGGCGGATGACCCGCAGCTTGCTTTCGGGATAGCCGGCCTCCAGCAGGCACTGCCTGATCCAGTTCGACACGCAGATGATGCCGTCGACATAGCGCATCAGGACGGGCTTCAGCATCAGGTACCACAGCCCCTCTGTCCGCCGCGCATGTTCGCGCGCGGTGACGGTCGCGTCATAGCCATGGGCCGTCACCACCAGCGGCATGCGCCGCCGCAGGGCAAGCGGCAGGATGCCCGCGCCGTCCTGAAGGAAATGCGCGTGGATCAGGCCGGCGGAGCGTGAGGACAGTTGTCCGTCGAGATGGTCGTAATGTCCGGTCAGTCGACTGCTGATCCTTTTCCACTTTCCGGCGCCGGGTTCATGAAGCAGATGCAGTTGCTGTCCGTCCCGATAATGGCCGCCAACAATATCGTCCGCCATGACGAAGGGCCGGTAACGACGCAGCGAGCGGATGTGGTCAGCAATGAAGGTTTCCGACAGGGGCAGGAAACCGCGTCTGTAAATGGCGACCATCGGCATGTTATCTGTCCGCATTGGGAAGATCGGGTTCGAACCCTTGGGACATGTCCTAGGGGTATTCCCTCAATTCGCTGCTGCTTGTGCGGCTGTTATATCCAAAGCCCACCCCTGTTTCGAGTAAGGCATAACACCTATGCAGCGGAACCTAACCCCTTGTGTATCTGTGATAATTGCCGCCTATAACGCGCAGGATACGCTGGTTCGCGCCGTCAATTCGGCGCTGGGGCAGCAGGTGCCGGTCGAAGTGCTGATCATCGACGATGCATCGAGCGACGACACGCCGCGCGTGGCGGAGGGCCTGACGCGGCTACACGACAATGTCCGCCTGATCGTCAGCGCGGAAAATGGCGGACCTTCGGTTGCGCGCAACAGGGGGCTGGCCGAAGCGCAGGGCGAGTGGATCGCGATACTCGACGCCGACGATGCGTTCCTGCCGGGGCGGTTGCAGCGCATGACCGGGGTGGCGAGGCGGCATGAGGCCGATCTGGTGGCCGACAATCTGCTGTTTTTCGACTGGCAGGCGCAGGCCGTGGCGGGCCGGGCGCTCAGGCTGGCGGACGATCATGTGCAGCAGGTCGGCGCGGCGGATTTCGTCGGCCAGTGCATGACCGGCCGTTCCCCCTTCGACTATGGCCAGCTAAAGCCGATCTTCCGCCGCCGATTCCTCCATGCACGCGGACTGCGCTATCCGCCCCACCTGCGCCATGGCGAGGACTTCGCCTTCGTTCTGGACTGGCTGCTGGCCGGCGCGCGCTTCATGCTGATGGGGGAGGGGCTTTACCTCTTCACCCAGCGCATCGGTTCGATCTCCTCCGACAGTTCCGGCCAGTCGCGCACCATCCTCAACCTCCAGGCGATGCGCGACCACACGCTGGGCCTGCTCGCCCGCCCGCGCATCCGGGCGGACAGGGCATTGGCGGGGCTGTTGTCGAAACGGGCGGACGCGATCCGCGACCAGGCGATCTGGAACCGCGCCTATCCGCACCTGCGCGCCCGCCGGCCGGGGGCGCTGCTGATGGAAATGCTACGCGACCGGCGCAGTTGGCCGATGCTGGCCCGTCACCTGGTCCGGCGGCACAGGGCGCGGATGCTGGCGCGGTAAAGGGAGGAGGCCAGCCACGGGCAATATTCAGCCTTCACCGCCCCCAGCAACCGTCCAGCGCACTGCTCAATTGTTCGACCCTCTGCGCGAAAATCGCATCGCCGCTCAGGAAAGCGGGCGCGCCGACCAGCCGATGCAAAACCGTCGCCATGCGTTCCGTCCGCCGCCTGTCCCACCGCGCCATCGCGCCCCGCGCGACGCGCTGCGCCGGCAGGCGCCCCGGCAGCGCGCGCAGATGATGCTTCACCTTGGGCCGCACCGATTGCCATAGCCCATTGCCCTCCCGCCGCATCATCCGCCGGTAATGCGCCATGGCGCTCTCCCTGTCCGGCCGCGGCAGGCGGAAATCCTGTCCGATGCAGCGCTGCACCTGCCCCTCATAATAGGCCCGCAGGCTGATCGAGGGCAGCGCCACAGGCTCATAGGGCAGGTCCAGCGACAGGGTCCAGTCCAGCCATTTGAAGCTGTTGATCCGCCGGGACGACGCAACGGGCACCCAGGGCACCCGCATCGTATCCGCGATGATCGCGGCATGCATGGAATCCGCGATCACCAGCCGCGCCGATCGGATGCGCTCTATCACCCGATGCGCGCATTGCCGGGGATCGACCAGTTCCACGCCCGCCAGCCCGCACGCCCTTTCCCAGGGGCCTTCGTCCATCGCCTCATAATGGGGAATGAAGATCGTCCCGTGCCGTTCTTCCTCGGCCAGGGGCTTCAGCCGCGGCAGGGTCGACAGCAGCAGCGCGCCGTCCGCGACCGCCCGTTCCGGCCGCCCGACCACCTGCGCGGTCAGCGGCCCGCGCAGCGCCGTCACCTTCCACCGTCCGCTGTCGAAATCGGCGGGCACGGGACGATAGCCGATGCCGCTGGAAAACACCCTGATCCGTTTCGCCTGCGGCATGTCGTTGCCGATGATCGTGCCGATGCCGCAGAACAGATCGCCATCATCCTCGTCCGACCAGCGGCCCGGCGCGAGTTCTTCCCAGAGCCAGCCGTTCAGGTCGTCGCCGAAATTCCCCTGCGGCGCCCGATAATAATAGAGCTTCACGCGGGCACCTCCGGCATCCCGGCCGGGCGCAGCTTGCGGCGCAGGATTTCCGTCCAATAGCCGGGCAGGTCACGCCAGAGGTGCCGATAGGCCCTTGCTATCATCGCCCGCTGGAGCCGGTCCATCAGGCCCAGATAGAGCCGCGGATGCATCAGGATCGCCGCCAGTTCCATCTGGAAGCTGCGTCGCCGCTGCTGCGTCAGCATCAGGCTTTGCTCGTCGATGCCGTCGATCGCGCCCATCAACTCGTTCGCGCGGATCATGGAAAGGATGCGCCGCAGATTGCGCCCGCCCAGCCGCTCATGCGCGTCGCGATACAGGTTGATGCCTTCGCCGCGCAGGCTGTTGGCGGAAAGCGAGAAGCAGATGCCCCGCGCCCGATGCGCGATCCGCGCCCACATCAGCCAGTCTTCCCCGGCATAGCGCAGGCTCTCCTCGAACCGGAGCGATCCCACCGCCGACCTGCGCAGGATCACGGACGATGTCTGGCACAGATAGTCGCGCACCATCGACGATCCGCCGCTCGTCCCGACGAAGCGATAGGTGCCGCGCGTCCCGTCGAGCAGTTCGACCCCCTGCTGCGTCGGCAGCGCCTGGAAAAACGCCATGGCCGCGAACATGGTCGTCGGCGGCATGGCGCTGTCGCAGAAGTAGAAATCATGCGCCGTGCCCAGGGTGTCGATCCCCCAGGCCAGATGGTGCGTCGACCATTGATCGTCGGAGTCCAGAAAGGCGATATAGCCGGAATCCGGCGATAGGGCGTCCAGGCCATGGTTGCGCGCCGCCGCCGGGCCGGCATTGGCCTGGCGAAGGATGCGCAGCCTGATCCAGTCGGGCAAGGCGAGATTATCGAGGTCCAGCTGGGCCGCGACCGGCGAACCGTCGTCGACGACGATCAGTTCGACTTCGGCGGGCCAGGGAAGATATTGGCAGGCGACCGACCGCACGGCTTCGCGCAGCAGCCCGCGCTTGCGCTGGAAGAACGGGATGACGACCGAAATGCGCTTCGGCATGGTCGTCCGGCGCCGGGCCATGCTGGCGTCAGGCCGCATCGGCCCCCCGCAGGGCTGTGGTCGGGGCTGGCGGGGGCGTATCCTCCCAATCCTGCCCGCGCCAGGCATCCTTCAGCGCATGGACGATGAAGCTCAGATTGCCGCGCAGATAGCGGTCCGCGAGCCGGGTCGGCTCCTGCAGCAGCCGCCATGCCCATTCGAACCGCGCCCGCTGCACCCAGGCCGGGGCGCGCCGCACCCGTCCGGCGAGGAAGTCGAGCAAAGCGCCGCCGCACAGCACGGGCCGTCCGAACTCCGGCGCCCAGCGCGCCGCCCAGATCTCCTGCCGGGGATTGCCCATGCAGGCGAGCACCAGATCGGCCTTGCTCGCCCCGATGCGGTCGCTGAGGCCCGCTTCCTCCTGCGGGTCGAAGAAGCCATGCTGCATTCCCACGATCGATAGCCGCGGGCACAGGCGGCGCAGCGTCACCGCCGCGCGCTCCGCCACGCCCGGCGCCGCGCCGACCAGGAACAGCCGGAGCCCTTCGGGATGGTCCTTCAGCAGCGCGGGGATGAAGTCCGTGCCGTTGAGGTTGACGGGAAAGGAGCGGCCATAGCGCAACCGGCTCGCCAGATCGACGCCGATGCCGTCGTTCAGCACCAGCGCATTGCCCAGCGCCCCGGCCAGCCGGTCGTCCTTCCGCGCCAGATTGGCCATATGGGCGTTGCAGAAGGCGATGACCTTCGGCCTTTGCGCGCGGACATGGGACCGGATTTCCGCCAGCGCCTCCGTCTGGGAGAGGACGGCGACCTTCACCGGACCGATGGCCCGTTGGCGATGGCCCAATATCTGGTCGTAGATATGCACGATGCGCGCCGAGACCTGCGGCCAGCTATAGCTGCGCAGCGGTTCGGCCGCGTCCTTAAGGGCTCCCCTGGCCCTCGCCGCCCGGAAATCCTTGAGCAGCCGCGCCGCGGACAGGGGATCGTCGAAATGCAGGAGCGTGCCGACGCCCAGCTTCTCGCAGGACCGGCGATGCGCCGGAATGTCGCTGGCGGCGGGATAGAGGCCGGCGGAAACCGCCTCGATCAACGATATGCCGAACCCTTCATAGGCGCTGGCGGACGCGAAGATGCTGCTGCGCCCGATCAGCGCGCGAAGCGCCTCGTCGCTGGGGCTGTCGTGGAATTCCACCTTCCGGGATACGCCCTGTTCGTCGGCGATCCGGCGCAGGTCGGACAGGGCGACGCCCATCGGCTTGCCCGCGACGATCAGCGACCAGGCCGGGTCCAGCGCCTTCACCGCGGCGAACCAGCGGATCAGCCGGTCGATCCGCTTGTTGGGGGCGATGCGGCCGAAATAGAGGATCGCCCGCGCATCCGGGTCGGCGGCGGCCGCGAACTTGTCGATGTCGACGCCATTTTCCACCAGCGTCAGCCTTTGACGGCAGATGCGCGCAAAACTCTCCTGATCCGCCTCGCTGCAGGCGATCGTCGCGTGGAAGCGGCTCAGCGACAGGCGGGATATGCTGTGGAAATAGACCTGCTTCAGCCGCTGCGCATAATCCGTGTGGAAGAAGCCGCCATGGGTGCTGAGCACCATCGGCTTCTGGTGCAGAAAGCGCGTGAGGGCCAGGAAATCGACGAAGAAATCCATGGCATGGACGTGGATCAGGTCGCAATCGCGCACATGGCGCAGCACCGCCGGCGCAATGGGATAGCGCCGTCCGCCGCGGAAGGGCAGGCGGACGACCTCCACCCCGCCGATCGTCTCCCGCGCTGGCAGTTCGGCGCCATCGCCGTCGAAGATGCGGTTCAGCGTGACCATGCGCACCTCATGGCCCGCCCGCGCCTGCTCCTCGCAGAGGTTGCGGGTGAAATTCTCCAGCCCGCCGATGCCCGGATGATATTGGCGGGAGATATGGACGATCTTCATGCCTGTTCCACGCTTCATGCCGTCACACGATCATGACCGTGCCGATCAACGGCATGCCCAGCATCGACAGCTTGTTGATCGTGGATTTGAGGTCCGCCGTGGTGGTGGCGTCGCGGCTGACGGCCAGTATCGCCACCTCCGCGCCGGCCGCTGCCAGGGCGAGATCCTCGACATGGCTGGCGTCGACCAGGCAGAGGTCGAAATCGGCCATCATGTCGGCCAGGCCCCGGCTGTCGGATGCGGCCGCCAGCAGGGACAGTCTGGGGATCGAGGCAGGCCGGATGAAGGCGTGGAGGTCATCCTCCGGATCGGTGGGCGTGACCGGCGCCTGGCCGAGCAGCCGGTGCTGGACGAAGTCCGACTGCTTCATGTCGACCAGCAGCGTCCGCAGCCCGCTCAGCGCCGCCGACACCGCGACATTGGCGGTCAGGATCGCGGCCTCGTCGACCGCGCCGACCGTGAGGACCGCGATGGAGGAGGGCGCCCGCCCGTCCGCCAGGCGGAGCGCGGCCAGCGTCGACTGTATGTCGCGCGCCTGCACCGCCAGCCGGTCTTCCGGGTCGCTGACCGCCACGACCAGCGGATCGACCTGGATCGGCCCCGCGGCATTTATCTCGGGCTTTTCGCCCGGGCCGGCGGCGATGAAGATCGCGCCGGGCTGCTCGCTTCTCTCTGTGGATCGGAGTCTCATGACCATTTGGCTCCTTCAAGGCGGAGTTGCTGTCCGATGTGACGGAGGTCGGCCTGCCCCAGCACGGGCACGCCGGTCAGATATGTCATGGCATCGCGGCTGCGGACGCGGGGTTGTAGCCATTCCAGCAGGACCGCCGTGCCAATGGCGAGCATCAGGCCCAATATCGTCATCATCAGCAGCCGCACGGGAATGTTCGGCGCGTTCGGCAGCAAGGGCGCCTCGGCGGCGTTCAGGTGCAGCACGTTCAGCGAAGGGATGCTGCTCTTCGCGCGCAGTTCGGCCATTTGCTGCGTCTCGGTCTCATATTGCTTCTTGGCCGATTCCACATTGCTTTCCAGCACGTTGAGCTTGCCCCGGTCGCCCGCCAGCGACAGCATGCGGGCGCGGTGCTGGTTCAGCAGCGACTGCATGGCGCCCCGGTTTGCCGCGGCGGCGGAACTGGCCGCGGACAGGCTGCCCGATGTCTTGGCCGTTTCCTGCGCCAATGCCGCCCGCAACTGGGCAAGCTGGGAATTGGCCGCCCGCATCAACTCATGGCTTGGCCCCAGTTCCGCCGACATCTGGCGGATTTCGGCCGACTTGGTCGCGATCTGCGCGCGCAATCCCTGGACCACCCCGCTCGACTGCACTTCGGGCATGCTCGCCCCCGCGGCGGCGCGGGCGCCCGCATCGGCGGCGGACGCTTCGGCGGTGGACAATTTGGACGACAATTCGCTCAGCCGCGTGCTTTCCGCATCGATCGCGCCGGTGGAGACGATGCCGTGCTCGCGCTGGAACTTCGCCAGTTCGCTCTGCGCGCTTTCCATCCGCGCCTCGGATTCGCTGAGGCGGGTCTTGAACCAGTCGGCGTAGCGCTTGGCGAAATCATTGCTCATCGACAGGCGGGTCTTGTTGAACGCATCGGCAAAGGCATTCGCCATCTCCGCCGATCTGGCCGCATTGCTGCTGCGATAGGCGATGTCGATGGTGCTGCCCGCCGGGCTGGGCGTGACCTCCAGCCCGCTCTGGACCCGCCGGTTCAGCCAGCCCTGGAAGGTCTGGGTTCCGTTGGTCTGGTCGAACCACTGCCTGCGCAGTTCGGGTTGCTTGTCGAGGCCGAGGGCGCGGGTGACATGGCCGGTGATCGCCTCCCCGCGCAATATCTGCGCCTCGGTCGCCAGCATGGCGGCGGGTTCGCCCGCCGCGCGGGTCTCGCCCGGCAGCGGGTCGGGCGCGCGCGTGTCGAACAGCAGCGTGGCCGACGCCACATATTCGCGCGGCGTCATCAATATCCAGATCGCGGTCAGCAGCATGACGCCGCAGAATATCCCCGCCACCAGCCGCCAGCGCTGCAATATCGCGCGGAATATGTCCAATATCAGCATAGTCACTATCCTATTCGATGGCGATCCGGCCTATTCGGCGGCGATCGGGCGATGAAGATCGTTCATGCTGATGATGTTCTCATCGATCTTCTCGCTGTTCTGCGCGGCGAACAGCATGGCCAGCATGAATTGCGGCGCCAGGCTGTCCTGGAAGGCGATGCGATCCTCTGCCGCATCGATGATCAGCGCGTCCCGCAACTGGGACAGGATGCGCTCGCCCCGTTCATCCGCCAGCGCGCGCCGGGTGATGAAGCCGTGGGCGGCGGCGGTGCGGGCGATGGTCTCGATCATGCTCCAGTGGGGGCTGTTCGTCGCGATCACCTTGCGGAACAGCGCCGCATCCTCCGCATTGGTGAGCGCCCAGTCGTTGACGGCCCGCGCCACCCCGGCCAGCGTGGCGGGCAGGTCGACCTTCCGTTCCTGCCGCTTGATCACCTCGAAACAGGCGAGGGCGCAGAACAGCCGGACATGATAGGGCGATCCGCAGGCGAGATGGGCGATGGTCTCCCGGCTGGCATCGGTGAAGCCCATGCCGGTCGACACCGCGCCCTTGGCGATGATGTCGAACACGGCCTGGGATTCGATCCGCGCAATCGGGATCACCGACATGTGCCGCCGCAGGGAGGCGTGGCCCGCGATCAGGGCATCGACCCCCGCCGCGATGCCCACCGCGACGATATGAACCGGCATGGCCGCGTCGGACAGCATCTTCATCAGCCTTGCGACATCATGTTGCACGGCGCCGTCGGTGATGCGGTCGAATTCGTCCAGGATCAGGACGAAGCGGCGACGGGCGCGGGGCGCGATCTGTTCGATCACGTCCCGCGGATTGACCGGACGGTCCCCGAGCCAGTCGACCGGCGCCCCGGCCAGGGCATCGACATAGGGCCTGATCAGCGCCCCGAAATCCTGATCCGGCTCGCAAGCCGAATAGAGGACGACGAAGCCCCGGTCGTCGGCCATATTGGCGAAGACCCGCGCCAGCGACGTCTTGCCGGACCCCCGCGCACCGTAGATCAGGGCGTGATTTCCCCGGTCCAGAACGCCCTCGACCAGCAGTTCCAACTGCTCCTGCCGGCCGTGAAGATGGCTGGAACTGGTGACGGGTTGGGTCGAGTTGAACCCCTTGCGGATGGCCGACCGCAACATGTCGGCCGTCGGGGGGGGCGGCGTGGCGGGCTCGGCGGCGGCGGCGGCGCGGATGGCCGCCATGCGGCGCGCCAGCTCCTCGCTCTGGGGCTTGGGCTTGCGCCTTGGCCTCAGCCACCGCGCTATCCAGGAAAACAGGGGCATTTCGGGTTCCTTCCCAGCCTGATCAGAAGATGCGTTCCTGGACGGTGAAGACGTCGCCCGGCTTCACCAGCATGTCCAGGTCGGCGCGCTTGATCCTCTGGTTGCCGCGGTTGAGGCTGATCTTCTTTTCGGATCCGCCCAATGTCGGCCCCCCTGCCTGCGCCAGCATCTGGCGCAGCGTCATGCCGCTTTCATAGGTGATCTTGCCGGGCTTGTTGACCTGGCCGTAGATGAAGACGTCCTCCGCCTTGGGCACGAACAGGGAATCTCCGGGGCGCAGCATCTGCCCGGTTCCCGTCGCGCTGTTCAGGTCTTCAAGCGGGATGCGGCGGTCTTCCTCGCCCTGGCGCTGCAATATGGCGTAATCGGCGGCATCGGTCCGCGCGCCGCCGGTGCGGGCCAGCATCATCGCGATCGTCTGCGGCCGGTCCAGCGGATAGATGCCGGGATTCTGGAGATTGCCGAAGACGGTCACGGCCCGGCTGACATAGCTCACCACCTCCACATTGACGATCGGATTGACGAAATATCCGCCCGCCTTCAGCTGATCGCGCACCTTGGTCGCCAGCGCATTGGCGGTCACGCCCTGCGCCACGACTTCCCCGACGCTGGGCAGGGTGACGCTGCCGTCCTCCTTGATCCGGGTTTTGACGTCGAACGGATAGGCGCCGAAGACGGACACCCTTATCTCGTCATTGGCGCCCAATATGTAGCTGGACGCCAGCGCCGCGCCCGGCGCGGCATCGGCCGTCATCGCCGGAACGGCGGCGGAAAGGGATGCAAGGATCAGGATGGAAAGGGCGGGGAAGATCGGTTTCATGGCCAGTACCTCATAGATCCAGTCCGACGAACAGCAGTCCCGACGTGCTTTTGTAACGGAACTGGTCGACGGCCGTTGTTCGCCACTCATGGCGTATCTCCGCCCCGGCATTGAGGCGGCTGCGCAACTGGTAACGATAGCCGGCGAAGACCGCGCGGGTGCGGTCCGACCGGCGCAGCAGCGGCGTGTCGAGCTGCAATTCTCCCTTGAACGACCGGCGGCTGTAGCTTCCGCCGATCGACAGGCCGGAGCGCGCCCCCAGCTTCAGATTGCCGCGCAGGCTGAAGTCGGTCTGCACGATATAGGTCGCGCCCGTATTGCTCTGATTGCGGGAGCTGCGGTCGACATCCAACAGGATCGACAGCCGGTTGGAGGGGGTATAGACCGCCTGCGCCTCCACCCCCAGGCCGGAGAAGTCGGCAATGCCGGGCGCGCGCGGCTTGGTCTTGAAATAATTGGCGCCCAATTGCCAGCTCAGGCGCGGCGCCACGGCCCGGCGGAAGAGGATGCCCGCGCGGTAATTTTCCGCGCCGTCGCGCAGGCCGGCTATGGCCTCGTCGGCATTGGGGCGGCGGAAACGCTCATATTGGAACGTCGCGCGGATTTCGCCCAGGCTGGCCTTGGAATAGCCGATGCCCGCCATCGCCGTGGACGTGTCGATGTCGAATATCCGCCGCGAAGAGGCGCTGTTGCTGGTATTCAGATAGCCCATGGCGGCCACGGGGAAGAAGCCATAGGGCTTCTCGCAGTCGACCGCGACCCTGTAATCCTGCGTCCGCTGCGTGTTGCCGACGACCACGCCCTGATCGGAAAGGTTCGATTGCGCGAAATTCAGCCGCGCCCTGGGCTGCACATGGCAGTAACCGGATACGGACAGATCGGCATCGGCCTGAAGACTGACCCTTTCCCGATCGAGAAATTCGAAACGCTGGTGGAAATCATAGCCGGCCGACCCGATCACCGTCAGCCGGTGAAGACCGAATTGCCGGCGGTAGGTCACGTCGACGCTGGGCGTGATGCGCAGGTCGTCCTGCTCTGCGGTGACCAGGTCGTCATTCTGCCGCAGGATGTTGCTGTCGTAGAGCAGGCGCACGGTCGGCCGGACCCGCAAACCGTCGGGCGGAACCTCCACCTCGGTCTGGGACAAGGCCGCCTGCGGGATCATGAGGGCCGCCGTGGCGGCTGCGCTCATGACGGAAAACTGCTTCATCTTGGCTCCCTTGCAACGATATGCTTGCTGAGCACCGCGGCCTGCGGACGGGGGCCGCCGGTCGGCTGAACGCTCATCGGATAGCGGGCGCCCCACCAGGCGCCGCCCGCCCAATAGGTCCATCCCATCCAGACATCGCCATTGGCGCGCAAATGGGCGAGCAGAACGTCCAGCGCGCGCAGGCAATTGTCGTCGGGCGGTGCACCGAATTCGCCCAGGAAGCCGCGATGGCCATTGGTCCGCAGCCATGTCGTCGCGCCCGTCAGCCGCGCGTCGATCAGGTCCGGGCTGACGCAGCTCGTCGCCGTGCCGGAACTGTCGGCATCCAGATATTGGTGCATCTCGAACGCATAATTGCCGCCGGGATCGCGAAAATCGGCGAAGGCGAGCGCGTTGGAGTTCGATCCGCCCGTGGTCCAGCTATGCGCGCCGCTATATTTGGAACCCGGCACGAGGATGAGATTGGCGGCCCCCGTCCGCCGGATCGCCGCGACGCTGCCGTCCGCCAGCGACCGCCAGGCGGCTGGCGTCATGCCATAGGGCTCGTTCATCAGGCCGAAGGCGACGGCGCCATTGCCCTTGTAATGTTCCGCCAGCCGCTGCCACAGATCGGCCAGCATCGCCGACCCATTGGAAATCTGGTCCAGCCGCTGGCCGTTGTACCGGCCGTAATTATGCACGTCGAGCACGATGGTCCGGAACGGCGCCAGACTGGCGAGCGACTTGTCGATCAGGGCCATCTCCGTCGTGGAGAGCGGCTTCAGCGGCGCCGGCTGCACCCGTTCCCAGAGGATCGGCACGCGGACGATCCGCATCCCCATGTCGATGAAGGGCTGGGCCGTCCTTGCGTCGGGATAGATATAATCCTTGCCGAAGACGCCGGGCTTGCGCGCGGAATTGAATTCCCCGCCTGCTATGTTGACGCCCGACAGGGGCGGTTGCCCGGCGGCAGGCTGCTCGGCGGTCAGCGGCAGGGCCAGGAGCATCAGCAGCGGCGCCATGGCGAGGCGAGTCGCCACCCTCATCGGATGAAGCCCCTTTGTCGCCATGGCGATGCGCCTGCTTCCCCGCTAGGTGCTGAAGGGAAGGAGACATGATGAGCGCGAAAGGCGACCTGCTCGCAAAGGCCCCGGCCGGCGACGCCCCCGACATGGCGGCGGCGGATGCCCTGCCCTGGTTTCAGGGCGGCGACAGCGTGCCGACCCATTTCGGCATGGTGGGACTGCTCCAGGAAAAGGGGATGGTCGTGGATCTCGGCGCGCCTCAGCCGGGCGGCACGCGGCCGATCCATTACCGGCGGTCGTCCGGCGCCCTGCTGTCGATTTCCGTCCCGCTTTCCATGACCATCGCGGCGGGCGATTTCCTGCTGGTGAAGTCGCTGACCTGCCCCGACGGCGCGGTGCGGCCGGTCGCGGTGCGCCCGCCGGCCAGCCCGGACTGGATCGCCATAGCCGATCTGGAGGGCATATTGGGACACTATGGCGCGGGCGCGTCCCGCTTCGTCCGATGGAGCGCCGGGGCGGGCGCCGCCTGCGGCATTGCCGCGCTGTGCGGGGTCGCGGCGCCCGTCACGGCGCTGGCGGGCATGGTCGCGGGCGTCGCGGCGCTCGGCCTCCATCGCCGGCACCGGCGCGACCGGGGCCGCGTCAGGCGCCTGATCGGCTGAAGCGCTCATACCAGCAGCCCTTCATTGCGATACCAGGCGACGGTGCGGCGGAAGCCCTCCTCCAGCCCAACGGCGGGCCGGAAGCCCAGCGCCTGTTCCGCCCGCGCGATGGAAAAGGCGCGGTTATGCTTGAAGAAGGTCAGGCGGCGGCGGTGCAATGGCGGCTGCACCCCCAGCGGCGCGCAGAGCAGTTCGCAGCCATGCGCGGCCAGATTGACCAGCCCATAGGGCACGGTGCGCCGGGGTGCGGGCACGTTCAGCACATTGGCGGCGGTCGCGACATAGTCGCGCAACGGCAGATAAGTCTTGCCGCCGATGATGAACGTGCCGCCCGGCGCCGCGTCGCTCGTCATCGCCAGCAGGAATCCGTCGACCAGATCGTCGATATAGACCGGGTGGAAATTCGGCCGCCGCGATCCGATGAACAGGAAACGGCCCTGCTGCACCATGCGGAACATCTTAAGCATGCGCGTGTCGCCCGGCCCGTAAATGGCGCAGGGGCGGATGATGACGACGTCCATGCCCGGCCGCATCATCGCGTCGCGACACAGGTCTTCCGCCAGCAGCTTGCTTTCCTGATAGGGATCGCGCGGGTCGAAGGGCGCGTTTTCGTCGGCCGGCGTTTCCGCCACATCGCCATGCACGCCGATGGACGAGCAATAGACGAAGCGCGCCACCCCCGCCTTGCGCGATTCCGCCAGCAACGCTGCCGTGCTGTCGCGATTGGCGCTCAGGAACTCCTCCCGCGCGCCTTCCGACCGATACATGGCCGCGATGTGGAAACAGGCCGTCGCACCCTCCACCAACTGGGCGAAGGCATCGGTGTCGGTCAGCGATCCGCCGATCCATTCGATGCCGCTCTCCCTTTCGGCGGCGCTGGGCGGGCGGCGCGTCATGGACCGGACATGATAGCCCATGCCGATCAGCCGCCGCGCCAGCGCGCCGCCGGTGAAGCCGGTCGCGCCGGTGACGGCGACGATGGGGGGTCCGTCCGCGCTCATGCCTTCCTCTCCCGGTCGAAGCGCTGGAGCACCGGATTGCCGATCAGGCTGGTGACGCCGATGCGGCGCAATCCTTCCTCCACCATACGCACCGGCTTCCCCGCCAGGCGGTGGAGGCCCATGGGCGCGCTGAACTGCTTGAAGCGGCGGCGGGGCGCGAAGCCGTTGCGGCGGAAGGCCTGCTCGATCCGGGCCGGCCAGAAGCTGCGATAGGTGCGCGTGTCCTTCTCGATCAGCCGCTTGATCGGGAAGGTCGCCGCCGACAGCGCATTGGCGCCCATCAATGTCGGATAATCGACGATGACGCTGTAGCGGGCGACGCGACAAAGTTCGTCGATCAGCCTGTCCGGATCATCGATATGCGCCAGCAGCCTGATGCTGGTGACAAGGTCGAAACGGCCGTCCGGGAAAGGCAGGGCCAGCAGGTCGCCGGTCACATAATCCACCCGGCCGGCATCGGCGCCTTGCAACAATTGTTCGGCGCAATCGGCCGTCGAGCCCAGGACCGTGGTCTTGATTCCCATGTCCAGCAGTCCGCCGACAAGCTGCCCATGGCCGCCGCCGACATCCAGCGCGCTCTGGTGGAGGGGCGGCCCATCGTCGACCAGATCGCGCAGGCCGCGGTCCTGGATGTTAAGCAGATAGGCGCCCGAAGGCCCCGCAAAGCGGCGGGCATATTGGACCGACCCCGTTTCCAGATCGGGGGGAGGAAGCAAACCAGTCATGCCGCACCTGCGGTTGCCGCGATGCCAAAGAACGCAGGCGGACATGACTGGCCTGACGGCACGCACCGCCCGCGGGGCGGCAGGGGCCTGACCACGGACGCACCTTTCGTGCCGGGAAGGGCCTGCTTCCCGACATGGGGGCAGGCACGCCGCACGGTTGGGTGCCGCCAGCTGTAGACGTGGAAGCTGCTGTGCGTGGGGACGGGGGTCAGGCGCCGCTCGATCTCACGGGCGATTTCGGGACGCACGCCCATGGGATTGCGCCACTGATAATCGGACACGATGACGACGCCGTTGTCGGTGCAGTCGATGACTTCGGACAGGGCGGCCCGGCTGTCGATCAGCGGACGGCCGGTGCGGAAATCGCTGTTGAAGTCGGTCGGCGGCTTGAGCTCGCCCAGCCGGCTGTGGCTGATGAACAGGTCGAACGGCCCGATATGCGCCAGGGTGCGCAGGTCGTCGCCGGTGACGAGCAGGCTGCTGCCTTGCGCGATCCGCCGCAATTCGGGCGCCGCCCTGTCCCATTCGCCGTCGGGCACCGGCGCGGCAAGGGCGGCGGGCCCTTGCGCAAGGGTCGACGCCATCAGCCGGGCGGAATGGCGGTAGGCGACGTCGCCGCCCATCAGCAGCAGCATCGCCGCGCCCGCCAGCAGGGCTGGACGCATCGTTCCCCCGCCGCCGAACCGTTCGACCAGCGCGCCGATGGCCAGGCCATAGGCCATGCAGATGAAGGGAAAGACATAATAGCTGTAGCGCCACGCCTTCATCCCCGCGAAACTGTGGAGCGCCAGGCACAGCATCACCATGATCGCGCACAGGCTGGCCAGCGAGGGATTGCGCCGCCAGGCCGCCGCCAGCGCAACTGGCCAGAGCAGCAGCATGGCGGGCATCTGCGCCCGGAATTCGCGCAGATAATAGAAGGCGTCGTCCTGCGATCCGGTCGCCCAGCGCTCGGCATGGCGATAGCTTTCCAGCGCTGGCCCGGCCTGCGACAGGGCGATGGTTGCGCAGGCCAGCGCGATTGCCCCCAGCACGATCAGGTGCAGCGGGCGCATCGCCGCTATCGTCGCGCGCTGGTCGAACAGCAGCCAGCAGCCCAGGGCCAGCGCGGCAATCGCCGTCACTGGTTGCAGATGGGCGGCTATGGCAAGGCAGAGCGCAGTGGCGGCCAGCCAGCCCGGCCTGAACCGGCCCGCAGGCCGCGTGGCGAGGAAAAGGCTTCCCGCCGCGGCCAGTATCATCAGCGCGTGCAGCGCGTAGAAGCGGGCGAAATGCGCGATGTCGAGCGTGTAGCCGGCAAGGCCGAACAGCGCGGCGCCGGCCATCGCGCTCCATATGCCGCCGCTCTGCCGCAGCCACTGGAAGACCAGTCCGACGCTGATGCCCGAAAAGAGCAGCGAGGGAATGCGCGCCACCCAGAGGTCGGACCGCCCGAACAGATCGAAACTGCCGCCGACGATGGCGGTGAACAGCCGCGCCCGTTCGTAACGGCCGTCCAGGATCGCGAAGCTGCCGTCCGCCGCCCAGCTGCGCCCCGCCAGCAGATGGTAGAATTCGTCGATATGGGCGGGGCGCGTCTGAATGGTCAGCCCATAGACCAGGCAGGCCAGCAACCCCGCGGCCAGGGCAGGGGCCGCTCCCGGCAGGGCCATGAACGCGCGCCGGCCATCCTGCGACGGCAGGACGACGGGCGGTCCCAGATGCTCCGATGTGGTGGCCATGAATATGATCTCATATCCGGCAAAAGCCGACAGGATGTTCGATGGCGCAAGAATTCGATCTAACCGAATTTAAGTCAATATAAGGGAGAACGCCTAGCCGTAGGTATGACTACATAATGGTATGTTTCTGAAATTTATGTGAATGTGTTTCCAAGGTCGCTGAATCGATTGGCGTTGAACCCATTTATGGAAATCATAAGGGGCATCGCCCGGCAATATTATATAATATTGTAGGAATGGACGCATGGTCGATGTTTCGATTGTCGTTCCTCTTTATAATGAAGAGGACAATGTACAGCTCTTGCATGAAGCCATCAGCAATGCATTGGCGGACTTCCGGCCCAGCTATGAAGTCGTGCTGGTCGATGACGGCAGCAGGGACGCGACCTTCGTCCGCGCGGCGGAAGTCGCTGAGCGGGACGGGCGCGTGCGCATCGTCAAGTTCCGCGGCAATTACGGCCAGACCGCCGCGATGGCGGCCGGCATCCAGAATGCCCGCGGCGACATCATCGTCACCATGGACGGCGATCTGCAGAACGATCCGCTGGACATACCCCGCATGGTCGAACTGATCCACGCCGGGCACGACATCGTCGTCGGCTGGCGCAGGAAGCGGCAGGATGGCGGGCTGCGCGTCTTCGTGTCGAAATGCGCCAACCGCATCATGGCCCGGCTGATGGGCGTGGCGGTGCGGGACAGCGGCTGTTCGCTAAAGGCCTTCCGCAGCATGCTCATCAAGCAATTGCCCATGTATGGAGAAATGCACCGCTTCATTCCGGCCCTCTCCCGCCTGGCCGGGGCGCGGCTGGCGCAGATCGAGGTGCGGCATCATCCGCGCCAGTTCGGCGTCTCCAAATATGGCTTCTCGCGCATCTACAAGGTGATGCTGGACATCGTGTCGATCCGCATCCTGCTGAGCTTCGTGCGGCGGCCCATGGCATGGCCGCGCCATATGATCGTCGGCATCACCCTGCTTGGCCTGCTGTCCGTCGCGGCGGCGGTCTGGGGCGGGGGGCTGGCGCTGCCGATGCTGGCCATCGGCGTGCTCTGGCTGTCGCTGGCGCTGTTCCTGCTGGGATGGGCGGTGATCGGGCAGATGCTCGCCAGCCTGACCGGCAATGTTTCCGGTTTCGCGTCGCTGGGCGCGAAACTGTCGGCCCAAATCAAATTGGGGGATTGAACAATGGTTGCCACGGCAAAGCTGGACCTGGTCGAAGTCATGGACATTTCCGTCATCGTCCCGGTCCTCAAGCGTTTCGACGATGCCGCCCGCGTCTATGCCGAATATCGGGACAGGGTTGCATCATCGGGGAAAAGTTACGAGTTCATCTTCGTCATCGACGGACAGCCGGACTATCCGGTCGCCACGCTGGAACAACTGCAACGCGACGGCGAACCCATAGAGATCATCCGCTTCGGCCGGGAGTTCGGGGAATCCGCCTGCCTGCGCGAAGGCATCCGCCAGTCGACCGGGCGGCACCTGCTGTTCCTGCCCGCTTATTTCCAGATCGGCGGCGCGGCGATCTCCGAACTTCTGGATCATCTTGACGAAGCCGACGTCGTCGCCGCCCGCCGCGACAGGCGGGCGGACGCCATGTTCAACCGGCTGCGCGGCTGGGGCTTCCAGAAGATGGCGCGATTTGCCGGGGCCAAATATGACGACCCCGGATGCCTCGTCCGCGCCGTCCACCGCAGCGTCTTCGACGAGATCCCGCTCCAGGATGAGAAGCAGCGATTCCTGCCCCTGCTGGCGGAGGTGCATGGCTTCAAGGTCGTCCAGCTCACCCTGCCGCAGGCCGAGAGCGACGCTGGCCGGCCGCAACACAAGCCGGGCGTCTATTTCGACGTGATGATGGACCTGATGGCGGTCGGCTTCCTGGTCCGCTTCATGCAGCGCCCCTTCCGCTTCTTCGGCACGGTGGGCGCGGCGTCGATCCTGAGCAGCCTGGTCCTGATGGCTTTCCTGCTGTTCCAACGGGAGGTCAGCAACATTCCGCTGGGCGACCGCCCGCTGCTGGTGCTGGTCGTGCTGCTGCTGGTGCTGGGCATCCAGATCGCGGCGATCGGCCTGATCGCGGAGATCGTCATCTTCACCCGCGGCGACGGCAAGCAGCATTATCGGATCGAGAAGATCGTGGAGCATGTGTCCGCCGATGCCTGAAACCGTCATCATAGGGGCGGGCATTCAGGGCGCCACGCTGGCGCTCGCCGCGCTCGAACGGGGCGTGTGCCCGATCCTCGTCGATCGGGACGACCGGCCCTCCGGCGCGTCCGTCAACAGCTATGGCATCGTCCATGGCGGGCTGCGCTATCTCCAGTCGATGAACATCCCCCGCTGGGTGCGCAGCCGCCGCGCGCAGAACTGGTATATCGACCGCTATCCGCATCAGGTGCGGCCCTTGCGCTGCGTGATGCCGCTCTATGCCGGCGCCCCCCGCTCGCCCCGGCTGTTCGCCCTTGCGCGAGGCCTTGACCGGATGCTGCGAACGGCGCTTGGCCAGCATGTGCCGCTTCCCGAAGATGGCGCCTGTTCGCGGCAGGAGGTCTTGCAGGCCTATGACGTCGCGTCCCATGGCCTGCTGGGCGGCGCGGTCTGGTATGATGCGCAGTTGCTGAACCCACCCGCGCTGTTGAGGGAAATGCTGGCCGAAGTGGAGCAGCGCGGCGGCGTCGTGCTCCGCTACACCGAAGTCACCGGCCTGATCGAGCAGGGCGGCCGCCTTCAGGCCGTCCAGTTGCGCAACGTAAAGGACGGGCGCGAGCAGAGGATCGCCGCCGACCGGCTGTTCGATTGCGGCGGCGCGCAGGCGGGACGCTGCATCGGTCCGGCGCGCCGGGTGCCGAGCGCGGCGGTCCTCGCCTTCAACCTGCTGATGGACATTCCCGCGCCCCCCGCCAGCGACGCCTACGCCCTGTCGCCCACGCCGGGGCGCGGGCGCAGCTTCTTCTTTCGCCGCTATGGCGCCGCGACGCTCGTCGGCACTTTCTATCGTCCCGCGCCCGGCGGCCTTTCGCCCGAACCCACGGCGGAGGATGTCCGGTCCGCCCTGGCATCCATCCGCCAATGCCTGCCCAATGTCGAACTGGACGAAGGATCGGTGCTGGCCACCTATGCCGGCCTGCTGCCGGACCGCGACGGCAGCGGCCGGGCGCTTCATCCGGGCGACCGGCATCTGCGTCCGGGGCCGGAGGGCTATCATATGCTGGTCAGCGGCAAGCTGACCACCGCTCCGCTGCTGAGCGAACAGGTGGCGCGCCGCCTGTGGCCCGCCGCGCCCTTGCCGCGCGCCGGCGGATGGCGGCCGCGCCATGCCTGAGCTGATGATCGACGCGCATGTCCATCTGCATCCCGGCGACGATCCGCGGGACCGGCTGATGCAGGCGCATGGGCGCATGATGGCGGCGGGCATGAAGGACTGCCTGCCCGTCTTCATGCTGGCGGAGCAGCAGGGGTGCGACGCGTTCGGAATGCTGAAGGCATCGGCGCGGTCGACCGCGGAACCGGAAAGCCTGTGGCTGGAAACTGGGTCTGCCGACATGTTGGTGCTGGCCGGCCGGCAGGTCGTCAGCGCCGAGCGGCTGGAGATATTGGCGCTGGCCACCGCCGCCGGTTTCGCCGACGGCGCGCCGGCCGAACAGTTGGTCGGGGCGATGATCGCGGCGGACGCGCTGACCATCCTTCCCTGGGGCGTCGGCAAATGGGCCGGCGCGCGAGGACGGCTGGTCGACAGGCTGCTGGCCGGCGATCCGGAAGGCCGGTTGCTGTTGGGCGACAATGGCGGGCGTCCCGCCTTCTGGCCGGAACGCCGTTTCCGCCATCGGACGGTGCTGCGCGGATCGGACCCCTTGCCATTGCGTGGCGATGCGCGGCGGATCGGGACTTTCGGGACCATCCTGCATGGCGGGCTTTCGGCCGACCGGCCCGGACGCGACCTGCGCGCGCTCATCCGTTCGGCCGGGCGGCAGGCGCGGCATTATGGCGCTCCCGCAAGCCCGCTGCATTTCCTGGGCAACCAGCTTCGCTTGAGGATGGCCTCATGAAGATATTGATGCTGGCGCCCCAGCCCTTTTACGAGGAACGCGGCACGCCCATTGCCGTGCGCATGGCGGCCGAAGCTCTGGCGGCGCAGGGGCATGAGGTCGCTCTGCTGAGCTTCCATGAAGGGCGCGACGTGCCCATGCCCGGCGTGCGGCATCACCGCATCGCCGCCCCGCCGGGCGTTCGCAATGTCCCCATCGGGTTTTCGCTGGGGAAGCTGGTCTGCGACCTCTGGATGTTCTTTGCCGCGATCGGCCTGCTTCGGCGTTATCGCCCTGACGTCATCCATGCCGTCGAGGAAGCGGCCTTCTTCGCGCTGCCCTTGTCCCGGCTGTTCGGAACGCGCCTCGTCTATGACGCGGACTCGATCCTGAGCGAGCAGATCGTCGAGAAATGGCCCAAGGCCCGCGCCATCGCCTGGATCGTCGAACGGTGCGAGCAATTCGCCTTCCGCCGCAGCGACCTGGTGATCGCCGTCTGCCCCGCCATCCAGCAGAGCGCCAGCCGCTCCGCAGCCGCCGATCGCATCCACCTGCTGCCCGACGTGGCGATGGAAGGGCCTGCCACGGCGGCGCCGGTCGAAGACCTGCGCCTGAACGCAAAGGATCGCCCGCTCGCGCTTTATGTCGGCAACCTCGAATCCTATCAGGGCGTCCATCTGCTGATCCAGGCGATGGCGGCGCTTGCGCCTGCCGAGCGCCCCGCGCTGGTCGTGATCGGCGGCAAGGCGGATCATGTCGCGCAGCATCGGCAACTCGCCCTGCAATGCGGGCTGGAAGGCGACGTGCGCCTGCTTGGCCCGCGCTCGCTCGACGGCCTCAGCCGCTATCTGGCGCAGGCCGACATCCTCTGTTCGCCGCGGCTGAAGGGTCGGAACACGCCGATGAAGATCTTTTCCTACATGGCGTCGGGCAAGGCGCTGCTGGCGACCGACATCGAAAGCCATTCCCAGGTTCTGGACGCGCGTTGCGCCATGTTGACGCCAGCGACGGCGCAGGACTTGGCGCAAGGGTTGCGGCGGCTCTGTGCCGATGGCGCGCTGAGGGCGAGGCTGGGGGAGGCGGCTGCCGCAAGGGCGCGGCTCGACTATGGCCATGCCGCCTTTGTCGACCGGCTGCGGCGCGCCTATGCCGTGCTTTCGCCGGATGCGGGCACGCCCCCTTCGCCCACCGCGCTGGAGGCCGCATGACGGCGGTCGGAGCCAGCGCGCGGGCGACGAACAAGGCCGCCTCCAGCCTGTTCGCCGCGCTGGGCTTCGGCCTGTCGGGCGCGGGCTTCACCCTGGGCATGCTGCTGCTGGCGCGGGAGCTGCCGGTGGAGGCTTATGGCCGCTTCACCCTGGCCGTCGCCCTGTTCAATATCTTCGGCCTGCTGACGCCGCTGGGCGTCGACCAGTTGTTCCTGCGCGGACCGATGCGCGCTGGTAAAGGATTGCTGGCTTTCCTGATCCTCTCCGGCCTTGTGGTGGGCGGACTGGTGGGCGTGGCCGCAGGCCTGCTGGGCGGACTGCATCCGGTGGAGGCATGGCTGACCGCGCTGGCGATTGCCGGCGGCGGGCTGGTCGCGGCGACCAGCACCGGCCTTCGCGCGCGGGCCGTGCCCGGCGCATCCATGCTGCTCGCGATTTCGGCCAGTTTCGTCCTGTTGCTGGCCGGGACCGCGGCCGTCGCCTTCGGCCTGAAGGACGGGACCGCGCCCCTTGCCATATTCGCCGCCGGAAACATCGTCTTCGGCGCGATCGGCTGGGGCCTTCTGCGCCGCAGGGCGAAGGACGGCGATGCCGTCCACCCCGCCCGCCGCTGGCGCGAGGCGGGATCGATGCTGGGCCTCGTCGCCCTCGGCACGGTGTCGCTGCAGGTCGAGCGGATCATCATCCCGATCCCGCTGGACCTGAAGGAGCTGGCGCTGTTCGGCGTGCTGGCGTCGGTCGCGATCTTCCCCTTTCGCCTGCTCGCGTCCGGCGTCGGCTTCACCCTCGCCCCGCGCCTGATCGGTGCGCAGCGGGCGCGCCGACAGGCCGTCGTGCTGGCGGAGGCCAGGCCGCTGCTGGCGGTGATCGTCGCGGCGACGGCGGGCCTTGTCGCCTGCGGCCCGTGGATCGCCGCCATGGTGACCGGCGGCCTCTACGCCATCGGTCCGGCCCTGATCCTCGCCGCCTGCGCCAACGGCGTGGGGAAGGTCGCCATGGCCTTCCCCCGGGCGATGCTCACGGCGGCGGGATCGCCCGCCGATCTGGTGCTGCTCAACGGATGGGGCGTGGTGGGTCTGGCGCTGACGGTCTGCGGCGCGCTGGCCGGGGCCGCCTGCGGAATCACCGGGCTTCTATGGGGCGCGACGCTGGGCGGCGCGATCCCGACGCTGTTCACCCTGCACCTCGCCTGGCGTCGGCTTGGAAAGGATTGAGAAATGACCACCCAGATGGGCTTTGCTGAGATGATGCAGTCGCTGCACGCCGGATCGGCGGCGCTCGACTACCGCAAGACCGGCCGGCTGCTGCGCGAGATGGAGGCGCAGGCCGGCGTGCACGTTGCGTTGATGGGCAATGTCACGCTGGACCTTCTCACCCCCTTCCTGCGCGTGGAGGCGGCGAAGGTCGGCCAGATGTCCGCATTCCATGTCAGCCCGTTCGGCCAATATATGCAGGCCCTGCATGGCGAGGCGCTCCAGCGCTTCGACCCCCACGTCATCGTCCTGCTGCTGTCGGCGGAGGCGATGCGGCCCGACGCCTTCGAACGGTTCCACCAGCTTTCCGTCGAGGACCGTCATCGCCTGCGCGACGATATGATGGCGGAGGTCGAGGGCTGGATCGACAGCGCGGTCATGCGCACCGCGGCGACGCTGATGGTCGCCAATTTCCCCTGTCCTTCCAGTGCGCTGGGCGTCGCGGACCTCAGCAGCGATTATGGCGAGCGCGAATTCTTCCTGGACCTGAACCTGGCGCTGCTCCGCGCGGTGCGGGCGCGCCCCAGGGCCATGATGCTCGACGTGGTCGCAGCGATGGGCCGGGTCGGCACGCGCCAGGCGGTGGACCGCCGGATGCACTATGTCGCCGGACTGGGCTGGACGGACGCGATGATGCGGGAATTCGGGGCGGTCTTCGCCCATGCGCTGGTGGGCGCGCTCGGCGCCGCGCGCAAATGCCTGGTGCTGGACCTCGACAACAGCCTGTGGGGCGGGGTGGCGGGCGAGGACGGCCCCCATGGCATCCGCGTCGGGCGCGGCGACATGGTGGGGGAGGCGTTCCGCGCCTTCCAACTCAGGATCAAGGCGCTGAAGGAACGCGGCATCCTGCTCGCATTATGCAGCAAGAACAATCCGGAAGATGTCGAGGAAGTGTTCCGCCTGCGTGACGACATGCCGCTGCAATTGTCGGACATGGCGGCGACGGCGATAGGCTGGGACAGCAAATATACGGGTATCGGGAAGATCGCGAGGCAGCTCAACATCGGTCTGGACGCGCTGGTGTTCCTAGACGACAACGCGGCGGAGATTGCAGCCGTGCGGCAATATTGCCCGGAAGTCCATGCCGTGCTGCTGCCGCCCGACCCATCCGACTATGTCGACATATTGGACGCGCTGCCCTGGTTCGAGAAAAGCCGGTTGACGGCGGAGGACAGGGCCAGGACCGAACATTATGCGCTGGCCGCCAGGCGGGATGGGCTGTGCGCTTCCTGCGATCCGATGGACTATCTGCGCGACCTCGACATGCGCGCGGCGGTCCGCGATGCGGGGCCGGCCGACCTGTTGAGGGTGCATCAGCTTTTCAACAAGACCAACCAGTTCAACCTGACCACCGGCCGCCCGACCATGGGGGAGGTGGAGGCGATGATGACCGATCCGGCATGGCAGCTTATCGTGGCGAATCTGCGCGACCGCTTCGGGCAATTGGGCACGGTTGCGATCTGCGCCCTGAGGCGGGAGGGCGCGGCGCTCCATATCGGGCATTTCCTGATGAGTTGCCGCGCCATGGGCCGGGGCCTGGAGCATGCCATGATGAACGAGGTCAAGCGCCGCTTTCTGGAAAGCGACGCCGCATCCCTGCACGGCACCCATGTTCCGACGGCCAAGAATGGCCCGGTGCGCGGCTTTTTCGACGATCAGGGCTTTGCCGCCAGCGATGGCGGCGACCGCACCGACTATGCGCTTTGCCGGGCGGATGTCGCGTTCAAGGATTGCGACTGGATCATGCTGGAGACGGAATAATGGCTGTGAACATGGACGACCTGCTGAACCTTGTCGGCGACATCATCGAAGTCGATCCGTCCCGGATCGGCCTGCGCCTCGACCGGGACGAGGTTCCGGGCTGGGATTCGCTGGCCCATCTGCGGATCATCACGGCGTTCGAGGCGCAATATGGCGTGCGCCTCAGCATGGACCAGATCGCCGAGATCCGCACGGTGGAACAATTGTCGCGGACATTGGGCGAGGCGTGACGCCATGCGCATGGGTGTCGCCATACGCCGCTTCGCCATTCCGGGCTTCGTGCACAGCCTCTACCATCTGTTCGCCGGGCGCGCGATCGTCAGCCCGCGCGCGGAAGTGGAATGGAGCAGGCTGCTGAAGATCGGCCGCAAGTCTCAGATCAGTTCCTTCGTGAAGATCAAGGCGAGCGAAGGGCCGGTGCGGATCGGGGAGCGGACCGACATAGGCTGCGGCGTGTTCATCGCCGGGCACATCCATGGCATCGTCATCGGCGACGACTGCCTGATCAGCCCGAACGTTTCCATCATCGGCGTCAATTACCGCTATGACCGCGCCGACCAGCTGATCCGCGAACAGGGGTTGCAGTCGGGCGGCCCGACCAGCATCGGCAACAATGTCTGGATCGGCGCGGGCGCGGTGATCCTGGACAACAGCCAGATAGAGGATGGCGCGATCATCGCGCCCAATGCGGTGGTATCGGGCCGGGTGCCCGCCATGTCGATCATGTCGGGCAATCCCGCCAAGCTGGTGTTCACGCGCCGATGAGACTGTTCGTCACCGCCCGGCTCGACGACCTTTATGCACGGTGGACCCGCTGGCGCCTGCGGGCGGCGGGCGGCAAGGCGGGCCGGGCCTTGCGGGTGCGCGGCGGCGTGCCCTATCTCGCCGGGCAACTGATCCTGGGGGAGGCTGTGCGCCTGCGCAACGAGCCCGTCCGCATCAGGCTGAAGACCGCCGGAAGCGGCCGGATCGTCCTGGGCGATCAGGTGTCGCTCAACAGCGGCGTCACCATCTTCAGCGCCGCCAGCGTGGAGATCGGCGCCTTCAGCCGGATCGGGGATCATGCCAGCCTGTTCGACACCAGCTTCCATGCCGTGCATGAAGGGCATGCCGCCCGGCCCCGGCCGATCCGCATCGGCCGCAATGTCTGGATCGGGCGCAACGCCACGATCCTGCCGGGCGTGTCGATCGGGGATCACAGCGTCATCGCCGCGGGCGCCGTGGTGTTCCAGGATGTTCCCTCCCGCCAGCTCTGGCGCGGCAATCCGGCCAGTTTCGTCAAGCATGTCCGCGCGGGCGACGATTTCATAAGACAATAAGGGAAGCATCATGTCCGCAACCGCTGGCGGCATAGCCGGGAAAATCCGATCGGGCATGGCCTGGTCGCTGGTCGAAAGCTGGAGCGTGCAGGCGCTTCAGTTCCTCGCCTTCATGATCGTCGCCCGCTATGTCGACGCCGCGGCGCTGGGGGTGGTCGCCATGGCGCTGCTGGCGGGGCAGTTCTTCCAGATGACCGTGCTGTCGGGCATCAGCGCCCCGATGGTCAGCGCCGGGCGCGACGATCCCGACCTGGACGATACCGCCTTCTGGATCGCCTTCGCCCTGGGCGCGCTGATGCTGCTGCTCACCCTGGCCTGCGCCGGCGTTGCGGAGCGGGCGCTGGGGCAGCCGGGCCTGGCATGGGTGCTGCGCTGGCTCAGCATCGCCAATTTCCTTTCCGCGCTGAACGTCGTGCCGCAGGCCTGGCTGACGCGGGCGCTGATGATGCGGCCGCTGGCGGTGCGATCCACCCTGTCGACCATGGCGGGCGCGCTGGTCGGCATTCCCATGGCGATGGCAGGCTATGGGCTGACGGCGCTGGTGATGCAGAATCTGGCGACCGCGCTGGTCGGCGCCGCGATCCTCTGGGCGGCGTGCCCCCGGCGGCCGCGCTTCCGCTTCGCGCGGCAGAAGGGACGGGAAATCTTCTTCTACAGCCGTCATGTGACGCTGACGGGCATCGCCAATTTCTTCAATTCCAACTCCGACGTGCTGATCGTGGGCGTCGTGCTGGGCGCGGCGGCGGCGGGCGTCTATACGGTCGGCAAGCGCGCGCTGCTGGCCGCCAACCTGCTGCTGGCGCGGGCCCTCTCCCGCGTGGCCTTCCCGGCCTTCTCCCAGCTCAAGCATGATCCGCCGCGACTGGCGGCGGCCTTCCTCAAGCTCGTATCCGCGACATCGCTGATCACCACCCCGGCCTTTGTCGGCATGGCGCTGGTGGCCGATCCCTTCATCCATCTCGTCTTCGGATCGCGCTGGGCGGGGGCGGTGCCGGTGATGCAATATCTCAGCCTCTTCGGCGCGCTCCAGGCGATCGGCATCTATAACCAGTCGCTCATGCTCGCCCTTGGCAAGCCGCAATGGCAGACGTGGCTCGCCGCGCTCTATGCCGTGGTGAACTGCACCCTCTTCTTCGCGACGGCGGATCAGGGGCCGGGCGCGATCGCCGCCGCCTTCACCCTGCGCGCCTGGCTGCTCTATCCGCTCTCCGTCCTGGGCGTGATCCTGCTGCTGCCGATCGGCTGGGCCGACTATTGGCGCGCCGTTCGGCTGGGATTTTTCGCTTCCGCGGCCATGGCGGGATGCGTTCTGGGCGCGCGGCCCTTTCTCGTTCAGATGGCCCCGGCGGAAGTCCTGACCGTCACCATCCTTACCGGAGCGCTGGCCTATGGCGTTGCGCTCCTGTTGCTTGGGCGAAACGCCCTGGCGCAGCTCCTGATGTTCGCCAGGGGGCGCTATGGCGCGGCATAATCTATGTTAATATATTGCTCTTGCGCGATTTTATTGCCGTAATGATGTAAAATTCCGTAGCAATACCTACTAGGCAATCCGTGACCATGCTGTTACCACTGTTGCAACGCAGCAATTCCCCTTAAGCTATTTCCCTTAGGAAGGGCTGGCTTAGGGGGATAAAGCATGAGTTCAGTCGGGCTGATCCCGGCGGCTCCAATAAAATAGGGTAAGTCAGGGTCGCAAGAAATAGTTCTGGGCTATAAGCGCGGAGTCAAAAGCTATGCTTGCAACCGATGCCGGGGAGCGCCTTCAACGGCGCTTCTCGCTGGCATTCCTGCGTAATGCGTCGCGGCGGTTCGCCCCCGCCGCGTGGATTGCCCCCGCCGCGTGGATGGGCGAAGTGCGCTGGAGCGGCGTCGGCAAATATATCGCATCGCTGCTCATTGTCTTCCTCGCCTCCTCGTGGATTTTCCGCAACGGCGTCGCGTCGCTGACTGCCGGGGACTATGCCGTCCTGACCCTGATCGTGATTTTCGTCGCGACCCTGATGGGGATCGGCCCGGGCGCGGTCACCACCACCGGCCTGCTGACGGTCATCTACGCCATTGTCGACGTGAATATCAGGGGCGGAAGCGGCGAGGACGGCCTGGCCTTCCTGCTGGTCATGGTGGCGGCCAATGGGGTGGCGCTGAAATCCACCTTCTGGCGTGCGCGGGCGGAGCGGCAGGGCGCCTATGTCAACCGCCTGACCGAGCAGTTGAAGCTGCTCACGGACGGATCGGTCAACTATGCCCTCTACATGACCGACGTGGAGGGGCGGGTCGTCCACTGGAACCGGGGCGCCGAACGCTTCACCGGCTGGGACAGCCGCGACATCCTGAATCGCCCGGTATCGCTGCTCTATTCCCAGCATCCCGACATGGAAGACAATATGGCCGAAGCCTTCGCCCTGGCCAAGGAGCATGGCAGTTGCGAATTCGACTGCCATTTCATCAGGAACGACCGCACCGGCTTCATGCAGAACTGCGTGGTGACGGCGCTGCGCGACAGCAAGGGCCGGCTTCAGGGCTTCGCCAAGCTGGTGCGCGACGTGACGGCGGAACGGGCGCAGGAAGTCGCCCTGCAGGAACGCGAAGCGGAATTGCGGTCCATCCTGGAAACCGCGCCGGACGCGGTGTTCGTCGTCGATATTTCAGGGCGGATCGACTATATGAACAGCACCGCCCGCCGCATGTTCGGCTATAGCCTGTGCGAACTGGAAGGCGCGGAGTTCGACCATCTGCTGACCGGAGCGCAGCCGCCGCGAGAGGTTCGCGACGAGCCTCTCCATGTAGAGAGCGACAGGCCGCTATCCTATCCGCGCAGGCTGATCGGACGGCGCCGCAACGGCTCCAACTTTCCCATCGAGATGAGCTTCGTGAAGATGGAGGGCGCGCATGAGACGCACTATACCGCCTTCATCCGCGACCTCACCGAACAGGATGCGACCAAGGCGCGGCTGGAACTGCTCCAGACAGAGATGCTGCACGGCACCCGCTACAGCGCGATGGGCGCGATGGCGTCGATGCTGGCGCATGAGCTGAACCAGCCGCTGACCGCGCTCGCAGCCTATATGGAGGGCAGTTCGATCCTGCTGATGCGTGGGCAGGAGGCGGATCGACAGAAGCTGAACCGCATCTTCCGCTCCGCCGCGCAGGAGGCGGTGCGCGCCGGCGCGATCATGCGCCGCCTGCGCGATTTCGCCAGCGACGGCGAGGCGCAGCTGGAAATCCACGACGCGCAGGATGTGGTGCGCAGCAGCCTGGCGCTGATCGCCGCGATGGCGGAGGCGGCGGACGTCACCGTGGACATGGACGTCGCGCCGGGCACCGGATCGATCTTTGCCGATCCGATCCAGATTCAGCAGGTGATCGGCAATCTCTGCCGCAATGCCATCGACGCCATGCGCGAGGAGCCGGAACGGCGGCTGACCGTGCGGGTCGCGGCGGCGGACGAACTCACCACGCATTTTCTGGTTTCCGATACCGGATCGGGCATTCCGCCCGCGATCAGGGACCGGATTTTCGATGCCTTTGTCAGCAGCAAGGAAGAGGGAACCGGCGTCGGCCTTTCCATCTGTCGCACCATTGTCGAAGCCCATGGCGGACGGATCTGGCTGGAGCCGAGCGTCACGGGAAGCTGCTTCGGTTTCAGTCTCAGACGCAAGAAGGGAAACGCCATTGGAACCCACTAAGCTGATCCACATCGTGGATGACGAGGATTCGGTCCGCGCCGCGACGGCCTTCCTGCTGGAATTGGAGGGCTATACGGTCCGCACCTGGCAGCGCGGCACGCATTTTCTGGCGGCCGCCGCGAACGAGCCGCTGGGTTGCGTGATCATGGACCTGCGCATGCCGGAAATGGACGGGATAGAGGTGCAGCGGCGACTGAACGAGGCGGAACTCTATTTCCCCATCATCATGCTGACCGGCCATGGGGACATTGCCTCCACCGTGACGGCGATGAAGATGGGCGCGGTCGATTTCCTGGTGAAGCCGTTTGAGCGGGAGACGCTGCTGCGCGCGGTCGAAAATTGCTGGATGCTGTTCCAGGATACCGGGGCGCGCCGCCAGCGGGCGGTGCGCGCGGGGGCCATGGTGGAAAAGCTCACCCCCAGGGAGCGCGACGTGCTGTCGGGGCTGACCATGGGCCTGCCGAACAAGCATATCGCGCTGCAATTGGGCATCAGCCCGCGCACCGTGGAAATCCACCGCGCCAATCTGATGTCCAAGCTGGAGACGCGAAGCCTGTCCGATGCCTTGCGCGTGGCCTTTGCCGCCGGGATCGGCAGGCAACTGGATTGCTGAGAAACGCCGGCCGGCGATTGGCGGGCCGTTGCTTCCGGCGCGGATCGGGCAATCCCCTGAATGGATCGCCTTCAGCCGCATTCTTTGGTCGGATGAGTCATTGGAGCGGTCCGACCGGCAATAGTCCCGGTCGAACCGCTCCACCGCGCCTGGATGCGAAGCCTTCGTCCTCCGATCCCTGGCGCGTCGACGCCTTTCTCACTCTCTCCTGAAACTTCAGCGCCGCCGTCCTGCCGGCGATCTGATCTTGAACAGGGCATCCTCGGGCGCCGCCCTGCTCTTGACGACCTGCAATTGCGATCCGCCATAGGGGGGGCGCGGCAGGCCCGCTTGCCTGTCCTGGCCCTCCATCCGGGCGGATGATTTCACCAGCCGCAGCGATGCCCGTTTCGCGCCCTGCGTCGACCGGCGCCATGTGCGTCCTCTCCGCTTTCGCCTGATAAGATCCCAGGTGAGATAGGGCAGCGAAATGACCAGAAGATAAAGCGATACCGGCAACCACAGGAGCGCGAATAGCCGATCCCGCCACCCGATCCTTACAATATTCCGCGACTTGTCCTGCAATCGCCAGAGATTACAGGACCCAAGCACCCATATCCCGGAGACGACCGCCATCGCGATAATCATTGCCATCCTGTTCCATCATCCAATCGCAACTCTTTCGGCTGCGTCGCGAAGCTGTCCTGGATGAACTATAGATGAAAGGCGTCATCTGTCATCTACGCAGGAATACGCACCGGCCGGTATTTCGGGCCATCCCGCAACCCTCTGTATTCTCCCGGATTGCACGTAAAGCGACAATATGTCTGATTTGGCGCGGATAAGGATCAGGTCGCCGGAACAGATATTCTGCAACAACTGCGTTTCGATCGAATGCGTGCAACGGCACGGAGCATCCTCCAGGCGCGCAAAATGAGGTGTGCATGTCGAGAATTGACCTGGCGATGGCGACCCGTCCTGCCGGCGGACGGGGCCCTGCCGCGGCGCATCGCGCCGTGCGGATCTGTCTTTGCCTTGCCCTGGCGCTGTGGGACATGGTGGCGTTGACATGCGGGCTGAGCGTCGGGCTGGCGCTCGCGCCGGTGGATGCGGGGCTTCGCGACAGCGGCGCCTCCGTCGCGGCGCTGCTCATGGCCTATCTCATCATCGCCTTTCACAATCAGGCCTATGATCCCCGCGGCCTGACCAATGCGACGACCAGTTGCCGCAATGCCGCAAGGGCCTTTGCCGGCACGGTGCTGATCTTCTTCCTCGTGCTGTTCGCGGTGAAATCGACCTCGACCTTCTCGCGCAGCGCGGTGCTGGCGGGTCTGGGTTGCGCGGGCGGGTTGCTGCTGGCGCAACGGCTGTTGCTGAGCCGCCTTATCGAACGTTATTTCGGGGAGCGGCTGTTTGCCGAACTGTTGATCGTGGACGACTGTCCGATCCCGGAAAATCCGGGCCATATGGCCCTGGTGGACGCGCAGGCCATCGGCCTTCGCGCCGATCTGGACGACCCCTATATGCTGCACCGGCTGGGCATGTTGCTGCGCGATCACGACAGGGTGGTCGTCGCATGCCCTGCCGAGCGGCGGGTGACCTGGGCGCAGATGCTGAAGGGCGGCAACATATTGGGCGAGATCGTCTCTCCCGAAGTCGAATCCATGGCGCCGCTGACGGTCGGGCGCTGGCAGGACATGGCCACGCTGGTGGTGGCGCGAGGGCCGCTGAACCTGGCGAACCGGGCGACGAAGCGGCTTCTGGACCTGTTCGTCACCGTGCCTCTGCTGATCGGGCTGATGCCGCTGATGATCGCCGTTGCCGTTGCGATCAAGCTGGATTCGCCCGGCCCCGTCTTTTTCCGTCAGCAGCGGATCGGGCGGGGCAACACCCTGTTCAGCATCCTCAAATTCCGCAGCATGAAGGTGGAGCGATGCGACATGGACGGCATACGCTCGGCCAGCCGGACGGACGACAGGATCACGCGGGTCGGCCGGTTCATCCGCCGGACCAGCATCGATGAATTGCCGCAGCTTATCAATGTCCTTCTGGGGGAGATGAGCCTTGTCGGACCAAGACCTCATGCCATCGGATCGACGGCGGAGGACATATTGTTCTGGCGCGTCGACCGCCAATATTGGAAACGGCATGCGCTGAAACCCGGAATAACGGGTCTTGCGCAGATTCGCGGTTTCAGGGGCGCCACCGAAACCAGGGCGGATATTTTGCAGAGGGTGGAAGCCGATCTTGAATATATGAATGGATGGAGCCTGATGCGCGACATCGTGATCCTGTTCGGCACCATCCAGATTCTGGTGCACAGAAACGCCTTCTGATCCCTTGGCAAGACTGCATTTCAGATCAATATCCCTCATTAGCCGGAACTGGGACAAGGCGCGGCTGGCCTCGGCGCATCGCGGTGCGGGACGGGGCGACGGAGCATCTGCAATGAAGGCTCGACCATGTTCGATCTGATTGAATCAGATTGCCGCTCCGGATTTCTTGTTTTCCGCGGCTACTTGATCGGCGGATCAGCCCCTCCATTCCTAGGCAGCGTGAACAAATTAGAAAATGTTGTGAAATGGCCATCCCAAGACATTCCCCTCCCGCAGGCGGGAGGGGCTAGGGGTGGGCGCGACCCCGGACTTGATCCGGGGGAGCTTCTGACTTGGCCGTTGCAAAACAACGCTGATGTTGCGCCAGCCCACCCCCTAACCCCCTCCCGCTTGCGGGAGGGGGGATGTCCGATCCCCACCCAAATCACTCAATCCGGCAAGTCTTGAATTTGTCCACGCTAGGAATGGAGGGGCTGATCCGACGGCATGAGATCAACTCCTCCACTCCACTATGTTACCGCACCTTCTTGAGCATGCCGTGCATGTCGATCCACCGCACGAAGGCGTCGAACCAGCCGGTGCTGGTGGTCGCCTTGGGATACATGCCGAAGCCGTGGCCGCCCTGCTCGTAAAGGTGGAATTCCACCGGCCGACGCGCCGCCCGCCAGTCGTCGATCAGCTTGAAGTCGCGATTGCCGAACAGCGGGTCGTCGGCGGCGATGGCGGCGAACATCGGCGGCGCGTCCTGCGGCACGGTCATGCTGCCCAGGGGCCCGTAGATATTGCCGATGAAGGCGGGCTTGGCCTCCGTGGCCGACAGCGTCGTCGCCATGGTCAGCATCGCGCCGGCGGAAAAACCGATCATGCCGATCCGGTCGGGGTCGACATGCCATTGCGCAGCGCGGGCGCGGATCAGGCGGAAGGCGGCGGTGGAATCCGCCAGTTGCGGGGCAAGGTCTGTCGCCGCCGATGCGGGGGCGGGCAGCGGCGCCCTGGCCGCGCCGGAGAACATCTCCTGCATCGACCGTTCGAAACCCGCCATGTCGGCGGGCGTCTGGCGCAGCCGATATTTCAGCACGAAGGCGGCCACTCCCTTGGCCGCCAGCGCCCGCGCGACGTCATAGCCCTCATTGTCCATGGAAAGCGTGCGGAAGCCGCCGCCCGGCGCGACGACGACCGCCGCGCCCGACGCCTTGGCGGGATCGGGCAGGAAGGGGGTCAGCGTCGCGACGGTGACGTTGCGGGCAAAACGGCTGCCATATTGGCGGTGCCAGCTTTCCTTCGCCGTGGCGCCGGGAAGTGCGCCGGTGCCCAGTTCGATCGCGTCGGGCTGGGCCGGGGCGGCGATGGGCGTCATCCTGTCGTCCTGCGCCTGACCCAGCGCCGGGGCGGCAAGCGCGCAGGCGGCGATGCCGATGGCGAGGGCGCGGGCCGCCGGGAAGCGGAACGGGCGGCGCGATGCCTTGCGGGCCGATAGATGCTTCATCTCATCCTCCTCTGATCATCATTTCCTATTGCAGGTCGAGCACGACCACCGACCTGGGCGGCAGCGCCACCGTCAGCGTGCCGCCGCTCACCTGCGCGCCGGTGAAGGCTGCAGGCTTCACCACCTCCGGCGCGTCGAAGCTGTTATGCGAATTGATCGCGGGGGCGGTCAGGATGCGGCCCGACACGTTCGCGGCGTTCAGCCCGTCCAGCTTCACCGTCACTGTATTCGTCTGGTTGGGATCGAGATTGGACAGGCCGACATGGACCTTGCCGTCCCTGGCCCTGACCGCCGATCCGCTGACCGCCGGCATGACGAACCTGTCCTTGTTGTACCAGGGCGTGTCGATGTCGATCGGCAGCACCGTCGCATCCTGCCAGGGCTTGTACATTTCGAAGACATGATAGGTGGGGGTGAGCACCATCTTCCTGCCTTCGGTCAGGATCATCGCCTGCAGGACGTTCACCATCTGCGCGATGGCGGTCATGCGCACCCGGTCGGCATGTTTGGCGAAGATGTCGAGGTTGACGGAGGCGACCAGCGCGTCGCGCAGCGTGTTCTGCTGCCGCAGGAAGCCGGGATTGGTGCCGGGATCGGGCGCATACCATGTGCCCCATTCGTCCACCGCCAGGAAGACGCGCTTCTGCGGGTCATATTTGTCCATCACCTTGCTGTGCCCGGCGATCAGCTCGTCCATCTTCCAGGTGGCGGCCAGCGTGTCGGCCCAGCCGGTCTCGTCGAAATCGACCGGGTCGGCCTTGGGCGGCCAGCCGCCCTGAGGCAAAGTGTAGTAATGGAGCGACAGCGCATCCAGTTGCTTGGCCGCGTCCCGCATCATCACTTCGGTCCAGTTATAGTCGCCGCCGTTCGCGCCCGACGCGATCCGCACCAGCGTCTTGCCCGCAGGAACCTTCAGGAAGGTCGAATAGCGCTTCGTCACGTCGGCGGCATATTCGGCGCGCATGTTGCCGCCGCAGCCCCACAGTTCGTTGCCGATGCCGAAGGCGGGCAGCGCCCAGGGCTGCTTGTGCCCGTTCTTCGCGCGCTCATCGGCCAGGCTGCCGGCGGGCGCGGTGATATATTCGACCCACTCCGCCATTTCCTGCGGCGTGCCGTTGCCGACATTGCCGGAAATATAGGCTTCCGCGCCGACCTGCCGCAGCAGTTCGAAATATTCATGCGTGCCAACGCTGTTGGGTTCGGTCACGCCGCCCCAATTGGTGTTGACCTTGACCGGGCGCTTGCCCTTCGGGCCGATCCCCTCCCGCCAGTGATATTCGTCGGCGAAGCAGCCGCCCGGCCAGCGGATCACCGGGACGGACAGGTTGCGCAGCGCCGCCACCACGTCGTTGCGGAAACCGTTGGTGTTGGGGATCGACCGATCATTGCCGACCCACAGGCCGCCATAGATGCCATGGCCCAGATGCTCGGCGAATTGCGTGAAGATGCGGCGGTCATAGACCGGGCCGGGCCGGTCGGCATGGATGGTGGCGGTGGTCGGCCTGCCGTCGGTATCGGCGCTGGCGGTCGTCGCCGCCAATGCGCTGGCGCAGAGAAGCAAGGCGGCGGTCGTGCGGCGCAGGGTCTTGATCATGGTCGTCCTCTTCGGAAAATGGCGGCGGGTGGGCGAAACCTATTTGGGCAGCGGGATCATCCGGGCGATGCTGTAGCGGGCCTGCTGGACCTGCGCGCCGTCGTCCGGCTGGCCGCTGCCGATGCTGAGGCCATAATCGCCCGGTATCAGCCCGCGCTCCCCCGCCATGGTGACGAAGCTGAGGTCGCGGGGGCTCAAGGTGAATTCCACATTCCGGGTCTCGCCGGGCTTCAGCGTCACGCGCTGGAAGCCGCGCAGGGCAAGGCGGGGGGCGCCCTCGAACCGTGGCGGCGTGATGTAGAGTTGCGCGACATCGTCGCCCGCCCTTGCGCCCGTGTTCGTGATGGCGGTGCGGACCTTGAGGCCTTTCTCGACCGAACCGTCCACCGGCTCGACCGTCAGCGGCGCATAGCGGAAGCTGGTATAGCTGAGGCCGTGGCCGAAGGGATAGACGGGCGTCCCCCTGAAATAGCGATAGGTGCGGCCTTCCATCCCATAGTCGGTGAAGGGCGGCAGGTCATTGACGTTCCTGTAGAAGGTGACGGGCAGCCGTCCGCCCGGATCGGCCCTGCCCGACAGGACATTGCCGACCGCAAGCCCGCCCGACTGGCCCGGATACCAGGCTTCGACGATGGCGGCGGCGTTCTCCTTCGCCCAGGACAGGTCGATGGCGCTGCCGTTCATGGCGACGATCACCAGCGGCTTGCCCAGCGCCCTGGCCTTTTCCAGGAAGGCGCGCTGGTCCGCGGGCAGGTCCAGCGTCGTCCTGTCGCCGCCGTCGAAACCCTCCACCTTGACGGGCATCTCCTCGCCCTCCAGGTCGGAGGTGAGGCCGACCACGGCGACGACGACATCGGCATCCTTCACGCCGGCCGTCAGATCACGGTCGAGATCGTCGGTGACGCGTTTCCAGAAGATCGCCGGGCTGGCGGCGACGCCGCTCTCGCCCTGCAGGCGGATGGCGTAGCGCTCGCCCTTGGTCATGCGCACGTCGACCAGCTTGAGCGGTTCCGCCCAGCGCGAATAGTCGCTGGCGGAGACGACGGGCTTGCCGTTCAGCGAGACGTCGCCCTTCACTCCGGTCAGGGCCAGCCGATAGAGGCCGGTTTCGGGCGCGACCAGATAGCCGCTCCAGCGGACCCGATGCTGGTCCGACACCTGTTTGAACTCGGCCGCCCGCGACACGATGCTGGTTTCGGTCCGCGTCAGCACCGGCCGGGCAGCAAACTGGTCCTTGCCCGCGGCGTTGAAATATTCGGCCTTGATCCCCGGCTTGCCGTCCGGCGTCAGCAGCGCGGTGCCGGGGACGAGGTCGCCGTCCGTGATCGATGGGCTGAAGGGGATCACGGTCACGGCACCCGCGCCCATGACCTGCTTCAGGCCCTCCGCGACCGAAATGGGCGGCGCGCTCTTGGCGGAGGAATAATTGCCGCGCAGCACGCGGGTCGCATCCGCCAAAGGCCCGGCCAGCGCGATCCTCGCGCCGGGCCTGAGCGGCAGGATGCCGTCATTCTTGAGCAGCACCAGGCTCTTTTCCGCGGTGCTCAGCGCCAGCGCCTGATGATCCGGCGTACCGATCGCGCTTGGCGGGATCGCGTTGGGCTTGCGGGAGGACAGGCCCGGCAGGTCGCCATTGCGGTATCGCGCGGAAAAGAGCCGGACAAGGGCGGCGTCGATGTCGCCCATGGCGATATGGCCCCGCGCCAGCGATTCCTTGTACCGATCGCCCAGGTCGGGGCGCCCGCCCAGCGTGGCGTTGTTGCATTCGCTGTCGACCCCGTGGCGCAGCGCGACGGCGACGCCGGTGGCAGCGTCGGGCGCATATTTGTGATGTTCGTAAATGTCGACCACGGCGTCGCAGTCGGACACGACATAGCCCTTGAAGCCCCATGCGCCGCGCAGATAATCCTTGAGCAGCATGTGGCTGCCGCAGGCGGGCTGCCCGTCGACGCGATTATAGGCGCACATGATCGACCCGGCCTTGCCCTCGACAATCGCAGCGCGGAAGGCGGGGAGGTAGGTGTCCTCCAGATCGCGCGGCGTGGCGAAGATATTGTCGGTATGGCGGCTGGGTTCCGGGCCGCTATGGACCGCGAAATGCTTGGGCGTGGCGACGACCAGGGGCAGGTCCGGATCGTTCCCCTGCATCCCCTGGACGAAGGCGACGCCGATCCGCGCCGTCAGATAGGGGTCTTCGCCATAGGTTTCCTGCCCCCGGCCCCAGCGCGGATCGCGGAAGATGTTGATGTTGGGCGACCATGTGTCGAGGCCCGTGCCGATCCGGCCGAGATGCCCGGTCCGCCGCCCCAGCGTATGCAGCGCGCGGACCTCCGTGCCGATGGCGGCGGCGACCTGCTGGATCAAGGGCGCGTCGAAAGTCGCGGCGAGGCCGATGGGTTCAGGGAAATTGGTCGTGGGCACCGCGCCGATCGCGCCGTGCAGGGACTCGGTCCACCAGTTATAGGCCGGGATGCCCAGGCGCGGAATGGCGGGCGCGACGTTCAGGAGCTGCGCGACCTTCTCGTCCAGCGTCAGCCTGTCGACGATGGCCCGCGCCTTGCCGTCGGCCTCCGCCCATATGTCGCTGGCCTGGGCATGGGCAATTGCCGAGGTCGCAAGGCACAATATTGCGCCGGCCGCGCGCAACGCGAAAGCGGTCTTCATGATCGTCTCCCCAAGGAGCGCGCCGTTTTCAGCGTCGCCTGGTAGTTCTTGCCCTGGTCGGTAGGGCGCGGGGGATGGCACTTCCCCCGCGCCCGGCGCGCTCAATGGGCCGCGCCGTCCTTCGCCGCCTTGGCGACGAAGGGATTGATGGTCCGGATCGTGCCGTCGGGATTGTAATGCAGTTCGGTCACCTTCACGTTGCGCAGGCGGGTCTGGCCCGACAACTGGCTGTCGGCGTAGAACAGCCACCATTTCCCGTTCCATTCGACGATGGAATGATGGGTGGTCCATCCTTCCACCGGCTCCAGGATGCGGCCCTTGTAGGTGAAGGGGCCATAGGGCGAATCGCCGACGGCATAGACCAGATAGTGGGTGTCGCCGGTCGAATAGCTGAAATAATATTTGCCCTTATATTTGTGCATCCACGACGCCTCGAAGAAGCGGCGGTCATGGTCGCCGCCCAGCAGCGGCTTGCCCTTGTCGTCCAGGATCTGGATCGCGCGGGGCGTTTCGCTGAATTCCAGCATGTCGCCGGTCAGCTTCGCGACGCGGGGCGCCAGCGCGGGCTTGTCGTCCTGCCCCAGGTCGGTCTTCGACCCGTTGGGATCATATTTGCCGTCGACATTGCGCTGAAGCTGCCCGCCCCAGATGCCGCCGAAATAGATGTAGCTCGATCCGTCGTCATCGGTGAAGACGGCGGGATCGATCGAATAGCTGCCCTTGATCGGCTGCGGCTGCGCCTTGAACGGACCCATCGGGTCCTTCGACGTGGCGACGCCGATGCGGAAGGCGCCCGCCTTGTCCTTGGCGGGGAAGTAGAGATAATAGGTGCCGTTCTTGTACGCGGCGTCCGGCGCCCACATCTGCTTGTCGGCCCAGGGCACGTCCTTCACGTCCAGCGCCACCGGGCCGACCGTCACGGGGCCGCCGATCCTGTCCATCGACAGGATGCGATAGTCGCGCATCTCGAAATGGCCGCCCAGATCGTCCTCCGGCGTCGGCCCGTCGATGTCGTGGCTGGGATAGACGTAGATCTTCCCGTTCCACACATGGGCGGAGGGGTCGGCGGTGTAGATGTCCGTGACAAGCGGCTGCGACAGATATTCGGACGCGTCGCGCTTCGCTGCGGCCTTCGGCTCGGCCTCGTTCGCCGTCCGCGGCTGCTGGCATCCGGCGGCGAGCAACAGGGCGGCGAGCGGCAGGACTTCCAATGGGCGCAACTTGATGGGCATGCTGATCCTCTCCGGTTATTGCTATTACGATAGCGCTACCATTTTGTGAAGGCAATCTTGTACGACAAATTATATGGCCAATGGCCATGCCGACGTCCAGCAGGCGGGCCGGTCAGACCGGCTGCAACCCATGGGTCACGATCTTGTCGATCAGGTCGCGATGGCGCGGCAGGCCGGCGCGCAGCTTCGCCGTCATGGCGGCGTTTTCCCGCCGCGCGCGATCCGCCAGATGGGCGTCGCGCGCCAGGGCGGGCCGGTCGACCTCCGTGCGGAAGCCCATGCCGTAGAGCACATATTGGTAGCTCGCCGCCGGGAAGACCTCCTCCACCCGGTCGAACTCGTCGAGGAACCAGGGCGATTGATAGCGCCACAGCAGCATCAGTTCCTGCAAACGGTCGGGAATCGTCTCCTCCCGGACATTGTCGCGCCAGAAATCGCTGTCTGTGCGCTTCGTCAGCACATAATGCAGCTTCAGGAAATCGATGATCCGGCCCCAGCGATAATGGGTCGTCGCGTTGAAGCGGGACGCGACGATGTCCATCACCTCGCGGCAGGCGGGCATCTGTTCGGCGATGATCTTGGCCGACAGTTCGATGAGGACGATGGCCGACGCCTCCAGCGGTTCGAGGAAGCCGGCCGCCAGCCCGACGGCGACGCAATTGCCCTTCCAGAAGGTTTCGCGATGGCCCGAACGGATCGCGATCTTCCGCGCGCTCAGCCCTTCGGCCGGCGGGCCGATATAAGCGCGCAGTTCCCGTTCCGCCTCTTCGTCCGAGATATGGTTGCTGGAATAGACATGGCCGATGCCGCGCCGGGTCGGCAGGCCGATGTCCCAGATCCAGCCCGCGCTCTGCGCGGTGGAAATGGTGTGGGACGCCATGGGGCTGTCGGGCCGATCATAGGGCACCTGCATCGCGAGCGCGGTGTCGCAGAACAGCACGTCGTTGCAGTCCCTGAACGGCACCTTCATCGCGCCTTCGATCAGCAGCGCCTTGAATCCGGTGCAGTCGACGAACAGGTCGCCCTCGATCTCGCCGGCCTGGGTGGTGCGGATGGCGCGGATGTCGCCATCCTCCTTCATCAGCACCTGCTCCACATCGGCCAGGACATGGCGCACGCCCAGCTTTTCGGTGCAATGGCGCTGCAGGAAGGGCGCGAACTTGCCCGCGTCGAGATGATAGGCATAGTTGGCCAGCGCGTCATATTCGGCGGTGGCGATCGTCTTGGGCGCCAGGCCGTCGTCGCAGATGCGGCCCTGCGAACAGACGCTGTCGCAGAAACTTTCGTCCCCCTCGCCCGCCAGCCAATGGGGCGCCAGGTTCACCTGCCCGAAATTCTGGGGCAGCATCAGCGGGTGGTAATAGCCGTCGTCGGGCGTTCCCGTCGTCCATCGGGCGAAGCGCGCCCCCTGCTTGAACGCGGCGTCGCACTCGCGGAACAGGTCGGTTTCGGAAATGCCCATGCGCGACAGGGTGGTGCGCAGCGTCGGCCATGTCCCTTCGCCCACGCCGATGATCGGGGTGTTGGGGGATTCGACCAGGGTCACGGTGAAGCCGTTGCCGATGCGGCTGCGATGGCGGGCGGCGATCACGCCGGCGGTCAGCCATCCGGCGGTCCCGCCGCCGACGATCACGATGTTGCGGACGGGATGGATCATGTCGAAATTACCCATGAAAAGGGAGGGGATGTCAACCGACATCCCCTCCAGGGCGAGACAGGTTAGAAGCGGTAACGAACCCCTGCGGTGTACCGCCGGCCATAGGCATAGACGTCCAGCAACTGGTTGCTGAAGCGGCCATGGGTGCTGACCGTCTCATTGGTGAGGTTCAGCGCCTCGCCGAAGATGGTCAGTTGCTTCGTGATGTCGAAGCTGGTGCTGAGGTCGACCTGCAGCGCCTCGTTCACGAAGGTCGGTTCGGCGCCGAAGGCAGAATTGTTCTGCGCCTGGCCGAAGGCCTGCAGATACTTGTCGCGCCAGTTGACGGCGGCACGGATCTGAAAGCCGTTCTTGTCGTAGAAACCCACGAAGTTCGCGCTGTTGGCAAGGCCGGTCACCGCGAAACCGCTCTGCGACAGGTCGGTCCTGTCATAGGGCTTGTTCGTGTCGACGAAGGTGGCGTTGGCATTGAAACCGAAGCCGCTGTCGCCGAAGACATGCTGCCATGCCAGTTCCACGCCCTTGATCGTCGCGGACGGGCCGTTGACGCGCTGCGACACGGTGAAGACGGCCGGCTGGCCCGTCGTCGGATCGACCACGCCGTTGATGGTCTGGCGCTGCGTACCGGCAACGATGAAGTTCGACACGTCCTTGATGAAGAAGTTGACCGCCGCATAGGAGTTGCGCTGATAATACCATTCCGCCGCGAAGTCGAAATTGTCCGCAAGGAAAGGCTGCAATCTTGGATTGCCGCCGGTCGCGGTCAGCGCGCCGACGCGTTGGCCCACGCCGACGTTCAGCACGGGCGTCAGGGTGTTGAGCGAAGGACGGGTCAATGTGCGCGATGCGTCGAAGCGAAGGTGGAAATTGTCCGTCACCTCCAGCTTCAGGTCCAGACTGGGAAGCAGATAGGAATAGCTGCTCTTGGTCGAGATCGGCTGACTTTCGGAGAAGGTGACGTTGAGGAGCGTCGGGTCGGCGGCGCTGCCCGTAAGGGCAATGGGCAGGCGACCGACGCCGCTGGACGTCAGGTTGGTGATCTCCTCGCGAACGCCCGCATTGAAGCGGAACGGCATCCCCGCAATCTCATGTTCGAAATTCACGCTGACATAGGCGGACCAGGTTCGTTCCCTGATGTCCTGGACGCTGCCGGGATCGAGCGCGAGGTCGAAGGCTCCCGTGAAATTCGGCCCGACCGTGGGGTCGGCATAGTTGAAGCCCGGGATGTTCGTCGTCTGCGGATTGCCCAGCCCTTCCAGATATTCCTGATAGGCGCGGGGGTCATAGGCCAGCAGTTCCGGCGGCAGATTGCCGGAGAAGCCCGGAATCCAGTTGTTCAGGCTGATCGGACGACCATAGAGGCTGGTCGGGATCGGCACGCCCGTATTCCGGCCCGAAGGTGTGCCGTAGCCTGCATAGGCCTGCCAGAAATTATTGGCGAAGGTGTTGCGGTTCTCCAGCCTGAAGCGGTCCTCCATATAGCGGCCGCCGAACTTCACGCGGAAGCTGCCGTCCTCCCAGGTGCCGCCGAGACGGAATTGCTTGATCTCATCGGAGTTCTTCTGGACCGACCGCACGGTGACGTGCGAACCGATGATGGTGGGATCGCTCCAGCGCGACTGATCGCCGGCCGGGCCATAGGTCGTCAGTTCGGGAAAGCTGTTCTTGCTGTCGCCGGTCACGCGGACACCCAGCGCCGTGCCGAGCAGGCCGCCATAGCCGATGTCGCCATTCTCGCTGCCGATGCGGTTGCCGGGGTTCTGCCGGCTCTTGGCGTAGGAGGCGTCGGCTTCGAACTTCAGATTGTCGGTCGCATCCCACTTCAGGTTGACGCCCACCTGATTGGTTTCCAGCAGACGGCTGTCGCGACCGGCCGTGAAGTCGGTCGGCGTGCCCGCCTGGATGAAATTGATCGTCGTGCCGTTCTCGTCCTGCTCCACATTGCGCAGGTCGCCCTGGTTGAACCACATGCCGAAACCGGAAATGTCGGTCACGATCTTCTGGCGCGAATAATTGTCGTCGATGGTCAGCAGCACGTCGTCCGAAGGCTGCCACTGGAAGGCGATGCGGCCGTCGATGCGTTCATCCTTGGTATAACGCTGGTCGGCGCCATATTGCTGCTGATACCAGCCGACGACATTCTGCCGGTTGGTCGGGGTCGCCCAGGCGGCGGATTCAGTATCCGACGTCGGCGAACAGCTTGCGGCGGTGCTGCCTGCAAGCTGGCACGGCGCGAACCGGCCGCCCTGCCAACCCGAAACATAGACGCGGTTCACCTGGGTGTCGCGACGGGTATAGACCGCGTCGACAAGGATGCCCATGGTGTCGTCGGCAAAGGTGGTGCTGAACAGGCCGCCGATCGTCGGCACGATCTTGCCGGCATCATCCTGCACCGATCCGGCCGCACTCATCGCGACGCGAGTGCCGGGGCGATCGAAAGGCTTGGGGTAGGAAATATTGACGGTGGCGCCGATCGAACTGCTCGACAAGGAAACGTCGGGCGTCTTGAGGACTGCCAGCTGACCCACGAAGTCCGATCCGACAGTGGTGAAGTCGACCGAGCGGCCGCCGGTAGCCGTCGAAATCCTGCGGCCATCGATCAGGGTTTCGTTGAAGTCTCCCGCGAAACCGCGAACGGTGATGCCGTCCGGCTCGCCGCGCGAACCGGCGCGATTGATCGACACGCCCGGCAGGCGCTGGAGCGACGCTGCGACGTTCGAATCCGGGAATTTGCCGATGTCCTCGGCCGAGATGACGTCGACGACGCCCGATGATTCGCGCTTGATGTCGAGGTTGCGCTGCAACGAGCCGCGAATGCCCGTGACGATGATGTCGGCCTCGCTCGCCGACGGGGCAGCGGCATCCTGCGCTGCCTCCTGCGCATGGACCGGCGTCGCGATGGCCAGGACCAGCAGGCTTGCCGTCGCGGCCAGCGCGGCACGGCCACGCCCCTGCTCGGCTTTGTTCATTCTATACGTCATGATCCTCCCCTTGTTCAGACAATCTCGCCCAAACGCCGCAGCACTATTGCCGCGGCGATCATGTTTTCTTGATCAGGGTGATTTGCCCCGCTTTTCTAAGCGGATTCGATCATCCTCACCCAGGTCTTCTTTTTGTCCGAGGAAAATGGTAGCGCTATCTAAACGCGTGATCAAGCGGAATTGTATGCGTAATCATAATAGGCCAGGATGCGGCGTCCGCATGGGGAAAAAGCCGTCCGAAGCGACAGGCCGGGCACGAGCGACAGGATGGGAGAGGATATGGAAACGGTGGAATTGCTGAACAGCGAGCTTCACGCGGCCCTGCGGATGCGGCCCGCGCATCAGGGGGGCGATCCCTTCGTCAGGATCGTGGTAGGCGAATTTCCGGCGGCGGCCGTCGCCTGCCCGCTGCTGTTTTCCAAGCATGCGGAGACAGGCGCCTTCTATGCCGGCGCGCTCATGGGCTTCAGGAAGGGGGAATGGCTGATCGATTCGCCCGACGGTCGGCCGGCATTCCGGCCGCTGGAGGCGGACCGGGAGGGTTTCTTCGCCTTGGGGGAGAGCATCGCCTTCGACCCCGGCCATGACCGTTTCGCGGCCCGTTTCGCCGGGCAGGAGGGCGAATCGCTGTTCGATGCGCAGGGGGCGCCGACCGCATCGCTCAAGGCGGTGCAGAGCGCGCTCGGCCGCCTGATGGCGAACGCGGAGGAGACTGACGCCTTCATCGCGGAGATGCTGACCCATCGCCTGATCGAGCCGATCGACATCTCGCTCAACTTCGACGACGGGGAGCGGCTGCGACTCGACGGGCTCTATACGATCAGCCTCGACGCGCTCGGCGATCTCGACGACGCGGCGGCGCTCAAGCTGTTCCGCGCCGGCCATATGCAAAGCGCCTATGCGATGATCGGGTCGCTGCGGCATATCGCGCTGATGGCCCGCCGCCGCAACGAGCGGCTGGCCGTGCCGGCCTGAACATGGGCGACGCGGCGCCATCGGTCGAAGAGTTCGCCTCGGAGGACATGGGGTCGGCGGACGATCTTCGCGCGTTCGCCGCGCTGTGCAGGCCGGCCGTGATCCGGGGCAGGTTCAGCGACTGGCCGGCGGTGGCGGCGGGCCGGCAGGGCGGGACGGCCGCGCTGTCCCATATCGCCCGGTTCGCCGCGGGATCGAGCGCCGAATATTTCATCGCCGGCGCCGAGCTTGGCGGGCGTTATCATTATGGCGAGGGGCCGGGCGGATTCAACTTCACGCGGGAGACGGCAAGCATCGGCGACGCGCTGGCGCGGATCGCCGCCAATGCGGAAAGCGGCGGCGAAACCGCCTATCTGGGATCGCTGCCGGCGGATTCCCATTTCCCCGGTTTCGCGGAGGAGAATCCCTGCGGCCTGCTGGGCGCGGGCGTCCATCCGCGCCTGTGGATCGGCAACCGATCGACGGTCGCCTGCCATTATGACGGTTACGACAATCTTGCCTGCGTGGTGGCTGGACGGCGGCGCTTCACCCTCTATCCGCCGGACGCCATCGGCGATCTCTATGTCGGGCCGGTGGACCATACACTGTCCGGCCAGCCCGTTTCCATGGCGGCCGGCGCGTCCGACGCGGCGACCGCCTATCCCCGTTTCGCGGCCGCGCGGGCGAGGGCCGTCGTCATCGATCTCGCGCCGGGCGACGCGCTCTATCTGCCCAAGCTCTGGTGGCATCAGGTCGAGGCGCTGGATCATGTCAACATCCTCGCCAATTATTGGTGGGATGGATTTGCGGCGGGGCCGGACGCCCCCTATGCGGCGATGCTGCTGGCGATGATCGCCATTGCCGAGCGGCCAGGGCCCGAACGCGCCGCCTGGCGGGCCTATTTCGACCATTATGTCTTCCGCCCGGGCGGGCATCCGCTGGCGCATCTGCCGGAGGAACGCCATGGCGTGCTGGGGCCGCTGGCGAAGGGCAATTACGGCCGCATCCGCACATTGGTCATGCGGATGCTGCGCGGCGGCTGAACCTGATCCCGCCCTTTCCCGTCCGTCTCGATTTCCGGAGCGGCGAAATGAACGGCCTTATGATGGTAGCGATAACAAAATAGGTTGCTGCCGCGGGAAAATGGATTATCCCTGCGTCCAACGGTCCGGCACAGGGCCGCGACAGGGAGGAGCGAACGGCCTATGTTTTCCCGCCATATCATCCGCGATTTGGGCTTGACCGTCAGCCTGGCCGCGCTGGGCGCGGTTCCGGCGTCGGCAGCGCCGCGTTTCGACCCGATGTTCGGCGATCATGCGGTGATCCAGCGCGATCATCCGGTGACGGTGACGGGCAGGTCCGATCCCGGCGAAGCCGTTTCGGTCACGCTGGCCGGTGAGGTCCGTCAGGTCCGCGCCGACAGGGAAGGCCGCTTCACCGCGCAGTTCGGCCCGCTCGCCACCGCAGGGCCGGTGACGCTGGACGCCCGTGCTCCCTCAGGCAGCGTGGTTGCGCAGGATGTCGCCGTGGGCGATGTCTTCCTCTGTTCGGGCCAGTCGAACATGGAACTGGAGGTCCGCAACGCGCAGGACGCGGTGGGCCAGATCCGCGCTTCGGCCGACGATCAGTTGCGCATGATGCTGGTGCCGCGCGCCGTCGCCGACGATCCGTTGCGCGATTTCCGGCAGGCGCCGTCCTGGCGCCCGGCCGGACCCGACAGCGTCGCTGATTTTTCGGCGGCCTGCTATTATATGGCGCGGGAATTGCGCAAGACGGCGGGCGTGCCCATCGGCGCCATCGCCAGCAGTTGGGGCGGATCGCGGATCAGCCCGTGGATGGGGGCGCGGGCGCAGGCAGCCGTCGGCCAGGCGGCGCAGTCCGCGCTGGTATCGCTGCACGGGCGCGATCCCTTCGCGGCGGAGCGGGCGGCGAGCGCCGAATGGGAAAAATGGTGGCGCGGGGCGACCGGCGATGCCGTCGGCAAGGAACCCTGGCAGCCCGGCAGCGCCATCGCCTGGCAGGACGTGCCCCGCATCGGCCCTTGGGAGGAATGGGGCGTCCCAGCGCTGGCGGACTATAATGGCATGGTCTGGTTCCGCCGGGAGATCGAACTGACGGCGGCGCAGGCGAAGCAGCCTGCCACGCTTTCCCTGGGGCTGCTGGACGATGTAGGGCGGGTGTGGATCAACGGCAAGCCGGTGGCGATGAGCGCGCGAAGCTGGCAGCCGAGCAGCTTCGACGTGCCGCCCGGCGTGCTGAAGGCAGGGCGCAACGTGCTGATCGTCAATGTGCAGGACAATTATGCCAATGGCGGCCTGTCCGGCCCGGCGGAGGCCATGAAACTGGGGCTGGGGCAGGGCGGCGAACTGCCGCTGGGCGGGGGATGGCGCTATGCGGTCCCGGCGAGTTCGCCCGCGGGCGCGCCGCGCGTGCCCTGGGGCGACACGACCGGCTCCGGCACGCTCTATAACGGCATGATCGCGCCGCTGGGGTCGATAGGGCTGAAGGGCGTCGCCTGGTACCAGGGCGAATCGGATGTCGACCTGCCCGGCTATGCCGAGCGCATGAAGGCGATGATGGAGGATTGGCGGCGGCAGTTCGGCGCGCCGGACCTTGCCTTCGTCGCCGTCCAGCTCGCCGCTTACGGCCCGCCGGCGACGCAGCCGGTGGAAAGCGGTTGGGCGGCGATGCGCCAGGTGCAATATCAGGCGATGGCGCGGGATGCGCATGGTGGCCTTGCCACAGCCATCGACCTGGGCGATCCGTTCGACATCCATCCGGGCGAGAAACAGGAGGTCGGCCGCCGCCTGGCCCGCGCAATGCGCGCCGTCGCCTATGGCGATCCGGTGTCGCGCACCGGCCCGCAGGCGGCGCGGGCAATGGCGACGACGGACGGCGGCGCGGCGGTGGAGTTCACCGGGCTGACGGGCGGGCTGCACATGCGCAGCGCGAGTCAGGCGATCGGCTTCGAACTGTGCGGAACGGAGGCGGGAAGCTGCCGCTTCGTGCCCGGCCGGGTGGAAGGGAAGCGCGTCATGCTGGCGGGCGATGGCCGTCCGGCGACGCGGGTCCGCCATGCCTGGGCGGAATCGCCGGTCGTCAACCTCTATGACGAAGCGCCGCTGCCGGTCGGATCGTTCGAGCTGCCGATCACGCGGTGACGGGCGAAGGGGGGATCAGCGCAGCAACGCCGCGTCCCCCCAGCTCACCGGCACGGCATTGCCCCTCACGCCGTCGGCGCGGGCGACCAGTTCCAGCAGCTTGATCCCCTTCACGTCCGCGGCGATGGCCTGGGCCGGCGCGCCCCGGCGCATGGGCGGCGTGCTGGCCAGCGGCCTGCCGTCGCCATAGAGGAAGAAGCGCACCGCCTGATCCCCGTCGAGCGCGCTGTCGTCCACGCCCACCTGCGCCGCGAAACGGGCGAAACCGGCGTTGTGCACTTCAAGCCGGCTGTTGGCGAGAATGCCGATGCCGGAGCCATAGGTCTTGCCCGCGATGACCAGCGGCTGGTTATAGGGGGTGAAGTCCGCCATCGCGCCGCCCCATCCGGCGTACATCGGCCGCTCCCCGATCCCGCGCGTGCCGCGCCAGTTGGGGATCGAATGATAGATGGTGGGATCGGGTTCGGGCTGGACCACGCCGTCGACCGCCGGATTCACCATGCCGGGCTGTTCGGACAGGTAGAGGCCGTCGGCAAGCGTCCGGTCGCCCCTTGCCCGGAACACGACCGTTTCGCGGGGAGCGACGCGCAGCTTCATGTCGCGCATGAAGCTGCTCCTTTCCCCGGTCCAGAGATTGGCGAGCGCGATGGGGCGGTCGGCGCGGAACTTCAGGTGATCGGCGGTCAGGATCGCGTCCACCGGCGCAAGGCCGCGATTGAACAGGGCGACCGCCTTTTCGCCCTTGGCCAGCGTCTTGACCAGGATCTGGAAGCCGTCCGCGTCGAAAGCCATGACCGCCTGGTTGCCGGCCTGGTCCTGGTTGAGCGCGATGATGTCGGCATTGCCGAAAATGTCGATCAGCGGCTGGGGCGTGGTGCGCAGGTCCGCGCCGATCAGCAGCGGCGCGTTCATCATCGCCCATAGCGAGAAATGGGACTTCGCCTCGATCAGGTGGTTCGCGTCGAAATCGCCCTTGCCGATGAACAGCATGTCGGGATCGTTCCAGCTTCCCGGATGCGCGTACAGCGCACGGCGGGCGGCGCTGTCGTAGTTGGTGAGCATTCGTCCCCAGTCCGGCGAAATGTCGTCGCTGGTGCGCGAGATGTTGCCGACATCCTTGCCCCAGCTCCGAACATTGGCGCTGCCCCAGATGCAGAGCGAGAGCATATAGTCGCCATCGGGATTATGCCTGGCGAGCGACTGGTTGATCTCGGCGAACAGCGCCTTGACCGCCGGGATGTTCGAACGGCTGATGCTGTGCTGGTCGATCAGCGGCGCGAGGGCGCGATATTGCCCGCTGCGCACCCGTTCGGCGTCTGGCGCATAGGCGCGGATGCCGCAACCGTCGACCTTGATCGCGTCGAAGCCCCAGTCGGCGAAGAAGAGGCGGATGTCCTGGTCGGCATGGCCGTAGAGGCCGACTTCGCGCTCGGCCACGCTGCCTTCGGGAAGCTGCTCGCTGCCGTCGGCATAGGCCTGTGAACAGATGTTGCGGCCGAGGTCGGAATAGATGCCGGCCTTGAACCCCATGGCGTGCAGGCGGTCTGTCAGCGGGCGGAAACTGGGGTCGCCCTTGACCCGCGCGGAGGGGAATTTGTCGGTGCGGATCATCAGCCTGCCGTCGCTCGCCCGGCGCCTGATCCACCATCCATCGTCGATGTTGATGTAGCGATAGCCCTTGCGCGCGAGTCCGGCGTCGCGGATGCGCTGCGCCGATCCCATCAGCTTTTCCTCGTCCACATGGGTGAAAAAGGCGTTCCAACTGTTCCAGCCCATGGGCGGCAGTTGCGCGCTGCCGGCCTGATAGGCGCTCCAGCGGCCGGTGGGGGCGAGCGGGTCCGCCATTTGGGCGGAGAGGGAGGTGCCGGCGCAGAGCGCGGCGAGCGGCAGGAGGAAGCGGTGCAGGGTCATGCGAAATCCTTGGGCGTCAGCGTGACCGGCGTTCCGGCCTTCAGGACAAGGGTGCGGCTCCCGGCGCCGAGGCGAAGGGTGCGGGGGCCGCCAAGTTCGGGGCGAAGAATGGCGCGGTCGAGCCGCCCTTCGCGCCAGTGGAGGTCGACGGCGCAGCGGCCCCGCGCGCGCAGGCCGGTGACGCGGCCGGCAGGCCAGGCCCTGGGCAGCGCGGGGAGCAGGTCGATGATGTCGCCATGGCTGTCCATCAGTATTTCGACGATCCCCGCCGCGCCGCCGAAATTGCCGTCGATCTGGAAGGGCGGATGGGCGTCGAACATGTTGGGATAGGTGCGTTCCGGTCCCAGGAGGAAGCGCAATATGTCATGCGCGCGGTCCCCCTCGCGCAGCCGCGCCCAGAGGTTGATGCGCCAGGCCGTCGCCCAGCCGGTGGCGCGGTCGCCGCGTATCTCCAGCGTGCGGCGGGCCGCGGCGGCCAGGGCTGGCGTGCCGTCCGGCGTGATCTGGCGCGAGGGGTGGAGGCCGTATAGGTGGGAGACGTGCCGATGGTTCTGCTCCGGCGCGTCCGCGTCCCAATCCTGCTGCCATTCCTGAAGCTGGCCCTGCCGCCCGATCCTGTATGGGGCCAGCCGGTCGCGCGCCGCCCGCATTTCGGCGACGAGCGAAGCGTCCCGGTCCAGGATCGCCGCGGCTTCCATCGTCCGGGTGAAAAGATCGCGCAATATCGCCATGTCCATCGTCGGCCCGGCGCAGATCGTGCCGCCATGGCCATGCGGGTTTTCCGGACTCATCGACGGATTGGTGACGAGGAAGCCGCTGGCCGGGTCGCGCTGGAGCGTGTCGAGGAAGAAGCGCGCCGCGCCCGCCATCAGCGGGTAGACGGAGGCGAGATAGGCGCGGTCGCGATGATAGTCATAATGGTCCCAGAGATGCATGCACAGCCACGCGCCGCCGGTGGGCCACAGGCCGAATTGCGCGCCGTCGATGGGCGCTGTGGCGCGCCACAGGTCGGTATTGTGATGGGCGACCCAGCCGCGCGCGCCATACATGCTCCGCGCGGTGCGTGCGCCCGTGACGGCAAGGTCGCGCACCATTTCCACCAAGGGGGCCACGCATTCGCCGAGCGCGGCCGGTTCGGCGGGCCAATAGTTCATCTGGGTGTTGATGTTGATCGTATATTTGGAGCCCCAGGGCGGGTCGAGGCTGTCGTTCCATAGCCCTTGCAGGTTGGCCGGCTGGCCGCCGGGACGCGACGAGCAGATCAGCAGATAGCGGGCATAGTGGAAATAGAGAGCGGCCAGCGCGGGATCGTCGCTGGTCTGTGAATCGGCGATGCGCCTGTCTGTGGGAAGCTGCGCCGCCGGCGTGCTGCCGAGGTCGAGGGTGACGCGGCGGAAGAGGCGCCGGTGCGCGTCGGCGGCGTCGGTTGCAATGGTTGCGAAGGAACGGTCCCTCGCCCTGGCCAGGGTCGCGGCGGTGCCGGCGACGGGATCGCCGCCGACATCGTCGAACCGCCTGAAGCCGGTCGCCATCGCGAGGAGGAGAGTGACCGACTTCGCACCCCGGATGCTGAGGCTTCCGTCGGCGCTGTGGGTGGCGTGGCCGCCCTCCACGCGGGCGGCCAGGCGGGCAGCGAAGCGGAGATTGCCATCTATCCCCCTGGAGGCGCCGTTGCGGCCGGTGAGCAGCAGGCCGTTGGGGCCGTCCGCCGCGACCTGAACGCCGATCTGGGACGAGCGGAGGGAAATATCGACGTCGAGCCGGCCGGTCGAGGACAAGTGGACAGCAATCACATTGTCGGCGGGAGAGGCGATCGCCTGACGGACATGCGCGACGCCGCCGGCGGTGAAGCGGGTGGTCGCCGTCGCGCTGTCCAGATCGAGTTCGCGGTGATAGGCGGTCGCCTGCCCAACGCCCGGAAAGTCGAGGATCAGGTCGCCCAGCGTCTGATAGGGCATTTGCGCCAGCGGCTTTGCCATCAGCGTCTTGTCGGCCAGCGCTTCGGCCTCCGCGATCCTGCCCGCGAAGATGAGTTCGCGCACCTGGGGCAGGTTCGCCTTCGCCTCTGGATTGACCGGATCATAGGGTTGGCCAGCCCAGAGCGTGCCTTCGTTGAGTTGCAGCCTTTCCCGCGCCACTCCGCCGAACAGCATCGCGCCAAGGCGTCCGTTCCCGATCGGGAGCGCCTCCGTCCACGCCGCGGCGGGCTGCCGATACCAGAGCGTCAGCGGATGCGGCGCTGCGGGTTCGGCGTCTGCCCGTCGGGCGGCGGCAAGCGCGGCGGTGCCGGCGGCCATCGCCATCATGGTTTCGCGGCGGCTGAGGCTCATGGCCGCACGCCCTGCGGAAGCGGCATGAGGGTGAAGCTGTCGACATCGAGATAGCCGCCAGCCGGCGCGGGATTGTAGCAGGAAAGCGCGATCTGCTGCCCCTGGAAGGTGCCGGTGCGCCAGTCGAAGGCCAGCGGGAAGCTGCCGCCCACCTCCGTCCATTTCCGGTTGTCGAGGCTGTAGGCGACGCGGCCGACTTTCGCGTCGAAATCCATGTCGGTGCGCAGCCAGAGCATGCGGCCGGCGATGGATGTGGAGGGAACGCGCACCTCCGTCCGGGGACCGTCCGTCGTGCTTTCGGTCAGCATCATGCGGAGCGACCGAGCGCCTTTCGCGCCGCCGACGACGGAGAGCTGGGCGCTATATTTGCCGAAGCTGCCAAGGCCGCAAATGTCGCCCGGCCTGATGCCGGCCGTGTCCAGCTTCGCGACGGCGCGCATCTTGGGCCCCTGCGCCTTTTGCGTCAGCGTGTTGCGCGCGGTCCAGATGCCGTCGGCCTGCGTAGCGTGGAGGCGCAGGAAGCCGGGACGTTCCTTCAACGACCATTTGCCGTCGTCGGGGTTATGGTTCCACTGCCACTGCAGGCCGAGCTTGCGGGACGAGAAATCGTCGGAAGAGGGCGGTTCGGCGAAGGGGTAGCCGGCGATCGGCTTGGGCGAGCGTTCCGGGACATGATCGGGCCGGTCGGGCGTGCCCCACCAGGGCCAGCCGTCCTTCCAGAAGATCGGGCTGATGTTCGTCATGCGGCCGATGGCGCCGGCGTCCACCATGACGAAGCCGTACCAGCCGCCGTCGGGCATATCCACGATCGCCCCCTGGTGGCCGCCGGTCCTGTCGTCGATGGAGGCCTTGGTCTCCCATGGTCCCCAGAGGCTGCGCGAGCGCGATACGGTCATCGCCAGCTTGCCGGGAATGGCGTTGAACAGATAGTACCAGCCATCGTGGCGGACGATCTTCGATCCTTCCGCGCCCTTGTTGTAATAGGCGACCTTCGCGGCGGTAACGGCCGTCAGGTCGTCGTTCAGCGTCAGCAGCGTCACCGTGCCGTCGCTGCCGATGGAGGTGCCGAGATACGCGGTGCCGTCCGCGTCGATGAACAAGGCGGGATCGAAGGCCTCCCGGTTGAGTTCGCTGTAGGTCCACGGGCCCTCGATCTTCGCCGAGCGGTAGATCCGCGTCCTGTGCCCGACAGGCGTCACCGCGAGGTAGAACATGCCGTTGTGGCGACGCAGGCTCGCCGCATAGAAGCCGCGGCGATAGTCGCCGCCATCCTTCAGGTCATAGCGCGGGTCGCCGTCGAGCCGGTCCACGACATGGCTGGCGATCCGCCAGTTCACCAGATCCTTCGAGTGCAGGATGGTGACGCCCGGCGCATTGGCGAACGTCGTCGAGACGAAGTAGAAATCCTCCCCCACGCGGATGATGTCGGGGTCGGGATAATCGGCGAAGAGGACCGGGTTTCGATAGGTGCCGTCACCCTGGTCCGACCGCCAGACCTGCGCGGGCGCGGCGGCGGCGAGGCTGGCGGCAAGGGCCAGGGCGGCGGCACGGAACATGACCGGCCCTCTCACGACGCCGGCGTGTAGCGATAGGGGCCGACCACCGTTCCGACGAAACCGCCGGCTTTCCTGGTGCTGAGCAGCGTCGCGTCGAGACCCTCCTTGAGCGTCGCCGTCCGCCCGCCGACGGCATAGTCGAACGCCATCGTCCCGCCGGTCACGCGCATGGTGAGGGTGATGGGTCCGTTCGGGGCGACGGGGGCGGAGGCGACCAGCGTGTCGGCGTCGGCGGCGTCGCGGGTGTAGAGCGCGACCGCCGGCTTGCCGGCGATGCGGGTCAGGCCGAAGAAGAGGTTGCTGCGGTCGCTCTGCACCGCGGCGAGGCCAGCGCGGTCGCCGTCCTTTGTCGGCCTGTAGCGCAGCGTGGTCGAAAAAGTGGCGTTGGAATGCTGCTGGCGGCGGCCGATGAAGGCGGGGATGCCGCCAAGGTCGCCGATGGCCGCGCCGCTCTCCAGTTCCAGCGCGCCGCCCCTTAGCCGGTAGAAGGGCTTTCGCGGCGTGCGAATGCCGATCCATTGCATGGGCAGCGACTGGCCGTCGAATTCCTCGACATAGGAAAAGTCGCCGCTGGTGGGCAGCGGCGGTTTCGGCTGGGCGGGCAGGGCGGGGGCCTTGAGCGCATGCGGGATCGCCTGGCCCCTGGGCAGGATGATCGGCCAGCCGTCCTTCCATTCGACCGGCAGCAGGAAAGTCTCCCGCCCGATATTGTAATGATCGTCGGCGTCATAGGGACGCACGGCAAGGAACGTCGCCCACCAGTCGCCCTTCTGCGTTTGCACCAGTTCGGCATGGCCGGCCGATCCGATCATGTCCGGCCGGGCGGGGTCCAGGTCGCGCTGGGTCAGGATAGGGTTGCCCTCATAGGGGATGTAGGGGCCGCGAAGTTCCTTTGCACGGAACACGACCTGAGAATGGTTGACGCTGGTGCCGCCTTCGGCGGCGGTCAGGTAATAATAGCCGTCCTTGCGGAAGATATGCGGCCCCTCGATCCAGACGGGCTGTTTGCCGATGTCGACGCCGCCGTTGACGATCTGCGTGCTCTCCCCAACCATCCTGCCGGCGCGCCAGTCGAATTCCTGGATCCAGATGGCGCGATGCCCGTCATAGCGGGGCGGCTCGTCAGGGGCGCGGTTGTTGACGATATAGGCCTTGTCCCCTTCCCAGTAGATGGACGGGTCTATGCCCTCGAACGGCAGCCAGACCGGGTTAGACCAGGGCCCCGCCGGGTCTTTCGCCGTGATGACGAAATTGCCGCCGCATTCGACGCAGGTGTTGACGATGTAGAAGGTGCCGTCATGATGGCTGATGTCCGGCGCGAACACCGCCTGGGAAATGCGGCGGCCGTTGAAGTCCAATTGTTCCGGCCGGTCGATGGCGTTGCCGATCTGCGTCCAGTTCACCAGGTCTTTCGACTTGAAGATCGGCAGGCCCGGATAATGGGCGAAGGACGAATTCACGAGATAATAATCATCGCCCACCCGCATGACCGAAGGGTCCGGATAATAGCCGGTCAGGATCGGATTGCGATATTCGCCGGGCCTGACCGCGACCTGCTCCATCGATGTCCCCTCATAGGTGAAGCGGTCGAACCGGGCGGGGGCGGCCATGGCGGCGGTGGCGGCGGGCGCGGCCGGGAAAAGGGACAGCAGCGCGAAGGGCAGGGCCGAAAAGCGCGAGGTCCGGTGCGTCACGATCAATCTCTCCTCGAAGCGCCGGCCATGGGGCACGGTCGCGTGCATCCAGTTATGATAACGCTACCATACACATGTGTCGAGCGGAATGCCGGCCTTCGCGCATCGCCGCTTGCATCATGCCGCGCCTTCGTCAGCCCAGGATGATGCGCCGCGCCGTCCCTTCGGGATCGTCGACCATGCGGCATTGATTGTCGAAGATCATCGTCCGGCACCGGACGGCGTCGGTGGGCGTCCAGGCAAGTCCGGGCTGGCTGGGATTGCCGGTTCGGGCGAAATTGGCCCAGGCGGTGGCCATGGTGCGGGCCAGCTTCCGCGCTTCGGGCGTGTTGCCCGTGCCCTGGTCGCACAGCGCGCTATTGTCGAACACGAAGGCGAGATCGGCGGTGTGCCACGCGCCCGCGACGCCGTCCAGTTGGGGCGATTGCCACTGGAACAGATATTGGAACATGGGCGCGCTGCCCGGCTGCTTGTCGCGCAGGGCGACCATGGACTGGATGCGGTTGCGATAGCCGAGCGAAGCCACGCCGTAGGACAGGGTGCGGATCGCTTTCTCAGGATGGTCGCGCTTCATCTGGGCGATGAGGGCGTCGGCCCTTTGCGGACCATATTGGCCGGCCAGTTCGGCGCGCCATTCGGCCTCGGTCGGGTTCTGGCCGAAGCGCATGCCTTCCTCGCTGGTGTTGCCGATCAGCATCGGCACGTCGCGCGACGCGTCCGGCGCGGCGTCGAAGAAGGAACGGACGGTTATGACCCGGCCGTCCAGGGTCGGGTTCCAGCCGACGCGGGGGCTGGCGGAAGGGCCGCCGGCCGCGCGGGGACCGTTGATCTGGTCCGCCGCCTTGTTGCCTGCGGCGAACAGCGTCGCCCAGTCCATCTTCTGCAAGGCGCCGATGTCGCGGGGGCCGACCCCCAGTTCCTTGACGACGCGGCGGGAGAATTCGCGCGATTGTTCCAGCGTGGGGATATTGCCGCCGCCGCCCGACTGCGCCGCGGCGCGGTGGATCAGGCCCTTGCCCGACGGCATGCCCATCAGCGTCGTCACCTTCGACGCGCCGCCCGACTGGCCATAGATCATGATCCGGTCGGGATTGCCGCCGAAGGCCGCGATATTTTCCTGCACCCAGCGCAGCGCGGCGATGCAGTCGGTCATGCTGACATTGACGGACTCCGCATAGGGATCGCCCCCGACTTCGGTGAGGTCGAGGAAGCCCAGCACGTTGAGGCGATGGTTGATCGACACCTGCACCACATCATGGTGTCGCGCCATCTGCGCGCCGTCATGCGATGCCAGTTCGTAGGAGGAACCGAAGGCGAAGCCGCCGCCGTGGAAATAGACCATGACGGGCCGATTGCCCGACAAGGAGGGCGTCCAGATATTGAGCTTCAGCATGTCCTCGCCCAGGAAGCCGTCCGTCCATTGCTGGAGGAAGGTGTGTTCCTTCGCGCGAAAGCTGTGCAGCGTCTGGGGACAGTTCGCGCCATAGGCGAGCGCGGGATAGGGATCGGTCCACGCCTTGGGCGGCCTGGCGGGCAGCCAGCGGTTCTCGCCCCCGGTATCATCGCCATAGGGTATCCCCTTGAAGGTGAAGACGTCCCCGGCGACATAGCCGCGCACCGGCCCGTATCGCGTCCTTGCAATGGCATTGCGCGGCGTGGCGCAGCTTCCGGAACTGCCCGAAGCGCCGGCCGCGCGCGTGGCGGCAGCGGCTTCCCCGGCCAGCAGCGCGGCCGTGCCGCCCAGCGACGACGCCAACAGCGCCTGACGTCGATCGAAAAGCATGGCCCGTCCGGTCATCCTGCATCCCCTTGTCGATTATGATGCCGGCATTTTTCTGACCGGCGGCAAAATCCTATACGATCCGGGCAGCTCGTCAATAACTCCCACAAATAATTTCCAAGGCGCGCGTCCTTCCCGCTAATCCGTCGGATCGCGGAGCCTCAGTCCGGCGGGGCGTCGAACTCCTCCTCCCGATAGACGAAGCTGGCGAAGTCCGCCGGAGTGCCCCCGCCCGACAGATCCTGGCACGCCATGCCGATGAACGCGCCGGTGAAATTGGGCAGGCCGGGCAGGGTCACTTCGTCCGACAGGATGCTGGCGTCGTGGACATCCGGAAGCCTATGCCAGTCGGCCTCTCCATCGGCCCGCCAGGCGAAGGTCAGCCGGTCGCCGTCCACGTCGGCGCGCAGATCGATCGGACCGGGGGGCAACGCGTCCACCATGATGTCCAGGCTGTTGCCGGCCGGATTTTCCGGCGAGGCGCTCACGAGCTGAAGCTGCCGCCGGCCGTCTTCCGCGCTGACGCACAGATAATAGAATTTGGTGCTGTTGTAGTAATGGATGAGGCCAGCCGCCTGCTGGAAGCTGCGCGGCGCGAAGGAGAGAGAAGTCGTCGCGGTGAAGCGGAAAGCGGTCTGCCGTCGCGCCACAAGCGCCTGTTCGAACAGGCTGCCCACCGTTTCGCGGCCATAGAGGCGCAGGAAGCCGGGCCGCTCCGTCAGGCTGAAAAGCCTTTCGGGGGCCGGGCTGCGCAGCCATTGCAGATCCTGAGGCAGGTGGGGATCGTCGAAGCGGCCGTCCCAGGGCGGGGCGTTCCAGGGGGCGGGCGGCAGATTCGGCGCGGGCGGCGACGGATCGGGCCGCGCGTCCCCGGCAACGGTGCGCAACCAGCCATCCTCGCCCCACAGCATCGGCTGTATCGCGGTTTCGCGCCCCATGATGCAGCGTTCGCGCCCCGGCAAGGGACGGCCGCACAGATAGGCGAGCCAGGTGCTGCCGTCCGCCAGTTCCACCAGATCGCCATGGCCGGCGCGGGCGATGGGCACGTCCCTGCGGCCCGCGCTGGTCAGCACCGCCCCGTCCGGATGCACTTCATAGGGGCCGAGCAGGTCGGGCGAGCGGGCCATGACCACGGCATGGTCCCAGCCCGTTCCCCCTTCGGCGACGAGCAGATGATAGAAGCCGCCCCGCTTGTAGATATGCGGTCCTTCGGTAAAGCCGCGCTCCGTGCCCTTGAAGATCAGCGTCGGCTCGCCGACCAGTTTCAGAGTGGCGCGGTCCAGTTGCTGCGCCTGGATGCCGGCGAACCGGCCACGGCCGGGCCGGTGGTCCCACAGCATGTTGAGCATCCAGCTACGCCCGTCATCGTCGTGAAAGAGCGCCGGGTCGAAACCGCTGCTGTTGATGTGCGCCGCGTCCGACCATATGCCGTCGATCGTCTCGCAGGTGACCACATGATTGGGGAAGTCGCGCAGCGACATGCCCTTCGCCCCATGGACCGTGGTTGCGCCGTAACGCTTGACGTCGGTGAAGACCAGCCAGAACCGGCCATCGGCATGGCTGAGGTCCGGGGCCCAGACGCCGCAGCCGTCGGGATCGCCGCGCATGTCGAGTTGCCCGGCGCGTTCCAGCGGGCGGGCGACGAGCCGCCAGTTCACCAGGTCGCGGCTGTGGTGGATCTGCACGCCCGGATACCATTCGAAGGTGGACGTCGCGATGTAGAAATCCTCGCCCACGCGCAGGATCGAGGGATCGGGATTGAAGCCCCGCAAAATGGGGTTGGAAATGTTCGTCATCGCGGCTTGCGCACCATTGTCCACAAAATGGCGGCGCCGACCAGGTCGAGCACGCCGAGCAGGATGAAAAAGGGTTCATAGCCGACCCGGTCGACCATCTGCCCCAGCGAAAGGGAAAAGATCAGCACGCCCAGATTTCCCGCCAGCCCGGCCATGCCCGCCGCGGTCGCCACCTCGTTCCGGGCGAACAGGTCGGACGCCATGGTGATGACGGTCACCGACAGCGTCTGATGGGCGAAGCCGCCAAGGCAGAGCAGGGCGATCGCGGCATAGGGATTGGTGGCCAGGCCGACAAAGGCCATGCCCGTCATCAGCACGGCGCCCAGCGTGAAGGCCGCGCGGCGCGCATCGACAAGGTCGATCCCCCTGCGCTGGAGGAAGGCGACGACGGCCGGGCCGAACAGGCATCCAAGGTCCGCGGCCAGGAAGGGGAGCCAGGCGAACAATGCGATCTGCCCCAGATCGAAGCCGCGCACGCGGGCAAGGTAGAGCGGCATCCAGAAGGACAGCATGCCCCAGACCGGATCGGCCAGCAGGCGGGGAAGCGCTATGCCCCAAAGGTCGCGCCGCCGCGCAAGGGCAAGCACGGAGGGTTTCTCCGGGCGCGCGGCCAGGCGCGCTTCCTGATTGTTCAGGATATAGTCGCGTTCCGCTTGGCCCAGGCGACGGTGCCGCGTCGGGCTGTTGTAATGGACGAACCAGAGGACCGCCCAGATGAGTCCGATGCCGCCCGCCACGACGAAGGCCAGCCGCCAGCTATGCACCATCACCGCCCAGGCGACGAGGGGCGGAGCGAAGACCGCGCCGAAGGAAGCGCCGATATTGTAGATGCCGCCCGCGACGCCGCGCTCCCTGGCGGGGAACCATTCCGCCACCAGCTTCTGCCCGGCGGGCTGGGCCGATCCTTCCGCCAGGCCCAACAGCCCGCGCAACGCGGCGAAGCCGAACCAGCCGTTCACCAGGCCGTGCGCCATGGTGATGATCGACCAGGCCGCGACGCAGATCGCGAACCCGACGCGCAGCCCAATGCTGTCGAGGAAATAGCCGGCCGCCGGCTGGAGCATCACGCCCAACTGGAACGCGCCGGTGATCCAGCCATATTCGACGCTGCTGATCTTCTGTTCGGCAAGGATCACGGGGGCGGCGACGCCCAGCACGGAACGCGAGAGATAGTTGATCACCATCGCGCCCACGAACAGGCCGATAATCGTCCAGCGGAATTTGCCGATCAGCGTCAACATGGCGCCCTGCTTCTCAGCAAGTCACGGAATCGCCGCGTTTTTCGGGCAGGCAAGGCCGAACGGTCATCGTTCGACACCGCGCAATGCCGGCGTCCATGGTTCGAAGGCAACATCCTCTCCCGATAATCTTGCAGGGTTATTGGTGACGCGATGTCGGCATTGTTAGCGCTAACTAACGAACAGTCGAGTCTTTGTTGCGATCCGGCGGGGGCGAGGCGCCACGGCGGGCAGCCTCTTCCTTCCGTGGGCAGAATGTGGTAGCGCTCCCAAAACAAAAGGCGAGAGGGTTGGATGGTTGGGGAGGTGCTTTCTTCGCTGACGAGCATATTGGCGCCCCACGGGCCGCCGGTCGGCGCGAAATTGTCGAGCTACGCGCCGGGCGACTACAGCATTCATTTCTTCCTGCAACTCGCGCTGATCGTCGTCGCGTGCAGGGGGGTGGGCTGGTTCTGCCGCAAGTTCCTGGCGCAACCCCAGGTGGTCGGGGAAATGATCGCCGGCGTGATCCTGGGGCCCTCGCTCTTCGGCCTCCTCGCGCCGGGCCTGCAGGCGATGGTCTTCCCCAGGGAAACCGGCAATGTGCTTTACGCCGGGGCGCAATTCGGCGTGGCGCTCTACATGTTCCTCGTGGGCCTGACCCTGCGCCTGGATCATTTCCAGTCGAAGGTCCGGAACGCGGCGATGGTGTCGGGCGCGGGACTGTTCGCCCCCTTCGTCATGGCGATCCTGATCACGCCCTGGCTCCTGACCGTGCCCGGTCTTTTCGCGGAGGGCCTGGGCCGTGGCGGCGCGACCCTCTTCATGGGCGCATGCATTGCCCTGACCGCCTTTCCGATGCTGGCGCGCATCATCAACGAACGCGGCCTTGCCGACAGTCCGCTCGGCACGCTTTCGCTGACGGCCGGGGCGTTCGACGACGCGGCATCCTGGTGCGTGCTGGCCGTGGTCCTCGCCCTGTTCGGCGGCGGCAGCGGTGTGGCGGTGCTGGCGATCGTCGGCGCCTTCCTCTATGTCAGTTTCCTGCTGCTGTTCGGACGGCGCCTGTTCGCGCCGCTGGGCCGAGCGGTGGAAATGCAGGGCGAGATGAGCGCGACCGTGCTGGCGATCACGCTGGCCCTGTTCTGCCTGTCCGCCTTCATCATGGACGCGATCGGCATTCACGGCATATTCGGCGGCTTCATCCTGGGCGTGTTCATGCCGCGCGGCTTGTTCGTGGAGGAATTGAAGAGGAAGGTCGAACCGCTCGCCGTCGTCATATTGCTGCCGATGTTCTTCACCTATTCCGGGTTGAACACGCGGCTCGACATGGTGAACTCGCTTCCGTTCCTGCTCATTGCGATCGGCATATTGGTCGCGTCCATCCTCGCCAAGTTCGGCGCCTGCTACGCCGCGGCGCGCCTGTCGGGGGAGGACAATCGGACGGCCCTGGGAATCGGCGCGCTGATGAATTCGCGGGGGCTGATGGAACTCATCATCATCAATATCGGCATCCAGAAGGGCATTATCGAACCCGCCCTGTTCTCCATGTTGGTGTTGATGGCAATCGTCACCACCATGATGGCCGGGCCGCTGTTCGAGATAGTCTATGGAAGACGCGCGCGCGCGGAGGGAGAATTGGGGCGGCTAGGCGCCGCGACCTGATAGTCCCGTCGCTCATCGCCGGAATCCATCCGACGTGCCGCGAAGTCATGCCCTTATGACGACTTCTCTCCGCTCGGCCGCCGAGCGATAGATCGCTTCGATCACGCGCATGTCGGCCAGGCCTTCCTCGCCCGGCACGATGGGGGTCGTGCCGCTGACGATGCATTCGGCCATATGGTCGAGCTGCCCGGCAAACTGGTTCTTGGCCGCGGCCGGCAGCGTGCGCGGGGTCGTGACGCCGTCCTTGCGGATCGACATGCGCTGCCCCTCATAGGGCGTCGCCGGTTCCATGTCGATCCAGCCCTGCGTGCCGATGACGCGATAGCCGTTATGGGAGGAGCTGTAGCTGGAGATGCAGTTGGCGACGATGCCGGAAGGAAAGCGCAGCAGGAAGCCGATGCGGTCCTCCACGGTCTTGAAGCGGGGATCGGATCTGTCGGTGGTTTCGACGGCGCTGACCGAAACCGGATCTTCCCCGGTCAGGTAACGGGCCGCGTTCAGGCTGTAGATGCCGATGTCCATCAACGATCCGCCGCCCGACAGTGGCCGGTCCAGCCGCCACTGGCCCGGCCGGGCCGGGAAACCATGTTCGGCGGTGATCAGGCGGGTGGGGCCGACATGGCCGCTGCGCGCCAGCTCGATGGCCAGCCGGTTATAGGGTTCGAAGCGCGAACGATAGCCGATCATCAGCTTCGTCCCCGCCTTGCGGCATGCGGCGATCATCGCCTCGCACTCCGCGACGGACACGGCCATCGGCTTCTCGCACATCACATGCTTGCCCGCCTGCGCGGCGCGGATGCTGTATTCGGCATGCATGCTGTTGGGCAGCACCACATAGACGACGTCGATGTCCGGATTGTCCCGGATGCGGTCGAAATCGGCATAGCTGTAGCGGTGGGTCGCCGCGATGCCATATTGCGCGCCATATTGGTCCAGCTTGGCCGGAGTGCCGCTGACCAGCGCCACCAGCCTCGCATGCTCGCAACCGGCGAAGTTCGGCATGATCTGGCGCGTGGCGTAGGAGCCCAGCCCGACAATGGCATAGCCGATCCTGCGCGTCGGCGCGGCGCCGGCACGCGTTCCCACGCCGGCCAGGACCATTCCGGCGCCAAGGCCGCTCAGAATTTCACGACGGGAAGTGGTCACGCGGCTCTCCCATTTCCTTTGGAGGGTGAATGCGGATTAACATCGGCGGTCGCGGCAACGGGTAAGGGGCGACCGTCATGTTGGAGTCGATAGCGCTAACATATCGGAATCGGTCGGACAGCTTCAAGCAAAATGCGATACTTTCCCGCCATTGGGGGAGAGGAGGGGCGGCGTTAGCGGCGGCGGTGGTTCCTCCTCATCCCGTCGCGCCATGGCCTATATGCGGTGAAGCCGGGATGTGGGGGACAGGGTCCGGTGCGCCGCGCCCGTGGAGCCGCGCAAAGCTGCCGGGCGGACAGCCCATTCGCTTGCGGAAGGCAGTGCTGAAGGCGCTGGCGGAGTCATAGCCGATTTCCTCCGCGATCCGGCCGAGGGACTTGTCGCCCCGCAGCAAGGCCTGTTTGGCGACCGCCATGCGCCATCGCGCAAGATATTCGATCGGCCCGCAACCCAGCGCCTCGCCGAAGCGCGCGGCAAAGGCCGAACGCGACATGCCCGCCACGCTTGCGAGCCGCGCCACGGTCCAGGGGGCGGGAACATCCTGATGCATCGCCTGCAGGGCACGGGCCAGCGCGGGATCGCGCATCGCGCCGAGCAGGCCTGATTCCCCACCGACGCGCCGCCAGCGAAGCGCCTCCACCAGCAACATCTCCAGCAGGCGGCGGGTGATCAGTTCCTTGCCGGGATGGCTGGACAGGCACTCGTCGGACAGCATGTCGACCAACTGGCCGAAACGCGTGGCGCGGCCTTGCGCGGCGGGGATATGGATCAGATCGGGAAGCAGCGACAGCAGGAGCGGGGCGTTGGCCCGCTCGAAGGCGAAACTGCCGCCCAGCGCGACGAAGTCCGGATCGCCTGACCGATCCCCGTGCCGCACCGCTTCGCTGCGGGGTTCCACCAAAATGCAGGGAAGACCCGGTTCGCTGCTCAAGGAAAAGGGCGGGGTGCTCGGCATCAGCAGGAAGTCGCCCTGCGCGAGCCGAAGCGGTGCGCGCCCTTCGAAAGCGACCCATGCTTCCCCCGCAAGGATGATCGTGAAGCCGGGCGCGTCATGCGCGTCATAGCGGACGCCCCATTGCCCGCGCGCCGTGATCGGCTTGGAGATGGCGGCGCTGGGCTGAAGCAGGGCGATGATGTCGCTCAGGGGATCCATGTTCTGGATGATCCGTAATTAGATATGGATCAGGAATTATAGATCGTCTGATCCCGGCTGTCTATGAAACGCGCATCGACATCAAGGAAGCAGGCAAATGAGCAAGACGATCCTGATCACCGGCACTTCGTCGGGCTATGGCAAGGCCACGGCGCTTCATTTCCTTTCTCGCGGATGGAATGTCATCGCAACCATGCGACGGCCCGATCCCGCCCTGTTCGGCCAGCATGCCGAACGCCTGCGGCTGCTGCCGCTGGACGTCACCAGCGAGGACAGCATAGCCGCGCTGGTGGAGGCCGCCGGACCCGTCGACATTGTGGTCAACAATGCGGGGATAGGCGGCGTCGGCGCTTTCGAAGCCATGCCGATGAGCCTGATCCGCCAGCTTTTCGAAACCAACAGCATCGGCGCCATGGCAATGTGCCGCGCATTCATACCGCAGATGCGCGAGCGCGGGGCGGGCGCGATCGTCAACGTGACCTCCACCGTCGCGCTGGGCGCCTTCCCGCTCGCGGCGGCCTATAGCGCGACCAAGCATGCCGTGGAGGGATTCACGGCCTCCCTTGCGCATGAACTCGCCTATTTCGGCGTCCGGGTGAAACTGGTCGAGCCGGGCTATGCGCCGACCACCCGCTTCGGGGCGAACGCCATCATTCCCGTGACCGACCTGCTGCCCGGCCGCTACGCCGATTTCGCGCAACCGATCCTCGCGGCCTTCGCCGCGCCTGCGCTGACGACCAGGGAGAGCGACGTCGCCGAAGCCGTCTGGAACGCCGTCCACGACAGGACGGATCAGCTCCGCTTCCCGGCCGGAGCCGATGCGGTGGCGCTGGCGGAGAGGCGCTGATCCCCTGCCTGCGCCCGCGCTCCCCAACTCAGCAACACGCCGCCCAGGATCAGGGCCATGCCGGCCAGATGATAGCCGAACAGCGGTTCCCCCAGGATCAGGGCGGCCAGCACGGCGCCGAACAGCGGCAACAGGCTGATCGTCTGCCCGGCCGCGCCGGCGCCCGCATGGCTGACCGCGGCGTTGAACGACATATAGGCGATGATCGAGGGGAAGATCGCGACATAGGCGATGGCGGACGCCACGCTTCCGCTCCAGTGCATCCGCGCAATCGCCTGCGCCTCGCCCAGGGCGCCGATGCCCATCGTCAGCGCACCGATGGCGAAGGTCACGAATAGGAAGGCCAGGGGGTCGATCGCCGGACGCAGGCGCAGGCAGGCGGTATAGACCGCCCATGCGCCGCAGCCGCACAGCACCAGCAGATCCCCCATGCCCAGGCGCAGCCGCAGGATTTCCGCCAACTCGCCCTTGAACACGATGAACGTCACCCCCAGCGTCGACAGCGCTATGCCCGCGACCTGGCGCAATGGCGCCCTGTCGCCGAAGGCGATGCGGCTGATGATGACGACGAATGTCGGGATCAGCCCCTGCAGCAGCAGGCCGTTGGCCGCCGTCGTATGGCGCAGGCCCGAATAGAGGAAGCCGTTGAACGCGGCGACGCCCGCCAGCCCCAGGAACAGGATCGCGCCCCAATGGCGGCGGATCAACGCGCGCTGCGCCATGACGCGGCGCCATGCGAAGGGGGCGATGATCAGCAGAGCCAGCATCCAGCGGCTGAAGGCCAGGGTCAGCGGCGGAATCTCTCCCCGCATGGCCCGGCCGACTATCGCATTGCCCGCCCACAGCGCCATGGTCATGCCCAGCATGGCATAGGCCCGCATCTGCGAACTCAAGTCCGGCCGCCTTTTCCTTCAGCGTTCGTCGCCCGGCTCCCCGACATGTATCCACATTGGGAAGATGACAAACCGAAGCTGGCGGTTCTTCGTGAGCATTGGAAGCAGGTGAGCACCGGAAGCGCGAATAAACGCCATTTGCAGGTCGTCAAGGCGCAATCTCGATAAGGGCTTCAGATTGCGGCGAGGAAATGAAAGGGACGGCAGCGCCATGGCGCCGCCGTCCCTTCCTCGGGCTGGTTCAGCAACTGGAATTGCGGTCGATGGCGCGGCCGGCCAGGGCGCCGGCGCCCGCGCCGATGATGGTGCCGGGCGCCCGGTCTCCGCGGGTATCGATCGCGCGGCCCAGCAGAGCCCCGGCGACGCCGCCCAGCAGCAGGCCGGTCGTGCCGCCCGACTTGCGGCAGCGATAGCCCCGGTCGTCGCGATAGGAACGATAGTCGCGATAGTCGCGGCGGTCGGAATAGCGAACCCGGTCATGCCGGTCATAGCGGTGCCAGCCGCCGTCGCGGGCGAAGGAAGTGGCCGGAACCGCCGCGGAAAGGGTCGCGGCGGCGGCGGCGATGGCGAGCATGGTCTTGCGAATGGTCATGACTGGTCTCCTCTTGCCTTGTCGTTGACCGCCTTATTCCATGCCGCGCATGCGCCAATGCTGAACCGCTTTGTTATCAAAGGTTAAGCTGGGCGATCCGATGTCATGCCGGCCCGGTGCTGCCGCGCACGACCAGGGCGTGGGGCAGCATCAGGCGGGATTCCGGCCCGGCGCTTTTCTTTCGGAAGGATGGGTCGACCAATATGTCGACCGCGGCGGCGGCCATTTCCGCCTTGGGCTGGCGGATGGTCGTGATCTGCGGCCAGGCCGCGCGCGAAGAGGCCGAATCGTCGAAGCCAGCGACGGACAGCGATTGCGGCACGGCAATGCCCAGTTTCATCGCGGTGATGAGGACGCCCAGCGCCATGTCGTCATTGCAGGCGAAGATCGCGCTCGGGCGGTCGGCGCGGTCCAGCAACGCTTCCCCCAGTTCCAGCCCCGAACGGAAACTGAAGTCGCCGCGCAGCACCGCATCTTCATCGACCGCAATCCCCGCCTGCGCCATCGCCGCGCGAAAGCCCTTCTCCCGCCGGGCGGACGCGCTGTGGCTGATCGGCCCCTGGACCAGGCCGATATGGCGATGGCCCAGGCCGATCAGATAGTCCGTCATCTCCCGCGCCGCGCCGCAATCGTCCATGCGCACCGCGCCCGAATCGGGCGGCTCGGCGGAAGGAGCGATCAGCACATGGGGCACGCCGGATTCGCGGAACAGGTCGATCAGTTCCGCAGAATCGCAGATGGGCGGGGCGACGATCGCGCCGTCCAGCCTCAGGCTGGCGATGCTGGCGCGGACATGATCCTTCCAGTCCGGCTGGTTCAGTTCGACCGGCTCCACCACCAGATGATAGCTGCGCTCCCGGCATCGCAGCAGCGCCCCATGCTGCACGTCGGCGGCATAGCCCGACACGGGATCGTCGATGAACAGGCCCAGCAGGTAGGAGCGGGAGCTGGAAAGGCTGCGGGCGAAGGCGTTGGGCCGGTAATTGAGTTCCGCCACCACGCGCTGCACCGCTTCCCTGATTTCGGGACGGACATGATCCTCCCCATTGATCACGCGCGATACGGTCTTGGGGGAAACGCCGGCGCGGGCCGCGACGTCCTTGATCGTGACGGTAGTCATGGGCGGGTCTCCTGCGGCCGCGCGCACAGGGCGGCGAACCGGGCGATGAAGGCGTAGCAGGCGGCGGGCAGGACCAGCGCGGGCAGCAATGCCGTCGCATCCGCCAGCGCCCCCGTCAGCAGCGGAACGATGGCGCCGCCGACCACCGCCATGCACAGCCACATGGAGGCGACGGGCGCCTGCCGCTCATCATCGGGCAGGGCGAGCGCGTAGATCGTAGGGTACATGACGGCATTGCACAGGCCGACGGCCAGCAGGGCGCCCGCGCCCGCGACGCCGGGCAGGGCGATGGCCGCCATGGTAAGGATGACCGCGCCCAGGGAGACGGCGGTCAGCAGCCGAGCCTCCGCGATCCGCCGCATCGCCCAGGCGCCCAGGAAGCGCCCCGCCATCGCGCCGCCCCAATAGAGGCTGACCAGTTGCCCGGCGAGGACAGGCGCGGCGTCCAGCCGGTCGGGCCGCATCAGCACGGCGGGCAGCAGCGCCCCTATCGCCACTTCCGCCCCCACATAGACGAAGATCGCCGCCGTGCCCCAGCGCAGGCGGGGGGACTGCATCACTCGGAACATCTGCCCGATGGCGGCGAAGCGGCGCAGCCCGTCCCCCTCCAGCAAGGTGCGATTGCGGAAATAGGCGAAGGCCAGCAGCCCCGTGACCAGCGCCGTTCCGGTGAAGGGCAGGGTCGCGCCGACATGCCGCGCCGCCTGCGCGTCCAGTTCGCCGAGCAGCAGCGGCGCGCTCAGCAGCGGGCCCAATACGGTGCCCAAGGAATTGAAGCCCTGGAGCAGCGTCAGCCGGCGCGCCGCGCCCCGCGACGGTCCGATCACGGCGACGACGGTGTTGGACGCGATCTGGAGGAAGGTCTGCCCCGCCGAAACCAGCAGCAGCGCCCCCAGCACCATGGCGAAGGACAAGGCGTTCTGCGCCAGGGTGAGCGCAAGGCATCCCGCCGTGATCACGGCCAGCCCCGCGACGATGGCGCGCATGTAACCGGCGCGCACGATGGCCCAGGTGATCGGCAGCGCGAAAAGCATGTAGCTGGAATGGAAGGCGAGCTGGACCAGCAGCGCCCCTTTGTAATCCAGATCCAGCATCAGCTTGAGCCGCGGCACCAGCAGGCTGACGGACGAGGTCAGGAAGCCGCCGATGAAGAACACGCCGATGGACAGCCGGAAAAGCCGGGCGGCGACCTGTTCAGGTCCGGAAAGGGGCGGGGATGACGTAACGGCCACCATGGAAAAGAGGCTTCGATTGAACCTTTGTGGAAGGAGAGTGAAGCCGCAAAGCCGTTCCGGCGCAACATGGCAATATATGACAACGATGTCAAAAATCATGTTGACATCGTTGTCAGGCTTGGGTCAATAGGCGCCCACAAACCATGTGGATCCAGGGAGAGAGATGATGAAAAGCATTGCGCTGGCCGCAGGCACCGCGCTTGCATCCGCAACCTTGTGGATGACCCCCGCTTTCGCGCAGGACGCAGCCGCCCCCCAGGCGGCGGCCCAGCCAGATTATGGCAGCGATATCATCGTGACGGCCACCCGCCGCGAAACCACGCTGCAATCCACCCCCATCGCCGTGTCCGCCTTCGGCCAGGCGCAACTCGACCGGCAGCAGGTGAAGGACGTCACCGACCTCGCCCGATTCGTCCCCTCGCTCCAGTTCAACCAGCAGGGCGACCAGTCGGCGGTGCTGCTGACGCTGCGCGGCATCGGCAATGACAGCGCCTATACCGAAGTGGCCGACCCCGAAGTCGCCATCTATGTCGACGGCATCTATTCGCCCCGTTCGCAGGGCGCGTCGGTGCTGATGTACGACATGGAGCGCGTCGAGGTGCTGCGCGGCCCGCAGGGCACGCTGTTCGGCCGCAACGCGACGGTCGGCGCATTGAGCCTCATCTCCGCCAAGCCGAAGCTGGGCGAATTCGGCGGCAATGTGGAGGTCGTCGCGGGCAATTACGACCGTCTGGGCGTGCGCGGCGCGATCAACATCCCCGTCACCGACACGCTGGCCTTCCGCGTCGCCTTCGTCACCGACCGGCATGACGGCTATGCCGATTTCCAGCCCGCGCCCGACGTTCCCGGCATCAACCGCTCGGCCTTCGTCACCACCGGCAAGAAATATTATGCCGCCGACCAGCAGTCGGGCCGCGTCTCCATGCTCTGGCAGCCCGGCGAACGCTTTAGCTGGAACCTGTCGGCGGAAGGTTTCCTGGACAATGGCGCGCCGGTCATCGGCCTGCTCCAGACGCCGCGCCCCGGCACGAAGCGCTGGTCGACGCTCAGCGACACCGCGCCCGACACGGACCGCTATTCGGTCGCCGTCCGCAGCACGATGAACTATGACGTCACCGACGGCATCCAGCTCAGCTATATCGCGGGCTGGTCGCGCATCGGCGGATCGACCCAGACAGACGCCGACGCGGGCGCGCTGCCCCCCACCGGGCAGTTCGACGCGGACGGCAACGACCTGCCGCTCGGCGCCTTCGGGGAAAACCGCACGCTTTCCTCCCGCTATGATTTCCAGAGCCATGAGCTTCAGGTGAAGTCGACCGGCGAACAGGCCATCGACTGGATTTTGGGCGCCTATTACAGCCATGAAAAGAACCGCATCCGCTTCGACATCGACCAGCGGAACGGCTATCGCGACGGCAGCTTCAGTTGGGCGGGCAGCTTCATCCAGGCCAATCGCCAGATCGACAGCCGCGCCGTCTTCGGTCAGGCGGTCTGGCACGTCAGCGACGCGATCCGCGTCACCGGCGGCCTGCGCTACACCTCCGACAAGAAGGAGGATATCGGCGGCCGCAACGTGACCTTCTCCGGCTGCCCCGCGACCCTGCCCCCCGGCGCATGCCAGGGCGGCATCTTCGGCGCCTATCCGAACGCCACGGCGGACGAACTGGTGGCGCTGCTGCCCGGCTTCTCCATCTCCAGCAACGACGTGAAGGGCAAGTGGGACAAGCTCACCTATCTCGCCCGCGTCGACGCCGACCTGGCGGAAGACGTGCTGGGCTATGCCAGCATCTCCACCGGCTTCAAGTCCGGCAATATCCAGGACAATGCCGGGCTGACCGATCCGGAAACGCTCACCAACTATGAAGTCGGCCTGAAGTCGCGCTTCCTCGACCGCCGCGTGACGCTGAACCTCGCTGCCTATTACAGCGACTTCAAGGGCTATCAGGTGAACCAGGCCGTCACCTTCCGCGACGATCAGGGCAATGTGGTGCGCAGCCAGATGATCACCCAGAATGCGAAGGGCGCGAAGGCCTATGGCCTGGAGGCCGAATTGTCGGCCAACCTGACCGACAATGACCGGCTGCAATTCTCCGGCACGCTCCAGAAGACCAAGCTGGAGGAACTGGAGAGCGTCGACGGCCGCCTCTATGACGGCGGCAAGCTGTCCTCCATCGCGCAGCTCAAGGGCAATGAACTGGCGCACGCCCCGCGCTTCTCGGCCACGCTCAGCTATGAGCATGACTTCGAACTGGCGAGCGGCGCGAAGATCACCCCGCGCTTCACCACCCATTATGAGACGAAAAGCTGGCTGAGCTACTTCAACGGCGACGCCAACCCCTTCGTCAATCCCAACGATCCGGCCGACAATATGCCTGATCGCGGCACCAACGGCACCGATTGGGACCGGCAGAAGGCCTATTTCCGCTCCGACGCATCGATCCGCTTCCTGTCGCCGGACCAGAAATATTCGGTGGAGGCCTTCGTCCAGAATATCGAGAATGGAAAGATCCGCACCGGCGCCGGAGCCTTCGGCGCGCCGCGCTACGACCCGGTGTTCCTCTCCAACCTCCAGCCCCCGCGCACCTGGGGCGTCCGCGCCCGCGCCAACTTCTAGAGATTGTCATGTTTATGTTGAGGCGTGTTCCTGCGCAGGCAGGAACCCAGTTCCCACAGTCGCAGGAGCATGTCGCGCTTCAATCAAAACAGGACAAATTCCGACACTGCCTCCCGATGACGACCGGCATGCCCCCCCGGCCGGATCGTCATCACGGGCGGCGGATGGCCAGACGGCCCTCCGCCGCCCCCATCTGCCCCTGTCCAGGAATATCCCGCCGAAGAGTATCCCGATGACGCGCAAGCTGCTGATCGCCTCCCTCCTGCTCGGCGTCGCGGGCATGGCCCACGCCCGGACGCCCCCCTCCACCGTCGCGGGCAGCAACCGCGCCCTGCCGGCGGAGGCGCGCGCGCAGGCGCTGGTCGCCGCCATGACGCGGGAGGAGAAGCTGGCGATCATCCACGGCTATTTCCCGCCGCTGGCCAAGCCCGCCGAACCCATCGCCATGATCCCGTCGGCAGGGCATATCGTGGGCATCCCCCGCCTCGGCATCCCCACCCTGCGCGAAAGCGACGCCAGCCTGGGCGTCGCCAACCAGGTCGAGCAGCGGAAGGGCGACACGGCGACCGCGCTGCCCGCCAGCCTCGCCACCGCCGCGACCTTCAACCCGGCGCTCGCCTATGCGGGCGGCGCGATGATCGGGGCGGAGGCGCGGGCCAAGAGCTTCAACATCCTGCTCGCGGGCGGCGTCAACCTGACCCGCGATCCGTGGAACGGCCGCAATTTCGAATATCTGGGCGAAGACCCGCTGCTGGCCGGGGTGATGGCGGGCGAGCATATTCGCGGCGTCCAGAGCAACCATATCGTCTCCACCATCAAGCATTTCGCGCTGAATTCGCAGGAAACCGGCCGCACCGTGCTGGACGCCCGCATCGGCAAGGCGGCGCTGCGGGAAAGCGACCTGCTCGCCTTCCAGATCGCGACGGAGATCGGCGATCCCGCCTCCGTCATGTGCGCCTATAACAAGGTGAACGGCGACTATGCGTGCGAGAATGACTGGCTGCTCAACAGCGTCCTGAAACAGGATTGGGGTTACAAGGGCTGGGTCATGTCCGACTGGGGCGCGGTCCATTCGACGGAAAAGGCGGCGCTCGGCGGACTGGATCAGGAATCGGGGCAGGAACTGGACGACGCCATCCATTTCGGCAAGCCGTTCGCGGATGCTCTGAACGCAGGCCGCATCCCTGCGGCGCGGCTGGACGACATGGTGCGGCGCATCCTTTACGGCGTCATCGCCAGCGGCCTGATGGACGACCCGGTGCCGGAAAGCCCGCGCCAGATCGACTATGCCGCCCATGCCGACATCGCCCAGCGCGCCGCGGAGGAGGGCATCGTCCTGCTGAAGAATGAGGGCGACCTGCTGCCGCTCGCCAAGAGCGCGCGGCGGATCGTCCTGATCGGTGGCCATGCCGATGTGGGAGTGCTGTCGGGCGGCGGATCGTCACAGGTCCGCTCCGTCGGCGGGGCGCCGGTCGAAATTCCGCTGACGAAGGGGGCGGCGGCCTCCTTCGCCCGCATGACGTGGCACGCTTCCTCGCCGCTGAACGCGATCCGCGCCCTCGCCCCGCAGGCGGAGGTCAGCTATGTCGACGGCAGCGACCCGCGGGCGGCGGCGGAGGCGGCGCGGCGCGCCGACCTCGCCATCGTCTTCGGCTGGCAATGGCAGACCGAGGCGCAGGATCCCGAAACCATGCGCCTGCCCGATAATCAGGACGCGCTGATCGACGCGGTGGCCACCGCCAACCGCAAGACCATCGTCGTGCTGGAAACGGGCGGCCCGGTGGAGATGCCCTGGATCGCCAGGGTTCCGGCGCTGGTGCAGGCCTGGTATCCCGGCCAGCGCGGCGGCGAAGCCATCGCCAACATCCTCTTCGGCGATGTTGCGCCTTCGGGCCGCCTGCCGATCACCTTCCCGGTGCGCGCCGATCAGGCGCCGCGCCCGGAACCGGCGGGCCTTGCCGAACTGCACGCGGCGGAGGCCCGCCGGGACGCGGGGGACAAGACCAATTACGGCATGACCGGCGGCGTCGCCCCCTTCACCGTCGACTATCCGGAGGGTGCAGAGGTCGGCTATCGCTGGTATGCGATGAAGGGGGTGAAGCCGCTTTTCCCCTTCGGCCATGGCCTGACCTACACCCGTTTCGCCTACGCCAATCTTCAGGTGCAGGACGGCGCGGCCCTGACCGTCAGCTTCGACGTGACCAATGCGGGCAGCCGCCCCGGCGCCGACGTGCCGCAACTCTATGTGCAGGCGCGGGGCAGCGCGGGCATCGCCGCCTGGCGGCTCGCGGGCTTCGACAAGATCAGCCTGTCCCCCGGCGAAACCCGCCGCGTCACCATGACCGTCGACCCGCGCCTGATCGCCCGGTTCGAGGAAGGGAAGGGCTGGCGGCTGGACGGCGGCGACTATGCGCTGGCGGTCGGCCATCATGCGGGCGACGCGACGCTCAAGGGCGTGGCGAAACTCGATGCTTTGAGCCTGAAACCGTGATGAGGCACAGCCCCATCGCATTACGTGCTCCTGCGAAGGCAGGAGCCCAGTTGCGACGGCAGAACTGGGTTCCTGCCTTCGCAGGAACACTCTGTACCTTGCCTCTTGCGTAATCCGCGCGAATAAGCGCCTTCATAACAGGAGACGACATGACCACCGGCCTTTCGCCCGTTTCCCTGACCGCGCTGACGCTCCTGCTCGCCACCGCCGCCACCGCGCAGCAGCAGCCCGCCGCCTCCGTTGCGCATCCCGATCTCTGGCCGAAGGTCGCCGCCCAGCCCAAACGCGACCCCGCCGTCGAACGCCGCGTCGAAGCCCTGCTGAAATCCATGTCGGTGGAGGACAAGGTCGGCCAGATCATTCAGGTCGACATCGGCTCCATCACCCCCGCCGACGTGCGGACATACAAGATCGGCTCGGTCCTGAACGGCGGCAATAGCGGCCCCTATGGCGACGAATATGCCTCCCCCGCCAAATGGCTCCAACTGGCCGACGAATATTATGACGCCTCCATGGCGCGCGCGGACAAAGGCCCGAAAATCCCGATCATCTGGGGCACGGACTCCGTCCACGGCAACAACAACATCGTCGGCGCCACGCTCTTCCCCCACAATATCGGCCTGGGCGCGGCCCGCGACCCCGATCTGATCCGCGAAATCGGCCGCATCACCGCGCTGGAGACGGCGGCGGCGGGCCTGGACTGGACCTTCGCCCCGACGCTGGCGGTGGTGCAGGACGACCGCTGGGGCCGCACCTATGAAAGCTATGGCGAAGAACCGCAGATCGCCGCCGACTATGCGGGCGCGATGATAGAGGGCGTGCAGGGCAGGGTCGGCACCAAGGACTTCCTCGCCCCCGACCATCTCATCGCCACCACCAAGCATTTCCTGGGCGACGGCGGCACCGGCGGCCGCGACCAGGGCGACACCAAAGTGCCCGAAGAGGTGCTGCGCGACGTCCATTTGGGCGGCTACCCCGCCGCCATAGAGGCGGGCACCCAATCGGTCATGGCCAGCTTCTCAAGCTGGAACGGCGAGAAGATGAGCGGCAACGCATCGCTGCTGACCGGGGTGCTGAAGGACCGCATGGGTTTCGACGGCTTCGTCGTCGGCGACTGGAACAGCCATGGCCAGGTGCCGGGCTGCTCCAATGAGGATTGCCCGCAGGCGATCAATGCCGGGCTGGACATGTTCATGTATTCCGGCCCCGGCTGGAAACAGCTTTACGACAATACGCTGCGCGAAGCGAAGGACGGCACGATCCCGGCGGCGCGGCTGGACGACGCGGTGCGCCGCATCCTGCGCGTCAAGGTCCGCGCCGGAACCTTCGACCGGGGTCGCCCCTCCGCCCGCGCCTTCGCGGGTAAGTTCGACGCCATCGGCTCCGCCGATCACCGCGCCGTCGCTCGCCGCGCCGTGCGCGAATCGCTGGTGCTGCTCAAGAATGAGGGCGTCCTGCCGCTCAAGCCCAATGCCGACATCCTCGTCGCGGGGGAGGCTGCCGACAGCATCAGCCAGCAGGCGGGCGGCTGGTCGATCACCTGGCAGGGGATCGACGTCCCCAATTCCGCCTTCCCCAACGCCCAGTCGATCTGGAAGGGGATAGAGGAGGTCGTGAAGGCAGGCGGCGGCACGGCGCGCTACGCCCCCGACGGCCGCTTCACGCAAAGGCCGGACGCCGCCATCCTCGTCTTCGGCGAAAAACCCTATGCCGAATTCAAGGGCGACGTGCCCAATCTGGAATATAGCCCCGGCGACAAGCGCGACCTGGAGACGCTGCGCCGCTTCAAGGCGGCGGGCGTGCCGGTCGTGGCGGTGTTCCTGTCGGGCCGCCCGCTCTGGGTGAATGCGGAACTCAATGCGTCGGACGCCTTCGTCGCCGCCTTCCTGCCCGGCAGCGAGGGCGGCGGCGTGGCCGATCTGCTGTTCGCCGGACCCGACGGCAAGCCGCGCCACGATTTCCGGGGCAAGCTCAGCTTCTCCTGGCCCAAGCGGCCCGACCAATATGTGTTGAACCGCCGCGATCCGGGCTATGACCCGCTCTTCCCCTTCGGCTACGGCCTCAGCTACGCCCGGCCGGGCAAGGTCGGCAAGCTGGACGAAAGCCGCCCCGCGGGCATGGCGGCGGCCACCCCCGGCACCTTCTACGGTCGCGGCCAGACGCCGCCGGGCTGGTCCATAGAGGCGGAGGGCGTCACCCAGAGCGGCGTCGACCGCCGCGCGCAGGAGGACAGCCGCCGCTTCGTCTGGAAGGGGGCAGGGCAGGTGGCCTTCACCGCCCCCCGCGCCGTCGACCTCTCCCGCGAAAGCAACGGCGAAATCAGCCTGGTCGTCGAATACCGGGTGGACGCCAAACCAGCGGGCAGGCTGACCGCTGGCCTGCAAGGCGGCGGCAAGACGGTCGAACTGCCGATAGCAAACAGCATTTCCTCCGCCAGGGCAGGGGAGTGGACCCGGCTCGCCGTCCCGCTGCAATGTTTCGCCAAGCGCGGCGCGGACATGCGGGCCGTCACCGCGCCGCTGGTGCTGCGATCCGACGGCGCGGCCGACATCAGCATCTCCGACGTGAAGCTGGACTATGTCAGCATGCCGATGGACGCCTGCGGCGACGCGGTGCCGGGCGGAGAGTAAGGAAGGCCGTCGATAAGACAGTTTAGGCCCGACCTCTTTGCACAGGATACCCTCCGAAGATCGCGCGTTGACGCCATCGTAAGAGGAGATCGACATGCAGAATGATGGACAGCGCGACGAATCGTCCCAGGATCCGGCGGAGGGCCGCAACGATGTGCCGCCGCCGGAAAAGGGCTCGCCCGGCGGCGAAGCGGATCAGGCCGACGATGAAGCTGCGGAGCGCGTCGAGAAAGCCGAGGACAGCGACCCCAATCCCTTGGCCCCGCCGGTCAACACCGAAGCCGGAAGCTAAGGCAGCGCGGACAAATTCGGAATGTCGGGAAATGCCACTTCCCGTCACCCCGGACGTGATCCGGGGTCCCGCTGCTGCCTTGACCAGGCGCGGACTCAGAAAGAAAGCGGAACCCCGGGTCAAGCCCGGGGTGACGAATAGGCGAATGGCCGCTTCTCGCCCCCAGATCACTCCGGCGAGTCATGCATTTGTCCGCGCCGCCCAGGCCGCACGTTCCTAAATGTCGCATCGAGGTTCGAGGCAAAAAGTCCCAGCACAAGGAAGGAGGGCGCAGGAACATGCTTCCACCCTCCCGACGCCTGATCCGGTCAATCGGAGAGCAACGGGTAACGCAGGCGCCAATCGTCCAGCAGGGTTTCGATCGCGGCGATTTCCTGAAAGGTTCCGATCGGCGCGGCGGCCCAGTTGCAATGCGGATGCGTCGCGCGGCTGTAGAGCCGGATCGGCCCCACCAGCCGGCGCCAATGATGCTTGCTGCGTCCGTGATCGCGCACCAGGCGGGCGACGATCAACTCGACGAGTTTGTCAGCCGTCATTTTCTTTTCCCTCGGCGCAAGGCCATTGTCCCGGCAACGCCAGATAAGCCTCCAACTCGCGCCAGTGCCGATCCCATCCGGGACCGCGCCGTTCCTCCGGCACATGGGCTTCCACCATGCGCCTCGCCCGCGCCACGACATTGTCGCCGGGCGCGCGCAAACGGTCGAGAATGTCCCTGATGCCGTCCGTCATGAAGGTCGCCGCCGCATGCTCTGCTGATAGGGGCAGGAGCGCAGGCCTTCAACCTTCCCGGCGCGCTGGGTCGGCCCGCCCATCAAGCACGCTTTCGGTTCGTCGCGAAGCAGCAACGCCCATCCGCAAAATATGCGTGCTCTATTGTCAATCATTATGATAGAGAATAACTTTGCGGGCAGGAGGTTCTTCCATGCGTCCAAATGCCACCGAACTGATCGCTTCCGCGACGATCCTGACCGTGCCCGGCCTGATGAACAGCGGGCCGGGGCATTGGCAGACGATCTGGGAAGTCGAGCTGCCCCATTGCCGTCGCGCCGAACTGGGCAGTTGGGACGCGCCGCAGCGCAATAGCTGGATCGGCCATCTCAACCATGCAATCGATCGCATCGACGGGCCGGTCATCCTCGCGGCCCACAGCCTGGGATGTCATGCCGTTGCCTGGTGGGCCGCGTTCGAATGCCGGGAATGGAGCGAGAAGATCGCCGGAGCCTTGCTCGTCGCCCCGCCAGAACTCGATTCGGGCGCCGTCGATCCGCGCTTGCGCGGTTTCGCGCCTACGCCCAAGGCGTTGCTGCCTTTCCCCTCGATCCTCGTCGCCAGTCGCAACGATCCCTATATCTCGTTCGGTCGGGCGCGGCTGCTTGCGCAATTCTGGGGCAGCCGCTTCGCCGATGCGGGGGAGGCGGGGCACATCAACGCCGATTCAGCGCTGGGCGACTGGGCATTCGGACGGTTCCTGCTCTCCCGCCTCGGCCAACCATTCGAAGAACAGGACATGGATAGCCAGCAGATCGCCGGAGAGCGGGAACGCAGCGCGGAGGCGACCCTGCTCTACGGCGTCTGACCTGGCGGGGATCGCCATCGGCCTGATCAAAGCCGGATCTTCATCCCCAGACGTATCGTCCGTGGCTCGACCACCCGGCTGAGCCGCCCTTCCTGCGGGCCGGCCGCGTCGAAGGCTGGAATATAGGATTCGTAATGATAAGCGATGTCCTTGTCCCGGCTGTCGAAGATATTGAGCAGCTCCCCGTAAAGCTCGATCCGCTTGCCCTTCCACGCGCCGCGGGCGCTGACGATGGTGCTGCCCTTGTCCCGCGCGCTATTGTCCTCGATCAGCGGATAAGGCCCCAGATGCCGCAACCGCAGGCTCGTCTCCCAGCGCCCCAGCACGACCGCCGCGCCCGCCGAGGCGGCATTTTCGAACGCATTGGGAATTCGGTCCCCATTGTCGTAGCGCGAATGGCTGGCGGTGTAGTTGCCGTCCAGCGCCAGCCAGGGCAGCGGCCGCCAGAAGGCGACGATCTCATAGCCGTGCCGCCTGCTGGCGCCGGTCGGCTCGACCGCGTTGCTGTCGCCGACGAAGCGCAGTTCGCTGCCGACATTCAGCCACCAATAGGTCGCGGTCAGGCTGGCCGAACCGATCTGGACGCGTCCGCCCAGTTCCTTCCCCGTGCCGCGCACCAGCAACGGGACCGGTGTGTCGACATTCACCGCCCCGCGCACGTCGTTGCTGTGGAAACCCCGGCCCCAATTGGCGTAGAGTTCCAGCATGGGCGCTAGCCTGTAGGCCAGCGAAGCCTTGGGCGACAACAGGCTGTCCGATCCCTCGCCCTCGCCCAGCGCGGCGGCGGCGGCGTCCCTGGCCCGC
>NZ_AP025356.1:312500-685892 GCF_037101235.1 Sphingobium sp. TA15
AATACTCGTACATGACCGATAGCGAACCAGTACCGTGAGGGAAAGGTGAAAAGCACCCCGATGAGGGGAGTGAAACAGTACCTGAAACCGGATGCCTACAAGCAGTTGGAGGGCTCTTGAAGCCTGACAGCGTACCTCTTGCATAATGGGTCTGTGACTTAGTGTATCGAGCAAGCTTAAGCCGTTAGGTGTAGGCGCAGCGAAAGCGAGTCTGAACAGGGCGTTTGAGTTCGATGCATTAGACCCGAAACCCGGCGATCTAGGCATGACCAGGCTGAAGGTGCGGTAACACGCACTGGAGGGCCGAACCGTTTAATGTTGAAAAATTATCGGATGAGTTGTGTTTAGGGGTGAAAGGCCAATCAAGCCGGGAAATAGCTGGTTCTCCGCGAAATCTATTGAGGTAGAGCGTCGGATGATTGCCGTTGGGGGTAGAGCACTGGATGGTTGCGGGGGTCGCGAGATCTACCAATACTAACCAAACTCCGAATACCAACGAGTCTAGTCCGGCAGACAGACGGCGGGTGCTAAGGTCCGTCGTCAAAAGGGAAACAGCCCTAACCTACAGCTAAGGTCCCCAAGTCACGTCTAAGTGGGAAAGCATGTGGGATTTCCAAAACAACCAGGAGGTTGGCTTAGAAGCAGCCATCCTTTAAAGAAAGCGTAACAGCTCACTGGTCTAAACAAGAGATCCTGCGGCGAAGATGTAACGGGGCTCAAGACGTGCACCGAAGCTTAGGGTTCAGCACTTTGTGCTGAGCGGTAGCGGAGCGTTCCGTAGGCCGTTGAAGCGGGAGGGTAACCGACCGTGGAGGTATCGGAAGTGCGAATGCAGACATGAGTAGCGATTAAGAGGGTGAGATGCCCTCTCGCCGAAATTCCAAGGGTTCCTGCTTAAAGCTAATCTGAGCAGGGTAAGCCGGCCCCTAAGACGAGCCCGAAGGGGGTAGTCGATGGGAACCACGTTAATATTCGTGGGCCTGGAGGTGTGTGACGGATGGTGCAACTTGTCTGGCCTTATTGGATTGGTCCAGGCAGGGAAACTGTCCCAGGAAATAGCCCCTCCGTATAGACCGTACCCTAAACCGACACAGGTGGAATGGTAGAGTATACCAAGGCGTTTGAGAGAAGTATCCTGAAGGAACTCGGCAAATTGCCTCCGTACCTTCGGAAGAAGGAGGCCCCATCTAAGCGCAAGCTCTGATGGGGGGCACAGGCCAGGGGGTAGCGACTGTTTAGCAAAAACACAGGGCTCTGCTAAGTCGGCTTCAAGACGACGTATAGGGCCTGACGCCTGCCCGGTGCCTGAAGGTTAAGAGGAGGAGTGCAAGCTCTGAATTGAAGCCCAGGTAAACGGCGGCCGTAACTATAACGGTCCTAAGGTAGCGAAATTCCTTGTCGGGTAAGTTCCGACCTGCACGAATGGCGTAACGACTTCCCCACTGTCTCCAGGATATGCTCAGCGAAATTGAATTCTCCGTGAAGATGCGGAGTACCCGCGGTTAGACGGAAAGACCCCGTGCACCTTTACTGCAGCTTCAGAGTGGCATTAGGAAAGAACTGTGTAGCATAGGTGGGAGGCTTTGAAGCCGGGACGCCAGTTCCGGTGGAGCCATAGGTGAAATACCACCCTGTTGTTTTCTGATGTCTAACCTCGCACCGTCATCCGGTGCAGGGACCCTCTGTGGCGGGTAGTTTGACTGGGGCGGTCGCCTCCTAAAGAGTAACGGAGGCGCGCGATGGTGGGCTCAGGACGGTTGGAAACCGTCTGTTAGAGTGCAATGGCATAAGCCCGCCTGACTGCGAGACTGACAAGTCGAGCAGAGACGAAAGTCGGTCATAGTGATCCGGTGGTCCCTCGTGGAAGGGCCATCGCTCAACGGATAAAAGGTACGCCGGGGATAACAGGCTGATGATTCCCAAGAGCTCATATCGACGGAATCGTTTGGCACCTCGATGTCGGCTCATCACATCCTGGGGCTGGAGCAGGTCCCAAGGGTTTGGCTGTTCGCCAATTAAAGTGGTACGTGAGCTGGGTTCAGAACGTCGCGAGACAGTTTGGTCCCTATCTGCCGTGGGCGTCGAAATTTGAGAGGAGTTGACCCTAGTACGAGAGGACCGGGTTGAACATGCCTCTGGTGTACCTGTCGTCCTGCCAAGGGCGCAGCAGGGTAGCTATGCATGGACGGGATAACCGCTGAAAGCATCTAAGCGGGAAGCCTCCCTCAAGATAAGATTTCTTCGAGCGGTCGTAGACCACGACCTTGATAGGCCGGATGTGGAAGTGCGGTAACGCATGGAGCTAACCGGTCCTAATTGCTCTGTTCGCGCTTGAATGCTTCTCCAAAGAAGCGAGTCCCACCATCAATGACAACACTGGAATAAACAAACCAGCGTCAAAGATGCGGTGATCACCCTCATGCCAGACATCATATCTCAAGTGCACGGCACCGATTAAAACCCGAAGCGCAAGCTCTATTGCTTGGTGACCATAGCGTCTGTGACCCACCCGATCCCTTCCCGAACTCGGACGTGAAACCAGTCTGCGCCAATGGTACTGTGGCTCAAGCCCCGGAAGAGTAGGTCGTCGCCAGGCATTATAGCTCGCGCTCCATTAAACCCATTCGCATGTCCATGCGCTCAACAGCGCAATGCACGCCACAACGCGCAATCCAAAGAACAACCACCACAATCCGCAATATCAACACGCCCGGTCTTCACCAAGGTCGACGAAGCGCTGAAAGCTCTGTCGGCCGCCAAAGACGCGGCCCCATCATTGTCAGATGCGCACCGGAGCTTGTGCTCAGAAACAGCAGCGCGGCCAGCCGCAAATTCCGGCATGGTCATGTCCGCCGCCGGGTTCTCCATAACCAGCCTGCGCGGCAGCCCGCCTTCGGGCTAGGTGAAGATCAACAGGATCAGGCCCGCCAATCTCACCCGATCCTGGCTGCCGGATGTTGATGCCAGCCTTCATTTTTCGCATCCTCTTTCCGGGAGGATGCCCAATTGCGCATTCCTGTGCGAATCCCATGCCGATCGTAAAGTCCCACTGGAAATATAATGCAGCTTCGTGCGATAGCCGCCCCGGCAACAGCGAGTACGGTGCGGATGACGGATCGAGCGGGTGAGGGGGTGGGCCACAGCCATCCGCAGGAGAAGTTGTCTCTCCTGACATTGGGGGCGCTGGGCGTGGTGTTCGGGGATATCGGCACGTCGCCGCTCTACGCCTTGAAGGAGAGCTTCGTCGGCCACCATCCGCTGGCGGTCGATTCCGCTCACATCTACGGCGTCCTGTCGCTGGTCTTCTGGACCATGACGCTGATCGTCACGGTCAAATATGTGTTCATCATCATGCGCGCCGACAATCATGGCGAGGGCGGCAGCATGGCGTTGCTTGCCCTCATCTCCCGCAAGCTGGGGGAGAGCCGATGGACGCCGACCATCGCCATATTGGGCGTGCTGGCGGCGGCGCTATTCTATGGCGACGCCATCATAACCCCGGCCGTATCCGTGCTCTCGGCGGTGGAAGGGCTGGAGACGGTGAATGACGGTCTAACGCCTTTCGTCCTTCCCATCGCCATCGTCATCCTGACCGGGCTGTTCCTGATCCAGAAACATGGCACCGCCCGGGTGGGGGCGCTGTTCGGGCCCATCATGGCGGTTTATTTCCTGGTGTTGGCGGCGCTGGGCATCCTCAACATCGCGCGCCATCCAGGGATCGTCGCCATCGTCAATCCCATGTGGGCCATCCATTTCTTCGCGCTGGATGCGAAGCTCGCCTTCCTGGCGTTGGGATCGGTGGTGCTGGCGGTGACGGGGGCGGAGGCGCTCTATGCCGATATGGGCCATTTCGGGCGCAAGGCGATCAGCATAGCCTGGCTCTACGCCGCCTTCCCCTGCCTGCTGCTCAACTATATGGGGCAGGGCGCCCTGCTGCTGGACCTGCCCGCGGCGGCGGAAAACCCCTTTTTCCTGCTCGCGCCGGAATGGGCGCGGCTGCCGCTGGTCATATTGGCCACGATCGCCACGGTGATCGCCAGCCAAGCGGTGATTTCCGGCGCCTTCTCCGTGACGCAGCAGGCGGTCCAACTCGGTTTCCTGCCGCGCCTCAAGATCGCGCATACCAGCGCTGCGGCGGCGGGGCAGATCTATGTGCCGCTGGTCAACTGGGCGTTGCTGTTCCTGGTCGTGCTGCTGGTGCTGGGTTTCCAGTCGTCGAGCAACCTGGCGGCGGCCTATGGCATCGCCGTCACCGGGACCATGGTCATCACCACCTGCATGATGGCGGTGCTGACCTTCAGCGTATGGCGCTGGAACCGGCTGCTTGCCGCTGGCGTGACGGGGCTGTTCCTGACGGTGGACGGCGCCTATTTCCTGTCCAACGCAACGAAGATCCCCGACGGCGGCTGGTTCCCCCTATGGGTGGCGGCGGTGGTGTTCGTCATCCTGACGACCTGGTCGACCGGGCGGAAGATCATGAACTTCTATCTGCTGGAAGGGGCGATGGATGTCGAACTGTTCATCCAGTCCGTCTCCGGCTCCCTGAAGCGCGTGCCTGGCACGGCGATCTTCCTCAATTCCCGCGTCGAGGGCGTGCCGCCCGCGCTGCTGCACAATGTAAAGCATAACAAGATATTGCATGAGCGGGTGATCATCCTGACCGTGCGGACGGAGGGCGTGCCCCACCTGCCGCTGACCGGCCGTTCGGAAGTGACGGACCTGGGGTCCGGCTTCTACCGCGTGGTGCTGCGCCACGGTTTCATGGAGGAGGTCGACATTCCCGCCGCGATGAAGGCCGTCGAGGGCTGCGGCGGCCCCATCAACGTCAGCCAGACCAGCTATTTCCTCAGCCGCCAGACCCTGATCCCGTCGGAGAAGCCCGGCATGGCGATCTGGCGCGAAAAGCTGTTCGCATGGATGATGCGCAATGCGGTGACGCCGATGGATTTCTTCAAGCTGCCGACGAACCGCGTGGTGGAATTGGGATCGCAGGTCGAAATCTGATCCCCCCTTTGCATTTTCAACTTCACGCCGTCATTTTCGCAAAGGCAAGGCGTGGAAATCGCATGCGAAATGATCCACTCCGCGTCTGATGCCCGTCATTGTGGGAAATTGTCCTGCACGGCGCCATGGGGCCAGCCACGGAGGAACCGATGCGGCGCCGTCTTTGCGAATGGGGGACAGCTTTTATCCGGCGCGATCCGATCTCCTGCTGCGCCGGAGGGAGGTTTACGGCAGAGGGGGATTGATCCTTTGTCGTGACCCGAACGTTTCACCCAATAGAGGAGACAAGGCGACCCGATGACCGATACGTGCGCTCGCATCAACGCCATCGGGTGCGCCGTGCCCGCGCTGGACATGCATGGGCCGTTCATCCGATGGGCGACCGGGCAGTTGGACGATCCGCGAGAGCGGCGGATGTTCCAGCGCATGGCGGAGCGATCCGGCATCGAGCATCGCTGGTGCGCGCTGCCGCCGACGGCGGAGGGCGGGTCGCCGGTCGACCCTGGCGGCTTCTACGCGGGGGATAGGCCGCCGACCTCGCTGCGCATGCGCTGCTACGCCGATCATGCGCCCCGCCTGGCGATGGAGGCGATTGCGCGGTTGAAGGCGCTGGTGCCCCTCGACGGGATCAGCCATCTGGTGGTGGCGAGCTGCACCGGCTTCGTCGCCCCCGGCATCGACCAGATCATCGCCGAACGTCTGGGGTTGGAGGGGGTCGAGCGCACATTGGTCGGCTTCATGGGCTGCTATGCCGCCGTCGCGGCGTTGCGGACGGCGCGGCACATCGTCCGGTCGGAGCCCGATGCGCGGGTGCTGGTGGTGACGGTCGAACTGTCTTCCCTGCATTTCCAGCCGGAACGGCAGATCGAGCGGCTGCTGATGATGCTCCAGTTCGGGGACGGCGCGGCCGCCGCGCTGGTGACGGGGGAGGGCGCTGGCGTCGCCATCGACCGGCCCTTCTCGCTCAACCTGCCGGATTCGGCGGAACTGATCCGCTGGGACATAGGGGATAGCGGTTTCGTCATGCACCTGTCCGGAGAGGTGCCGGCGCGCATCCAGGCGGCGCTGGGCGATCCCTCGGTGCGCCGCCGCCTGTGGGGAAGCGACGATATGGCCGGGATAGACCGATGGGCGGTGCACGCAGGCGGCCGGTCGATCCTGGACGCGGTGGAGCAGGGACTGGAGCTTGGCCGCGATGCCCTGGCGCCTTCCCGCGCCGTGCTGGCGCGGTTCGGCAACATGTCTTCCTCCACCCTGATGTTCATCCTGCGCGACATGATGGAGGGTGCGGGGCAGGGGGTGGCGCTGGCCTTCGGGCCGGGACTGGCGGCGGAGGGGTTCCGCTTCGAACGACTGGCATGACGGCGCGCCTGCCCGCTCTGGTCGTCGGTGGCGGACCGGCGGGCGCGGCGGCGGCGATCGCCCTGGCGCGGGCGGGGACGCAGGTGCATCTCATCGACCGCCAGGGCGGCCCGCATGATGGCGTGTGCGGCGGCTTCCTTGGCTGGGATGCGTTGGCGGCATTGGCCGATCTGGGCGTGGACGCGTTCGCGCTGGGCGCGCGGCCGATCCGGCGGTTGCGGCTGCTGGCGGACGGCCGGCGCATGGAACTGCCGCTGCCCCATGTCGCGGCGGGCCTCTCCCGACGGGTGCTGGACGAAGCGCTGATCGGTCGCGCGGCGCAGGCGGGAGCGGTCGTCCAGCGAGGCAGGGCGGTGCGCGCCGCCGACCCCGCAGCGCGCTCGATCCGCTTCGACGATGGCGGGCAATTGGCCGGTGACGCGCTGTTCCTGGCGACGGGCAAGCATGAATTGCGCGGATTGGCCCGCGATCTCGCCGGCTGCCGGGAAGCGCCCTGCGTCGGGCTTCGCGCAACCCTGTCCGGCAGCGCTGACTTGGCGGGCGTGATCGAGATGCACCTGTTCGACGGCGGCTATGCCGGCCTGCTGCTGCAGGAGGATGGCGCCGCCAATCTCTGCCTTTCCGTTGCGCGGGACCGACTGTCGGATGGCGTCCCCGCGATGATGCGGGCGATCATGGCGCAGGCGCCCCATCTGGCCGAGCGCATGGGTGGAAAGATGCCGCCCTCTTTCGATGCGATTGCCGGCGTGCCCTATGGCTGGCGCGCCGCTGCGAGCGTGCCGGGCATTTTCCGCATCGGGGATCAGGGCGCGGTGATCGCTTCCCTGGCCGGCGACGGCATCGCCATCGCCCTCCACAGCGGGACCAGCGCGGCGCAGGCCTATCTGCGGGGCGGGCCGCAGGCGGCGATGGGCTGGCAGGGCCAATGGCGCCGCCGCAGTCGGCGGCCGCTGGCCATTGCCGAAGCCTTGCGCCGCGGGGCGGCGGGGCCATGGGGGCGCGGGCTGCTGATGCGGTTGCTGGGCCTGATGCCGGGGCTCGGCGTTCAGGCCGCGCTGCTCACCCGCATATCCGCTCCACGCACAGGCGGAAGGAAAAGCGGCGCACGATCCGCACATCGTCCAGGCTGATGCCCGCCTCAGGCAACAGCGCCGCCCAGTCGCCGGGGCGGAAAGACCGGGCGATGGACAGCCGGCCATCCTCCCGCACGATGCGGTGGACGCGCAGCAGGCGGGCGAGCAGCGGAAAGCCCCAATAGGAAAAGCCATGCCGGTGCAGGTCGCAGACCAGCCAGCCCATCCGCGCCTCCGCCTCCATATGGCGCAGGAAGGTCATCAACTGCGCATCCGTCATATGGTGCGTCACCTGGCTGGAGATGATGAAGTCGAACCGTTCCGGCTGGTCCAGATAGTCCCCGGCGCGATAGTCGATGGCGAGGTCGGGCGGAGTCGCGTGGCGGGCCGCGGCAAGGCTCTTTTCATTGAGGTCGACGCCGATCAGTTCGGCCTCTATCCCGCGCCTCCTGGCCCAGCGGGCGACCGCGCGCAGGACGTCGCCGTCTCCGAAACCGACGTCGAGCAGGCGGAAATGCCGGGCCGAACCGATGGCGCGGTTGAGGAAGGCGATGGCGGGCCAGGCGGTGAAGGTCCAGCGGTTCACGCGGGCCAGGTCGTGCAGCACGCGTTCATAGACGGCGGGGTCCAGGTCCGGCGCGTCCATCTGTTCTTCCTGCCTCGAACGGATCGAAAGGTCGGCCATATGCCCTCTCTTCTCTCCGGCATCATAGCATATTTTCATATCTTCATGGGCGCGGAGGCGCCGTTGATCCGGCAGTCGCGTCCAAAGCCTTGACGGAAGGTCGATTTGCTACCGCCAGCCGAGACCGAGCGCCTTTTGCAACGCTATGTAATCCGCCGTCATTGCCGCCGTTCCCTGCGTCAGCGCCTGCGCTGCCGCCAGGCTCTGCCGCTCCGCGTCGAGAAGCTGGATGCGGGTGGCCGTTCCCGCCTCGAAACGCTGGCGCACCAATGCGGCGGCGCGGTCCGCCGAAGCCTTCGACCGGGCGGCGCTGGCGACGCTCAGCCGCCGGGCGCCGAAGCGGGAAAGCGCATCCTCGCTGTCGCGCAGGGCATTGAGCACCGCCTGCCGATATTGCGCCGCCGCCTCGTCCCGCGCGCCTTCGGCCTGTCCCACACGGGCGGCGTTGCGGCCGAAATCGAGGAAGCTCCAACTCAGCCGCGGCATGGCGATGGCCGCCAGCGTGTCGAGGTCGACCAGATCGCCCGGATCGGTGCCGCCGATGCCGATCAGGCCCATGAAGCTGAGGCTGGGAAAGCGCGCAGCCTCCGCCACGCCGATCCTGGCGGTGGCGGCGGCGAACCGGCGCTCCGCCGCCCGGATGTCGGGACGACGCCTGAGCAGCGCGGCGGGATCGCCGACCGCCACCTGCGCCGGAGGCAGCGGGACCGGGGCGGGCGCGGCCAGCATGGCGTCGAGCGCGCCGGGCGCCTCCCCGGCCAGCGTGGCCAAGGCGTTCAGATAGGCGTCGCGCTCCGCGCTGAGCGGCAGCAGCGCGGCGTCGCTCTGCTCCAGTTGGTTGCGCTGCTGTTCCACCTCCAGGGCGGAAGCGGTCCCCTGGGCGTGGCGCTGCTCCGTCAGGCGCAGCATCTCGCGCTGCCGGGCGGCCGCCTGCTGCGCCAGCGCGATCCGTTGCTGCCGGTCGCGCAGATTGACATAGGCCTGCGCGATTTCAGCGGTCAGGCTGACCTGCGCGTCCGCGACATTGGCCTGCGCCGCCTCAACCTCAGCCCTCGCCGCCTCCATCCCGCGCCGCCGGCCACCCCACAGGTCGACCTCCCAACTCGCGTCGAAGCCCAGATTGTAGAAATTGAGCGACTGGCTGTCTCCGCCCTCCGAACTGTCTTCCTCCGAACTGCCCAGGTCGACGCCGGGCACGGTCGCATGGACGTATAGGGCGGAGGCGTTGACATTGGGAAGGGCGTTGGCGCGCTCCGTTCGCAGCGAGGCGCGGGCCTGCCGCACCCTTGCCTCCGCCACGGCCACGCCGGGATTGGCGGCAAGCGCGCGGCTTTCCAGCGCGTCCAGCACCGGGTCGCCCAACGCCGTCCACCAGGCTGCAGAGGCGGGAGCCTGCGCGCTGGCGTCGGTGGGCGCCCTGGCGAATTGGGCGGCGGGGCTGACCGGCCTTGCGGCTTCCGGTCCATGATAATCCGGCCCCGCGGTGCAGGCGGCGAGCGCCAGCAGGGCGAGGATGGCCGAAGGAAGGACGGTCTGGGGGAAACGCATGGAACCAGCCTCAATGCATCGCGACCGCTTGCCCCTTGGGCAAGGGACGCAGGAACAGCACCAGCGGCAATACGGCGATGATGCCGACCGCCAGCATCGTGAAGATGTCATTATAGGTCATCACCAGCGCCTCCCGCTGGATCGTGCCGGACAATGACCGAAGCGCGGCGTCCTGCCCGCCCAGCGAATGGGCGAGACCACCGATATAATCCTGCACCTGGCCGCTATTGGCGCTCAGGCTTTCCTCCATGCGGCGGCTGTGCAGCCAGCTTCGCTGGTCCTGGATGGTGGCGATGCCCGCCAGCGCCAGCGACCCGCCCAGGTTGCGGACGGCGTTGAACAGCCCGGCGGCATCGCCCGCATCCTCGCGCGGGACCGATGCGATGGCCGCCTGGTTGAGGAAGAGGAAACCGAACACGCTGCCGATGCCGCGCAGCAATTGCGACTCGACGAAATCATGGCCGACCGCCTGATTGGTCAGCACCGTGTCGACCCAGCAGCTCGTCGCCATGATGAGCAGCCCGGCGCCCACCGCGATGCGGATGTCGAGGTGCCGGATCAGCAGGGGGGTGAGCGGCATCAGCATCAGGCTGGGAATGCCCGACAGCAGGACGATCCGGCCCGATTGGAGCGCGTCATAGCCGGCGATCGCCGCCAGGAACTGCGGAATGACGAAGGCGGTGCCGTAGAGCATCATGCCGATCACCAGCCCCATCAGCGCCACGGCGCCGAATTGCCGGTCGAGCAGCAGTTTCAGCCGGATGACCGGCCTTTTCGCGAAATATTGCCCGGCGAACAGCAGGATGAAGCCGACGCCGGAGACGATCGACATCAGGACGATCTCGCTGCTCTGGAACCATTGTTCCCGCTGCCCTTCCTCCAGCACGATGGTAAGGCCGCCCAATCCCAGCGCCATGCCCGCGATGCCGAGCCAGTCGGCCTGCCGGAATTCGCTGAGGCGCGGCTTTTGATGCGGCATCGTCGCCAGCAGCAGGGTGATGAGCAGGATGCCCACCGGCAGGTTCAGGAAGAAGGCGTAATGCCAGCTTATATTCTCCGTCAGCCATCCGCCGACCAGCGGGCCGAGCACCGGCCCAAGAATGGCGGTGACGCCGAACAGCGCATTGCCGATCGGCTGCTGCGAACGGGGGAGGCGCGTGGCGATGATGGTCATCGCCGTGGGGATCAGCGCGCCGCCGGTAAAGCCCTGTCCGACGCGGCCGATGACCATGGTGGTCAGATCGCCGGCCACGCCGCACAACATGGAAAAGCCGGTGAAGAGGAAGGCGGCGGCGAGCAGCAGGGTGCGCAACCCCAGCAGCCGTTCCAGCCAGGCGGCGAGCGGGATGATGATGATTTCCGCGACCAGATAGGATGTCGCGATCCAGGTGCCCTCCGTCCCGCTGGCGCCGATTTCGCCCTGGATGGTGGGCAGCGCGGAATTGACGATGGAAATGTCCAGCGTCGCCATCATCGCGCCCAGGCTGCCCGCGATCACGGCCAGCCATGCGGCGGTGTCGGCGCGTTCGGGCTGGGGCGGCGCGGCCGAAGCGGCGGTTGCGTTCATCGGCCGATCCGGGCGTTATGCCGCTCCTGCTCCCGGCGGATCTGCGCGGCGGCGTTCCGGGCCGAACGGGTGTCGACGGACACTTCGACGGACATGCCGGGCACCAGCAGCTTCCGGGTTTCGGGTCCGGCGCTGACGGCGATGCGCACCGGGATGCGCTGGACGATCTTGGTGAAATTGCCGGTGGCGTTCTGCGGCGGCAGGACCGAAAACTGGGCGCCGGTGCCGGGCGCGATGCTGGCGACCCGCCCCGGCAGCTCCACGCCGGGCAGCGCGTCGACCTCGATCTTCACCGGCTGGCCGACGCGCATCAGGCCCAGTTGCGTTTCCTTGAAATTCGCCTCGACATAGAGGCTGGCCTTCGGGACCAGCGTCATGAGGCGGCTGGCGGCCTGAACGAACTGGCCCTGCCTGACGCTTTTGTCGCCGATCCGCCCGTCCGCGGCCGCCCGCAATATCGTCGCCTCCACATTGGTGCTGGCGGCCGAAAGCTGCGCGCGCGCCGCCTCGCCCTGCGCTTCCGCCTGCCGCACCTGCGTCTGCAGGGTGGCGATCCGCTTCTGCGCGCTGGTCAGCGTCGCCCTGGCGGCAGCGGCCCTTGCCCGCGCCTGGATTGCCTGGTTCTGAAGCTCCGACAGGCGCTCGCGGGTTTCAGCCCCGCTCGCCGCCAGCGGGCGATAGCGCTCCACCTCGCTCGCGGCGAAGGCGGCATTGGCATTGGCGGCGTTCAGATCGGCCTCGGCCTGGGCGATGGCGGCGCGTTGTTCCGCGATCTGGGCGACGACGCCTGCAGCATTGGCCCTGGCCACATCGATCTGCGCCACGGATTGGGCCGCCTGCGCCCGATAGTCGCGGGGGTCGATCTGCACCAGCGGCTGGCCTGCCCTCACATCCTGGTTCTCCTCGACGAAGACGCGGTCGACATAGCCGGACACCTTCGGCGCGACCGTGATCGAATCGGCCTGGATATAGGCGTCGTTGGTCGATTCCTGATATTTGCCGAAGGTTTCGAAGCGGATGAACCACAGCACGCCGCCCCCGATCAGCGCCAGCGCCGCAATCAGCAGGATCAGGCGCGTGCGCGGGCTCTTGAGCGCGGAGGGGCGGCTCTGGCCCGAGTCGTCGCCATGGGGGGAGGAAGAAGCCACTGTCTCAGAATTCATGGAGGGAACCCGCTGATCTCTATCCCGTTCCTATGCTCGCGCTTGCACTATAGCGCAACACCATTTATTGAGGTTCCTCATGAATGGCGCCGACGAACAGCTACTGACCGACCTTTTTCGGGTCATCACGCTGATCCGCCGGTCTTTCGACCGCGCGATGACGGAGCAGGGCGCGTCGCTCGCCCAGACCAAGATATTGATGTGCATTAAGGCGCAGATGGGAATGGCGCGCGCCGCCGACGTGGCCGAAATCATGAACCTTGCGCCCCGCACGGTGACGGAGGCGCTGGACGGGCTGGAGCGCGAAGGGCTGATCCAGCGAGTGCCGGACAAGGAGGATCGGCGGGTGAAGCGGCTTGCCATCACGCCCGCTGGAGAGGCGGCGGTGGCCGTGACGGAACCCCTGCGGGTGGAATTGGGGGCAAGGCTTTTGAACGCCCTGACGCCGTCCGACAGGCGGCATTTTCATGCTGCGCTGCAAAAATTACTGCAGGGACTGGCTGACGCCTGACCTTTGATCCGCGCGATATTCTCTGTTATCATCGCCTGGTCGACCGGCATAAGCCCGGCGGCAGGGGAGAGTGCGATGGAGCGTATGCATTACAGCATGTGCCAATGCAGCGTCGGGTTGCTGAGCCTGTGCAGCGCATCGGCCCTGGCGTTGACCGGCACGCTCTATATCCTGCTCCACTGATCGCCTGCGGGCGAGCATCGGCAAGGCCGCGCCGCATCGTCGAACGCGGCGCGCAAGCTGAATATCAGTCCTTTTCCACCTGGCCCACGTCCCGCACCGCGCCGCGCGCCGCATTGGTGGTGAGCGCCGCATAGGCCCGCAGGGCTGGGGAAACATTGCGCTTGCGACCGAGCGGCTTCCACGCCTTCGCGCCGCGCCCCTCCATCTCCGCCTTGCGGGCCGCGATGACGGCGTCGTCCAGGTCCAGCCTGATGACGCGATTGGGAATGTCGATGAGGATGGGGTCGCCGGTCGCGACCAGCGCGATCAGCCCGCCCTCGGCCGCTTCGGGCGACACATGGCCGATGGAAAGGCCCGACGTGCCGCCGGAAAAGCGCCCGTCGGTGATGAGCGCGCAGGCCTTGCCCAGCCCCTTCGACTTCAGATAGCTGGTCGGATAGAGCATTTCCTGCATGCCCGGCCCGCCCTTCGGCCCTTCATAGCGGATGACGACGACATCCCCCGCCTTTACCTCATTGCCCAGGATGCCGGCGACCGCCGCATCCTGGCTTTCATAGACGCGGGCCGTGCCGTGGAAGGTCAGGATGGACTCGTCCACCCCCGCCGTCTTCACGATGCAGCCTTCCGGCGCGATATTGCCGAACAGCACGGCCAGCCCGCCATCCTTGGAGAAGGGGTGTTCCGCGCTGCGGATCACGCCGGTCTCGCGGTCGGTGTCCAGTTCCTCCCAACGGGCGTTCTGGCTGAACGCCTGGGTGGTGCGGACGCCGCCGGGGGCGGCGCGGAAGAAGTTGCGGACCTCCTCGCTATTGGTGCGGCCGATGTCCCAGCGGTTGAGCGCGTCGCCCAGCGTCGGCGCATGGACGGTCGGCAGGGTCGCGTCGACCAGCCCGGCGCGTTCCAGCTCGCCCAGGATCGCCATGATGCCGCCCGCGCGATGGACGTCCTCCATATGCACGTCATTCTTGGCCGGGGCGACCTTGCAGAGGCAGGGAACGCGCCGTGACAGACGGTCGATGTCGGCCATGGTGAAATCCACCCCGCCCTCATAGGCGGCGGCGAGCAGGTGAAGCACCGTGTTGGTCGACCCGCCCATGGCGATGTCCAGGCTCATCGCGTTCTCGAACGCGGCGAAGGTGGCGATGTTGCGGGGCAGGGCCGACGCGTCATCCTGCTCGTACCAGCGCTTGGCGAGGTCGACGATGGTGCGGCCCGCCTCCAGGAACAGCTTTTCGCGGTCGGCATGGGTGGCCAGCGTCGACCCGTTGCCCGGCAGCGACAGCCCCAGCGCTTCGGTCAGGCAGTTCATCGAATTGGCGGTGAACATGCCGGAGCAGGAACCGCAGGTCGGGCAGGCGGACCGCTCGATGACCTTCACTTCCTCGTCGGTATAGCTGTCGTCGGCCGCGACGACCATGGCGTCGACCAGGTCCAGCGCGACGGTCTTGCCGCGCAGCTCGGTCTTGCCGGCCTCCATCGGACCGCCCGAAACGAAGATGGTCGGGATGTTGAGGCGCATCGCGGCCATCAGCATGCCGGGCGTGATCTTGTCGCAGTTGGAGATGCACACCAGCGCGTCGGCGGTGTGGGCGTTCACCATATATTCGACGCTGTCCGCGATCAAGTCGCGGCTGGGCAGCGAATAGAGCATGCCGTCATGGCCCATGGCGATGCCGTCGTCGACCGCGATGGTGTTGAATTCCTTGGCGACGCCGCCCGCCGCCTCGATCTCCCTCGCGACAAGCTGGCCCAGATCTTTGAGGTGCACATGCCCCGGCACGAACTGGGTGAAGCTGTTGGCGATGGCGATGATGGGCTTGCCGAAATCCTCGTCCTTCATGCCGGTGGCGCGCCAGAGGCCGCGCGCGCCCGCCATGTTGCGGCCGTGGGTGCTGGTGCGTGAACGATAATGCGGCATGGGTCTGTCCTCGGTTCCTCTCCGGCCCGCCTTACGCCATTGGGGACAGGTTGTGAAATATATTGCGGGCACGCTATAAGGTCGCAGGATGAATGAATGACATGGACCTGCGCCAGCTCAACCATTTCCTCGCCGTGGCGGAGGAACTGCATTTCGGCCGCGCCGCCGAACGGCTGGGCATGACCCAGCCGCCGCTCAGCCAATCCATCATGGCGCTGGAGCGCGAACTGGGCGCGCCTCTCTTCACCCGGACCAAGCGGCAGGTGGCGCTCACCCCCTTTGGACGGCAATGGCTGGAGCATGTCCGGCCCGCCGTGGGGGCCGTGGCCGACCTGGCTGCCGCGGCGCGGCGGCTGCGGGCGGGGACGGTCGGGCGGCTCGCCCTCTCCTTCGTCAGTTCGGCGGACTACAGCATCCTGCCCGCGCTGGTGCGGCGCTATGCCAATGCCTTTCCCGACGTCGACATGACGCTGATGGAAGCGACGAGCGACGTGCAGGTGGAGGCGCTGGTCGAAGGGCGGACCGACGCCGGGCTGCTGATCCCGCCCGCGTCCGGCCTGCCCGCCGCCATCGATTATCGCCCGTTGCTGCGCGAGCCGCTGGTCGCCGCCGTGCCGGAGAATTGGGCGAAGGACGGCCGCCTGCTGGTGGAGGAGGGCAGGCTGGCCGGAGAGAGCTGGCTCGACCAGCCGTTGCTGCTTTTCCCGCGCCACGTTTCGCCCACCTTCCACGACCTGATCGTCGATCATTATCGGGTCAGGGGGCGGGAGCCGCATGTGCGCCAGCGGGCGATCCAGATGCAGACGATCATCAGCCTGGTGTCCGCCGATATGGGATTGGCGCTGGTCCCTGCGTCCCTGCGCAACCTCGCCCGGACGGGCGTGCGCTACCTGCCGCTGGCCGGCCCCGCTCCCCTGCTGGAAACCGGCCTGGCATGGCGCCGGTCGGACGAGGCGCCGACGCTGCGCGCCTTGCTGGGCATCGCCCTCGATATGGCCGAGGGCTGACCGCCTTACCGGACGACGGCGCGGGTATAAAGGTGCCAGGTCGCATAGCCCAGCACGGGCAGCACCACCGCCAGCCCCACCAGCGCGGGCAGGGCGCCCAGCACCAGCAGCGCCACCACGATCAGGCCCCAGGCCGCGACCGTCACCGGATTATGCCATGCCACGCGGCAGGATGTGCGCACCGCGACGCCCCAGTTGACCGGCTTGTCCACCGCCATGGGAAAGGAAACGACGCTGACCGCCAGCGTCAGCAGGGCGAAGCCGAAGCCGACCAGATTGCCGACCACGATCATACGCCAGCCCTGCGACGTGCCGAACAGGGCCGAAAGGAAAGCGCCCGGGGAGGATGTCGACCCAGGCACATTTTCCAGCGTCGCATGATAGATGAACCAGGCCGCCGCCATCCACGCCATGAACAGCAGCGCCAGCACGCAGGTCAGGTCGAACAGGGCGGAGCCGCCCGGCTTGCGGATCACGTCCAGGAAATGGCGCCAGCGGGCGTCCAGCCCCGCCTCCCGCCGCCGCGCCAGTTCGTAGAAGCCGCTGGCGAAGGCTGGCCCCAGCAGGATCGCGCCCGCCACCAGCGGGAAGATCAGCGGCAGGATCGACATCTGGCTGGCGGACATGATCGCCAGCGCGACAATGATCGGATAGATGAAGCCGATGAACAGCAGATCGCCCCTTTTGGCGAGGAAATCGTCCCAGCCCTGGCGCAGGGCGATGCGCAGATCGTCGAACGTGATGGTGCGGACGGAAATATCTTTCCCGGCGGACGCCGCCTGGGACGGGTGAGCCATTGCCATGGTGCGCTCTCCTGACCGAACGCCATGAAGCCCTTTATTCCGATCTGTCCTCTGTCGGGACATGCGCGCCTTCCGGGCGAGCATCTCTCGGCATGAGGGATGCGCCTCATGGCCAATGGCGGCATCCTACACCCGGAACACCGCATCCGCCAGTCCCTCCGATCCCGGGCCGCAACGACATTTCCGCCTTCGCTCATGGGTGGTCCTGAACCGTAACGCATAGCGTTCTTCTCGGCCATCTTTGCGAAGCGGGTTAACCCATGGCAATGAAAATCTGTTTTCGGAACCGGGACAAGGAACGGGAATCCCCTCCTCGCGCTTATCGGTGAACAGGCGGACAGGAGCGATCATGGACAAGAGCCGCAGGAGCACGCGAACGCCCTGCACGCATATCGTCATCACGGGCGCGTCGAGCGGCATAGGCCAGGCCACGGCGGAGGCTTTCGCGGGCCGGGGCGCAAAGCTGGTTTTGGCGGCGCGGGATGGCGAGGCGCTGGAAGCCGTGGCGGAAAGGTGCCGACGGGCCGGCGCGGGGGTGCTGACCGTGCCGCTCGACATCGCGGATGCGGAAGCGGTGCGGCAACTTGCCCAGTCGGCGCGCGATTTTTGCGGATCGATCGACCTCTGGTTCAGCAATGTCGGCGTCGGGGCCGTCGGCAAGTTCGTCGACGTCCCGATCGAGGCGCATGAACGGACGATCCGCTCCAACCTCATCGGCCATATGAACGATGCCCATGCGGTGCTCCCGGTCTTCATGGCGCAGCGGCATGGGATCTTCGTCAACATGATCTCGCTCGGCGGATTGACCGGCACGCCCCATGCCGCCGCTTATGGGGCGAGCAAATTCGGCCTGCGCGGCTTTTCGGAGGCACTGCGCGCCGAAATGACGGAATGGCCGGACATCCATATCTGCGACGTCTATCCGGCCTTCGTCGACACGCCCGCGCTGCGCCATGCCGGCAATTATACGGGCAAGGCGCTGACCGCTCCACCGCCCATGCTGGACCCGAGGAGGGTGGTGGCCGCCATCGTCGGCCTGGCCGACCGGCCCCGCGACAGCGTGCTGCTGGGGGCGCCGACCTGGTTCGTGCGGTTCGCCCATCCGCTTGCGCCCTCGCTGCTCAGCCGGATCGGGAATCTGGCCTTCGGGCGCTACTTCGCCTCGGCGGAACGCGCGCCGGTCTCGCGGGGCAATCTGTTCGATCCGCCTCGGGACAGCGGCGGCATCGATGGCGGCTTTCGCAAGCCCGCGCCGGAACGGCGGAGGGCGGTTCTGTCGGCGGGCGCAGGCGTGGCGGCCGGGGTTCTGCTCCTCGGCCTGCTGTCGGCGCGACGTTCGTTCGGGCGATAGCGGAATGACGGCGCCCCTGGATTGCCTGGTGGTGGGCGCAGGCCCAGCCGGCCTGACGGCGGCCATTTATCTCGCCCGCTTCCATCTCAGGATCGCTATCGTCGACGCGGGCAACAGCCGTGCCGCGCTGATCCCGCATACCCGCAATCATGCAGGCTATCCGGGCGGCATATCGGGCCGGGAACTGCTCGCGCTGATGCGTCGCCAGGCGGCGGAATTCGGCGGCGAGGTGACGGAAGGACTGGTCACGGGGCTGGAGAAGGACGGCGACATTTTCCTGGCGCATGTCGAGACCGGGGCATGGCAGGCGCGCAGCGTGCTGCTGGCGACCGGCGTGGTGAACAACGCGCCGCCCATGTCGCCCGACATTCACGATGCGGCGCTGCGGCAGGGCTTGTTGCGCTATTGCCCGATCTGCGACGGATATGAAGCCACGGACCGGCGCATCGCCGTCATCGGGACGGGCGAGCGCGGCGCGAACGAAGCGATGTTCCTGCGCACCTATTCGGCCGACATCAGCTTGATTTCACCCCAGGGAGATCATGAACTGTCCGCCGACCAGAGGATAAGGCTGGAGGAGGCGGGCGTCGCGTTGGTGAACGGCCCTTGCGAACCCCTCCGCATCGAGGGCGAGCGCATATTGGTGCCGACGCCGAACGGGGCCGAAGCCTATGATACGGCCTATCCCGCGCTTGGATCGATCATCCGGTCGGAACTGGCGATGATGCTGGGCGCCGAAGCCACGGACGACGGCTGCCTCGTCGTCGACGACCATCAGCGCACGAGCGTGCCGGGCCTTTACGCCGCCGGCGACGTCGCCAAGGGCCTGGATCAGATCAGCCACGCCATGGGTGAGGGCGGCGTCGCCGCCACCACGATCCGCAACGACCTGGCGGCGAGGATTTCGCTGCTTCGATAGGCTGGCCTATCGCCCGGACCCGTTTTGCGCCGCGGATGAACCCGAAGACCCTTGCGTCGCCGTGGGACTGTCGGCGGCGGAAACGGCGCCCCGCGTGCTGGTCTCTCCATCCGTCATGGCGGTGCCGGGGCCTTCGCCGGGAATGCCGTCCGGCACGGTGCCGGCGGTCGTGTTGCTGGGCGCGAAGTTGGAATCGCCGGAATCGGTCTGATCGGATGGCGCGCATGCGGCCAGCGCGACAAGGAGAAATGCGGGAGCGGCCATTTTCATCGCTTCATTACCCTCTGATGACTGTTATTCTGCAACGGCCCAATTTCAGGGCCGTTCCCGCAAATCCGCCTCCATATAAAACTATATCAGCCCGCGCCGCCGGGTCGGACGGCGGAAAATGACAGAGGTGACACTTTACCGAGTTCCGGCCATGTGCGCCAAAGTGTCACGGCTGATTTCGGGGAGGGGCGCGGAATGGGCCATTCCTGCGACATCGCCGGCATAATGACCGCTGAGCGATATAAATTTGCCTATGTCGTGAAAAGTGCCGGCGAAATCCCGCGCCCGTCGGGTAAAGTGTCATCCGTGCTTTTTGTTGGAGGATCGCCGCAGAGGGGATTCACACGGACTCAGCATGTGCTAGATTCCGCATATGTTCTACCAGCCCGATCTCTTCGAGCAATCTCCGCCGCCATCCAGCCCGTCATCGCGACGCGGGGCGGCCGCGCTTCCGGACCTTGTCGAACGCATATCGACCGTATCGAAACGGCCGCGCTATGCATTGCTGGTGCTGAAGCTGATCGCGCAGGAAGCCGGTTCTCATGACAGCGTCGGTCCCTATGTCGGAAGCGGCAAGGGGAGGGTGCCGGTGCGCGACTGGCTTTGCCAGGCGCTCGCGCCCCTTGCGCAACGGGATTGTCGGCGGCGCGCCATGATCGACGCGGTGCGCGCCGATCTCATCTCGCGGGCAGGCATGGTCGACCCGGAAGAGATGGAACGCCGGCTCGAACAGGAGGTCCGGTCGCGGATCTTGCGGTCCGGCCGGACGAATGTGAGCCGGGTCGTGTCCGACCTGGTCCGCGCCGGCCTGCTGCGCCGCCACTATCAGGGGTATCGGGTCGATCATCCCAATCGCGGCGCCCAGCGCGAAGCCGTCTATACGATCACGGCCGAGGCGAAGCGGGCGCTCCAGCGCCATTGAGGGACATGGGATGACCGGAGTTCAGCAATCCTCGTCTGGCAGGCGTCCGGTTCTTGCCATTGAGGGGCGGAACTCCCATCGTCTCCCTCCCGTCCGCACATTGTCGGGATTTAACATAAGATATATTATCGGTCTTATTGCAAGGCGAGGGTGGATTCTATCTCGAAGTGCGAAATCCTTGGTTTTATAGGGGTTTGATCCCCTTTCCAGGAAGGCACGATATGGAAGGCTATCAGCATCTGGGTCTGGATGAGCGACGCGATATTTATCGACTGATCGGAACCGGACGCACAGTGAAGCAAGTTGCAGATGCGCTGCGACGACATCCTTCGACGATTTATCGAGAGATCAAGCGCAACCGGCATTTTGATGAAGAACCGCTGTTCCGAGGATATTTCCCGACTGCAGCGCAGACCATGGCCAGCAATCGTCGCGTGCGCGGAGGCAAGATTGCTCGCCAGCCGGAACTCGCCGCCTACATTGCTGATCGCTTGTTGGCGGCCTGGTCGCCAGAACAGATTGCAGGTTATCTTCGGCGTCATCGCGGTCAGCGGGAGGCGGTGTGCCACGAAACCATTTACCAGTATGTCTACGGCGCTGAGGGACGGCACCATAAGCTTTGGCGCCATCTGCCAGTTGCCCGCCGTTCGCGCCGGCAACGTTATGGCCGAAAGCCGCGCGGTCTCCATATACCCGTGGCAAATACGATCGGCGCGCGGCCGCAGGAAATCGCGGATCGCAGCAGTTTCGGCCACTGGGAAGGCGATCTCCTGATCTTCAGGAGAGAATATGGCAAAGCGAACCTCACCTCGCTGGTTGAGCGCTGTAGCCGCTTCACCTTCCTGACGCGTAATCCGAGCCGGCATTCTGCCGGTGTCATGGCCGGCATCGATCGGCATTTACGCGACATGCCGCCTCCCCTCCGGCGCAGCATCACCTTCGATCGAGGCACGGAATTTGCTGCCTTTGCGACCCTGCGGAACAGGCTCGGCATCACCAGCTATTTCTGTCTTCCCTCAGCGCCCTGGCAAAAAGGCGGCGTGGAAAATTGCAACGGGCGGATACGGCGCTTCCTACCCTCCGACACCGACCTGGCACTGCTCTCAGACAGGGAAATCCAGGCCGTTGCCGATCGCCTCAACAGCACACCGCGCAAGTGCCTGGGCTATCGCACCCCGCATGAGGTTCTGGGGGAGCAAATCGCCCTCCTCAAAGCCGGATAAATTTGGCCATCCGGGGTGGGGCTCGCCCCACCCCGGATGAAATGCTACGCATCACAACGGGTGTCGCACTTCAAATCGAAACCGCCCGATGACGAACAGGCAATTGTGGTTGGCAAAGAAAATGCCCTGCCCCTTGCGGGACAGGGCTTTCGCGGCCTGGATGAGCCGGTCGTTTCGCCGGCAAGGATCGATCCTCACGGCATTTCAGGACCGGCCTTATTCTTCGCCATTGTTCTTGACGCCGACCGTCGGCACGTCAATGGTTTCCTTCTTGCTGCCGACGACCACTGCCTTGGAATCGACGTCGACCTTCGGCAGTTCGCCGCCCTTCACGCTGACTTCGGGAACGTCGCCGCCGGAGACATCCGCTTTCCAGAAGCCGGTCGCGAACAATATTCCGGCAATCGCCAGAATGACGATCAATAGGATCGCAATGGTCCGGCCGCTGCGATGCTTGTGAACGACGACGCGGTCATCCGTATAACGATCTCTATGAACTTCAGCCATCTCCGTCCTCCTCCTCAAGAGACGAGGGAAACAATCGGCTCTCAACTCTTGTTCCACTCTTCATTCAAGGAGGGGGCGCCCTTCGGACAATTTCCGCGCCGGGGAGGTTCACCATTTATCGCAAATCGATTGCCTTTCGCCTGCCGCCAGGCAAAGAAAAGGGCGGATAAAAAAAGGGGCGCATTCATGAAAACGGGGTTCTGTGCATTGGCGCTTGCAATCGGCTTGGCCCTGTTGCCCGTGCCGGCGCATGCGGACGACCCCAATGATCCGACCATGCGCAGCGCCGCCGCGCGCGCGCGGGACCGCGCGACCATCAAGCGGATGAACCAGCAGCAGCTAGCCTATGTCCGTCAACGCGACGCCAGGATCATGCAGAACTACCGCCAGGCGCAGGGCCAGCGGGAAGGCTATGCCGACGCCCGCGACGAATATGCGCGCAGGATGGCCGAATGGCGCCGCGCCGTCGCGGCTTGCAACGCCGGACGATGGGAATATTGCGACGATTGATCCGGATGGCGGATCGGGCCGTTCCTATTGGCCGGGCTTTTCCGCCCCAATATGATCATACTGCCGCTTCAAATCGCCCGGTCAGGAAACCGCGACGGGCCGGGGGTAGGGAAATTCCCTCCCCCCCCTCGCCCCTTACAGCCCGTCCAGGCCCTTGCTGACCAGGATGTTCACCGCGACGCGGCGATTTTGCGCCTTGCCCTCGATGGTGTCGTTGCTCGCGACGGGGTCCGCCTCGGCCATGCCGGTCGGGGTCAGCATGCGATAGGGCTTCCAGCCGCAGGCCTGCTGAAGATAATTGACGACGCGGCCGGCCCGCTTCTCGCTAAGCTCCTGGTTGAATTCATCGTCTCCGGTGGAATCGGTGTAGCCGACGACCAGCAACAGGGCGTTGCTCATCCCCTCGGCCGTGGCTGCCGTGGCGCAGAGGTCGTTCTTCGCCTGGGCCGACAGCACGGCCTTGCCGGTGTCGAAATTCACGTTGGTCGTGCTCTTCACATTATATTGGTCGATCTCGCCCATGCGACCGCGCAGCGCCGCCGTCGCCGCAGTCTGCTCCTCAAAGCCCTGGGCGGTGCCGTTGTGGATCATCGATGCGGTCTTCAGATCCTTGTTCTGGAGATTGATCTGGCTCGCCACCAGGCCCTCGCCCGATTGCAGCGTCTTGACCGTGACCGGCAGGCCGTTCAGCAGCGAGGTCGCGGCAAGCCTGTTGCGATTGAGGCCGAAAAGGCCCTTGCTGGCGCTGATCTTGGTGGCGTCGTTGATGGCGATGACGGATTTGGTGCCGTCGGCGGCCGTGACCTGCATCTTGTCGCCGCTGCGCGCGGAAATGATGCCCTTGATTTCAGGGCCTGCGGTCTTTTCGGCCGGCAGATAGGCGGTCGCCGAAACGTCGGCGGCCGGCGCCTCCTGCGTCTGCGCAGCCACGCTGGCCGACGAAGCGCCGGCAAGCAGGGCAAGAACGAAGAGATATTTCGGGTTGTTGGAAACCACACTCATCACGTTACTCCTCCAAAATCGGTCAGTCGGGCCTGCATGATCGCAGCTTTTCGTCCGACTGCCGGTCGCGTGATGGCGTATTCGGCTGTCAGAACCCCCTCCATTTGCCTTCCCAGAATATGCCTCATGACGTCACGGATGAACGCCATGGACATTCTGCCTGTTGATGCCGACCTTTCTGCTACATGAACAATCCGGTGCATTCCATCAGTTGCGTAGGCAATAGGAGCGCATACTGCGACGAACCGATGGAAATGCCCGATGCAAATGGACCTATGCATCAGGTGAAGCGGGCCAATAGATCATGGACGGGATTGTTCCGATCCGCCGGTATTTGCTTTGATAACAGCAGGATCGAAATAATGGGCCAAGTTCGCCCTTCCACTATTTATCCTTCTGAAACATTCATTTGCCCGTGTTCAAATGACCGTCGCCCATCCGGCGTCGGATCGATCCGGGGGCGCGAGCCGCAACGACTCATGTCTCGCCGCCCGCCCCGATCGCCGCGGAGGGAGGAAGCGTTGAACAGGCATCGGCAATGCGGACGCCCGAACCGCTTTCGTCAGAATGTCGTCACGCCCAGCTTGCGGGGCTTGGCGAAGGGGTGGGACGTGGACAGCCCGCCGTCGACGACAAGCGCATGACCATTGATGTAGCTCGCCTGGTCGGATGCCAGGAAGGCGATGGCTTCCGCCAGTTCGCGCGGCTCCCCGCCGCGCTGCGTGGGATTGAGCTGCCCGATCATCTCCTCCCGCCCCTTTGCGCGGGCGGCGTCGTAGAGCGACTGCGTCATGCCCGTTTCGACAAGGCCGGGACATACGGCGTTGACGCGTATCCCCGTCCCGGTGAGTTGCTGCGCGGCGGTTTGCACCAGATTGATGACGCCCGCCTTGGACGCGGAATAGGCCGGCCCGCCCGCGCCGGCGCGCAACCCCGCCACCGACGCCGTGCAGATGATGCTGCCCGGTCGCCCAGCGTTGATCATGGCCTCCGCGCCGTGCCGGATCGCCAGAAAGGGCCCGATCAGGTTCACCTCCAGGATTTTCGCCCAGTCCTCCGCCGTCTGCTCGAACAGGCCGGCCAGGCCGCCGCTGATGCCGGCATTGGCGGCGATGATGTCGACGCCGCCCAGATCGCGGACCGCCGCCGCGATCAGCGCCTGCACATCGCCGGCGGACCCGGCATCGCCCCGCATGGCGACGATGCGTTCCTGGCCGGCGGCCGTTTCCTCGACGCCTTCGGACAGGTCGAAGGCGATGACCCGCGCGCCCTCCCCTGCGAACAGGCGCGCGGTTGCCCGGCCGATGCCCGAACCCGCGCCCGTCACGACGACGCTCTTGCCATGGAAGCGGCCGGTCACAGCGCGCCCTTTATGGTCGTGCCGCCGTCGACGACGATCGCCTGGCCCGTCACATATTCGGCCGCTTTCGACGCCAGGAAAACGGCCGTGCCGGCGATGTTCTCCGGCTCCCCGATACGACCGAGCGGGGTCACGCGCCGCAATTCGGCTTCGGCCTTCGGGTCTTCCCACAAGGCGCGGGCAAAATCCGTGCGGATGACGCCGGGCGCGATGGCGTTGACGCGCACATTATGCGGCCCGAATTCGACGGCGAGGTTGCGGACGAGCTGGAAATCCGCCGCCTTGGAGACATTATAGGCGCCGATCACATCCGATCCGATCAGGCCGCCTATGGACGATATGATGATGATCGATCCGTCCTTGCGCTGCTGCATCTGCGGCGCGACCGCGCCGATCAGCCAATGGTTGGCCAGCACGTTATTGTCGAAGATCTTGCGGAACTGTTCGTCCGTGATGCCCGACATCGGGCCGTAATAGGGGTTGGACGCGGCGTTGCAGACCAGGACGTCGATTTGCCCGAAATGTTCGCGCGTCTGCTCTACCATGGCGTGCAGCGCCGCCTTGTCGGATATGCTGGCGGCGATGGCGACGGCGCGCTCAGTCCCGCACCGCGCGTTGATGGCGGCCGCCACCTCCTCGCAGGCCTGCTGCTTGCGGCTGGAAATCACCACATTGGCGCCCGCCTCCGCAAATGCTTCCGCAATGGCGCGCCCGATGCCGCGGGATGAGCCGGTGATGATCGCGGTCTTGCCGCTCAGGTCGAACAAATCCATGCCCTTCTCCCTTTTGGACTTACAGCCGTTCACGAATTGACGGTCGGGTCCAGCGCGCCCGCCATGCAGGCCCGTCTCCATGCCTCGCTTGCCAGAGGCTCGATCTTCGCCACCATGACCTCCGCTTCGCTGCTCGACGCATTGCCGTCCGCCATGCGCTTCTTCACGCCTTGCAATATGCCGGCCATGCGGAACAGATTATAGGCGAAATGCCAGGACAGGTCGGGCAACGGACCGCAACCGGCCGCATCGCAATATCGATCCATGGCCTGGTCCAGGGTCATCAGCCCCTCCCCCTCCAGGTCCAGCCCGCCCAGCCAGGAACGGCCATCGGCCGGCATGATCCAGTTCATCGCCAGATAGGCGAAATCGGCCAGGGGATCGCCGATGGTCGCCAGTTCCCAGTCTATCACCGCCAGAACCTTTGGCCGGTCCTTCGCGAAGATCAGATTGTCGATGCGAAAATCGCCATGGATGATCGAGTTGCGCGTCTGCCGGGGCACCGTGCGCGGCAGCCATTCGATCAGTTTCTCCATCTCCGGGATATGGCCCGTCTGCGCCGCGCGATATTGCTTCGTCCAACGCCCCACCTGCCGTTCGAAATAATTGCCGGCGCGCCCGAAGCCACCCAGGCCGATTTTTTCATGGTCCAGCGAATGAAGCCGCGCCAGCGCATCGATCATCGCCTCGTAAAAGGCGCGCCTTTCCCCCTTCCCGATCTCAGGCAAGGCCCCGTTCCAGAAGCTGCGCCCGTCGACCATCTCCATCATGTAGAACAGGGCGCCCGCGACGTTCCTGTCCTCGCACAGGGCCACGGGCCTGGGCACCGGAAAGCCCGCGGGATGCAAAGCGGACATCAGCCGATATTCCCGGTCGACCGCATGGGCCGAGGGCAGCAAGTCCCCGAATGGCTGGCGGCGCAGAACATATGTCCTTTCGCCGGCCTCGATCCTGTAAGTCGGGTTGGACTGGCCGCCGGGAAATTTCCCGATCCGTCCAAGGCCCTGGAAATCCGGCACGGCGCGCGCCATCCAGCGCGCCAGCGACGCTTCGTCGAGGTCGCTCACCGCCGGTCCCGATGGCGGCTGAATTCGGCCCGCGCGATCGCGCGGCGATGCACTTCGTCAGGGCCGTCGACGATGCGCATGGTGCGCAGGCCCGCCCATATCCGGGCGAGTTCGAAATCCGGCGAAACGCCCGCCGCGCCATGGGCCTGGATCGCGTCGTCGACGATGCGCAGCGCCATGGCGGGCGCCTGCACCTTGATCATCGCGATTTCGTTTCTTGCGGCCTTGTTGCCCGCCTTGTCCATCATGTCGGCCGCCTTCAGGCAGAGCAGGCGCGTCATTTCGATCTCTATGCGCGCATTCGCCACCCGTTCCTCCCACACCGAATGTTCGGCAATGGCCTTGCCGAAGGCGGATCGCGAAAGCAGGCGCCGGGACATCATGTCCAGCGCCTCTTCCGCCGCGCCGATCGTGCGCATGCAATGGTGGATGCGTCCAGGCCCCAGCCGGCCCTGCGCGATTTCGAAACCGCGTCCCTCGCCCAGAAGCAGATTGCCGGCCGGCACGCGGACATTGTCCAGCAGGATTTCCGAATGCCCATGCGGCGCATCGTCATAGCCGAACACAGAAAGATTGCGCCTGATCGTCACGCCCGGGGTGTCGAGGGGCAGCAGCAGCATGCTCTGCTGCTCGTGGCGCGCCGCGGCGGGATCGGTCTTTCCCATCAATATGGCGATCTTGCAGCGCGGGTCTCCGGCGCCCGATGACCACCATTTCCGTCCGTTGACGACATAATCGTCGCCGTCGCGGTCGATCGAGGTGCGTATGTTGGTGGCGTCGGAGGAGGCCACCTCAGGCTCGGTCATCAGGAAGGCGGAACGGATCGCGCCGTCCATCAGCGGTTTCAGCCAGCGGTCCTTCTGCGCGCGCGTGCCATATTTATGCAGCACCTCCATATTGCCGGTGTCCGGGGCGGAGCAGTTGAAGACCTCCGACGCCCAATGGATCCGGCCCATTTCCTCGGCGCACAGCGCATATTCCAGATTGGTCAGCCGCTCGCCCGAAAAAAGGAAGCTGTCGTCGACATGGGCATGCCCGTTCGAAGGGGGCAGAAACAGGTTCCAGAGGCCCGCCGCCTGCGCCTTCCTCTTGAGCGTCTCGATCAGGTCGAGCGGCGCCCATCTGTCGCCTTCCGCCAATTCCGCCTCATGGGCGTGAACCAGGGGACGCACCTCCCCCTCGATGAACTGCCTGACCGCGTCGCGATACCGGGTCTGCCTTTCGGTGAATGAGAAATCCATTCCATCCCTCTCCCATCCCAGGGCATTCAACCATACCCTCGATTCGAATTACGACTTTTAATCTCTTACCTGATCGGGTTTGTCCAACAGGAATATGGGTCGATGCAGGCATGGTTCCGTGAATTCATGAAAAATCGTGCAAGACCTGGAATTCGAATTCGGGCAAGGCTCGACTCCCGCCGACAAATTGAAGATAGGGCGATGATGACCGACGCCAAAGCGGACAGCGCAGCACTGGAGGGGCCGTCCGCCCCCCCGCTTTCGCGTTTCGAGCGGCAGCGGGGCAAGATTCTGGACGCGGCCACCATGCTCCTCAACCAGCGGGGCATCGCCGGCATGACGCTGCAGGAAGTGGCGGAGCAGTTGGGCCTCAAGACGACGGCGGTCACCTATTATTTCCGGTACAAGGAACAGCTTGTCCGTGCGGTTTTCGAGGACAGCCTTCAGCGCCTGAAGGAAATGGTGGAACAGGCGGGAAAGGCGGATACGCCGCGGGCAAGGGTCGACCAATATCTGCGCATCCACTTCGACCATTATGCGGCGGCGATGCAGGGGAAGACCCGTCCCCTCGCCATATTGTCGGAAATGCGAGCGTTGGAAGGCGCCGCCCGCGCCGCGCTGATGCAGCAATATCAGGCCGTATTTCGCGGCGTCCGCGCCTTTTTCGGCCCGGCGGACACCGCCGCGCGGAAACTCAGGCTGACGGCGCGCACCCAGATGTTGAATGAGGTGGTCTTCTGGTCGGCGATATGGCTGAAACAATATGATGTCGGCGACTTCGACACAGTGCGCCGGCAGCTATTCGATATTCTGGACGGCGGAATCGCGACGCGCCCTTCGCGCGCGCTTCCCGCCGCTCTCGGCACCGGCGAAGCGGTTGCGGCGGGCGACAGCTATTCCCAGTTTCTCAGAACCGCCACGCGCCTGATGAACGAAGTCGGCTATAGGGGGACGTCGATCGACCGGATCGCCGCCGAACTCAACCTTACCAAGGGCAGCTTCTACCATCACCTGCCGACGAAGGACGAACTGATCCTGCAATGCTTCCGCAACAGCTACCAGCGGCTGAGGGATCTCCGCGAACAGGCCCGGAAAGCCGGACTGGACGCCTGGGAAACGCTGATTTCGGTCATCGCGCAGGCGATGAAATATCAGTTCGGGGAAGACTATCCGCTTCTGCGCACCACCGCGTTCCAGGCCCTGCCTGACAGCGTCCGCCAGATTCCCTATGAGCATGCCCAGAGGACGACGCTTCTCTTTTCGGGCCTGCTCGTCGATTCGGTGCGGGAGGGCGCGGCGAAAAACGTCAACCCCCTCCTTGCGAGCCACATCATCATGTCGACGATAAATTCCGCGTCCGACATACGGTCCTGGGCGGCCAAGCAGGACAGGGATGATGCTGTTGCCGACTGCCTGTCGGCCATCACGCGGGGGATATTCCATCCCGCCTGAACCGGCGGCCGTGCCGACCCGCCTATAGCGACTTCAGCCAGAAGCGCATCAGATGGTCGCTCTCCTCAGGCTGGCCGACTTCCTTCCAGCGCATGGTCATGGCGAGGTGCGGCGCCATGCGATAGCCGCGGCTGGTCCAGAAGGGCGTCAGGTCGCGGGTCTCGCTCGGCCGGGCCGGGTGGTCCCGGTCCCTGTCGACCGCGCAGAAGGTCGCGCCGGTCGCGCCCGCGCTTCGGGCGGCCGCCTCCCGCTCGTCGAAGAAGCGATGACCCACGCCCAGCCCGCGAAACTGGGGCAGCAGCACGGATTCCCCGAAATAGAAGAGGGACCGGACATCGATGCCGGCCGCCAGAAAGGGCGCCTTCACCGCGTCGCCCTGGGTCGCCATCGGCGACGCGGTCGCCATGCCAACGGGGATGTCCCCCAGTCGCGCGACCACCAGCACCGCGGTTTCGTCGCTCAGGAAATCGGACAGATAGCCCGCTTCATAGTCGAGGCTGCCGTCATAAAGATAGGGCCAGCCGCGAAACACCGTCATGCGCAATGTCGCGAGCGCGCGCAGCGACATGTCATCCCTGCCGATGCGTTCGATCCGAAGCGGGGTGGCGAGGTCCGCCTGCGTCATCCCGCCCTCACCTGATCCAGCCGCTCGTCAGGCCCCTGGTAGCGGATCGGCATCAATGGCGGACCCGCTTCGGCCTGCAACGCAGCTCCGGCGCCGTCGCGGCCGTTCGCGAACATCGGCGCCATCGATCAATCCCTGCCCAGACGGGCCGCATGCCAGCGCAGATGATCGGCCATGAAGGTGGAAATGAAATAATAGCTGTGGTCATAGCCTTCGCGCAGGTTCAGCGTCAGGTCGATGCCCGCCGCCTCGCAGGCCGCCTTCAGCAGTTCGGGGCGCAATTCCTGTTCCAGGAAATTGTCCGCCGTCCCCTGGTCGACCAGCAGCGCCGGAACGCGGGCGCCATCCTCGATCAGCGCGACCGCGTCGTGCCGGCGCCAGGCGGCCTGGTCGTCGCCCAGATAGCCGGCCAGCGCCTTCCGCCCCCAGGGCACCTGTCCTGGCGCGACGATCGGCGCGAAGGCCGAAACCGCCTTGTACCGCGCGGCATGGGTCAGGCCGATGGTCAGCGCGCCATGGCCGCCCATGCTGTGCCCCATGATCGACTGGCGCGCCATGTCGGCGGGGAAGTTCGCCGCGACCAGCGCGGGAAGTTCCCGGGTCACATAGGACCACATGCGATAATGGGCGGCGAAGGGGGCCTGCGTCGCGTCGACATAGAAACCGGCGCCCAGGCCGAAATCATAAGCCCCCTGCGGATCGTCCGCCACGGCGCCGCCGTTGCGGTCCGGACCGCGCGGGCTGGTGTCCGGCGCGACGAAGATCAGCCCCAGTTCCGCGCAGGCGGCGCGGAACTCGCCCTTCTCCGTGACATTGGCATGGGTGCAGGTCAGTCCCGACAGATACCAGACGACCGGCAGCTTCGCCCCTTCGTCATGCGGCGGCACATAGACCGAGAAGGTCATGTCCGTCCCCGTCGAGCCGGAGGCGTGCCGGTACACGCCCTGCACGCCGCCGAAGGCCTTGCTGGCGCTCACCTGTTCCATGATCACCTGCCGTCCGATCGCGTCGGAACGGCACCGGAAGTCACGCCCATGAAATTTCCCCGTCCCGTTCAGAACAGCACGACGCTGCGGATGCTTTCCCCCGCATGCATCAGGTCGAAGCCCTTGTTGATCTCCTCCAGCGTCAGCACATGGGTGATCATTGGATCGATTTCGATCTTGCCGTTCATGTACCAGTCGACGATTCTGGGAACGTCGGTGCGGCCCTTCGCGCCGCCAAAGGCTGTCCCCTTCCAGACGCGGCCGGTGACGAGCTGGAACGGGCGAGTGCTGATTTCCTTCCCCGCTTCGGCCACGCCGATGATGATGCTTTCCCCCCAGCCGCGATGACAGCATTCGAGCGCGGTGCGCATCACCTCCGTATTGCCGGTCGCGTCGAAGCTGTAGTCGGCGCCGCCGTCCGTCACCTCCAGGATCCTGGCGACGGTCTCCTCCCGCGACAGGCCCCTGCTGTTGATGAAATGAGTCATGCCGAACCTGCGGCCCCACTCCTCCCGGTCGGGGTTGATGTCGATGCCGACGATCTTGTCCGCGCCGACCATCTTCGCGCCCTGGATGACGTTGAGGCCGATGCCGCCCAGGCCGAAGACCACGACATTCTCGCCCGCCTGCACCTTGGCCGTGTTGACGACGGCGCCGACGCCGGTGGTGACGCCGCAGCCCACATAGCAGCTCGACTGGAAGGGCGCGTCCTCGCGGATCTTGGCAACCGCGATCTCCGGCAGGACGGTGAAGTTGGAGAAGGTGGAGCAGCCCATATAGTGGAAGATCGGCTGGCCCTTGTAGCTGAAGCGGGTCGTGCCGTCGGGCATCAGCCCCTTGCCCTGGGTGGCGCGGATCGCGGTGCACAGGTTCGTCTTGCCCGACAGGCAGCTTTTGCACTGGCGGCATTCGGGCGTGTAGAGCGGGATCACGTGGTCGCCGGGCTTCACCGAGGTGACGCCCGCGCCGACCTCCCGCACGATGCCTGCGCCCTCGTGGCCCAGGATCGAGGGGAAGATGCCCTCGCTGTCGAAGCCGTCCAGCGTATAGGCGTCGGTGTGGCAGATGCCCGTCGCCATGATCTCCACCAGAACCTCGCCCGCCTTCGGGCCTTCCAGATCGACTTCGACGATCTCCAGGGGCTTCTTCGCCTCGAAGGCGACGGCGGCGCGGGTCTTCATCTCTCATTCCTCGTCATGATCAGGCGGTAAGAGGCGCCACGGCTCTAGCCCTGCCCCTCTTTCCACCCTCCCTAGCGCTGTTCCGCATTGGTGATAATATGGTGTTTCGGAAAATCATTATTCCTGGACAGGTATAATCAAATGTCGAACTGGGATGGCATTGACGAGTTCATCAGCGTCGCCACGGCGGGTTCCTTCACCCGCGGGGCAAGGGCGCTGGGCGTCTCCACCACCCATGTCAGCCGGTCCATCATGGCGCTGGAGCAGCGCGTGCAGGCGCTGCTTTTCCATCGGACCACCCGGACCGTCCGGCTGACCGACACCGGCCGGGTGTTCTTCGAACGGTGCGAGCGCATAGCCAAGGACCGGGACGAAGCCATCGCCCTGATCGGGGAGAGAAGCGAGCCGCAGGGGGAATTGCGCGTGACCTGCTCGACCGCCATGGGGGAGCGCTTCGTGGCGCCGATCATCCGCCGCTTCGCCATGCAGCACCCCAAGCTGGCCGTGTCGATAGAATTGTCCAACCGCGTCATCGATCTTGTCGGTGAAGGATTCGACGTCGCGGTCCGCACGGGGACGGTCAACGACCCGCGCCTGATCGCGACGCGGGTGGCGTCGCGCACGCTCTACACCTGCGCCGCGCCCAGCTATCTGGCTTCCGCGGGCCGGCCCGCGAGCGTCGAGGCGCTGGCCGGGCATGAGTGCATCGCCGGCTCCGCCAGCACATGGCATTTCAAGGTCGACGGGCAGGAGGTGATCCATCGGCCGAAGGGACGCTTCCGGTGCAACAGCGGACATGCCGTCATGGAGGCATGCATTTCCGGGCTTGGCATCTGCCAGCTTCCGGACTTCTACATCCTGCCCTATCTCAAGCACGGCATGGTCGAACTGCTGCTGGAGGATGTTCAGCCGGACGATGAACCTATTTGGGCGGTTTATCCGCAGCGGCGCCATTTGCTGCCGAAGGTGCGGCAGGTCGTGGACTGCCTGCTGCGCGAACTGGGGCCCGCAATGAACCCTCCGCGCAGGGAAGAGGCGATCCGTCCCGGCGCCTGGGCGGAAGGCTCCGGGATTTAAGCATCCGGCTTGCGTTACGGCCGCTCGTCCATCAGCGTTCGCACCAGCGGCTGCATGCCCGCATCGAATTTCGCGAGCATGACATGGTCGTCCGCCGTCTCGAAATGCGTGATCAACCCGTTCCCGGTCCACCGATGAAGCGCGTAAGCAGGCGGGTCGGCGACGATCATCGGGCGATTGTCCGGGGCATCCGGGTCCATCGGCCGCATGTCCAGCGCCAGTTGCGGCGCGGTGGATGAACAGATGGCGATGGTCGTGCCTTTCCACGGCGCGACGACCGAGCGGTGGATGTGGCCGCAGAGGATCGCGTGCAGATTGGGGCGCCCGGCGATGGTCGCGGCGAAGCGCCCGACCCAGGGTTCTTCGGGATGGGTGTTCATCCAGTCGATGCCGACCTCCACCGGGGGGTGGTGCATGACGATCAGCGTCGGGGTGACGTCGTCCTCATCCAGACGCGCGGCGAGCCATTGCGCGCGCCGCTCGCAAAAGGCGCCGCCATGGCGTCCCGGCTCCAGCGTGTCGAGCATGATGATCCGCCGCCCGTCCTGCGCGATCACATAATGGACGAAGCCGTCATTCTGGGGAATGTGGGGGAAATGCGCGGCGAAATGCGCCCGGTCGTCATGATTGCCCATGCAGGGCCAGACCGGGAAGTCGCACTGGCCGAAGGCGTTGGCGAGACGGCGGTAGCTGTCCGGGTCACCCCGGTCGGTCAGGTCGCCGGTCGCCAGCAGCAGATCGGGCCGGTTGGGACCGTCATTCAGGGCGCGCAAGACCTGGTCCAGCCGCTTGCGGTTGAATTCGGCGGGGTTTTCCGGGTCGAAGCCCAGATGGATGTCCGTGACCTGCGCGATCAGCATTGGTCCTTGCTTCCCTCTTATATATCGCGGCCCGTCCTTGAGGCGCTACCCGCTTGGACTATCAAACTTTCTCGGCCGGTCCGCAGCATCTTTGCCGATCGAACGGTTGGCGGGCGCCCATGGCGCGCCGTCGCCGACATGATAGCTGTGGCACATGGCGCAGCCCGACGGCACGTCCGCCTTGGCCTTTTCCCCGCCGTGGCAGGTGCGGCAACTGTCGATTCCCGGCAGCAGCAATTGCCTGGCATCGTGCGATTTGGGCGCGGCATGGCAGCTTTCGCATTTCTCGGTCCGGTGCGCGGCATGGTCGAACCAGCCATTCATCATATAGCGCATCGGCTGATGCACGGGCAGCACCTGCCAGCCTGCATTGCCGTTCGCGCCGGGCGGCGTGATGGTGTGGCAGTCGTAGCAGGCGCCGCCCTTCGAAAAGACGGCCCTGACAGCGTCGTCGGCGCGGGAGGGGCGAGCGGCCGCCGCGCCGAAATAGGCATGATATATCCGGCCTTGCGCATAGTCTCCGGGCCGCCGCCGCGCCATGCCGCCCAAGGCTGGCGGCTGGGCCGGGCCGGTCGAACGGAAATAAGCCCGCAGGTCCGCGATCGCCTGATCGGGCTGGCCGTGGCGCAGCGTGCGGACGGTGCCGCCGATCGTTTCGAAGGCAAGGCTGTGGCACATCTGGCAGTCGCGTTCCATGTCGACCGGCAGGAAGCGCACGCCGTCGGCGGTCGGCCTGTGGCAATCCTTGCAGGCAAGCGCGTCGCCGAAGCCATATTGCGCCTTCATCGTCCGCGCCATTTTCGCGACGCCGCCGGTTGCGGATAAGTGGATGTCGTGCGGGAATTTGAGGCCGCCATCGTCCATCGGCCGGCTGTCGAGCGATGCGCGGGCGAAGCGGGGATGCTTGCCCGGCCGCGTCTGCACCAGTGCGGAAAATTGCGGATGGCTGGTGCCGAAATCGGCGGCATCGCCCAGCTTCGTGTCCTTCAGTCGATCCTTCAAAGTGCCGTGGCAATCGGCGCAGAAGGCCTGCGGCGTGGGCTGCATCGGACCGGCGCCCTCATGTTCGCGGTGGCAATCGACGCAGGCGCCTTCGGGCGGCTTGCCGAAGGCGGAGGCTACTCCCGCCAGCAGCTTGCCGCCCAGCCCCTCTTCCGCCCGCGCCATGGCGATGCGGGCGGCGGGGGCGTGGTCATGCGCGTCCTTGTGGCAGGTCTGGCAGGCGCTGTCGCGGACCGAAACGAACGCCTTTTGATGGCAGGTTTCGCAGCGGCCCTCCAGCGCGTGATGCGCCTGGCTGAGCGGGCCGGAGGACCAGCTCTTGTCGCCCACCACCGTGTAGATGTTGCGCGTGTCGTCCGCGGGGCGGCCGGCATAGCTCCAGATGGGCACGGCCAGGAAGCCGACCAGGATCGCCAGCGCCAGCGCCCAGGCCGTCAGCCGCTTGCCGGGCAACAGGCCGCGCAGGGAAAAGACCTTCGTCTCCTCCTTTTCCTCCGAGGCTTCGGACACGGCATCGACGCGGCGGATGGAGAGGATTGTCGCGCCTTCCGCTTCTCCGTCATCGTCCCGCGACACGGTGATGCGGTGGCCGCCGAAGCGCAGTTCCGCGCCCTGGGCGGGCTCGATCTCGGCCCGCAGGACGGTTCGGCCCTCCAGTTCGAAACCCAGCGTGCCGGTGGCGCGCACGCGGATGGCGCGCTCACCGACCTGCTCGATCCGGGCATGGTCCGGTTCCAGGGCGAGGTCGGGCAGGTGGATGTCGCTTTCCGCCGCGCGGCCGAGGGAAAGTTGCGGCTTGGCGATCATGGCGGCGCGGACGATCTCGCGGCCATCGGCGGTAAGGCTGATCTGACGGACTAGGAAGCTCATCTCCGGCTCACCAGTAGAAGAAGACGCTGACGACATGCGCGGTCAGCGCGGCCAGCAGGGCAAAGGTGGCGGGCACATGGACGTAGAGCCAGATTTCCAGCAGCGCTTTCAGCTTCAGGTGGCGGCGCAGGCGGGCAAGCATGGCCTGCTTGCGCTCCAGCAGGGCGTCGATCCTTTCCAGCGGATCGTTGCCCGTATCGGGCTTCTCGCCGGTCCAGCGGCGCAGCGCGGCCTGCGCCCTCGCCGTGGCGCAGCGGGGATAGCGGCCCGACAGGCGGGCGAGCAGGCCGCCGCCGAACGGGTCGTCCTCCAGCGACTGGCGCACTAGCGCGGCCTGTTCATGCGTCAGTGGCTGCGCGGCGTCATGCAATTGCCGGTCGATGGCGCGCACCGCGTCGAGCATCTGCACCTGCGTCATTTCGGCGCGGTTGTTGCTGAGCGCGGCGGGCAAGGTCGCATAGACCGTAATGCCGAACAGGCCCGAAAAAATCACCAGCATCATCAGCGCATAGGCCAGCGTATGCACGTTCCAGCCAAGCTGGAAGCCGGTGTGCAGCGTCGCGACGACGATCAGGCTGAGACCCAGATAGACATGGGCGGAGGTCCAGGCCTTGAGCGACCAGCGCCCCCCCGTCATCGCCCGCTTGCGCAGGCCGAGCAGCGTCAGCCAGAGGATCAGCAGCATGCCGATCGTGCCCATGGCATAGCCGTACCAGCTACCGCCATTATGGCGCGGCGTGATGTCCACCAGCATGTAGCTGGCGATCGACAGGACGCAGATCAGCGTCGCGATCTTCAGCCAGCGGAAACCGGCGTGGCGGAGGAAGCCGTCATGCAGCACTTCACCCTTGGCCGGGCGCGCGGGGTTGGCGGCGCGAGTGGCCATCAGCGCGCCTCTCCGCCCAGCCGGGCGACCGTCAGGAAATCTTCCGGCGCGACGCGGATCGCGGCGCCCGTCGGGCAGGCGCGCACGCAGGCCGGGCCGCCGTCGATGCCGGAACACATGTCGCATTTAATGGCTTTTTTCGGCTTTTCGACGCCGGGTTCCGCGTTCTTGTAACGCCATTTCTTCGACGGTTCGCCGGGGCCGGGGCCGGCGCCCAAGAACATCCAACTGAGCAGGCCCGGCTTCTTGGGCGGCACGCTGTCCATGCGGATCACGCCATAGGGGCAGTTGCGCTGGCAATTGCCGCAGCCGATGCAGGTTTCGTCGATGAAGACCTCTCCGTCCGGGCCGCGATGGATGGCGTTGGGCGGGCAGTCGGCCATGCAGTGGGGATGCTCGCAATGGCGGCAACTGGTGGGGACGTGGAGATGGGCGTAGGTCCGGCCCGCCTCCCGGTCGAGGCGGGAGAGGCCGTCATGGCTGTCGGCGCAGGCCTTCTCGCAATTGTCGCAGCCAACGCAGAGATGCTCGTCGATCAGCAGCACGTCGGTCGCTTCGCCGATGCCGTTGTCGACCAGGAATTTCGCCGTTTCCGAATACATGTCGACAACGGTGGAGAAGCTGTCCTTGCGGCTTTCGATGAAGGCGTTGACGTCCTGGCGGGCGGCCATGTCGCGGCGGGCGCGCTCCAGCAGGGCGGGCTTGGCGGCCATCAGCCGGGCGAAGGCGTCGCCGTTCAGCCTGATGACCTCCGACTTGACCGTCGCCTTGACCGTGGCGGTGCGCGGGCCGCCGGCGATGAGCGCCATTTCGCCCACATAGCTGCCGGCGGGAAGATAGGAGAGGAAGACGTTTTTACCGCCGATCTTCTTCTCCACGATCATGGAGCCGACGCGGATCACATAGATGTCGTTGCCGAGATCGCCCTCCGTCAGGATCGCCTCGCCTGCCTTAACCGTCCGGATTTCCGCCGTGTCCAGAATGTCGGCAAGGTCGGCGGGGGTCAGGCCGGCGCCGAACATCTGGAGCAGTTGCCGTTCGGTCGATATGCGGGTGATGGCGCGCTTGGCCGGCGGGTTGGAGGACATGAGCTTGAGCGCGGCCGTGCGCGACACCTCCACCATGATCGAATCCGCGCCCGCCCGCACCGTCGCGCCACGGCGGCGACCGGAGATCAGGCCGACCTCGCCGAAGATCGAACCCTGTTCGATGGGCACTTCGACGCCGGGGGCGACCTCCACCAGCGCCTGTCCCCGCGCTATGCCGAAAAGCGAGGAGCCGGGATCGAACTTCTCGAAGATCACATCGCCCCTGCGATAGGCGCGCACTTCGCTGTCCAGCATGAATTCGCGCATCTGGAGCGGTGAGAGACCCTCCAGGATAGAGACGTTGGCGCGCAGGTGCTCCAGCCATTCCGCCACGCCCTTTTTCTCCGGCAATCCCGCGAATTTGGCGGCCAGGATGGGTTCGTCCGCCGGCTTCAGGTCGCGATTGCCGTTGATATATTCGACGACGTCATAGCCCTGGTTCATGCAATGCTTGATCAGCGGATAGCCCGCCAGCGCGCCGATCACGAAGATGCCGGGCGCGGTGCTTTCGAACACCGGCGACAATTTCGGGAAGGCCAGGCGGTCGCCGCTGGTGAATTCGATGCCGCAGCTTTCCACGAAGGCGCGAGGCGGGGCGGACCCCATGCGCGCGATGATGCGGTCGCATTTCAGCTTCACCTCGCCATCGCGGCTGTCGAGCGTGACGAAACCCGGCTCCACCTTCGCCGTGGTGGTTTCGGTCATGATGGCCAGGCGGCCGGCTTCGGCGGCGGCCATCAGCGCCTTGACGTTCGCGGCCTTGGCGCTGGCGAACTCGGTCGATCGGTTGAGGATGGTGACGACATTGCCCTGCGCCTCGTCGGCGGCGAGGCCCAGGGCGTTTTCTATGCCCGCGTCGCCCGTGCCGACGACGAAGATATGCTCGTCATTATATTCGGCCGGGTCGTCCAGTTGATATTGGACATGGGGCAGGTCGGCGCCGGGCGCGCGCATCAGATTGGGATTGCCCTGCGTGCCGATGGCCATGATCACCGCGTCGGCAATCACCTCCCGCCCGTCGCTCAGGGTCAGGCGATAGGGCGGCGCGAGGCGCTGGATTTCCTTCGTTTCGCTCGTGCCGTCGCGCTTGCGCTCGACGATCTTCTGGATGCTGCCGGGGATGGGATCGCCGGTGCCGGCTATCGCCTTCACCTCCGCATTATAGGCGACATTGACGCCCTGTTCCGCCGCCTGCGCATTCCAGCGGTCCAGGATCGATTCGCGCCTGCCCGCCTCGAAATCGCAGTCCGACCGCAGCACGAGCTGGCTGGGCGTCGCCATCACATGCTTGCCCTTCTGATATTTGAAGATGGTGTCGGACAGATGATCCGTCTTCTCGATCAGCAGGTGCGAAAGCCCCAGCGCAGCGGCGCGGGCGGCCGCACTCAGCCCCGCCGGCCCCGATCCGACGATCGCGATACGCACGCGGTCAGTCAATGATTGTCCCCCAATATGCCCCTGTGCTCCGGCTGTTACCGGATGCCTGTCCCGGGCGGCACTCTATCATTTCCGCAGCGTCACGCTAGAGAAGATCGCGGGGAACAGTCGGGGAGTGGAAGAATAATGGGTTGGAGCTGGAGGCGCGTGGTCCTGATGGGCGCGGTCGGCATAGCAGCCATATCGATCGGCTACAGGGTGTCGCAGGCGCCTGAGGAAACGAAAGCGCCCGCCCTGCCCTCGCCGCTGGCGAACCGGGGGGTGCCCGATCCGGAAGCGGCGATCCGCGCGCTGCAGGACCGGGTCGGGGCCAATCCCAATGATGCGGAGGGCTGGCAGAGGCTGGGCTGGGCCTATTTCGAGAGCGGCCGCCATGCCGATGCGGTGCGCGCCTATCGCCATGCGACGAAGCTGGCGCCCGGCAACGCGACCTTCTGGTCGTCGCTGGGCGAAGCGGCGGTGATGGCGAGCGAGCGCGATCCCATGCCGAAGGAGGCGGCCGACGCCTTCGATCGGGCAGTTACGATCGATCCCAAGGATCCGAGGGCCCGTTATTTCCAGGCGGTGCGCAAGGATCTGGCGAAGGATCATGAGGGCGCGATCCGCGACTGGCTCGCCTTGCTGGGCGACACGCCGCCGGGCGCGCCGTGGGAAGCCGACCTGCGCCGGACGATAGAGCAGGTGGGAAAGATCAACGGCATCGATGTCGCTGGGCGGCTGGCGGCGGTGAAGCCAAGCGCGCCGCATCCGCCCATGGGCGTCGGCATGTCCGTGGCGGCGGCGGCGATACCGGGGCCAAGCCGCGAGCAGATGCAGGCCGCGGCGCAGCTTCCCAAGGGGCAGCAGGATGCGATGGTCGAGGGGATGGTCGCCCGTCTGGAGGCCAGGCTCAAGGCCGATCCGGGCAATGTCGACGGCTGGATCATGCTGATGCGCAGCCGCATGACGCTGGGCGAGACAGGCAAGGCGGCGGCGGCCTATGCGCAGGCGCGGGCCGCCAATCCGGCGCAGGCCGGACGGATCAGGGACGAGGCGCGGATATTGGGCGTGCCGGGCGCCTGAACCCCCGGCTCATCGCAGCAGGGGCGGCCGCCAGCCCTTCATATCCGCCTCGTCGCTGACCTTGTAGGGGATGCCCTTGCTGGTCAGGAACAGGCGCTCCATCTCCGACCGGGTGAAGGGGCGCGACCCCAATCTTCCGAACACCGCGATCTGCCCGCCGGTCTCATCCACCGCCCGGTCGCGGTCCAGCCCCTTGGACAGCGCCAGCGCAGGCGAGGGCGTCCGCGCCCAGGCGATCAGTTCCGGCTTGGGCGCGGGCGAGAAGCCGTAGAAATTGGGCTGGCTCGCCGGGCTGGTGAGCTGGATCACCTTGAGGCCGTTGCGGCCGTCCGCGACATAGGCGAACAGCGACGCATTGGTCGTGCCCACGATCACGTCCTCGACATCGGTCATCTGCCCGCCGAACGTTTCTTTCGCATAGACGGCCGGCCGCAGCGGATTGGTGATGTCGATAATCGCCAGCCCGTTGGATTTGGCCGCGACATAGGCATAGGTGCGCGCCGGATAGATGCGGCGCGCATCGGCCAGCGGCACGGTCGCGGACGGCACCGCCACCGGATCGGTGAGCTTCGTCACGTCAAAGAGCTTTAATCCTTCCGCATCCGTCACCCACAGATAACGGAACTGGATCGCGCTCGCCCGCGCATCCTTCATCGGGCGGACGGCGGCGAGACGGGGGTGGAGCGGATCGCTGAGGTCCACCACCACCAGCCCGACATCCGCTGTGATATAGGCGATCTGCCCCGCCAACTGGATATGCCGCGCGCCGTTCAGCACGCCGTCAGGGTTCCAGGTCACGGCCCGCTTCAGGAAATTGTTGCGGAACTCGCCATCGGCCATGGTCTCGACATTGACCATGATCAGCCCCTCGACGCTGTCCGTCACCGCCGCATAGCTGTAGATCGGCAGGAAAGGCTGCTCCTGGTTGATCCGGCGCAGTTCCGGCGTGTTGCGCAGCGGATTGACCGGCTGGTTGGTCGGCAGCGCCATGCAGGTCGCGTTCTTCGTGCGAATGCCCGCATCATGGCCAAGCTTCGAGAAAGGCCCGCTCACGATCGGCTCGGAAAAGCCCTTGTTGGCGATGGACGCTACGTCATAGACGCGGAAACCGCCCCTTCCTTCGGCGACATACATATATTCGCCGCGCAGTTGCAGGCATCCGACGCGGCCCGCCGTGCCCTTCGCGACATTGCGGAATTCCTCCACGGCCTGGGTCTCGCCCGAAGCCTTCCTGTCGAAATATTTGCCGCGCACCCAATCCTTGAGTTCCCGCTTGTTCTGCTCGACATGCAGCTTCCAATAGTCGGGATAGGCATATTTCTGGAGATAGCTGCCGATCACCGCCTGCGGCTCGTCCCATTCGGTGACGCGGATCGCCTCGAACCCGCCCTCCAGGCCCGTCCAGGCATTCAGCCCCACGAAGTTCACGAAATTGGTGCCGAGCAACAGCAGTTGCGACATGATCGCATTATTGTCGTCCTTCGCCGACAAGTGGCAGTCGGAGCAAGTCTTCGTCTCGGTCCGCCGCACCGTATGCGGGAAATGCGGCGCGAAGGCTTGCGAGGAAAAGCCGATGCCCGACACGGGCGGCTGCTGGATATAGATGCGCTCGCGGTTGATGTTGGTGGACGACAGGACCAGCGCCGAAGTCGACCGCACCGGCGCGGTTTCATTGCCCTTGGTCGTCATATGCTTGCCAAGCTGGAACATCTCGTCCCGCGCTACCTGCGGGTTATAGGTCGCGAAGTTGCGCGTCTCCTCACCGTCATAATGGTGGAGCGACGTCTTCCAGTTCGCCTCGATGGGCAGATGGCAACCGCCGCAACTGGTCGTCCAGCTCAGGTGACAGGTGAAGCAGGCCATAGTGTCGTCGCCATGCGCCCGGTCCGCCTTCGCCACGCCGGGACCGAAGGCGAAGCTGCCATCCTCCGCGCCCGACCGGCTCATCAGCTTGGCCCGCGCCGCCTTGGCGTTGAAATGCGGGTTGGCCGGGTCGACGCTATCCTTCACCAGCGACACTTCCCATTCCAGCTTGGGATCGACGATGGACCGCTGGATCAGCCGCTGTCGTCCGCTGGCGTCATAATACCATTCGAAGCGCCGCTTGCCGTCCGGATTGCGCAGCAGGGCGAGGTTCGTCCCCTTGGGCGGCGCTGCGGGGCCGGACGTCAGCAGCGTCGGATAGGCGTCCGCCGTGCCATGGCAGTCCTTGCACCCGATCTCGATGGCGTTCGCCACTTCGCCATAGATGAAGCCGTTGCCATGGCTGTCCTGCGCGAAATGGCAGTCTGCGCATTGCAGCCCCTTTTCGGCGTGAATGTCCATCAGATGCACGGACTTGCCCGGATTGGTGCCGACGGGAACGAACTTCTCCTCCCCCTTCCTGCGCCATTTTTCCGGATCGTCGGGCGACACGATCTTGCCGTCCGCGTCGAGCAGATTGCCCTCCCGGTCGCGCTTGAACACGCCCCGGAAATTCCAGCCATGGCCGTGATAGTCCGCGAACTGCGTGTCCTTCGCCTTGTCGTTCAGGTCGTAGACGTTGCGCAGAAATTCCAGGTCCGCCCATTTGCCGCGTGGGGAAGCCCCTTCCGGATTGCGCTCCAGCGTCTCATGCACTTGCGCGGCGGTCGGATATTTCTGCTTCTCCGGCCACATCAGCGGCGCGTCGGACTCATAGTCCCACATCGTATAGCCCAGATAGCTGTTCAGGAAGATATTGGGCTGGTGCATGTGGCAGTTCATGCACTGGGCAGTCGGGATGGCGCGGGTGAAGGCGTGGCGGATCGGATGGCCGCTTTCCTTGACGGCGCCGACAGGGTGTTCGGGGCTGGCCGGATGATCCGGCTTGACGGTCTCGCCATGCGGGCCTTTCAACCCGCCATGGCTCGTCTTGGCCGCGATGGTGGGATCGACCGTGGCGGTCTGCCCGTCCCGGCCATATTGGGCGTAGATCAGGCTGTGGCGCGGCTCGCGGTCGTTGGCGTAGACGACATGGCAGCCCGAACAGCCCGAATGGCGATAATCGCCCGGCTGGTCGTTCGTCCCCATGAACCACATATAGGGATCGTTGAGGCGGGTCTTGTGGATGTTGAGCGCCGGAATCGCGACGCGCAGGCCCGTTCCGGGGCCGCGATTGGACTGCTTGAGGTCGGGCCGCCCCGGTTCCTCCAGCCGCTGGATCGATCCGGTGGGATTGGGCAGGCCGATTTCCGGGAATTGCGTGCCGATATTGCGCCCGCCGCGCTCGAACACGCGGAAGACGTCGCCGGGCGGGATCACCTGCCATGTCGGCAATGGATAAAGTTCCGCCAGCGCCCCCCGCGCCTTCTGGTCGGCGGTCAGCGTTCCGGGCGGGCTGCCGGGCGAGACGATCTTCGCGGGTTTCCCATCCCTGGTATAGGCCTCGCCGAAGATGTAGTTCTTGAACGGCACGATCCCATTATTATAGGCCGCCCCGCCCCACAGCATCGCGCCCGACGCCATCAGCGAACGCTCCGCGGCCTCGATGACCTGCATATGGCATGACCCGCAGGCATCCCGCGCCACCCGATAGTCGCTGGGGTTGACGAAGCGCACAAACTCCGGCGCCTCCCGGTTCAGCAACGTGTAAGTCCGCTGCGGATTGGCGGAGGAGGGATAGTGCCAGCTCTTGGGATAGCGCGGCAGCACATGCGCCCTCTCCCGCGCCGCGACATAGGCGGGGTCTTCGAAGCCCAATGCGGGATCGCCCCGCACCGCCGCATTGCCGCCATGACAGTCGGTGCAGCCCAGCATCACCGCAGGCGTCGCGTGCATGGACGGTTCGTCGGTCTTGCTGTGGCAGCTATAGCATCCGTCCGATTTCGCCGCGACCTGTTCGGCGGTCTGGCTCATCGGCGCTGGCGGCGCGGGAGTATAATGGCGCTCAACCGGCTTTTCGGCGTCGGAAGCGTGGAGGATGGCCACGGGAAGCAGCAACGCCGCAAGCACCGCCATCACCGTCATCACCGTCATTCCCGCGAAGGCGGGAATCCATCTCCCACCCCGTCGTCTGGACCCAGCGCCGGAGATGGATTCCCGCCTTCGCGGGAATGACAGAGGGGGAAAACGCCAACGCATCAGTAACTCAAGATCAAATTGGCAAGCACCGAATAATAGTTCCGGTTACGCTCGCTATTGGTAAAGAGGTCGCGAAATCCCGTCCCCGGCAGCAAAGTCGCCCCCGACAGGCGGAAGACGATATTCTGCGTCGCATGCGGCCGCCAGATCGCCGCGGTCGACAAATCCCAGCCGATGGCCTTGGGAATGCTGCCTTCGTTGCGCAGTACCTGAAGCGTGGCCGTATTCTGAAACCAGAGATGATTGGCGTTGGCCGAAACCCGCAGTTCCGGCATCAGGTCGAAATCCGCCCCCGCCCCCAGCAGCATCGTGCCGGGATTGTTGAAGTTCGACTGCCCCTGCTCCTTCGACGACCGCAGCGAATTCAAAATGCCGTTGCGCCCATTGATCGCGATCACGCGCCCGCCGCCCGCAAAGGGAATGGTCTGCCTGATCCAATAGCTGGTGTCCGCACCCGCGAAGACGGGATTTTCGAAAATCGCATCGAACCCGTTCTCGCGATTATCATAAGGGTCGCCATCCCCGCTGGCATAAAGACCCGACAGGCGAAACCGCATCCAATCCCTGTCGACGCTCGCCTCCGCCGCAGCGAAAAAGGCCCGAATCTGCGCAGGCTTCGACGTGAAGAAACTGTTCCGATCCTCCCCCAGCGCGCCATAAAGCGACGCCGTCAGGTTCACCCGTCCGATCCGCCCATCGGCATTATAGCCCAGATAGACGACATCATATTCCCGTCCGCGCAGGTCGCCGAGCAGCGCCGGACGCACCGGAAAGCCGTTATCGTCAATCTCCACGTCCCGCTTCTCGCGGTTCATATTGTAGACGGCGGTGATCTGGCTGGTGAGGCCGGGGACCAGAAAGTCCTGACGATAGAGATTGGCGAGGAATATCCAGTCCCGGCGCGGCGACTGCACGACGGAATTCAGTCCGCTATTCGTATCCTTCTCCAACCGCCAGAAGGCCGCCAGATTGAACTGGAACCGATTATTGTCGCGATTGCCGAACAGCCGGATTCCCAACTGCTGGTCATTGAACAGGAAACCGCGAAAATCCGACTGGAACGGCTGAATACCGACGCGCACCGACCGGAAATCATAACGATCCGACGTATTGGCCAGATGATAGTCGACAAAGGCTTCCTGCACCCCCAGGAAATGGTCGGTGCGGTGCGACGGCCTGGACGGCTGCACGAACAGCACGCGCCGTTCGGGCACGTTCACATGATTGACGTTGAGCGCCAGCGTCAGCCGATATTCGATCTCCGGCGGCTTGAAGGCGGTCGCCCCCTTGATCAACGCCACGCCCCCGATGAAGGTCTGGCTGAACACGACGCTGGCGTCCTTGCCGAACACGTCCAGACTGCCGGGCCGCTCCGTCGTCTGCACGCCGACCGGGATTGGAAAGGTGCGCGGCTCCAGCACCGTATCGCTCACCGCATTGGCGACGAAGAACCAGTCGTCGCCCCTGATCGGCAGCCACTTCGCCTTTTCCCGGTCGATGGGCCGGTCGCCCTTCAGCGTGTTCTGGTGATAGGGATCGAACCAGCGCTCCTTCACCACGCCCAGACTCTCGATCAGCCGCCAGCGGTCGGGGATCGGCACCTGATCGGTCGGAAAAGCCTCCGGCGGCGGCGCCCGCACCGCGCCCTTATTGTCCTGCGTCACCGCATCGGGCAGCGGCGCTTCATAGCCCGGACGACGGCGGCCTTCGATGGACTGCCCATCCGCGTCCAAAATCTCCCGCCAGTTTTCCGGCGGAGGCGGCGGCACCGGCTCGCCGGGCTGAGCCAGCGCGAACAACGGCAAAAGCGCGGTCAGCCCCATACCCTACAGCCCCACCGGACAGGCATCATTGGTGCTGCTGTCGAGAAAAGGCGCGATCGGACATTGAACATAACGCAGCCGCACATTCGCATTGCCCAGGTCCACCACGATCTGATCCGACCGGATCGCGGCGGGCGCATTGCCGAACCCGCCCACCCGCGCCCCGGCATTGTTAAGGCCAAGGAAGCCGATCATATCGTCCTGATCGATGCCGTCGCCCGACACGCCAATCGCGCCGACCAGCACATTGCCGCGATAGATGGGCACGGAACCGGGAAAGATCTGAATGCCGTTCTGCACTCGGTTCTGGCCGGAGACGGTCGGCACCGCCGAGCAACGCTGCGGCGTATCGCTCGCGCTCGCGCCCGTCACATAGGCGAGATGCGCGGCCAGATCGCCCACCACCAACGCCGATTGCAGCCCTGTGGAAAAGGGATTGAACTGCGCGATGGGCCGGGAAAATGGCCCATTGGGCCGCCCCACCTCGCCATCGGGGAAATAGGGCCGGGACAGATTGCCGTTGGCGCGGTCGGTAAAGGCATATCGGCCGGTCAGCGCGGCGGGATCGTTGAGGAATGTCCGCGCCTTCCCCACGAAAGCCGCCACATCGGCGCTGCTGCTGGCCAGCAGGTCCGACGCCGCATGGGAATTGGAGAAAAAGGCTGCCGTCCGCGCCTTCTGCAAACTCACATCCGTGCCGAAGATCGGCGCATCGGGCGAGCGGACGATGCCCAGCGCCTGCCCCCGCGTATCGACCAGGCTGATCGTCACCTGCGCCCGGCTGTCGAGCGGCTGGCGGATCTGCGCCCGCGCCCGGCCCATGACGGTGAAGGCTTCTTCAAGGATCGCGGTCGCCTCCGCCGCCGTCAGCGGCTGCGCCACATCGCCCGCATCAGTCCCGGCGCGGATCGGAAAGCGGTCATTGCCCAACCCGTCGCTCAGGACGAAGGCGTCGCTCTTGGAAAATTCGGCGGTTCGCGCCCGCCGCACGCCCGACGCCTCGGTGCCATAGGCGACCCCCGCCAGGATCGTCGGCGCGGGATCGCCATAATAGCCGCGCACCGCCACCAGCGATCCGGCGCTGCCGTTGATCGCGGCAAAGCTCACCGCGCCCGCCGCCATCAGCCCGGAATAAGCCGCATCGGAATAGCGCAGCGACGTGCCGTCCACCGTGATGCGGTTGGCCCGAACGCCCTCCGGCGCTTCGAACCCCAAAGTCCCGGCGAGCGCGATATATTCCTCAGGATCATTATCGTCGTCGAGGATATTGGCGTCGGACCCATAGACCCCGTCCGCCATCACCCCGACGCCGCCGACCACCACGCCATTCTTGTAGAGCGGAAACCCGCCCGGATCGGCCGCCAGCCCCAGGGGCGAACGCTTCGGCCCGATCATCGCCATCGCGCCGGAAGAAAGGAAGCGCGCCGCCAAATCCGAACAGGGCAACTGGCTGAACTGCACCCCGAACAGCGGCCCGCTCTCCAGCCCGGCCGTGGTCGGCGCGGGCGGAAAATGCTGCTGCACGATCATGCTCGCCGTGCGGGTGGAAAAGGCGTTGCCGCCGCTCGACAGATAGGCCCCGGTGATCGCCTTGGCGATGGCGCCCGCCTCGGCAGGGACGGTCAGATTCTGCGCGTCGATATTGTCGCCATTGGGCGCGGCGCTGGTGGTCGCGCTCGCCCGCGCTCCGGTCATGCGGAACACCGCCAGCACATTGCCCACCCGGTCGGTCACGGCGATGACGGATGGCAGGTTCCGTGCGCGAGCCTCCGCCACGGCATGGGCGACGACCGACTCCACATCCGCCACCGTCAGCGCCTCCTGCGCGGGCGCGGCATAAAGGCTGGTCGGCGTGGGCGTCGTCGGGCCGGGCGTTGGCGTGCTGCCGCCCCCTCCGCCGCCCCCGCCCCCACCCCCGCAGGAGGACAGGATCAGCGCCGCAATCGTCGCCAGCGCGCCCAGCCTGTGATGCCGCCCCTTCATTGCAGCGCCCCGATGCTGCGCGCCGCGCTGCCCAGGGCGGAGCGGAATTCGGCAGGGCGATAGGCGTTCGGCTCCTTCACCGCCGCATAGGCGCGGTTGACCTCCGCCCTGATCCCCGCCGCCGCGCCCACGGTCACGCGGCCCGACTTGACCATGCCGTTCAGCAGCGTGTCGACCGCCATCACCGCCTGCACCGACCCCTCATAGTCGGTGAAGCGCGCCGATATGGCGCTGCCCGCAATCTCGCGCACGATGGCGAAGGCCATATCGCCCTGCATCCCGCCGCCCGGCCCGCCCGCCGCAAAGGCGTCGGCCAAGGCCCGCGCACTGCCCGCCAGCCTGCCCGCCGCCGCGACCACCGCCGTCCGGTCCCGCGCAATCGCCGCATGGAAAGCCCGGCTGTCGGCGTCGAACCGGACTGCCAATCCTGGCGCGGCAACCCGCGCCGCCGCCGAAAGCATGATCATATTCTCGTCATTGAAGGGCGGCATGCCCGCAGGAATCGGCCGTCCCGGATTGGCTTCCCACGTCTTGCTGCGTTCCGCCTGATCGTAGATGCGGCGATGGCAGCTCTGGCAGTCGAAGAAATAGAATTCGGGGAAAGCCCCTTCCGTCCCCTTCGCCCCGGCATAGAGGGTCAGCGCCCGCTCGACCGCCATGGCCTGCCCCACGGCCCACAGCTTCAGACTGTCGGTCCGCCCCTTGCGCTGCGCATAGTCGGCATCCTCGTCATGATGCGCCTGCATGGAGGAAAAAAGGTCCAGTTCGAAGGAAATGCGCGGATGCCCCGCCGCCATGATCCGGTGGTCGACAAACTGCCCCTCGCGCGCGCTGCCGAAATGGCAGTCGAGACAGACCGAGGCCCGCGCCTGCGGCCGGTCCAGCGGCGTCATCCCCGCCGCGACATTGGCGGCATGGCTGGCCCCCACCGCATAATGCGATGCGATCCAGCCGCTCGCCGCGCCATGGCAGGCTTCGCAGCCCACGCCGTCCTGCGCCAGGAAACGCGCCCCACGCGCCCTCGCCGGAGTGGAATGGCATCCCAGGCAGGCAGGCGCGGAAGCCGCATCGCCCAGCCCCAATGTCGCCGCGATCTGCTGCCCCCGCCTGCCGTTCAGCACGGCAAAGGCCCGGCTATGCGCGCCGCCCGGCGTCGAAGGCTCCTGCCAGCGCATCAACTCGTCCTGACGAACGACCTTGCCGTCGCCCTCCATCCGGCCATGGCAGGTGGACCCGGCGCAGGAGGCGACGCCCACATAGGTCCGCGCCGCGGGAGCCGCATCCGATCTTCCGCCGGGCAAGCACAGCAACAGCACCCCCAGCAGCATGGCCAACAATGCCATCCCGCCAACGGACCTGCCGATCGCCCTGCCCTTACCGCCCCCCATTCATCACGCCCCCGTGCCGGCTGATTCGAACGCTTTCCCCTGCGTCCGCCGCGCTTTTCTCTCTACGGGTTCAACCCGTTGTTTCAATCCCGTTTTGGCCGCGACCATCTATTGGGGCGCATCGCAGGCCGGTTCGTCCGGCCCGCCGCAGGAGCGTTCCCACAGATCCTCATTGCCAGCGCCCGTCACCGGCTCGTCGATCAGCGGCGGATAGCCCTGCGCCACGATGTCGCGCAATTCGATGAGGGACAATGTGAAGATGCGGCTGACCGACACCGAAGGGTCAAGCACGCCGTTCCACGTGTCCCGGCTGTCGAAGCCGGCGCTGGTGCAGGCGGCCGGATTGCCGATCAGGCAGCCATTGACCTTCGATCCCAGGGCATAGGCGCCGTTGACGGCGACCAGCGGGATCGTCTCCAGTCCCTGCGCGAAGCCGCCCGTCGGCAGCGCCAGTTGCCCGTTGATCGCGATCTGCAAAGCCGTGCCCTGGGACGCGATCGACAGTTCGTTGGCCGTGAAGCCGCGCCGGTCAAGGATCGCGCTGGACAGGCCGCTATTCTGGATGAAGAAGCCTTGGCTCGCGTTCACCCTGATGGTTCCGGCGCGCAATATGCCGGCATCGTCCACCCATCCGTCATTCTGCGCCAGGCGCAATTCCCTGGCGATCAGCGAGTTCGCGGAGGCGATGTCCGCCATGGCCGATGGCGACGCGGCTATGATGCTAGGGCTGTCCAGCGTGAGAACCCCGCCCAGTCCGCCATTGCCGTCGCTGATGTCGATCAGACCGGCGCCTGCCACGATCTCCAGCGCCCGGCCCGCCGACAGAGTCAGTCCGCCTTGCCCCGACCGCCCGGTCAGCCGCACCGCCCCCTGGACGCGCAGATGCCCGCCGGTGCCGATCGCCAGTACGCCGCCGCTCGCCAGATTGGCCGCGCCCAGGGTCAGATCCTGAACGATGAGATCCGGCGATCCCGCGATGCCCCGCGCCTGCGCGTTGATGGCGATTTCCGCCGCCGCGACCCGCGCAAGTTCGGCCATGGAGAGGCTGTAGGCTCCCGCGACATCGCCGCCGCCGATATAAGCGGGCTGTTGCAGGTTCACGGCGTTGAAGACCACGCGGCTCGTTCCGCCCAGGCTGCCCACCTGCGCCGCGCCGCCGATGACGATGTCGCTCGCGCCGATGGTAATGATCCCGCCGCTGGCCAATCCCGACAGGCTGAGCGGTCCTCCGGCGTTCAGGGTCAGCGGTCCGGTCGAGGCGATGGCCTGCGCGACGTTCATCGCGCCGCTCGAACCCAGGTTGACGAGCGCGCCGGCGGCGGTGATCGCGCCTGCCGACGCAATATCGGTCACGACCAGATTGCCCGCGCCTGCGTCCAGCATGCTCGCGCCGCCGGATGTCAGGCCGAAGGCATCGATCCCCTGTCCCGACAGCGTCAGGTCGCCACCCGCGACCGCCGCGCTGCCATTGGCGAGATCGATATGGCCGCCTGCCAGGATCGTCAGATCGCCGGCCGCCCGCATCGCGCCCGCGGAGAGCATGCTGACATTGCCTGGCGCCGTGAACAGGATGCTGTCCGCGAACAGGCTGTGGCTGCCCTGCGGCCGCCCGTCATGGCTGAGGTCGATATGCGTGCCCGACTGGCCCGTCAGCGCGCCAGTCGCCGCCATGCCGCCTGCCCCCGCGAAGGCGAAGGAAAGCGGCCCATCGCTCGTGAAATCGGCATCGCCGCCGATCCGCACGGCGTTGGCCGCGCTAATGGAAATGCCGGAAAGGCCGGCGATCGGAGCGCCCAGGCTGGAAAGCGCGACCGATCCGTCGACGATGAGCCCGCCATTGGCTGCCGTGCTGCTGTCGGTGAAGCGGACGAGGCCGCCGGCGTCGCCGCTCGCGCTCATGAGCAGCGCGCCGATCCGCCGCTGCGCGCCCGGAGACAGCACGCCGCCGTCGCCATTGGCGAAGCTGGCGGTGCCGCCGCTGCCCAGGCCGGTTGCGCCTGCGGCGGAAGCGCCGCCCGGCCCGGAGCCGCCCATGCCGCCAAGGCCCCCTCGCCCGTCGGCGACCAGGGAAAGGCCGCCCAGCGCATAATCGCCATTGCCGGCCTGGAACGCCGCGATGCCGCCCGCCCCGTTCCCGCCGCTGCCGCCCAGGCCGCCGGTGAGGCCCGCATTGCCGCCAGCGCTGCCGTCTGCTCCGTTCCCGCCCTGGCCGACCGCCGTGATGCTGTAAGCCGGCATCTGGGGCAAAGCGCTGCCCAGCGCCATGCGCGCATCCGCAATCTGCAAGGTGGCCGACCCGGCGAGGGCATTGCCGCCCGCGCCGCCATTGCCGCCCACCGGCCCCGCAGTGCCGATGGCTCCATTGCCGCCCGTGGCGTTGCCGCTGATGCGCAGCGCCAGGCCAGTCACCGCCGCCGCGCCAGAGCGAAGATCGAGCAACGCCGCGCCGCCGTTCGCATCGCCGCCATCCGCCCCGGCAAGGCCTGCGCCGCTGCGCACGCCGCTCTGGCCGCCCGACCCGCCGATCGCTTCGGCCAGCACGCCGATGTCGCCGGCATCCAGCAGGGTGGACGATCCGGTCAGGCCGAATGTCGCGCCGCCGCCAAAGGCATCGCCGCCGCGCCCGCCGCTGCCGTCATGGCCCGTGCCGCCCGTGCCGCCCAGGCCCCTGGCGGTGACGCGCAGCGCGCCGCTCACCGTCGTCGCGCCGAACGACAGGTCAAGCAGCGCAGCCCCGCCCGTTCCCGCGCCGCCAGCGCCCCCGGTTCCGCCGCTGCCGCCCATGCTGCCGATCCCGTCGGCGCTGACGGTCAGGCTCGCGAAAAGGGGATCGACATCGACCAGCATGGTGGCGCTGCCGCCGGTCCCCCGACCGCCTGCCCCGCCGGGGGTGGTGCCCGTGAAGAAAATCGGATTATTGTTGTTGTCGAAGCTCAGGAAGCCGCTGTCCCCGGCCAGGCCGCCCCGCCCGTCGGCCTTGACCGTGACCGCGCCGATCGCATGGCCTTCGCTGAGATAGGAGAAGGACGCCGCGCCGCCCAGGCCGTCGCCGGCCGCCCCTGCCGCGTCGTCGCTGCCGTTATTGCCGCCGGCGCCGCCCACGCCCTCCGCCAGGATCTGTAGCGATGGCGCGGTCAATGCGCCGCCCGCCAGCGTCACGTCGGCGCCGCCGCCCGTGCCGCTGCCGCCCATGCCGGCGCGGTAATTGCCGGGGCCGCCGGACTCCGCCACGGCGCCGGCGCCGCCCGTGCCCGATGCCCGGACGATGGCCGAGCCGGTGATCGCGACCTGCCCGCTGCTTCCGGCGGTCATCAGCAATCCCGCTGCGCCGCCCGTTCCCGCGCCGCCATCGGCCCCGTCGGCCTGAAAGACAGGATAGCCCGCACCCCCGACGCCGCTCGCGTCGATGGCGAGCGTCGTCAGGTCCAGCGTCCCGCCGCGCGATTCGAGCAGCGCGTCGCCGCCGAAACCGGCCCCGGCGATCGCGGCTGCCGATTGCGGGCTGCTCGCCCCTTCCGCCTCGCCCCCCAAGCCCTGCGCGCTGAGCGCCAATGCGCCCAAGGTGGCCGTTCCGCCGGAGATCAGGAAGCCCGCCGATCCGCCCTGCCCATTGCCGGCGCGGAACGATGTCGTGCCGCCCCCTTCGCAATCCGGGCAGTTTTCACCGGCGGCGCCCCCAAATCCATCCGCGCCTGCATCCACCAGATCGGCGGTCAGGCTGCCGCCGGACAGGATGACATTGGCCGATCCGCCCGTCCCGTTGCCGGCATCGCCGCCGTTGAAGCTCATGCCCTCGCTGGAAGGCGCGGAGGCGCCCTCCGCCGAAAGAAGCAGATTGCCGAAGCGGAGATCGCCGCTTCCTGCGGCGCCGAGGCGGCTTTCCACCGTGACGCTGCCGCCCAACCCGTCGCCGCCGCGCCCTGCGGCATCGTCATATGCCGTGCCGCCTCCTATGCCGTGCGCATGCAGCGAAAGCTCGCCGAGCGCCGAGAAATCGGCATCGCTTGCGTAGAGCAGGACCGATCCGCCCGTCCCGTTCGAACCGTTGGCACCCGCTCCGCCGCCGCCATCGGCATGGATGCTGCACGAACCCGTGCAATCGCCGAGCGAAAAGCTGCCGCGCCGCCCGCCCGACGCGCTGGCGAACAGCGTCACGCTGCCGCCGGTCCCTGTCCCGGCGACGCCCGGCGCATCGCCGGCAAAGCCGCTGGCGCTGACATGGAGTTCCGCCGCGCTGAAGCTGCCGCCCGCCGCGCCGATGCCGATGGCGCCGCCCAGGGCGTCGGCCGTTCCCGGCGTCAGGAAGCTCGATCCCGGATAGGCGGCGAAACCATATGCATCGGCGGTGGCGAACAGATCCTCCGCGATCGCGAAGCTGCCGCCGTCATGCGCGGCGATGTTGATCCGCCCGGCCCGCAGCGCGCCGCCCGACGCGCCGCCGCCAAAGGCGCGCGCGTCGGCATAGAGCGAAACGGATGTCAGGATATTGAGGCTGCCCGTGCCGCCGACGTCGATGTCGATGCCGGTGACGCCGGGGATGGCCGCACCATAGCTGCCGCCCTCCGTCGCATGGCCCGGCGCGGTGCTGGTGTCGGCGAAGAAGCTCGCCCATTCATGCGTGCCGCCGGATATGGCGACGCGGATGTCGCCGCCGGTCGCATCGCCTGCCGCGCCGGTGCTGGCGATGCCGCCGGTCGCCTGCGCCGTGGCGCTCACGGCGCCGAGATCGAGGCCGCCCGCTATGACGGCGCCGGCCGCGCCGTTGAGCGCGATAGTGCCGCCAATGGCGTCGCCGCCATCGACCGGCGGCACCGAAACCTGGAAGGCCGTGCCCGCCGACGCATCGAGCGTCGTGCTGCCGAAGCTGAGGCTCCCCCCCTCGGTGCCGGAAGGGCCGGCGGCGGTCAGCGCCGACAGGGTGATTGCCCCGCCCGCGGCATTGCCGGACCTGTCGCTGCCATAGCCGGCATAGCCCACGGCATTGGCGACCAGGCTGGCCGCGGCGATCGATCCGCCGGTGGCGATCAGGTTGATCGTGCCGCCGCTGGCATCCCCGCCGACCAGGGGAGTCGCGCTGACGCCCGCCTCGCCATCCCCGCTGGCGTTCAGCCTCAGATTGCCGGTGACGTCTATCTGTCCGTTGGTCAGGGCCGCGCCGCTGCCGCCGAAGGCCAGCAGGTCGATGCGACCGCCCGCAGCGCCGCTTCCGGCGGTCAGGATCATGTCCTTGTCGGCGGCGATCGCGGCCGACTGGTCCGCCCTCAGGGTGATGCCGCGCTCTGCGGACAGCGCGACATTGCCCAGGAAATGCGCGGTCGCGGTTGGGCGGATGACGATGTCGCCGGTCGCAGTTCCGGTCAGGTCGTTCTGCCAGTCGCCCGATCCGATGCTGAATCCCGCCTCCGCCGTCGTCGTGGCGTTGCGCGTCGCGACCAGGTTCCCGCCGGTGTCGTGGGCGATGTCGGAACCCGCCGAGAGCACAATGGCGCTGCCGTCCGGCGTGACCGCCGTCGCGGGCGTGTAGCCGACATTGCCCGACAGCAGCATGGTGAGCGCGTTGTTCTTCGGCACCGCGACCATGAACACGCGCTGCATGTCGTTGCCGTCGACCGATTCAGGGCCTGTCGTCGTGCCGCTGTGCACCACGCCGTCGGCGTCCGTGGTGCCGGCGGTGATCGCTATGTCGAACAGCCCGTTATTGATCCTGATGTCGGCCGCTTCGGCACCCACATAGGCGGTCGATCCGTTGACGGTGACGGTGCCGCCCTGCACCACGCGGGGCGCGACCAGCGCGACATAGCTGCCGGACGAAGGCGCGTTGATCTGCGCTCCCGCAAGCAGCTCGACGGACGATGTGCTGCCCGCCGTGCCCGCGAAACGGATATTGTTCCTGTCAAGGCCGTTGCTGATGTCGATCGCGTTGGTGGTCAGCACCAGCGATCCGACGTTGAAGACGCTGTTCGCGCCTGCGATGATGCCGCCGGGCGAATAGAACCACACCGCCCCCCCGGTGATGGGCGGGTTGCCGCCGATCCGGCTCTGCACCGTGCCGTTGAATGCGATCACCCGCGATACCGGCAGTCCGTTGCCGTCCAGCGGCAGGATGCGGTTCAGCACCGTGAAGTCGCTGAACGAGCTGAACGTGACCGTGCTGCCCTGGGGCAGGAAGTCGATCGTGCCGGCGCTGGCCGGGCCGCGATCGTCGGGCGTCCAGTCGATCACCGCCTGGGCCGAGTTCAGCGAGACCGTGTCCGTGTTCGGCAATGCGCCCTGCGAGATGAAGACATCGGGACTTGTCGAATAGCTGCCCTGAAACGCCTTCTGGCCGATTGCGGCACCGGCCCCCAGCCCGACCGCGAGCGCCACCGCGCTTGTGCGGCCCAGCAGGGTCCAGAGCGAGAATGCGCCATGTTTCCTGGTCATCAACGCCTCCACGGCAGGATTTGCGTGGTCAGGGAAAGGAGCAGCCGCGTGCCGCCCCTTTCGGTCTGGAAACCGGCCTTGCGCAGCGGCGTCGCAAGGGTCAGGTCGAGCCGGGCATGATTGTCCCAGGTCGCGCGCAGGCCGCCGCCCGCCGAATAGAGTTTCTGCGGGTCGAGCCCGACGAAATTGGCGCTGCGATGCCACATCCAGGCCGCGTCGAAGAAGACGAAGGGCTGGAGGGCGACGGCGCCCGGTTCCCGCGGCGCGATCCGCCCGTAACGCAGCTCCGCCGCGACGCCCACGCCGCTGTCGCCGGTGATGACGCCGGGATCGTAGCCGCGCCCCGTGGTATAGTTGCCCGCGCTCATCTGCTCATAGGAAAGCAGCGCGTCCGGGCTGTATTGCACCCTTGGGGACAGGGCGAAGGCGACATTCGGCGTCGGCCGATATTCCGCCTGCGCACTGGCCCGCAGCACGAAGGCGGACGGATCGCCATCCAGCTGGCTGATCGGCGTGCGGGGAGAGGCGCAGTTGACGAAAGCCGCTCCGCAGGCGTCGCTCGCGCCCAGCCCATCGATGCCCTGACGCATTTCCAGCATGCCGCCCAGCCGCCATTTCGGCTCCATCCCCGAATAGCCGATGGTGCTGACGATGCTGTCCGGATCGACCAGTTCGCCCTCCAGCCGCAGGAACAGCACGCGCAGCCGGTCGCGCGACAACGGCACTTTGGGCGTGGCGGCGCCGAAGCGCAGATCCTGGTTGACGATGTCCAGCCCGCCCGTCGCCAGCAGCGTATGCACCTGCCGCCGCGCCAGCGGATAGGCGAGCGCCGCCGTCGCGATCATCGTTTCGGACGACAGCGGCAAGCCGCCTATCCCCGGCTTGCTCCAGGCATAGGTGAGGTCGCCCGACAGGCGCAGCCCATCGCTGCCCAGCGCCATGCCGTGCCCGACCTGGAGCACGGTCTGCTCGCTCGGCTGGACGGTGTTGAAGATGCTGAACAGCGTGCTGTCGCCCATCCCGGTCATGTCGTTGAACCGCACCCGCGCCAGCCCGCCGAAGCGGCCGACGGCGTTGCTGCCGTAATTCTGGACGTTGACGTCCAGCTCGACGCGCTGGCGCACCACCTGCACCTCGCCCACCACTTCGCCCGGCGCCGTCCCCGCCGGGCGCAGCGCCAGCCGCACGTCATAGCCCGGAAGGTCGCGGGCCAGCAGCAGGTGCCGTTCCGCGTCCCGCACGTTGAAGACCGGCTGGCCCTTCAGCGCCTCCATATGCCCGGCGATCAGCCTTTCGCCATTGCCCGCGTCGCCGCGCACCTCTATCGCCACCAGCCGCGCCATGAAGATGTCGAAACGGACGGTGCCGCCCTTTTCGATGCGCTGGGGCGGAACCTGCACGGCCGCCAGATAGCCCATCTGCCGCAGCATGGTCGCGGCCCGGTCGCGCACTTCGCACAGGGTGGCGATGGGCACCTCGCGCCCCGCATATTCGCGCCAGCTATCCTCCAGGGCCGCGGGATCGACGACGCGCAGCCCATCGAACCGCACATCGGCGAAATCGACCTGAACGCCGGCATAGCGCGGATCGGCGAGCGGACAGGGCGCGCGCTCGACCCCGCCGACGACGGTAAGGCGGCTGGCCTGCGCCGCCGCTTCGTCGGTCAGTTGCCCGCGGGTCAGTTCCTCGCGCGTCGGCGCGCGGGGCGCGACCTGCGCCGCCGCCATGGGCGCCGTCAGCGCCAGCGCCACGGCCGCCGATCCCCCCAAAGCGGAAGCCCGCATCTGCCCCTTCTTCCCCATTAGACGTCCCCAAAGCGCCGAAGGCAGCCTTTCCCTCACGGCTGCCTCACTCCCTGTCTTCAGGCGCGGACTTTTTGTCCTTCGCCCCTTCGCCGCAACCCAGCCGCCGGTTAACAGCGCCGACGCGCCCCGACAATCAATTCCGCGCCGCTCTATCGGACAGCGTCGCCGTTTCCACCAGCAGGTCGAGCTGCGCCATGCATTGATGCGCGATCAGGCCGGATGCCACGCCGTCCAGACCCAGGGATGCGGGGTCGATCAGCGCGAACCGCACATCGGCGGCGCGCGACCCGTCGCTCAGGCGATAGGCAGCGCCCTCCCGCACGGGCGCCGCGACCGGCCAGGGGGCAACCGATTCGCCCATCCTGAAGCTCGCCGTCGCCTGCACGCCCTCGCCGCTGATCCCTATCGTCGCGGGCTTGGAGGCATCTGCGCGCCACAGCCGCACGGACGCGGGATCGGCGATGCAGAGCGTTCCGGACTGCGCGACATCCACCATCCAGAGATTGGGCCGGCGGGGCGCAGCCGGCGGCGCTTCGCCCACGCTGCCGCGCACGGCCCCGGTCCGCGCCCGGCGCACCCGCTTGGTGTCCAGCAGGGCGGAAAGCATCACGCTGTTGGCGGGCGCGGCATTGGCGGCGGCGACGTTGAAACTGCCCGGTCCCCTCAGCGTCCGGGTGCCCCTGGCGTCCAGAAGAGTCACCACATCGCCCGCCTTCAGCGCGATCGATCCGCCGTCGGCCAGCTTGCTCCCCGGCTTGTAGGTCGCTGCCGAAGGGCCGGTGGCGCGGACCACCATGGTCTCCGCCGCGGCCTGCGCCCCCAGCCCGGCAACGCACCCGGCCAATGCGCATTTCGCGGCAAATCTACCCCAGACCATAGCTTCCTCCTTCCCCGATATACTCATAACGATATAGCAGATTGGCCATGGCCGCATCATCCGGATGACGGTTAACCATCGCTTTGAGACGTTCCCGCGCCGCGTCTTGCGCCACGGCGTCCTCGCCATCGAAAGCGGCCAATATCCGCGCCAGCGCCGCCCGTTCCTCGGCCGGAAATTCCGGCGCCGGCTCGAACAGGTCGACCGGCGTCGACCGCCCGCGCAGCCGCACCCGTCCCATTGGCCGCCACCAGTCCAGCCCGGACAGCAGCATCGCCTCCCGGCTTGCCAGCACATTGGTTTCCAGCGCCTTGTTCGCCGCCTCCAGCCGCGATGCGGTGTTCATGCTGTCGCCAAGCGCGGTATATTGGATGCGCCCCTCCCCCCCGAAATTGCCGACGATCGCCTCGCCATGATGCAGCCCGACGCGGGTCCGCCCGATCGGCGGCACGCCGGGCGGCAGGTCGCGGCGGAACGCCTCCCCCGCCTGCCACATCGCCTGGGCGGCGAGCGCGGCGTTGCGCCCGTCGTCGGGACGCGCGATGGGCGCGCCCCAGAAGGCGACCACAGCATCGCCCACGAACTTGTCGATGGTGCCGCCATGGGCCAGCACCACGTCGCTCAGCATGTCGAGATAGCGGTTCAGCAATTGGGCGACCATTTCCGGCGCGATGGCGTGGCTGAGCTTGGTGAAGCCCTCCAGGTCGGTGAACAGGGTGAAGATCTGCCGCTTTTCGCCATGCAGCGCCAGCTTCTCCGGCTCGGCCAATATCTGCGCGGCGATGTCGCGGGGCAGATATTTGCCCAGCGCCGCCTGCGCGAAGCGCCGCTGCTGCGAGGTCACGGCCCGCGCCGCCACGCCGATGGCGGTGAAGGCCAGCACCCAGCCCAGCACCCAGCCGACGGCGGGCAGTCCCTTGGTGTCCCACCCCCGCGCCTGCAACCACAGCGGCACGCCCGCAATCGCCCCCGCCTGAACGGCCAGCGCGGGCAGCAGGGCGAACCAGCGCAACTCCGCCAGGCTCGTGAGCCCCGCCGCGCCCACGACCAGCAGGGCGGCCAGCCAGCGCCACCCTTCCGGCACCGCGGCCAGGCGCGCGCCATCCAGCAATTGCGCCAGCATCGTCGCATGCACTTCCAGCCCGATCATGGTCGACCGCGCCTGCCGTCCCGACAAGGGCGTCTCGAACTGGTCGATGTCGACGATGTCGCCGCCGATCAGCACATGCCGCCCGCGCACCATGGCGGCGAGCGCCGGGGCCATGGCGGGATCGGCCAGCGTGTCGATCTGAAGGCTGGGGATCACCGGCTCCTCCGATCCATCCGCCTGGCGGACCGGCAGCCGGAAGCGGATCGCGCCGCGATAGTCGCGAAAGGAGGGCGAAGGCTGCATCGCCAGCGTCAGCAGGGGCGGCTGCCCCGGCGTCGGAACGGGCCAGCTTCGGGCCACATTGTCCGAATCGGTTTCCAGCCGGATGCTCGCCGGGCGCACTTTGTCGGTCCGCGCCGCCCGGATGAAGCGATCCAGGAACTGCTGCTGTTCGAAGATGATCTGTTCCTGATTGTCGCCCAGATTGGCGTAGCCAAGCCAGACCGGCGTGCGCATCGCCCGCAGGACGGAGAGCAGTTCGCCATCCTCGTCCTGCGGCTGGTCGAACAGGATGTCGATGCCGATCGACTTCGCCCCCATGGCGTCGATGTTGCGCAGCGCCCGCGCCAGCAGCCCCCGGTCCAGCGGCGACCGCTTGCGCGTGGCGATCAACGTCTGGTCGTCATAGACCAGCATCAGGATGCGGTGGTCCTGCGCCACGCGGGGCGCGAAGCTGGCGGCTCGCCAGTCGTAAACGCCCCTTTCCGCGTCTGCCGTCGGTATTTCCCGCGCCGTCCCCCTGCCCAGGGGCCTGTTCCAGTCCCATCCGGCCAGGAACAGCGCCAGCAGCAGCAGCGCGCCGGTCGCGGCCAGCCGCCAGCGGCCCGTGTCCCGCACCAGTCGCGCGCCGCGGCGCATCAGGCCCCGCGTCGGCACGGCGGTCAGCGACGCGCGATCAACGGACGCGCGCCATCGCCGATGATCGCGAAGCCGGACCAGTAGAAGGGATGCGACGTCTCCGCATCGTCCATCAGCCTGGCCTGCGCCGCCCGCAGCGCTTCGGCCATGGGCTGGTCGGCCGGGGCCGCGAACAGGCCGCCCATCAGCCTTTCGGTGGCGCGATAATCCTCCGGCGCGGGCCAGTGGCTGGCGATGACGGCGCGGCTTCCCGCGCCGATGAAGGCGCGCACCAGCCCGTCCAGCGCCCCGCCACCGCCCGAAAGCCCGGCCGCACGCGTCGTTTCCGCGCCCGCCGCGCCCGCCGTGTCGCAGGCGGACAGCACGACCAGGTCGGCATTCAGCCGCAGGTCGAAAATCTCGCTGAACTGCAACAGGCCGTCCGATTTCCGGTCGGGCGCGAAGCTGGTGAGCAGCGCGGGCCGCGCCGGGCATCCGGGGTGGGGCGGCGTCACCAGCCCATGGGTCGCGAAGTGCAGGATGCGGAAACGGTCGAGATCGCCTCGCGCCATCACCGCCTCGTCGGTGAAGGCCGCGCCGGTGATCAGTTCGTTGCCCAGTCCGCCGATGGCCTGCGCCGCCTCCCGCAATTCGGTCGCCGGGATCGGACGATTCCATTGCAAAGGCGACCAGCCGCAATCGTCCGCCGCTCCGCTGGTCAGGCCGCCCCGGCTGGAGGCCGCCAGCACCGGCCCGGCAAGCGGCGCATTGTCGCCGAAGCCGATATAGCTCTGCGCCGCGCCGGATGGCGCCGCCGCCCGCGCATCGCGGAAGGCGCGGGCCGACAGGGCCGTGCTGACCGCATGGTCGCGGCCCAGCCAGGCGATGCCGCGGAAATCGAACTCGTCGCCCCCCTGCGCCACCCGCGCCTCATAGGCGTCGACGCCCGCCTGTCCGGCGACCAGCAGGTTGACCGGCAGTTGCAGCATCGCCCCGTCCGGTTCGAAGATCAGGTGCCGCGCCGCCGCCAGCCGTTGCTCCACCGGCCCGAACAGGTCGAGATAGAGGCTGCGCGCCGCCGGCACGTCCAGCGCATAGGTGGTCTGAACGCCGTTCACGTCGATCGAGATCGTCTCGCGCAGCGCCGCCACCTTGCGCGCCACATCGGTCGCGCTGGCCGCCAGCCGGTATCCGGTCGCGCCCGCGCCGTCGATCCACAGCGCGTAGAGCGCGTCGCCCAGTTGCGCCAGCTTGTAATAGCCCTCGCCGGGCTTCAGCGTCGCCTGCATCTCGGCCAGCGTAAGCCCCTGGGGGCTGAGGGCGCGATATTGGGGATAGGCCGCCAGCGCCGCCAGCGTATGGGCCTGGTCGGCGGCGAGTTGGTCGATGTCGGCCTGGGCCTGAACGACATCGGGCAACAGCGCCTCGCGCCCCTGCGCCGCCTGCCGCAACTGGGCGAGCGCGATCCGCCCCCGCTCTATGTCGCGCGAGAGGGAAACCGACTGCCGGAACAGCCGCGCCGCCTCGCCATCCCCGGCGGACAGTTCGCGGCTCAACTGTTCCAGCGTATCGGCGGCGCCCGGCCGCAGCAGCGTCTGCGACGCTGCGAACAGGTCGGCGGTCAGTTCCGGCCGCGTGGGAATCTCCCGCGCCAACAGGTTGAAATAGGGCTGGAGCTGGTTCGCCATGCCGGTCAGCGTGGCGCGGTTCTCCATGGTGGAGGCGATGATGCCGCGATAGATTTTCAGCGCATCCTCATTGCGGCCCCGGCGGATCAGGAAGGCGCCCAGCCGCGCCCGCGCGCCGTTCAGCGCCACCGTTTCGGGATATTGCGCGCCCAGCAGGGCCAGCGCCTGGTTCAACTGGCGCTCGGCCTGCCCATAATCCGCCTGGGCCTCATGGGTCAGGGCGATCTCGCCCAGCAGCTGGGCCCGCAGGCGCGTGATGGACGTGACCCGCCCGTCCCGGATCGCGACGGCGCTTGCCAGCGCTTTCGTCAGCACCTCCCGCGCCGGGCCCGGCTGGCCCGACAGGCGCAGGATGGTGCCGCGCAACTGCTGCGCCTGCGCGTCCAGGATCGCGGAGCGCTCGACCGGAGTCAGCATATTGTCCTGCCGCACGCCCAGGGCGCGGGCCTGCGCCGCACCGCTGCTCATTTCGGCGGCCACCTCCGGCGGCAGGGAAACCGCGCCGTCTCCCCCGGCGGACGCCGTCGCTCCGCTCGTCAGGGGGCGATCCAGTATCGCCAGCGCGCCGGCGCTATCCTGCCGGTTGATATGATGCATAGCCTCGAAATTGCGGCGCAGGCGGACTTGCACCGCATCGGCGGTCACGATCCGGCGCGCTTCGGCGAAGGCGGCCTCGGCCTGGTCGAACAGGCCCAGATTGGACAGTTGCAGGCCGCGATTGACCAGATATTCATGCGCCCGGTTCGCCCGTTCGGCAGGGGTCAGCTTCGCCGCATCCGGATCGCGGGCCAGCCGGTCGGTCAGGCTGTCGAAAAACTCCGCCGCTTCGGCATAATTGCCCGAAGCGTTGCGCCGATAGCCCTCCGCCAGCACAGTCTGCGGGTCCAGCGTCGCCGCCTGCAGTCGGGCATAACCCGCGTCGTTCGTCCCAACCGTCGCGATGTCGACCCGGCCCGGCACGATCCGCCCGGCCATGACGGAGCGCAGCCCCAGGTCGAGCGCGCTTGCATAGGCGGCATAGCCCTGCGCGACATAGATCGTCTTGCCGCGTTTGACGGCCAATATGCGATAGGCGCCGACCGCGCCCGCGCAGTTGCGCATGAGCGCCGAGCCTATGCCGGGCAAAGTGACCCCGCCGGGCGCATTGCACTCGATCGCCTCCCTGCGCGAAGCCGCAAGCCGATCCTGCAATGCCCCATCATCCTTGTCCGCACCGCGCCGCAGCGCATAGATCTGGCCGACGGGGCGCGCGGCATCCCGGCACACCAGCGTCCATGCGCGATCGAACATCGTTCGCGCTGCGGGGTCGCCAGTCGCGCTCTGCGCCTGGCATAGAGCGCCGCCTTCGCTGCCGATGCGGAAACTGTCCCTCAGCAACGGACGGTCCCCCGTCGCCTGGGCGTGCGCCGCCACGGACAGAGTCAAGGCGGCCCATCCCGCAAGCCCGCGAACCAACTTCCCCAAAACGCTCAAGGCCTATCCCCCAAACCCTGCCGGATATGTCCGTGCAAAGCCCCCTTTTGCATGATCGGGCCGTCATAACGCCCCCCGACGCCGCGCCGCAAGGCGAAACGCGCCCGGCAGGGGCATGTTCGCCCGCCTCCTGTCCAGGAGCAAACCAGGGAAGTGACAGTTGAGCCCTTGTTTTTGGGCGATACAGGCGGCCGATCCGCCGCTATGGTCGCCGGTGATCAAGCGAGTTGCAGCGCCGATCATAGAAGAATGGAAGACGTCATGCTGAACATGCCCTGGGACCAGCCCGCCACCATGATCGACCTGGACGGCAAGGCGCCGATCATCGGCACGATCCGCGATTGCGCCCAGCATTTCGCGATCTTCAAGCCCCATGCGAAGGAACAGGCGCGCATCCTGTTGACCCAGCCGGTCCATCGCGAAGGCCGCAAGACGCGAACCTGGGTGCTGGAGCCGTGGGAGATCGAAAAGCTGGTCGAACGGCTGAGGGCGGAGGTGCATTGAAATAGGATCGTCGTCCCCGGCGCTGCGAGTCCTACGCCTCCAGCGCCTCGCCGGGAGCGGCGCGTTGGCCCTGCCCGACGGAAGAAGTCGTCATTGCTCCTCTTCCCATTTGCTCGCCCAGCCTCTATGCACGCCCATGAAGGCGGGTTTCGGCTGGCCTTCATGATCGCGCCGGTGCCCCCTTCAGGGGGCTTAATAGGGAATGCGGTGATGAATCCGCGGCTGTCCCTGCAACTGTAAGCGGCGAGCGAGACGCATAGCGATCCTCCGCACATGCGGCAGGATCAGCCACTGGGCCGGACGCTAAGTCATGCGAGGCCTGGGAAGGCCATGCGCCAAGCCGTGACCCGCGAGCCAGGAAACCTGCCTGCGTCTGGTCGCTCTTGCCATGGTCCAGGGGATGGCCGCGGCACGGTCCTCCGTCTGAGCGACGCTTCACGCAGCGGGAGCTGCTGTCCGCATGCCGGGCGCAAGAGCGTCCGTCCGGCATGCAGGCGGCTTCCGTCCGGTTCGCAGACGCCGACGGGGATCGTCCCTATGACCATATCGTCCCATGCGCCGGCTGGCCGCCTGCGCCGCCGCGCCGCCGGCATGTTCGCCGGGCTCCTCGCCGCCAATCTGGCCGGCTGGATCGCGGCCTTCGCCATTTTCGCCGGCGACCCCGTCATGCTGGGCACGGCGTTGCTGGCCTGGAGCCTGGGCCTTCGCCATGCCGTCGATGCCGATCACATCGCCGCCATCGACAATGCGACCCGCAAGCTGATGCAGGATGGCCAGCGGCCCCTTGCCGTCGGCTTCTGGTTCGCCATCGGCCATAGCGGCATCGTCCTGATCGCCGCTGTCCTCATCGCCTTCGCCGCCAATGCGCTGAGCCGGGTGGAGGCCGCCGGAGCCATTGGCGGCACCATTGCGACGATCGGGTCGGCAACCTTCCTCTTCGCCATCGCGGCGATGAACCTGATCATCCTGCGATCAGTGCTCAAGACCTTCAACCATGTTCGAAGGGGCGGCGCCTATGTCGATGAAGACATGGACATGCTGCTCGGCAGCCGGGGTCTTCTGTCGCGCCTCTTCCGGCCGCTTTTCCGGCTGGTGACGCGAAGCTGGCACATGGCGCCGCTCGGCTTTCTCTTCGGCCTGGGCTTCGACACCGCGACGGAGGTCGCCATTCTGGGCCTGTCCGCCGGCCAGGCGGCCAGCGGCCTTTCCATCGCGACCGTCCTCATCTTCCCCCTGCTCTTTGCGGCGGGCATGGCGTTGATCGACACGGCGGACGGCGCGCTGATGATGGGCGCCTATCGATGGGCGTTCGTGAAGCCGATCCGCAAGCTCTACTACAACATCACCATCACGCTGGCGTCGGCGCTGGTCGCGCTGCTCATCGGCGGGATCGAGGCGGCGGCGCTGCTGGGCGACAGGCTCGGCCTCCGCGGCGGCGCATGGACCCTGGCCGCCGACCTTGGCGATCATTTCAACAGCCTGGGCTTCGTCATCATCGGCCTGTTCGCCGCCTGCTGGCTGCTGAGCTGGGCCATCTACCGCTGGAGAGGTTTCGACGAGATCGAGGTCGCCTCCATCGCCGGCCACCAAGCACAGGGAAATCCCGCATGAAGAAGATCCCCGCCACCGTCATCACCGGCTTTCTGGGCGCCGGCAAGACCACGCTGATCCGTCACCTCATCGAACATGCGGGCGGTCGTCGCCTCGCCCTCATCATCAACGAATTCGGCGATGTCGGCGTCGACGGCGCGCTGGTGCAGGGCTGCGGCGACGAAGCCTGCCCGGACGAGGACATCATCGAACTGGCCAATGGCTGCATCTGCTGCACCGTGGCCGACGATTTCCTGCCGACCATGCAGAAGCTGCTCGACCGGCGTACCCCGCCCGATCACATCATCATCGAAACCAGCGGCCTTGCCCTGCCCAAGCCGCTGGTCAAGGCGTTCCAATGGCCCGACATCCGGACGCGGTCGACGGTCGACGGCGTGATCGCCCTGATCGACGCCGATGCGCTGGCGGCGGGCCGCTTCGCCCATGACGAGGCGGCGCTCGCCGCCGCCCGCGCGGCCGATCCGACGCTGGATCATGACAGCCCCATCGAGGAACTGTTCGAGGACCAGCTTGCCTGCGCCGACCTTGTCCTGCTCAACAAGACCGATCTCGTCGCGGCGGACCGGCTGGCCGCGCTGGAGCAGGGACTGGCCGGGGAAATCCGCCCCGGCGTGCGCATCCTCCGCACGGCGAGGGGAGAGATCGATCCGGCGATACTGCTGGGCCTGGACGCCGGGGCGGAGGACCGGATCGATGACCGCCCCTCGCACCATGACGGGGAGGAGGAGCATGACCATGACGATTTCGAGAGCTTCATCGTCGATCTGGGCGAACTTGCCGGTCCCGAACCGCTGCTGGCGGCGCTTGCGCGGAGCATCGCCGCGCACGACATTCTGAGGGTCAAGGGCTTCCTTGCCATTGAAGGGCGCCCGGCCCGTCTCGTGCTGCAAGCCGTCGGCCCCCGCATCCAGCATCATTATGACCGGCACTGGCAGGCCGGCGAACCGCGCCGCTCCCGCCTGGTGGTGATCGGCCAGAGCGGCATGGACCGCGCCGCCATAGAAGCCGCGCTCGGCGCGCGGATGGCTGCCGCCTGATGCATCTGCTGACCGCCACGCCCGGCGCCGTTTCCAACGGCGAGGAGGCCATCGACCTCGGCCAGTCGCCGGGCGATATCGTGCTGCTGACCGTGGCGGACAGCGAACTCGCCTGTTTCGCGAGCGCCGCCCATGTCCTGGCGCAGGAACTGGGCGGGGCGGCGCCCGAAATCCGCCTCGCCAACCTCCTCCAGCTCAAACACCCCTATTCGGTCGATCTCTATGTCGAGAAGGTCGTCGCCCACGCCAAATTCGTCTGCGTCGTCCTGCTGGGCGGCAAGAGCTATTGGCCCTATGGCATTGAAGAAATTGCGAATATCGCCCGGGAAAGGGGCATAGCCTTCGCGGCGATCGCCGATGGGCGAGAGGACGATCCAGAACTCTCCGCCGCATCCACCGTCGCGGCGGAGAGCTGCGACCTCCTGCGCGACTATCTGCGGCAGGGCGGCATCGCCAACGCCGTCGCCTTCCTGCGCAACGCCGCCCGCCTTGCCGGCTTCGACGCGGGCGTTCCCGATGCGCCGGTTCCGGTGGCCGACGCCGGCCTTTATTTGCCCGGCGGCGATCGACCCACGCTGGATCAGGTCAGGAACAGGTGGAAGGCGGGGCAGCCGACCGCCCTCTTCCTCTTCTACCGCGCCCTGATGATCGCTGGCACGCTGGACGCCGTGGACGGCATGATCGCAGGACTGGAGGGGGCGGGCCTCAACGTCCTTCCCGTCCATGTGCGCGCCTTGCGCGAACCCTTCGCCCGTGATTTCCTGCAAGGGCTGATGGCGCAAGCGCCGCCGGACGTCATCCTCAACGCCACCGCCTTCGCCGCCAGCGCGCCGGGCGAGCCGCGCACGCCCTCCATCCTCGAACAGGCGGACTGCGCGATCCTCCAGACGATCTTTGCCAGCGTGGACCAGGGCGCCTGGGAATCCAGCGCCCGCGGGCTTGGCCCTCGCGACCTCGCCATGCATGTCGCGCTGCCCGAAGTGGACGGCCGCCTCTTCACCCGTGCAGTCGCCTTCAAGGCCGCGGCGCGGTTCGACGAGCGCACGCAATGCGGCATCGTCGTGCCCCAGGTTCTGCAAGATCGTGTCAGCTTCGTATCCCAACTGGCTGCAAACTGGTCGAAACTGCGAACAACGCCGGTGGACGAACGGCGGGTCGCCCTGATCCTGGCCAACTATCCCAACAGGAATGGCCGCATCGGCAACGGTGTCGGCCTCGACACGCCCGCCAGTGCCGCCGCCATTCTGAAGGCCCTGTCGGAAGCGGGCTACCGGACCGGCGAAGCCCCTGCCGATGGCGCCGCGCTCATGCAGCGCATGACGGGCGGCATCACCAACGCCGCCCCGGACGGTCCCGGCGAAGTCGCCCTCCCGCTCCAGGCCTATGACGCGACCTTCGCCACCCTGCCCGAAGGGGTCCGCCAAGCCGTCCGGTCCCGCTGGGGCGCGCCCGAGGCCGATCCCTTCTTCCGCGACGGGGCATTCCGCCTGCCGGTGCATCGCTTCGGCCATATCGCGCTCGCCGTCCAGCCTTCGCGGGGCTATCATGTCGATCCCAGGAGCAGCTATCACGACCCGGCGCTGCCGCCGCCCCATGCCTATCTTGCCTTCCATATCTGGCTGGCCGGCGATTTCGGCGCCGATGCCGTCGTCCATGTGGGCAAGCACGGCAATCTGGAATGGCTGCCGGGCAAGGCGATCGGGCTGTCGGAAAACTGCTTTCCCGAAATCTGCGCCGGGCCGATCCCGCAAATCTATCCCTTCATCGTCAACGACCCCGGCGAAGGCACCCAGGCGAAGCGCCGCATCGGCGCCTGCATCGTCGATCATCTGACGCCCCCGCTGACCCGCGCGGAAACCTATGGCCCGCTGAAAGAATTGGAGGCGCTGGTCGACGAATATTATCTCGCCGCCGGCATGGACCCTCGCCGGCTGGAAACGCTGCGCAAGGACATTCTCACCCTCGCCGCCTCGCAAGGGTTGGACAAGGATGCAGGGGTGCAGGGAGGCGGAGACGATGCCTTGGCAGCGATCGACAACTATCTGTGCGACCTTAAGGAAATGCAGATACGCGACGGGCTGCATGTCTTCACCCGCAGCCCGGAGGGCGCTCTCCGCCGCGACCTGCTGATCGCCCTTGCCCGCTGCCCCAGAGGGTTGGACGAAGGCCGCCAATCACTGTTGCGCGCCTTGGCGGATGATCTTGAGTTGGGCTTCGATCCGCTCGACTGCATCATGGGGACGCCATGGACCGGCCCTCGACCGGAAGCGCTCCGGCACGTCACCTCTGCCCCCTGGCGTACCGCCGGGGATACGGTGGAACGGCTCGAACTCTACGCCATTGAACTGATGGACCGTCATTCCCGCAAAAGCGGGAACCCATCTCCCATAAGCAGCCCCAAGCGGAACATTCAGGAGATGGATCCCCGCCTTCGCGGGGACGACGACTGGGCATTGCAAAGAACCGCAGCGGTTCTCACCGTGATCGAGCAAGACCTCGCCCCCCGCGTCGACGCCTGCGGGGAAGCTGAAAAAACCGCGCTCCTGAAAGCCCTCGACGGTCGTTTCGTCCCTCCCGGCCCATCTGGAGCGCCGACCAGGGGCCGCCCGGACGTCCTTCCCACCGGCCGCAATTTCTATTCGGTCGACACCCGCGCCGTACCCACCGTCGCCGCCTGGAATCTCGGCCAGCGCTCCGCCGACCTCATCGTGCAGGACTATCTCCAGCGGGAGGGCGACTATCCCCGCGCCATCGCCCTGTCCGCCTGGAGCACCGCCAATATGCGCACCGGCGGCGACGACATCGCGCAGGCGCTGGCCCTGATGGGCGTCCGCCCGCGCTGGGACTGGGCTTCGGGCCGCGTCATCGGTTTCGAGGTCATGAAGATCGCGGAGCTGGACCGTCCCCGCGTCGACGTGACCTTCCGCGTCTCCGGCTTCTTCCGGGACGCCTTCCCGGAACAGATCGACCTGATCGACAGCGCCGCCCGCGCCGTCATGGCGCTGGACGAGCCGGAAGAGGACAACCCCGCCGCAGCCCGCCATCGCGCTGAAACCGCCGCGTTGATCGCGGAGGGCATTCCCGAAAAGGCGGCTCAACGTCGCGCCGGCAGCCGCGTCTTCGGCTCGAAGCCCGGAGCCTATGGCGCGGGCCTCCAGGCGATGATCGACGAGAAGATCTGGCACGACCGCGCCGACCTGGCGAACGTCTATCTCGACTGGGGCGGCCATGCCTATGGCGGCGGCGTGGAGGGCGATGCCGAACGCAGCCTCTTCGCGAAGCGCCTGACCCAGGCCGACGCCCTGATCCAGAACCAGGACAATCGCGAGCACGACCTGCTCGACAGCGATGATTATTATCAGTTCGAAGGGGGCTTGGCCGCGGCGGTCGAGCATCTCTCCGGCAGGAGGCCGCTCAGCTATCATAACGACCACAGCCGCCCGGATCGCCCCGTCGTCCGCACGCTGGAGGATGAGATCGGCCGCATCGTCCGCGCCCGCGTCACCAACCCCAAATGGATCGCGGGCATGATGCGTCACGGCTACAAGGGCGCGTTCGAGATCGCGGCCTCCGTCGACTATCTCTTCGCCTTCGCCGCCACGACCCATGCGGTGAAGGATCATCATTTCGACGCCGTCCACGCCGCTTTCATAGAGGATGAGGCGGTCCGCGCCTTCATGGCGGAGGCCAATCCGGCAGCCCTGCGGGAGACCGCCGCGCGCCTCCGCGAAGCGCTGGACCGCGCCCTTTGGAAACCCCGGTCGAACAGCGCCGCCATGCTTCTCTCCCAACTCAAGGATGCCCCGCAATGATCGAACGCACACCCGAACAACATGCCGAAAAGATGAAGAAGAAACAGGCCGCGCATGACAGGATCATGGCGACCAAGACGCAGGAAAAAGGCCTGCTGATCGTCCACACCGGCAAGGGCAAGGGCAAGACGACCGCCGCGCTCGGCATGGTGGTCCGCGCCATCGGCCATGGCCGGAAGGTGGGCGTCGTCCAGTTCGTGAAGGGCGCGATGACCACCGGAGAAAAACGGGTGTTCGATGCGTTTCCGGACAATGTCGAATTCAAGCCCATGGGCGAAGGCTTCACCTGGAACACGCAGGACCGGACGCGGGACATTGCCCTCGCCCGCGAAGCATGGGATGAGGTGAAACGCATGATCGCCGATCCGGCCTATGACATGGTCCTTGCCGATGAACTCAACATCGTATTGCGCTACGACTATCTTCCGGTCGAAGAGGTGTTGGAAGCCGTGACCGCCAGGGGCGAAATGAAGCATGTCATCGTCACCGGCCGCAACGCGCCCGACGCGCTGATGGAGGCGGCCGATCTCGTCACTGAAATGACCCTCGTCAAACATCCCTTCCGCAGCGGCGTGAAGGCCCAGCCGGGAATCGAATTCTGACACGCACCGCCTTCGACATCGCCGCCTTCGAGGAACTGGTCCACCTGCGCCGCGACGTGCGCCATTTCCTGACCGATCCGCTGGAGGAGAGCGAGGTTGAACGGCTCCTCGCCCTCGCTCACAGCGCGCCGTCCGTCGGGCTGTCGCAGCCCTGGCGTTTCGTCCGCGTCGAAACGCCCGCCCTGCGCGAGCGTCTTGCCGTCCATGTCGACGCCCAGGTCGCCAAGGCGGGCAAGATGTACGAGGGGGAGGAGGACCGGCTCTACCGCAGCCTGAAATTGCACGGCCTGCGCGAAGCGCCGGTGCTGTTCGCCGTCTATTGCGACGAAGGCACGGAAACCGGCCACAGGCTGGGCGCTATCACCATGCCGGAGGCGCGGCGCTATAGCTGCGTGATGGCGATCCACACGCTCTGGCTCGCCGCCCGGACTCGCGGCATCGGCATGGGGTGGGTGTCGATACTGGATCGTGCGACGGTGGACGCGATGCTCGCCATTCCGGAAAACTGGCGATGCCTTGGCCTGCTGTGCCTGGGCTATCCGGTCAGCGAGGAGGCGACGCCGGAACTGGAAAGGCGCGGCTGGGAACATCGGACGGACTGGCATTCGACGATAGTGACTCGCTGACAATTCCCCTCCCGCATGCGGGGGATTGAAGGCCTCTTCCCTTTCCCTTCCTCTCCGCCTATGAGCAGCCTTGGAACGGGCCATGCCCGCTCCATCGATCGCGTCGGTGCCCCGCAAGGGGCTTAAATGGGAACGCGGTGCGGGAGGATGCTCCCTAATCCGCGGCTGTCCCTGCAACTGTGAGCGGCGAGCAAGGCAAGGACGGCCTCCCGAGCGGGCGGCCAGCCACTGGAGCGATCCGGGAAGGCCCCTGCCGAAGCTATGACCCGCAAGCCAGGAGACCTGCCGAACGCAAGGGTCGCTCTAGCCATGGTCCAGGGGATGGTCACGGCTCGGTTCTCCGCACGGGCGACGAATGCGGCTGGGGGAAGCATCCTCCGGTCGTCGTTGCGATGTGGGAGGTGAAGTCCGTTGCCAGACGCGCACAGCGCATCGTCCGCCGCCATTCGCGGCTGGTGTCCGACGGCATGGCGCCCGATGATGGCGGGCGACGGGCTGCTGGTGCGGGTCCGTCCCCCGCAGGGCCGCCTCGCCGTCACGCAAGCCATCGCCCTTGCCGAAGCCGCCCGCCTTCACGGCAACGGCCTGATCGACCTCACCAACCGCGCCGCGCTTCAGCTTCGCGGCGTGACGGAGCAAAGCCACGGCCCGCTGCTCCGGCAGCTCGTCGCCCTTGGCCTCGCCGATGCCGATCCGGCCCGCGAAGCGCGTCGCAATTTCCTGCTCGCGCCGGATTCAACGCCCGGCGACGACAGCGAAAGCATCGCGCTCGGCCTGATCGCCCATCTCGACGACCTGCCCCAGCTTCCCTCCAAGATCGGGATCGCCATCGACGCGGGGCCTGCCCCCTGCCTCGCGGGGGTTCCCGCCGACTTTCGCTTCGAACGAAGCCAGGCGGGCGCGCTGCTGTTGCGGGTGGAGCGACGCCCCATGGGCTCGCCCACAAGCGTCGAAACGGCGGCGAGCGACCTGATCGCGCTTGCCCGCTGGTTCCTTGCCACGGGCGGCGCGGCATCGGGCCGCGCAGCCAGGCATGGCGCGCCGCTGCCGATGGCCGCTGAAATGGCGCCCGCGCCTTCCCGCGCGCTTTCCCAGGTGTTGGCCAGCGCATCCGGGCCGTTCCACGCCGTCCCCTTCGGCCAGATTGACGCCGACGGCCTCATCGCGCTGACGCGAAAACGGAACGTCGCCGCCCTGCGCCTGACGCCATGGCGCGGCCTGGTCCTGGAAGGCGGCGCGCAACGCGCCGGTCACGCCCCCCCGGACGGCCTGCTGCGCATCGATGCCTGCCCCGGCGCGCCCGCATGCCCGCAGGCAAGCGTCGAGACCCGCGGCCTCGCTTCCCGGCTCGCGCCCCTTGTCGAAGGATCGCTGCATGTTTCGGGCTGCGCCAAGGGCTGCGCCCGCCAGGGAACCGCCCAGCTGGTCCTTACCGGCCGGCAGGGCCGCTTCGACCTGTCGCGCAACGCCCGCGCCGGATCGCCGCCGGAAAAGACCGGCCTCACCGCCCGACAAATCCTCGCCCTTTTCGGAAGGCCCTGATGCCCCACAGCTACGAAACCGACGGAGCCGCCATCTACCGGCAGTCCTTCCGCACCATCCGCGCCGAAGCCGACCTTGCCCGTTTCTCGACCGAGGAGGAACGAATCGCCGTCCGCATGATCCATGCGGCGGGACTGGTCGACCTCGCTACCCATATCCGCTTTTCCCCCTCCTTCGCCCTCGCCGCCATCGCCGCGCTTCGGGCGGGCGCGCCGATCCTCTGCGACGCCCGCATGGTGTCGGAGGGCATAAGCCTGAAGCGCCTGCCCGCCGCCAATCCGATCCTCTGCACCCTGAACGATCCGCAGGTGCCCGCGCTGGCGGCGCGCATGTCCAACACCCGGTCCGCCGCCGCGCTCGAACTCTGGCGGCCGCATCTGGGGGGTGCGCTGGTGGCGATCGGCAATGCGCCGACGGCCCTCTTCCACCTGCTCGACATGCTGGAAGATCCGGCCTGTCCCCGTCCCGCCGCGATCATCGGCTGTCCCGTCGGCTTCATCGGCGCGGCGGAATCGAAGCAGGCGCTCTGGCAGAGCCAGCCCGTCCCCTGCTGCATCGTGGAGGGCCGCCTGGGCGGCAGCGCCATCACGGTCGCGGCGGTCAATGCGATAGCGAGTCCAGCGGAATGATGGGCGGGACCATCCATGGCGTGGGCCTAGGGCCGGGCGCGCGGGATCTGATGAGCGTCCGGGCCGACCGGCTGATCCGCGACGCCCGGCACATCGCCTATTTCCGCAAGAAGGGGAGGCCGGGTCATGCCCGCGGCATCGTGGAGGGCATGTTGCATCCCGATGCCGTCGAATTCGCGATGGAATATCCGGTGACGACGGAAATCCCGCTGTCCGATCCGCGCTACAACGATCTGCTTTCAGCCTTCTATGCCGATTGCGCCGCGCATCTGGACGGGCTTTCCGCAGGAGGAGAGGATGTGGTGGTCCTCTGCGAAGGCGATCCCTTCTTCTACGGCAGCTTCATGCACCTGCACAGCCGCCTCGCCGGGCCGGTGAAGATCGTCCCCGGCATCACCGGCATGTCCGGCGCCTGGACCGCCAGCGGCGCGCCGATCGGTTGGGGCGACGATGTGCTGACGGTGCTGATGGCGACCCTTCCGGAAGAGGAACTGGTCCGCCGCATCCATGACAGCCATGCCCTGGTCGTCATGAAGATCGGCCGCAACCTTCCCAAGCTGCTCCGCGCCGTCGAAGCGGCAGGCAAGCAGGACAGCGCCTGGCTGGTCGAATATGCGACCATGGCGGATCAGCGCATCGTCCCGCTGGCGCAGGCGACCGGCGCCGCCCCCTATTTCTCTATCCTGCTGGTCCACGGGCAGGGTCGCCGCCCATGACCGGCTGGGTCGCGGCAGCCGGTCTGGGCCCAGGGGCGGATGCGCTCATCACGCCGGAGGTGTCGGATGCGCTGGCGCAGGCGACCGACGTCATCGGATATATCCCCTATGTTGCGCGGGTGGCGCAAAGGCCCGGCCTCACGCTCCACGCGTCGGACAATCGCGTCGAACTGGACCGCGCCGTCCATGCCCTGACCCTCGCCGCCCAGGGCAAGCGGGTGGCGGTGGTTTCCTCGGGCGATCCGGGGGTCTTCGCCATGGCCTCCGCCCTGTTCGAGGCACTGGAGGCAGGGCCGGAGGGCTGGCGCGACCTCGACATCCGCGTCCTGCCCGGCATCACCGCCATGCTCGCCGCCGCAGCGCGGGCGGGCGCGCCGCTCGGCCATGATTTCTGCGCCATCAACCTGTCCGACAATCTGAAGCCCTGGCCGCTGATCGAGCGCCGCCTGCGCCTCGCGGCGCAGGCCGATTTCGCCATGGCCTTCTACAATCCGCGTTCCCGCTCGCGGCCGGAGGGTTTCGGACGCGCGCTGGCCATCCTGCGCGAGGAATGCGGCGAGGACCGGCTCATCCTCTTCGCCCGCGCCGTTTCCACGCCGGAGGAAATGTTGCGCGTCGTGCCGTTGAGCCGGGCCACGCCGGACATGGCCGACATGCGCACCATGGTGATCGTCGGTTCCAGCCGCACCCGGCTGATCGATCGCTCCGGCCCGCCGATCCTCTATACGCCCCGTTCCGCCGCATGACCCAGCCATTGCAGCACACCGGCCACCTCATGCGTCACCAGCGCGGCCGGGCAGGCCGGACGCCCGATCATCACGACCGGCAGTCCGAGCGTCTGCGCTGCGACCAGCTTCGCCTGCGCGCCGCTGCCCCCCGCATTTTTCGACACGACGCAATCGATGCCATGGGCGCGCATCAACTGCATGTCGCCCTCCACCGTGAAGGGACCGCGGTCGATCACCAAGGCATGGTCGGGCAACCCCGGCGCAGCAGCGGGCATGTCGACGAAGCGCAGCAGATAATGATGCTGGGGCTGCGCGGCGAAGGCGTCCACATGCATGCGCCCCAGGGCCAGCATCACGTTCCGCCTCGCTCCCGCCAGCGCCGCCACCGCCCCTGCCAGGTCAGGCACATGGGTCCAGCGGTCCCCGTCCGCAGCGATCCATGGCGGGCGGGTCAGCATGATATGCTTCACCCCCGCTTCCCGCGCCGCGGCAACGGCATGCTCGCTCATCGTCGCGGCGAAGGGATGAGTGGCGTCCACCAGATGGGTGACGCCTTCCTCCCGCAAATAGCGCGCAAGGCCGGCCATGCCGCCGAAGCCGCCGACGCGCACCGGCACCGGCTGCGCCCGTGGTTTGTCCGTCCGCCCGGCATAGCTCAGGACGGCGCGCATGCCCCGCTCAGCCAGAGCAGCCGCCAGCGCGCTCGCTTCCGTGGTTCCGCCCAGAATGAGGATATTGGACATGGCCGATACTCCTGACGCTCCGTGGCTGACGATCGTCGGCATCGGGGAAGACGGCCTGAATGGCCTGTCGCCCGCTGCCCGCGACGCGCTGGAGAGGGCCGCGCTCGTCGCCGGATCGCCGCGCCATCTCGCGCTCCTGCCGGGCCTTAGGGCGGAAAGCCTGGCCTGGCCAGTCCCGTTCTCGGCCGGCGTCCCGATGCTGCTCGCCCGCCGTGGAGACCCAACCGTCCTGCTTGCATCCGGCGATCCCTTCTGGTTCGGCGCGGGGAGCAGCATCACGCGGCATTTGCGGCCGGATGAATGGACGGCGCATCCTGCCCCCTCCACATTCTCCCTTGCCGCGGCGCGGTTGGGCTGGGCGCTCCAGGACGTGGAATGCCACGGCCTCCACGCCGCGCCGCTGACGCGGTTGCGCCCCGGCCTCGCGCCCGGTCGCCGCGCCATATTGCTGCTGCGCGATGGCCCGGCGGTGGGACAGCTTGCCGCCTGGCTGACGGAACAGGGCTTCGGCGGCTCTACCCTGCATGTGCTGGAAGCGCTGGGCGGACCCCGCGAACGCATCCGCCAGTGCACCGCCGAAGCGCCGGACCTTGCGGACATCGCCCATCCCGTCGCGGTCGGCCTGTCCGTGGCGGGCGAAGGCAGGACGCTCCCCTGCGCCAGCGGCATCCCCGACGACTGGTTCGACCATGACGGCCAGATCACCAAGCGCCCGGCCCGCGCCCTGACCCTGTCCGCCCTGGCCCCCCGCCCCGGCGAGACATTGTGGGACATAGGCGCAGGTTGCGGTTCCGTCGCCATAGAATGGCTGCTCGCCCATGGCTCCACCCAGGCCATCGCGTTCGAGGTCGATCCGGACCGCGCCGGCCGGACACGCGCCAATGCCCTTCATCTGGGCGTCGACCGCCTGACCGTCATGGAAGGCAGGGCGCCCGACATCCTGACCGGCCGGACTCGTCCGGAGGCCGTCTTCATCGGCGGAGGGCTGAGCCAGTCCCTGCTCGCGGCATTGTTCGCGCTGCCCGGCGGCCCCACGCGCCTGGTCGCCAATGCCGTCACGCTGGAATCCGAAGCGCTGCTCGCCCGGTGGCATGCCGACAAGGGCGGCGACCTGCTTCGCATCGAGCTTGCGCAGGCGATGCCCCTGGGCAGCCGTCGCGGCTGGCGTTCCGCCTATCCGCTGGTGCAGTGGAGCGTGACGCTATGATCGTCGCCGGTTTCGGCTTCCGCCACGGCGCGTCGCTCGCTTCGCTGGAATCGGCGCTGGAGCGGGCGACGGGCGGCATGATCGCCGTGGATGCGCTGGCAACCCTCGACGGCAAGACCCAGCAGCTTGCGCCATTGGCGCGCAAGCTCGCCCTTCCCCTCATCGCCGTCGGCGTGGGAAGGCTGGCGGACCAGCCCGTGGCCACCCGCTCTCCCGCCAGCATGGCCGCCTATGGCGCCGGCAGCGTCGCCGAAGCCACGGCGCTCGCCGCCCTGACGCAAAAGGGCCGCCTGCTTGCCCCCCGCGCCTTCTCTTCCGACCGCTTCGCAAGCTGCGCCCTGGCCGAAAGCCCTGCCCCGTGACCGTTCATTTCATCGGCGCCGGTCCCGGCGCGCCCGACCTCATCACCCTGCGCGGGCGCGACCTGATCGCCGGCTCTCCGGTCTGTCTTTATGCCGGATCGCTGGTGCCCGCCGCCCTGCTCGATCATTGTCCGCCGGGGGCGCGGATCGTCAACACGGCGCCGCTCACCCTGGACGAGATCGTCGCCATCATCGTCCAGGCCCATCGAGCCGGACAGGATGTGGCGCGCCTGCATTCCGGCGACCTGTCCGTCTGGTCGGCCATGGGCGAGCAGCTTCGGCGGCTGAAAGCGATCGGCATTCCTTTCAGCATCACGCCCGGCGTCCCCTCCTTCGCCGCCGCCGCCGCCGCCATCGGCGCCGAACTGACGCTGCCCGAACTCGGCCAGTCGGTGATCCTCACCCGCACGCCCGGACGGGCCAGCGCCATGCCGTCCGGTGAAAGCCTCTCCGCCTTCGGCGCGACCGGCGCGACGCTCGCCATCCATCTTTCCATCCATAACCTGGTCCAGGTGGTGCGCGACCTGATCCCGCATCATGGCGCCGATTGCCCCGCGGCCGTAGTGTGGCGCGCAAGCTGGCCGGACCAGCGGATCGTGCGGGCGACGCTCGGCACCATCGGCGAAGCCGCTGCGGACGGACCCGAACGGACCGCCATCATTCTGGTCGGCCCGGTGCTGGGCAGTCAGGATTTCCCGGAAAGCAGCCTCTATGCACCCGGCTATGACCGCCGTTTCCGACCGGCCAGCGCCGACTCCCCCTTCATCGACAAGCCATGACGCCGGGCCTTCTGATCGCGGCGCCCCGATCCGGATCGGGCAAGACGACCGTCACGCTGGGCCTGCTGCGGGCCTTTTCACGGCTGGGCGTCAGGGTGCAGCCGTTCAAGTCCGGCCCCGACTATATCGACCCTGCCTTCCAGCAGGCGGCGAGCCGCCGCCCGTCCTTCAACCTCGATAGCTGGGCGATGTCCGCACCGCAGATGGCGGCCATTGCGGGCCGGGCCGACGCAGAGCTGATCGTCGCTGAAGGCGTGATGGGCCTGTTCGACGGCGCCCCGGCTATCGGGGAAGCCGGCACGGGGGCGAGCGCGGACATCGCGGCGCTGTTCGGCTGGCCTGTCCTCCTGGTCATGGACGTGTCGGGCCAGAGCCAGTCCGCCGCCGCCATCGCCAGCGGTTTCCGCGACCTGCGGTCCGATATTTCCATGGCCGGCGCGGTCCTCAACCATGTCGCCAGCCAGCGCCACGAACGGCTGATCCGCGCCGCGATGGAGGAGGCGGGCATCCCCGTCCTGGGCGCGATCCCCCGCTCCGCCGCGCTCCGCCTTCCGGAGCGGCATCTGGGTCTGGTCCAGGCAGCCGAGCAGGCCGATCTCGACCAGATTGTCGACTGCATGGCGGACATCGTCGCGACCTATGTGGACCTGAACGCCATCCGCCGCGCCGCGCGGTTCGCCACGCCGCAAAATCATGCGGCGATGCCGATCCTGTCGCCGCCGGGCCAGCGTATCGCCATCGCCCGGGACGAAGCCTTCTCCTTTACTTACGCGCATCTCCTGTCCGGTTGGCGCGATGCGGGCGCTGAAATCCTGCCCTTCTCCCCCCTGGCCGACGAAGCCCCGGCGGCCGATGCCGATGCCGTCTGGCTTCCCGGCGGCTATCCCGAACTGCATGCGGGCCGGATCGCGCAGGCGGCCCGCTTCCTCTCCGGCCTGCGCCGCCACGCGCTGGACCGCCCGATCCATGGCGAATGCGGCGGCTATATGGTGCTGGGCGAGGCGCTGATCGATGCCGACGGACAAGCGCACGCCATGGCCGGCCTGCTCGGCCTCGTCACCAGCTTCGCGGAACGGCGGCTCCATCTTGGCTACCGCCGCGCCCGCTTGCTGGCGCCGATGGGCGGAATGCCCGCAGGAGCGATGCTGAACGGCCATGAATTCCATTATTCCACCATCGTCGAGCAGCCGGACAGTCCACTCGCTCATGTGACCGACGCGGAGGGTCAGGCGGTTCCCTCGACGGGATCGCATCGCGGCCGCGTCACCGGCAGTTTCTTCCACCTCATCGCGCCCTCTTCGAAAGCCTCCTCATGATCGGCATCGACCTTATCGGCATCGGCACGGGCAATCCCGATCACCTCACCCGCGCCGCGGCGAAGGCGATGAACGACGCCGACCTCATCCTGCTGCCGCGCAAGGGCGCCGCCAAGTCCGACCTTGTCGACCTGCGCCGCGCCATTTGCGCCGAACTGCTGACGCAGGCGGTGAAGATCGTGGAATTCGACATGCCCCGGCGAGCCGACCGGACCGATTATGTCGGCGCCGTGCTCGACTGGCACGACGCCATCGCCGCGCTCTGGATGGAGCAGATCGCCCGGCATCTTCCGGACGGGGGCAGGCTTGCCCTGCTCGTCTGGGGCGATCCGTCGCTTTATGACAGCAGCCTGCGCATCGCCGGGCGCCTGCCGGGCGTGAAGGTCCGCGTCATTCCCGGCATCACCAGCATACAGGCGCTGACAGCCGCCCACGGCATCTGCCTCAATGACCTTGCCGAACCCGTGCTGATCACCACCGGCAGGCGCCTCGCCGAGCGGGGCTGGCCGGATTGCGCCGACACCCTCGCCGTCATGCTGGATGGCAATTGCGCCTTCCAGGCCGTGGCGGCCGAGGGGATCGACATCTGGTGGGGCGCCTATCTGGGACTGCCGCAGGAGGCGATCATGCGCGGGGCATTGACCGAGGTCGGGGCGGACATCGTCCGGCGGCGGGCCGCGCTTCGGAAGGAGCATGGCTGGATCATGGACATTTACCTGCTGCGCAGGCAAAGATCCGGTTGAAATGTCGGAACTGGATTCCTGCCCACGCAGGAACGCGGCGTGCTTCCGTCAGGCGACGTTGGGCATCAGTTCTATGATAGGCCTGCTGGCCGTCTGCCTCATGCCGCTCGACGCCGTTTCGGCCCGGCGGCGGAACTCGGCGGCCATCGCCTGGTGCATCATGCGCGCCGAAGCATCCGCGGTCGTCGCCGCCAACTGGTCATGCATTCTGGCCCGGTCGAGACATTCTTCTGGCGTAAGAGCATTCGTCATGAATCGAACTCCTGCCTGTCGCAGGGCTCGTCCTCTCCACCGCCTTTCGAGCGACAGATCCGACTTCGCCCACGAAAAACCGGCGCACAACTTAGCCTTTCCCGTCATCGATTGAAAATGGAATCTTGCCGACGCCCTTTTCCCGTCCGCCGCGCGCAACGGTTCAGCGCAGCCAGGCCATATTGGGCTGAGCGCTGTGGCTTTTCAGTTCCTTGCGTGTTTCGGAGTCGACCTCCTTCAACAGCACCTCATAACCCCAGAGATTCGCCAGATTTTGCAACACCATGGCGGCATCGCCCGCATCCAGTTGCACGCCGTCCAGCACCGCATGTTCGACGATCAGCTTGCGGTCCCCGGCCAGGTCGACATCGACCACCTGAATGTCCGGTTCCTGCCGCCCGATCTCATATTCCCGCGCCAAAGAGCGACGAATCCGCCGGTAGCCGCGCTCGTCATGGATGGCGTCGACGCGCAATTCCGACTCGCCCTGCTTGTCGAGTATCTTGAACAGCCGCCATTGCCGGATCAGATGGGGGCTGAGGAATTGCGAGACGAAGCTTTCGTCCCGGTAATTGGCCCAGATGTCCTTCAGCACCTCCATCGCGTCGCCCGACCCGGCGATTTCGGGGAACCATTCCCGGTCCTCCTCCGTCGGTTCGCGGCAGATGCGCTCTATGTCGGACATGATGCCGAATCCCAGCGCATAGGGGTTGAATCCGCCAAATTGTCCTGAATCATAAGTGGGTTGGTAGACGACATTGGTATGGGATGAGAGGAATTCCATGAACGAGCCGTCAGTGATCCAGCCCCGTTCGTGCAGCGTCGTCATGATGCGATAATGGGTGTAGGTGGCGCAGCCTTCGTTCATCGCCTTGGTCTGGCGCTGCGGGTAGAAATATTGCGCGATCAGCCGCACGATCCGCAAAATCTCCCGCTGCCAGCTTTCCAGCCGGGGACCGGACTTTTCCAGGAAATAGAGGATATTTTCCTGCGGCAGTCCCAGCGCGGCCCGCCGGGCGTCGCTGGGGATCGCGTCCGCCTTCGCGCCGGTGGGCACGGTGCGCCACAGATCGTCATAGATGCGGTCGCGATAGGCCTGCCGTTCCGCCTCCCGCGCCGCCTCCGCCTTCAAGTCCCTTGGGCGGACGCGCGGATAGCGGTGGACGCCCTGGTTCATCAGCGCATGGGCGGCGTCCAGCACCCGTTCGACCGGCAACTGGCCGTAGCGTTCCTCGCATTGGGCGATGTAGCGCTTGGCGAATTCCAGATAGTCGAGAATGCCCTCCGCGTCGGTCCATTGCTTGAAGACATAATTATTCTTGAAGAAATGATTATGTCCGAAGGCGGCATGGGCGATGACCAGGGTCTGCATCGTCGCGCTGTTTTCCTGCATCAGATAGTTGATGCAGGGATCGGAGTTGATCACCAGCTCATAGGCGAGGCCGCGCAGCCCCTTGCGGTACATCATTTCATTGGTCACGAACTGCTTGCCGAAGGACCAATGTTTGTAGAAGAGCGGCATGCCGATGGACGAATAGGCGTCCAGCATCTGTTCCGCGCTGATGATCTCTATCTGGTTGGGATAGATGTCCAGCTTCATTTCCTGAAGCGCGATCGGCTCGACGGTTTCGTAAATGCGATTGATGAGCGAAAAGTCCCAATCGCTGCCCGTGAACAGCGGGGCGGACGCCAGTTCGCCCGTCATGCCGACCTCCCCATCATGAACTCCGCTCCGCCACGCCCTTGCGCTGGAACAGTTCGCGGAAGACGGGGTAGATTTCGCGGCGGTGATGCACCTTGCGCATCACGAAATTGCGGTTCGCCTCCGAAACCGGGGCATAGGCCTGCCAGAGGCCGGTGGTCGTGCCGATCGATTCTATGTCGGCGAATTCCTCCCGCCCGACCTCCAGATAGGCGAAATATTGGCTGAAGGGCAGGATTTCCTGCTGCATCAGGCTGACCACCCGGCCATTGTCGGATTGCATCGTGTCGCCGTCGGACGCCTGCGCCACATAGATGTTCCAGTCGTCGGGCCGGAAGCGTTCCTGCACCACCTCTATCAGCTTGTCGAGCGCGCTGGACACCAGCGTGCCGCCTGTGACCGTGCTGTAGAAGAAGGTCTGTTCGTCCACCTCCGCCGCCCGGTCGGTATGGTGGATGAACACCACCTCCACATGTTCGTAGCAGCGCGACAGGAACAGGTGCAGCAGCGCGAAGAAGCGCTTGGCCAAGTCCTTCATATGCTCCGTCATGGAGCCGGAGACGTCCATCAGGCAGAACATGACGGCTTGCGCGACGGGCTTGGGCACCGTCTCGAAGCGGCGGTAGCGCAGATCGACGGGGTCGATATAGGCGATGAGGTTGCGGCGGCGGATGATGGTGGAGCGTTCCTCCCGCAGCGCCTCCAACCGCGTGGCGTCGTCGGGCAGAGGCGAGGTGCGCGCCTCGATCAGGGCGATCTCCTCTTCGATGCGGGCGAGGTCGGCGCCCTTGGGACGGCGCAGCGCCAGGCGGCGCGACATCGCCTTCTGCATGGTGCGCGGGACCGACAGGTTGGAGGGGTTGCCGACCGTGGAATAGCCCGCCCGCCGGATGCCGTCGACCGCTCCGCCGATCAGCCGCCTTTTGGCCAGGTCCGGCAGTTCCAGATCGTCCAGGAACAGGTCCAGAAACTCCTCCCGGCTGAGCGCGAACTGGAAATCGTCATTGCCCTCGCCCTGCCCGGCCTTCGACCCCGCGCCGGCGCCGCCGTCGGGGCGCTTGATCTTGTCGCCCTCCATATAGTCGTGATTGCCGGGGAAGACCCGTTCGCGGCTGCCGCCCTGCGCGGCGCGGTGCAGCGTCGGTTCGTGGATGACGTCGCGCTGGATGGAAATCTGGCCTTCCTTGTCCAGATCCTTGATGCTGCGGTCCTTCAGGCTGTCGCGCACCGCCTGCTGCACATAGGCCCTTACCCTTCGCAGGAAGCGCTGTCTGTTGACCAGGCTCTTGCCGCCTGGGTTCAACCGTCTGTCGACTATGTGCATGGCGGGCTTAGCGCCTCCATCAACCGGCCTGTTTCACGCGGATATACCATTCGACCAGGCGCCGGACCTGCCGCTCCGTATAACCCCTTTCGATCATGCGCGCGACGAATTCATCATGCTTGGTCGCGGTTTCGCCGTCCTTCTTCGACCCGAAGCTGATGACCGGCAGCAGATCCTCGACTTGGCTGAACATCCGCTTTTCGATGACCTCGCGGATTTTCTCGTAACTGGTCCAGGACGGGTTGCGGCCGTCGTTGCTGGCCCGCATGCGCAGGGCGAATTTCACGACCTCGTTGCGGAAATCCTTGGGGTTGGCGATGCCAGCGGGCTTTTCGGTCTTGGACAGTTCCTGGTTGATGACCTCCCGGTCCAGAAGCTGGCCGGTGTCAGGATCCTTGAAATCCAGATCCTCGATCCACGCATCGGCATAGGCGACATAGCGGTCGAAGAGGTTCTGGCCATAATCATGATAGGATTCCAGATAGGCCTTCTGGATTTCATTGCCGATGAACTCGGCGTAGCGCGGGGCCAGTTCGCCCTTGATGAACTCCAGGTAGCGGGCTTCGACTTCGGCCGGGAATTGTTCCTGCCGGACCATGCCCTCCAGCACGTACATGAGGTGGACCGGGTCGGCCGCGATCTCATTGGTGTCGTGGTTGAAGGTGGCCGACAGCGCCTTGAAGGCGAAGCGGGTGGAGATGCCCGACATGCCCTCGTCCACGCCGGCGGCGTCGCGATATTCCTGGAGGCTTTTCGCGCGCGGGTCGATTTCCCGCAGCATCTCGCCGTCATAGACTCGCATCTTGGAGTAGAGATTGCTGTTCTCATGCTCGCGCAGGCGGGTCAGGACCGAAAAGCGGGCCAGCATGTCCAATGTTCCCGGCGCGCAGGGGGCTTTGTTGAGGTCGGATTCCCGCAGCAGCTTTTCGTAGACATGGCGTTCTTCGGTGGCTTGCAGGCTGTAGGGGACTTTTATGACGTAGATGCGGTCGATGAAGGCTTCGTTATTCTTGTTGTTCTTGAAATTGGCCCATTCCGATTCATTGCTGTGGGCCATGATGATGCCGGTATAGGGAATGGCGCCGATATTCTCCGTGCCGATATAATTGCCCTCCTGCGTCGCGGTGAGCAGCGGGTGGAGCATCTTGATCGGCGCCTTGAACATCTCGACGAATTCCAGCATCCCCTGGTTCGCCCGGTTGAGGCCGCCGGAATAGCTGTAGGCGTCGGGATCGTTCTGGGAGAGCATTTCCAGCTTGCGGATGTCGACCTTGCCGACCAGCGAGCTGATGTCCTGGTTGTTCTCGTCGCCCGGTTCGGTCTTGGCGATGGCGACCTGCCGCATGCGGGAGGGCATCATGCGCACGACCCTGAACTGGGAGATGTCGCCGCCATATTCGTCCAGGCGCTTGCGGCACCAGGGGCTGATCATGCCGGTCAGCCGACGGCGGGGGATGGCGTAATTTTCCTCTATGAAGTCGCCATGCGTCTCCGCGTCGAACAGGGCGAGCGGGCTTTCGAAGATCGGGCTGACCTCTTCCCCCGCCTTCAGCACATAGATGGGGTGCACCTCCATGAGCGCCTTCAGCCGTTCGGCCAGCGACGACTTGCCGCCGCCCACCGGGCCGAGCAGGTAGAGAATCTGCTTGCGCTCCTCCAGTCCCTGGCTGGCGTGGCGCAGGAAGCTGACGATATGCTCTATCGTCCCTTCCATGCCGTAGAAGTTGGTGAAGCTCTTGTAGCGCCGGATCGTCCGGTTCATGAAGATGCGGCCCAGCCGCTGATCGCGGGACGTGTCAATGATCTCAGGCTCGCCGATGGCGGCCAGCAACCGCTCCGGCGCCGATGCGTGCATCAATGGATCGTTGCGACATCCCAGCAGATAATCTTCGATGGACATTTCGGCCTGGCGCCGATCATCGAACTTCCGCGTGAAGCTGGAAAACAGCTCATTCTTTGTCACTGGCGACTCCCGCTAAAGTAGCCGTGGAATATATATAGACCCATATGGTCCGTAAAAACAGTGTAATAGAAGGATGGCAGGGTAAAAAATTTAAATCTGCGCAGAATTTTATCCGAAAACTTCTTTGCAAAAGAACGCACGATGCTTGTCCGGCTACGCAAGAGCATTTCCGGCATTTGCACGACCGTCATATTGCGGCCGGCAACATCTTTGCCGCGCCGCCGCCATGCAGCGTCTTCAAATCGGCGCGACGATCCCCCGCCGCGATCTGATGCATAGTGTCACCTGAGGCCTTGAGAGGGAAGAGGGTAAAGGAGATAATCTCGCCAGGGCCGCGTTGGTTCCATCCGCAGGCATCGGCTTCGGGCGAGAGGGACCACCGCAAACCCTCCTGTCATGCCGAGATTTCTCAGCAAGAAAGATTGGAATGCGCCCTCGCCGCAAGGTAAAAAGCCGAAGCCGTTACGCCCGCATGTCGATCGTCGCGACCAGCCCCCCTTCCGGCGCGTTGGCCAGCCGCACCGACGCCTGGAAGCTCAGCGCCAGGGATCGGGCGATGGTGAGGCCAATGCCCGTGCCCGGCCGCCCGCCCGGCTGCCCCGCCACGCCGCGGGTGAAGGGTTCGAACATCTGGTCCAGTTGATCGGGCGCGATGCCCGGCCCATGATCCCGCACCTCGATCAGCACGCGCCCGCCCTGCCGCATGCAACTGACATCGGCGCTGCCGCCATATTTCACCGCATTGTTCACCAGGTTGCTGATGCAGCGGGTCAGCGCATTGGGCTTGACGCGGACCGTGCCGCCGCAGCCCGACAGGAAACGAACGGGCGATCCCAGGTCCTGCGCGTCCTCCGCCATGCTGGTGAGCAGGGAATCGATGTCGATCATCGACCAGTCCTCCTGCGCCTCGGTGCTCGCCGCCAGGTCCAGCCCCTCGCGCACCAGGGTCATCATCGCCTGGTGATCATGCAACAGCCGCGCCCGCAACTCCTCATTCTCCACCAGTTCCAGCCGCAGCCGCAGGCGGGTGAGCGGGGTCTGAAGGTCATGGCTGATCGCGGCGAGCAACTGCGTCCGCTCGGCAAAACCGGCGCGCACCCGACGCTGCATCAGGTTGAAGGTCGACAGCGCGGCCCGCACCTCCTCCGGCCCGCGTTCGGGGATTTCCTCCGGATCGACTGACACCGAAAAGGCTTCGGCCGCCCGCTCCAGCCGTCGCAGCGGCTTGGCGACGAAGCGCGCGACGACGATCGCCAGCCCCGCCGAAGACAACAGGATCAGCAGCAGGTAGATCGGCCTGGCAAGATTGCTGGGCGGCTTGGCGACCCGCGGCAGGTATAGCGCGAGCGAGCGCCGCTGGCCCGTGCTGTCGGTGAAGCGGACGACCCAGCAATCGGGCCGTGGCGCGTCGATCAGGCCGGCCGCCCGATTATTGGGGTCGACCTTGTTTGCGGGGAAGCACAGCCCGACCGGCACCTGCCCCGCTTCGGGGTTGGAATATGGTCCGAAACGCACCTCCAGCGCGTCCGCCAGGGTGGGGTCCGGGTCCGCCAGCGCCACGCCTTCCGGCGCGGTCCTCGCGCCCATGATCTGCTGGTCCTTCAGCATCGCCTCTATCCGCACCGGATCGTGGCTCAGCCGCTGGGCGATGTCGACCGCGCTCGCCACCACGCGCTGGAGGCGCCAGCGTTCGAAATCGAGGTGCCGGGCCTGCTCCGCCACCAGCAGAGCCAGCACGGCGGCCACCGTCATGCCGACGGTCAGCAGCAGGAATATCCGTCCCACCAGCGACCGGAAGAAATTGCGCGCCCGCGCCACGACCGGGATCATCATGCGCCGATCATCCGCCCGTCATTCATAGGTCACCGTGCTCGCCAGCACATAGCCTTCGCCGCGCACCGTCAGGATCAGGCCGTCGCCGCCGGGGCTGTCGGCCAGTTTCTGCCGCAGCCGGCTGACCTGGAGGTCGATGGATCGGTCGAACGCCGCCGTCGCCCGGCGTTCAGGCACCAGCGCCTCTCGCGAGAGCACCACATTGGGTTCCTCTATGAAGCGGGACAGCAAGCGGAATTCGGCGGAGGACAGCATGATCAGCCGGTCGTCGCTGGCGATCAGCCGTCGCTGGAAGAGGTCCAGCCGCCAGGAGCCGAAGCGGGCGATCCGCGCCGCCTTCTGCCGCGCCCGATCCTCGCTGCGCGACCGCCGCAGCAGGTTGCGGACCCGAACCAGCAGCTCGCGCGGCTCGAACGGCTTGGTCAGATAATCGTCCGCGCCCAGTTCCAGCCCCAGCACCCGGTCGATGGCGCTGCCCCGCGCCGTCACCATGATGATCTGGACGCCGCTGCCCTGCGCCCGCAATTCCCGGCACAGCGACAGCCCGTCGCCATCGGGCAGGTTGAGGTCCAGCACGATGAGGTCGGCCGGCCGCGCCGCCATGATTCCGTGCAGTTCGCTCAGGCTGCCGGCCGCAAGCACCTCATAATGTTCCTGGGCAAGCTGGCCGACGATCAGCCCCCTTATGTCCTCGTCATCGTCGACGACGATCACGCGGAACGGGCGGGATGGCGGCATATCGGGCATCGTCTCCTTCTAACCGCAATCGCGGGCCAAGTCTGCGTTCGGGCTGCGGTCGTTACATATCGATACAATCCGCTACACAATGATCCAACCGGATGAAAAGTCGCTCTACCACGCGACAGGGCGAAGAGGGATGAGGGGCAGGTCGGCGCCAGCTACTGGAGCCGACCTTCGCCCGGCGCGCCCCTCCCTCCCCCTGCGCCGGGCGAAGTCCCCCATCTTCATTCCGGAACCGCCCGACGACCATGCCCAGCCGCCTCCCCGCCCTTCGGACCGCCCTCTTGGCGCTTTGCGTCCTGGTCGCCGCCTGCGGCCAGAGGGAAGCGCCCAAAAAAGGGCCGGTCGAGGTCGGTGTGGTGACGCTGGCGACGCAGGACGTGACAGTATCCACCGAACTGCCCGGCCGCACCGCATCCACCATGATGTCGGAGGTCCGGCCGCAGGTCGCCGGCGTCATCCAGAAGCGGCTGTTCACCGAGGGTTCGACCGTGAAGGCGGGCCAGCCCCTCTACCAGATCGATCCCTCGCTCTATCGCGCCTCCCGCGATGAGGCGCAGGCCACCCTGGCCAGCGCGCAGGCGACCGCCGCCGCCGCCCAGGCAAGGGCCAGCCGCTACCGCACGCTCGGCCAGAGCGAGGCGGTGAGCGCGCAGGACCGCGACGACGTCATCGCCACCGCCCGCCAGGCGGCCGCCGCCGTGCAACAGGCCCGCGCCACGCTCCAGACGGCTGGCATCAACCTCAACTTCACGCAGGTCCGGGCGCCCATCGGCGGGCGGATCGGCCGGTCCGCCGTGACGCCCGGCGCGCTGGTGACGGCCAGCCAGGCGACGCCGCTCGCCATCATCCAGCAACTCGACCCGATCTTCGTCGACGTGACGCAGTCGAGCGCCAAGCTGCTCCAGTTGCGCCGCGCGCTGGCGGCGGGCAAGGCGCTGCCCGCCAGCGCCACGATCCGGCTGAAGCTGGACGACGGCACCGATTATCCGCTGGAAGGCCGCATCGAATTCGCCGAACCGATCGTCGATCCGGACAGCGGCACCGTCACGCTGCGCGCCCGTTTCCCCAATCCGGACGGCCTGCTGCTGCCCGGCATGTTCGTGCGCGTGGTCGCGCCGCAATCGGTCGTGCCGAACGCGATCCTGGTGCCGCAGCAGGGGATCAGCCGCGATCCCAAGGGCAACGCCACCGCCCTGGTGGTGGACAAGGGGAACAAGGTGGAGCGGCGCACCGTCACCGCCGCGCAGGCCGTGGGCGACCAATGGCTGATCACCGACGGATTGCGGAGGGGCGACAGGCTGATCGTCGAGGGCACGGACAAGGTGCAGCCGGGCGACGCGGTGAAGGCCGTTCCCGTCGACCGGGCCGCGAGATAAGGGGGCGGAACCTTGCTCAGCCGCTTTTTCATCGAACGGCCGATCTTCGCCTGGGTCATCGCCATCGGCATCATGATGGCGGGCCTGGGCGCGATGCTGACCCTGCCTATCGCCCAATATCCGGACATCGCTCCCCCGTCCGTCAACATCAGCGCCAACTATCCCGGCGCTGCGGCCGAAACCGTGGAGACCAGCGTCACCCAGGTGATCGAGCAGCAGCTCACCGGCATAGACGGCCTCATGTACTTCTCCTCCTCGTCGACGGCCAACGGCCAGGCGCGGATCACCGTCACCTTCAAGAAGGGCACCGATCCCGACACCGCGCAGGTGCAGGTGCAGAACAAGGTGCAGCAGGCGCTGAGCCGGCTGCCCAACGCCGTGCAGCAGCAGGGACTGACCGTCACCAAGTCGCAGACCGACTTCCTGATGGTCGTCGGCCTCTACGACAGGACGGACGCGGCGTCGCAGGCCGACATCTCCGACTATCTGGTCAATCATTTCCAGGACGCCATCGCCCGCGTGGACGGCGTCGGTTCATCCCAGATCTTCGGATCGCAATATGCGATGCGCGTCTGGCTGGACCCCTACAGGCTCGCCACCGTCAAGCTGATGCCGTCCGACGTGCAAAGCGCCATCGCGGCCCAGAATGTCGAGGTGTCGGCGGGCCAGATCGGCGCCGATCCCGCGCCGGAGGGGCAGCAGCTCAACGCCACCGTCACCGCCCGCGCCCGGCTGCAAACGCCCGAGCAGTTCCGCAACATCATCGTCAAGACGCAGAGCGACGGATCGGTCGTCCACCTGTCCGACGTGGCGCGGGTCGAACTGGGCAATGAAAGCTACACTTCCTCTGCGCGGCTGAACGGCCATCCCGCCTCCGGCATGGCGCTGCAGCTCGCGCCCGGCGCCGACGCGCTCAAGACCGCCGAACTGGTCAAGGCCAGGGTGGAGGAACTGTCGGCCGACCTGCCGCATGGCTATACCGTCACCTATCCGCGCGACACCACGCCCTTCATCAAGCTGTCGGTGGAGGAAGTGGTCCAGACGCTGATCGAGGCGGTCGGGCTGGTCGTGGTGGTGATGTTCGTCTTCCTGCAAAGCTGGCGCGCGACGCTGGTGCCCGCCATCGCCGTGCCGGTGGTGCTGCTCGGCACTTTCGGCGTGCTGGCGCTGTTCGGCTATTCGATCAACACGCTGACGCTGTTCGGCATGGTGCTGGCCATCGGCCTGCTGGTCGACGACGCCATCGTCGTGGTCGAGAATGTCGAACGCATCATGGAGGAGGAAGGGCTTTCCCCGCGAGACGCCACGATCAAGTCGATGGAGGAGATCGGCAGCGCCCTGATCGGCATCGCCCTGGTCCTGTCCGCCGTGCTGCTGCCCATGGCCTTTTTCGGCGGGTCGACGGGCGTCATCTACCGGCAATTCTCCATCACCATCGTCTCCTCCATGCTGCTGTCGGTGGTGGTGGCGCTGATCCTTTCGCCCGCGCTCTGCGCGACGATCCTGAAGCCGGTTTCGCATGAGCATCGCGACCGCGGCTGGACCGGCAGGTTCAACCGCTGGTTCGGTCGCGTCACGGATGGCTATATGACGCGGCTGAACGGCTTTATCGGCCGCCGAACCCTCTTCTGGATCGGCTATGCGGCGATGCTCGGCCTGCTCTGGCTGCTGTTCGTGCGCCTGCCCACCAGCTTCCTGCCGGTGGAGGACCAGGGCCAGGTGATGGTCCAGGTCACCTTGCCCGCCGGCGCCAAATCATCGCGCACCAGCGCCGCCGTCGACCAGATCCAAAATTATTTCACCAATGACGAGAAGGACAATGTCGACTTCATCTTCGTGACCCAGGGTTTCAGCTTCGCCGGACAGGGGGAAAATACCGCGCAGGGCTTCGTCAGCCTCGCGCCTTGGGACAAGCGCAAGGGCGCGGCCAACGGCGCGACCATGATCGCGAACCGCGCCACGAAGCAACTCGCCGCGATCCGCGACGCCAAGGCGCTGGCGACGACGCCGCCCTCTATTCGCGGACTGGGCCAGTCCAACGGCTTCACCTTCGAACTGCTGAATACCGGCGGCCTCAGCCGCGAACGCTTCCTCGAAATGCGCAACCGGCTCATGAAGGCGGCGACCGGCAGTCCGAAACTGGCGGGCGTGCGCGCCGCCACGCTGGAGGACACGCCGCAGCTCAAGGTCGACATCGACTCCGAGAAGCTCGCGGTCCTGGGCCTCACCCAAAACAGCGTCGACAATGTGCTGAGCGCCGCCTGGGGCAGCACCTATATCAACGATTTCGTCGACCGCGGCCGGGTGAAGCGCGTCTATATGCAGGCCGACGCGCCCTTCCGCGCCTTGCCCACCGATCTCGACAACTGGCAGGTGCGCTCTGCCGCGACCGGGGAAATGGTCCCCTTCTCCGCCTTCGCCACCACCCATTGGGCGATGGGGCCGACCACCGTGTCGCGCTATAACGGCCAGTCCGCCTATGAAATCCAGGGGCAGGCCGCGCCGGGCTCCAGCTCGGGCGAGGCGATGGACGAGATGGTCAGGCTGCAAAAACAGCTTCCCCCCGGCACCGGCTATGCCTGGAGCGGCCTTTCCTATCAGGAGCAGCTATCCGGCGGGCAGGCGCCGCTGCTCTACGGCCTGTCGGTGCTGGTCGTGTTCCTCTGCCTCGCCGCACTCTACGAAAGCTGGTCGATCCCCCTCGCCGTGCTGCTGGTGATTCCGCTCGGCCTGATCGGCGCGGTGCTGGCGGTGACGCTGCGGGGCCTGGAAAACAACATTTATTTCCAGGTCGGCCTGCTCACCACCATGGGCCTCGCCGCCAAAAACGCGATCCTGATCGTCGAATTCGCGGAGCTGGCCTACCTCCAGGGCAAGGACGCCATGTCCGCCGCGCTGGAGGCCGCCCGCCTGCGCTTCCGCCCGATCCTGATGACCTCGCTGGCCTTCATCGCGGGCGTCATCCCGCTCGCCATCGCGAGCGGCGCGGGCGCGCAGAGCCGCGTCGCCATCGGCACGGCGGTGGTCGGCGGCATGCTGACCGCGACCGTGCTCGCCATCTTCTACGTCCCCCTCTTCTTCCTGACGATCGTGCGCATCTTCAACCGCAAGAACCCGCCCTCCCCCACCGCCCCCGCTGCGGAGGTTCCGGCATGAGGCGCGCCCTGTGCGCCCTCGCTTCGGCGGCTGCCCTGTCGGGTTGCAACATGGCGCCGACCTATGTCCGGCCCGCCCCCCCGGTGCCCGCCAGCCTCCCCAGCGGCCCGGCCTATGCGCCTGCGACGGCGACGGAAAAACCCGGCCTGCCCTGGACCGCGCTGATCGGCGATGCCGGCCTGAAGACAGTGATCGGGCGAGCGCTCGACAATAATCGCGACCTGCGCGCCGCCCTCGCCAATGTGGAGGCCGCCCGCGCCCTTTACCGGGTGCAGCGCGCCGAACGGCTGCCCGCCGTCACGGGCGAGGCGGCAGCCGGCTTTACCCGGCGGAACGACGCCCGCCAGAACAGCTACAGCGCCGACATCGGCTTCAGCGCGTTCGAGATCGACCTGTTCGGCCGGGTGAAGAACCTGACCCGGTCGGCGCTGGAATCCTATCTGGCGACCGAGGAAGGGGCGCGGGCCACCCGCATCGCCCTGATCGCGGAAACGGCCACGGCCTATGCGACCTTGGCCGCCGATCAGGATTATCTGGACCTTTCCCGCCGGACATTGGCCAATGCCGAACGCACGCTCGCCCTCACCCGGTCGCTGAACGGCGCGGGATTGATCGGCAAGCTGGACGTCCACCAGGCCGAAACCACGGTGGAACAGGCGCGCAGCGACATTGCCGCGAACCTCACCCAGGTGGCGCAGGACCGGAATGCGCTGGACCTGCTGGTCGGCGCGCCGGTCGAAGATGCGCTGCTGCCCCGGTCGTTGCAGGAACTCACCCCCGACGTTGCGAAGGTGCCGGCGGGCCTTTCCTCCGACGTGCTGCTCCAGCGGCCGGACGTGCTGCAGGCGGAACATCAACTGAAGGCCGCCAATGCCGACATCGGCGCGGCGCGGGCCGCGATGTTCCCGAGGATCAGCCTGACCGCGGCCATCGGCGTAGCCAGTTCGGCCCTGTCGTCGCTTTTCACGGGCGACGGCTTCGCCTGGTCGGCGGCGCCCTCCGCCAGCATGCCGATCTTCGGGGGCGCGGCCAGAGGCAATCTGTCCTACAGCAAGGCGCAGCGCGACCTCAGCCTCGCCCGATATGAAAAGGCGATCCAGACCGCCTTTCAGGAGGTGTCCGACGCGCTGGCGCGTGAAGGCACGATAGACGAGCAGCAGGCTGCGCAGCAGCGGCTGGTCCTCGCCAGCCAGCGGAGCTACAAGCTGGCCGAGGAACGCTATCGCGCCGGCATAGACACTTTCCTCAACAGCCTGACCAGCCAGAGAAGCCTTTACAACGCGCAGCAGAGCGCGATCGCGACGAACCTGGCGATGATCAGGAACCGCATCCTGCTCTACCGGGTCATCGGGGCGGATTTCCGGGAAGGGTGATCGCCATGGCCGGCAAACCCGCGCTGCCTGTCCTTAACCCTTCAACCGCAGCGGCAGTCCGGCGGCCATCAACATGACATCCTCGCACAGGGCCGCCATCTGCTGGTTCAGCCACCCCGCCTCGTCCCGGAACCGCCGGGCCAGGGCGTTGTCCGGCACGATGCCTAGGCCCACTTCATTGCTCACCAGCACGACAGGAACGGGACAGGCCCTCAACGCCTCCGCCAGAACGGCCCTGGCCCCGGCCAGGTCCGCATCGGCAAGCATCAGATTCGTCAGCCACAGCGTCAGGCAATCCACCAGGATCGCCTCCGCCCGACAGGCCGCTTCGGACAGGGCGGCGGGCAGGTCCATGGGCGCGTCGATGGTCAGCCAGCGACTTCCACGCTCGATCCGGTGGCGCGCTATCCGCTCCTCCATCTCCGCGTCGAACGCCTGCGCGGTCGCGATATAGGCCAGGCTCCCGTTCCCGACAGCCTCGCAGCGTTCCTGCGCATAGCGGCTCTTGCCGGACCGGCATCCGCCCAGCACCAGCATTCTCTTCATCCGACGCCCTCCCAGATTGCGGCGAGGCCCCACAGCAGCAGGCAGGCGAGCACATAGATGCGCAGCGCCGCCTTCATCGCGCGGACGTCCGCTTCCCCGCCCGTCCCGATCCATGGCTTGTCGTGCAGCACGCCGTCATAGCGGATCGGCCCCGCCAGCCGGATGCCGAGCGCGCCGGCCATCGCGGCCTCCGGCCATCCCGCATTGGGCGAGGCATGCTTCCGGCGATCCCGCCGCAGCACGGCCCATCCGCCACCCCCGGCGACGCACAGGATCAGGCCGGAGAGCCGCGCCGGCACCCAGTTCAAGAGATCGTCGAAGCGCGCCGCCGCCCAACCGAAATCGGTGTAGGGCGCCTCCTTGTGCCCGATCATGCTGTCGGCGGTGTTGACCGCCTTATAGGCCCATATGCCCGGCGGGCCGAGCAGCAGCAGCCAGAACAGCGGTGCGACGACGCCGTCGCAGAAGCTTTCGGCCAGACTTTCTATGCCGGCCCGCGCAACGCCCGCTTCATCCAGCGCGGCCGTGTCGCGGCCGACGATTCGGGCCACCGCCTGCCGCGCCGCATCCATTTCCCCCTTCGCCAATGCGCGAACCACCGGCGCGACATGGACATAGAGGCTGTTCTGCGCCAGCGCCGGCCAGGCGGCGAGCGCCAGCCATGGCCAGGCCGTGCCCCCGCCCCAGCGGCGGATCGCCCATTCCAGCGCCAGACCAGCGCCCCCGCCCACGCCCAGCAACAGCAACAGCAGGGCGAGTCCCGTCCATCGACGCACCCGGCCGCTCCACGCCTCCCGGTTCCATCGCCGTTCCGCCGCGCCGATGATCCGGGCGAAACCGCCGACCGGATGGCCGATCTGGGCGTGCAGCCAACCCGGCCAGCCAAGCGCCGCATCCAGCATCAGCGCCGCCAGGGCCGCCGGCTCACCCATCGGCCAATGCCCGGTCGAGGCGGGCAAGAGCCGCCGCATCGGCAGGCAGGCCGATCCGCAGCCAGCGCCGGTCCTCCTCGAAGGGGCGCGTCAGGATCGAACGCCGGGCCAGCCTGTCGAACAGGGTCCAGCCATCCTCCGCCTCCACCAGGCGGAACAGCGGGCATTCGCCCCGCGCCGCCAACCCATGGCGCGCCAGCACGCCATCCAGTTGCGCCGCGCGCTCCCCCAGCGCCGTCACTGTCGCGTCGATCCAACTCCGATCGCGATAGGCAGCGCCGCCGAACGCGATGGCTGCCGCGGAAACCGGCCATTCCCCCAGCATCCGCCGCGCCCGCGCGACGACCTCTCGCGGCCCAAGCAGAAAGCCCAACCTGACGCCGGCCAGCCCGAAGAATTTGCCGAAGGACCGCAACAGGATCAGCCGCCGCCCGTCACCCACTTCGCACGCCAGGCTGCATGAAGGCACAGCGTCGGCATAGGCTTCGTCGACGATCAGCCATCCTCCGCCCTCTTCCAGCCCGGCCAGCCATTGCAGCAGGCGCGCAGGCGGCAGGATGCGGCCGTCGGGATTATTTGGGTTGGCCAGCAGCAGGGCCACCGCTTCGCGAGGCGGTTCTTCCCCATCGGGCAACGGGGCCCCTTGCGCGAAAATCTCCGCATGGGTGCGATAGCTGGGGACGAGCCAGCGAGCGGGCATGTCCAGCATCCGCCCCACCAGCCGCAATCCCGCCTCGCTGCCCGGCAGGGTGCAAAGATGGTCGGGATCTACCCCGAAACAGGCGGCGGCCGCCGCCTCCATCGCCGCCAGATCGCGCGGATCGGGCAAATGCCGCCAGTCGACGGCCAGATGATCGGCCCCCGGCCATGGGAAGGGGCTGATTCCGGTCGAAAGGTCGATCCACTCCTTCCCGCCATAGACGGCGCGGGCTTCCGCCAGGCGGCCGCCATGCCAGGCGAAACCACTCATCGCGCCGCCACCATCGCCAGCAGCAGGGCGCTCTCCAGCAATTCGATGCCGGCGCCATGCCCATCCCCGGAGATGCCGCCGATCCGGGACCGCAGCCAAAGGCCCCAAAGCGGGATCAACGGAACCGCCGCGAGAAGGGCGGGCGCCCGATAACTCGCCGCCAGAGCCAGCATCGACCAGAGGATAAACGCCTCCGCCCGCCATCCGGCCCGAAAACGGCTCGCCAGTCCCTCGTGGAGCGGGGGCAGCCAGCGCGTCCAGAATAAAGGCCCGATGCGCGCCACCATCGCCACGGCCGCCAGCATCCATGGCGAAAAACTCTCCAGCCACAGCCGCAACAGCACCAGCTTGGCCAGCAATTGCAGACCGATGGCGACCACGCCGAAGCTGCCGACATGCGGATCGGCGAGGACGGCGGACAGGCGCGTCCGGTCGCCATGCGCCGCCCCCGCCGCATCCGCTATGTCGCCCAATCCGTCGAGATGCAGCGCCCCGGTCACGGCCACCCAGGCAACCAGGCCGAAAAGAGCGCCCGCCCAGGGGTCGATCCGCATGCCCAGCCCGACCCCGCCCGCGACCGCCAGGCCGACGGCGATGCCCGTTGCGGGCAGCCAGCGGACGGCGGCGGCGAAATCCCGCTCATCGACATGCTGCGCGGGCAAAGGCAGGCGCGTCATCAATTGCAGGGCCAGCACCAGCCTCTTCATGCGATCAGGCCCGTAATCTGCCCCGACGGTCCTTCGGGCCAGATCCGCAGGCTCAGCACCGCGCCATAAGGCAGGTCCACCGCCCAGCCCCGCCGCGCGTCGAAGCCGCACAGCACAGACAGCGCCGCCCGGATCGCCCCGGCATGGCAGACCACCAGAACCGGCTCGCCCAGCGCGGCCAGCCCGTCCCCGATCCGATTGCATAGGTCGGTCCAGCTTTCACCCCCAGGCGGGGGAAATCCGTCCGGATCGTCCCAGAAGCGGGCAAGATCCTCCGCCGGAAGGCGCGTAGGGTCGGCTCCCTCCCAATCCCCGAAATGCAGTTCCCGCCAGCGCGGATCGACGCCCAACTCCACGTCCCGCTCCGCCGCGATCGCCGCGCCCGGCGTCCGCGCCCTGGCGAGGTCGGACGTCACCACTCGCGCGAAATCCAGATGCCGCGCCCGATCGACGCAGAGGGCGATCCCCTCCGCCTCCGGCGGAGCGTCCAGATGGCCGAGCAACCGTCCGGCAAGCTGTGGCGCGCCATGGCGCATCAGGTGGAGCGGAAAGGCGTTCACAGCGCGCCGGCCACGGCCGCTTCGGCAAAGCTCGCCATGCCCCCATGCGCGGCCAGGGCGGATCGCACGATCTGCGCGGCGACCGCGGCGCCGCTCCCCTCGCCCAGCCGCATGTCAAGCCGCAGCAACGGCTCCAGCGCCAGAGCGGCCAGCAGGCGCTCATGCCCTGCCTCCGCCGACATATGGGCGGCCATGCAATGGTCGACGATCGCCGGATTATCCTTCGCCAGCGGCGCGACCGCCGCGCAGCCTATGAACCCGTCCAGCATGACCGGCACGCGCAGCATCCGCGCCGCCAGCACCGCGCCCGCCAGCGCCGCGATCTCTCGCCCGCCCAGCCTCCGCAAGGTTTCGAAGGCGTCGGCGCAATGCGCCCCGTGCAGGGCGAGCGCCAGCGATACCGCATCGGCCTTGCGCGCCAGCCCCTCGCCATCCACGCCTGTCCCGCGCCCCACCCAATGGGCCGCCGCACCCCCAAAGGCCTGCGCGCAGAGCGCCGCCGCCGGCGTGCTGTTGGCAATGCCCATCTCGCCCGGCAACAGCAGGTCGAGGCCCTCTTCCGCCGCCGCCGCTCCGGCATTGATCGCGCTCAGGCAATCCGCCTCGCTCATGGCCGCCTCCGCGCAGATGTCGCCGGTCGGCCGTTCCAGATCGAGCGCGACGACGGCCAGTTCCGCGCCGCAGGCCTGGGCCAGCGCGTTGATCGCCGCGCCGCCATGACGGAAATTGGCCACCATCTGCGCCGTGACCCCTGCCGGGAAGGCGCTGACGCCCCGCGCCGCAACGCCATGATTCCCCGCGAAGATAGCGGCGCGGATGCGCTCCGCCCGGGGCCGTTCCCGCCGCTGCCAGCCCGCCATGAACAGGGCGATCTCCTCCAGCCGCCCCAGCGAACCGGCGGGCTTCGTCAGCACCCGCTGCCGCTCCGCCGCCGCTGCGGCAGCGCCTGCGTCGGGGGCGGGAAGCTCCGCCAGAGCGGCGGCAAAGGCGGCCCGGTCGACGAAGCGGATCATGAACAGACGAAGCCGTCGGGCGGCGTGCGGACGATGAAATGCCCCTTCACCCCCTGCGGCCAGTCGGCATAGCGCACCACGCCCTCCTCGCTTTCGGCGTGGCGCGCCGCATAGTCCAGTATCGCCCGCGCGGCTTCCTCATCGGGGGTGAAGTCGCCCAGCACATAGCCGACCTTTCCGGTCCCGCGCACATGCACCGCGCAATGGCGATCGCAGGCGAAGAGGCAGGGCATGTCCTGCACCGCGACCGCCGCATAGGCGGGATCGCCGTCGCGAACCCTGTGAAGCGCCTCGACCAGCAGGGCGCCGCCTCGCCGCCCTGCCGCATCCTCCCGCTGCTCCGCCGAAAGACGGCAGGTCGAACAGACGACCACCGACGCCCCAGGCCCGACAGCCCGCAGCATCAGCAATGGCCCCGCAAATCAGTCATTCCACATCCTCCAGCCCGGCGGCATGTGCCCCATCGGGAACCGGGCAAGGGAGGACGGGCCGGCACCAGGCAGGCGACAGGACTCCCCCCGCGCGGTCGCACCGGCAAGGCGATGGCTGTCGCTCGGCGAGGAGACCCCCGTTCGCCCGGCACACCCTGTCCGGTCGAAGAACGACGGCGTCAGGCAGGTCTCCTGGCTCGCGGGTCGATGCTGTCCGGCCGCCTTCTCGAAACCCTGTCGGTTCAATGGCGCGATGGCCGGAAGGCTCGCCGCTTACAGTTGCAGGGGCAGCGCGGGCATTTCACCCGACTTCCCTTTTCATCCCCTTGCAGGGAACCTGTCGCGCCAGTGCTGATAAAGCCGGCTTCGATCAATCGCAAGGCCGGAAATGGCAGGGTGGCGACGCGGTCGGGCCTCGGCTTCCGCTTCCGTCCGTCCTGGAGGGAACGGCAGCCGCCCTTCGCGGGTTTCATGGCCATGTTGGCCAACGATTTCGGTACCACGCTCGTCCGCCTTGTCCTTGCGACGCTGCTCGGCCTTGCCCTGGGCTTCGAGCGGGAACGCAACGGCCATGATGCGGGCCTGCGCACCCATGGCCTGGTGTCGCTGAGTTCGGCCATGCTGACGCTGTCGGCGCTAGAATTGGTGGAAGTGCACCCGGACGGGGATCCGATCCGCGTGGTTCAGGGACTTGCCCAGGCGATCGGCTTCATTGCGGGCGGCCTTATCTTCGTGCGCGGCGGGGATGTGCGCAACATGACCACGGCCGCCAGCCTGTGGATGGCCGCGGCCGTCGGCATCACGGCGGGGGCGGGCCAATATGTGCTCGTGCTCGTCGGATCGCTGATCGCGCTGATGCTGCTTTCCTTGCTCCTCCTGGTCGAAAAGCGCATCGCCCGGCGAAGCCGCAAGGCGGACAGGCTGGAGGGCGACGCCATGCCCAACCGGCGCGGTTCCGTGGTCCGGGATCGCGAGGGTTGAACGGCAAATCCGCGCCGCCTTCCCTGGCTATGCGCCCGGCGGTATAGGAAAAGAGCGAACCGATGCGAATGGAAAATCAGGGTTGCGATTCGCCTGCGACGCGGCGCTTCGCCCCGTCCGGAACCTGCCCAGGCGCCTGAGGAAAGAAAAATGAACAAGGACATCATCATCGCCGGCTATGCCCGGACGCCCATGGGCGGTTTTCAGGGCGCACTGGCCAGCGTCTCCGCCCCGGAACTGGGCGCCGTCGCGGTCAAGGCGGCGGTCGAACGCTCCGGCGCCGCGCCGGAAGCCATAGACCGCATCTATATGGGCTGCGTCCTGCCCGCCGCGCTTGGCCAGGCGCCAGCGCGGCAGGCGGCGCTGGGCGCGGGCCTGCCTCAATCCGTCGAAGCGACCACGGTCAACAAGATGTGCGGTTCGGGCATGCAGGCCGCGATCATGGCGGCCGAAGCGCTGAGCGCCGGGACGGTGGACATTGTCGTCGCCGGCGGCATGGAGAGCATGACCAACGCGCCCTATGCGCTGCCCAAGCATCGCTCCGGCGCGCGCATCGGCCATGATCGGATCATCGACACGATGATGATGGACGGGCTGGAGGACGCCTATGACCGCGGCAAGCCCATGGGCGCCTTTGCCGAGGACACGGCCCGCGACTATCAGTTCACCCGCGCGGAAATGGACGCCTATGCGATCGAAAGCCTCGCCCGCGCCAATGCGGCGATCGACAGCGGCGCCTTCGCTGGAGAGGTGGTGCCGGTCATCGTCAGGACGCGCGGCGGCGAGGTCCAGGTCGACAAGGACGAACAGCCCGGCAATGCAAGGCCGGAGAAGATTCCGTCGCTCAAGCCCGCCTTCGCCAGCGACGGCGCGATCACCGCGGCATCCTCCGCCTCCATCTCCGACGGTGCGGCCGCGCTGGTGCTGACCCGCGCCGACGTGGCGGAGAAGCTGGGCCTGGCGAGGGAAGCGCGCATCGTCGCCGCCGCAGCCCATGCCCATGCTCCCGCGCTGTTCACCACGGCCCCGGTCTTCGCGATCCGCAAGGTGCTGGAGAAGGCGGGCTGGTCCTCCGGCGATGTCGACCTCTACGAAGTGAACGAGGCGTTCGCCGCCGTCGCCATGATCGCGATGCGCGACCTCGACATTCCGCGCGACAGGATCAACGTCAATGGCGGCGCCACGGCGCTGGGCCACCCCATCGGCGCCAGCGGCGCGCGCATCATCGCCACGCTGGTGGCGGCGTTGAAGGCGCGGGGCCTCAAGAAAGGCGTCGCGGCGCTCTGCATCGGCGGCGGCGAAGCGACCGCCGTCGCCCTCGAAATCCTGTAAGCGGGACGAAGGGAACTTCCGGGGCCGGCGCGATCCGGCAGGCGCCGGTCCTTGATCCATGTCCATCAAGTCATGAATTTGGCGTGGCGCAACTTATCGGGAAGGTTCGGCACGCGGCCTAATGCCCGCTGCCGGATGGCCGCTTGACCTTCCTGATCTGCCCGATCCCCAGGAAGACCGTGACGATGGTCACCGGGAACAGCGCGACATCGATCCAGGCGGGCAAATGCCATCCCTGAAGCTCCAGCGCTTCCTTCAGATGGTGCCAAAGGCCAAGGGCATAATAGCTGATGGCCACCACCGACAGCCCCTCCACCGTATGTTGCAGCCGCAATTGCAGCGCGGTCCGGCGGTCCATGGAAGCCAGCAGGTCGCGGTTCCGGCGGGCAAGGGCGGTGTCGACCCGCGTGCGCAGCAAGGCGCTGGTCCAGGCGGTCCGCTGCGCCAGATCCTCCAGCCGGCGGGTGAAGGCATCGCAGGTGCGCATGGCCGGCAGCAGTCGCCGCTCGGTGAAGTCGTCGAGCGAGCGGTAGCCCCGCACCGGCGCGACGGCGAGGCGGCGAATGCGGTCGCGGCAGATTTCCGCATAGGCCTGCGTCGCGCTCATGCGGTAGCGGGTGCGCGCCACGATCCCGGCCAGCTCCGCGCTCAATGCGGAAAGTTGCTCCAGCACCTGATCGGCATCCGCATCCTTCTGCGCGACGCGGCTTGTGATCGCCGTCAGCCGCTGTTCCAGCGCGGTGAGCAAGGGCGTCGCCTGTTGCGCTTCAGGCAGGCCCAGCAAGGCGATCTTGCGATAATTGCCCAGTTCCTGAAGCCGCTGAACCAGTTGCGAACTTTCGCCGCCCTGCAATCCCTTGTCATGGATGAGCAGCCGGCCGAAGCCGTCGGCGTGCAGGCGAAAGTCGCTCCAGATGCGGGCTTGGCCGTCCGCCACGTCGGAAATGATGAGGTCGTCGGTGGCGAAATGCGCCGCGATCGCAGCGGGCGGCGGCTCGTTCATGACCATCGCGATCTGGGTGGAACGGATCACCCTGCCCGGCATGTCCGCCATCCATGCGGGCACATCGCCAAATGGCGAGAGGTCGAACAGCGTCGCGCCCTCGACCGCCGCCAGGAAGCTGTAGGTCATGAATTCGGTATGACGCTCCCAGGAGAAATGGAGGTCGCCGATCCGCGCCGCGAGGAAGCGGTCGCCGGGCTTGAGGGCGGGAAAACGGTCGGACAGGAGGGCGATGCCCTTCTCGGCCTGCTGCTCGTCGACCAGCAGCACGAATTGCAGGGCAAGGGCAGGCGCATCGAACCGGGGCAGGCCGCGAATATGCATTTCCCGCGACAGGGAAGCCCGCAGCGGATGGTCCCGCCGGCTGAGCGCCGCAAAGGGATCGCTGGTCATGTCGTCCATGGGCCGGTTCTTCCTTGGCAGGCTTGCGCTATTAAGTCCGACAATATCGTCCTTGTCGATTCATAATGCGGCGGGATCGCCATTGGCAATCCGCCCTGCCCTAAAGGATGACAGGCAAATGGGCGGAGATCGGTCAGGCCGCCCGGCTCCTGCTATTTGAACAGGTCGAGCGGGATCGCCTCGGCCATGGCGCGATAGCCTTCGGGCGAAGGATGCAATGCATCCCCGACATCATAGCGCGGAAGCAGGCGGTCGGGATGGGCGGGATCGCGCATCGCCCGGTCGAAATCGATCACCCCGTCGAAATTCCCCGGCTCGCGAATCCAGCGGTTGACGGCTTGGCGGTCGGCTTCGTTGCGGGCGTCGGGATGATAATAGTCGTTGCCCACGAAGGGCAATATGGTTCCGCCGATCACCTTGATGCCCCTGGCGCGCGCCCGCATGACGATCTGGCGATAGGCGCCGATGATGCGCGATACCAGCCGCGCATGTTCGGCATCGCTCACCTGCGTTTCACGCGTCAGCGTGCCGATGTCATTGATGCCCTCCAGCAGGATCAGAAAGCGCGCGCCCGGTTGCGCCAGCACGTCGCGGTCGAGCCGGGCCAGCGCATTGGGGCCAAGGCCGTCGTTCAGCAGGCGGTTGCCGCCTATGCCCTGGTTGACGATGGCCAGATGCCGCGTCGCCGGATCGGCCTGGAGCCGCCGGGCGAGATTGTCGGTCCAGCGGTCGTTGCCGTTCGTGGTCGACCCCCGTCCATCGGTAATGGAATCGCCCAGCGCGACGATCAGTTGCGCCGCCGCGCAGCGCTCCACCTCCAGCCCGGCGAGCGAGAACCAATGCTCCACCGTCTGCGCGCCCGCCATGGCGGGGTCGGTCAGATGATCGCCCTTGAGCAGCCAGGAGGTCGCCCGCGATCCGGGGTGAGAGGTCTGACCCGAAGGCTCCTCATCAAAGGCGATGCTGATCGCCAGATCGTCAAAGGCGCGGACCGGCAGCGCCACCGGATCGGACAGATATTCGGCGCCGGCCGGGATCGTCACATCGCCCCGCCCGTCGAAGCGTAGCGGAATGAGGGTCTTCGCATCGATGGCCGGCGATCCGGCACGCAGCGCCCGCGCAATGCTGGCGCCCCTTATGTGCAGGGGGGCGGTGCCGGCGAGATTGGACAGGCGTACGCGCAGCCGGTCCCCCGCGATGGAGGGCCGGACGATCTGCCGCAGGCTGCTGTCCGCCAGCATGCCCGGCGCCAGCGCATTGTCCCCGGTCGGCGCCATCTGGGCGGAGGCCCAGGCCGCCGTCCAATGTACCGGGCATGACGCTGCCCAGGCCGGGGTCGCGACGCAGGCCGCCAGCGGGAGGAGAAAGGCGGCAAGGGTCAACCGCATGGGCTTGTCCTCATCGAATGAAGAAAGGGGGCCGGTCTTGCGACCGGCCCCAGGCTCCTTGGGGGAGGATCAGAAATTCGCGCGAATGCCCGCCAATATGGTCCGCCCCGGATAGTAGATCGAATAGGGCGCATTATCATATTCGAAGGTGGTGCGGATCGGCTCGTTGGCGATGTTCAGCACATCCAGCGTCAGGCGCATCGCCTTGTTGAGGAAGGGCAGTTGATACCCCGCCGACAGGTCGAGCTGACCACGGGCATCATTGCGCAGGGCGGCGCCGGTAATGCCGTTCTGCGGCGCGTTCACCGCGATCGACTTGTCGTTCCAGACATAGTTCAGGCTTACGGACAGGCCGTTATTTTCATAGAAGCCCTGAAGATTGTACGACCATTTGGAAACGCCGGTCGCCACCAGCCTGGTCGCCTGACCCGGCATCAGCTTCGACGACTGCTTGAGGTAAGTGCCGTTGGCGGAGAAGCCCAGGCCCTTCACCAGGAAATCGAGCGGCTGCACCCAGGTCGCCTCGACGCCCTTGATCTTGAGGTCGCTGAGGTTGATCGGCCGGTTCACCGAAACGATCAGGTCGTTGATCGCAACGCCGGTCGATGCCGCGCGGTTGGTCAGCGCCTGCTGCTGGGTTGCGATCAGGCTGTCATAGGGGATGTTGAGCGACCCGAAGGCGACGTCCTGGGACTGGGTGACGGTGAAGCCCTGGACATTCTTCTGGAACAGCGACAGCCCGACATAGCCGATGCCGCCGGTGTAGATTTCGCCGCCCAGATCGTAATTGTCGGAAGTATAGGGCTTCAGCGTCGGATTGCCGGCGGTCGCCACCAGCGCCGATGGATCGGTGAAGGTCACGCCCGGCAGGATCTGGCTGGCGTCCGGCCGCGTCATGGTCCGCGAGGCGGAGGCGCGCAGCTTCACATTGTCGGCGATGTCGTAGGTCAGGTTGATGGACGGCAGGAAATTGTCATATTTCGACCGCGAAGTGATGTCGACGATCGCCGTGCCCACCTGGCTGGGACCGACCACCAACTGGTCGGTGGCGGCGTAGCGCATGCCGGCATTGATGTGCAGGTCGCGATCCGCGATGGTGGTGACGCCGTTCAGTTCAAAATAGGCGCCCCACACCTTTTCGTCCATGTCGCCGGTCGCGCCGCCGGTCACCGCGCCGCGCGTTTCCGGTGCGCTGTCGCGATAGCTGTAATAGTCGGTCGCATCCTTGATCGCGCCGAAATCGGGCACGATGAAGGCGTTATAGCCGATATTGCGGTTCGCCAGATGGCCGAAATTGCCCACCGTCATCGGCATCAGATATTGCGGAATGGCGCTGGTCGGGATCGATCCGGTGGCGCCGGTGCAACCCGTGCCGCAGACCGAAAGCTGATAGGCCTGGCTGTTGTCATAGGCGCGGATCGAACGGGTCGCCCGGTCATAGGCGGCCCCTACCTTCACGTTGAACGCGGCGTCGCCCAGCATGACGTCCAGATGCGCGCCCTTTGTTTCCGTCTTGCGACGGACCAATGCGATGTTCTGGCGATACCATTGCCAGCCCAGATTGGGATCGTTCAGGTCGACATTGGTGGTGATCGACGGATAGTAGCCCTGCATGTTGTCATAATAGACGTCGACGCCGGAATTGGGCGGCGTCTGGAACGCGAAGGTCGGCTGCTCGCGGAAGAAGCGGCTCTTGGAATAATTGGCGCTGAGATCGACCTTCAACGTGTCGGTCGGCTGCCAGCTCAGGCTGGGATTGATGTTCCAGAATTTGGTGGTCTGCTTGAATTGGCTCGCCTCCAGGAAGAAGGAGGAGTTGGCGAAGGTGCCCGACGTCACGACGCCGTTGTCGTCGACGGTCAGGTCGATCGGAATCATGCCGCCGGTCGCCTGCGCTCCCGTGCCGGGGCCGGAGTTGCGGACCTGCCAGTTCATGTTGATGCGTGAATAGTCGCGCTTCGACCTGGCCCAGATGCCGTCCAGGGCAAAATGCATCGTATCGCTGGGCCGCCATTCGAGCGAGGCCAGGGCGGAGATGCGCGAACGGTCGCCATCGGTCAGCGTATTGCGGCCCAGGCGCGGCAGCAGCGCGGTGCTCAGCTGGTCGCGGGTCAGGCCGGATGTCGCGACGACATCGACCGGCTGACCGGGGATGAGGCCATGCCCGGCATTGGCGGGCACGGTCGATGCCCAGAAGAAGTTGTTGCCGCCAGCATCGGGCACGCCATTGACCGGACCCAGATTGCCGTCGGTCCAGCCGACCGTGTCGAAGCCGTCGATGCGCGTCTTCGTCTTGACGCCAGCGACGCCCACCAGGATGCCGAACGTGTCGGTCGTATGGCTGGCGACGATCGCGCCGCGCGGGCTCAGCTTTTCATTGCTGTCGGTATATTGGCCCTGCGCGACCACGGTGACGTGGGTGCCCGGCTTGTCGAAGGGGCGGGCGTTGCGCAGGTTGACGGTGCCTGCGATGCCGCCTTCCAGAGTCGAGGGCGACGGCGTCTTGGCAAGGTCGAGGCGGGTGAAGAGTTCGGACGGGAAGAAGTCGAGGTCGACTTCGCGATTGGCGCTGCCGCCGTTCGTGCCACCGTCCGACGCGACCTGAAGCTGCGATCCGTTCAGCAGCACGCGGGTGAAGCTGGGGCCAAGGCCGCGAATCGCGACCTGCGTGCCTTCGCCGCTGATGTCGCGGTTCAGGCGTACGCCCGGCATGCGGTTCAGCGTTTCAGCCAGGTTGGTGGCGGGCAGCTTGCCGATGTCTTCGGCAAAGATGGAATCGCCGAAGGCTACGGCGTTCTTCTTGGCGTTGGTCGCGCTCTGCAAGCTGCCGCGAATGCCGGTCACGACGATGTCGGCGGCTTCATCCTGCTGGGCGACGGGTTGAGCGGCGGGCTGGGCCGCGCTGTCCTGGGCGATCGCCGCCTGGGCCAGCGTCAGCGCGCCGAAGGCCGAGGCCGCGCAAAGCGCCATGCGGAAAGAACGAATATGAGAATCGGCCATCAAAAATCCCCTCCTGAGCGCAGCTTCCGCCTATCCGGTAAGCCTGTCTGGTAGCGCTATCAGTTAGGCTTTGATAAACCCTGAGTTATTTTTGTCAAGCCCGGAACAGACTTTATTGGTAACGGTACAAGCGGACTTTCTGGATCTGGAAGTCCCAGGCGCAATCGATCCCGGCGAGACTCGGACCAGCTTCCACAGGCGCCAAGGTGACGGCGATGCCCGGCCGGCGATCGGTCGATCCTCTGGCCCTGTCTGTATGACGCCACCTGCGTTAACGGTATCAGGCGTTGCAACGAGTCCCTGAATGCCGGGCGCCAAAGTCGACCTTGGCGAATTGCATCATATCCGTTCCTGGAAGGTGGAGAGCGCCGCCAACGCCCCCTGCGTTTCGAGGATGGCGAGCCACCGGATCAGCGCCATGCGGAAAGCCGCATTCGCGGCCAGTGCGGGCGGCACCACCGCGTCGAGGCGCAGGATCGCGGCGACCCGCTCCTCCGCCGTATCGGCATCCGCGAGGCGGGCGGCGATCGCGCCTGCCAGGGGATCGTCGACACCATGCGCGTTGCCCAGATCGTCCCGGCCCGCCTGCCAACGCATCCAGGCTGCGACGGCGAGCGAGAGCGCCTCTATCCCCTGCCCCGCCGCCAGCCTCGCGGCGATGGGGGCGAGCAGGCGCTGGGGCAGCTTCTGCGATCCGTCCATGGCGATCTGGCGCGTGCGATGGCGCAGCGTCGGATTGTCGAAGCGGGCCATCAACGCGTCGCGATAGGCGGCGAGGTCCAGTTCCGGCGGCGGCGACAGCGTCGTCTGCGCCTCGTCCCACAGCGCCTCGACAAAGGCGCGGATCGCCGGCAGCGCCAGCGCTTCATGCACATGGTCGATGCCCGCAAGGCCGCCCAGATAGGCGATGCCGCTATGCGCGCCATTCAGCAGGCGCAGCTTCGCCTCCTCCCACGGGGCGACGGCGGCGGTCAATTGCACCCCTGCCCCGAATTTCGGGCGCGGGCCGCAAAATCGGTCCTCGATCACCCATTGGATGAAGGGTTCGGTCTTGACCATCGCCCGGTCTTCCACGTCCAGCCGCGCGGCGAGCGCGGCGACATCGTCCAGCGTGGTGGCGGGCACGATGCGGTCGACCATGGTTTCGGGAAAGGCCCCCTCTTCCCCGATCCATTCGGCCAGCGCGGGATCGTGGCGGCGCGCCAGCGCCAGCACGGCATTGCGCAACCGCTGCCCATTATGCGGCAGATTGTCGCAGGAAATCGCCGTGAAGGGCGGCAGGCCCAGGGCCTTCCGCATCGCCAGGGCCGCCACCAGATAGCCCGGCGCCGTCTGCGGCCTGGCCAGCGAGGCGAGATCGGCCGCCAGTTGCGGATCGTCCTCGATCAGCGCGCCGGTCGCTGGATCGAGCCTGTAGCCCTTCTCGGTAATGGTCAGCGTCACGACATGGGTGTCGGGCGACGCCAGGGCGTTCAGCAAGGCCTGCGGCTCCTCCGGCGCGACGATGACCCGCTGGACCGCGCCAATGATCCGCGCCCCCTCGGACGAGCCGTCCCGCACCAGCATGGCGTAGAGGCCGTCCTGCGGCGCCATCTGGTCGCGCACCTGCGATGAGCGCAAGGAGGCGGCGACGATGCCCCATCGCAGGTCGCCGGCATTCAGCACGTCGTCGAAGACCGCCGCCTGATGGGCGCGGTGGAAGGCGCCGATGCCCAGATGAACGACGCCAGCCCTCACCGCAGCGCGATCATAGGCAGGCCGGATCACATCAGCGGGCAATGTGCCGAGCGTCGCGGAGGATAGGCGCCTCACAGCTTATAGGCCTGCTTCACCAGGTCGTAGGACAGGGCGCGGGCGAGTTCGAAGGCCTCGTCTTCTTCCAGTCGGTGTTCGGCCACCAGCCGCGCCAGCCAGGCGCAGTCCATCCGCCGCGCCATGTCGTGCCGCGCCGGAATCGACAGGAAGGCGCGGGTGTCGTCATTGAAGCCGACCATGTTGTAGAAGCCCGCCGTCTCGGTCGCGCGCTCGCGGAAGCGGCGCATTCCTTCCGGACTGTCATGGAACCACCAGGGCGGACCCAGCCTCAGGGCGGGGTAATGGCCCGCCAGCGGCGCGAGTTCGCGGGAATAGACATCCTCGTCCAGGGTGAAGAGGATCAGCGTCAGGCGCGGGTCATTGCCGTAAAGGTCGAGCAGGGGCTTGAGCGCCTGGACGAACTCTCCGGCCGCCGGAATGTCGCCGCCCTTGTCCCTGCCGAAACGCGCCAGAACGGCTGCATTATGGCTGCGATGCACGCCTGGATGAAGCTGCATCACCATGCCGTCCTCGATCGACATGCGCGCCATTTCCACCAGCATATGGCCACGGAACAATTCGGCGTCGCGGTCGCTGACGGGACCGGACATGACGCTGGCATAAAGCGCCTCGATCTCCGCCTTGCCGAGATGCGCGGTGAAGGCCGTGGGATGGCCATGATCGGTGGAGGTCGCCCCGGCGGCGCGGAAGTCTGCGCGACGCCTCTCATGAGCGCGCAGATAGCCGGCGAAACTGCCCGCATCCTCCCCCGCCATGGCGCAGAAGGCGCGGACATTGTCGGCAAAGCCGCGCACCGCCGGGTCCATCACCGGGTCCGGCCGATAGGCGGTGATCACCCTGCCGCCCCAGCCGGACGCCCGGATCGCGCGGTGATGGTCCAGCGGATCCAGCGGTCCTTCGGTGGTGGCGATGACCTCTATGCCATGGCGTTCGAACAGGGCGCGGGGACGGAAAGCGGGCGTCTTCAGCGCGGCGTCGATGACGTCGTAATAATGGTCGGCGGTGTCCGCTCCCAGCCGGACGTCGATGCCGAAGGTTTCGGCGAAGACCCAGTCGAGCCACATGCGCGACGGCGTGCCCCGGAACAGGTGATAATGGGCGGCGAACCTGTGCCAGATGGCGCGGGGATCGGTTTCGGTGGGGCTGCCGTCCCTGGTCGGAACGCCCAGCTCCTCCAGCTTCACGCCCTGGCTCATCAGCATGCGGAAGACATAATGATCCGGGACGATCAGCAGTTCGGACGGGTTGGGGAAGGGGTCATCATAGGCGAACCAGCGCGGATCGGTATGCCCGTGCGGGCTGACGATGGGCAAATCCCTGACCGTGGCATGGAGCGCGCGGGCGATGTCGCGGGTACGCGGCTCGGCGGGGAAAAGGCGGTCGGTGTGGAGCTTCAGCGGCTTCATGAACGGGGTTCCGAAAGGGTGACGGGCGCGTAGCGCGGCACGATGAGGTGAACGACCAGTAACGCGACCAGATAGGCGCAGGCCGCGACGATGAAGATCGGCTGGAAGCTGCCGACGCTTTCCAGGATCATGCCGGCGAACTTCGCCATCAGCATGCCGCCGATAGCGCCCGACAGCCCGCCAAGGCCGATGACCGATCCCGCCATCCAGCGGGGAAAGAGGTCGCCCGGCAGCGCATAGACATTGGCGGAAAACCCCTGGTGCCCGGCGCAGGCAAGGCCGATCAGCCCGACCGCCACCCACAAGCCCGGCGCCTGCGCGGCGAAGGCGATGGGAAGGGCGCAGAGCGCGGCGCAGAACATCGCGGTCTTGCGGGCGCGGTTGATGCTCATGCCCCGGCCCATCAGGCGCGACGACAGCCAGCCGCCCGTGACGGACCCGACGTCCGCCAGCAGATAGACGGCGATCAGCGGCGGGCCGAAGTCCAGCATCTTGACGCCATATTGCTTGTTGAAGAAGTCCGGCAGCCAGAAGAGGAAGGTCCACCACACCGGATCGATCAGGAAGCGCGCGGCGATATAGGCCCAGGTCTGGCGGTGGCGGAACAGGGTGCGCCATTTGACCGGGCGCTGCGGCTCCTGCGGATCGGCTTCGATCCAGGCGAGTTCCTCCTGCGACAGGCCCTTCTTCTCCCGCGGGCGGCGATAGAAGCCGAGCCATGCCGCCAGCCAGGCCACCGTCAGCAGGCCGGTCAGGATGAAGGCCCAGCGCCAGCCCATGGTGACGGCGATGACGGGCACGATCAGCGGCGTCAGGATCGCGCCGACATTGGACCCGGCATTGAAGATGCCGATGGCGAAGGCGCGCTCCTTCTTGGGGAACCACTCATTGGTCGCGGCGATGGCGGCGGGGAAGGTTCCCGCCTCCCCGACGGCCAGCGGAATGCGCGCAAGCAGCATCCCCGCCGTAGAGGTGAAGAAGATGTGCATGACGTGGCCGACGGTCCACAGCCCGACTGCCAGCGCATAGCCCGCCCGCGCCCCGATGCGGTCGATCAGCCGCCCGAAGAAGACATAGGCGATGCCGTAGCCCGCCTGGAACCAGATGGCGAGGTCGGCATAGCCGCTCTCGCTCCAGCCGTAGCGGGCCTGGAGATCGGGCTTGAGCGTCGGCAGGACCAGCCGGTCGACATAGCTCAGCACCACCGCCGCGAACAGCAGGGCGCAGACGATCCAGCGGACCTTGCCGGAGGGTTTGGGGATGGATCGGGTCATGGTCGGTCCCTATGATCCGTCATCCCCGCGCAGGCGGCGATCCATTTCACGCCCCAAGTCCCGCCGAACGCCGGGAGATGGATTCCCGCCTGCGCGGGAATGACGGAGAAAGAGGGGCAGGCACGGATCACCAACTGAACATCGTGCCGTCTTCCAGCCGGTTCACCGGCAGGAATGCGCGCTTATATTCATATCCGGCGGCCAATTTCTCGTCGATGTCGACGCCCAGGCCCGGCGCCTCGCCCGGATGCATCATGCCGTCGGAGAAAGTGTAGGCATGGGGAAAGACCGCGTCGGTCTCAGGCGTGTGCCGCATATATTCCTGAATGCCGAAATTAGGGACGCTGAGGTCGAAATGCAGCGCGGCGGCCATGCAGACCGGCGACAGGTCGGTCGCGCCATGGCAGCCGGTGCGGACCTGATAAAGATCGGCCAGCGCGGCGATCCGGCGCAGATGGGTGATCCCGCCCGCATGGACCACGGTCGCGCGGATATAGTCGATAAGCTGGTTCTGGATCAGATCCTTCGCATCCCAGATCGAATTGAAGATCTCCCCCACCGCCAGCGGCGCGGTGGTGTGCTGGCGGATCAGCCGGAACGCCTCCTGGTTTTCCGCCGGCGTCGCATCCTCCAGCCAGAAGGGGCGATATGGCTCCAGATCCCGGCCCAGACGTCCGGCCTCTATGGGTGTCAGGCGATGATGGATGTCGTGCAGCAGGTGCACGTCCCAGCCCAGCGCTTCGCGGGCGGCCTTGAACAGTTCGGGGACGACGCGAAGATATTTGGACGTGTTCCAGACATTTTCGGTCGGCAGGTCGGCGTCGGCGGGTTCGTAGAAATATTTGTCCTTCGACACGCCATAGGTCGACGCCATGCCCGGCACGCCGCATTGCAGGCGGATCGCCTTGTAACCCTGAGCCTGATATTCCAGCGCAGCGTTGATCGTGTCCTCTATGGTCGTGCCGTTGGCGTGGCCATAGACCATCGCCCCCTCCCGGCTGGCCCCGCCCAGAAGCTGATAGACCGGCAGGCCCGCAATCTTGCCCTTGATGTCCCACAGCGCCATGTCGACCGCCGCGATGGCGGTCATCGTCACCGGACCGCGCCGCCAATAGGCGCCCTTGTAGAGATATTGCCAGATGTCCTCGATCCGGTGCGCGTCGCGCCCGATCAGGCAGGGAACGACATGATCGGCCAGATAGCTCCCCACCGCCAGTTCCCGGCCGTTGAGCGTGGCGTCGCCCACGCCATGGACGCCCTCGTCGGTGATGATCTTGAGCGTGACGAAATTTCGGCCGGGACAGGTGACGATGACCTTGGCATCGATGATCTTGGGCATTGGGATAGTCCTGTTCAGATGATTTCGAGCGTGGTTTTCTGGAGGTTTTCGCTGTCCGGCCCGGTCATGATGTCGAACAGGCCGGGTTCGACCACTTCCTCCATCTCCAGATTCCAGAGCGCGAAGGCGGCGGGCTTCAGAGTCATGCGCACGGTGCGGCTCTCGCCGGGGGCCAGCGTGACGCGTTCGAAGCCCTTTAGCTCCTTGATCGGCCGTGTGACGCTGGCGGTCCGGTCGCGGACGTAAAGCTGGACGACCTCGTCGCCTGGCCTCTGCCCCATATTGCGGACGTCGACCTCCACCGTCACCTCGCCGCCCGTGCCGATGCGCGGCGACGACAGGCGGGGCGGCCCAAACTCGAAACGGGTGTAGCTGAGGCCGAAGCCGAAGGGGAAAAGCGGCGAAATATCCTCGAACACATAGCCGCGCCGGGCGGACGGCTTGCGGTTGTAGAAGATCGGAATCTGCCCCGCATCGCGCGCCACGGTGACGGGCAGCTTCGCGCCGGGATTGACGTCCCCGAAAAGGATGTCGGCCATGGCGGTGCCGCCCTCCTGCCCCGGATACCAGCATTCCAGCAGCGCGTTGGCGCCCTCCGCAACCGTGGGATAGCTGGGCGGGCGGCCATTGATCGCGCACACCACCACCGGCTTGCCGGTCGCCTTCAGCGCGGCGAACAGTTCGTTCTGCTCGCCCAGCAGGTCCAGGCTCGTGCGGTCGCCCAGATGGTTCTTCGCAAAGCCTTCCCGGCTGGTCTGTTCCGTGTCGCCTATGGCGAGCAGGACGATGTCCGCCGCTTTCGCCACCTCGACCGCCTGCGCGATCAGTGCACGGTTGTCCGCCGGATCGGCCAGCAGCACCTCGTCCGCCGAGCGATCTTCGCTCCGCGTGATGAAGACGCCCTGGGCGTGGACGACCTCCGCCTTGCCCTTGAGCTTCGCCTGCACGCCTTCCAGCAGGGAGACGGTCTGGCGCGGAACGCTGCTATAGCCGCCCAGTCGCGCAATGGCGGCATTGGGACCGATCACCGCAACCCGCTTGTGCGCGCCGGGCGTGAGCGGCAGCGTGCCGTCATTGCCGAGCAGCACGATGGAACGCTGCGCCGCCTTCAGCGCCAGCGCGCGCGCCTCCGCATTGCCGGCCAGTCGCTCATGATCCTTGCGCGGCCAGGGATTTTCGAACAGGCCCGCGCGGAACTTGAGCGTCAGCATCCGGGTGCAGGCCAGATCGACCGCCTCAAGCGGCACTTTGCCCGCGCGGACCTGTTCGACGAGCGTCCGATAGGCCTGGCCATCGGGCAGCTCGCAATCCACGCCCGCCCGCAGAGCGGCGCGTGCGGCCGCCTCCGGGTCGGGCTGGACATGGTGGATCGTATCCAGTTCGTGGACCGCGCCATAATCGCTGACGACGGCGCCGTCGAAATGCCATTCGCCGCGCAATATGTCGTTCAGCAGCCAGCGGTTCTGGTGCGAAGGCACGCCGTCTATCTCGTTATAGGACGGCATGACGGCGGCGATGCCGGTGCGCTTCACCACTTCCCGGAAGGGCGGAAAGAAATTTTCGCGCAGTTCCCGTTCGGAGATCGGCGCGGGCGCGATATTCTCGCCGCTCTGGGGTTGGCCATGGCCGGTCATGTGCTTGAGCGTCGCCATGACCTTGTCCGGGCCGATCTGCCTGCTCCCGCCCTGAAGGCCGCGCACGGCGGCCACGCCCATCTCGCCGCAGAGATAGGGGTCTTCGCCGAAGGTCTCCTCAATCCGGCCCCAGCGGGGGTCGCGGGCGATGTCCACCACCGGCGAAAGCGCCAGATGGACGCCGCGAGCCCGCACCTCGCGAGCGATGACCGACTGGACATCCTCCATCAACTGGCGGTCGAAACTGCCGGCCAGCCCGATCGCCATGGGAAACATGGTCGCCTCGGTCGCCATAAGCCCGTGCAGCGATTCCTCATGGAACAGCACGGGGATGCCGAGCCGCGTCTCCTCCATCGCCCATTTCTGGACGGCGGTGATGAAGGCGACCGTCTCGGCGGGCGTCCGCCAGCGCGCACCCACGCCGCCCGCCTGGGTCGATCCGTTGGGCGCGCCGCGACGGTCGGACGGGCGGGTGATCTGGCCGAAGCCGTCGGGATAGGCCTTGCTCGCCTTGGCGGGAGAGAAGGTCAGATCGTCCATGACCTCCGCCTTGGTCGCCCAGAGCGCGATGATCTGGCCGACCTTCTCCTCCAGCGTCATGCGCGCCAGCAGATCCCTGACGCGCAGGTCGATGGGGGCGGCGGCATCCTTGTAGAGCGGCCCGCCCTTCCCCTTCGCAATGGCGGGCGCAGCGGCGAGCAGCGAGGTCGAGGCAAGCAGGCCCAGCGCCTGGCGGCGCGCGAAACCGCTCATGGCGCCACCGTCAGCGTAGCGGATTTGAGCGCGACCGAACTGTTGCCGGTCATGATCTCGAAATCGCCCGGCTCGACCACGCGGTCCATATGATCGTTCCACATCTGGAGCGCTTCCGGCCCGATCGTGAAGGTCACCGTGCGCACCTCGCCGGGCTTCAGCGTCACGCGCTGAAAGCCCTTCAACTCCTTGATCGGCCGGGTGACCGAACCGACCTTGTCCCGCACATATAATTGGACGACCTCGTCGCCCTCGCGCCGGCCGCTATTGCGCACGTCGACCGACACGCGGGTCATGCCGCCGACGCTGATCTTCGCGGCCGACAGGCGCGGCGCGGACAGGTCGAAGCTCGTATAGCTGAGGCCGAAACCGAAGGGGTAAAGCGGATCGGTCGTATCGAAGAGATAGCCGCGCCGGGCGCTGGGCTTCACATTGTAGAACATCGGCAACTGCCCCGCCGAACGCGGGATCGTCACCGGCAGCTTGCCGCCCGGATTGACGTCCCCGAACAGCACGTCCGCCACGGCATGGCCGCCCTGCTCGCCCAAATACCAGCCTTCCAGAATGGCGTCGGCCTGTTCCGAAACCTTGACGGTGGAGGCCGGACGACCGTTGATGAGCACCACGGCGATCGGCTTGCCCAGCGCCTTGAGAGCGTCGAACAGTTCCTGCTGCTCGCCCACCAGGTCCAGGCTGGGGCGGTCGCCCAGATGATTGTCGGCCCACCCTTCCCGGCTCGATTGTTCCGTGTCGCCCAGCGTCAGGACGATGCGGTCGACATGGCGGGCCGCCTCGACCGCCTGGGCGATCAGGCGGCGGTTTTCCGCGGGGTCGGACCGGGTGACCTTGTCCGCCCACCAATCGTCATTCTCCGTGATCCTGACGCCCTGCGCGAAGACGATCTTCGCCCGATTCCCGACTTTCGCCCTGATGCCTTCAAGAATCGATACGCTATGCGGCGGCTGGCCATAATAGCCGCCCAGCCGCGCCACGGCGGCGCTGGGACCGATAACGGCGATGCTGCCCTCCGGCTTCAGCGGCAGCATGCCGTCATTCTTGAGCAGGATGATGGAACGCTGCGCCGCCTTCAGCGCCAGAGCGCGCGCCCGCGCATCATTGGTGATCTTCTCCGAAGCGGCGGCGTCGGCATAGGGATTTTCGAACAGGCCGGCGCGGAACTTCAATTCCAGCATATGCCGCACGGCACGGTCGACCAGCGCCTCGCCGATCTTGCCCTCGCGCACCTGGCGGCCGAGCGTCGCGTAGGAAAGACCGTCGGGCAGGTCCGCATCCACGCCCGCATCCAGCGCGCGGCCCGCCGCCTGCTCCAGATCGGCGGCGACATGGTGGATGCTCATCAACTGGTCGACCGCCGAATAGTCGCTGACCACCGCGCCCCTGAAGCCCCATTCGCCGCGCAGCACATCGCGCAGCAGCCAGCGATTGGCGTGGGAGGGCACGCCGTCGATCTCGTTATAGCTGGCCATCACCGCCTCGATCCCGGTGCGTTTCACCACCTGTTCGAAGGGCGGAAAGAAATTCTCGCGCAGTTCGCGTTCGGAAACCGGCGCCGGACCGACATTGGTGCCGCTTTCGGGCTGGCCGTGGCCGGTCAGATGCTTGAGCGTCGCGAAGACCTTGCCCGGCGGCAGCAGGCGCGACCGACCCTTGCCTTGCAACCCCTCGACAGCGGCGACGCCCATCTCTCCCACCAGATAGGGGTCTTCGCCATAGGTTTCCTCGATCCGGCCCCAGCGCGGATCACGGGCGATGTCGACCACCGGGGAAAGGACCAGGCTGACGCCGCGCGAGCGGATTTCGCGGGCGATGACGGCATTCACCTCGCGCAGCAGGTCGGGATCCCAGGAGGAGGCCATGGCGATCGACTGCGGGAAGCTGGTAGCGCCAACAGCCGCATAGCCGTGCAGCCCTTCCTCATGGAACAGGATCGGAATGCCCAGCCGGGTCTGCGTCGTCGCCCAGCGTTGCAGCGCGTTGACCAGCGCCACCGTCTGGCGCGGATTGCGGCCGGGGACTTCGCGGGGGGAGAATGCTCCCTTTGCATCGGAGGGACGCGTGAACTGTCCCATGCCATGGGGAAAGCGCTGCGCCAGTTTCGATGGGTCGAGCTGCAAGCTGTCGTCGAAAATCCTGACCTTTTCGGTCCAGACCGCAGTGATCTGGGCGATCTTCTCCTCCAGCGTCATGCGGGAGAGCAGGTCGTCCACCCGCGATTCGATGGAGGCGTTCGCATCCTTGTACAGCGGCCGGGCGCCCGTGGACGCGGGCGCCGCCGCAATGGGAGCGGCGGGCGTCGCGACCGCCAGCGTCAGCAGCGAAACCGCGCCCAACAGCTTGCGCAACCGGATCACGAAACAGCCTCTCCCCTTTTTTGCGGCGGCTTCCAGCTTTTTGCTTGCCGCATCCCAACTGATAGCGTTAACATTGCTCAGACAAGAGCAGCCTGTCAATGCCCTTCGATCCGAAGCCTCGGTTCGGGCGAAGACGGGAAGGAGAGGAAAGGGGATCTATGTTCGCGCGCCTGTTCTGCTGGACCGTCGCCACCGCCGTCATGACGGCGCCCGCTTTGGCGGAGGACGGCTATGATCTGTGGCTGCGGCACGAAAAGGTGCGGGATGGCGGCAATCTGGCGCGGCACGCCGCGGCGGTCGTCGCGCCGGGTCGCAGCGCGACCGCGCTGGCCGCCCGCGACGAACTGATGCGCGGCCTTGCGGGCGCGAACGGCGCGGCGCCGGCATTGGTTGAAAAGCCCATGAACGGCGCGATCTGGCTCGCGACTCCGGCCTCCGCGCCCGATCTGCCGGTGAAGCTCGACGGGCTGGGCGAAGAGGGCTATGCCATTCGCTCGGTCACGCTGGACGGCCAGTCCGTGACGGTGATCGCCGCCAATGGCGATGCGGGGCTGCTCTACGGCGCCTATGCCTATTTGCGGCTGGCGGAAACGGGCGCATCGCTGGACCGGCTCGACATTCGCAGCGCGCCGCGCATGAAGCTGCGCTTGCTCAACCATTGGGACAATCTGGATGGCACGGTGGAGCGCGGCTATGCCGGGCAATCCATCTGGGACTGGTGGCGCCTGCCCGACTGGAAGGGGCCGCGATACACCGACTATGCCCGCGCCAACGCCTCCATCGGCATCAACGGCACGGTGCTCAACAATGTGAACGCCAGGTCCGACAGCCTGACCGCGCCCTATATCGCCAAGGCGGCGGCGCTGGCGGACGTGTTCCGGCCCTATGGCATCAAGGTCTATCTGTCGGTGAAATGGACCGCGCCGATGGAACTGTCCGGCCTTAGGACCGCCGATCCGCTCGACCCCGCGGTCGCCGCCTGGTGGAAGGCGAAGGCCGCCGAAATCTACAGGGCCATTCCCGATTTCGGCGGCTTCCTGGTGAAGGCGAACAGCGAAGGGCAGCCGGGGCCGCAGGATTACAAGCGCACCCATGCCGATGGCGCGAACATGCTGGCCGCCGCCGTGAAACCGCATGGCGGCATCGTGATGTGGCGCGCCTTCGTCTATGCGCATGACAATCCCGACGACCGCGCCAAGCAGGCCTATAGCGACTTCAAGCCGCTGGACGGCCAGTTCGCGGACAATGTGCTGGTGCAGGTGAAGAACGGCGCGATCGACTTCCAGCCGCGCGAACCCTTCCATCCTCTGTTCGGCGCCATGCCCCGGACGCCGCTGATGATGGAATTCCAGATCACCAAGGAATATCTGGGCCAGTCGACCCACCTCACCTATCTCGGCCCCTTGTTCGAGGAGACGCTGAAAAGCGACACCTTCGCCCGCGGCAAGGGATCGACGGTTGCCAGGGTGATCGACGGATCGCTGGAGGGCCACAAGCTGACCGGCATTGCCGGCGTCGCCAATATCGGCGCCGACCGCGACTGGAGCGGATCGATCTTCAACCAGGCGGACTGGTACGCCTTCGGCCGCCTCGCCTGGGATCCCGACCTGTCGGCGGAGGCGATCGCACGCGAATGGGCGGCGCAGACTTTCTCGACGGATGCGAAGGTGGTCGATCCAATCGTCGCCATGATGATGGGATCGCGCGAGGCAGCGGTCGATTACATGACCCCGCTCGGCCTGTCCCATGTCATGGGCACCGGCCATCATTATGGCCCGGCTCCCTGGATTTCAGAGCTTGCCCGGCCCGAATGGAACCCGGTCTATTATCACAAGGCGGACGCGCAGGGGATCGGCTTCGACCGGACGAAGACCGGCAGCAACGCCATCGCCCAATATGCCCCGCCGGTCGCGAAGATGCTCGCCGACCCGAAGAAGACGCCGGAACGCGACCTCCTCTGGTTCCACCATGTCGGCTGGGACGCGAAGCTGAAATCGGGCGACACCCTGTGGAACGGCCTCATCCGCCATTATGACGCGGGGGTCGCCTATGTCGCGGCGATGCGCCGTACATGGGACGGCCTGCGCCCCCATGTCGATGCGGAACGCTTCGCCCAGACCCAGGCTTTCCTGGGCATCCAGCATCGCGAGGCGAAATGGTGGCGCGATGCCAGCATCGCCTATTTCCAGACACTGTCCAAACGCCCCATGCCCCCCGGCACCGCGGCGCCGGAACATGACCTGAACTGGTACAAATCGCTCGCTTTCCCCTATGCGCCGGGCAATCCATGACTGGTTTTAGGGGGCGGCAGAGGCTAGTCGGTGAACGACCATGAACGAACGTAAGCCGCCGACAATCCGGGAAGTCGCCGCACGGGCCGGCGTGTCCGTGATGACCGTGTCGCGCGTCGCGAACAAGCAGAGCTGGGTCAGCCCCCAGACCCGCGCGCGGGTGGAACAGGCGATCGCGGAACTGAACTATGCGCCCAACGTCTCAGCCCGCGCGCTGGCCGGCGGCGACGACCGGCGGGTGGCGCTGCTTTACCGCAACACGACGACCTCCGCCTATCTGGGCGAATTGCTGCTGGGCGGGCTGGATGAGGCGGCGAAGCATCACCTCCACCTGGTGGTCGAACAATGCGAGACCGGCGCCACGGCGGAGGACATCATCGCCCAGATCCTCCAGGCCCGCGTTTCCGGCGTCATCGTGCCGCCGCCCCTGTGCGACTGGGACGAACTGGCGCAGGCCCTCACGCGGCAGGACATTCCCTGGGTCGCGATCGCGCCGGACGAGAGCCATGGCATGATGGTGGTCGCGATCGACGACCGCCAGGCCGCGGGCGAGATGACGCGTCATCTGATCGACCTCGGCCACCGCCGCATCGCCTTCATCCAGGGCAATCCGCAGCACCGTTCCAGCGCGCGGCGGCTGGAGGGCTTTCGCGCCGCCATGACCGCGCAAGGCCTGGCGGTGGAAGAGGATTATATCGTGGAAGGCGATTTCAGCTACCGTTCCGGGCTGGAGGCGGCATCGCATCTGCTGAGCCTGGAAACGCCGCCCACGGCGATCTTCGCCTGCAATGACGATATGGCCGCCGCGACCATCACCATCGCGCATCAGCGGCAGATCAGCGTGCCCGCGGATCTGACGGTCTGCGGTTTCGACGACACGCCGCTCGCCGCCGCGATCTGGCCCACGCTCACCACCATTCGCCAGCCGATCCGCGACATGAGCCGCGCCGCCATGACCCTGCTGGCGGAGGCGATGAAGCGCGGGGACGAAATGAACGGAAGAGGGCTGGCGCGGCTGGACTACAGCCTGGTGCGCCGCCAATCCGACGCGGTCCCGCGCCTGAACCACAGGCGGGCGTAGCGACTTCCGCTCGCAAGCCACGTGTTCCAGCGAAGGCGGAAGCGCGAATCAATTGCGGAACCGGGCTGCTGCCGTCGCAGGAGCGCGTTTCCCTCAATATGTTGAGACCTCAAATTTCTCAGGCAAACCGCGCCAGCAACTCGTTGAGCAGCGGTCGCAATCGGCGGATCTCATCGCGATGCGTGGCGGACAGCTTCGCCAGCAGGTCCAGCGCGCGCGGCGTCAATTGCAGTTGCGACCGGCGGCGATCCGTGGCGCTGGCATGGCGCGTCACCAGCCCCAGCTTTTCCAGCCGGTCGACCAGGCCCGTCGCGCTGTGCGGCTTCAGCAACAGGCGCCGCGCCACATAACCCACCGTGGCGTCCTGGGCAGGCACGGCCCGCAGGGCCAGCAAAGCCTGATGCTGCTGTGGGGTCAGCCCCATCTGCGCCGCCCGCTCGCTGCTGAACGCCTGAAACTGTCGCAATGCGAAGCGGAATTCCGCCAGCGCCGCATAATCCCCATCCTGCAACATGGCGCCGTCTGCTTCCATAAGACCTTCATCTTCATATCGCGCCGCGTTTCATAGGCGGCATCCAGCACCAAAGAGGGATTTGCCCGATTCGGGAAGCCCGCAACGGCATGATGGCGCGGGTTCCCGCGGATGCGCGGCCACTCTGCCCCCATCCGATGGGGGGAAACGACCCGTTTTCCCCATCGTCCTGCCGGGTTCGGGCCTGTTCGCCCGAAGCGCAAGAAAAATAGCGAGAGGGATTGGTATATCCGCCACATTATGGCAGATCATATAGGATATTATCGACCAAGAGAGTCGCAAGACCATCTATGCTGGCGAGGGTGAGTTGAAAGGGAAGTTCACAGGGCGGTTCCCCATGCGCCGACATGCGGCATTGGCGGCGATGGCCGTCGCCTTCCTTTGCCCGGCCGCAGCCGGAACGGCTCCCTTGCCGCCGGTGCGCATCTTGCTGTTCGCCGGGCCGAAGCAGCACGGCGCCCCCGGCCGCCACGAATATGAGAAGGACATGCGCGAACTCGCCTGGCTGCTGGAGCATTCCGGCGCGGCGCGGCAGGTGAAGACGCAGGTCATCGTCGGAGAGAAGCCGCGGGACCAGGCCATGCTGGAAACGGCGGACGCCATCGTGATCGACGGCAATGGCGACTGGCTGAAGCGCGAAACCGGCGCGATCTTCCAGCAATATGCCGAAACCGACGGCCTGGGCTACAATGCGGAGACCACCGCCGCGCTCAAGGATTTCGATGCGCTGCTGAAGCGCAGGAAGACCGGGCTGGTCGTCTATCACTATACGATGTTCGTGGATAACCGGGCGGGCCGGCTCTATCTCAACGATTGGCTGGGCGGGGTCTGGATTCCCTATGTCTCGCACAATCCGGTCGACACATGGGCGATCAGGCCCATCCCCGGCAGGCATCCGATCCTGCGCGGCGTCAAGCCGTGGACGCCGCGGGAGGAGATGTATGCGCGCTATTTCCTGCCCGACAACAGCCGCCGCACCCCATTGCTCACCGCCAGGCCGTCGCAGGCGGCGAACGGCACCGGCGGTCCGGTCGCCTGGGCCTATGAACGGCCCGACGGAGGACGTTCGGTCGTGTGGGGCGGCAACGACTTTCATGACAACATGCATCTCTATCCGCAGCAACGGCGGTTCCTGGTGAACGGAATCCTGTGGGCCGCAGGGGTGGAGGTGCCGCGGGGCGGCGCGAACGACCAGATGCCGCCGGAATTCTGAAATGGACGGGTACGACCGGCGGCCGCGCACGCCCGCGCCGCGCCGCGCATGGAATGGGGAGATGCTGAACCATGGGATTTGACCGGCGGCTGATGGGCGCCGCCCTTGCCCTTTCGGCCATGCTGCTATCGCAGCCGGCATTGGCCGAGGACGGCTTCTTCACGCGCGAGCAGGTGATCCGCCATACGCCGGCCTGGACCGGGGAACGCTTTCCGGACGGCCGGCCGAAGGTGCCCGACGACATTCTGGAGCGGATGCGGGAGGTCACGCTGGAGGAAGCCTGGGCGACGCTGCGCAGCGCCGGGTTCAACCATCAATATGAGGATGGCTGGCTGTCCATCTTCCCCGGCAAGGTGCTGGTCGGGCGGGCGCTGACCTCCCAATGGCTGCCCGGCCGCCCGGACATCCAGACAGTGCTGGAGAAGCAGGGCATAGCCGACAAGCGCAAGGGCGCCATGAACGCCTGGCCGGTCGACATGCTGCAAAGGGGCGACGTCTATGTCAGCGACCATTTCGGGCTGAAGCAGGACGGACCGTCGATCGGCGACAATGTCGGCAACGCCATCTACGCCCGCAGCGGCAACGGCATCGTCTATGACGGCGCGGTGCGCGACATCAACGGCCTCAAGGAACTGCCGAACTTCGTTTCCTTCGTCCGCTCCTACGACCCGTCGCACCATTTCGGCGCGATGGCGACGGGCGCGCGGCTCAATTCGACGATGGTGGGCATCAATGGCCCGATCCGCATCGGCAAGGCGACCGCCATGCCCGGCGATGTCGTGCTGGGCCGCGACGGCGGCGTGCTGTTCATCCCGCCGCAACTGGCCGAAAAGGTGGTGAAGCTGTCGGAGAACACGCGGCTGCGCGACCTGTTCGGCCATATGCGCCTGCGCGAGGGCAGATATACCGCCGGCCAGATCGACACGCGCTGGACCGACGCGATCGAGGCGGACTTCTTCGCCTGGCTCCAGGCCAACCAGAACAAGCTGCCCGTGAAGCCCGAAGCCGTGAGGCAGATCATCCGCGATCATGAAGCGGGCATCCCCTATGAGGGATGACCCTATGACGGATGACCGGCCCGAAACCCACCCTTCCCCCCGAAAACGCTTGAGAAAGGCTCCTGCCGCCATGGACTTCCGCCTCCCCTTCGCCGCCGCCTTGCTGGGTCTCTCCCTGGCCGGCGCCGCCCAAGCCGCAACACCCGCCGAAGTCGTCGCCCGCCATGTCGAAAGCATGAAGCTCGGCAAGTTGCAGCCGATCATGGACGATTATTCCGCCGACACGGTGGTCGTGACGCCCCAGGGGCTGGTCGCGGATCAGGCGCCGGCCAGGGGTCCGGGCATCTATTCAGGCCAGGCGCAGGCGCGCCGCGTCTTCGCGACGCTGACCGACAAGGATCATCATCCCGGCATCAAGGCCATGGAAACGACGATCGAACCGGCCGGCCCGGACAGCGTCATCCTGCATTGGGTCCAGTTCAAGGGCCAGCCCCAGCAGGTGTCGGGCAAGGACGCCTTCATCGTGCGCGACGACAAGATCGTGTTCCAGGCCATTTTCGTCGACTGACGCAGGGCGCGCACTTGACGCTCGATCGCGCCGCTCATAGCGTCCCCCGCGACTGGCTTTGCGCGGCATTCGGAGACATGGGCCCATGGAAGAGGTCGCCAAGGAGCGTCCACCCGGATATCGCTATTCGCGGCGCGGCACCCTGGCGCTGGTCCGCGAACTGTCGGTCATCGACAACCGTCGCAACGCCCTGCTACTCGTCCTCCAATGGGCGATAGCGATCGCGGCGGGCGCCGTCGCCATCCATGTGGACCGAATCCCGGTCTATCTGCTGGCCGGCTTCGTCATCGGATCGCGCATTCAGTGCCTGGCGGTCATGATGCACGACGCCTGCCACGGGATGCTGTTCAGCAATCGCCGTCTCAACGATCTGATCGGCGACATCTTCGTCGCTTATCCGCTCGGCTTCAGCATCGACCTGTACCGCGCCAATCACATGTATCACCACCGCTACACCAACACCTTGCGCGATCGCGACTATCGCGTGCAGCGGCGGGACAGCGACCAGCACTTCCCGAAAAGCGCCGCCGCCATGGCCTGGCTGCTGGTCCGCAGCGTGACCGGCCTCAACTTCTATCGCATGGCGCGGGACAGCCGCGTCTGGGCGCCCTTCGCCAATTTCCACAATCCCGGACGCTTCGGTTACGACTTCAGCCTGGGACTGCGCATTCGCTATGTGCTGTGGGCGCTGCTTTTCTACGGCCTGATCCTCCTGTCGCCCTTCCGCTGGAAGATATTGGGCCTTTTGCTGATCCCGCAATTCATCTGGGCAAATGTCTTCAACCGGATACGGGCAATGGCCGAACATAACGGCGTCGCCGACGAGCGGGAGCTGAACGGCACGCGCACGGTCATCCCGACCCTGCTCGATCGGTTCCTGATCGCGCCGTTCAACGTCAGCTATCACCTGGAACATCATCTGTTCCCCTCGGTGCCCTGGCCCAACCTGCGGCGGCTGCACGCGCATCTGATGACCGATCCGACCTATGCGGCGGACGCGCACATCACCCGCGGCTATTGGGGCATGATCAGGGAATTGATGCCGCCGCGCGCCTCTGCGGGCGAAAGCGGACCTGTCGTCCCGTCAGAGGCGAAGTCCTGAGGTTCCGCGCTCCATGCGGGCGGGCGCGGACGATAATCCATCCGGCGCCCTCATGATTTCAAACCTTCTCGGCCGCTTCAGCAACGGGTCCGTAGATCGTGCTGAGCAGCATGTTGTTGTGCCCAGAAAGCATCTCGAGCGCCCGGCGCTTGTCGCGTGAGAGGCAGAATTGGGCCAGCAGGCTGTGCTTTTCATAGGCCTGGTCGGGATCGACGTCCGTCTTCAGCATCAACGAGCGATAGCGGCGCGTCTGCTCGTAAAGATCCTGATATATGGCGATGAGATGATCCGAACCGCATGCCCCTATCAGGGACAGGTGGAAACGCCAGTGCACCCGCTCGAACGTGTCGATCCTCTTGTCGATGTCCGTGGGGGGATTGTCCGTGAACATCTTGAGCCGGTGGAGGCTCGCCACGATCTCGACCTCCCAATCCTCCGTGCCGCGATCCATCGAAAGGGCGAGCGCGCCCTGTTCGACGACTGTCCGCGCCGTCATGATGGACTGGAGATCCTGGGGACTGACCGGGACGACGCGGAACCCCCGCTGCCCCGCGAAGGTGACGAGGCCCCGCCCCGCCAGATTGGCCAGCGCCTCCCGGATCGGCGTCGGACCCAGCCCGGTCCCCTCCGAAAGCGCCCTGATGTTGAGCCTGGTTCCGGGCGCGATGTCGCCGGAAAGGATCGCGTCGGAAAGCAGGCGGGCGGCTGCCTCCGTATGGGTCGCGAATGCGGATTCGGCGGGGGGGGATTTCCGTGGTTCGTAGGACATATGGGTTCCAGGATCGCATGGAGTCAGGAAGCGGGCAAGTCGATTAGGGCGCGTTTAGCCGCTGGCTGCGGACGATGGCAACTTCGGCAGAGCGAACAGCAGCAGCGCGGCCGTCACCAGCGCGCCCGCCGACAGGAGCAGCGCGAGCGTGTAGCTGCCGGTGGCGTCGTACATATAGCCCGACGCGGCGGGACCGATGGACCCTCCGACCAGGAAGACCGCAAAGAGCGCTCCGTTCACTGAGCCGAAGCGGCTGGTGGCATAATAGCGGCCGACGAGGAACGACATGATGTCGTTTTCAGAACCGATGCCAATCCCCGCCGCGATGGCCGCGATCAGAGCGACAACCGCCACATGGGCGCCGCCCGCGACCAGCGTCAGCATTCCCGCCGCGACCATCGCGAACAGGCATTGGGCCAGCGCCACGGCCGGCAGTCGGTCGAGAAGATAGCCCACGACGATCCGCCCGAAGATCAGCGCCGCGCCGATCGTTCCGGCCATTCCGGCGGCGCGGGTCGCATCGACGCCCGCATCGGTCAGCATCGGCACGAAATGCACCACGGTCGTCAATATCCCCCAGGCGGAAAGGAAAAAGGCCAGCGCCAGCAGCAGGAACGTGCGGTCGCGCAGCAGCGGCGGCCCATCGGCGGAAACGGCGGCTTCCTGTCGGGGGACGCGGGCGCCCGTGGGCCGCGCAGGCGGCAGGATCGTGCGCCGCCAAAGCCAGATGAGCGCCCCGATGACGGCGAAGCCCGCCAGCTCGATGCCGGCCAGCGCCATATAGCCTGCCCGCCAGCCGTGCGCGGCGATGATGGGCGTGAGGAACAGGGGGATCAACCCTCCCCCCAGTCCGGACCCCGCGAGGGACAGGCCCAGCGCCAGTCCGCGACGGCGCTTGAAGCCCGCGATGATCATCTTGGTGATGACGGGCGCCGCTGTGCCCGCCCCCAGCAACGCCACCAGCGCCATCAGCGCCACATAGGAGAAGAAGTCGGCGCTCAACATTCCCAGAAGCAGCAAGCCGGCGGCCAACCCCAGCAGAGAGGGGAGCAACACGGGCAGGACGCCGAAACGGTCGACGCAGCGGCCGACGAAGGGCGCGCATAGCGCCGTCAGCATGGAGGCGACGAAGGGCGCGATGCTCACCGTTCCGCGTCCCCAGCCGAATGCGTCGGCCACCGGCTTCAGGAAAAGCCCGGTCGAGAACAGGAAGGTGCTGCTGATTCCCACGGTGATGCCCAGGAACGCAACCAGGATGATCGGCCAGCCATGTCGCAGTTCGGCCTCGCCCTCGGCTTCCCCGGCTGCACCGAAAAGCCCGATGTCGGGGTTTATCGCGCCTGTCGATCTTCCGTCCATTCTGGCATCCTCCATCGTTGAAATATCGATAACATGTCTGAACGTCGATTGACAATCGGTATATTCGCGGAATATCGATAAATCAAACATGGGGATGCCAATGAGAATCGCGGTATATGGAGCAGGAGCGGTGGGCGGCCATTTCGCCGCGCGGCTGGCCGCCGCCGGCCATGAGGTGTCGATCGTCGTGCGCGGCGCGGCGCTGGCGGCGATCCGCGCCAGGGGATTGACCCTCCTCTCCGGTCCGGAGCGGCTGGACGTCCGCGTGAAGGCGTCCGACGATCCCGCCGATCTCGGTCATCAGGACCTGGTGATCTCCACCCTCAAATCCTCGTCGCTCCATGTTCTGGCGGAGGGCGTCCAACCCTTGCTGGCACCGGACACGCCGGTCGTCTTCGCCCAGAACGGCATTCCATGGTGGTACACGCACGGGCTTCCGCAATCCCCCCTTCTGCCCCGGCTAAGATGGCTCGATCCCGGCGGCGCGCTGGAGGAGCATGTCGGGCTCCGCAGGACGATCGGCGGCGTGATCTTCTCTTCCAACGAGGTGATGGAACCGGGTGTGGTGCGCAACGATTCTCCGGAATATAACGCCCTGTTCGTCGGCGAGCCGGATCGGTCGGAAAGCGACAGGATCGTGAAGCTGAGGACGATCCTTGCGGACGCGAGACTGGCCAGCCCGTCCCACCATGACCTCCGCGAGGTGCTCTGGCGCAAATTGATCGCCAATATGACGGTCTCGGTGCTTTGCATGATTACCGGCCAGACGGCGCGGGAAGCCGTCGAGGATCCGATATTCGGCGATACGGTGCCCAGATTGATGGCGGAGGCCGTCGCCATCGCCGCCGCCCAGGGATATTCGATCCCGCCCATGCCGCCGGGCTATCGCGCGCCCGATCACAAGCCCTCCCTGCTCCAGGACTTCCTGCTTGGCCGGACGCTGGAGATGGATGCGCTGGTCAAGGCCCCCATGGCGTTCGCCCGGGCGGCCGGGCTGGCGAGTCCGACGCTCGACATGCTCGGCGCGCTGGCCCAGCGGCTGGCCGCGAATGCGGGCTTGTACCGGCCTGTCGCAGCGGCGGGTTGACCAGGGGCGCCGCGCCAGGCGCCTGCCCGCCTGGCACGCAATGGCCAAGCCGCCAAGGCGTGGCCCGATATCCACCACGACCAATGGAGTGCGCAGATGACAGCCACGCTTCTCTCAGGCAACAGGGTGATGCAACCCGCCGCCTTCGAACGCGAAATCGAACGCGCGGCCGCCGCGATGCAGTCCAGCGGCGTGGCTCCTGGCGATGCCGTGGCCCTCTTGCTGCGCAACGATTTCGCCTTTTTCGTCGCCAGCCTGGCCGCGCGCTGGATCGGCGCGTTCGCCACGCCGATCAACTGGCATGCGACGCCGGACGAAATCGGCTATATCCTTGAAGACAGCGGCGCGCGGCTTCTGATCGCCCATGACGACCTGGCCGCCCCGCTGGCCGACCGGCTGGCGGGCATGACGCTGGTCTGCGTGCCGACGCCGGCGGAGATCGCCGCTGCCTATCGCCTCCCGCCTTCGACCGCGCCGGCGGGGGCCATGGCTTGGGACGCCTGGCTGCCCGACGAAGCCAGCCCCGCGCCGCCCCGTGGGCCGGGCGGCGCATCCTCCCTGATCTACACCTCCGGCACGACGGGAAAGCCCAAAGGCGTGCGGCGCAGGCCGTTCGAACCCGGCCACCTGGCCGCGCAGGCGCAGATCGCCGTTCACGGTTATGGATTGGACCCCGCCGAAACCATCCGGGTGCTCATGACCGGACCGATGTACCATTCGGCCCCCAATGCCTATGGACTGGTGTCGGCGGAACTGGCGGAGAAGATCGTGCTGGAACCGCGTTTCGATGCGGAGGAGCTGCTGGCCCTCGTTCAGCAGCACCGGATCACGCACATGCATGTGGTGCCGACGATGTTCGTGCGCCTGCTCAAACTGCCGGAGAAGGTCCGGGCCGGCTATGATCTTTCCTCCCTGCGGTTCGTCGTGCATGGCGCCGCCCCCTGCCCCACGCAGATCAAGCGCCAGATGATCGACTGGTGGGGGCCGGTCATCCACGAATATTACGGTTCGACGGAGACCGGCCTTGTCACGGGGCATGGCTCGTCCGATGCCCTTGCCAGGCCCGGAACGGTCGGTCGCGCGCTTCCCGGCGTGACGCTCCGGGTGATCGGGGAGGATGGCAAGCACGCCGGAACCGGCGAGGCAGGGGACATCCACGTCCGGTCCGAAGCCGTGCCGGACTTCACCTATCATGGCCATCCGGACGAAAAATCGGCACTGGAACAGGCCGGCTTCGTCACGGTGGGGGACATTGGCTGGCTCGACGAGGACGGCTATCTGTTCCTGTGCGACCGGCGACGCGACATGATCATCTCCGGCGGGGTCAACATCTATCCCGCGGAGGTGGAGGCGGCGCTGCTCGGCATCGGCGGCGTGCGCGACTGCGCGGTATTCGGCATTCCCGACCCCGAATTCGGCGAAGCGGTATGCGCCTATGTCGAACCGGACGAGGAAGCGACGCTGGATGCGGCGGGAATCCAGAGGAGCCTGGCCGGCAGCCTGTCCCGCTACAAGATTCCCAAGGTGGTCCGGTTCGAAACCCACCTTCCCCGCGAGGATTCCGGCAAGATATTCAAGCGTCGCCTGCGCGAAGCCTATTGGGCGAATGAGGGGCGCGCGATCTGAAAAGCGACGTCCGCCGCCACGGCGGCTGACATCCCCCTTATGCGGACGGATGCAGCCGGCGCATCTCCGCGAGCCAGCCGAGTCCGGCCGTCGTCGGCCCGGCCGGACGATATTCGGCCCCATGCCATCCGCCATAACCCGACGCCCGGAACCCGGCGAACGCCGCGGCGAAGTCGATCGATCCGGTGCCTGGCTCGTTCCGCCCCGGCGCATCGGAAAACTGGACATGCGGCGCGATATGGCCGTGCGCCGCCCATGCGCGAGCGATGTCGTCGCCATTCATCGCGACATGATAGAGGTCGAAAAGCAATCCGAACCCAGCCGAACCGATCAAGCGAACCATATCGGCCGCTTCGTCGATGGAGGCGAACAGCGCGTCGGGCATCTCCACGCGGTTCATCGGCTCCACCAGCAGCACGGCATCGGGCGCGAGGCGGCCCGCAAGCGCGAGCGCCTGGCCGGCATTGCGCCTGTAGGTTTCCAGACACGCTTCCCTGTCATGGCCGGGCGGAATGCGGGAAGGCCCGACATGGACGAACCGGGCATCCATTTCCCTCGCTGCGCGCAGTCCCCGCTCAGCGGCGGAAGCGAACTCGGCCTCGCGGCCCGGAACGCCCGACAGGCCGGGGCCGCCCGCGAAAAGATCGCCGAGCGGCAGGTTCATGAGCACGACCGGCATTCCGGCGGCGCGCGCGGCCTGCGCCATCTCCGCCGGATCGCCCTCGTCGATCACCTGTATCTCGACCCCGTCGAAGCCCGCACGGGCGGCCGCGGCGAACCGCTCAAGCAACGGAAGCTCCCGGAACATCGTCGACACGCTGGCGCTGATCTTCATCGTCATTCCCCTTTCAGATCGCATCGCCGATTGATTGCATGGCCCGCAGCGCGCGGTGGACGGCGCTATGGTCCAGCGAGCGGTCCGGCCCGTCGGCGGCACGCGCGAACATGTCCTCCGCCCCGGCGAGCAAGGGCAGCGACAGGCCCAGATCGGCGGCCATCGCTGTGGCCATGCGCAAGTCCTTGAGCTGCGTGGCGACGGTGCCGCCCGGCACATGGTTGCCGTTCAGCATGCGCGCGCCGTGCTGGCGAAGGACCGTGGAGTCGGCAAATCCGCCCTCCAGCGCGGCGAACGCCTCGGCCGGCCTGCCTCCGCCGCGCTCGATGAGCAGCAGGGCCTCTGCAACGGCCTCTATGGTGATCCCGACGATCATCTGGTTGGCAAGCTTGACCAACTGCCCGCTCCCGACGCCGCCCACCGGGTTCACCCGGCCCAGCGTTTCCAGCAGGGGCCTCATCTTCTCGACCGTCGCCGGAACGCCCCCGGCGAAGATGGTCAGCCTGGCATCGATCGCCCCGCGCTCGCCGCCCGACACCGGGGCGTCCATGTAATCGATCCCCAGGGCGGACAGGCGGTCGGCCTGCCGGCGGGCCGAAGGCGGGTCGATGGAACTCATCATGACGACGGTCGCGCCCGGCCTGATCCATCGCGCCACGCCGTCGTCGTCGCCGAAGAGGAGCCTGTCGCAGGCTGGGCCATCGCTCAGGACGATGAACACCGAATCGGCGTCGGCCACGCACAGCCGCGCCGTATCGGCGACCGACACCCCGTCCTCCGCAAGCGCCGCCGCCTTATCCGCCGTGCGATTCCACGCGCTGACCGCATAGCCCGCCCGCGCCAGGTTCCGCGCCATCGGCGCGCCCATCAGCCCCGTACCCAGCAGCGCCACACGATCGATCACAGCAGTCCCCTTTCAATTTGCTTGATACCCGATACATATATCGTCATTAAATAGAAATATCGATAATTTTTCACGCTCATTCCTGATGGGGAGGCATTTATGCGATTCGTGACCTATGAGCATGGCGGCAACCGTTTCGTCGGAGCGTTGGTCGGCGACGATGCCGTCAAGAATTTGACGGCCGCAAGCGCGGCGTCCGGCCGAGGGGATCCGGCGTGGTTCACTGGCATGCAGGCCCTGATCGAGGCCGGCGACGCCGGGATCGACGAAGCCCGTCGGCTGATGGAGAGCGATGGACATGTCGTGCCGCTTGCCGATGTCCGCCTGCTCGCGCCCTTGCCGCGCCCGCAATCGATCCGCGACTTCTTCACCTTTCCCGACCATATCCGGCAGTCATATGCCGGCATGCAGCGCCTGGGCGCCAGGCTGGCCGGAATGCCGGCCCCCACCGCCCCGCCACTGACCGAATTGCCTGCGCTCTATCTTGAGAAGGCGATCTACCACAAAGGCAATCCCCTGACGGTCGTCGGTCCGGATACGGAAATCCTCTGGCCCCGGTACAGCAAGTTCATGGACTTCGAACTGGAACTGGCGATCATAATCGGCCGGCCGGGGGCCGACATCAAGGCAGAGCGGGCGGCAGCCCATATCTTCGGCTACACCATCTTCAACGACTTTTCCGCGCGCGATGCGCAGATGGCGGAGATGCCCGGCATGATGGGCCCGGCGAAGGGCAAGGATTTCGACCGCAGCAATGCGATCGGCCCCTGCATTGCCACGCCGGATGAATTTGCCGACGTCCACGACATAAGGATGCGCGCATTGGTGAACGGCGAATTGTGGGCCGAAGGGTCCAACAGCGCGATGCTGCATCGATTCGAGGACATCATCGCCTATGTGTCGCGTGACGAGACGCTTCATCCGGGGGAGCTTCTGGGCTCCGGCACGATGGGCAATGGTTGCGGCGTCGAACATGACCGCTTTCTGGAAGATGGCGACGAAGTCGCGCTAGCCATCGACGGCATCGGCGTGCTGACCAACCGCGTGCGCAGGCAGGACTGACCGGCGGCGGAGCCATTGTGCATGTCGCGCCAGTGCTCCGCTTGACCTTTTTCTAAATATCGATATTTAATGATAACAGCGATTATAAATTAATATATCGTTCGCGAAGCCAGCCCGTCGACGGGGAATGTCATCTGCCCGTCGAGCGGGGCCAGGAGGGGATAGGGACATGACCAGGATATTCATCCGCAAGCGCACCGGCTTTCTTCTGGGCGCGGCGATGGCCGGCTTGATTGCGCCGTCCGTCGCCCAGGCAGAGGAGGCATCGAAATCCGCGCCTCCGGCCGCCGAAGGGGGCGGCCGGGCATCCGCGCCGGCCAGCGTGATCGACATCGTGGTCACCGCCCAGCGCGAGAGCCAGTCGCTGCAAAGCGTTCCCATTTCCGTCAGCGCTTTCACTGCCGAGACATTGCAGCGCCAGCAGATAGACAATTCTCTCGATCTTCAGCTATCGCTTCCGAATACAATCTTCACCAAGAATAATTTTTCCAAGTCCAGCTTCACGATTCGCGGCATAGGCGACCTGTGCGTCGGCAGCTCATGCGACAGCGCGACGGGGATCACGAATAACGAACTTCCGCTGTTCGACACCCGGCTGTTCGAGGTCGAATATTTCGATCTGGAGCGGGTCGAGGTGCTTCGGGGGCCGCAAGGAACGCTTTTCGGCCGCAACGCGACCTCCGGCGTCGTCAACTTCATTACCGCCAAGCCCGATCTGAACGGCGTGCACGCTTCGGGCGAGATCGAATATGGCAATTATGATTCCAGGAAGGTGAAGGGCATGCTCAACCTGCCCTTGACGCAGAGCCTGGGCGCGCGCTTCGCCGGAATATACGTCAATCGCGACGGCTATACGAAGAACCTCCATGACGGCGCCAGGCTGGACGGGCGCGACATCTACGCCGTCCGCGCCTCCCTTCGCTGGGAACCGTCCAGTTCCACGACGATCGACCTCCTGGGCTATTATTTCCATGAAAAGGACAATCGCCTTCGCATCCAGAAGCAGAAATGCCTGCGCGATCCCACGGGCGTGCTCGGCTGCCTTCCCGGACGGCTGGGCAATGACTATACCAACAACAATGCGACGTTCGGCGGCACGCTGACGTCCCGCGAATATCTGACGATGCAGGGCGGCCCGGGCATCGGCGCGCTTGCCCTGGGCAGCCTCTACGGTCCCGACTCCAATCTTGGAAATCCGCTCATCGCCGACCCCAGGACCGTCAACACCGACTTCCATCCCACCTTCTTTTCCGATGAGATCCAGGCGCAATTGCGGATCGAACATGATTTCGGGCCGGTCACCCTGAAGGTGTCGGGCCAGTATCAGCGCACGCGCACCGCCGCGTCGCAGGATTATAATCTGAGCGTCAACAACGCCGCGCTGTTCCTTCCGGGCCTTTCGACCCTGCAAGCCTATGGCAACGGCGTCGCAGGCCCCTCGCTCGCGCAATTCGGACGGGTTGCTGCCGCGCTGATCCCCAACGGCCCGGCCGGCCCCTATTGCACGTCGATCGTCGAACCGAGCGCCACAGGCGCGTTCGGGGGCCACAGCCTATGCTCCGCGACGCCCCAGGATTTCGACCGCACCAGCCTGTTCGGCCGGGCCTTCACCGGCGAGGCGATCGTCGCCAGCAAGTTCGACGGGCCGTTCAACTTCCTGGTCGGCGGCATATACAGCGATTATCGCAACCACAATGCCGACTACAACGTCAACGCGTTCAATATCGATTATGCGGCAGGCGTGCTCGGCGTGCTGACGTCGCTCGGCCAACAGGGAGGGCAGGCCGCCGCGGGCCAGCCCGTCACCTATCCCACCGTGTTCCTCGCCTCCCCCTATGTCCGCAACAATTCCCAGCTATTCCAGCTCAAATCCTACGGCCTGTTCGGCGAAGCCTATTTCGAGCCGAACGACCGGCTGAAGCTGACGGCGGGGCTCAGATATAATCATGACGACAAGTCCAATCGCGCGCGCAACACCATCATCTCCTTCCCCGTGCCCTACGGCACGGCAAACGCGTTCGATTCTCCCTTCTTCGCCGCCTATGACGCCGATGCCGGGCGGCCGGGCATCCAGCCCGTGCAACAGCGCGACGCGACCTTCGGCGAGTTCACCGGCCGGGCCGTGATCGATTTCCAGGTCACGCCGAGGAACCTGCTCTACGCCTCCTATTCGCGGGGCTACAAGTCGGGCGGCATCAACCCGCCGCTGCTGCCGATCTTCAACATCTCCGACAGTTTCGAGCCTGAATTCGTGAACGCGCTGGAGGTCGGATCGAAGAACAGCTTTCTCGGCGGCAGCCTGCGGCTCAATGCATCCGCCTTCTACTATCAGTACAAGGGACTCCAGCTCAGCCGCATCGTCAGTCGCACCAGCGTGAACGACAATGTCGACGCGGACATCTACGGCATCGAGCTTGAAGCGATCGCCCGCCCGATCCCGGCGCTGACGGTCAACATCAACGCCAGCTACCTTCATACCAAGGTATCGTCGGACAGATACATCACCAATCCGCGAGACCCGTCGGGCGGCCGCAGCGACGCCGTCATCGTCAAGGACATCTCGAACGGTTCCAACTGCACGGTCGTCCCCAACACCGCCGGCAATTCCGCCGCGTCAAACAATTTCGTCAATTTCGTGAATGGGGAGATCAACGCGGGCCGCGTCGTCAACTCCTCGACCGGGCGTCCCTTGTTCCGGCCGGGCGCCGGCCTGCAAGGGACCACTCCCTTCCCGGCCGACAGCGGGCTGAACGGCGCGACGGGGGCCTACAGCATATGTTCGGCTTTGGCCTCCTACGTCGCCAGCGCCGGCGCGGGGCCAAGCGGAGTCTCCGTCCTCACCGACGGCGTTCCGGTGAACCTGCGCGGCAACCGCCTGCCGCAGGCGCCCGACTTCAAGGTTTCGGCGGGCGCGCAATATGTCGTCGACATGGGAACGGGCGGGTCCACCCTCGTGCCCCGCGTCGACGTCATCCTCACCGGCGGCAGCTATGGATCGGTGTTCAACGGAAACGCCAATCGCATACCCAGCTATGTGATCGTCAACGCGCAGCTGCAGCTCAACGGCCGCGACGACCGCTGGTTCGTGCGCGCCTTCGTGCAGAACCTGACCGACAGCAATGCGATCACCGGCCTCTACGTATCCGACCAGCCTTCGGGCCTCTTCACCAACATCTTCACGCTCGAACCGCGACGCTATGGGATCGCCGCCGGAGTGAATTTCTAGGGGCTGGAACGCGTGGGCAAATTCCAGACTCACTGGACTGAGTGATTTGGGTGGGAACCGGCCATTCCCCTATTCGTCACCCCGGGCTTGACCCGGGGTCCCGCTGCCTTGGTCGAGCCGCCGTTTTAAAGAAAAGCGGGACCCCGGATCAAGTCCGGGGTGACGGAAAACTGATGTTCGCAACTGGCCAATTCCCGACATTTCGAATTCGTCCACGCTGCCTTGGGAATCGGTGAAAACCTCGCCCGGCCTGGCGGCGACGAAGCGGGCGGGGTCAACGCCCGCCGCGGCCAGCGCCTCGCCAAGGCGAAGCACCGGCTCATCGCGCGGCTCGTCGGTGAGGCGGAATGTGCCCCAATGGATGCCAAGCGCCCGCCGCGCGCCGACGATCTGGAAAATGCGCACCGCTTCGGCGGGGTCGACATGCTGGGCAGCCATGAACCAGCGCGGCGCATAGGCGCCGATGGGAAGGAGAGCAAGATCAGGGGATCCCAGATGTGCGATCCGGGCGAAGATCGCGCCGTCGCCGAAGCCGGTGTCGCCCGCGAACCAGACGGTGCCGGCCGGCGTCGCGAGGAAATGGCCCGACCAGAGCGCCATGCGCCGGTCCGCCAGCGACCGATTGCTCCAATGGACCGCCGGCGTGAGGGTGGTGGCGATGCCTGGCGCGAGCGTGATCGCATCCCACCAATCGCCGGTCGCCAGCCTGGCATCGGGAATATGGGCGCGCACTATGGCGTCATTGCCAAGCGGCATGACCATGAGCGGCCGGTCGCGGGCATGCAGCCGCGCAAGCGTCCCGAGGTCGAGATGGTCGTAATGGCAATGGCTGACCAGCACAGCGTCGATCCGGGGCAGGTCTTCGAAGGCGACGCCCGGCGCGGTGACGCGCCTGGGGCCGGCAAAGGCGACGGGGCTGGCGCGGTCGGACCAGACCGGATCGGTCAATATGTTGCAGCCGGCTGCCTGGATGAGCACCGTAGCATGCCCGACCATCGTCACCACCAGCGCCTGGCTGGACTGCGCCGGGCGCGTGGGCGTGACGGGAACGGAGCGCGGCCAGGGCGCCGCCCGCTTGCCCAACCGCCAGCGCAGCAGGTCGCCCAGACCGCGATCGGTGGACGCCTGGCCGGGATTGAAAAAGCGCAGGCCATCGAAATGATCGCTCGGCGGCCCGGCATAATAAGGATTGCGCGGCATTCGCCTAACGCCGCTTGATGCCGCCGAGGAGTATCCGCCCGACCCGCTCCGCCAGGGAAGGGACGGGCGGCACCACCGACAGCCCGTCGAGCAGGAGCAAGACCAGGCCGTGGACATTCGCCCAGGCGGCGAGCGCGACTATGGCGGCCGCCTCCTCATCGTCGGGCGGCGCATCGAACACGCCCTCCGCAATGCCCTGCGCGATGACCGAGAGGAGGACCGCATGCGAGCCGGCGGCAGCTTCGCCGACCGGATAGGGAAGGGCGGCGCGCGATGCGGCGAGCGCCGTGCCGAACATGAGGCGATAGCGCGCCGGATTGTCGAGCCCGAAGGCGACATAGGCCGCGCCGATCGCGATCAGGGCCTCCTCGATGCATTCGGACTGCTGGGCCGCGGCCAACATCGCGGCGCGCAGGTCGACGAAGCCCTTTATCGCGATTGCGCCCAGCAGGTCCAACTTTCCGGGGAAATGGCGATAAGGCGCGTTGTGGCTCACCCCTGCCCGGCGAGCGACCTCGCGCAAGGAAAATTCCCAATTCTGCTCCTCCGCGACGATCGCGGTCGCGGCGTCGACGAGCACGCGTCTCAGATCGCCATGATGATAGGCAGGGGCGGCGTTCGGCTCGGCTGGCATGGTGGCTCCAGAAAGATGTTGACACTGTCTACACACCATATGTAGACAGTGTCAACATAAAGGCGCGAGGTTCGACGCTTCGAATGCGACCCGCGCCGCATGCCGGACCCGGCCCGCCATTGGACGGAGCGGAAGCGGTCCGGTCCCCTTCGATCGAGGAATCCATCATGGCCCATATTCTCTTTCCCCTGCCCTCGCGCGATTTCGATCCGACCGAGGTCGGCGTCACATGGCGCGTGCTGACCGCCGCCGGGCACGGCGTGAGCTTCGCCACGCCCGACGGCAAGGCCGGCGCCGCCGACCCGATCATGATCACGGGGCGCGGGCTGGATCCATGGAGTCCGATCCCGCTGATCGGGCGGATCACGGTGATCGGCCGGGTGCTGCGCGCCAACAAGGATGCCCGCCGCGCCTATGCCGAGATGATCGCCAGCCCCGCCTTCCGGTCGCCCCGCCGCTGGGACGAGCTTTCGGTGGACGGCCATGACGCGATCGTGCTGGGCGGCGGCCATCGGGCGCGCGGGATGCGCGAATATCTGGAAAGCCCGGTCCTGCAAAAGCTGGTGGCCGACTTCTTCGCCGCCGACAAGCCCGTGGCGGCGATCTGCCATGGCGTGCTGCTCGCGGCGCGCAGCAAGCGGGCGGACGGGCGCTCGGTTCTCCACGGCCGCAAGACGACGGCGCTGAGTTGGAGGCATGAACGGACCGCGAGCGCATTCGCGCATGTCGGCCGCTTCTGGGACCGCAACTATTACCGCACCTATCTGGAGGAGGATGGACAGCCAAAGGGCTATATGTCGGTCGAGCAGGAGGTCATCCGCCACCTTGCCGATCCTGGCGATTTCATAGATGTGCGACCCGAGGATCCGCATTTCCGTCGCAAGACATCCGGACTGGTCCGCGACAGCTTCATCGACCACAGCCCGGCGCTGGTGGTCGAGGACGGCAATTATGTGTCGGCGCGATGGCCCGGCGATACGCATTGTTTCGCCAGCACATTTGCCCGGCTCCTGGCCCGCAGCCCGGCGGAAGAGGATGCGCGCCGGGCGCGGGTCGCCTGATCCGCCCCATCCGGATCGACGAAGGCCTGCCGATCAAGGTGTCTCATCTGGAACGCTATTTCGACGTCTCTCGCCGCTCCTCGGCCAACCGCTTCGCGAGCAGGCGGCGCGAACGTTCCGCATAGGACCGGCAGGCCCCGGATCCACTGCCATACCGCCCCGCGCCCGCATTGTCGGGATGCGCGGAGATCAAAATGTCGCAGTTCAAAGCGCCCATGCGCCTGTAGCTGGCTTCGAAGCCCTTGACGATCGGCGCGCTGGAAGGCGCGGTGAAACGGTAACGGTCGGCCGACACCGGATTGAGGCTGGAGGCGAAGACGATCGCCTTGCACCTCTTGCCCTCGCAGGCGTTCCAGTTCCATGTCATGCTGCCCATCGTGTGGCCCGGCGTCGCATGCGCGGCGATGGATGCGCGGCCGATCCTCAGAACCTCTCCATCCTTCACGACGCGCAGCCGCGACACCGCCGGCCAGGCGCCGCCATAGTCGAATTGCGGATCGTCCTTCGCATGCGCGCCTGCCCGCAGGCCTTCCGCGCCGCGCCGGCTGGCCACCACGGTGGCGCCGGTGTCGCGCGCCAGGGCGGCGATCCCGCCAGCATGATCATAATGCGGCTCGGTACTCAGAATAAATTTGATGTCTCTGGGGTCGAAGCCCAGCTTGCGAACATTGCTGAGGATCATCGGTGCCGCCTGCGGAAGCGCGCCGTCGATCAGCACCAGGCCCGCACCCGTGTCGATCAAGGCGACGCTGAGACCCGCGAAGCCGACCAGATAGCTGTTGCCGAAAATCCTTTCGGGCGGCAGGGGCGCAAGCCATTCCTTGGCTCTTTCGACCGCCATCGGCCGGGTCAGGGGGTCATCGGAGGGGCGGGCGCCGCCCGCCCGGTCCGCGGCGGCCATGGCTTCCGGCTCCGGCCCTGTCGCTGCCGCCGCCGGGCTGATGGCCAGCGACGCGGCGATTGTCATCGTTGCGATCATCCTCGTCTCCCTTCCCGGCGGGGATGCCCGATTCAACCTCCTTCCCGCAAAGCATGATTTCTCGACAAAGCCATGAGAATAATTGATGACGGGTCATGGACCGCGCCCAACTTCCCCTGAACGCCCTGCGCGCCTTCGAAGCGGCGGCGCGTCACCTCAATTTCACCCGCGCCGCGATCGAGCTTTGCGTCAGCCAGGGGGCCGTCAGCCATCATGTCGCGCAGCTTGAACGCCGGCTCGGCGTGCGCCTCTTCCACCGCCTGCCGCGAGGACTCTCGCTTACCGACGAGGGGCGCGCGCTCGTCCCCGTGCTGGCCGAAGCGTTCGACCGGGTGGGCGCGACGCTGGACCAATATGCCGGCGGCCGATTTCGGGAGGTGCTGAAGGTCGGCGTCGTCGGCACGTTCGCGGCCGGCTGGCTGTTGCCGCGGCTGGACGCCTTCGCCCGCGCCCACCCCGCCATCGACCTGCGCGTTTCGACAAACAACAACCGCGTGGACCTGGCAGGGGAAGCGCTGGATTTCGCGATCCGTTTCGGCGACGGCGCATGGCACGGCACCCAGGCCGAACCTTTGATCGAAGCGCCAATGACGCCGCTGTGCGCTCCGGCCCTGGCGGCGCGGCTGAGGTCGCCCGCCGACGTCCTGCACGAACGGCTGCTGCGTTCGTACCGGCCGGATGAATGGGCGCTCTGGTTCGAGGCGGCGGACATCCCCGTCCCGCTTTTCCGCGGACCCGTTTTCGACAGTTCGGCGCTGATGGTGTCCGCCGCCATGGCCGGTTTCGGCGTCGCGCTCGCGCCTCCCGCGATGTTCATCCGCGAACTTGCATCGGAACTGCTGGCTCAGCCTTTCCCGATCATGATCGACGCGGGCCGCTATTGGCTCACCCGGCTGATGTCGCGACCCGAAACCCACGCCATGCGGTGCTTTCGCGAATGGCTTGGCGAAGAGATCACGGCCCCGATCGCGTCATGGCCCTATGTCCGCGAGCAGGGCGGCGGCGCCAATTTCCCATAGGTGCCCCTGTGGAACAACAGGGGCGCGCCCGGATGATGCACGTCCAGCGCATGCACGCTGCCGAGCACGAGATGATGGTCCCCCGCGTCGTGCACCGCATATATGGTGCAGTCGATCCAGGCGATGGCGCCGTCGAGCAGCGGGGAACCGAGCGCCGAGGGACGATGCGCTATGCCGGCGAACTTGTCCGGATCCTTCGATGCGAGGGTGCGGCACAGGGCCTCCTGATCATCGCCCAGGACATTGACGCAGAAACGCCCCGCCTCCGCGATCCTGGGCCAACTCGAAGAGGCCTTGTCGGGAAAGAACGCCACCAGCGCCGGGTCGAGCGACACCGATGTGAAGGATCCCACGATCATGGCGGCGGGCCTGCCGTCGGGCGGCATCGCCGTGATGGCGCAGACGCCGGTCGGATAATGGCCCAATATGCGGCGAAAGGTCGCGGGTTCGATGGCGAGGGTCATGACGATTTCAGACTTTCCAGACCAGCGGGATTCTCTTCCGGGCGGCAACGGAATCCCGGAAACGGGACCGTGCGGCTCCATCGGCTATGGTGAAGGGGCAGCGCGGCAAGCGCGTCGGCTTTTCCTGCCGCGCCCTGCCTATGGGATCGCGGATTGATGAACCTCGACCACATACATCTTGACGCTGCCGGCTTCTACGAACTCGTCCTCGTCGGCACGAATGACCTGCATGATGTCTGCATCGAAGAACGCCTGGATTCCCGCCTCGGCGTGCGCGCGCGTCGGGTAGACGGCTTCGGTTATGACGTCGAAATCGACACTTGCCGCGCTTGCACGACCATCGCCCACCGACGCCAGCAGCGGATCATCCGCCCGGATGTAGTTACGCCGATACACGCCGATCGGGGGAAGTATTCGCCTGGCCAAGGGCGCATGCTTTTCTTCATAATAGCGGATGAATTCATCCAGGGACATTCCCGGCTTTCTCCTCATCGATACCAACAGCTTGAACATTGCGCCCTCTCCTGCTGCATATGATCGTTCATCAGGGCGCGATCAGATCGCTCCGCCGCCGTCGACGGGCAGTTCCGCGCCCGTGATGTAGGCGGCCTCCGCCGACGTCAGGAATGTCACGGCGTCCGCAATCTCATCGGGCGTCCCCATCCTGGCCAAGGGCATGGTCGCCACAATCGCGTCGTTGAAGCCGGCGGGATTCAGTTGGATCATGGGCGTGTCGATAGCCCCCGGATAGATGCCGTTCACGCGAATGCCATGCTTCGCCAGTTCCAGGGCCGCGCATCTGGTCATGCCCCGGACCGCCCATTTCGATGCCGAATAGGCGAACATGCCGGCTATTCCGCGCAGCGCGACGCCGGACGATATGTTCACGATCGAACCGCCCCCCGCATCGGCGATCAAGGGCGCGGCCGCCTTCATCCCCAGGAAGACGCCCAGTTGATTGACGTCGACGCTTCTTGCGAACTGCTCCCTGTCCGTTTCGAGCATGGGCAGCGGAATGAAAATGCCCGCGCAATTCACCAATGCCGTCAGCTTGCCGAAAGCCGCCAGCGCCGTCGAACAGGCATCGTCCCACTGGCTTTCGCTAGCGACGTCCAGAAGCTGGAACCTTGCCGCCGCTCCCAGTTCCGCCGCCAGCCGCTCGCCGGCGGGATTGCGGTCGGCAAGGACGACCGATGCGCCGGCCTCGACGAATTTCCGGGCTATGGCCGCGCCCATGCCGCTCGCGGCGCCGGTGACGATCGCCACCGTGCCGCCGAGCCGCCCGTTCGACGCGGATTCCACCCCCTCGCTCATCGCGTCCGCACTGTGAGGGATATGCCGTATGTGGCGGGCGTCCCCACGCGTCGCGCGATGGTGTCGTTGGCGAAGTTGACCGACGTCTCGTAGAGCTTGTTCGTCACGTTGCGGCCGAACAGCGTAAGCCGCCAGCTATCGTCATGCCCCGCGACGCCCGCACGAAGATCGAGCAAGGCCCGACCGCGCAGCCTGTAGAGGGTTTCCGGATTGTCGGGCAGGGTGAAGGTGGAATTGGACGCGCTCTGGAAGTTCAGGCTGCTTCCGACAAATGCCTTGAAGCTGCCCGCGTTCCATTCATATTGCGCGTCGGCTGACCCCTGCCAGGTGGGCGTGAACGGGACGCGCGATCCCCTGAAATTGCCGAAGTCGCCGGCGCCGTTGAAGGTCGTGAAATCGGAAACGACCTTGGTCTTGATATAGGTCGCCGCGGCCGAGAGCGAGAGGCCGGGATAAGGCCGCGCCACGAGGCTCGCCTCCGCCCCGACCGAGCGCACCTTCGGCACGTTGACGAGCAGTTCCAGCAGGCCGAAGACAAGATCCTCTATGCGCGCGCGCTCCTGCTTGTTGCGGTAGTCGTAATAGAATCCGGCAAGATTGAACTGGAGATGCTTGTCGAAAAGCGGCAGCTTCGCCCCGGCCTCATAGGCGTCCACCCGCTCCTGCCGCGCCGGCACATATTGCGAGGTGGAGGAGGCCGAGATGTTCGAGAAGGCGCCCGCCTTGTACCCCCGACTGAAGGTCGCGTAGAGCAGAGCGCCGCTCGGCGCCTTGTAGGACATGCCTGCCAGGAGCGAGATATTGTCCTCGTTCAGCGAGGACTGATTGCCTGCGGGCAAGAGTTCAGGCGCGGGCGTCAGGGAATAGCATTGGTTCTGGTCGACGACTTCGACCGGCGTGTTCTTGAGGCCGAAGGCCGCGAATATTTCCTGGAGCCGGGTGAATATCCGTCCGGTGGCGTTTTCAACGCTGCCATCATAGCTGCATTGATAGGCCGACCGATTCTGCTTCGTATAGCGGATGCCGCCCTTGATCGACAGGCCATCGACGACCTCATATTCGGCATTGGCGAAAACCGCATAGGTGCGCGTCTTCTGAAGCGCCTGCGATATGGCGGCCGAGATCGGAGGCAGGTCGGGAAAGGGCGTGGATGCCGAGGCGTCGAAAATGCGGTACTGATGGCGATCGTCCACATTCGCATAATCGTAATTGGCGCCGATCAGACCCCGGAAGCGGTCAGTATCCAGGCTGAGCCGAAGTTCCTGGTTGAACGTCTTGATCCGGCCAAAGGCCCGACCCGTGAAGTCCACGAAGGCCGTTCCGTCATAATCCTGGAATCGGTCAAGATCCTGATGCTGATAGGATGTTATCGAAATCAGCTTCAATTGGTCCGACAATTCATATTCGCCGCGCAGCCCGACCTGCCAATAACGATCGTTCATCGCCTTCGGCCATGACGGGTCCCAATCGGCGGCGCGAGGGTTGTTTGGCGCGATCGGCGAGGCAGCCACTTCGGGCGAAACGGGGCCCGGATTGTCCGGAACGATCTGCACCAACTGGGTCGCCGTGGTGTCGGACCTGTTCCGCCAGGCATTTGCGGAAAACCTTAGCGTCAGGCGTTCCGCCGGCGTCCAGTCGAGCAGCAGGCGGCCCGCCAACTGGTTCTGTTCGCCCCGCTTGTCCCCCGGCCTGGTCAGGCTATATTGCCATGCTCCGCCCTGCACCGTCCGCAAGGCTACCCGCGCCTGGAGAGTCGAGCTGATCGGACCGCTGACGAAGCCTTCCACCGAAGTCTTGCCGAAGCGTTCGACGGAAACCTGTCCGCCCGCCTCAAATATAGGAGTAGGCTTCGCAGCGATATAATTGATCGCGCCGCCAGTCGAATTTTGTCCGTAAAGAGTTCCTTGCGGTCCCTTCAAGACTTCGATCCGTTCCAGGTCCAAGGCGGCTGCCTCGGTCATGACCGGAAAGGGAAGCGGCGATTCGTCGATATAGACGGCGACGGCAGGCGCCGAACCGAAACCCGAGTCGTTGAAGCCGATGCCGCGCAGCGAATAGACCGGCGTATTGTTGAGCGAGGGCGCAAAGGTAAGCCCGGGCACGACCTTGGCCAGATCGGCGACGTTGGCGATGCCGCGCTGCGCGAGTTCTGCGCCGCCCAGCGCCGTGATCGACATCGGCACGGCGTTGATCGATTCCGAGCGCTTCTGCGCCGTGACGACGATGTCGGGTATGGAGGCGAACGGCGCGCCGTCCGCCGACGATTGCGGACTCGCGGCGACGCTCCCCGTCTGCTCATCCGCCGATGCATAAGCAGGACTCGACAAGATCGTCGTGGCAACAAGCGCGGTTATCAAATGAACCTTGGCCATATCATCCCCTCCAGAATGTCGTATATTATAGATATTATGGACGGGATTGGGGCAGCGAGCCGGCAGCTATCCCGTGCAAGCATTTCAATATCACCTCCCGATCATACCGTAAAGTATTTTATGTTGCGTCTCGGAAAGCGCCACCTTGCGCAGGCCGCCGCACCATGTCATCATAACTGAAATTATGGAGTTCGCCGATGCGCGAGGTCGGTGACCATCCCTGAAAAAAGAGCAGCCCCGTGGCGGTTCGAACAGGAGAGACGACCCATGAGCAGGAATTCGGCAACTCCCGTGGAATCGCCCATTCGCCCCGCGACCGCCGAAGGAACGGGCGGGGGGCTTTCAGTGCCGCTGGAACCCTATCGCTCGCCCGAATTCTTCGCGGCGGAACGGGAAAGGCTGTTCGGGCGGGCCTGGCTGCTGATGGGCCGGATCGAGGAACTGCCCACCCCGCGCAGCCATGTGGTGAAGAGGGTCGACATCTGCAACGCGTCCATCCTCATCACCCGGGACGGCGGCGATATTGTCCGCGCCTTCCACAATATATGCCCGCACCGCGCCAACCTGCTGGTCAGGACGGAGTCCGGAAGCGGCGGCACGCTTGTCTGCAACTATCATAATTGGTCTTTTTCGCTCGACGGATCGTTGAAGGGCGTGCCGGGGGAATCCATGTTCGGCGGCCTGGACAAGAAGAAATGCGGCTTGAAGCCCATAGCGCTTTCGGTCTGGGAGGGATGGATCTTCATCAATCTCGATCCCGAACCGGCCATGACGCTGGAGGAGTTTCTCGGCGACATGGCGCCCTATCTGTCGGGACTGAGCTATCCCTATGCGGACACGCCGGTCGTTCTTGAAGTGAAGGTCAAGTGCAACTGGAAGGTCGTCATGGATGCCTTCGCGGAGGCCTATCATCTGCCTGCCCTCCATCGCAACACGATATGCGAGTGGTTTTCGGACCGAAGCAACGCTTTCGGCAAGCCCCTCACCACCAGGATCATGGGACTTCACGCGGTCAATTCCATGTACGGCAATCCCGACTATGCGCCCGGCGACCGAAACGCCTTCGAACGGATCGTCGAAAATCCTGCCCATATGGCTTCAGATCATGTAGAGACCTTGAACCATTACCGGGCCCATGCGGCCGTCAATCCGACGAAGACCGCCCGCTGGTCGATGGATGTCAATTACATATTCCCCAATGTTCATATCGATTCGATCAGAACCGGCTTCCTCGTGCATCATTTCTGGCCTGTATCCGTCGATGAGGCGATCCAGGAAACCAGGATGTACGTCCGTCGGCCCAGGACGATCAGGGAACGAATAGCGTTCGAATTCCACCTGGCCCGCGCCTTCGACGTCTATCTCGAAGATCTGAGCAATGTCGAATATACGCAGGTCGGGATAAATTCTCGCGCGACGGACACGATCCCGCTGTCGGAAGCGGAAATTCTCATCCACCATTCCATCACGAAATTGCAGGAATGGATCAGCGGCTGACAATCGCGGCATCGACAGGCTATCAAACAAGGGACCGCTTATGCTTCTTCCGGAAAAATTCGCTGAATGGGAAGGCTTCGTTTCGGCATGGTGCCTGCCCGATACCCACGCCCGCTTCCAGGCGCGGTACGAAGGCGATCCGGCCGACCTCAGGCATTTCTACGATTCGCTGATGCCCAGGGTCGAGGAGGCTCTCGCCTATCTGGACGATTTCCCGCTCGAAGCGATGGAGGAGCCTGAGCGCAATCTGATGAACCTGCTGATGTCGCTGTCGCATGTCGCCTATGGCCTGGAACGCCATGGCGCGCCCCGCGCGCCCAATGCGGTCTACCCAAGCAGGATCAGGCTGGTCCGGAGCGTTTCGCCGGCCTAGAATATGCCGCTGGGCCAGCCTGAAGCCGCTTTGCCTCCGTCAACGGCCGGACGTCATCTCCTCTTTCCTCGGCGTGGTCGCGCCGGTCGACAGGTGCAGGCCGGCGTCCGAGATCAGCGTCACTCCGGTGATATGTTCGGCGCCCTCCCCAGCCAGGAAGACGACCGCCTTTGCAATATCTTCGGGAGTGCCGGCCCGCGCCAGCGGCGTGAGGCATTGCTGGGCTTCGATCATCTGCTGCAACCCCTCCTGCCCGAACGGGTCCGAGAACCAGCGCGACGCGATGAAACCGGGACATACGGCGTTTACCCGGATTTCCGGCCCCAGCGACCTCGCCATCGCCATGGTCATCGTGTTGAGCGCGCCCTTGGACGCCGAATAGGCCATGCACGATCCGACGCCCAGAAGCCCGCCGATCGACGAGACATTGACCACCGCCCCAAATCCCTGCGCTTTCATAAGGGGGCGGCATGCGCGCACCATCTGGTAGGCGCCGACCACATTGGTTCGATAGATGGCCAGGAAATCCTCGGCGGAAAGCCCGTCCAGATCGTCATGGGCGACCAGCTTCGTGCGGGCGGCGTTGTTCACCAATATGTCGACCCTTCCCCATCGGTCGACGGTTTCGGCGACAAGGCGCCGGCAGTCCTCATCCTGATCGACATTGCCCTGAACCGCCGCCGCCTCGCCGCCAGCGGCGACGATCTCGTCCGCCACGCCTTGCGCTTCGTTCCGGCTACGCGAATAGTTGACGACGACCTTCGCGCCCTGCGCCGCGAGCCTTCGCGCCACGGCCGCGCCCAGGCCCGTCCCGGCGCCCGTCACGATTGCCACCTTGCCCTCGAACGTCATTGCGCGGCCCTCTCCTCCTTGCAAATCCGCATGCGGCCATGCCTGGGGGAAGATATTTTCCTCTCCTGACAGATTCCCGCCCGCGGTCTTGCCGTTATTTCGGCATAACATAATATTGTTTATGTTATCTGGCAAGCCGATGCCGGGCCGGATCACGATGCGAGTCACGCGCGCCTGCTCAACCAGGCCGCAAATGCATGGTCAAGAAACCCGGCGCGGTCATGAGAGCATGGGCGCGACCAACTCCAGCCCCGAAGGCATACGGCGAATCGGGCGACGGGTGGTCGGTCGGCAGGTCAGGCAGCGGCGGCGCTGTTCTTCGCCGTCGACCGCTTGCCGCCTCTTGCCCCCTGGCGAGGCGGCGACCCGCTTTTCGGCGCGGCTTGCCGCGATCCGCCCGGCTCCGACTCCAGCAGGACGGCCAGCACTTCCTCACGGAACAGCTTTTCCTCCTCCTTGGTCGAGGAAAGCAAGGGCGTGATCGCCGCCGTCAGCAATATGCGCGCCCGCGTGCGCGCCTCCTTCCGACCGAAGCCGATATGCTCGAAGGCGTCGGCGATGAAATCGAGCACGATCTTCTCAGCCTGCTTTACCGACGACGCCGCCCTGGGATCGGAGGCCGACCATACGCGCATCGCGCGATCGAGGGCGAACAGGCTGCTCTTGAGGCTGCGGGAGGCGAGATGGCGTATGCGGACCATCGGGTCGGGAGACTCGGCCGCAAGCTCCGCGACCAGGCCCTGCACCTGCGCCACGTTGAAATAATCGGCCAGTGCGCCGAGATAATCATCCATGTCGCTGAAATGGTGGTAGAAGCTGCCTGTGGACACCTTCAATCGCTTGGTCAGCTTGGTGAGGCGCATGCCGGCTATGCCCTCGCTCATCAGAAGCTGCTGCCCCGCCTCCATCCAATCGGCACGACCCAGCCATCGAGAACCACTCGCCACTGCCCGCTGACGCTGCCCCTTGACCATCTGACCTTCGCTCCACACCATATATTCCGCTATGGACTACCCTCGATCGGCCGGAAAGCCAAGGCGGCTCTTGGCCGGAAAGCGTCCGGCCCGGTCCGACGAGCCGCCGACAGCGGAGGAAAACGCCGCGAAAGCCAGCCCGATTCCAGTCCGGGATCGTCGCGGGCGCACCGGAAAACCCTGCGCGGGCAAGGAAATCAAAGATGGCGGATGTATCCGCGCCCGAAATGCAAGCCGCAAATCGAGCCGAATGCCGGGCTTGCAACAGGAGATAAGTTATTTTATGCTACGGCTCAAACATGTTGATGGAACGGCGCGCGCCGGGCATCCTTGCAATGCATGAAGAATATAGGAGAGGCGGAATGGCCGAAGCGAAGGCGAAGCAGGCTGGCGACGGGAAGGCGCGCCGGAAGGTCGTCCCCACCCACATGGCGCATTTCGTCGTGAAGACCGCCCAGTATGAGAAGATGATCGACTGGTATCTGACCTTCTTCGACGGGGAGGTCGTGTTTTCGAACGAGATAGCGACCTTCCTGACGTTCGATCAGGAACATCATCGCGTCGCCATCGTCAACATGCCCGGCCTCCTGCCGCAAAGGGACGATACCGCCGGCGTGCATCATGTCGCGTTCAGCCTGGCGTCCCTCGAAGACCTGCTGGAAAACTACAAGCGCCTGAAGGAGAGGTCGATCCTTCCCTGGTGGTGCGTCAATCATGGACCCACGACGTCTATGTACTACAAGGATCCCGATGGATCGCAGGTCGAATTCCAGACCGACAATTATGAGACCTTCGGCGAAACCGCAGAGTTCATGAAGTCGCAGGCCTATGCCGACAATGTCGGGGGCGTCGATTTCGATCCCGAGGAACTTGTCCGGCAGTTCGAGGCGGGAATAGCCGTGGATTTCCTGCTCAAGCGGCCGGACGTGCGCGGCTGAAAGCCATCGCGGACTTCAGCCCTGGGGCGTGGAACGGAAAAAGGCTGGCATGAGGCCGCAGCGATTTCGCGGCCTCAGCATCGGAAAGCTCCGGTCAGGTTCATGTGGACCTTTGGGGCGGCCTGGACATAAAGAGAGAGGACAAAACTGATGGATGTGCCGGTACTGATCGCGGGGGGCGGCCCGGTCGGGATGATCTTGAGCCTGGAACTGGCGCATCAAGGTGTCCGGTCCATCCTGATCGAACGCAATCCCACGACCACGCGCCATCCCAAGATGGATCTGACCAACGGGCGCAGCATGGAATTGCTGGCGCGTCTGGGCGTGGTGGATATTTTGCGCGCGGCCGGCGTGCCGTCGGGCAATTGCTTCGACATCGTCCGCGTCAGCCACGGACTTCCCGGCGTGGGAAAGGAATTGTTCCGCTTCGCCTATCCCTCGCCCGACGAAGTGCGCAGAATGTCGCGGGAAACGAATGACGGCACGCTGACCCGCGAACCGCCGCTTCGCATATCGCAAATCCTGCTGGAACCCGCCCTTCTGGAGGTGATCGGGCAAAACCCCCTCATCGATGCGCGGTTCGGCTGGACCGTGCAGTCGTTCGAACAGGATGAGGACAGCGTCCGCGTCGCCATTTCGGAAACCGACGGCACGGCGACCGAAACGATCGAATGCGCCTATCTTGCGGGATGCGACGGCGGGGGAAGCAATGTCCGGCGCGGCCTTGGCATCAAATATGAGGGCGATTTCGCGGTCGGCAGCTTCTATATGGTGCATTTCAGGTCCGATGCGCTGGACGCCCTTCAGCCCGACGGGCCATGGTGGCACTGGCTCACCAATGCGGGGGGCATGGTCGCGCAGAATGACCGGGATCTCTGGACCCTGCACACGCCGGTTCCGGAGGGCATAGCCCCCGAATCCGTCGATCCGCGCGCACTGCTCAGAAATTGGGCCGGACGGGACTTCGACTTCGAAATATTGGTGGCCAATCCCTGGACGCCGCACATGGTCGTCGCCGAACGCTATGGCGAAGGCCGCGTATGGATGGCGGGCGACTCCGTGCATCAGTTCATGCCGACCGGGGGATATGGCATGAACACGGGCGTGGGGGACGCCGTCGACCTGGGCTGGAAGCTCGCGGCGGTGATCCATGGCTGGGGCGGGCCAGCGCTGCTGCGGTCCTATGAAGAGGAACGGCGCCCGATCGCGATCCAGAACCGCGCGGCCTCGCGTCGCCACCTGGATGTCAACATCGCCATATGGTCCGCTTCCCCGGCCACGACGGACGACGATAAGGCCTGGGACCATATGGCGGAGGAGATCGAGCGCCTCGGCAATGCCGAAAATGAAAGCTGGGGCATCGAACATGGCTATCGCTATGCCGGATCGCCGATCATAGCGCCCGACGGCACGCCGGAACCGCCCTTCGATCCCGACAGTTACCGGCCGACCACCTGGCCGGGCGCGCGGCTGCCGCATTATTATCTGGAGGACGGCAACGCCCTGCACGATATTCTCGGCCCCGGCTTCACCCTGATCAACTGCCGCGGCGCCGATACCGGGCCGCTGGAGGATGCCGCCGCCCAAATGGGCCTGCCCCTGAAGATCGTCGGTCTCCACGATCCCAAGGTCTGCGCGGCGATGGAGCGTCCCTTGCTGCTCGTTCGCCCGGACCAGCATGTCGCATGGCGCGGGACGGAACTCCCCGCTGATTGCCTGGCGCTGCTGCGTCGCGTGACCGGCTGGCAATCCGCCCTGGAACGCGAAATCCCGGAAAGAAGCCACGCCCGCGCCTGAAAGCACGGGTTTCGGGGGCAAGGACGGCGCCAAAGCCACGGAAAGGTGGAACAGGATGGATAATCCGACCGAGATCAAGGCGGCCTGCGGCGACATCATCGCCGCCTTCGCCCACCATGTCGACCATCGCGAATTCGGCGACGCCGTGGCGCTGTTCGCCGAAGACGGCGCATTCCTCAGGCCCGATCTGGAGGCCAGGGGCAGTGATCAGATCGCCGCCCTATGGGCCGACCGCCCGGCCAGCTTCGTCACGAAACATTTGTGTCACGCTTCCTTCTTCCATGATGTCGGCGAAGAATCCGCCCGCGCCGTGACGCCCTTCCTGCTCTACACGGCGGAGCGCGAAGGGGATGAAACGGCTCCGCTGGAAGGGCCGGCGGCCATCGCGGAATATCACGACCTTTTCGTGAAGACCGATGAAGGCTGGCGGATCGCCGAGCGCCGCGCCATCCCGATCATGCTGCCCCGGCGCGCATGACAGCCACGGACAAAAGCCGTGCAGTGACCTGAAAGGAGAATTCCGTGCCCAGATATATCGCCGTAGCGCTCACCAATCCCGTGGAAGGGAAAGAGGCCGAATTCAACCACTGGTACGACACCGTCGCCATCCCGTCCTACCGGAAGATACCCGGCCTCGTGCCGCTGGGCCGGTTCCGGCATCACAGCCGCGGCGACGATTCCGATATGCCGACATATTGGAAATATGCGTCCTTCTACGAAATAGAGACCGACGATTTCGATGGGTTCGTCGCAACCGTGAAGAAGACGCTGGATAATATCCCCGAATATCATCTGTCGGAATTTCTCGACCGGAAGAGTTGGTTCGAACCCGTCTACGAAGCGCTGTCCGGGGACGCGAAATGACCCTGGAACCGGCCATGTCGCTGGAAGGCCGGGTTGCGCTGATGACGGCGGCCGGATCGGGCATCGGGCGGGCGAGCGCCCTTGCTGTCGCCTCCCTCGGCGCGTCCGTGATGGTGACCGACATCAACGCCGATTCCGCCCGCGACGTCGCCGACCGGATAGTGTCGGCGGGCGGGCGGGCCCGGCATATGGCGCTGGACGTCGCCCAGGAGGAGCAGATCGCGGCCGCCGTTGCTGCCGCTGTATCGGCCTTCGGCAGGCTCGACATATTGCACAACAATGCCGCTTATCAGGGCGCCGACGCGATAGAGGGGGACATCGACGTCGTTTCGATGACAGTCGATTTCTGGAACCGCATGATGGCCGTCAACCTCACAAGCCATATGCTGGGGTGCAAGCACGCCATCCCGGCCATGCTGGAGAATGGAGGCGGCTCCATCATCAACACGGCGTCGATGTACGGCCTCGCCGCTTATCAGGCAATGCCGTGCTACGGCATATCCAAGGCGGGGGTCGCCATGCTGACGAAATATGTGGCCGCCTCCCACGGCAAGCGGGGCATAAGGTGCAACGCGATAGCGCCGGCCGTGATCCTGACCGAAGGCGTCAAGCGGTTCCTGCCGCAAGAGCTGGTCGATATGAACGAGAGCCATGCCGCCCTTCCCTATCTGGGCAAGCCGGAGGATGTCGCTTCGATGGTCGCCTTCCTCGCGTCGGACGCCGCCAGGTTCATCAGCGGCCAGGTGATCGCCATAGACGGCGGCACGACCGCCCAATTGCCGACCGTGACCGCCGCCCGCGCCCTTGCCGAAAAGGCGCGGACGCATGGCCGATAACAGGCAGGAGAGGATGCAATGCATATGTGGCGCCAGATCATGTTCCTGCAACGGGCGGCGGGAACCAGCCGGGCCGAATTCCTGGCCAGATGGCCGGACGTCACCGACGCCATTGCGAAAGGCCACGGGCCAAAGCCGCGGCGGATCGTCGAAAACCATCCCTTGGACCCGATGGAGCAAGGGCTTTGCGGCGATGTGATCCCCGCCGCATATGATGGCGTGTATGAATTCTGGTTCTGTTCGGAAAAGGAGGCGATGGACGCGCTGCCTTCATGGAACGCCAGCCGCGACCTCAGGCTGAAGATGGACGGATGGATCGACAAGGACAACAGCCTGCAGTGGCTCGCCGAGATACATATGAGGATCGATCTGCCGGGGACGACCGCTACATTGATCCTGGCGGGAAAGGCGGCCGACGGATATGATGTGGAGCGCGCGCAGCAATATTGGCGCGACATTCATCCGAAGGTCTTTCTCGCCGAAAAGGACTTCGCTGAATATATAACGGGCTATGTCCAGAACCATGGCCGCGACCGGGCGGCGTTGCAAGGTCTCGATCTGTTCGGCCGTTACGAATTCATGCCCCTTTGCGGTCATATGGGGCTGCGGTCGCTGAGGGACATCCTTACGGCCTATACCCTCCCAAGCTATGCCGGCCCCATTCGCGCGGACGAAGCCGTTTTCGGCAAGCCGGACGGCGCGCTGGCATTCGCCTCCACGAAATCTCGGTCGACCGAGCCGCGATAGGCCAATACCGAGCCGCCCACAGCCGGAGCATGATCCTCCCGGATTGAGGAGGATCATGCGCCGATTTTCCCTTTCCCTCATTTTCCCGGTCGCCGGACGACGCCGGCTGACATGAAGCTGCCTCAGCTTATCCCGGCCGCCTTGCGCGCCGCCGCCTTGGCCTTTTCCATGTCGAATGTCCGGTTCATCATCGTCCGTTGCGCGGGAAGGCCGCCGCCCGACTGGAGCGCCACGACGAACCACCATCCGCCATAGGCGTCGGCCGTGAGATCGCGGATGAGGTTGTAGACGCGCATCCGCGCCTCGATGTCCACATCCTTGCGGGTGTAGAGATATTTCCGGATGAACTTGCCCGACTCCTCATTGCGCAGGTCGGCTTCCATCGGGACGGTGATGACCAGCCCCCCCGCCAGGTCGTGCAGATATTTGATCGTCTGATGGAAATTGGCGGCGAGATAATATTTGGTCGCATTGACGGCCAGCGTGTTCGGAAACACCATGCCGGAAGGCTGGGACGTTTCATAATGTTCGCAGGCATAGTCCAGGCCCATCCTGATCATCTCTTGATAGACGATCAGTTCGCTCAGGCTGCTCTGGACGACGGGATCCTTGTCCTTCCCCTGCATCTCCGATACGAGCTGGGCAAGACCGATATAGAGTTCGCCGTTGCGAACCGACTCGACCAGGCCGCCCGTCCGTTCCCAAAGGCCCAGCGAACGCGCCAGAACGCTCGCCAGTTCCACTTCGCCCGCAAGGAACACGCGGTCCCATGGCACGAAGACATCGTCGAACACCACGAAACCTTCCGGCATGCTGTGATGGGAGCTTGCAGGATAGTCAAATTCGTTCAATTCGGCGGGCGCGAAGCTGCGATTGATGATGGAAACCCCCGGCGTATTGACCGGGATGGAGAAAGACACGGCATAATCCGCCTCCTCCGGGCGCATGCCCTTGGTGGGCATGACCACCAGCTCATGGACCAGCGAAGCGGCCGTGATGTGCAGCTTTGCCCCCCGCACGACGATGCCGTCCTCGCGGCGCTCGACGATCCGGACATAAAGGTCGGGATCGTCCTGCTCATTGGCTCGGCGCTTGCGATCCCCTTTGGGATCGGTGATCACTTCCGCTCCGCGCAGATCATTGTCGCGCGCATATTTGTATATGCGCTCGATATTGTGGGCATAGCGCGGGTTCACCTTGGCGACATCGTCCTTGACGCTCATCAACGCCATGAAGACGCCGGTGACGAGCGTTCCGATCGTCGTCTGCTTCATCATTTCGACGCGCTCGACCAGATGCTCCTTGGTGGTCGGAATCTGGAAGATTCGGTGATGCTCGTTGCCCTCCTCATCCCGGTAGAATCGAAATTCGTTCACCTCCGGATCGCCGTCGTCATAATCGCTGGCCGTCAGCGCGAGCGGCACCTGGAAGCGCGGATGGGTGGTGATGTCGTCGATGCGCTCGCCGTCCCAATAGGTGACGCGCCCGTCGTTCAGGCTTTCGATATATTGTTGCGGGGTCTTTCTAGCCAAGGTCGCTCTCCTCAAATCGAATTCATCAAATGTCCATCATGGCCGGTCGGGCTTCACGCCGACTTCCTGTGCTTGTCGGCGGATTATCCGCAACGCCATGACTTTTCTTCCACTACAAGATCGTCTGGATCGGTCGCCGCTCCACTATGTTGAGGCCATATCCGGCCAAGGCGGCCAGCTTCACCCGACTGGAACTGAGCAGGATCATGTCGCGAACCCCCAGCGCGAGCAGGATCTGCGCGCCGACGCCATAGTCGCGCAGCGCCATCTGCTTCGCCGCCTTGTCCTGCATGCCCGCCATCCGGCGCGACAGCCAGTCCTGGTCGGGATCGCGGACCAGCACCAGCGCCGCCGGCCCTTCCTGGTTCGCGATCATCCGCATCGCCGAGGGAAGATAGGCTTGCCGCGCCTCGGCATGGGCCAGCAGGTCCGTCGCCATGTCCACCTGATGCATGCGCACCAATGTGGGCATGCCGGGTCCGATCCGGCCGCGCGTCAGCGCGACATGCTCCGTATCGTCTATCCGGTTGCGGAAGACATGCATGGTGAAATCGCCATAGAGGCTCTTGAAGGGGCCGCGCCGCACCTCTTCGACCTGGCATTCTAGCCGCCGGCGATATTCGATCAGGTCCGCGATCGATCCGATCCGCAGCCCGTGACGCGCCGCGAACCCGCGCAAGTCCCGCAGGCGGGCCGTGGAGCCATCCGCGTTCAGCACGCCGCAGACGACGCCGGCAGGGGCAAGCCCGGCGAGACGGGCTATATCGACCGCCGCCTCGACATGGTCGGCGCGGGCCAGAACGCCGCCGTCCCGCGCCACCATCGGGAAGACATGGCCGGGCGAAACCAGGTCCGAGGGCAGCGAGTCCGCCGCAATGGCCACCTGGATGGTGCGGGCGCGGTCATGGGCCGAAATTCCGGTGGTCACTCCCTCCCGCGCCTCGATAGACACCGTGAAAGGCCGTCCTTCGGAGGAGGGCGCGCGAGGAGCCATGAGTTCGAGCCTGAGTTCACCCGCCCGCTGCGCGGTGATGGCAAGGCAGATCAGGCCCCGCGCATGCGTCGCCATGAAGGAGATCGCGGCGGCGTCCGCAAATGCGGCTGGCCATAGGATACTTCCCTCGGCGTCTTCATCGTCTGAATCGACCAGGACGCAAGGTTCGCCGCGCCCGGCGTCATCGACAATGTCCTCCATCGACGCCATTGCGCCCGATGATGGCATCCGTTCCGCCACAAGAACCACAGCCTCTTCCCTTCGATCCTTCTTGGCGCCGGTCCCGCCGATGGGACGAGCGCCGTCACATAACAAAATTTATTTTCTAACCAATTTCCTTGTCGCCCGGTCCCGGAGCGAAGCGCGGTCGCACCGCGCAATTTCCCTGGAACCGCATGCAACTCTACAGGCATTGATTATCGTTGAGACATAACTCATATTATGTTATGTGACAAGCCACTATATGCAACCACGTGACTTGCATCGCAAATTCGGCGGGACAAGACAGCCGGACATGGATCGAAAGGGGAGCAATGACTGAAGTGGCCAAATTGGAGAAGCATGGATCGATCGCCGTCCTCACGATAGATTCCCCCCCGGTCAACGCGCTGGGGCTGGACGTGCGCCGGGCGCTGCTGAAGTATATATCGATGGCCGAGGCGGACCCCGAAATCGAGGCCGTCATCCTTGCATGCGCCGGGCAGACCTTTTCCGCGGGCGCCGACATTTCCGAGTTCGGCAAGCCATTCCAGGCCCCCGATCTCGGCGTCGTTTGCCGGCATATCGAGAACAGTTCCAAGATCATCGTCGCCGCCATCCATGGAACGGCGCTGGGCGGAGGGCTGGAGGTCGCCTTATGCTGCCATTATCGCATCGCTGTGCCCTCCGCCCGCCTCGGCCTGCCCGAAGTGGCGCTCGGCCTGCTGCCCGGCGCGGGCGGGACGCAGCGCATTCCCCGCCTGATCGGCGCGCGCAAGGCGCTGGAGTTCATCACCGGCGGCGCGCCCGTCTCCGCATCAGCGGCAAGGGAAATGGGGATTGTCGACGAAGTGGCGGATGAAGGCGCGCTGGTCGGATCGGCGCTTGAATATGTCCGCAAGCTGATCGCCGGGGGCGCGCCGCTCCGCCGGGTCCGCGATCTTGAAGACAGGATCGCCGCCGACCGGCAACAGCCGGAGCTTTTCGACGAATTCCGTCGCAGCAATGCCCGCGCCTTCCGCGGCAAGGATGCGCCCGAAAGCATCGTCAAGGCGATCGAGGCCGCAGTCGCCCTGCCTTTCGAGGAAGGGCTGGCTCGCGAGTTCGAGCTGTTCGTCGAACTGGAAAAAGGCCTCCAGGCCAAGGCGCAGATCCACGCCTTCTTCGCGGAACGCACCGCATCGAAGGTCAAGGACGTGCCCGGCGACACCCCCGTCCTGCCCGTTCGAACCGTGGGCGTGGTGGGCGCGGGGACGATGGGCGGCGGGATCGCCATGAACTTCCTGAACGTCGGCATCCCCGTCCATATCGTGGAGACGGCGCAGGCCAATCTCGATCGCGGCATCGCGACCATCCGCAAGAATTACGAGATCAGCCTGAAACGCGGCAAGCTCACTGCGGAGGCGCTTGAACGGAGGATGTCGCTGCTCCACGCCACCCTCGACCTCGGCGATCTCAGGGATTGCGACCTGATCATAGAGGCGGTGTTCGAAAGCATGCCGCTCAAGCAGGAGATATTCGCGAAACTCGATGCGGTGGCCAGGGATGGCGCGATCCTCGCGTCGAACACATCCTTTCTCGACCTGAACCAGATCGCAAGGGCCACGTCCCGCCCCGATCATGTTATCGGCCTGCACTTCTTCTCCCCCGCCAATGTGATGCCGCTGCTCGAAGTCGTGCGGGGCGACGCCACGGCGAAGCCCGTGGTCGCGACCGCCATGAAACTAGCGCGCAAGATCGGCAAGGTGCCGGTGCTGTCGGGCGTGTGCGACGGCTTCATCGCCAATCGCGCAATGAGGGCGCGCACCGAACAGGCCGACCTGCTGCTGCTTCAGAACCTTTCCCCTGACGCGATCGACGCCGCCATCTACGATTATGGATTCGCCATGGGGCCGTTCCGCATGCTGGACCTGGTCGGCCTCGACGTGATCGGCCGCGACTCGACGGAGCGCAGCGTCGCCAAGGATCTGGTCGCCGCCGGCCGCATGGGCCAGAAAAGCGGCGGGGGCTATTATGATTATGACGAGGCGCGCGCAGCACGTCCCAGCGAAGCGGCTCTAGACATCATCCGCGCCCATGCCGCCTGGAAGGGCATAGCGCAACGCAGCTTCAGCCAGGAGGAAATCGTGGCCCGCCTGCTGCATCCGGTGGTCAATGAGGGCGCGAAGATATTGGAGGAAGGCATCGCCATGCGCGCATCGGACATCGATGTGGCGATGATCAAGGGGTATAACTGGCCGGTGCAGACCGGAGGCCCGATGTTCTGGGCCGATGCGGTCGGCCTGCCCAGGATCGTCGAGACGATGAAGGCGCTGGAAGCCGAACAGGGAGAGGCGATGCGACCATCGCGGCTGCTGGTCGAGCTGGCGGAGAGCGGCAGGACATTCGGTTCCCTGTAACCGCCCGCCGCTGCGCCGGCCGACGCCGAACGGCGGCTGCCGGCGCTGCGGCGTCGGATCAGGCCGGCCGCGCGCCTTCATTGAAGCGCTGGGCGCGCTCTCCTTCAAGGGCCAGCCCCTCTCCAAGGGTCAGCAGATAGCCGTCGTCGATGACCGCCTTCAGCCGCTCGATCATGCCGGGCGCGGTGGCAAGCATCGCCTGCGCCATCTCTTCCGCCGTTTCCAGAAGGCGGTCCGGCTCGACCACCCGGTTGACGATTCCCCATCGCTCCGCCTCCTGTGCCGGGACGAACCGGCAGGTCAGCGACAATTCCTTCGCCCGGTTCACGCCGATCAGCCGACTCAGCCGCTGCGACAATCCCCAGCCGGGCATCGCGCCGACCCGCGCATGGGTGTCGGCGAAACTGGCATTCTCGCTCGCGAGTATCACATCCCCGGCGAGCGCCAGTTCGAATCCGCCGGTGATCGCATGGCCGTTGACGGCGACGATGACAGGCCCCGGAAAGCTCGCGACGCTTCGCACGGGGTCCGCCAGATCGGCGTCGCCGAACTTGGGGAAACCCTTTTCCGCGATTTCCTTGAGGTCGAGACCGGCGCAAAAGGCGCGTCCAGACCCCGTCAGGATGACGACCCGGACATCGCCGTCCTCCGCCAGGCTGCGCATGGCCGCGTTCAGGTCCGCGCGAAGCCGGTCGGACAGGGCGTTGAGCGCCTCCGGCCGATTCAACGTCACTATGGCATAGCCAGCCTTGCGCTCGATCAAGACCATGTTCGACATCGCAACCCCTTGCCGGACCGGACGCGTGGATACCGGCATTTGCACGCCGCCAGGGCTGAATGTCGATACAGCCTAGAGCCGCTCGACGATCGTGACATTGGCCATCCCGCCGCCTTCGCACATGGTCTGCAAGCCGTAACGCTTGCCCCGCGCGCGCAGGGCGTGGATCAGGGTGGTCATCAATTTCGTTCCCGACGCGCCCAGCGGATGCCCCAGGGCGATGGCGCCGCCATTGACGTTCAGCCGCTTGGGGTCCGCCCCGCAATGGCTGAGCCAGGCAAGGGGAATGGGGGCAAAGGCTTCATTGACTTCGAACAGGTCTATATCGTCGATGGACATGCCCGCTTTCCTGAGCGCATGGCTCGTCGCCTCCAGCGGCGCTTCCAGCATGATCACGGGATCGCCGCCGCGCACCGACATATGATGTATTCGCGCCAGGGGTTCTACTCCCAGCCCCTTCAGTCCCCGTTCATTCACCACCATGACGCCGGATGCGCCGTCGCAGATCTGGCTGGACGTGGCGGCCGTGATGATCCCTCCCTCGGCCAGTAATTTGACGCCCGCCATGGCTTCGCGGGTCACGTCGAACCGGATGCCCTCGTCCCGGACATGCAGCGCCGCCTCGCCGTCGGGGCCCTCGACGGGGATCGGAACGATCTCCGCATCGAACGCGCCCGCCTCCACCGCGGCGATTGCCTTGCGGTGGCTTTCATAACCGAACTGGTCCAGTTGATCGCGGCTGTGACCGTATTTCTTCGCGATCATGGCCGCGCCGTCGAACTGGTTGAAGACGATCCCCGGATACCGCGCCTTCATCTCCTCGCCGGACCATGATCCAAATCCCGGCCCATTGGAGGCAGTGCCCATCGGCACGCGGGTCATCGATTCGACGCCCGCCGCAATCACCACGTCCATGGTTCCGGACATCACCGCCTGCGCAGCGAAATGCAGCGCCTGCTGCGACGAACCGCATTGACGATCGACCGAAGTCCCCGGCACGCTTTCCGGCAGCTTCGATGAGAGGACGGCGCTTCGCCCGATATTGGTCGATTGCTCGCTCGCCTGGCCGACGCACCCCATGATGACATCGTCGACGATAGCAGGGTCCGCCCCAGCCCGGTCGACAAGCGCATCCAGCAGCTTGCCCGCCAGATCCGCCGGATGCCACCCGGCGAGCTTTCCGCCCCGCCGTCCGCCGGCGGTCCGCGCCGCGGCAACGATATATGCTTCGACCATATGCTCTCCATCTTGCGCGGCCCCTTCATCGGACCGCTCGAAATCGCCTTCACATAACATGTATTATGTTATAAGACAACTGCAGGCAGAGCATCGTTGCGCGCTGACGAGCCGATGCAGAAACGGGAGGGATGGCCAATGCCGCTGGACTATGACTTGGTGAAGGCCTGGCCCATAGCGGATATGCGGCAGCGTTTCGACGTCCGGGACACCATGCTTTACAATCTGGGCGTCGGCGCGGGCATTCCGGACGAAGACGGCCATGTCGATCTGCGCTTCGTCTGGGAACGGCGCCTCGTCCCTGTCCCCACCATGGCCGCCGTCCTGGGCGAGGGCGCGTCCTGGATGCTCGACCCCGCGACCACCATTTCGGCGGGCAATATGGTCCATGCCGAACAGAGCGTGACCTGGCATGCGCCGCTGCCGGCGTCCGGCGAGGTGATCGCGCGCACAGCCGTGGAGGAGATCTATGACAAGGGGGCCGACCGGGGCGCGATCCTGGTGACGCGGCGAACCCTGCACGAAGCGGACGGCGACCGCACGCTCGCCACCATCAGGGGCAGCGTCTTCCTGCGCGAAGATGGCGGTTTCGGCGGTTCGGCCATTGCCCCGAAACCCGCATTTCCCGCCCCTTCCCGGCCCCCGGATCGCAGGATCGCCATGCCCACGCGGCCGGAACAGGCGCTGATCTACCGGCTTTCCGGGGATTATTACCCGCTGCATGTCGACCCGGAATTCGCCCGCCGCATCGGGTTTGACGGGACGATCCTGCACGGATTGGCCACCTATGGCTTCGCGGCGCGGGCGATCATCGCGCTGGCGGCGGAGGGAGATCCCGAAAGGCTGGCGCAACTGGACGTGCGTTTCTCCGCGCCTGTATATCCCGGCGAGACGCTGGAGTTCGATCTGTGGCAGGTCGACCGATCGACCGTCGCCTTTGTCTGTCGCGCCGGTAATCGCGTGGCGCTCTCCAACGGCCTGGCGAAAATCCGCGCAAGCTGATCGCTGAAGATGCCGGGGACTTCGGGTCCGACGGCCCGCTCCGGCCCCGGCATAAGCCTCTTTGGATTTGCGCGGTGGCCCGTTCATCCCTATGGAGGATCGATGACGTCTGCATCCGCCAAGGCCGAGAGCATCGTTGCAGGCGCGAAGGGTCGGCCGGCCGCGACGCGGAAACGGCGACCGGAGGAGGTGCGCGCCCGCGTGCTCACCGCCGCCTTGCATGCCTTTGCGACGGTCGGATTCGAAGGCGCCTCGACCCGCGCGATCGCCGCTGACGCGCAGGTTTCGCTCTCCCTCCTACTCTACCATTTCCAGACCAAGGACGATCTGTGGAAGGCGGTGGTGGTGGATCTGGCCGAACGCTATTCCATTTCCGGGCTGGACGCGATCGTAGCGCCAGACGCGACATCGCCCAAGGATCGCCTGAAGGCGATGATCAGGGGCATCGTCAACATGTCGGCGGAGGTTCCCGAACTGCACCGCCTCATGACGCTTGAAGCGCATCAGCCGTCGAAACGCCTCACCTGGATGTGCGAAAACTTCATCGGCAAGGACTTCGAATATATGTCCGGCCTGATTTCCGAAGCGCAGAAGCAGGGGGCGGTTCGCCGCGTCGATCCCGGAAGGCTGCGGTTCGCCATACTCGGCATGGCCGCGATCCCCTTCTCCGTCTCGGCCGAATATCAGCATCTCACCAAACGCAATCCGTTCAGCAAGATAGAGATCGAGCAAACGATCGAATTGATCAACGCCCTGATATTCGCGGAGCCCGACTGATCCCGGCCGGGCCGGAAGCGCCGCCAACGACGATGGCCTTGTCACCGGCCGGCCATCTCATCCTTGTTCAATCCGCGCCGCTCGCAGCGCCGAACGGCGCAGCTTTCCGGCTTCGTCCTTCAGGGGACCGTCGACTATCTCGAACGACCGCGGAATCTTGTTCCTGCTCAACCGGACCGCGAGATGCCCGCGCAGCTCATCAACGTCCAGGCCGGCGTCGGCCTCGACTATGGCGTGCGGGATCGCGCCCATGTCCATGTCCGGCAGGCCGATCACGGCGCTGGCGCGCACGCCCGGATAGGAGTCGATCTGCGCCTCCACCTCGGCCGGATAGATGTTCGCGCCGCCCGAGACGATAAGGTCCGTGCGCCGATCGGCCAGGTAAAGATAGCCCTCCGCGTCGAGATAGCCCATGTCTCCGATCGATTCGTAACCGTCCGCGTCCCGGCGGGACTGGCCGCCGCGATATTCATAGGTCGATCCCGGCCCCGATCTGGGCCGGGACCAGATTTCCCCGATTTCCCCCGGCGGCAATATCTCCCCCGACGGGCCGGCGACGCGCACGTCGAATCCCTCCAGCGAACGCCCGACCGATCCCCGGTGCGCGAGCCATTCGGTACCCGAGATCCAGTGCGCGCCGCAGCCTTCGGTGCCGCCATAGCCCTCCTGCAACACCTCCGGCCCGACCCAGTCGATCCAGCATTGCTTGAGCCATGCGGGACAGGCGGCGCCGGTGTGGAGCACGATCCGAAGGCTCTTGAGCGAGTGCCCTTCCCGCACTTCCGGCGGCAGCATCCAGATCCGGTGCATCATGGTGGGCACCAACAGCGCCCAGGTGACGCCATGCCGGTCGATCAGCGCCAAGGCCTCTGCCGGATCGAATCGGGGCATCACGATCACATGCGCGCCGCAGAACAAGGCGTGCATGGAGAACATGAAGGAGGCATTGTGATAGAGCGGGCCGGACGCAAGCATCACACCCTCCGGCTCCATCAGATAGGAAGGGTCGAGCGGATCGAAGCGGCCGGGCGCGATCGAGACGATCAGTTTCGGCCGTCCGGTCGATCCGCCGGAAGCGAGCGCCTTCCACTTGTCCGCGACCATGTCGGGCAGCGGCTCGGCCGACAGGTCGGGCGTCGCGAAGCCGGGCGGCACGGTGGCGACGCCGTTGGGCGGCTGCGCATGGGACCAGCCGATGACCAGCTTGGGCTGCCCCAGTTCGATCAGCGCGCATTGTTCGACCAGCGGCGCGTGGCAGGAGATCGGCTGCGGCGTTGCTCCGAGCTTCCAGACGGCTATCGCGGCGCAGTAGAATTCGATGTCGTTGGGCAGGACGATGGTGGCGAAGTCGCCCCGCCCAAGGCCCAGCGATTGATAATGGCGGGCAAGCCGGTTGCTTCGTTCCTCCAGTTCCCGCCAGCCTATGCTTTCATCGCCGCATGTGATCGCCGGGGAGGCGCCCTTGCGCCCGGCCCAGAAGGAAATGCAGCGCGATATCGAGAGAAGAGTCATGCCTCCGGTCCATCTCCTGAATCCACCCACGCCATTCGCCGCGACCCCCTTGAATCCGCGCGGCAATGCAACGTTTCCTACCCGGAGCCGGAGCGCCCTGCTCCCTGAGCCTGCCGAAGGGCGGGAGCCGCTTTTCCGCCGGAAACGGTACGACAGCAGAAACTCAGAGCGCGCCGCGTCAAACCCGACAAAGGCGGCGCTCTGGGTTATCGCATCGTTTCAAGCAGAAAGCCGGCTCCCGCTTTTCCGCACAGTGCTTAGCTGCCCCGGAAATTTGGCGGACGCTTCTGCTGAAAGGCCGCCACGCCCTCGGCGAAATCAGCGGTTCGGCCGGCCAACCACTGGTTGCGGCGCTCGGCGTGGAGCGCCTTGCTCAGCGGGCCTTCCAATGCGTCGCGAATGCCGGTCCGCACCATGGCATAGGCTCTGGTCGGACCCGCGGCGAACTTGCGGGCGATTTTCCGCACTTCATCGTGAAGCTCGGCATCGGGCACGCATTTCCAGATCAAGCCCCAATCGGCCGCCTGCGGCGCGGGAATGCGCTCGCCCAGCATCATCATCGCCGTCGCCCTTGCCCGCCCGACCTGGCGAGGCAGCACCCATGTCGAACCCACATCGGGCACAAGCCCGATATTGATGAATGCCTGGAGGAAATAGGCCGATTCCGCCGCGACGGTGATGTCCGCCGCGAGCGCCAGGGAGCATCCGGCCCCTGCCGCCGGGCCGTTGACGGCCGCCACGACCGGAACCGACAGCGCGAACAGCTTTTCCAGCAGCGGGTTGAACAGGGTTTCGAGCACGCGGCCCGCATCCACCTCTCCCGGCTCCAGGTCGCCGCCGGCCAGATCCGCTCCGCTGGAAAAGGCGCGGCCCGCCCCCGTGATCACCAGGACGCGAATGCTGTCGTCGTCCTCGATGGCCGAAACCGCTTCATAGGCCTCGCCCACCATCTGCTCGTCGATGGCGTTCAGCCGTTCGGGACGGTTGAATGTGAGGGTGGCCACTCCATCTTCGACGTCGAACAAAATGGTTTCAAATGCCATGTTCTTCCCTGTGCGCCTATATCTGAAATTCGGCTCCAAGAGGGTGGCGACACCCCATGGAGCGGGCCTTGAGCAGCCGATAGGACAATCCCATAAGCTAATTTATCTCTCCGCTCAAGCGCTATCCCGCGCCCTCCTCGCCGGGCTTTTCCGCCTGAAGCCGCGAACCCGCCATTCAGGGGTTCGCGGCGTTTGCCCTGATCACCGCCTCGATGCGCTGCTGCTGCGCGGCCGATTCCTTCAAAAGCATCGCATCGGTGCCGGAGTCGGGATCGTTGCAGAGCCGCTTGGCCGCCGCCACCGCCGCCGCGTCGCTGCCCGCGATCTGCCGGGCGAGCGCATGGGCCGCCGCCAGCGGCGATTCGTCGCATTGCGTCGCCAATCCGATTTCCACGGCTTCACGGCCATTCACCGGCGCCGACGCAAAGATCAGGCGGCGAAGCTGGTCATCCCGGACAAGACGGGGCAGCAGGACGAACGCCCCCATATCCGGGACCAGGCCCCAATGGACCTCCCTCAGCATCAATCGCGCATCCGGATGAACGATCCGGATGTCGGCGCCCAGGGCAAGCTGAAGGCCGCCGCCGATCGCCGAACCGCTGATCGCGGCGATGACGGGCATGGAAAGGCTGCGCCAGCCCATCACGCAATATTGCGGCAGGTTGGAACTGCCATGGGTGCGCGGGACAAGGTCTGCCGGAATACCGCTGGGACTGAGGCCGGCCTGCATTTCGGCGAACATGCCAAGGTCCAGGCCCGCGCAAAAATCGCTGCCTTCGCCCGAAAGGACGACGGCCCGCGCCTGCGATTCCCGGACGATATCGATGGCTTCGGCCAGGGCGCCGAACATCGCGCCGTCCAGCGCGTTGCGCTTGGCGGACCGCACCAGCCTTATATCGGCTATGCCCTGGTCGATTTCGATGCGGATGCGGCCGCCGACCGTCTGCGGGACAGCCATGTCGATCAGAGCCGCACGGCGATGGAGATGGTGGCGATGGCGCCGGATGCGCGCCGCGGGCGCGCACATGCGGTCCATGCCGCATCGATGATATAAGTTCGAGCCATGACAATATCCTTGCGATGGAGGACGCCGCCCGCCCTGGAGCATGCGCCAGCCTTTCGGATTTAGGGTCAAAGGCCTAATCTCTGACCGTGATATTGCAAGCCGCGACAGTTTCTACGCGACAAGAGTTATTATATAATCGTTCCAAATCAGTATGATGGACGAACATGAATTCCATGCGGGGCACAAGGCGGAAACGCTGGAAACTCCCGCGCCCTTTCCGAATCAGGCGCACCTGGGCTAGGTGAGCGTAAGGACAACTTCCTTGGCCCCGTTCATCGCCTTGGGAAGCCATGGAGCGCAGATGCGGCATCCGTGGCGACAATATTGAACGGATGGTCACCGCTGCCCAGCTGAAGAAAATCAATCGAATGTCGGAGACGGATCATGATCGACAGTGCTACAGAAGACCAGATCAAATGGCTGGTCGACCAGGCCGAGATCCAGAAACTGATCTCGGCTTATACAAATTGTCTCGACGACCGGGATTTTTCCGCCTGGCAGGATCTTTTCGCCGATGAGGGCGGCTATGGCGCGCCGCCAAATCGCCTGGCCAAGCATCTGTTGGCCAAGGGCAGCGAGGAGCTCCTGTCATCCTATGAAAAGACCCATCATTTTCTCGGCCTGCCCGCCATTGCGATCGACGGGGACGAGGCGCGGGCGCGCTGTCCCGGCATCACCCATCATGTGACGGTGCAGGCCCATCCCTCCCAAAGCCGGACCGTGGGAGGATGGCTCAGATTCACCTTCCGCCGTACGGAAAGCGGCTGGCGGATCGTCGATGCGTTCCCTGAAGTCGCGTGGACCGAAGGCGAGGATTATTTTGCCGGCGCGACCAGGATCGTGGAGCATCTCGCTTCGGCGCAGCGCGGCTGAAATCCGGCACGCTCATCCCGCCGCTCGCAGCCGTGGAGGCGGGGGCGGGAAGGAACCGCCCGGCAAAGCTGTCCTCACCCTTCATCTTTCCGCTTGTATTACCCGCAAAAATACATTTAACTGTCCTAGTGATTAGTAACATCGAGCCTGGCTGGACGCAGGCGGAGCCTCGGGTCGCATGGAAGGGATTGGCATCGACCTGAACGGGCGTTTTGCGCGCCTGTCATGGACGATTGCACAAATCTCGGTATTTTTCGGGCTTTAGCGGGCGGACAGGAAAGACCCGCGGGCCGTGGATAAAAATATTTGGTCGAGGAGAGATCGGATGAACGGCGAATCGCTGCTGCGCGGGCGGATGCCCGGATATTATTTGCTTCATAGTCAGTATCCGAACAACGGTTGAAGGATGCTGCCCGTGTCGACGATCTCCCATATCGAAGCAGATATTGCCCTCGCAGAGCAGCCGCATGGCAAGCAACCGCTGGACGCGGAGACGCTCGTCGCCCGCGCCAGGGAGATCGCGCCGCGACTTGCCGAGCGAGCGCAGGCGACCGAATTGAACCGCGCACCGCTCGACGAGAGCATCAGGGAACTGGTCGACGCGGGGCTGATGGCAATCCTCACCCCGACCCGCTTCGGCGGCCACGGGCTGCATCTCGACACGATGGCGCGGGTCGTGTCCATCCTGGCGGCGGCATGCCCGTCCACGGCCTGGGTGGCGTCCTTCTATATCGGCCAGGCATGGCGCGCCGCCCTGCTGCCGATGGAGGGGCAGGAGGAGCTGTTCCGCTCGCGCAACTATGCGTTGGGCGCGGGACAGGCAGCGCCGGTCGCGAAGGTGGAGATCGTGCCGGGCGGTTATCGCATCACCGGGCGGACAGCCTGGAGTTCGGGCATCGTCCATGCCGATTGGGTCATCTTCGGCGGCCTCGTCTATCCACCCGGCGGCCCGCCGGAGGCGCGCACCTTCACCATCCCGCGCGATCAGGTGGAGATGATCGACACCTGGCACGTCACCGGCATGAAGGGCACCGGCAGTCACGACGTCGCCGTGCATGACGTGTTCGTACCGGCCCACAGGTCATTGTCGCTGGCGGACCTGCTGGCGGGCGTGGCGCCCGGCGCCGCAATCCATGCCGACCAACCGCTCTATGCCTTGCCGCTGATGCCGGCGCTTTTCGTGGAGCCGCTGCCCGTCTTCGTGGGCGCGCTGCGCGGCGCGACCGACATTTTCCTGAGCCAGGTGCGCGCCCGCCATAATACGAATACTGGAGAGGCCGTTTCCGCCAAGTCCTCCGCCCGCATGAGGCTTGGCCGGGTGCTCGCGCAAACGCGCCTGGCGGAGCAGATGCTCGACGCCTATGTCGCCGATCTCCTGACCCCCGGCGCGCCCGACCGGCTGCGCCCGCTGGAAGCCCGCGCCGCCGCGAAGATGAACGCCGTGCTGATCATAGAACTGGCCGCCGACACCATGCGGCTGATCATGCAGGGGGTCGGCGCGAATGGCTATCGCGAGGCCAATCCGCTGCAACGCTACGCCCGCGACCTTGAGATATTGCGCCTGCATGCCTTCCTGGATTCGGATACGGCGAGCGAGAGTCTGGGGACGCTGGCGTTCGGCGCGACGCCGAACGATCCGCTGCTTTGAGGCGTTCGGATGGTGCCGACCGGACGAACGGATGCCATGCTTTTTCGGCTGGTCCCTCTACAGGGACAATGCCGCGATGGCGTTCGCTCCATCGGCCTTCAATTGCAGCGAGAGCGGCCCTGATTCCCGAACGTCCGCCAGATATTGCTCCAGTCGCGCGCGAACATCGCCATCCAGCGCGCCGACCAGCATTTCCAGGACAGCCTGCAACATATTGTCGACGACCTGGGCCTCCTCCACCGCGCCGACCAGCCAATCGTTGATCACGGCATATTCGAGATGGGCAATGTGCCGGGTCAGCCGCCCAAGGTCGATCTCCGCGGGCAGCAGGCTCCTGTTTCGCTGGTTGTCCAGCCAATCGCGGAAGAATCCCGCACCGATGGCCAAGGTGACAGCCCGCACCTGAGCCGGGGCGGAGGGGGAAAAATGCAATGAGACGATCGCGGTCATATAGTTGCGCAATTGAAGATTGCGCAATGTCGTCGCCGTCAACTTCCCCAACGCCCCGTCGAGCGTGGACACGTCGAATCGGTCGGCCAGCGCCAGGTTGAACTCCTCGAAATAAAATCGGATCGCCAGCGCCACCAGATTGTCGCGATTGCCGAACGCGTTGAATATCGTGCGCTGCGCGACGCCGGATCGCCGGCTCAATTCCATCGTGCTGAAACCGCCAAGGCCCTGTTCCGCCAACATATGCTGGGTTTCGCGCAATATGCGGCGACGGCGTTCGAACATCGGCGCGCTGGCGCTGGTCATGCCGGCGACGGCATATAGTTCCCGATTGGAAATCCGCGAGTGGCCGGAAGCGGGCGGAGAGGTCATGCCGGCCCCCGCCATCCGCGCGAGGCGGCGAGCCGGGCACAGCGCGTCGTCATGCCCGACCGGCGGCAATCGCGGCCTTCGGCAGCAGCGGCAAGCAGCATCTCAGGCTCACGGAGCGTCAGCATCGGGGCATGTTTAGCGAGATTCAAACTGCGCGCCAGCATGATGCTCCGGCGCTCCCTTGGCCAGTTCCATCCATGGGCCGGCGCCGGAGCGGAAGACACGCCCCGGCGCCGATCCAGACGATCGCCCGCGCCGATCAGGCGGCGCCCCCCTTGCGGAACCGCGCCGTCCATAGTTGGGCGCGGTCGATCATGCCGCTTTCTGCCGGATCGGGGCCTCGTAAAACCGGCCCCGTTCCTCGGCGAGCTTGCGCAACAGGGGCGGTATGGCGAACCTGTCCCCATGATCGCGCGCCAGTTCGTCCGCGACGGCGGCGAAGGTCGCGGCGCCGACGGAATCGATGAAGGAGAGCGGCCCCCCGGTCCATGCCGGAAAGCCCCAGGCCAGGATCGCCCCGACATCTGCCTGTCGCGGATCGCCGATCACCCCTTCGTCGACGCAGCGCGCCGCCTCGATCGCCTGGCGGTAGAGCAGCCGAAGGCGAATGCGCTCGACCAGCGCCGCGTCGCTCGAGACTATGCTGGGGGGCGCGAGATCAGCCAGTCCGGCCCATAATGTCTTGCCGCTGCCGTCCTGCGCATAGTCATATACGCCCCGGCCGTTCTTGCGTCCCAGGCGGCCGAGCTGGTTGACCAGTCGGTCGACGATCCCGTCCTGCGCCTTGGCGACATAGGCGCTGCCCAAATCCGCCGCCGTCTGCTTCGTCACCTTGTCGAGCAGGTCGAGCGCCACGTCGTCGCTCAGTTCCAGCGGTCCGCGCGGCATGCCGGTCATGCGGCCGACATTGTCGATGATGGCCGGCGCGATCCCTTCGGCAAGCATCTCATAGCCTTCGGCGATATAGGTGCCGAACACCCGGCTGGTGTAGAAGCCGCGGCTGTCGTTGACGATGATCGGAACCTTGCCGATCCGCAGCACATAATCGGTCGCGGCCTCGATCGTGGCGTCGCTGGTGCGCTTGCCCCGGATGATCTCGACAAGGCGCATGCGATCGACCGGCGAGAAGAAGTGGATGCCGACGAAGGATTCGGGACGCTGGGACGCGTCGGCCAGTCCGTCGATGGGCAGCGTCGAGGTATTGCTTCCGAATATCGCGTTCGATCCCAGCACCGCCTCCGCCTTGCGCGTGACCTCCGCCTTCAGGGCGCGGTTCTCGAACACCGCCTCGATCACGATGTCCGCGCCCGCCAGGTCGCCATAGTCCGTAGAAGCGCAGATTCGGGCCTTCGCCGCATCCGCCTTCTCCTGCGACAGACGCCCCTGGCGGACAGCCTTGTCCAGCAGATTGTCTCCATGGGCCTTGCCCTTGTCGGCAGCGGCCTGATCGACATCGATCAGCACGGTGTCGATGCCCGCCAGGGCATGCGCATGCGCGATGCCCGCGCCCATCATGCCCGCGCCCAGCACGCCTGCTTTCCGGGGATCGAACCTTTCGCGTCCCGTCGCACGGCCCTGCCCCTTGCCCAGCGCCTGCATCGACAGGAACAGGGTGCGCACCATCGCCTCCGCCTGGGGAGTCTGCACCGTGTTGAGGAAGCGGCGGCTTTCGATGCGCAGGCCGGCATCCATCGGCACCTGCGTTCCTTCGAACACGGCCTTCAAAATCTGTTCCTGCGCCGGATAATTGCCGTAGCTTGTCGACCGCAGCATGGCGTTGGCGCCTGCCATGATCTGCTGGCCCGCTGACGAATAGGGAGCGCCGCCGGGCAGCTTGAAGCCCTTGCGGTCCCAGCGGGCAACCGGATCGCCGACCGACAGCAGCCACGCTTTGGCAGTCTCGATCAGATCGGCGGCGGGAACCACCGCATCTACGAAGCCCAGTTCAAGCGCCTTGGTGGGACTGACGGGCTTGCCCTGGAGCAGCAGCGGCAGCGCGGCCTGAAGCCCGATGAGCCGGGGCAGGCGCTGAGTCCCGCCCGCGCCGGGCAGCAGGCCGATGGTCGCTTCCGGAAAGCCTAGCTGGATCTTCGGATTGTCGGCCACGACGCGATAATGGCAGGCCAGCGCCACTTCCATTCCGCCGCCCAGCGCCAGCCCGCTGATCGCCGCGACAACCGGCTTGCCCAGCGTTTCGATGGCGCGCAGGCGACGGCTCAGCGACGCGCAATCGGCAACCGCACCGGCCAATTCCTCCTGGGTGCTCGCCACGCGCCAGCGGGCGATGTCGCCCTCCATCTCCACCAGGTCGGCGCCGGCGATGAAGCCGTTGTCCTTGCCCGACGTCAATATCGCGCCCTTGATCGCGGCATCGCCCTTCAGCCGTTCGACAAGCTGTTCCAGTTCCTGCGAAAACGCCGCCGTGATGGTGTTCATCGTCCGGCCGATGACGTCGAACCGGACGAGCGCGATGCCGTCCGCGCCTGTTTCGATGCTGATATGCTGCATGATACTCTCCTCAGACGCGCGCGATGGCCATTGCGGTGCCCATGCCCGCGCCGACGCACAAATTGATCACGGCCGTTTCCTTGCCGGACCGTTCCAGTTCGTCCAGCACGGTTCCCAGGATCATCCCGCCGGTCGCGCCCAGCGGATGGCCCATGGCGATCGCGCCGCCGTTCACGTTGATCTTGTCATGCGGGATGTCGAGCATCTTCATGTAGCGCAGCACCACCGCCGCGAAGGCCTCGTTCAGTTCGAAAAGGTCGATGTCGGCCACCGCCATGCCCAGCCGCTTCAGCAGCTTTTCAGTGACATAGGACGGGCCGGTCAGCATGATCGTCGGCTCCGATCCGATGGAGGCCGCGCCCAGGATTTTGGCCCGCGGCTTCAAGCCGGCCTTTTCGCCGGCCTCGCGCGATCCGATCAGAACCGCCGACGCGCCGTCGACGATGCCGCTGGAATTGCCGGCATGGTGGACATGGTCGACCTGGCTGATTTCTGGATAGCGCTGGATCGCCACCGGGTCGAACAGCGTCTCGCCCATCGCCTTGAAGGAGGGCTTGAGCGTGGCGAGCGAGTCGATCGTCGCGTCGGCGCGGATATGTTCGTCATGGTCGAGCCGCGTGACGCCGGCCTGGTCGACCACCGGAACGACCGAACGGGAAAAGCGCCCTTCCGCCCAGGCGCGCGCCGCCCGGCGCTGGCTTTCCACTGCATAGCCGTCGACATCCTCGCGGCTGAATCCGTCGAGCGTGGCGATCAGGTCGGCGCCGATGCCCTGGGGCGTGAAATAGCTGTCATAGGCGAAGCTGGGATCGACCGCCATCGCCCCGCCATCGGCCCCCATCGCCACGCGCGACATGGATTCGACGCCGCCGCCGATGGCGAATTCGGCTTCACCGAACACCACCTTGGCAGCCGCCATGTTGCACGCCTCAAGCCCCGATCCGCAGAAGCGGTTGACCTGGACCCCGGCGGTGGACTGCGCATAGTCGGCCGCCAGCACGGCGAGCCGGGCGATGTCCGCGCCCTGTTCGCCCACCGGCATGACGCAGCCCAGGATCACGTCGTCCACCAGCGACGTGTCCAGTCGATGGCGATCGCGAATGGCGCCCAGCGTCTGCGCGGCAAGCTCCAGCGCGCTGATCTCGTGAAGCGAGCCGTCGGGTTTCCCGCGCCCTCTGGGCGTGCGAACGGCGTCGAAGATGAAGGCTTCTGGCATGCGTCCTGTTCCTGTCGATAGGGTTGAAGCGTTCCGAATTGTTGATGTCGCGGCGGCTATCCCGCCACATTCGCCGATTGAAGAATCTCGACCGTGTCGGCCCCGACCGGCCGCGCCGCGCGGGGGCGATCCGCCCGCGTCACCGAAAAGCGCGGCGCGGGCGCGGGCTGCATGAGGCCGTCGACATCGATGAACGTGTCGCGGGCCGCATTGTGGGGATGGCCGGGCGCCTCCGCCACCGACAGCACCGGCGCGAAGCAGGCGTCGGTCCCTTCCAGCAGCGCGCACCATTCATCGCGGGCGCGCGTCCGGAACAGCGCCTCCAGCCGCGTCTTCAGCAGCGGCCATGCCGTCGCGTCCAACTGCCGGTCGAACGCGGCGTCGTCTTCCAGGCCGAGCTTTTCCCGCAACAGGGCGTAGAATTTCGGTTCGATCGCCCCGATGCTGATATATTTGCCGTCGGCGCATTCATAGCTGTCGTAGAAATGCGCGCCCGTATCGAGCAGGTTGACGCCGCGCTCGTCCCGCCATTCGCCCGCCGTCACGAAGCTCATCGTCATGGCGTTGAGCAGCGCCGAACCATCGGTGATGGCGCAATCTATCACCTGGCCGCTGCCGCCCCGCGACACGTGGAACAGGGCGCTCGCCATCGCGAAGGCCAGCATCATCGCGCCGCCGCCGAAATCGCCCAGCAGGTTCATCGGCGGCGTCGGCCTTTCGCCAGCGCGCCCGCAACCATGCAGGGCGCCCGAAAGCGCAACATAATTGATGTCATGTCCAGCCGCCTGCGCGAGCGGGCCGGTCTGTCCCCATCCGGTCATCCGGCCATAGACCAGCTTCGGATTGTCGGCCAGCAGCACGTCCGGGCCAAGGCCCAGCCGCTCCATGACTCCGGGCCGAAATCCCTCGATCAGCCCGTCGGCCGTCGCGACAAGCCCGCGCAATTGCGCGATGGCGTCGGCATCCTTCAGGTCCAGCACGATGGATCTGCGCGAACGCGCCAGCGCGTCGTGCCGGTCGACGACCGCGCCGGGGCGTTCCACCCGGATCACCTCCGCGCCATGATCGGCCAGCATCATCCCGCAGAACGGGCCGGGACCGATGCCTGCCATCTCGATGATGCGAACGCCTGCCAGTGGGCCGCTCATCCGCTCCTCCTTTCCGAATATCCGTATTCGCCGGGACTCGATCACCCAGGCGGCGAATTATTTGCAGTCCATTGCAGAAAAATGTATCGATGGAAAGAGGGCGCCTGAAAGGCGGGTCGATAATCGCGATTTGAACGGATCGAGCGTTGAAATGCGGGATTTCACATGGGTTGAGGATTGTCCCGATGCACCCGTCGCCGGTGGGCATGCCCGCCGCGAGCGCCTTGCATCACCGCATAACCTATCTTATGATTCGGGACGACGCGGGCTTGGCGCCTGTGGAAGCGCCAGGCCGACACGACGCCTGCGGCCCACCGTCTTCGCGGCGCCCACGCATTTGCAGTGTCGCGCCATGGAGCATCTCATGCCGCGCCGCGCCGATGGCCTGGAACGATTGGATCTTCCGGCAAATATAAGTTCTTGGGGAGGTAAAAACTTTGGAAAAAAATATGAAATCCGCCATGCTGGCCGTCGCGGAACGGTTCACGCAGGCTTTCTCGAACCGCGACGCGGCCGGATTCGTCAGCACCTATGGGCCGGACGCGACCGTCTGGCACAATGACGACCGGATCGTGCAGGCACGCGAAGAGAACCTGGCCAAGTTGCAGGGCTTTTTTTCGATCTGCTCGGCCGTCGAATACAGGAACATCGAACGCGACGTGACGGACGCCGGCACGCTCGTGCAGCAGCATGTCGTCTGGGGACGACTGAATGACGGCCGCGAATTCGAAGTGCCCGTGTGCATGGTCATAAAGTTCAAGGACGGCCTTATCCACCATATCGCCGAATATTGCGATCCCGCGCCCTTCCACCAACTCCTCCACGGCGCGGATTAAGCCGATCCCGCGCGCGGACATGGCCGGAGTCGGCCGATCACCGAATATGAAGGAAAATGGGATGCGGCATTTCAGGAAGGCGGCATTGATGTCCCTGGCTCTGGCCATGGTAGCGGGAACGACGCAGCAATGCTCGGCGCCCCGGCCGGCGGAGCCTTATCTCGACGGCAGCGACGGAAAGGACTGGCCGGGCTATGGGCGCAGCTTCGGCGAACAGCATTACAGCCCCCTGACGCAGATCGACGGCAAGACGGTCGGCGATCTGGGGCTGGCATGGTGGTTCGACCTTGGCCCGGAAAATTCGGCCACCCAGCCTATCGCGGTGGATGGCGTCCTCTATTTCGGCGTCGGGCACAGCATCGTGCACGCCATCGACGCGAAGACCGGAAAATTGCTCTGGCGCCATGACCCGCACGCCGCGGAGGCGGCCGGGCCCAATCTTCGCCTGGGATGGGGCAGCCGGGGCATCGCCTGGGGCAATGGCAAGATCTATACGGGAACGCAGGACGGCCGCCTGATCGCGATCGACGCCCGGACAGGCAAGGAAGTCTGGAGCGTGCAGACCTTCGACAAGAACCAGCCCACCTATATCAGCGGCGCGCCGCGCTATTATGCGGGCAAGGTCATCGTCGGCTTCGGCGGCGACATGGGGAAGGTGCGGGGCTATGTGACCACCTATGATGCGGACACCGGCAAGCAATTGTGGCGATTCTACACCGTGCCGGGCAATCCCGCCGACGGGTTCGAAAACAAGGCCATGGAAATGGCGGCCGGAACCTGGTCGGGAGAATGGTGGAAATATGGCGGCGGCGGCACGGTATGGAACGCCATATCCTATGATCCCGAAACCGACACCATCTTCCTGGGAACCGGAAATGGCTATCCATGGAATCATAAGGTGCGAAGCGGCGGGAAGGGAGACAATCTGTTCCTGGCGTCCGTCGTGGCGGTCAGCGGCTCCACCGGCGAGTATAAATGGCATTATCAGCAGAATCCGGGCGAGACATGGGACTATAACGCCGCGATGGACATGGCCCTGGCCGACCTGACCATTGCCGGCAAGCCGCGCAAAGTCCTGGTGACGGCGCCCAAGAACGGCATTTTCTACGTCATAGACCGCGTCACGGGAAAGCTGATTTCCGCTGAACCCTATACGAAGGTGAACTGGGCCAGCAAAATCGACCTGGCGACCGGCCGCCCGGTCGAAAATCCGGACGCGCGCTACCCGGACGGCAAGACCTTCACCATCTGGCCCTCGTCGGCCGGCGGCCATAGTTGGCAACCCATGGCCTATAGTCCCGCCACCAGGCTGGCCTATATTCCGGTCATCAATGCCGGAATGACCATCCGGGACGAGCCCGACCTCGCCCATTACAAGCCGCCTCTGGACCGATCGTCCGGCGGATCGTTCATTCCCGACTTCGACGTGAAGGATCCGAAACAGGCGACGGGGGCGCTCGTCGCATGGGACCCGGTCACGCAGAAGAAGAAATGGAGCGTGGAGCATCCGACGCTGGCGAACGGCGGCGTCATGGCGACGGCGGGCGGGCTGGTCTTCCAGGGCACGGTGGACGGAAGCTTCAAGGCCTATGACGCGGCCACGGGCAAAACCGTCTGGTCCTTCGCCACCGGCACGCCGATCGTGGCGCCGCCCATTTCCTATAGGGTGGGCGACACCCAATATGTGACCATAATCACCGGCCTTGGCACGGGCCTGGCGATGTGGGCGCCGATATTGTCCCGGTATAATATCGATCCCCGCAGCCAGAAACGGCGCGTCCTGACCTTCGCCATCGGCGCCAGGGCGAAGCTCCCGGCCGACAAGCATTCCGTCCAGCCGATCGCCGCCGATCCGGAATTCGCGCCCAACCCGGCCAGCGCCGCCGCCGGAGCAGTGATCTACATGAAGCACTGCGTCGTGTGCCACGGCTTCGGCGCGGTGAGCGGATCGCACGCGCCGGACCTGCGGCGGTCGACCATACCGACCTCTCCGGAAGCCTTTGCGAGCGTGCTGCGCGAAGGGGCGCTGGTGTCGGGCGGAATGCCGCGCTTCGAAGAGTTCACGGATCGCCAGCGCGAAGATGTGCGCCAGTATATCCGAACGGAAATGCAGAAGGGGCGCGCCGGCACCCGTTGAGATCGGAAGGCGGGCAGCTTTTCGTCGGAGCGAAAGGCTGCCCGCGTCGCGACCGGGCGCGGCCCCGCTCAGGCGGCGGCCTGCCCTGCCCGGACGATGTCCCGCGCAGCGAGGTAGCCGAAGACGATGGCAGGCCCCAAAGCGGCGCCGCCGCCCGGATAGGCCCCGCGCCAGGGGGAATTCATGTCCAGCCCAACGGCATAGAGACCGGCTATCGGTTGCCCTGCCGCGTCCAGGACGGCGGCGCGAGCATCCGTCACCACCCCCAGCAACGTGCAAAGATCGCCCGGCCTCAATTCGATCGCATAAAAGGGCGCGTGCTCCAGCGGCGCCAGGCTGGGATTGTCCCTCCCCGGATCGCCCATGAAGTGCGAATAGGCATGGGCGCCCCGGCCGAACTCCGGATCATGGCCCTGGCGCGCATGTTCGTTGAAGGTGGCGACCGTCCGTTCAAGCCGCGCCGGATCGATTCCCAATTGGCCCGCCAGTTCCGCGACGGTCCCCGCCCGCTTCAAATATCCTTTCCGCAGCAGCGCGCCATGCGGCCAGGGCGCCGGACGCGCCAGCCCCATGCCGTATCGACGCAGGAATTGCGCATCGCCGACAAGGAACATCCGTTCGGCGCCGACCCGGTTGATGTCGTTGCCGACCGCCTGATAGTGATTCGCTTCATCCGTGAAGCGGCGCCCGTCGGCATCGACGATGATCGACCCGGGCTTCAGCCGGTCTCCCGCCAGATGCGGGAAGGGCCGGGGCGACCCATCGCCCGCCGGCATCGCCGACATGGGCGTCCAGATCGCATTGGCGGCATTGCCTTCGGCCAGGCGCCCCCCGGCGCCGAGGGCGAGCCGAATGCCGTCGCCCCTATTCTCCCTGGGCGCCAGGCTGTAGCTCGTCGCGGCGAGCGGGATATGCTCCCGCCGCATCGCCGCATCCGCGCCAAATCCTCCCGTCGCCATGATGACGGCTTTGCTCGTCCGGACCTCCATCGTCTGGCCCGATCGTTCGACGATGGCGCCGATGACGCGATTGTCCGCGGTCCGGAGCGACTTGACGGGCGCATCGCTCCAAAGCGAAACCCCGCTGTCCGCAGCCGCCAGCAGCAGCCGAGCCGCAAGCGCGTTGCCGTTCGCCAGTCGCGTGGCGCGGCCATGGACAAGAAGGTCGGCGACCTGCCGGGCGACGATGCGGACGCTTTTCCGGAAAGCGGCGAAGGAACGGTGCAGGTTCAGGAGCGGTTCCATGTCCGCAAAGCCGATCTGGAACCCGAGCGGGCCGCCCATTTCCCGCAGGGCCGGGCGCAGCTTGCCAAGGAGCGGCCCCAATTTGCGGCCGTCAAAGTCGGGCGACAACAGGCATCGCGAATGTCCGGCCCCTGGCAAGTGCATTTCATAATCGGGCAGCCCGGCCGAGATCAGTTCCAGGCCGGCATGTTCGCTCAGATAATCCACCGCCTCATTGGCATGAGCGAGATAGGCTTCGACCTTGCTGTCGTCATATTGGGCGCCGAGCACGGCCTTCAGATAGGCGGCGGCGTCTGCGATGCTGTCGTCAAAGCCGTCGGCGCGCATCGCCCGGCTGGCCGGTATCCAGACGCCGCCGCCCGACAGCGCGGTGGTCCCGCCGAAAACCGATGCCTTCTCCGCAACCACGACCGACAGCCCCGCCTTAGCCGCGACGATCGCGGCGGAGAGGCCCGCCGCCCCCGACCCGGCGACCAGCACGTCGCATTCGATCACGGACGATCCTTCGCCGGTCGCAGCTTCCATGAAAATCCCCTCCCCGCCTCGTCCGAAACCGGCCGGTCCGGCATGGGGACTGGCTCATCCCATCATGTCGGGCTCCGCGGACCGGGGAGGATGGATGAACGCGGTCCGGGCAGGCGCGCCAACCCGCGTCCTGCCGCTTGCCTCTCCATCATATTCCCGGTTCCGTGAAAGATCGTAGACAAGGCCGCCTCATTCAACAATAGGATAATTTATTCTATTGTGCAGCAAACCGGCGCACCGTTCCACCGGCGCGGCCGGAAACCCAAAGCCCATCATCGAAGCGCGAGGAGCAGCATCAGATGACCACCCCACCCGCCGATCGCCAGATACACGCCGCTTCGTTCGAGGTCCGCCGGACCACCGTCCGCGACAATGCGGAGATCGCCTATATCCGGGAGGGCGTGGGCGGCCTGCCGCTATTGATGCTCCACGGCTGGCCGAGCACGAAGCGCATCTTCTACCGGAACATCGGCCCCCTGGCCGAAGCCGGTTTCGAGGTGATCGCGCCGGATGCGAGCGGATGGGGCGACTCCCCGCCGCGCGCGGACAGGTGGACGGATCAGGTCATGGCCGGGCGCGACAGCGTGGCGCTGATGGAAGCGCTCGGCCATGAGCGGTTCGTCCTCGCCGCTTTCGACCAGGGGACCATAGTGGGCCTCGACCTCGTCAACAGATTCCCCGAACGCATCCTGCGGCAAGTGTTGTGGAGCGGCGTCGTCCCCTTCATGTGGGATGTCTATGCGGCGGCCGGCATCGGCGGCGACATGATCGAGGAAGTCGTCGCGGCGACCGATCACATATTGGAACATGGCAATCATGCCGATCGCCTCTGCGCCGAACTGGACACGGCGGAGGCCCGCCGGGATTACGTCAAGGGCTTTTACACGACCAGGGTCTGGAAAGCCGGCCGGCCCGCGACCGGCATAGCCGGGCCGGGCGCCTTCGACGAGGACATGGCGTCCTTCCATGCCGAACCCTTTGGCGACGCCAGGATGTTCCGCGATTCATTGCGCTGGTACGAAACGCCGCTCCATCCCGAAACATTCTCCGAACCGCCGTTGCTGGCGCAGGCGAGCGACGTGGAAACGCTGTTCCTGCTGGGCGCGCATGATTTCACCACGGCGAACGCCAACACCGCCCGGCGCATAGCGGTCGCCTACAGGAATCTGGTCGGACCGTTCTTCGTGGACGGCGCGGGGCACTTCCTGTCCTGGGAATGTCCCCGCCTGTTCAACAATGCCGTCATCAGCTTCTGCCGCGACCTGCTTGCCCAGTGAACGGGCCGCGACGAATATCATGCCGCCGCGCCGCCGGCACGGCGGCATATCTCAGTCTTTGGCGGAGACGACGGACGGCGAAGGATTGAGGATCTGGCCGGCGTCGGTCACCAGGCTGGTGCCCGTGATATGTTGGGCGCCTTCATCGGCCAGGAACAGGATGGCCGTGGCGATGTCCTCCGGCGTACCCGCCCGCCGCAGGGGAGTCATGCCCTCTACCGTCTCGATCAGTTCCCGCATTCCCGCCTCGCCAAGGGCGTCGGAGAATCTGCGCGTCGCGATGAAGCCGGGGCAAACGGCATTGACACGGATTTCCGGACCCAGAGCCCTGGCCAGCGACACGGTCATGTTGTTGAGCGCGGCTTTCGATGCCGCATAAGCGATCGAGCTGCCGATCGCCGCGATCGCCGCGATCGACGAGACGTTGACGATCGCGCCATAGCCGCCCTGCTTCATCAGGGGCGTGCAAGCCCGTATCATCTGGAAGGCGCCGACCACATTGGTGCGATAGATCGAAAGGAAGTCGTCGCTGCCAAGGCCTTCAAGGTCGGCGTGGGCGACGATGCGGGTCGTGCCCGCATTGTTGACCAGGACATCGACCCGCCCCCACCGTTCGGCGGCGGCGGCGACCATGCGGCGGCAATCCGCATCCTCCCCCACATCGCCCTGCACTGCGAGGGCATCGGCGCCCAGCAGGCGGCATGCTTCGACCGTCTCCTCCGCCTCGTCCCGGCTGTGCGCATAGTTGACGAGAACCCGGGCTCCGCGTCCTGCCAGTCCCTTGGCGACAGCGGCGCCAAGGCCGTTCGCCCCCCCGGTCACAATGGCTACCCGATCCTTCATCCTATCACCTCATCCCGATGTTCAGGCGCGATTTGCCGCGCCGGCCTTGTTGTCGGACCCATCCATCCTGGCGGCCCGCAACGCGCTCCGCCGGACCTTGCCCGCCTCGTCGCGGACCGAATCCGCGACGAACTCGAAGGTTCGCGGTATCTTGTAGCGGACGATCCGCTCCGCCAGATGCCGCTTCAGCGCCTCCGGATCGATCTGCGTCGCCGCATCGATGATGGCATGGACGCGGTTTCCAAGATCGTCGTCCGGCAAGCCGATGACCGCGCTCGACCGAACGCCGGGGAATGCGTCGATGGCGGCCTCCACCTCGGCGGGATAGACGTTGGCGCCGCCGGAGATGATCAGGTCGGTGCGGCGGTCGGCCAGGAACAGATAACCCTCCTCGTCGACATGCCCCATGTCCCCGATGGTTTCCCAGCCGTCCTCAGACCGCCTGGATTCGCCGCCAAGGTAGAAATAGGTGGAACCCGGACCGCTGTCGGGCCGCATATAGACTTCGCCGATCACCCCGGCCGGAACGGGCCGCCCGGCATCGTCCACGACCTTGATCGCGCATCCTTCCACCGCCCGGCCGACCGAACCGGGCCTGGCCAGCCACTCCTCGCCGGAAATCCAGGTCGTGCCGCAGCCCTCCGTGCCGCCATAGGCCTCCTGCACCACGTCCGCGCCCAGCCACTCGATCCACTCCGCCTTCAGCCAGGGCGGGCAGGGCGCCGCCGTATGCACGACCGTCCGCAGGCTGCTCATGTCATGCCGGTCCCGGACCTCCGCCGGAAGGCGCGCGATGCGATGCATCATGGTCGGGACCATGATCGTCCAGTCGATGCGATGCCGATCGATGAGGTCCAGGGCGCGTTCCGCGTCGAACCGCTCCATCACGATCAGCCTGTTCCCGCAGAACAGCCCGCGCGAGCTGCACATGAACGACGCATTGTGATAGAGCGGCCCCGCGACCAGTTGCCTGCCCTGAACCGACATGCGGAATTCCGGGGCCAGGGGATCGAAGATGCCGGGCTGGCGCGACACGATCACCTTGGGCCGGCCGGTCGAACCGCCCGATGCGACCGCCTTCCAATAAGGCGGAACGGGATAATCCATCGCCTCGTCCGACAATGCCGGATCGGGAAGGAAACCGGCGGGCAGTTGCGGAACGGAAGTCTGCTCGCCCTCCGACCCGACGATCAGCCTGGGCGACACGATGTCGATGATGGCGGATCGCTCGGCCGGCGGCATCCGGGCGGAAATGGGCTGGGGGATGGCGCCGACCTTCCACGCCGCGATGCTGGCCTGGTAGAATTCGCGGCCGTTGGGCAGCATGATGGTGACGAAATCGCCCTCCCCCACGCCGGCGTCGCGATAGGCCCGCGCCAGCCGGTTGGTGGAACGGTCCAGATCCCGCCAGGAAATCTCGCCGGCCTCGTCGACGATCGCCGGTTCATCGGCCAGCCTTTCCGCCCAATATCGAATGCAGTCCCCGATCGAATATTGCATCTGCCGATAGTCCATAGCTGGGCGCAGCACGGCGCCATGATGATTATTTGCGGGCGCCGCCCAGGCCGAACATATAGGCCGCGATCTTGCGCATCTGGATCTCTTCGGAACCTTCGGTGATGCGGTAGCGGCGATGATGCCGGTAAATATGCTCGAAGGGCTTGTGGCGCGAATATCCGATGCCGCCATGCACCTGCATGGCGCGGTCGGCGGCCTCGCAGCAGAGCCGGTTCGCCCAATAGTTGCACATGCTGACCTTGTGGGAAAGCGTCGCCGTCACCTCCGCGCGGGACATCCGGTCCATGTCGGATGCCGTCTTGCGGATCAGCAGGCGCAGCATCTCCGCCTGGGTGCTCATTTCGACGAGCGGCCACTGGATCGCCTGGTTCGTGGCCAGCGGCTTGCCGAACGGCTTGCGCTCGCGGGCGTAACGCACGCTTTCCTCGATGCAATAGCTTGCCGCCCCAAGGGACGCCGCCGCCTGCCGGATGCGGTTTTCATGGACGAACGTCTGGGCCAGCGCCAGCCCATCGCCCGGCTCGCCGAAAAGATCCTCGTCCCTCACCCAGACATTGGTGAGGCTGATGCGGGGATGATCGGTGGGCATGTTGAAGGTCCAGAGCCACTCCTCGATCTTGAGGCCGGGCGTGTCGCTGGGGACGAGAAAGCCGGTAATGCCCTTGCCGTCCCCGCGCTCGCCATGGGTGCGCGCAAAGATGATGACATGGCTGGCGCTGTGCATGCCGGTGGTCCACATCTTCTCGCCGTCTATGCGCCAGCCGCTGGCGCCGTTGCGGCTTTCGCGCACGGCGCGCGTCTGCATGTGCGTCGCGTCCGATCCATGCTCCGGCTCGGTCAGCGCGAAGGCCAGCGAAAGGTCGCCGTCCAGCATTCCGCCGATGAATTTCTCCTTCTGCTCCTGCGTGCCGAATTCCTGCAACATCAGCACCTGGGGGAAGTTGGCGACGATCGAATGCTCGTTCTGAAGGTCGTTGTGCAGGCCAAGGCCCCGCGCCGCCAGATGCTCGCGGATGGCGGCCATCCACAGGTTGGAACCGTCCTGCCCGCCAAAGGCCCTGGGCAGGCCGAAGCGCAGATAGCCGGCGCGGTCGGCCAGATCGCGGGCCTGGCGCAGAAGGGCCTCCCATTCGGGCCGCGGCAGGCCGCCCCCCTCGAAGTCGGTGCGCGCCCATTCGCGCCGATGGTCGAAGAAGCGGATATTGTCGTCGCGCTGCTCGAGCGGCTTGATCTCGGCATCGATGAATGCATCCATCTTCGCGAGATAGGCGCTGAGTTCAGGGCTGTCGCCGAAATAGCCAACCGTTCCAGATTCCACAATCAAACCTTCCACAAATTGATCAGCGCAGGGCTGCTTTCTTCCGGTGCGCAGGCCGCTGCTTCGCCGAATATTCACAAATCTCGCCGCGATCAGGGGGGAGATGGGCCCTTTACGATGCGCACTGCCGGGTTGTAGGTGGAATTGGGCGGCGCCAATTGGCCGTGGAATTCGACCGACAACGCGCAATGGGCCACCGCCATGAGAAGCTGGTAAAGCCGCTTCTCATCAGGCGAAAGCGCGTCCAGCGGCAATGGGTCCAGATGATCGAGGATCGCGGGTGCCCTGGGCGCCACGGCGTCGTAGAAGGCCTGCACCTGCGCCATGCCGGCGGCGAAGCGGTGTTCGTTGCGCGCCTGGAAATCCTCCAGCGCCCATTGCTCGACAAAGGGTTCGAGATCCTCAAAGCCCCTGGGCAGCGCGGATGGTCCGTTCATTGCCCCCTCCCCAGCGCCTCGGCGACGGTGGCCGATCCGATCCACTTTTCCACCTGCTGCACCGAATGGCGGATCGACACTTCGCTCTCCGACAGGTTCATGCCGCGCGTGGCGCCCGACTCCACGCCCCGCTGGGTCCGCTCGACATTGCCCAGATCCTCATAGATGATGTCCACGAGCCAGGCGATCGTATGCTCCATGGCAAATCGCTCCCCCACCGTCGCCGGCTTGGGGAAGTAGAAGGTCGCCCGGTGCAGGGTCTCCGTCGCGCTCAACGGCCAATATTCGTGGACGAACGGACCGCTGATCCGGGCGGCGATATTGACGTTGGGAAAGATCGTCGCGATGTCCATCGACCAGTCGGGTTGCTTGGTCGGGTTGACGGCCGGATGATTCAGATATGCCATTGCGGCGTCCATCACCTGCTGCGGCACCTTTTCCGGATCGTTGACCAGCTTCGCGATCGCATGGCCGGGCTTGAATTCCGCGGCCGCGTTGCCGAACATCGAAACGAAGCGATGAGGCCCGAAGAAGCGCGCATCCAGCAGGCGCCCATATTTATTCTCGTCGTTGGAGAACAAGGTCTTGAGCGTCGTCGAATGGATCGAGGGGATGTGATAGGCCTCGACGAAGGCGTCCGCGACAATCTTCCAGTTGCAGTTGAGCCGCGTCTCCACCACGATGGGATGGTCGAGATTATTATATTCGACCCCTTCGTAAAAGGACTTCCAGTCGCCCAGGAACTCGTCGAGCGAAACCTCCGGAGTCTCGGCCAGGTTGACGAACATCCAGCCGTCCCAGATTTCCAGCGCGACCGGCGTGAGGCCGCAGCCCGCCTTGTCGAGTCCCAGGAACATCTCCTGGTCCGGCACGCCGCGCAACCTGCCGTCGGTCGAATAGGACCAGCCGTGGTAACGGCAGACCAGAACCGGCGCATTGCCGTTCGGACGGCTCTCCACCAGGTTCGCGCGATGCGGACATACATTGTGGAAAGCGCGCAGGACATCGTCCTTGCCGCGAATGATGATGATGGAGGCCTTGCAGATCGCAAATTCCTTCACGACGAAGTCCGCCTTGTTCGGAACCTCCTCCACGCGTCCGGCGAAAAGCCAGGCCCGCCGGAAGATCCGCTCCCGCTCCAGCTCGAAGGCCTCCGGGGATCGGTATGTCTCCAGCGACACCATGCCGTTGTCCATGCCGCCGCGAGCAGCGAAGGACGAAGCGGAACCGGGCCGGTCGACCATTTCATGCACACTCATGTTCACCTCCTGCGGATCGGGCGCGCCGGGCGCGGACCACGCCCGATCATGCGCCCTCGGCCTTCGCCGTCGTGTCCAGCCGGCCCGTGCCGGGAAACAGCAGTCCCATCCCCTCGGCCACGCATGCGGGCCGGTCCTCTCCTTCGATCTCGATCGTCATCTCGCTGATCATCAGCAGGCCGCCCGCCTTCGGCTCCGTGCTCAACAGCTTCTGGCGAACGCGCACATTCCCGCCCGCCCGGACGGGATTGGTGAAACGCACCTTGTTGAGGCCATAGTTCAGCGCATGGTTGATGCCGGTGATCTCCAGCACGTCGGCCAGCATCACGGGCAACAGCGCCAGGGTCAGGAATCCGTGCGCGATGGTTCCGCCATTCTCCCGCGTCGCCCGCTCGACATCGACATGCACCCACTGGCGGTCGCCCGTCGCCTCCGCGAACAGGTCGATCGACCGCTGCGTCACCTCAAACCAGCGCGACACGCCGATCTCCTGGCCCTGGAAACTTTCCAGCTCGCTATAATCTATGGTCCTTGCCACCATATTCTCCTGTCTTTCAGCCGACGGTCACGACGATCTTTCCCTGCGCCTGCCTGCCTGCCAGAAGGTCCAGCGCCCTTGCCGCTTCGTCCAGCCCGAACCGCGCCGAAATGTGGGGACGGATGCGCCCGGCCTCGTATATTTCGAACAGTTCGGCATTGTTCCGGCGATTTTCGTCCGGCTCCTTCTCGGTGAAGAGGCCGTAGAAAACCCCCGCGATGTCGCAGCCCTTCAGCAACGCCAGGTTGAGCGGCATCTTCGCTATGCCGGCGGGAAAACCGACGACCAGGAAGCGCCCCTTCCAGGCGATCGTGCGCAGCGCGGGTTCGGAATAATTGCCGCCGACGATGTCCAGGATGACGTCATATCCTTCCGCGCCCACCGGCGCCCTGAATTGCTCCGCCAGGTCGCGCATCTCCGGCACGCCGGGAACGTCGCCCGGATAGAGGATGCAGGTTCCGGCGCCGCGCGCGCGGGCGACGTTCAGCTTTTCCTCGCTGGACGCGGCGGCGAACACCCGCGCCCCCATGGCCGTCGCCAGTTCCACCGCCGCCAACCCGACGCCCCCGGCGGCGCCCAGCACCAGCACGCTCTCGCCAGGCGCCAGGCGCGCCCGCTGCTTGAGCGCATGATAGGAGGTTCCATAGGTCGCGATGAAGGCGGCCGCCTCGTCGAAGGGCATGGAGTCGGGGATCGGGACCAGCTTGCCCGCCGAAGTCGCGACGCGTTCGGCCATGCCGCCCCAGCCGACAAGGCCGATGACCCGCTGCCCGATCAGCGCGGGATCGACCCCCTCGCCCACCTCGCTGACGATGCCTGCGACCTCGCCCCCCGGCGAGAAGGGCCGGGAAGGCTTGAACTGATATTGATCGTTGATGATCAGCACGTCCGGGAAATTCACGCCGCACGCCTTGACGTCGATGACCACCTCGCCCGCGGCGGGCCGCGGATCGGGGACGTCTTCCAGCAGGAGCGTGTCGGGGCCGCCGGCCTCCCGGCTAATGACTGCTTTCATGCTTCGTCTTTCTGGCATTCGTCGCGCCGCCCTTTTCATCGGCCGCGCGGAGGTGACTGTCGGTGAAGCGCGTGGGCCTGACCATCTTGCGCGCCCGCAGGTTGGCGGAATAATGGGGCTGGTCGACCGCCAGTTTCTCCATCGTCGTCAGCCACAGATGCTCCCCAACAAGCGGGTCGTCGGCGGTCAGCGCGCCCGACCTCAGCCGGGCGCACAGCAAGGCGTTGAGAGTGCGGCAGTCGCCATCCTCCCCCAGCAGGACCGAAAGCCGCTGGCGCTCAGCTTCGTCGAAGCCCGGCGCGAGATCGATTTCCCGCCGCGCCAGGTCCACGGCATTGGCCGTCACGAGAGCATGGAAGCGCGTTTCGCCCTGACCCAGCCGCCCGAGGTCGTCGCGAAGGAAGCGCGCCACCGCGTCGAGCAGTTCGCTGGCGCCCGGTTCATCCTGCATGGGCCGTCTCCGCCATGATGAGGCCGAGAATGTCGATCTCGGCTTCCGATGCGCGGCGCGCGATCATCGTGCGCTCGACGCTTGCGTCCTCGCCGGACCGGATCCATCCGACCATCCCGGCGCACATCAGCCCCCAGCGCAAACTGCCCAGCACCTCCCAGAATTTCACGCGCTGCCGGTCGATGGCGACGCCGGCGGCGGCTTCATAGGCCAGGTAGAAATCCTCCCTCTCGGCAAAGCCGCCGATCGGAAGGTCGATATTGCCGAAGCGCCAGCTATTGACGCTGATCCACGCAATATCCTCATGCGGGTCGCCCAGATGGGCGAGTTCCCAATCGAGAATGCCGCGCAGGCCCTGAGGGTCGACCAGCAGGTTGCCAAGGCGGAAGTCGCCGTGGACGAGCCGGGGAGCCACCGGGTCCGGCACATGTTCCCGAAGCCAACGGAACGCCGCCTCGAACACCGGCCGGGGCTGGTCCAACGAGCAGTGACTTTCCCACAGCAGCGCGATCTCCGACGCCGGGGTGCTGGACCGCACGCCCACGCCCCCGGCCTCGATCCGATGGATCGCCGCCAGCGCGCTCGCGCTCTCGCCAGCGAGGCGCGCCCGCGCGCCTGCAAATTGCTCATCCCGCAGGATGCGGCGCGCCAGCGTCTCGCCCTTGAGCCGCTCCATGAAGAATCCCCGGCCCAGCCCGTCCGACGGTTGCAGCACGTAACGGACCGCTGGCACCGGCGCGCCGGCATCATCGGCCAGTTGGATGAGCGCGGCTTCCTGCTCGGGCGTCGTGGTCGCGCCCTCCCGCAAGGCGCCGCCCGGCGCGCGGCGAAGGATGAACTCCTCCGTCGCGCCTTCGGCGACCACGTCCAGCGCCCATGTTTCGTAACTCGCTCCGGCCGTCAACCGCCGCAAAGTGCCGATCCGGCCGTTCCAGCGCCGCTCGACGACGGCATGCAATGCATTCTCGAACGCGTCGCTCACTGCGGGACCGCCTTTTCGCCGCCGCCCGCCGCCGCCATCTTCTCGTCAAAGGCCCGTCCCGCAGGAGCGGTGGAGAGATGCGCAAGCGTGCCCGCGTCCACGGGCAGGAGATGGCCGGTGATGTGACGCGCGGCGTCGGACGCCAGGAAGGCCACCGCTTCGGCGATGTCCGTCGGCGTGACCAGCAGGTCCATCGCCGCGCCGTTGCGGTTGGCATCCAGCAGTTCCTGCGGAAACAGCTCCAGAACGCCCGGCGTCGCCACCAGCGACGGCGCCACGGCGTTGCACCGGATTCCCTGGCGGCCGAAGGCGACGGCGACATAGCGGGTAAGCTGGATCAAGGCGGCCTTGGACGTGCCGTATGCGCAAAGATTGGCATAAGCCGCCACGCCATAGGTGGAGGAGGTGTTCACTATGGCGCCTCCGCCAGCGCGGATCATCTCCGGAATGGCGTGCTTGCAGCCGAGCATGACGCTGCGCACGTTGATCGCCATGATGCGATCCCAAAGGCTCGCATCGATCGTCAGCACATTCTGGTCCTGGATATTGACCTCCAGATCGACCAGCGCGGCATTGTTGTGGAGGATGTGGAGGCCGCCGAACGTCGCCACCGCGTGCGCCACCATGGCGATGATGTCGCCTTCCTTCTCGACGTCGCAGTGGAAGGCTTCGGCAACGCCGCCGGCGCTGCGGATTTCCTCGGCGACGGCGCGCGCCGCATCCTCCCGAATGTCGGCCACCACCAGTCGCGCGCCCCGCTGGGCCAGCAACTGCGCGGTCGCCCGGCCGATTCCCGAACCGCCGCCCGTGACGATCGCTGTCTTTCCGGCAAAATCCGACATGCTATTCCTCTTCATTTCCTGGCCGACCGACCGTCGACAACCGTTTTCGGTTCAGTGGCCGGGCGGGACGGCGCCCGATGCGCCGCCCCGCGCGGGATCAATATTTAAAGCCGAACGTGATGCCATAGGTGGCAGGCATGCCGGCATATTGGTGACGGTTGTCGAGATCCTGGAACACCGTCGTGATATAATATTTGTTGGTCACGTTGCGTCCGAACAGTTCGACCCTCCAGCGGTCGTCCGCTGCCGAAATACCGGCGCGCAGGTCGAGCAGCGCATATCTGGGTATGTCGAAGTTCCTGTCCCGCGAATTCCCCTGCAGGACGAGCGAAGCGTTGTCGCGGCTGTGATAGGTCACGGCCGCGCCGAGCATGGCCTTGAAGCTGTCGCTCAGCGGCCATTCATACTGCACATCCAGATTTCCCGTGAATTTCGGGGTGTAGGACAGCGGCGAGCCTCTGAAATTGCCCGACTGGCCGGCCTGGTCATAGACCGCCGCGCCGTTGCTCGTCGTGAAGTCGCCGTTGATCTTGCTGTTCAGATAGGTGCCGGACGCGGTCAGCGTCAGCCCCTCCGCCGGCGCGAAATTCAGGTCGGCGTCGATGCCCCAGATGCGCGACTTGGGCACGCTCACCAGCGTCTCCACCAGGCCGAAGATGGGGTCGAGGATGCGGGCGCGCAACTGCTTGTTCTTATAGTCATAGTAGAAGCCGGACACGTTCAGGAACGCCGCCCGATCGAACAGCGGCGCCTTGATGCCGATTTCGTAGGAATCCAGCCGCTCCTGCTTCACCGGCAGGAATTGCTGGGCGGAAGAGGCGGTGATGTTCGATATGATGGCGCCCTTGTAGCCCCGGCTGACGCTGCCGAAGATCATGGTGCCGCCGTCGAACTTGTAATTGAGCGCGCCGCGGTAGGAGAAGTTGTCCTCCCTCAGTCTCAGATCGAATTCGCCCGCGGAGAAATTGTCATACGGGTTCAACTGATAGCATTTCGTGATCGGATCCTGCACGACCCCGGGCGCCAGGATGCTCTGGAGGCCGGTGAAGAAGATGTTGAGCGGCGCGCCCGGCGTTCTGTCATAGGCGCAGGCCTGCGCATCGCGTTCCGACCATGTGTAGCGGCCGCCCGCCTGGAAGGTCAGTTGCGGCGTGATCTTATATTCCGCATTGGCGAAGATGGCGTAATTGTCGACCTGTTGATTGACGTAGGACGTCGGCCGGGTGAACGGCGTCGCCGCCAGCAGGCCGCCGACGCGATTGGTCGACAATTTGTCGACGAAGTTGAAGTTGTTGTCCTTGGTATTGCTGTGCTGATAATTGACGCCAACCAGGCCGATCAGCGCATCGGTGGTCAACTGCAACCGCAATTCCTGTCCAAAGTCCTTCAGGCGGCCGAATGTCTGAAATTCCAGGCCAACGGGCGCGGCGCCGTCAATATCCAGATAGCGCGAGGATTTGAGGTCGGAATAGGAGGAGATCGACGTCAGCGTGACGGTGTCCGTCGCTTCGAAATCCACGCGGCCGGAAAGCTGGTAGAACTTCTCGTTCTTGCGGTTCGACGCCAGCGGATTCCAGTCGGCCGACCGCGCATTGTCCTCCGCCAGCGGCGCGGCGAGCATTTCCGGATAGGCAAAGGCGGGATCGGAAGGCGTGATCGCCTTGAGCTGCGAAGCCTGCGTGTCGGACCTGTCGCGGAAGCCGTTGAGGTTGATCGCGACCTTCAGCCGATCGGTGGGCGTCCAGTCCAGCAGCAGCCTGCCCATGATCTGGCGCGCATTGCCGAGTTCATCGTCGCGGGTCAGGCTGCGCTGCCACGCGCCGCCGGACGCCCCCTGCACGGCGACGCGCGCGCGCAGCGTGTCCGTGATCGGCCCGCTGACAAATGCCTTCAGCGTCGCCTTGTCGAACCGCTCATATGTCGCGGAACCGCCGGCCTGGAAATCTTCCGTGGGCTTGGCCGCGACATAGTTGATCGCGCCGCCGGTATTGTTGGTGCCGAACAGCGTGCCCTGCGGCCCCTTGAGCACCTCGACCCGTTCCAGGTCGAGCGCCGCGCCCTGCGTCATGAGCGAGAAGGGCAGCGAAACCTGGTCGACATAGACGCTCACGGTCGGCGCGGAACCCAGGCCGGAATCATACAGGCCGATGCCGCGCAGCACGTAGACCGGCTGGCCGAAAGGCGCCGGCACCGCGACGAAACCGGACACGACCTTGCCCAGGTCGGCCGTATCCGTGATGCCGCGCTGCGCCAGTTGCTCGCCGGAAGCCACCGCGACGGTGATGGGCACGTCGTTGAGCGACTGGGCGCGCTTCTGCGCGGTGACGATGATTTCGCCAATGCCGACGTCGGCCTGCGGGGCAGCGGCGTCCTGCGCATGGGCAGCCTGAACGAGCGACATAAGTCCGACCCCGGCCAGCAATAAACGATTATTTCTCATCTTCCCCTCCTCCAAATAGAGTTATTATCTGTCCTGAACGCCAAATTGCCGTCGCGCTGCATTTCGGACGGCCTTGCAAACCATGAAACCCGCCCGATCACCGCTCCCGCCCCGGCAAGTCCGGACGGATGACGATGCACCGGCACGCCGCGCCGACGAAGGCGCGGAAACGCACATCCTATTCGACCGGCGCGGCGCCGGCCGTTACCCCTTCCAGTTGAGGAAACGCCCTTCCCGTTGCGAGGGGAGGTTCGTCGACCCGCTTGAGATAGTTCCAGGCCCGCCCCTTCTGCAGGGCGTCCATCGCCTTGACGAAGTCGCGGGTCTCCATGACTTCGGCATGACTTTCATAATCCCGCTTCTCGCCGACCTCCACGGCCTCGCGCCAGACCTTCCTCAATTCCGCCTTGACCCGCGCAACCGCGTGCGGAGAGCAATATTGGAGACGCTTGCACACCGCCGCCGCCCTTGCCCGCATGTCCTCGACCGACCCGAACGACCGGGTGACAAGGCCGGCGCGCTCAGCCTCGCGGCCGTCAATCTCCTCCCCCAGGAGGATGAATTCCTGCGCACGGCGCCATTGCATCATGCGCGCGCCATGCTGCAATCCGCCCCAACCGGGATAGAAGCCGAGCTGCACTTCCGGCAGGCAGAACAACGCCGCGTCGGTGCAATACAGCATGTCGACCCGAGTCATCATCTCCAGGCCGCCGCCCCTGGCTCCCGCCGCGGCCAGGCCAATCACCGGCACGGGCAGCGAAGAAATCAGTTCGCCAAGACTTTGTCCGCGTCGCACAATCTCCCTGGTGTCTTCGCGATCCATGTCGTGATAATCCGGCTTCAACTCGAAGACCATCACCGCGGCTTCGTGAAAACCATCGCCTCCCGCATCGATCACCACCGCGCGCAGGTCTTCACGGTCGCCGGCATGCAACAGAGCGTCCTCCATCGCGTCCAGCACTGCGCAGGTCATTCCATATCCCGTGTCGGGATTGTTTTTCGTCAGAGTGAGAACGCCGTCGGCATAGTCGATCAAGACGGCCGCCCGCCTTTCCGGTCCGCGATTCATCCCATCAACTCCTGTACGATCGCAGCGGTTCTGATGCCGCCTTCGTCCTGTTATATACTAACCATGTGAACAGTAAAGTTCATTTTATCGCGCAATACAAGCGGAAATTTGCGTGCCCGGCAAAGGCGACCGACAAGCCGCGAAGGATGCCCGAAGCCGCCTGTCCGGCAGCAGCGGCGGGATCAGCCAGGGTGCAGCCGCAGCGGCAACTTGCCGGGCATGCGAACCTGGTTATGGGCCTCATATTGGGGCGTTCCGGTCAGTTCCAGACGCGCGACCTTGCGCACCAGCGCGGATATGATCGCCTCCGTCTCCGCCTTGGCCAGGATCTGGCCGACGCAATTGTGCGGACCCGTGCCGAAACCCAGTCCGGCATGCGCGCCCCGCCGGGAGACGTCGAATTCGTCGGGCCGGTCAAAATGGCGCGGGTCGCGATTAACCGCGCCCATCCATACCCCGATCTTGGTCTGGGGCGCCAGATCGAACGCCCCCAGTTTCACGGGCCGGGTGGTCATCCGGTAATAGACGCGGAAGGGCGGATCGAATCGGATCGCTTCGTTGATCGCCGCCGGGACAAGGGTCGGATCGGAACGAAGCCTTGCCCATTCCGCCGGGTGCAGCGCCAGCAATCGCAGGGCATTGGCGATGCCCGCAATCGTGGAATCGAAGCCGCCTCCCACAAAGACGATGGCCATGTTGCCGCCGATCCCTTCGGGAAGCAGCCCCTCCTCCTCGGCCTGGTAGGCCAGGTCGACGAGCCCGCCCGGCGCTGCGTTGCGGCGCGTTATGGCTTCGTTGAACCAGGGCAGATGGGGTTCCGCCGCGGCCATGGCCCTTTGGCTCACCGCATTCACCGGCCCCATCAGGTTGAGCATCATGTTGCTCGTCGCGATCGCCGGTTCGGCGGGCAGGTCGATCCCTGCGACGCTCGAAAACACGTCCAGGATGAACGCCTGGGCAATGTCCCGCGTGCCGTCGACCGATCCTTTCTCAAGCAGGTCGTCCACCAATATCCGCGCCCGTTCCGCCAGCAATTCCTGGAAACCGCGGACGCGGGAAGGCGACAGGATCTTCTGCACGACCTTCCGAAGCTGGCTATGCTGCGGCGGGTCGCATTCCTGCAGGGCATTGGTCGGCCGGAGCAGACCCGGCTTGGTAATGTCGAGCAGGCCTATGCCGTGACTGGAGGTGAAGCTGTCGAAATCCTTGGACAGTTGGACAGCTTCGTCCATGCCCCCGACGGCATAGGCCTCGTTCGCGGGCAGATAGGCGACGCCGGCATTCCGCACCGACTCCAGAAACGGCGCCGGATCGAGAATGACGTCCTCCGCATAGGGGTCGAATTCCAATATGGGCGGTGCGGATATGATCATGTCATCCATTCATGCCTCCATTGATCGGATTCCGGCGCCCTTCGCGGGTCGGCCGGCATCGGCGAGATTCCATCCTTTGCCGCGACGGCAGCGTTCAAACGGCGGTGAGGCCGCCGTCGATGGTGAATGCCGCCCCGGTGACGAAACTCGCCTCGTCGGAAAGCAGCCAGCGAACCGCATTCCCTATTTCGCCCGGCTGCCCAAAACGCTTCAACGGGTGCTGGTTCATGGCCCATTCCCGATATTCGCCGTCCCCCATCGCGCCTTCCAGCATGGGGGTCAGCGTCGCGCCCGGCAACACGGCATTGATCCTGATGCCCTTGCCGCCATATTCGACGGCCGCCCCGCGCGTGAGCCCCAGGCCGCCCGCCTTGGACGCGCAATATTCGACGCCATTTTCGAAGGCCGCCACCGCCGCCGAGGACAGGACGTTGACGATGGAGCCTCCCCCCGCCTCCAGCATCGCGGCGATTTCATATTTGTTGCACAGGAACAGGCCCCGCGCATTGACCGCCTGGCAGCGGTCCCAGTCTTCCAGCGCCAATTCATGCGTCGGAACGCCCTTCCACGGCACGCCCGCGACATTTGCGGCGCCATGGAGGGGACCGAACGACCGGACCGCGGCGTCCACCATGGCGCGCACGTCGGCCTCGCTCGCCACGTCCGCGACAATGCCTTGCGCGACGCCGCCGCCGGCCAGGATTTCGTCCGCGACAGCCTGGGCGGCGGCATGATTGACGTCGGCGACGGTGACCTTGGCCCCCGCACCGGCGAGGAGAAGGGCCGTAGCCCTGCCTATTCCACTTCCGCCACCGGTAACCAGCACCGACTTGTCGGTCAATCCTGCCATATCATCCTCCTGCCTTAATGGACCATCGCGGCTGCGTTCGACGCCTTTGCCGGTGGCTTTTTCTATTTTCTTGGCCGCTGTCCCGTCGGTGCCGGACCGGCTTCAGCCCTACCGTTGGCGGCGAACGGCCCGGAAAGCGCCCTAATGTCCGCCGATGAGCACCGGCACGCCCCGCCGGTGAGCGATCCGCCATCCGCCGGGCGTGCGCACGAACCGATCGTGGAATTCGCCGACCCCTGCAGCATGCTCGAAGCGCGGCAGACCGCCATCCTCATGGTTCACATGATAGAGGGTGAAGCCCGTGATCGATTCCGCCGCATCCGCTTCCAGCTTCGTGAAGTGCGGCAGCGAGCAAAGATGGCGGGTGATCAGGGAAACCGGGCGATCCGCCCACAAGGCTGCGATTTCGGCATGTCCCCGTGCGGTTATGTCCGCCCGTTCGAAGCATCCGTCCGCCGCGAAAAGCGCGACTGCCTTGTCGAATTCACGATGATCGACATGATGGGCGAACGCCGAGATCAATGCGGTGCATGCGCGATAGGCTTCGTCATTGCCGGACATCATGCCGCCTTCTCCCGACGATCCGCTTCGCCGGCCCGTCCCGTGACGGTGGCAAGGATGGAAGCCCAGTCGTCAGGCGCCGCGACGCCGCGCCAGGCGACATGCTGGTCCGGCCGGACGAGCAGGAGGGGACGCTCCAGAAGGTCCAGCACCGGCTCGCGATCCAGCCTGACGACGGTGGCCGGCACTCCCGCGGCAGCGGCAGCGGCCTCGAAACCGCCGATATTGGCCTGCCCTGTCGCGATCAAGGTGAATTCCGGACCCAGCAGGTCGAACAATGGCCGGCCGTCGGCCAGATGAAGGCTGGGCAGGCGGCTGCCCGGAAATGTCGTCGGCGCGGCACGCATGGGGTCCAGCGCGGGTTCCGGTCCATCCGGACAGATCACCGGCGAACGATAGCGATAGCCATGCTCTATACCCCAGCTCTCATTTTCCGCATTGCCGAGTTCGGCGATGCGGCGGCCAAGTTCCAAACGCCGCTCGCTAGCTTCCGCGCCCTCCAGATCGCCTTCGGCCTGCGCCTCCATGAAGAGATTGATGATGGCGAGCCGCACCTCAAGATGCCGCTGGGCCGCTTCGCGATTTCGCCGGGCAATGGCGAGCCGTTCGACTTCATAACTTTCCAGAAGGGCCTCGCCCCCCCAGCCCTTGACTGCCGCCGCCAGCTTCCAGCCCAGGTCCACCGCATCGCCGATGCCGGTATTCATTCCATAGCCGCCGGTCGGGATCACCTGATGCGCCGCGTCCCCGGCCAGGAATATGCGCCCGTTCCGCAGGCGGTTCGCCACCACCATGTGCGGCGTCCACGGATTGGCGACCAGAATCTCGTAGTCGAAGGAGCGCCCCATGAAGTTGCGCAGCAATTCATCCGGATCGGAATCGGGCGGCGCCAGGGTCTGGAGTGTCCATATGTCATGCCCGTTCTGCGCGATCAGCGTGCCATGGGCGGTCTGCAAATGATAGGCGATGCCGAACTTGGCCAAAGCCTGATGATCCGTCGACCGGAAATGGACCATATAGGCTTCGCCTATGGCGTGCATCCCCTCCAGATCTATCCCCGCATCGCGGCGCACGCGACTGCCGCCACCGTCGCATCCCGCCAGGTAGAGCGCGCGGATCGACGCGGTTTCGCCCGTGCCGCCGTTCCGGATCGTTGCCGTCACGCCCTCGGCATCCTGTTCGAACGCTTCATAAGCCCAGCCGAATCGCACGTCGACGAGCGGGTTCGCATCGACCAGCTTCTTCAGCACTGGTTCAAGGACGATCTGGGACACGCGCATGGCCGGTTCCAGCGTATCGGTCCCGTCGTTCCTGACGCGGGCGGCTTCCCGCGCGGCATCGGGCGCGGCATAAGCAAAACGATGGAGAATGCTTCCCGAACCGCTGGTCGCCCAAACGACGTCGAGCGGTTCGCTGGCCGGCACGCCGGCGGCGCGCAGCTTGTCCGCAACGCCCAGGCGCCTGAACAATTCCATGCTCCGCCCATTCGTAAGGTCCATCTTCGGGTGGGTCGTCGTCGTCGGATTGCGCTCCAGAAGTACCGAGCGCACGCCATGATGGGCGAGTTCCAGGGCAAGCGACATACCGACAGGTCCGCCGCCGGCGATCAAGACCTCCGTTTGAATCCCAGGCATTCAACTCTCCTCCAGACGGTGGATCGGCGCTGGTCAACGTCATCGAGTCCAAGTCCGCCCCGGCCCGGCCATTGATGAGGCCGTCATGACAGTCAGCGAACTTTCGACCATGACCCGCCATTCCGGCCGCCACAGCTTTATCGCCCTTGGCGCCGGAATTCCCCGACGCAGGCTTTCCTCATTCCCGGCGGCGCTGCGGGGCGGGAACCCCGCCAGGTTCAGCCAACGCCGCCTCTTGCCAGCGAGTAACGCAATACTGTCCAGTTAGTCAATAGCGCCAACGCAGAAATGAGGGCGCGGCGCGAGGGTGCGGCGCGAGCGGTTTTCCGGGGATTCCGGCCATGCAGGCCATCGCCGGCCGCGTCGCCGCGCCTGCCCGGAGCGATATTCCGGATTCAGTCGACGAATATCAACGCGTTGATCAGGTCGATCGTCTGTTCGATCTCGATCTTGCTGAACGGGTTGCGCTTCGTGAGATATTGATATTCGGCCGACACTGAAAACGGGACCGCGGCCATGCCGATGATCGAAAACCGCAGGCGCTCCGGGTCGGCGCGACGGACCGCACCCTCCCTCTGCGCTTCGCTGATCAGGTCGCGCATGAATTCGAACTGTTCGCCTATCAGGTTTTCGCACATCCAGGTCAGCCGCTTGGAGGGCTGGTGCGCCTCGATCGTCATCAGGCGGTGCAGTTCGGGATATTGCGCGGACATGGTGACGATCTTACGGATAGCGCGCTTCAGGCGATCCCTGGCGGAGGCTCCGCCGGAAGCGACGACCTCGTCCACGCGGGATATGGCGAACCGCTCGGCCAGGTTGACGACCACCGCCTTCCACAGGTCGTCCTTGGTCTGGAAATGATAGATGAGGAGCGAGTGCGACACCTGCGCGTCCGCCGCGATGGACCGGGTGGAGGCGCCCTCGAACCCGACCGTCGCAAAGGCGTGCAGCGCGGCCGTTATCACCCGCTCGCGAACCTCCTGCGGCCGCCTTTGCCGCGTCCTGCCTGTCGGGGCCGACTCTTCTTGCTGCTTCGCGGGGGACTTGGCCCCGATGGTCTTCGACGTCATCGGTCCTGCATAAAGCGCTTGACGTCGGCAGGCAATCGATCAGTGACTCAAAGAAGCCCGTGGATATTCGGGAAAAACATATTGATCAATAGGACAGTAACTGCTACCTGCAATGCGATTAATTAAAAAATTTGCGAAGACAGGATGCGGAAGGGAGTTCGATCATATGGTTTCGGCAACAGAAAGTTCCGGACGCCGGGTCCGGCCACATTATATGGCCCATTTCGTGATCCGCACCTCCAGATATGACGAGTCGCTGGCCTGGTATCAGCGGTTTTTCGACACGGAGACGGTCTACGCCCAGGACGGCCTGACCTTCCTGACGTTCGACGACGAACATCACCGGATCGCCATCGGCCGCATTCCGGACCTGGAAGATCATCGGGAGAATATCGCGGGCGTCGATCACATCGCCTTTTCGATGCAAAACCTGGAAGACCTGGTGACTGCCTACGAACGGAACAAGGCGGCCGGGATCGTCCCCTTCTGGTGCATCAACCATGGTCCGACGACGTCGATCTATTACAAGGATCCCGACGGCGTGAAGATCGAACTGCAAGTGGACAATGCAACTTTCCCGGGCGGGGCGAGGGCATTCTTCAGCAGCGACGAGTTCGCGCGCAATTCCTATGGCATCGAATTCGATCCCGACGATTTCGTCGCGCGATTCAGGGCGGGGGAAAGCACCGCCGCGCTGCTGGCCCGCCCGGACACCCTATCCGCAGGCGAATGATCGGGCAGGGGAACCGCACGATCCCCGCAAGCCGGCGGCTTCGTCGGTTCGGGTTGTCGATCGGGCGGTCATCCTGCTAATCGACAGGTAGAGATGCGACCGGACGGCCCGACCGTCCAGGTCGCCCCGTGATCAGGAGTTGCGCATGAAATTGGCTCGCTATTCGGTGAATGGCACCGTCGAGGTCGGTTTGGTCGAGGAGGATCGCGTCGTCCGGCTCACCGGCCGGCTCCCGCAGGTGGGGCAGGACATGCTCGCGCTGATTTCCGCCTGGGACGGTCTGCGCGATGCAGCCGAAAAGCTGCGCGGCGAAAAGGACTTCAGCCTGGCGGAGGTCGAGTTGCTGGCGCCGATCCCCCGGCCGGGCAAGATCTGGGGCATCGGCCTCAACTATGCGGACCATGCCGAGGAATCCGGCCTGCCGATCCCGGAACATCAGATGTGGTTCGTGAAGGCCTCCACGGCGGTTGCCGGACCATATCAGCCGATCGAGCGGCCGGCCGTTTCGCAGGCGCTGGATTATGAGGCTGAACTCGTCGCCGTCATCGGCCGGGGCGGCCGCCATTTGTCGGGCGCGCGCGCCGCCGAGGCGATCTTCGGCTATTGCGTCGGCAATGACGTCAGCGTCCGCGACTGGCAAGTGCGCAGCGGGCAATATTCGATCGGCAAATCCTTCGACACCCATGCCCCGTTCGGCCCGTGGATCGTCACCGCCGATGAAGTCGACGCATCCGCCCTGCCGATCCGCAGCCTGGTGAATGGCGAGGTCCGCCAACAATCCAACACGCGCCACCTCATCTTCGATCCCGTCGCCCAGGTCGAGCATCTGAGCCAGGCGATGACGCTCGAAACCGGAGACATACTCTTCACCGGGACGCCCGGAGGCGTAGGCGCTGCGATGAGTCCCCCGAAATTCCTCTCGCCCGGCGACCGCGTCCGGGTGGAAATCGACGGCATCGGCTTCATCGAAAACGAAGTCATGGACGAGCCGGGCCGCTAACCCCATCCCTATGCGATGGGGCGCGGCCCGCCACCCACCATCGCAGGGGACGCCCCATGCCTGCCTTCATCCGAACGGGGGATGCCGTAGCCGCCATTCTCACCTCCTGGGCGCCGCATCGATATGAATCGGCGCCTCAGATCGGGAGCTGCGTCGTGCATTTGATCTGTTCCATCGCGAAGGAAGCGCTGACGTCGTAGATCGTGGTGCGCTTGATGAGCGATTTGTAGATGCGGTCATAGTCCGCGATGTCCTTGCACACGATCTTGAGCATATAGTCGAGTTCTCCGCTCATGCGGTAGAATTCGACGACTTCCGGAATATCGGATACCGTGCGAGCGAAATCGGCCAGCCAGCCCTCATGATGCTGATTGGTTTTCACCGCAACGAAGACCGTGACCGCAAGATCCAGCCGCTCGCGATCCAGGATTGCGACGCGCCTCTGGATATAGCCTTCCGCTTCCAGACGCCTGATCCTTTTCCAGCACGGGCTTGAGGAAAGCCCGACCTCCTCGGCGACTTCGGCAAGGCCGCGCGACGAATCCTGCTGGAGGGATCGCAATATCTTCCGGTCAATCGAGTCCAGCAAATTCATTTTCCCATTGAGCATATCTGGAGAAATTTATCCTCCCTGATTAGACTGGCCAGGAAATCTTTGAAAGAACATTTCGCATCCGATCACGTACATCCTCGGCCAAGGAGGACATTCATGATCAAGCGGCTTTTCATTGCGCATCCGGCCTCGGTCGGCGAAACCTACGGTCAGCATTTCGCGCACGCGCTCTCCTTCTCGGCGGCGATGTTCGTCGGGGCGATGGCCTGCCTTGTCCATGCGCTCATCCCCTCCATGTTCAAGAAAACCGGCAGCGGCATCATCACGCGGCTGCATGACCGCATGGTCGTCAACCGCGCCCGCGCATCCCGCTGATCGCCGCATGAACAACCCGGTCTTGCGCCAGCGCCTTCACTTCGGACCGCGCCAATTGGCGGTCTCCGGCGTGGTCATATGCGCGGCGATCGCATGGCTTTCGACGCTGGCCGGCAACGCGACCGGCATCCCGCCCGTGCTGCTCGCGCTCATCGGGGGCGCCGCGCTGGCCCACCGCTTCGACGTCGCCCCGCTGGGCGAAGGCGTCAATTTCACCGTCAGGACGATATTGCGAACGGGCATAGCCCTCATCGGTGTCCGGCTGTCGGTCGCGCAGATCGCCGAACTGGGCATCTCTACCGTGCTCGTCGCCGCCGGCGGCGTGCTCCTCATGCTCAGCGCCGGCACGGTCATCGCCATGGCCTTCGGACTGCCGCGCGGACGATCGATCCTCTCGGCGGGCGCGGTCGGGATTTGCGGCGCATCGGCGGCGCTCGCCATTTCGACCGTGCTCCCGCCCCACCCGGCGCAGGAACGGCAGACGGTCACAACCGTGGCGCTGGTGACGGCGCTCAGCACGGCGGCAATGCTCATCTATCCGCTGATCGGTCGCATGCTGGGGCTTGGCCAGCTTGAAACGGGAATCTTTTTCGGCGCCTCAATCCATGACGTGACCCAGGTCGCAGGCGCGGGCGCGATGGTCTCGCCGGCGACCACCACGGCGGCGGTCGCAACCAAGCTGGTGCGCGTTTCGTGCCTGGCGCCGGTCGTCGCGGCTATCCTGTTCCTTGGCGCGCGCCGCGGCGTCGCCGCCGCCGACGCGGGCGCGCCTCCGGCCATTCCTGTCTTCCTGGTCGGCTTCGCGCTCATCGCGGCGGCCGCCAATTTCGGCCTCCTCCCTCCGGCGCTGCGCAGTTTCCTCTCCGCCTCCGCGACCTTCTGCCTCGTCGCCGCCACCGCCGCGCTGGGGATGAAGACCTCGCTCCGCCTGCTGATGGCCGAGGGCTGGCGGCCGCTCGCGGCGATGACCGCGCAGACCTTGCTGCTCGCGGCCTATGTCATCGGCTGCATCTTCCTGTTCAAAATGTGAAGGCAACGTTCCCGATGTTCGAAACCATGCGCCCGCCGGCACCCGACTCGCTGATGGAGGTCGGGCGCCTCTTCCGCGCCGACATGCGCGACGAGAAGATCGATCTCGGCGTCGGAACCTATCGCGATGGCGAAGGGCGCATCAAGATCATGGCGGCGGTGAAGCAAGCCGAGGAGCGGCAGCTCAAAAGCCAGATGGGAAAGGGCTATCTCGGCCCCGGCGGCGACCAGCTTTATTGCGAGCGCCTCATGGAGGCGCTGTTCCCGGACCTGCCCGCCATGGCCGACCGCCGGCTTTCCTTCGTCCAGACGCCGGGGGGCACGGGCGCCTACCGCCTCGGTCTCGAACTCGCCGCCTTCCGTTCGCCGGCGTCGCGGCTGATCGTCGGAGCGCCCACCTGGCCGAACCATATCCCCGTCGCGGAGCGCGCGGGGCTGCGATCCGTCACCTATCGCCATTATGATCCCGCGACCGGAACGGTGGATTTCGACGCCATGATGGAGGCCGTGTCGGACGCGAGGCCGGGCGACCTCTTCCTCCTTCATGGATGCTGCCACAATCCGACCGGCGCCGCGCTCAGCCCGGCGCAATGGGCCGAACTGGCGGACGCGCTGCTCGAAGCGAAGCTGCTTCCGCTCATCGATCTGGCTTATGCCGGCATGGCCAGGGGCCTGGTCGAGGACGCGGCAGGAACGCGGCGCCTGCTCGACAGGCTTCCCGAAGCGATCATAGCGATTTCCTGTTCCAAGAGTTTCGGCCTCTACAGCGAGCGCACGGGCATGCTCGCCGTCATGGCCGCATCCCCGTCCGCGGCCGACGCCTGCCGACTGACGGCGGAAACCTTCGCGCGCTCGCTATGGTCGAACCCGCCCGATCATGGCGCGGCGATCGTGCGCACCATTTTGGGGGATGAAGGGATGCGCGCGAACTGGCTGGCCGAACTCGACGCCATGCGCCATCGGCTGGCCGGCATTCGCAGCCGGCTTGCGGCGTCGGGCCTGCCCGGCACGGAGCCGATCGCGGCGCAGGAGGGCCTGTTCGCGATGATGCCGTTCGATTCCGGCCAGATCGCCGCGATGCGCGAAAAGCATGCCGTCTATATGGACATGAGCGGACGCATCAACATCGCCGGCCTAAACGCCGGCAATATCGACCGTTTCCTCCACGCCTGCCGCGACATGTCCCACCCGGCGAACCGCCGCGCAGAGCCGAATTCATCGCTCCGCGACGTCGCATCGACGATGCAGGTCTGACGGGGAGGACGCCCCCGATCAGTTATCGAAGCCCGGCGAATGACGCTGCGCCTTGCGCAGCGCGGCTTCCCAGACGAGGTCGTGGTGCGACCGGGCGCCCTCGACCGGCTTGCGCTCGCTCATCTGGCGGCGAACTTCCTCCTGCGCGGCTTCGGGAGCGATCAGCACATTGTCGCGGCCGACGGCCAGGCTGCGGACCTGCGCCTTGCAGGCTTCCTCCAGATGATAGATGCCGCTGAACGCTTCGCCCGGCGTCGATCCCAGCGCCAGCGTGCCGTGGTTGCGCAGCAGCATCACCTTGGTGTCGCCCAGGTCGGCGACCAGCCTTTCCCGTTCGTCCAGGTTGAGCGCGACGCCCTCATAATCATGATAGGACAGGCGCGGGATCAGCGAGAGGGCGCGCTGGTTGAGCGGCAGCAGCCCTTCGGCATGGGCCGACACCGCCATGCCGTCCGCGCTGTGGAAATGGGCGATATAATGGGCGTCCTCGCGCGCGCCGTGGATCGCGCTGTGGATCACATAGCCCGCATAGTTGATGCCGTAATCGCTTTCGCCGATGACGTTGCCGTCCAGGTCGACCTTGACCAGGCTGGACGCGGTGATTTCATCGAACATCAGGCCGAAGGGGTTGATCAGGAAATGATGGTCCGGCCCCGGCACGCGGGCGGAGATGTGGGTGTAGATCAAATCGTCCCAGCCATAGAGGGCGGACAGGCGGTAGAATGCGGCAAGGTCGACGCGGACCTTCCATTCCGCTTCGCTGACGCCCGGCTGGCGGAAACGGTCGTCCTTCAAGACTGTGGCCATGGGGATGCTCCTTCTGGGCGGATTCGGGATCGTTCGAATGATCGATGGCGGGTGGGCGAAGTGCGGCTTTATCCGCCCTTGCTGAAGCTCGCGTCGAAGGCGTCCGCGACGGGGCGCTTGCCGTCGGTCAGGCCGGCGCGCTGGAAGCGTTGCGTGATCGCCTGCTCATGCGCGATGATCTTGTCGTCTATCGGTTGCGCCATGCGGTTGTTGCGGTCGAAGCTGGCGCGGGCGATGTCCAGCGGCAGGCCGGTCTCCTTCGCCAGCACCTGCGCGAATTCGTCGGGATGCGCCCTCGCCCACTGGACCGCCTTCGCCTCCCGCTGGAGGAAATCGGCCAGCAGGGCGCGCTTGGGGCCGATGGATTCGGCGTGCGCTATGTCGATATAGATGGGCAGGCCGTAATCCTTCGCGTCGACGACCGCCCTCGCCCCTTCCTTGATCGCCACATTGGTGTAGGGCGTCCAGGTGGACCAGGCGTCGATGGCGCCGCTGTCGAAGGCGGCCTTGGCGTCGCCGGGCGGCAGGAAGGTCACGCGCACCCGGTCCGCCGGGATATGCGCCCGCTCCAGCGCCTGGAGCAGCAGGTGATGGCCGATCGATCCCCGCGTGGCGGCGACGGACTTCCCGACCAGATCCTGCACGGATCGGACGGGCGATCCGTTCTTCACCAATATCGCCAGCGCCTCCCCCGCCTGGGCGGCGGGCGCCTGTATGCCTATGGCCTTGACCGGGCTGCCGCTCTGATAGGCGAAGATGAAGGGCGCGTCGGCGGCGAGGCCCAGATCCGCCGCGCCGCCGCCGACCGCCTCCAGCAGCGGCTGGGCCGCCGGGAATTCCGACCATTCGACCGTGTAGGGCGCATCCTTCAGAACGCCCGACGCGATCATCATGGATTTGACCTGCCCCTTCTGGTTGGCGACGCGCAGCACCTTGTCGTCGCCGCCGCCGAATTTCGCGGCGGCAAGGCCGAAGCCCGCCGCCGCCACCAATGCCACCGCGACGATCGCACCCCTGTTCTTCGCCATGTCAGCCCGCCAGCGCCCGGCTGCGCACCGCCGCCTGGGTTTCGGAACCGTTGTTGAAGCCGATATGGCCGATGGATTTGACGCTCATGGGTCGCCCCTAAAAAATCAGATGACAAAGAAACCGTGGGTGCCGTCGCGCTCCAGTTGGGCGACGAGGCCATATTCCCAGTCGAGATAGGCCTGCATGGCGGCGGCCTTGTTGTCGGTGCCTTCATAAGGGCGCTTGTAGCGGCCCTCCGGCCCGCGCGGGCCGGGCGCGCCGTCCGGTCCCTTTTCCAGCGTCACGGCCGACCAGTCGACGTCCAGCACGAACACCTCCCACCCCAGTTGCGCGAGCCAGGAGGCGGTCATGTCGGCGCGGGGGCCGATATCGTCGGTGACGACGATGCGGGCGCCGCGCACCGGGGCGTTATGGTCGGTTTCCTGCACCAACTGGCCGCCCTGCGCGTTGCGGAAGCCGGGCAGGTGGCCGCTTTCATATTCGCGGGGCTGGCGCACGTCGTAGAGATAGAGGGTGCGGGCCTTGTCCGCCTTCAGCTCCTCCAGTTCCTCCCAGCCGATGCGCTTCACCCCGGCGCGATAGGCGACGTCGCGGGCATGGGCGCGGGCGTCCTCCGCGGAGCGGTTGTCGACCTCCGGCGCGACGCGGGTCTGGCCGGTCTCAAGCTCCTGCCCCGCCAGCGTCCAGCCGATGGTGCCGTTGCGCAGCGCGAAGATCGGGTTGGGCAGGCCCGCATTCACCAGCGATTGGGTGCCGATGATCGACCGGGTCCGGCCCGCGCAGTTGACGATGATCGTCGTGTCCGGATCGGGCGCTATGGTGCGGGCGCGCAGCACCAGTTCGGCGCCGGGCACGCTGGTGCCGGTGGGGATGCTCATCGTGTTATATTCGTCGTAGCGGCGGGCGTCGAGGATGGCGATGTCGGCCTTTTCGCGGATCAGCGCCTGCACTTCCTCCGCCGCCAGGCTGGGAGTGTGGCGGCGATGTTCGACCAGTTCGCCGAACGCCTTGGAATAGCTGTTCACATCCTCGAACAGTTCATAGCCCGCCTCGCGCCAGGCGTTGAGGCCGCCTTCCAGTTCGCGGACGTCGGTGTAGCCCAGCCCCTCGAACCGCACGGCGGCCTTGCGCGCCAGACCTTCGCCATCGTCATAGACGATGATCGGCGTGTCGAGGCGCGGGATGCGCCAACGCGCCTCCTCATCGATGCGGCGCAGCGGAATCTGGGCGGCGAAGAGGGGGTGGCCCTGCGCGAATTCATGTTCCTCGCGCACGTCGATCAGGGCGATCTCGCTGCCGACCAGCAGGGCGCGGCGGATGTCCTGCGGCGTGGCGGTCAAAGTGCGGTCGCTCGTGCGGTCCAGCGTTTCGGTGGTCATGCGTTTCTCGATCTGTCCCAGAGGTTGGGGATCACGCCGTTGGCGTAACCCGATATGAAGGTCTTGGGGGTGCCGTCGGGCGCGTAGGTCGCCCGCTCGACCGCGCCGATATTGGCGCCGTAGACATGGATGCTGATCGACGGGCGGTCAGCCAGGCCGTTGGTCACGCGATGGATGTCGCCGATGCGGGGGGAGACGGCATCGACTTCGCCTTCGCGCAGAAATTGTTCGCCATGCGGGATCAACCGGCCGTCGGGCGACTGGCGGAAGCGCTCCACCTTCTCGACGCCGCGCAGCACGCCGACCAGGCCCCAGACGGTGTGATCGTGGATCGGCGTCGACTGGCCCGGTCCCCAGACGAAGCTGACGACGCTGAACCGTTCGCGGCTGTCGCAATGGAGCAGATATTGCTGGTAGCGGTCCGGATGCGGGCGGGTGAATTCCTCCGGCAGCCAGTCGTCCCTGGCGATCAGGCGGCTCAGCAGGGCGCGGCCGCCTTCCAGGATCGCGCCTTCGTCGCGGGTCGCCGCCAGCAAGTCGGCAAAGGCGGTGACGAAGCCGCGCAGGCGGCCTATGTCGGCGGCGCCTTCGACGGGTTGGGCCATGGCGGCGACTGCGTTCATTCGGCAGCCTCGGCGACGGGGGCGAAGGGCAGGACGCCCTCCCCATGATCGTCGCCGCCCAGATAGGAGAGCAGCTTTTCACGCAGGCGGCCGGAGATGGCGGAGCGGTCGCCGCGCGGGACCGCGATCCGTTCCTGCGCGACGATGCGGCCCTTGTCGAGCACCAGCACCCGGTCGGCCAGGGCGATGGCTTCCTCCACGTCATGGGTCACGATCAGCACGGCGGGCCGGTGGGCGCGCCAGAGCGAGAGGACCAGGTCGTGCATGCGGTAGCGGGTCAGCGCGTCGAGGGCGGCGAAGGGTTCGTCGAGCAACAGCAATTTCGGTTCGCGCACCAGGGCGCGGGCGAGGGCCACGCGCTGCGCCTCCCCGCCCGAAAGCGTCAGCGGCCAGGCGTCGAGCCGGTGGCCGAGGCCGACTTCCTTGAGCGCGGCTTCGCTGCGGTCGCGCACCCGGTCGCCCTTCAGGCCCAGGGCGACATTCTTCCACACCGGCTTCCAGGGGAGCAGGCGGGCGTCCTGGAACACCACGGCGCGGGAGTCGGGGACTTCCACATCCTGGCCCCGCACCTCGTCCAGCCCCGCGAGCGTGCGCAGCAGCGTGGTCTTGCCGGAGCCGGAACGGCCCAGCAGGGCGATGAACTCGCCCGGCGCGATGTCGAGGTCCAGGCCGTCGATGATCGTGTTGGGACCGAAGCGGCGGGTGAAATCGCGCAGCCTGACGACTGGTTCGGGATGCGGCGGGTCGCGATGGTCGGCGGCGCTTTGCAGGGCGGAAAATCCGAGACGGGCGTCCATGCTTATTGCTCCACTATGCTGGGGCGCCAGATGAGGGCGCGGGCTTCGACGGTGCGGACCAGCCAGTCGGCGCCAAGGCCGAGAATGGCGTAGACCATGAGGCAGACGACGATGATGTCCGTCCGCATGAAATCGCGGGCATTGTTGATGAGATAGCCAAGACCGGCCGAGGCGTTGATCTGCTCCGCCACGACCAGCACCAGGATGGCGACCGACAGCGCATAGCGCAGCCCGACCAGCAGCGAGGGCAGAGCGGAGGGCAGGACGACATGCCAGATCTGTTCCCAGCGGCTGAGGCCGAAGCTTTTCGCCGCGTCCAGCAGGCGCAGGTCGACGCTGCGGATGCCGCTGTAGAGGTTGAGATAGACGGGGAAGACGGTGCCGAAAGCGATCAGCGCCACCTTGGGCGTCTCGCCGATGCCGAACCAGACGATGAAGAGCGGGGTCAGCGCGAGCGCAGGAATGGTGCGCTTGATCTGCATCAGCGGGTCGACCGCAAGCTCACCAGCGCGGGAAAGGCCCGCCACGAGGCCGAGGATGAGGCCCAGGCTCACGCCGATCAGCAGGCCGGCGGCGACTCGCGCGAAGGATACGAGCAGGTTGGAGGGCAGTTCGCCCGACAGCAGCATTTCCAGCAGCGTGCCGATCACCGCGGAGGGCGCGGCCAAGGTCCGTTCCGGGATCAGGCCGCTGCGCGATCCCAATTCCCAGAGCAGCAGCAGGACAACGGGCGAGAGCCAGCGTCCGCCGAAGCGCGAGAGGGAAAATCCCCGCGCGCCGACATGCCCGGCACCGCTTCTGTCCACTGTCAAAACCGTCATCAAACTCGCCCTCTTTGTGGTGAGGGAAAGCCCAACATTAATTCTCTACCAATTCAATTAAGTTTTCTCGGTCGATCTATGAGGGGCGCTCATAGGGAACATGTGGCCGCAAATCAGGCGCCGTCCGCCGCCGGAAATGGCGGGTTTCCTTGCTTCGACCGTATTGGCCAAGATTTTCATGGCCTCTTTAAATCTCTACTATTTTGATTGATATATAAGCCTTCGCGATAAAAGCGCGACTCCGTTTCCGGCATCGGATCGGCGGCTTCCCCCTTTTTCCATCGAGGTTTCCATGCCGGTCAATCTGCCCACCAACCTGCTGCGCAGCTTCGTCGCCATCGTCGACACGGGGTCGATGCTGAACGCATCGGAGCAGGTGTTCGTGACTCAATCCGCGCTCAGCCTGCAGATCAAGCGGCTGGAGGAACTGGTGCAGCAGACGCTGTTCCTGCGCGAGGGGCGGCGGCTGAACCTGACCACCGCCGGGGAAGTGCTGCTGGACTATGCGCGGCGCGTGCTGCTGCTGCATGACGAGGCGGTGGCGGCGGTGAGCGCGGGGCGTTTCGCCGGACCGGCGCGGATCGGCATGGTGCAGGATTTCGCCGACAGCCTGCTGAGCGGTTTGCTGTCGCGTTTTTCCGAACTGCATCCCGACGCGCAAATCTATGCGCGGGTTGCGGGCACGGCGGAATTGCAGACGCTGCTCGACCGGCGCGAACTGGACATCGTGCTGGGCTTCGCCGCGCCCAACGATCCGCATGCGGTGACGGTCGCGCCGATGAGCTGGTATGGCGAGCAGGCGCTGGTCGAGCGGGAGGTGATCCCGCTCGCCGTGCTGGAGGAGCCGTGCCGCTTCCGCGAGGCGGCGATCCGGGCGCTGGAGGATAGCGGACTGCAATGGCGGATCGCGGTGGAGACGCCCAACTTGGCGACGCTGAAAGCCGCTGTCGGGGCGGGACTGGGCATCACCTGCCGCACCCATTTGTTCCTGGAGGACAGCCAGGCGCTGGAGCATGAGCGGCTGCCGCACCTGCCGCGGGTCGCGGCGATCCTGCGGGCGGGGGAGAAGCTGGACAAGGCCGCGCACCGGCTGGCGGAACTGGCGCGGGAAACGGTTCAGACGCTTTAGGGCGGAGCTGAACCTTATCCTATTCCTCCCTATCGGGAGATGGGGAGGGGGACCAGCCGAAGGCTGGTGGAGGGGAATGGGGCATGACCTCCGATTTTCCCCTCCACCACCGCTTTCAGCGGCGTCGAAGAGAGGCACGTGCCTCTCTTCGACCCTCCCCACGCTGCGCGTAGGGAGGATTGAGAGCGTCCCCTATCGGTCCACGCTGCCTAATAGCCCCGCGCCGGATCGACGATGTCGCTGGGTTTTTCGCCGCGCACGAAGCGGGACAGGTCGTCATTGACCTTTTCCAGCAGGCGGTGGCGGACCAGGCTGTAGTTGCTGGAGATATGCGGCGTCAGCCGCACGCGGGGATGGGTGTAGAGGGGGTGGCCTTCGGGCAGCGGTTCCGGATCGGTGACGTCCAGCGTCGCGAAGCCCAGCCTGTCCCGGTCCAGCGCGTCGATCAGCGCCTCCTGGTCGACCACCGAACCCCGCGCCACGTTGATGAGATGCGCGCCCGGCTTGATCCGGGCGAACAGCGCCTCGTTGAAGAGGTGGCGGGTTTCGGGGGTTCCGGGGACGGCGACGACGATATGGTCCGCCTCCGCCGCGAGCGTTGCGAGGTCGCTGACATGCTGCACGCCGCTGATGCCCGACTGCGCGCCGCTGCGCCGCAGGCCGATGACCTGCGCGCCGAGCGCCAGCCCGCGCCGCGCCACCGCCGCGCCGATCGCGCCCAGGCCGACGATGCCGATGGTCGTTCCGGAGACGCGGCCGAGCGGGCGGGGAATCCACTGTTCCCGCGAATGCGCTTCCGCCGCCTGGAGATTCTTGGCATGGGCGTAGATGGCGGCGATCACATAATCCGCGATCTCCTCCGAAGCGACGCCGCGGCCGCAGGTGACGAGCGGCGCTTCCAGCAGCCAGCCGGGGTAGAAATCCACCCCCGCCGACGCGCTGTAGACCCATTTGAGCCGCCCCGGCCAGATGTCCGGCCGTATCCGGGCGGATTGCCGCCAGGCCGGGGACGGCCTGATCAGCAATATGTCCGCCTCTCTCGCGGCGGTCCAGGGTTCATCCTCCGCCACGTCGATCAGGGTCGGGGCGGATGGGTGCAGGCCGAGGCTGCGGTTGAAATCAGGGTCCAGCTGGCTGGCGATGATCAAGGACATGTCAGTTCCCCAGCGCGGCACGACCCGCCGCGATCAATATCGTGTCGGTCTGCGGCGAGTGGATGCGGCTGCACAGCACGTCGCGATAATGGCGCTCCAGCGGGTTCTTGCGACTGATGCCTGGATTGCCGGTGAGTTCCAGCCCGATCTCCACGGCGCGGATCGCATTGGCCGTCGCCAGATATTTGATGTTGTTGACCTCCACCGCGCCCGGAGCGTCGCCCGCGTCATGGCGCGCCGCGGCGTCGCGGATCAGCGTGCGGTTGACCTGCAACAGCGTCTCTATCTTGCCGAATTTCTCCTGAACGCGCGGCAGGGTCGCCAGTGAGGCGCCCAGATTGCTGGGAACGCGATCGTTGAGATAGGCGCGCAGCCAGTCGCGCGCGGCCCGCGCCACGCCGTCATAGATGGTGGAGATGGCCAGCGCGTTCCAGATCGCCAGGCTGAAATCGCCCGCCCCCGACGCCCATTGTTCGGGCCGGCGGATGTCGACTGCATGGTCTAGCGGCACCGGCGTGTCCGTGAAATGCACCGCGTGGCTGACCGTGGCGCGCATGCCCAGATGGTCCCAGGCCGGTTCTATCGCGATGCCGGGGCTATCGGAGCGGACCAGGAAATTGCCGACGCGCGGCTGTTCCTCATCCGTCCTGGCCCAGACGGCGAACCAGTCGAGCCCGGTCGATCCCGTCGAATAGATTTTCGTGCCGCTGATCGCCCAGCCGTCCGCCGTGCGCCGGGCGACCGTCGCGGGCAGGCCGCCGCGCACAGGCGTGCCCAGTTCCGGTTCGACGCGCAGGCCGCCGATCAAGCCGCGCCCCTGCACCGCCTGCCGCGCCAATCGTTCGTAAATGCCGGGCGGCCAGCCCTGCGCCCGGGCCGGGGCCGCATGATAATGATAGGTCATGAACAGGATCAGCGCCGTCGACGGCTCGCCCTTCGCCACTGCGCCGAGCACGCGCAGGCCTTCGGAAAGGGACGCGCCCCGCCCGCCATATTCCACCGGCACGGTCAGGCCGACCAGCCCTTCCCGTGCCAGCAGGTCGAAATTGGCGCGGGGGAATTCGGCGCTGCGGTCGTAGGCCTCCGCCGTTTCCGCCAATTTCCGGGTGATCCGGTCCAGCAATTCGGGACCGATCGGTTCGCGGGACGGTGTTTCGACAGCAAATGCGTGGCTGGCCATGATTTTCAGCCTTTCCCTATGGAATCATTGAAGCGCGCGTCCCAGAGCGGTCGAACATCGACCGCCCTGGGCAGCAGTTTCTGGGCGAAGAAGAGGTCCGCCACCTCCTGTTGCGATGCGATGGCCGCATCGGTCACGGGGCGCAGTTCGTAAATGGCGCTCCTGCGCCGGAACTGGTCGGTCACATATTGGCGCGGCACGCCGATATTCCTGGCGATGATGCCGGCCCATTCATCCTGGTTCGCCGCCGCCCAGCCATAGGCCTGTTGCGCCAGCGCCAGATATTCGCGGATGATCCGCGACATTTCCGGATCGGCCAGCGCATCGACATGGACGGAAATCAGATAGTTGCCCGACAATATGCCCTGGGCGGTGCGCAATATCCGGGCCCCCTCGATCGCGATCGCACGCTGGATCGGAAAGCCATAGATCGCCCAGGCATCCAGCGCGCCCTGGGAAAAGGCGGCCGCGCCGTCGGAAACGCCCATCGCGACCGGCCTGATGTCGTCCCAGCCAAGGCCCGCTTCCTCCAGCATCCGGATCAGGAAATATTGCGAAGTGGTGGCGCGCACATAGCCCACCCGCTTGCCCTTGAGGTCGGCGATCGAGCGCGCCTTCGACCCTTTCGGCAACAGGACCACCTGGTTGTTGACGTCGCCATGGACCACGGCAACCTGTCGGAAGCTTTGGATCGTCGAGGCGGCCGCGAAGATCGGCGGAATCTCGCTCATCCCGCCATAGTCGAGCGACCCCCCGTTCAGCGCCTCCACCACCAGATGGCCGGACTGGAATTCGCTGTAATGGATGTCGAATCCCTTGGGCGCGATCCCTGCCGCCTTGAACAGCAGCCGCGAGTCCACCTCTCCCTTGCCGGTGAGGGAGACGCGCAGCCGGGGCCGCGCATGGCGCCCCGCGCCGCATCCGCCGAGCAAAAGCCCCGTCGCCGCACCCGCCGCCAGAACGGCGCGCCGCGACCAGCCCTCAGCGACCACCGGCGCTTTCCTGCTGCGGCGCGGCGCGTTCGAACAGGATCACGTCCGGGTCGCGCAGAAATTCGCGCCGGGCGGCAGCGCGCAGGCGGATCCAATATTCCTTAAGGGCTTGCAACGGCTTCATACTCATCCTTCCGGAATGGGACGAGCATTATCTATTTTATTGGTAGAGATTAGTCTCACAAGCAATGTTGGGCGGCTTATTAGATTTCCTTAGTGGAGGCTTCCGCCGTTCGACGAGTCGGAGGGCAAGAGCAGCGTGCCCTTCCGCCATGAAAAACTGGCCCGGCAGCCAAAGCCGCCAGCTGCTCGACTATCTGGAACTGGACTTCCAGCCGTCGCGAAGATTGCCAGGCGGGCATTGGCGCCGGAGAGCGCGGCGTCCCGCCGCCGATCTTTCACCTCGCGATGGAAATAGTCCTGTAAAATCCGCGCCATTCCGGCCCCGGATCGGCAAAGCGGCGAAAGCGACAGGCGCTGCCGCCGTTGCGCTCTTGCAATCGTCAAGGAAGGAAGATAGCCATTAGATTATTGACATAATATCATGACAGGTGAAGCCATGGCGTTCGACGATCATCCTACCGTTCGTGCCCTGCGCGAGCAGGAGAGTATCGAGCCTGTCGAGAAGGTGTCCGCCGCCCTCCTGAAGCAGATCGCGCGCGAATGCGGCGCCGCCGACGCCGGGCTCGTGGAACTCACGCGCCCCGCGCTCGCCCCGCAAATCCCCTATATCCGGAAGGTCTATGGCAGGACGAAGACGCTTCTCGCGATCGTCTGCCGGATGAACGAGTGGCCGGTGCGTTCGGAGACGCGATCGGTCGCGAACGAGGAATTCCATGCGACCTACGACCATGTGAACGAAGCCTGCCGCGAAATCGTGCGCGAACTTGCCCGGCGCGGCATTCCGGCCTGCAACGCCATCGCGGCATTTCCGATGGAACTCGACCAACCCAAGATCATGATGGTGCAGCACAAGCCCGTCGCCGTCGAGGCGGGGCTGGGCCATATGGGCGTCCACCGCAGCGTGATCCATCCGAAATTCGGCAGCTTCATCCTGTTGGGGACCGTATTGCTGGGCGTGGAGGTCGACGAATATGACCAGCCGGTCGACTATAATCCGTGCCTGGGCTGCAAATTGTGCGTCGCCGCCTGTCCCGTGGGCGCCATCAAGGCGGACGGCGCGTTCGACTTCATGACCTGCTACACCCACAATTATCACGACTTCACCGGCAATTTCCTGAACTGGGTGGAAAATGTCGTCGAGGCGAAGGACAAGGCCGATTATCGCAAGCGCATTCCGCCCAGCGAGACCCAGTTGATGTGGCAATCCCTGTCCTTCAAGCCGCAGTACAAGGCGGCCTATTGCATCTCCGTCTGTCCGGCCGGCGAGGAAGTGATTTCCCCGTTCCTGCGGGATCGCAAGACCTATGTTGAGGATGTGGTGAAACCTCTTCTGGACAAAAAAGAGACCCTCTACGTCATCAAGGGCACGGACGCGGACGAGAGCGTGCCGCGCAAGTTCCCGCACAAGCAGATCAAGCATGTCCGGGCGGGGCGCATCACGACCAGCCTGATGGGCCACATCTTCTCTCTTCGCCTCAGCTTCCAGCGCGGCGCGGCGCGAAAGCTCAATCTGACCAGCCACTGGACCTTCGAGGATGCGAAACCGCATCTGGTCACCGTCCGCATCGCCGGCAAGCAACTCGACATCAGCGATCGGAGCCATGTGGGCGAAGCCGATTTCAAGGTCTGGGTCAGGCTGGAGCGATGGTATGATTATCTCAACATGCTGTGCGAGCTGGACGACCTTTTCGAGGAAGGCTCCATCCGGCTGGAAGGAGAGCGGAGCCAGTTGGACGCCTATCTCGCCTGCTTCCCATTTTAGGCAAGGTGGACAGGTGGGAAGCGGTCATTCCCCCTCCCGCAAGCGGGAGGGGGTTAGGGGGTGGGCTGGCGCGACATCAGCGGCGGTTTTCAACGGGCCAGGACCGGACGGCCCTGCTCCAACCCCTCCTTATCTTGCCGCGACCGCCGCTTTCGCGAAGCGTTCCCTGAAGTCCGAAAGGGTCAGCGTGAACCGATCCTCCGCGCCGAAGGCGGCGTCGCTGGCGGCGGGTTTCTCATGTTCCTTGTAGAGGGCGGGATAGCTTGTCATGCGATCGGACGAGCTGTGGAAATAAGTGGAGTAAGTCGACACCGACACGGTCGGAACCTCGCCTGAGAAATCGAACTTCATCAACCTCAGCCAGCCGTCGCCCAGCGCGGCTTTCGGCGCCCCCGGCGCGATCATCGGCAAGATCTGGCCGCGATCCTGATAGTCCGCCAATATCTGATGCACGTCATGGCCAAAGGCGTTGCTGTCGGTTGCATGCGCCTGCCCATGCTGATGACCGCTCAGGACCATGAAGATCTGATCGTTGCGGGCGATGAACTTCCGCCACAATTCTTCCGGCGAATTATGTTCCTTGTGGACGGCGTCGAAATCCACCGCCGGGATCGGCTTGCGCTCTCCCGCTATGTTGAGATGATCGTGGATGGAGATGATGGTGGGCAGGCCCGGATGGCTTTTCAGCACGCCCTGCGCCCATTGGATCACATCATCCTCCGGCGCCATCTCCAGCCCGATATGCAGGAAGCGATAGCCGCCCGCCTCGAAAATCTGGGCACTGTCGGCGCCTCCGTTGAAGGAGGCGACATACCAGGGCTTGTCCTTGAAGAAGGACGAGCCGCTGCCGAAGACGGAGCGGAAATTGTCCAGCCCGCCATAATGGAGCATGCCGTATCGCATAGGATCGTTGCCCTTCATCGTCGCGGGCCAGCGCGAGTCCGACCATACGGCGTCATAATCATGATTGCCCGGCACGACCGAGAAGGGCAGCTTTCCGGCCAATATGCTGTAGCCCGCGCGCGCCGTCGGCATCTCCACCGTCAGGGTGCGCGGTTCGGGCTTCAGATAATTGCCGAAGACCGGATTGGGGATCGCCTTCAGCCCCTTCGCCGCATGTTCGGCGTCCATCGACCGGCTGCCATGCTGCCACACATCGCCGACGGAGGTCGCGAAGACGATGTCGCCGCCGGCCGACCTGGCGTTGCGGGCGATATATTCCATCTGGTCGAGGAAGATTTCCCTGGCGTCGATGGGGAAGCCCGCCTCCCGCTGATGGCTGTAGTCCAGGTAATTCTGCGTGTCGGGAATGACCGCTATGGTGAAGCCCCGATCGGGAGCCTGCGCCGCGGAAGGCGCGGCCATGGCAAGGAACGATGCCGCGACGGCGCGGAAGAGATGGTTCGGTTTCATGCGTCAAGCCCCTGAAAAATGGCCGATGATCACCAGGCGAAGCGCGCCCCCGCGCCGAATGTGCGCGGCGCCCCGATAAGGCGCGACGGTCCTGCAATGTCGACATAATAGCGCTCGTTCGTGACGTTCCTGACATAGCCGTAGAGCGAAATCCCGCTGGCGGCATTTTGCAGTTCCAGGCGCAGGTTCAGAAGGGCGTAAGCCTCCGTCTTCGACGACAGCGAATTGTCGAGGCGCTTATATTCGCTGCCCTTGTAGGTGACGTCCACGCTCGACCGCAAGCGCCAGTCAGGCATCAGGGCAATGCTGTGCGCCAGACGCGCATGGCCCGACGCCTTCGGCGCGGCGGGCAGATTATTGCCCAGGTTCAGCGTCACCAGGACCGGGTTGCTGGATTCGAACCTGGTGATTTCGCTGTCCAGGAAAGTCGCGCCTACGTCGAAGGTCAGTTGCTGCGTCTCCGTCCGCACCAGGTTAAGCGTCCCGGTGACGTCCACTCCCTTCAGCTTGGCGGCCGCGATGTTGGTGCGGACATTGCCGTTGGGCGTCGCCGTGCTCGATTGCAGATTCTTGAAGGAATAATGGAAGCCGTCGACCGAAAGGTTGAACAGATTGGAGGCCGGGAACCATTTGATGCCGCCTTCGAAGGAATCCACCGTCTCCGACTTGAAGGACAGCGCTTCGGGCGCGGAGAAGATGCTCGTCCCGTCGAAACCGCCCGCCTTGTAGCCACGGCCATAGGCGCCGTAGATCGACAGCGACCGGGTCAGGTCGAACTTCGCCGATGCGCGGCCCGACAGATTGTCGTCGTCGAAATCATTGTCGAAGAAGACAGGCAGCGGCAGGCCGACGCCCAGCGAGATGCCATAGGGATTGGCGTCGATGGTCGATCCGAAATAATTGGACGATTCCGTGGTGTAGCGCAGGCCGCCGGTCAGCGTCAGCCGGTCGAACAGCCGCCAGTCGACCTGGCCGAACAGGGCGAAGCTGTCGCGCTTCTGATGATAGTCGGTCTCGATCTGCGTGAACCGGCTGTCCTCGTAGAACAGCGTCGTGCCGAAATCGGTCTTGTCCTTCAGATAATAGGCGCCGGCCACCCAATTGAAGCCGCCTTCCTGCGCGTTGGACAGGCGCGCTTCCAGCGAGGTCTGCTTGACCTGATCGGTGAAGATAAACTGATTGATGCGCAAGGGTGCACCCGGCGCGCCGTCCAGCGTGCGGTCGGATTCCTCGTGCCCCGCCACCAGATCGAGCCGGAGCGCGTCGCCCAGCTTCTGGGGGTGACTGCACGAAAGTGACTTATCTGCACGCTAAGAGCGAACGGACCGGGAACGCTGGGACTTTGTGTTCTTCTCCGTGGCTTCGAGGGCTTTGTAGAGGGCGGTTTTGCCGATCTTGAGGCGCGCGGCGGCCTCGCGAACTGTGAGGCCGGAAGCGATATGTTCGCGCGCCTTGCGGAGCTTGTCAGGTGTGACCACTGGCCGCCGCCCACCGGGGCGACCTCGCTCGCGAGCGGCCTTGAGGCCTGCATGGGTGCGCTCCCGGATCAGATCGCGCTCAAACTGGGCAAGCGAGCCGAAGATGTTGAACACCAGCATCCCGCCCGAAGTGGTGGTGTCGATGTTCTCGGTGAGCGAGCGGAACCCGATACCTCGCGTCGCTAGCTCGCCGACCTTCTCAATCAGATGGCTCATCGAGCGCCCAAGACGGTCGAGTTTCCAAACCACCAGCGTGTCGCCGCTGCGCAGATAGGCGAGCGCCTCGGCCAGGCCGGGCCGATCGGCTTTTGCACCAGATGCGTGATCGTCGAATATCCGGTCGCACCCGGCCGCGTTCAGCGCGTCGAGCTGGAGTGAGAGCTTCTGGTCTGCCGTCGAGACGCGCGCATAGCCGATCAACGCCACATGCAGCCCAATCCTGTCCGTTTTCCCATCATTATCTGATCTTGTCCGAATCGCCGTTATAGGTCCAGAGTTAACGGACATATTCCTGCTGGCCGCCAGAGGACCGTCTGACGGACAAGGACGCGGAAGGAGATAGTGCTTGGCGAGACGGCGACTGGTGAGCGCGGAAATCTGGGCAGGGCATTATGGCGCGCCGCTCGATGAGCGCGAGATTGCGCGGCACTATACGCTGACCGGTGACGACCTGGAAATTGTCGGCCGCCGTCGCGGCGATGCCACCCGGCTCGGCTACGCGATGCTCCTACTCTATATGAGATGGCCTGGCCGTGCGCTGGAAGCGGGTGAAGTCCCGCCCGCTCCTGTGCTCGCCTATGTGGCGCAGCAACTCGGCGTCGCGCCCGAAGCCTTCGCGGACTATGCCCATCGGGACCAGACCCGTCGCGAACATCTCGTTGAAATCCGACGATCGCACGGGTTCAGGATTTTCGACCGCAAGGCTTTCCACGAAGTTGTCGCATTCTCGATCCCGATCGCACAGACCATCGTCCACCCCGGCCAGATGGCGGGGGTCATCGTTGACGAACTTCGGCGCCGGCAGATCCTCCTGCCTTCTTCATCGGTTCTCGAAGCGGTACTCCGGCGTGCTCGCCAGCAGGCCGAACAGCTTACCTATGAAGTGCTCACGAACGGCCTGCGGCCCGATACGCTGCAGGGGCTGGACGATCTGCTGGCCCGACGAACAGGGCAAGCCGCGACATGGCTATCCTGGCTGCGCAATGCACCACAGTCGCCGGCAGCGCGCAACATCCTACGCCTGATCGAACGGCTCACTCATATCCGCGCGCTGGATCTCGATCGCGCCCGTGCCGACATGATCCCGGCTTTGACTTTTGACAGGCTGGCGGACGAAGGCAGCCGGATCACACCCCAGCACCTTGGCGAACTCAATGCCCTGCGCCGCCATGCGACGCTGGCGGCGCAGGGCATCCGTCTTGAGGAAAGCCTGACCGATGCCACCCTGACGATGTTCGACAAGCTGTTGGGCAGCATGTCGCGTCGCGCCGAGAACCGGACCCGTGACAAAGCCCTCAAGACGGTGCGCGAGTTGCAAGGCCATCTCCGGACGCTCACAGGGTCTTGCCGCATTCTCATCGAAGCGCGCACCAACGGTGTGGACTCTCTGGCGCAGATCGAGGCGCTGGATTGGCAGCGCTTCGCCGTGGCGGTCGCGCGGGCCGAAGTACTCGGGCGACCGGAAACCGTCGATCGCACCGCTGAATTGATCGAGCGGCATCGCACGGTGAAGCTCTTTGCCGGTGCCTTTCTCAACACCTTCGAATTTCGCGGCGCCGGTGCGGTGCAGGGACTCCTGTCGGCGCTTACCATCATCGCGGAGCTATACCGGACCGGCAAACGGCGCTTGCCTGATCGCGTGCCGCTGCGCTTTGTGCCCTCCGCATGGCGGCCGTTCGTCCTGCGGGACGGCATCGTCGATCGCGCCGCCTATGAACTATGCGCCTTGTCCCAGCTACGGGAGCGGTTGCGAGCGGGAGACATATGGGTCTCGGGAAGCCGCCAGTTCCGCGATTTCGATAGCTACCTCATCCCGCCGGCCACCTTCGACGCGCTTCGCGAGAAGGGGCCGTTGCCGCTCGCCATCGAAACGGACTTCGATCGTCATATCGAGGAAAGGCGCGCCAGGCTCGACACGGCGATCGAACAGGTGACGGTCCTCGCCCGACAGGGCGAGCTGCCCCAGGTCAGGCTTGACGAAAGCGGCCTTATCATCTCGCCGCTGAAAGCGGCAACGCCACCCGCCACCGAGATTGCCCGTCGCGCTGCCTATGACCGACTGCCGCGCGTGAAGATCACCGATCTCCTGCTTGAGGTCGATGCCTGGACCGGGTTCAGCGAATGCTTCATCCATCGGCGTTCGGGCCGGGAGGCCGACGACCGCAATGCGCTGCTCACCGTCATCCTTGCCGATGGCATCAATCTCGGCCTCACACGCATGGCGGAAACCTGCCGAGGCGCAAGCCTGCGCCAGCTCGCCCATCTCCACGACTGGCACATCAGCGAGGCCGCCTATGGTGAAGCGCTGGGAAGGCTGATCGACGCCCATCGCGCCATGCCGCTCGCCGCGCTGTGGGGAGACGGCACCACCTCGTCGAGCGACGGACAGCAATTCCATGCCGGGGGCCGTGGCGCCGCAATCGGCGACATCAACGCGCGCAGCGGCAACGAACCGGGCGTTGCCTTCTACACCCATGTCTCGGATCGATATGACCCCTTCGCGACCCGGGTAATCGCGGCGACCGCCGGCGAAGCTCCCTATGTGCTGGATGGCTTGCTGTATCAGCAGACCGGCCTGACAATCGAGGAGCACTACACCGATACAGGCGGTGCATCGGACCATGTGTTCGGCCTTATGCCCTTCTTCGGCTACCGCTTCGCGCCGCGCCTGCGCGACATCAAGCAGCGTCGTTTGCACCTCCTTCCCGGCCAGGAAGCCGGCCCCTTGCTTGCCGGCATGACGGCCGAACCGATCGCATTGGGTCATGTCGCGGCGCATTGGGATGAACTGCTGCGGTTCGCCACATCGATACGCACCGGCACCGCCACCGCTTCGGCGATGCTTCGCCGCCTGTCCGCCTATCCGCGACAGAACGGACTGGCCCTCGCGATGCGCGAGCTGGGCCGCCTCGAACGCTCGATCTTCATGCTCGACTGGCTGCGCGACATTGATCTGCGCCGGCGTACCCAGGCGGGCCTCAACAAGGGCGAGGCCCGCAACGCGCTCGCACGCGCGCTCTTCTTCAACCAGCTCGGCGAATTGCGTGATCGGCGGTTCGAGAACCAGACCTATCGCGCCTCCGGCCTCAACCTGCTCGTCGCCGCCATCATCCTGTGGAACACCCGCTATCTCGAAGTGGCGCTGGCTGATATCGGCACGCCCGACGAAATCGCACGTCACGTCGCGCCATTGGGCTGGGAACATATCTCGCTCACCGGCGACTATAGCTGGAATGTTGAAGATCGGCCCGATCCGGATGTCCTGCGGCCACTGCGCGCCATCAGTTCGTTGCTCGCCGCGTAACGTTCACCATACGTTCGCGCTTAGCGTGCGGATGCGTCACTTTCGTGTAGTCACCCCTGTTTGCGGGTCAGGGCGCGCAACTCGTCGTCATAGTCGTGATCGTCCTCGTCCACCTCGCTTTCCCGCTTGGCGATTGCCGCCTCGATCTCGACCAGCTGCGCGGTTTCTTCCTCGGTCGGATCGCGCTCGCCAGCGGGTTCCAGATGGCCGCGCATCCAGTAGGAATCAGGCCGGTAGAGCTGCCCTTCTGCATCGCGCCAGCCATCTTCGCGCGCCGCCTTGGCGATGGCGTCGAGCCGATCTTGCACAAGGTCCATGACAAGGCCCGCATCATCGCAATAGCGACGTTCTCCGAAAAGATCGGTGGTGAAGGTGCCGCCTGCGGCGCAATAGGCTTCCTCGCCTACAATGCGAAAATGCTTGTCGGTATCGGCAACCTTCTCCTGGGTGAGCATGGCGCGGATTTGGTGGGCGTTGTCGCCGGTGCGCTTGAAAACCTCAAGCTGGCGGTCCTGATCGTCGGTCAGCGCGAAAGCCTGCGCCGCGCCCATGCCGATTTCGTCTTTCTGGAAGGCTTTGAGAATGGTCGGGTGCAGCGCCGCCAGCTTCAACACGCGGCGGACATAGGCCGGGGAGACGCCGAACGATGCTGCAACATCGTCAACGTCCTTGCCGCTGTCGATGATCGCCCGATAGGCTGCGATGGCATCGGCGGGGTGCATGTCCTCGCGCTGCGCGTTCTCGGCAAGCGAGATTTCCAGCGCCTCGTCCTTGCTGCGGATTTCAACGGGAACCTCGAAAGTGCCGGGGATGGCCTTTGCCTTCTGCAACAGCTTCAAGGCCCGGTAGCGCCGCCCTCCGGCGCAAATCCTGATTTTGCCGTCTTCATCATAGCCGATCAGGTTTTGCAGCACGCCCCGCGCCTGAATGTCGGCGGCGAGGGCTTCGATTTCCTTGGGCTTCACCTTCCGCACGTTGAGGTCGGAAAGCGCCAGCTTGTTCAGTTGGATGGTCTGGATGGTCATTTTTCACTCCTTTAGGCGAAGCCGCTGCCTGCGGCCTGCGGCTCTGACCCGCTGGCGAAGCGCGGGATGGGGAGGGGGGAGCAAAATCGATGGGAGTGGTGCGGGCGGCGCGACTAGGGAGGCCCCGGCGCGCGCGAGCGCGCCGGAACTGGCCGAACTTGTCGGGCAACCCGGTCCTGTCGATTATGCTTCGGGAACGAAAGGGCGGGTGCCCTTGGTGTTCCCCCGGTGGCAGCTGCCACCACTGACGGAGCGCGGCCCTGGGCCGCTCAAACTATTGCGGTCGCTTTAAGAAGGAGAACCAGCGGCGGCGTGGGGGCTTTGCGACAATGGGAGGATCGATCTGATCTCCGCCAGCTTCATTCCAGAAGGCTTGCCAGCGTTCTGATTCAGCGCGGAGAGCTGCGGCGCGCTCATCAACCGCCCGCAAGCGTCTATGATAATCGTGAGGGGACCTGCTCATGAAAACGCTGTGAGCCTGATTGGATAATGGATGGTGGTGTTCCAGGGTTAATGCCTGAATTATCAACGCAAGGCATGGGGTTAGAGATCAAAGCCCGGAGAGCGCGAAGCACGCGGCGATCGAGCTAACCAGAGCGATCAGGAGAACGGGACGCCTCGGCGCTGCACTGACGGTGATGGTCGCGCCGGCGCAGGCCCATAGCAAGGTGGCGGCGGGACCGGCCCGGTAGATCAGGAAGCCGATATAGCTGTTCGGCAGGAACTGCGGATAATCGACAATCAGGGGTGACTACACGAAAGTGACGCATCCGCACGCTAAGCGCGAACGTATGGTGAACGTTACGCGGCGAGCAACGAACTGATGGCGCGCAGTGGCCGCAGGACATCCGGATCGGGCCGATCTTCAACATTCCAGCTATAGTCGCCGGTGAGCGAGATATGTTCCCAGCCCAATGGCGCGACGTGACGTGCGATTTCGTCGGGCGTGCCGATATCAGCCAGCGCCACTTCGAGATAGCGGGTGTTCCACAGGATGATGGCGGCGACGAGCAGGTTGAGGCCGGAGGCGCGATAGGTCTGGTTCTCGAACCGCCGATCACGCAATTCGCCGAGCTGGTTGAAGAAGAGCGCGCGTGCGAGCGCGTTGCGGGCCTCGCCCTTGTTGAGGCCCGCCTGGGTACGCCGGCGCAGATCAATGTCGCGCAGCCAGTCGAGCATGAAGATCGAGCGTTCGAGGCGGCCCAGCTCGCGCATCGCGAGGGCCAGTCCGTTCTGTCGCGGATAGGCGGACAGGCGGCGAAGCATCGCCGAAGCGGTGGCGGTGCCGGTGCGTATCGATGTGGCGAACCGCAGCAGTTCATCCCAATGCGCCGCGACATGACCCAATGCGATCGGTTCGGCCGTCATGCCGGCAAGCAAGGGGCCGGCTTCCTGGCCGGGAAGGAGGTGCAAACGACGCTGCTTGATGTCGCGCAGGCGCGGCGCGAAGCGGTAGCCGAAGAAGGGCATAAGGCCGAACACATGGTCCGATGCACCGCCTGTATCGGTGTAGTGCTCCTCGATTGTCAGGCCGGTCTGCTGATACAGCAAGCCATCCAGCACATAGGGAGCTTCGCCGGCGGTCGCCGCGATTACCCGGGTCGCGAAGGGGTCATATCGATCCGAGACATGGGTGTAGAAGGCAACGCCCGGTTCGTTGCCGCTGCGCGCGTTGATGTCGCCGATTGCGGCGCCACGGCCCCCGGCATGGAATTGCTGTCCGTCGCTCGACGAGGTGGTGCCGTCTCCCCACAGCGCGGCGAGCGGCATGGCGCGATGGGCGTCGATCAGCCTTCCCAGCGCTTCACCATAGGCGGCCTCGCTGATGTGCCAGTCGTGGAGATGGGCGAGCTGGCGCAGGCTTGCGCCTCGGCAGGTTTCCGCCATGCGTGTGAGGCCGAGATTGATGCCATCGGCAAGGATGACGGTGAGCAGCGCATTGCGGTCGTCGGCCTCCCGGCCCGAACGCCGATGGATGAAGCATTCGCTGAACCCGGTCCAGGCATCGACCTCAAGCAGGAGATCGGTGATCTTCACGCGCGGCAGTCGGTCATAGGCAGCGCGACGGGCAATCTCGGTGGCGGGTGGCGTTGCCGCTTTCAGCGGCGAGATGATAAGGCCGCTTTCGTCAAGCCTGACCTGGGGCAGCTCGCCCTGTCGGGCGAGGACCGTCACCTGTTCGATCGCCGTGTCGAGCCTGGCGCGCCTTTCCTCGATATGACGATCGAAGTCCGTTTCGATGGCGAGCGGCAACGGCCCCTTCTCGCGAAGCGCGTCGAAGGTGGCCGGCGGGATGAGGTAGCTATCGAAATCGCGGAACTGGCGGCTTCCCGAGACCCATATGTCTCCCGCTCGCAACCGCTCCCGTAGCTGGGACAAGGCGCATAGTTCATAGGCGGCGCGATCGACGATGCCGTCCCGCAGGACGAACGGCCGCCATGCGGAGGGCACAAAGCGCAGCGGCACGCGATCAGGCAAGCGCCGTTTGCCGGTCCGGTATAGCTCCGCGATGATGGTAAGCGCCGACAGGAGTCCCTGCACCGCACCGGCGCCGCGAAATTCGAAGGTGTTGAGAAAGGCACCGGCAAAGAGCTTCACCGTGCGATGCCGCTCGATCAATTCAGCGGTGCGATCGACGGTTTCCGGTCGCCCGAGTACTTCGGCCCGCGCGACCGCCACGGCGAAGCGCTGCCAATCCAGCGCCTCGATCTGCGCCAGAGAGTCCACACCGTTGGTGCGCGCTTCGATGAGAATGCGGCAAGACCCTGTGAGCGTCCGGAGATGGCCTTGCAACTCGCGCACCGTCTTGAGGGCTTTGTCACGGGTCCGGTTCTCGGCGCGACGCGACATGCTGCCCAACAGCTTGTCGAACATCGTCAGGGTGGCATCGGTCAGGCTTTCCTCAAGACGGATGCCCTGCGCCGCCAGCGTCGCATGGCGGCGCAGGGCATTGAGTTCGCCAAGGTGCTGGGGTGTGATCCGGCTGCCTTCGTCCGCCAGCCTGTCAAAAGTCAAAGCCGGGATCATGTCGGCACGGGCGCGATCGAGATCCAGCGCGCGGATATGAGTGAGCCGTTCGATCAGGCGTAGGATGTTGCGCGCTGCCGGCGACTGTGGTGCATTGCGCAGCCAGGATAGCCATGTCGCGGCTTGCCCTGTTCGTCGGGCCAGCAGATCGTCCAGCCCCTGCAGCGTATCGGGCCGCAGGCCGTTCGTGAGCACTTCATAGGTAAGCTGTTCGGCCTGCTGGCGAGCACGCCGGAGTACCGCTTCGAGAACCGATGAAGAAGGCAGGAGGATCTGCCGGCGCCGAAGTTCGTCAACGATGACCCCCGCCATCTGGCCGGGGTGGACGATGGTCTGTGCGATCGGGATCGAGAATGCGACAACTTCGTGGAAAGCCTTGCGGTCGAAAATCCTGAACCCGTGCGATCGTCGGATTTCAACGAGATGTTCGCGACGGGTCTGGTCCCGATGGGCATAGTCCGCGAAGGCTTCGGGCGCGACGCCGAGTTGCTGCGCCACATAGGCGAGCACAGGAGCGGGCGGGACTTCACCCGCTTCCAGCGCACGGCCAGGCCATCTCATATAGAGTAGGAGCATCGCGTAGCCGAGCCGGGTGGCATCGCCGCGACGGCGGCCGACAATTTCCAGGTCGTCACCGGTCAGCGTATAGTGCCGCGCAATCTCGCGCTCATCGAGCGGCGCGCCATAATGCCCTGCCCAGATTTCCGCGCTCACCAGTCGCCGTCTCGCCAAGCACTATCTCCTTCCGCGTCCTTGTCCGTCAGACGGTCCTCTGGCGGCCAGCAGGAATATGTCCGTTAACTCTGGACCTATAACGGCGATTCGGACAAGATCAGATAATGATGGGAAAACGGACAGGATTGGGCTGCATGTGGCGTTGATCGGCTATGCGCGCGTCTCGACGGCAGACCAGAAGCTCTCACTCCAGCTCGACGCGCTGAACGCGGCCGGGTGCGACCGGATATTCGACGATCACGCATCTGGTGCAAAAGCCGATCGGCCCGGCCTGGCCGAGGCGCTCGCCTATCTGCGCAGCGGCGACACGCTGGTGGTTTGGAAACTCGACCGTCTTGGGCGCTCGATGAGCCATCTGATTGAGAAGGTCGGCGAGCTAGCGACGCGAGGTATCGGGTTCCGCTCGCTCACCGAGAACATCGACACCACCACTTCGGGCGGGATGCTGGTGTTCAACATCTTCGGCTCGCTTGCCCAGTTTGAGCGCGATCTGATCCGGGAGCGCACCCATGCAGGCCTCAAGGCCGCTCGCGAGCGAGGTCGCCCCGGTGGGCGGCGGCCAGTGGTCACACCTGACAAGCTCCGCAAGGCGCGCGAACATATCGCTTCCGGCCTCACAGTTCGCGAGGCCGCCGCGCGCCTCAAGATCGGCAAAACCGCCCTCTACAAAGCCCTCGAAGCCACGGAGAAGAACACAAAGTCCCAGCGTTCCCGGTCCGTTCGCTCTTAGCGTGCAGATAAGTCACTTTCGTGCAGTCACCCCAAACAGGACGCTATCGTATCGGCTTGCCGCGTTTTCACCGCCGAGCAGAAGGCCGAGCACTCGCTTATCGTCTTCATCGGCCATGACGGTATCGAACAGGTCGCGTTCACCCGCACCGCCAAGGGCACCGCCGCCGATGGCCCCAAGCCTCCTCGCCCCGACTACTCGCAGAAAGTCATGGATCAGCTGGGCGGCATCCGCACGATGGCGGTTCGGGAAGCCCTTGCCAGCGACCCGGAGCTGGCGCTGGACGTGCTCTTAACGGGCCTCTTGGGGCAGGTTCGCGGCAACGCTTATTCGTGGCAACAAGCCGCCGAAATCACCGCCGAGAAGAACCGCTTCCATGTTGACGATGCGGTCATGGGCCATTCCACGATTGCCGACATTGACGAGATCGCAAGGGCCGATCTTGACCGCTTGGCCGAAACACCCACGCTGGACGACATGCGCCAGATGGACAGCGAAGCGAAATTGCGGCTGCTGGCCTACTGCGTTGCCTCGCAGATCACGAGCCTTTCGTTCCACAGCGACCGCGACCGCCAGCTGGCGCAGATCGTCGGAGCCGCGCAGATCAACATGGCCGACAAGTGGGAACCTAATCAGGTATTCTATGACCAGCTTAGCAAGGCCACGCTCTTGAAGCTGCTGGCCGAAGGTTGCGGCAACGACGCTGTAGAGAATTGCCAGACCATGAAGCGCTCTGACCTTGCCGTGACGGTCAACGAGCGCCTTGCGGGGCGGCGCATCCTGCCCCCCGCTTCGACCCTCTGCCTTGCCCGATGCCGCCGATAGCGAAAGCCAAGCGGCATGACGGCACGGGGAGCGCGCTTCACTCCCGCGCTCCCCGCAAACTTGGGGGCGGTGGCAGCTGCCACCGCCCCGCCTTTGCGATTAGCGAATGCGCCTGTTGAGGAAGAAAATCCCGATGGGTGCGACGAACAGCACAAAATCATGCAAGCCGCCGCCAAAATGAGCGGCCAGGGCCGCGCGCTTAGTAGTCTGTCAGCTGCCACATAGGATCGAGCGGCCCAGGGCCGCGCTCCGTCAGTGGTGGCAGCTGCCACCGGGGGAACACCAAGGGCACCCGCCCTTTCGTTCCCGAAGCATAATCGACAGGACCGGGTTGCCCGACAAGTTCGGCCAGTTCCGGCGCGCTCGCGCGCGCCGGGGCCTCCCTAGTCGCGCCGCCCGCACCACTCCCATCGATTTTGCTCCCCCCTCCCCATCCCGCGCTTCGCCAGCGGGTCAGAGCCGCAGGCCGCAGGCAGCGGCTTCGCCTAAAGGAGTGAGGAAAATGGCTAAGGAAACGAACCGGATCGACATTTATCAGGCCGTCACCGACGACATTCTTGCGATGCTCGAAGCGGGCACCAAGCCTTGGGTGAAGCCGTGGAGCGGTGGGCCGACCATTCCGCTCCGGCACAATGGGGTCGCCTATCGTGGGATCAACGTCCTCAGCCTTTGGGCCAGCGCCATGCGTCAGGGCTTCGCCTCCCCCTATTGGCTGACCTTCAAACAGGCATTGGAGCTTGGCGGCAATGTCCGGAAGGGCAGCAAGGGGACCACCGTTGTCTATGCTAACAAGCTTGTCGTGAAGGACTCCGAGACGGACGACGAGCGCGCCATTCCGTTTCTGAAACGATACACGGTTTTCAATGCCGATCAGGTCGAGGGACTGGACGGCAAATATCCCGCGCCCGCCCCGATCATTACCAATCCCGAAACCCGCGACGTTGAGCTTGAAGTGATGTTCTCTCGCATCGACGCAACCGTTCGCATCGGCGGATCGCAAGCCTATTACCACACCCGCGACGACTATATCCAAATGCCTGCTTTTGAAGCGTTCCATTCCGCCGACGACTACTATGCCACGCTTGCGCACGAGGCCGTGCATCATGCAGGGCATGAAAGCCGCCTCAACCGGAAAACCCTGATTTCAACGAGCCGCGCCGACTATGCGAGGGACGAGCTCGTAGCCGAGCTGGGCGCATCCTTCATCGGCGCGATTGTCGGTTTCAAGGTCGAGGAACGCGAAGACCATGCCGCGTATATCGAGCACTGGTTGACCGCGCTCCGCAACGACAAGCGCGCGATTTTCGAGGCTGCCCGTGAGGCTCAGAACGCCGCCGACTACCTGTTGGCGATGATGACCGACCAAGCGGATTGAATGACCCGCCCTGCTAAATGCACGAGACGCCGCGCAAGCGCGGCGTCCCATTTCAGGAAAGTGAAATATGGGGGCTACTCAATGTGGTTTATATACAAATCCCGACATGTTAACTATGGGCGGGAGCAGGTCGTTTTTAGGTGCAAAATGGAAAATATCATCGACACCTACAGGAATCGCATCAAGGCGATGGGGTATGAGCCGCGTCGGCAGGAAGAGATTCCTGACGTGATGGCAGCTTATTGCGAAGCAATCGCAAATTGCAAGATTGAAGGACTTGAATTGGTTTCGGATGACCACTCTTTTTGTTTGCTGTTGGTCGAAACCCAAATTCCCGTCGATGTGGCGATTGGTCTGGCGCAGGACTACAACCGTGATGTTCTGTCCCGCCAGAAACTCGCTGCATGACAGGTGAGCGACCCTTACACCTGGCGTAACAGCGACGTTCTTCGGAACAAGCTGGGAATCCGCGACGATAATATCCTCAAGGAGCGAGAAGCTTTCTTCTCGGTTGTCCGACATGGCGAGCTGGTCGTGCAGCGCGCCGCGCCGGCGACGAACGCGCGCGAGTATCGCGAACTGCACAATCATCTGTTTCAGGACGTATATGATTGGGCGGGGCGCTTTCGGACTGTGGACATAAGCAAACCCGGCAGCACTTTTGCCCGAGCGCACTTCATTGCCCGCAGCATGGAGCACGAATTTAAGCAGCTGCCCGACCTCCAAACCCTCAAGTCGATGGATCGTGATCGCTTTGCCGATACCATGGGGCGGCATATTTCCGAATTAAATGCCGTTCATCCGTTCCGTGAGGGCAATGGTCGCACCATGCGGCTGCACTTGCAGCTACATTCCCTTGCGGCCGAAAAATTCGTCTCGATCCAGGCAATGGGGCCGAAGGACTGGATGGAGGCGAGCCGCGACAGCTTCCATACCGGAAATCATGCCTCCCTCGCCAAAGTCATCCGTGATGCCATGCCCCTCGAACAGAACCGCGTCGAGCCAGCGCGTGGGCCAGCGGGCATCGCGTTTCCACCCTCGATGGAATCTCTCATGCCAGTTGGCGAACGACGCGCAATGAGTATCGAGCAGGCCAAGGATCAAATCAGCCGTTACCTACCTACTGCGCAAACCGTTGCGTCGCGGCAGCATGAGCAGCTTAATCGGATCGCGGAAACGTCCGCTGACATGCGCCAGCTGGCCGCGCGTTCAGCGCAGGAGCTTGCCTTTTTCCGCGATCCCAAAGGGCCGATGCACCACCTTCAGCTGATTGAGCAACGCCGCTATCATCAGATCGAAGTCAATTGGTCCGAGGGTATGGACCCGCTGCAAAGAGTCCGCGCCATCAGCGCGGGCGCCGCAGATTTCCTTTCGAAAATGACCGACCGCGACATTCAGGCCGCCGATCGCGCGCTACGTCTGCAAGTCATGCCTCCCGGCGTCAGTCAGGTTGATCTACGCCTTGCTGCGCAATTCGAGAAAAACTCGCCTGAGCAGAACCGCGCCGATGCCAGGTTCGCGCAATTCCAGCTCGCCATTGATAAGCGCGTCGCGACAGCTACCGAGCGCGGCGCATCGAAGGAACAGCTGGCGCAGATCGTCGAAAGCGCAAAGGCCCATGTCGCCGCAACATTGCGCGAAGGCAAATCACCGACGCCGGCCGCCGAGAAATCAAAGGACCGCGAGCGCTGAAAATGAGCGGCCAGGGCCGCACGCTTCGTAGTCTGTCAGCTGCCACATAGGATCGAGCGGCCCAGGGCCGCGCTCCGTCAGTGGTGGCAGCTGCCACCGGGGGAACACCAAGGGCACCCGCCCTTTCGTTCCCGAAGCATAATCGACAGGACCGGGTTGCCCGACAAGTTCGGCCAGTTCCGGCGCGCTCGCGCGCGCCGGGGCCTCCCTAGTCGCGCCGCCCGCACCACTCCCATCGATTTTGCTCCCCCCTCCCCATCCCGCGCTTCGCCAGCGGGTCAGAGCCGCAGGCCGCAGGCAGCGGCTTCGCCTAAAGGAGTGAGGAAAATGGAAGCGACAACTGACCAGATCGCCACCGTTGCGGCGCTGAACGACATTGCGCGGCGAACGATGGGCGTGACTTGTCGCACCGTGATTACGCAAGGCATCGCGGCGCTGGACGAGAATACGCAGTCCGACATTCTCAAGATGATCGAGGGCTTTGAGGATTTCACACCCGACAACGATCCTCACGGCGAGCATGACGCCGGTTTCCTTTATCGCGATGTGATCGGCCAATGGCATACCCGCTGGACTGACGACAGCACGCGCCCAGCCCTCTCGGTCATGTGGAAGTTCGACTATTACGACCGCGATCTTGAATTTGGCAGCGCCGAACCATGGAATCCCGATGCCACAACCCGCGTGCTCACCATTCTCCTAACCAGCGAATATTGAGGGAGGCCACCATGACCAAATCGCCCCCCGTGATCGAGCTTAGCTGGCGTGATGAGAATTACGGTTCCGTCTGCGCTGTCGCCGCCTTCCGCAACTATGCGGGCACACTGGATTGGAGCGACCGCACCCACCAGCGGTTTCGCGGATGCCTGAAACGCGCAGGCTTCGCCTTCCACGATGGCCGGTGCAGCTACATCGCCACCAGCGGCACCCGCGAGGATCGGCAGCGCGCCCTTTGTGACGAGCTGGCCCGCGCAGGCTTCCAGATCGACAGCGGCGACGTGAGGGCAGAGGCATGAACCGCGAACGCCGCAAGCAGATCGCCGCCGCCCGCGTGCTGATCGACAAGGGCAAGGCCCTGTTGGATGAGGCGCGCGACATGCTCGAAACCGTCAAGGATGACGAGCAGGCCGCCCGCGAAAATCTGCCACCCAGTCTTGAGGACAGCGAACGCGCGCAGGCGATGGACGCCGCAGTTTCCGAACTGGAAAGCGCGATTTCAGCCCTTGAAGACTTCGACGCCGACGAGATCGGCACGCAACTCGACACCGCCAGCGAATAGGAAGGATTGACCATGCAACCCATGCGCCACCTAGATCGAGACACGCGCCGCGCCCGCCTTCTGGCGGCGCGCACGCGCCCCGTCGGCGGCATCAACCGGCGCGGCATCTTCACCGGCCATTGGGACGGTGGCGATGTTGTGCGCCAGTTTCGCGGCGATAACGGATCGTGGATCGGCCTTGCCGCCTACAAGGCGAAGGAAGAGCCGGAGCCGCAGCCATGAAAATCAGCAACACGGCGAGCGCCGTTCGCGTCACCCTCTCCCCCACCGAGATCAGCGATTTGCAATTTGTGATCGAGGCGGCCGAGCGCGCGGGGCATTATATGCCCGCGCGCGTCCTCAACATCATGGCGGCGCTGACGCGCAGCGCCGACGATGTTCGGATGAAACAGGCCATGAAGCGGGCGGAAAAAGATCGCGTGACGCGGATCGAGCAGGACCGACGCGCGCGCGAACGCCAATTCATGCTAGGCGACCGATACAGCGTCATAGCGAGCCGCACCGACTACGCCGATGCGTCTTCTGATCCGGACGCGCGCCAATGGGTTGACCTGGTGTTTCATGAAATCATGCAGAGGCCGCTTCCCGATCAATACGAACTCCGGCGCGACGTGTGGCGTGTCCACGTTGTCCAACTGGACGGCGGCACGCTCGGCGCTGTTGTAGGCGGCGATTGCACTCAAACCGCCGACCCCGCCGAAATTACTTCCGTAGCGGAACAGCTGATCGCCCGCTTCGAGGCCAGAGCTTGACGCGCGTGGAGCGGTGGCAGCTGCCACCGCTCCAGAGAGATCTAGAATCTGGCGATGAGAGGCAGCAGCGCCGCCGCTTGGCTTCCCAGGACCGGCACCCAATAATTCGCGGCGCGGTAATCAGGGCCGTGATCGACCGCCATCACCCCAAAGACATATCCGATCATTGGCAGCGTCCACAGCAGACGCCCGCCCAGGTCCACGCCCATCAGCACCAGCGCAACGCCAAGCACAGCCCAAAGCGGAATCAGTCGTTCCATGATTTCGCGATGACGGATTATTCGCCATGCACTTTCCCGGTCATCGGCGCTAACCTGCGATACGAGGCCCATAGCTTCCCCTTTTCATCAACGGTCGCCGGCGATCATCCAACGGCTTCACGAAAATGTGAAGCGCGTTTCGCGCGCATTCTCGCCAATCCGTTGTATAGCCCCCATCGAGCGAGGGCGAGGGACTGTGACAGCGGCCCTTCGCAAATCCTCTCGCTCAAAGGAGGTGATGTGATTTGACAGCATATGAAGCAGCTCAATTGACGATCGCAGCCGTCGCGCTCGTGATCGCAATTGTGAAGCTGGGGAAGTCCGATAAGGGCTGATCTAGCGGGGCGGGTGGTCTGACAGGGCCGCCCGCCCTAAATGTTTGAACCCGCCGTGTGACAGCACGGCGGGTTCAGGTAGGTGCGTGAAATGAATCAGCACACGAAGCATTGCCTATATAGCCCTTTTCCCTTGCCAATCCAATAACCGACGCGCGCGCGAGGTGTTCCCCGTCTGTTCCCTTTGGCGCATAAGCGCCCAATGGCCGCGAACTACAACCGCCCCAAGCCCATTGATCCTATCTGGTATCGGCAAGGCTGCTATCTGCGCATCTATTGCGCTTGCGGTCGCCGCGTTGTCGCCCCGCTGGGCGACTTCGCCCGCTCGCGCCGCATTTCTTTCGATACCCGCATTTACGAGCTGATCGCGCGGCTTCGGTGCAGCCAGTGCCGCCGCAAGCCTTATGCGGACGTGTCGCGCAACCGCTCGGGCAATTAAAATGACGGAGGATCCGATTGCTCGGATGCTTCCGGCGCTATCCGTTGGGCATGTCGCCGGCGACATGCCGCAGCGTCCTCTAGGTCACCGCTATGCTATGACCTGGCGGGCGCTTTTCCCTAGATTGAGGCGGCAATGCCGCCGCGTCCGCTGTTCGACTTTGGGGCCTGTTCCTGCCCCCTGCCGCAAGGGCTGGACCGTCTCGGCCGCTGTGCGGCCTCGCTTGGCGATCAGGCGGGTTTCCCCGCCCTTCCTTCGCTACGCTCCGTGCAGGACGGGTGATCCCCCTCCCCCCTGATCGGCCCTGATTTGCGGCATTCCCCGGCCCTGCTCGCCGCTGGGCAGAAGTCGATGACCCGTCATCGCCTTCGGCTCCATTCTAGGCAGGGAAAACAGCACATGACCGACATTCCGTTGGCAACGATTCTTCGGATCAACGCCGCACGCACCATTCCGCTCGCTCGCTATGAGGAAGAGGGCAATTTTGACCGCTTCGGCTACATCAAAGACCTTGCCGAAAATCATGGCGCTGACCTTCCCGCCGTCATCGAGATTGCCGACCTACTAGGACCGGATGAAGATTTTGACGGCCTTGTGACCACCATCGAGGACGCCGCCGAGGGCTTCGGCTTTGGTGCTCTTATCCTCGGGGGGGCGTGAGCATGGGCCAGGAGCTTATGACGCCCGCGCAGATTGCGGATATTTGCGACGGCCGAGACAAGGCCATAGCCCTTTGGCTCGGCCTCTATGACACCTACCATGCAACCCGCGACGAGGCGGCGCGCCTGACCCTTGGCGGCCCACTATCGCTGTCATGTGGCCGCGACTGGACCGAGGACACGTTGACTCGCGCTTTCATCCAGTCGCAGCCTATCGACCAGCGCGACAAGGAGACGGGAGCGCGCCAGACCATCGACGCACGCGACAATTTCGAGCGCGTCTTGACGCACACGATGGACCGCCGGTGCTGGGCGGCCCTCATGGAGCAGCTGGGTTTCGACCAGCTGCTAGACCAGCAGGCCCGAAAGGAGTTTCATGACGGCTTGCGCGATGATCCCGTGCCGTTCACGCCCGACAACTGCGCCGCGACTTTCGGAAATATCTGGACCAACCGGCGCGACCTCTATTTGCGCGGCATCGCCAACGTCTTCGCCAAGCTGGATCGCCGCTTTCGCTCGCACAACGGTTTCAAGATCGGCGCGCGTCTCATCATCGACCGCGCCTTGAACGAATGGGGATCATGGGACCGATACGAGCGCCGCGACACGTTGCGGGACGTGGAGCGCGTCTTTCTGGAACTGGACGAAAAGCCCCCTGTTTCAGAGGGCCACAGCATCGCCTCACAAGTTGCCGATGCTGCGCGCGTGCGCGGATCGCTGCCAACGGTGATCGAGGGCGACTATTTCCGAGTTCGCGTCTTCAAGAATGGCAATCTGCACATATGGTTCGAGCGTGACGACCTTTTGCAGAGTGTGAATCTGTTGCTCGCGGAATATTACGGCGAGGCTATCGGTGACGGCTATGAGACGACCGAGGCAGAAGCGGCCCCGGCCTATCATATCACGCCCGCCAAGAATTTCGGCGCGTTCATGACTTCTCCGGAGATCGCCGCCCAGGTCATCGAACATGCGAGAATCAGCAAAGGCCAGCGCGTTCTAGAGCCTAGCGCGGGAAAGGCCGCGCTCGCTTCGGCCGCACGCAACGCCGGTGCCGATGTAACTTGCGTGGAGCTGCAACCCGGCTTCGCCCATGAGCTACGGGTAATCCATGGCTTTGCCGATGCGATCGAGGGCGACTTTCTCGCACTGGACCCGGCCCATTATGCACCGTTCGACGCAGTGATAATGAACCCGCCTTTTGATCGAGGCCGCGACTGTGACCATGTGCGCCATGCCCTCGCCTTTCTCAAACCGGGAGGCGTGCTGGTGGCGATCATGAGCGCGCGGGCAGAGTATGGCGAGGATCAGCGCCACAAGGCGCTACACCGCATGATCGCCGGTTGCGAGGCGATCTATTTTCACGGTCGTAAATGGATCGACCTTCCCCCCGGTTCTTTCGCCCACGCTGGAACCAACGTGAACACCGTTTTGCTTGCGATCCGCAAGCCGGGTTGATCGGTGCAGGCGGTGGCAGCTGCCACCGCCTGTCCTGGCGCAGATTGAGGCGGCAAGCCGCCGCGCTGATCTGGCGCGTTTTGGGGCCTGTTCCTGCCCCCTGCCGCAAGGGCTAGACCGTCTCCGCCGCTGCGCGGCTCCGCTTGGCGATCAGGCGGGTTTCCCCGCCCTTCCTTCGCTACGCTCCGTGCAGGACGGGTGATCCCCCTCCCCCCTGATCGGCCCCGTTTGCGGCATTCCCCGGCCCAGCGTCGCCCGCTTTCGGCAGAAGTCGATGACCCGTCATCGCCTTCGGCTCAATTAGGAAGGGAAAGCCCATGAAAATCCGTATCTACCGCCAGACCGAGCAGGACTTTGACCGGATCGAGATCGAGGGCGCGACCTTTGAAACCATCGTCAACCGGGCAGCGGTCGAGGGGTTTCAATGCAGCGGTTACAACAGCAATCCGAGCCAGCGGCTTGAGTTGCAGGGCGCACCGAAATTCAAGGGCATTTGCGGTCCTATGTGGGATGGCGATGCGATCCGCTACGAATGCAGCGCCACCTATGCGGAGTTGAGCGCATGAGCGCTGCCCCCGCGATCCGCACGGCGCAGGCCGACGAGCTGGGCGACCAGATCATTGCCGCAGGCTTCGCGACAAGCGGCTTTCTGCTGGACATTAACGGGGCGCTTGATGTGCCCCGCGACTTTCCCCTTTCCGCACCGTGGAATCTGCCGTCGCGCCTGTTCCAATTCCCCATCGAGGTTATCCGCGCAGAGCAGGACGAGCCGCGCAAGATCGGCCTTCGCCATCCTTTGCTTGCCGCCCATCCTTTCGTGCAGCACGTCGAGCGCGCGCTAGGGATCGAGATCGCCCGCGATGGCGTGACGAACCGCCACGGCTACAGCAACCGCGCTCATTCGCTCTGGCATCATGCGGTGGACCTTATCAGCGCCGGGAAATGGCGCGAATTGCTCGAAACGCAGGAGTTCACCGAACCACGCAACATCTTCAAGGCCGTTGCCTATGGCCTTCGCTACTCGCACCATGAGGACAAGAGGGCGAGCGGTCATATCAACACCGCCGAGGCCCGCCAGATCATGCGCGCGATGGATGCCACCGAGCCGACCGACCGCGCCGCGCTGATCCTAAGCCTTTCCGCCCCGTCCCCGTGCAAGCAAGACCGCAGCGCCGAATATTGGGCGATCAACGCTCACGGCATCTGCGCCGAGGATGAGGCATGGGCCTTCATCGTCGGGATCGAGGACGGTTGGTTTTCCTATGACCGTGCCGGTTTCCTGCAATGGTCCCCCAAGGGCCGCGACCGCTACGCCGCAGGCGATAGCGCCAGCTTCACCGAGGCGAGCGGCCAGACCGCTTTCGCCTTTTGAGGGGATCGAGCATGGCGCGCCATTGCATCCGAGAACCCCGCTACGTTCCCCCGGTGCAACGCATCGGGGAACAACCCGACCTGTTCGGAGGCCCGACCCTTTCCCATGTTGCCGAGCGCAAGGGACCACCGAAAGGCTGGCAGCGCCAGTTGCAGAAATGGGGCCGCTGCACCGTCATTGCTGATCTTGAGTCCGCCCCTTTGCCTGCCATCAACCCGGCCCCGTCCCCGGCTCCGGTTTTCCTTGTCGCTTGCGTTGCCGCGAAGCTGGACCGCCCCGCCCCGGCTCGCGATCTTTACGCATCGCCATGGTTTCGGAAGGCTCGCGCCTATGTCGAACGGCAGGAAGGGCAATGGTTCATCCTGTCCGCAAAGCATGGCCTGATCGCGCCGGAAACCGTGATCGCGCCTTATGACGAGACGCTAGGCGCGATGAAGGCAAGCGCGCGCCGCCTTTGGGGCGTGCGCGTGATCGAGGCGATGGCCGATCAGATTGATGCCGCCGCGCCGCTGATCGTTCTCGCAGGCCGGCACTATCGCGATCCTTTGTGGCCGCAAATCGAGCGGCGCGCATCCGCGCCGATGGAAGGGCTTGGAATCGGCCAGCAACTCGCTTGGCTCGCTCAAAAATGGTGATGGAGTGCAGCTTGCCGTCAGGCGGTTTGAGACCGTAAATCGACCTGTGACTATGGACGCCCCCAAAGAACCCTTGTGGACGCAAGATCAGGCCATTGCCTATGAGGCAGCGCTTGAGGCGATCAATGACGTGATCGCCGGTTACAGCGAACAAATCGCACTGGAACAGGACCGTCAGAAGCCAGATGCAGCGCGTATCTCGTGGCTTGAAATGCGGACGGATCATGCGTCCGCAACCAGCCATGCCCTTACCGTCACCGATGATGAGAATGTCCGGCAAGCACTGCTGGAATACAGCGCCATGGTGCGGGCGAGGGAAGCCCCAAGGTAGCGGTCTGCCCTTCGGGCAGGCGTTGATTTGTTAAATCCCCCCGTCAGTGTCTTCCTAGCATGAGGGACGCACCAGGCCGCATCAAGGATCGGCGGTCCCCCCAATTTGCTACGCAAATCGGCTCCCCCACCGCCCGCTAGCGCGGCCGCTTCGCGGTCCCTGACCCGACCCGGCGCGACCCTCCCCTTGGCCTTGCCAATTCCGGCAACAAGGAGGTTGTTATGTCTCATCGTCTGTTCGCCCAGCTGGCTTTCGAGCGCGCGCTTGGAAATGCTGCGATCGACGCCCTGAGAAATGCGGTCAACGATAAGGACCATTTTGAGGCCGAAAGCATGTGGCCGAAAGATCCGATGTTCATCGGCAAAACGAGCGCCGACATTGAGGCTGTGTCCGACGAGCTGGCGCAGATCATTGCGGATCGCATCAATGATGTGCTGGACGGTCCCGGCATCCGCAACATTGAGCGCGGCGAGTGTTTCGACCCGCAGCTTGTCGCCCTTGTCCTTGAGGCCAAGGCGAAGCGCGGTCAGTCCGGCTGACGCCGGAGGGGCGGGCATGGCCCGCCCCTTTTCGCCCGTTGGGCAAAACCGATGATCTCGGTGCTACATGGAGCGGGGGGCGGGGCATCGAACCCCGCCCCCCGCAATCTCTTCTCTCTGTGTGTCGAGGCATTTTGGCATGGGTGCGCGCCAGCTTTCAAGGATCGGCGGTTCCCCCAATTTGCTGCGCAAATCGGCTCCCCCACCGCCCGCTGACGCGGCCGCTTCGCGGTCCCTGACAGCCGGCGCCGGTGCCCATGCCGGGTGTCTCCCGTCACCAACGAGAAGGAGAACCGGATGCACATCAAATTGTTTAGAGCACTGAAAGCGGCTAATCTGTCCGACGACGCCGCAGCGGAAGTTGTAGAGGCTATTGAGGAGTATATCGCCGTGAAGGTTCAGGAGGCGAACAAGGGAATCGAAAGCAAGCTGACGGCACAAACTTGGGTCATCGGCAGCGTCGGTTTCGTCCTCGCAGTCATCGGCCTTGCGCCCGCTTTCATCAAACTGTTCCAGTAAGAGTCCGTTTGGAAAATCAGGGATGAGCATTTCGGCGTAGGAGATTACCGCCCATGGCGACGAGGATCATGGCCTGCGAGACGTCGATGCGCTTCTCGTAATCGCGGACCAATCGGCGCCATCGGATCATCCAGCCAAAGGTCCGCTCGACGACCCATCGTCGGGGCAGAACCTTGAAGCCCTGCTGCTGATCGCTGCGTCGAATGACCTCGATGACGAAATCCAGATAGCTTGCCTTGTCCATGAGCTTGAGGCGGTCATAGGCGCCATCGGCGAAGAGATGTTTGATCCAAGGCCAGCGTTTGCGGATGCCATCAAGGATGGTCTGGGCACCTGCGCTGTCCGAAATGTCCGCAGTGGTCAGGTTGACCATCAGTAGCCGTCCATCGGTATCGACGGCGATATGCCGCTTGCGCCCGACAACCTTCTTGCCTGCGTCGAACCCACGCTTTTCTGCGGATGGTGCCTTAACCGACTGGCTATCGATCACTGCTGCGCTCGGACTGGCCTCCCGCCCTTGGCGCTCGCGATCGAGCATCAGTTCGATGTCGTGGATTGTCTGGAACAGGAACCTGCGAGCCAGTTCCCGGAACCAGCCATAAACCGTCTGCCATGCACCGAAATGGATCGGCAGCATCCGCCAGCCACAGCCCGACCGAACAAGGTAGCGCACGGCGTTGATTACCTCGCGAAAATCCACCTCGCGTGGACGGCCACGGCGCCCAGGCTTGGGCATCAGGGGCGCCAGGCGATCCCATTCCTCATCGGTCAGATCACTGGGATAGCGCTTCGTCTTCTTGGCAATCTGGGCCATTCGCCCTCGGCTCTGATGGGTCCACATCCAGAGCCTGAATCAGACGCAGAGCCTCGCGACAACCCCCGCTAACGATTTTCCAAACGGCCTCTAAGACAAAGGGAGGCTTCGGCCTCCCTTTTTTTGCCGAACCGCCCGATTGTCAGGAGGCGCAAATTGATCGACTTCGCACAAGCACGGTTGGATATGTTCGAGAGCGGTGTATTCGGCCAGGGCAATGCTTTCTGGCGCTGGATCGCCACGGTCGAGGCGCGGCCCTATCTGGCCGCTTTCGCTGCCGATCGAGCACCTCCCAGCGAACGCGAGTTTTTCGCGGTCGATCTTGCCGCAGAGGATCTACTTGATTCCGATCACCTGGCCGAGCTGGCCCAGCAGATCGAGGCGACGCACGGGGGGCGCCATACGCGCCAGGGTTAGCCGCGAGCAGCTTTGCGCTGTTGCTCCGCTACGTCGCGGATCATAGCTGCCCAGCATCCCAAAATCATGCCCTCTTCATTATCGACTTCGCTTGTCGCGACCGCATAGATACCCAGCAAGTTTGCGACCTCTTCCGTCTCGACAATGCCTTGGCGCGCAAGCAGGGTGGCAAAGATCGAGAGCGCTCCACCCATTGCCCGCACCAGTGGCGCATCTTGTGGCAGACGGTCAAATTCGGGGGGCGGGTTACTGGACATAGATCATTCCAATCAAAAAAAGCGACAGCCTTTCAGGACTGATCGTCTGAAATGCTATCCTCTGCCAATAATTCGACAACCGATAATCTGAAAACACCGGCAAGGCTCTCCAAGGTATCAAGCGTGGGATTGCCTTGTCCCCGAACCATGTATGAAATATGCGACGCCGCAACGCCCGAGCGTTCGGACAACTCCCCTTGAGTTATGCCTAGCTTCTTTAGTTCGCGCGCAATGTTGGCCCCGAGCTGGGTCATCAACGGCGATGTTCGTTTCAGGTATATGGTTGGCATCGTGTTCGCGTCCTTCTCGCTAGGCGCAGAATGTCGGCACAGGCAGCATGGCGCAATAGGGTTGCTCAAGCAACTAATTGCGCCATGGCTTTCGCGCCTAGCGCAGATGGTATAGATTGTGCGCCATATTTGGACGAGCGAGGTTCAAACCCTGCATGGACGGTCAGGACGACGCGATGAAATCGGCCATGGAGCTGTTCGCAGCTCGGCTTGCAAAGCGCGATGTAGAGAGGCCGATCACCGACCATCGAACCGTCGAGCGGTTGATCGCGATGCTGGAACCGCATGAGCAACAGGTTGTCCGCTTGCGGATCGGGCTTGGCCCCTCTCCCGCGCTCACTCTTGCCGCGACTGCAAAGATCGTCGGTGTGTCGCCAAGCCGCATCGGCCAAATCGAGGACAAGGCATTCCGAAGGATCAGATGGGTCTGCAACAACATAGACATTCACGATCGTTCGGCGCTGGATGCTTTGATCGCGCGCAGGCGTGATGAAGCGGCTGAGGCCGAGCGGATCAGGAAACGCGATGCCTTGCAAAAGGCGCTAGATCAGGAGCGGAAGCGCAAAGCCAAGCAAGACCGGGACGAGGTCAGGCGAGCGAAGGCGCGCGATTCCGCTTGGAACCGCAAACTACGCGTGGCGCAGGCTGAGCTTGATCGGATGAGATCCGACGCTCAGTTTTTTGCCGAACAGATCGCTCAAATCGAGCAGCGCGCTAATTGGCTGAGGGCAATTTTGCCGCGCGACCGCCAATTGGCGGCGCTGCGCGAACAGGCCGATGAAATCCGCGATGCGATCGCGAGCGCAGAAGCCAGCATATCCAACATGCTGGCCTCGCCCCCGGATGGTCCCCAGCTAGGCAAGGAAGCTTCAACAAACGATGGCCACTGATATTGAGCCGTCCCCCGCCTTCGCGCCGCAGATCGGCCGCGTTTATTTGCGCGTCAGCACCGATGCACAAGACTTACGCCGACAGGATGCCATCGTAGCCGAGGCGAAGGCAGCGGGCTATTATGTCGCGGCAGTCTATCGGGAGAAGGCATCGGGTGCCCGTGCCGACCGCCCCGAGTTGCTGCGTATGATTGCCGATCTTCAACCCGGTGAAGTGGTGATTGCCGAGAAGATTGACCGGATTAGTCGTCTTCCCTTGGCCGAGGCCGAGCAGCTGGTTGAGACAATTCGTGCGCGAGGCGCGCGACTTGCCATTCCCGGCGTCGTGGACCTGTCCGACCTCGCGGCCGACGCCGAGGGCATCGCCCGCATCGTGCTCGAATCTGTTCAGGCGATGCTCTTGAAGATCGCCCTGCAGATGGCTCACGACGATTACACCGATCGCCGCGAGCGACAGCGCCAAGGTATCGCCTTGGCAAAGGCCGCAGGGCGCAGCGGAGGGCGCAAAGGCGATCGGGCAACGCACGCCCGCATTGTGGCATTGCGCGAAGCGGGCAAGAGCATTGCCAAAACGGCAGAGCTGGCCGATTGCGACCGCAGCACCGTCAAGCGGGTGTGGGCGGCCCATCGTGCCGCCCAGGTGCAAGAACCCAGCCCTCAGCGAAATCATCGTGAGCGGAACCGCTGATTGCCCTTTCTGTTCGGCTTCAAGCCGGTGGCAGCTGCCACCGGCAGTCCCCTGCCCGCGTCAACGGACTGCCAGCTACGGAAAGAGCGGCGGAGCCGCGACAGGGTTTTCCAATCCCCGCCGTGCCGATCGAGCGCAGCGACCTATGGGTGCCAATGGCCAGTGGCAGCTGCCACCGCCGCCAGTCCAAATTGCTGCATCTACTCGGGCCGTTTCCTTTGGGCGTTGCTGTCTGACGGATACGAACTCCACATCGCCACTAATGCGGGCAAGCAGAAAACCGGCCTTCGGCCTTGGGTTTCCGCAAGCGGACCCTCCCATTTTCAGCTTGCCCGCGTAGCTCAGCTCCGCCGCAAAAAATCCGTCAGCAACGCTTATCCAAAGGAGACTACCATGCAGAACATCGCTGAATTTCGGATCATCGGCCGCGTTGGCAGTGTCGATACGACCGATAAAGTCACCCATGTTTCCGTCGCCGCGAACTACAACCGCAAGGATGGCGATGAATGGAAGACCGATACGCACTGGAACCGCGTGACGTTCTTCCGCCAGCTGGCAGAGCGCGCCGCTGACTTGGGCAAGGGCGACCTGGTTCACATCACCGGACGGGTCCGCCAGAACAGCTACGAGAGCAATGGCGAAACCCGCTACTCGGTGGACCTGATCGCTGAGGGGCTGGGTATCTTGGTTCGGGGCGGGGCTGACTAAGCCCCCCCCCTTTCACCTAAAACGGGCGGCCTGGTGGCCGCCCTTTTTTGTGGACAATGCTTTTCACAGACCCTAACAAGAATAGGGTTTAACTACGTGAGGCATGTGTGGCAGCCAAACTGTTCAATCGTGTAGCGAGCTTGCGCGTCGCTTCCGGACTTACGCAATCCGAGCTGGCAGCGAGGATTCAAGTCTCCCCTGAAACAGTCGCGGCCATCGAGAACGGCAGACAGGACGCCACTTTGCTGACGGCGCTACGTATGTCGCGTGCCCTGCGAACCGAGGTGCCGAACATCTTCAGGGAGCAGCCTTTCCCTAAGCTGATCGGCTCCGAGCGAGGCGAGAGCCGAACAGCTTAGGAGGCCGCTATGCGCCGTGAGATTGCCAGCAAACTTCGGCGCGCAGCCAGCGTGCTACGGACTGTCATGCTTTGGGCATCGCTTGCCCTGTGGCTTGCGATCGCGGCAACCGCGCTGATCGTCGTCCTTGCAGTCGGACTCGCGGCCTATTTCGCTTTTGGCTGGCTAGGAGTGGGAGCCGTCGCCGTCTTCGTGCTGATCGTTTTCTTCGGCAAAGACCCACCAACCGAACAGACCGGCCCGCGCCGCAAGGGCAAGGGCCTCAACCTGAACGACGATCCGAACCCATGGTATATGCAGTCGCAGTATCGCTTCGGATCGGGAAACAGCGCCGCTCATAACCGCTGGCACAAGTAGCCCGTGGCGCAGCCATTGAAGGGATTCTCAATGCGAACAATCGTAGTGACCAATGAGCGCGGCGGCATCGGCAAGACCACGCTTACCTGTCATATTGCGTGGCATCTGGCCGAGCAGGGCAAGCGTGTCGTGGTCCTGGACCTGGACAAGCAATGCCACAGTGCCGGGATGCTGAAAGCCGAGTTCGAGCAGATCGGCCCGGTTCAGTCGATTCTTGACTTCGACCCGAACGAAGAACCTCCGGCGCTGGCCTGTTTCAAGAACACACGGCAGATCGTCGAGTTGACGACTGACAGCCCGCAGCAAGGCCAGCACATCGGCGCTTATGTCCGCGCCATTCGTGCCGGCCTTGCCAAGCACTACGACTACTGCGTGATCGACACTGCGCCCGCGTGGGATGGCCGGAACCTCATGGCGCTGATTGCGTCCGATTATGTCGCGGTCCCACTGGACCCCGACAAAACCGCGCGTCAGTCGCTCAACGAAATCTCGCAAAGCATCAGCCTTGCAAACAAGGTGCGCGGGGAGGGTAACGCGACCCGGTTCGGGATCGTGTTCAACCGCGTTCAGACAACGAGCGAAGTTTCAAAAATGCTGATGGACCGCATTGGGCAGGCGCTTCCTGCCAATGTGGTGCCGCACACCATTCCGCACCGCGAGCACATGCGCGAGGCGGCTTTACTCGAAATTCCCGTTTGGCGCTTGGCAAAGGACACGCGGCGTAGCGCGCCGATCGTGCGCGAAGTCGTCTCCTACATTGTCGATCAAGCTGAGAGGGAAGCCGCATGAGCAAGGCAGCTGTCAAACCGGCGAAGAAGAGCTTTGCCGACTTCGATATGGACGCGATGGACTTTTCGGCCGTCCCCGCGAATACCGAGTTCAAGGCAGCTGGACGGTTTCAGCGCCTTCCGCTCGATGACATTGATCCAGACCCCACGCAGGTTCGCCGGGAGTTCGACCAGGCCGAGATTGATGCACTGGCCGCAACCATCAAGGACCGCGGCTTGCTGCAACCCATCGTTGTCGCGCCAACATCGAACGGTCGCTACATCATCCGCTACGGAGAGCGGCGCTATCGCGCGTGCCGCCAGCTTGGTTTCGACCAGATCGACACCGTTCTGGATCAGGCGGACGCCGAGCGCGATATTGGCCTCGACCAGTTTCTTGAGAACGAGCAACGCCAAGCCCTAAGTCTGGCTGAGCGCGTCAGTTTCATCGCGAGCCGCGTCAGTGACACGCTCTCGACAAAGGATCTAGCCGCGCGCATCGCCAAGCCGCATTCGGAAGTGAAGCGGCTCTACTCGCTGCGCACCTTGCCCGAGGACATTCTTGCCGCGTTGAAGAATTGTTCTCCGCGTGCCGCCGTCGCGATCAAACACGCGATCGAGCTGGACGAGCAGGCCACGCGCAATTTCGTGGCAGCAAACGAAAATCCGACAGCCGCCGCCTGTGAGCAGTTTCTTGCTACGCTCCAAGGCAGCCCCGAGGAAGAGACCGCGCAGGCCGGTGCCGCTAAAGCGATCGACGATCCAGCGTCGCCCCAAGAATCGCGCGCCTTGGTGGCAGCTGCTACCAGTGCGACGGACGATCGTCGGGAGCGGCCTGAACTGGACGCTCACGACGACGAGCGGGAAGGGGACGGGGCCGTGCTTGCCGATCCTTCCGATCACAAGCCGCGCGCCCCCCGTCAGCCGAAAGAGGCTACCGACGCACCGGCTATCATCATTCAGGGCCGTCGCGGGATTGTTCTAAGTGGCCAGGTCACGGTTCGGTTCGACGGCGAGGCCGCGCCCCAAACCTTCGACTTCTGATAGCTTTTACCGTCCACGTTCTCTCAGCATCGAGGCGACGTGGAATTTAGAGCGGTGGCAGTTGCCACCGCTTTTTGTTTGTGGGGTAGGTATCTACTGTATGGCAGGATAAGCCTTGCGGCGGCTAATGTTAACCGATACGCTCAATCCTATCGGATCGCGCTTCACGGTTGGGAGATACCTACCCCACATGGAAAAGACGCTGGGCTTCAAGATCGAGGCAACCAAGCTCGCAAAGATTGACGCGCTTGCGCAGACGAGGGGAGGGCGCGGCCCCTTCATGCGTCAACTGGTTGACGCCGTGCTCCGGCAGTCCGGGGCGGCCAGCGAGGCCGCACCTCTTGTTGACCGCGAGGCCGCTGGCGAGCATCGCCTTTATCTTCGGCCGACCGAAACCGAACTGGCCGTGATCCGCCATCGCGCAAAAGAGCGCCGCATGACCCCGGCGACCTGGGCCATGGCTCTTGTGCGGCGACACATCGGCATTGCCGCGCCTGTCGATCGCGAATTGCGCGAAGAGCTGTTGAATTGCCGTCAGGCGTTGCAGCGCATTGGGCGCAACGTGAATCAGATCGCCCGAGCCGCTAACAAGATGGCGCTGGCGGACAATGCAGCGGAGATCGCCGGCGAGCTGCAAAAGGTCAACGACCTGCGCGCGGCGATCGGCGCGGCCGTCGAAGGTATCGGCGCCGCTACGAAAGCTGACCTGTCCTATTGGGAGGTTTCCAGTGAGCGACTTTGATAGCAGCTTTGAGGCGGGACAGCTTGCCGCGCTGTTCAAACCAAAGCTGACCAGCGACCCGAACAGGCGCGGGGCCGATATGTTGCTGCGCTCGCTGAGTTCGAGGCGGGCAGGCCAGGGCGGGAGCACGCGGGGGCTCTGTTGCAAAGATTGGCGGCAGTCACAGGTAGGCTGTCGCTCTGCGCCGATCAGGCGGCTGCTGCGAAATGGTGGTTGAGCATGTCCATGGCCTCCGTCAGTGCCGAGGGCCCAATGCCGAAAGCTCTCTCCACAAGGCGCACCTCTCCCCTGATGCCGGGCTGCAGGCACCAGGGACGAGCCTGTCCTTTGCGCAGGGCTCGCATGACTTCGAATCCCTTGATCGTGGCATAGGCCGTGGGGATCGATTTGAAACCGCGCACCGGCTTGATCAGCATCTTGAGCTTTCCGTGATCGGCCTCGATCACGTTATTGAGATACTTCACCTGCCGGTGGGCCGTCTCCTGGTCCAGCTTTCCTTCGCGCTTCAATTCGGTGATCGCTGCACCATAGCTCGGCGCTTTGTCAGTATTGAGCGTGGCCGGCTTTTCCCAGTGCTTCAGGCCTCGCAGGGCCTTGCCCAGGAACCGCTTCGCTGCCTTGGCGCTGCGGGTCGGCGACAGGTAGAAATCGATCGTGTCGCCCCGCTTGTCGACTGCCCGGTACAGGTAGGTCCACTTGCCCCGCACCTTGACGTAGGTTTCATCCAGGCGCCAGCTCGGATCAAAGCCACGCCGCCAGAACCAGCGCAGCCGCTTCTCCATCTCCGGGGCGTAGCGCTGGACCCAGCGATAGATCGTCGTATGGTCGACCGAAATGCCGCGTTCCGCCAGCATTTCCTCAAGGTCGCGATAGCTGATCGGATAGCGACAATACCAGCGCACCGCCCACAGGATCACATCACCCTGGAAATGGCGCCACTTGAAATCCGTCATCGCTCCATCCGTTCAATCTCCGCCAAGCATGCTCAAGCTTCACGATTTTTGCAACAGAGCCGTGCCGGCCATGTAGCGCTGCCTCATCCGATTCAGGGCCATGCTCTGACCGGCTCGGCCGACACCACGCGCTGCGCGAGGCGTTGCCTCGGCAGTAACCCCCCTCGCCCGCAATTCCTCTGCAAAGCGCTCCCGGTAATGATGCAGCGTTTGAGGTCGCGGGTTGAAGCGTTGCCCTGTGTCGCCGCGCGCGGCAACCGTCACATGCACGTGGGGCCGCGGTGTGTCCGTATGCAGCGCCAGGACGTAATCCCACTCATGCCCGATCTCGCTGCGCGCGACCTCGCGCACCGCTGAAAGAACCTTGTCGGGGTCTGTCCCTGCCGGCATCGAAAAAACCATGCTCACGGCGGCTACGGTAGAATTGTCACGCCAATAGACAGGATCGCCCCAATCGCGCGCCAGCTCCGCCCGAGCTTCCTTGTCAGTCAGTATGTCGCCATCACGCGTTTCAAGCGGCACATCGCCTTTCCGGCCGATATAGTCGAAATGCGCAGCCGCGTGGTTCTTGCCCTTCGGCCTGCCCGTAACCTTGACCATGACCTCCGGGGCACGGCTGACAACGCGAGCAAGCCGCGCCCGCGTGGGCTCTGTTGCAAAAATCGTGAAGCTTGAGCATGCTTGGCGGAGATTGAACGGATGGAGCGATGACGGATTTCAAGTGGCGCCATTTCCAGGGTGATGTGATCCTGTGGGCGGTGCGCTGGTATTGTCGCTATCCGATCAGCTATCGCGACCTTGAGGAAATGCTGGCGGAACGCGGCATTTCGGTCGACCATACGACGATCTATCGCTGGGTCCAGCGCTACGCCCCGGAGATGGAGAAGCGGCTGCGCTGGTTCTGGCGGCGTGGCTTTGATCCGAGCTGGCGCCTGGATGAAACCTACGTCAAGGTGCGGGGCAAGTGGACCTACCTGTACCGGGCAGTCGACAAGCGGGGCGACACGATCGATTTCTACCTGTCGCCGACCCGCAGCGCCAAGGCAGCGAAGCGGTTCCTGGGCAAGGCCCTGCGAGGCCTGAAGCACTGGGAAAAGCCGGCCACGCTCAATACTGACAAAGCGCCGAGCTATGGTGCAGCGATCACCGAATTGAAGCGCGAAGGAAAGCTGGACCAGGAGACGGCCCACCGGCAGGTGAAGTATCTCAATAACGTGATCGAGGCCGATCACGGAAAGCTCAAGATGCTGATCAAGCCGGTGCGCGGTTTCAAATCGATCCCCACGGCCTATGCCACGATCAAGGGATTCGAAGTCATGCGAGCCCTGCGCAAAGGACAGGCTCGTCCCTGGTGCCTGCAGCCCGGCATCAGGGGAGAGGTGCGCCTTGTGGAGAGAGCTTTCGGCATTGGGCCCTCGGCACTGACGGAGGCCATGGACATGCTCAACCACCATTTCGCAGCAGCCGCCTGATCGGCGCAGAGCGACAGCCTACCTGTGACTGCCGCCAATCTTTGCAACAGAGCCGCCGCGATTCCCCCGGTCTCCGATTTCGGCGCCGGCTTGATTGAGATCGTATGGTAATCCGTAGGAAAGACGCAATTCCAGTTTGTGAATTCTGTTCATTCACTTTGATTGAGGTTTCGTCGAATTCTCATCGGCGGGCATTGCGCGCCGCGACGATGTCTTCATTTCCGATGAAGCCGTGACGGCCTGAAGGATCCCCTTCCCGTGTCGTGAATGGCGTTCCAAATCCCCTCAAGGGACGATGAAATAGCCGCCATCTCTTGCAATGCCGGGGCGGCCGATGCCTGCGCCGGGATTCAACGTTGCCGAACGGGCCGTAAATTCATGGCTTAAACATTTGAGGGCCGGCGGACATTCCGCCGGCCCTCTCCGATGCCGCAAGGCTATCAGGCGGACATGCCGCCCGCCCTCAAGCCGCACTGGATTTCCGTCGGTCAGGCAAGACCCTCTTGCGCCAGGGCGGCACTGATCGACGGACGGGCCCTCATCCGTTCCGCGAAGGCATCCAGATTCGGAAGCGGGTCGAGCTTGCCTTCGAGGATCGGGCGACGCGCCCAAAAGACGAAGACGAAAAGATAGGGGTCGCACAGGCTGAACGTGTCGCCCAGCACATAAGGCCCCTTGCCGAGGCGTTCGTCCAGCAGGGCAAGCACGCTTTTCAGGCTGTTCAGCCCCGTGGCGGCGACATCCTTCTGGCCCTCCGCGGTTTCTGCCAAGCGGCCGGGCCGGAAGATCGGGCGGAAGGCGACATGGACGGTGCTGGACAGCAGCGCGAGCCATTCCAGGGCCCGGGCGCGGGCGAGGCCTTCCGTGGGCAGCAAGGCCTTTTCGGGCACGAGTTCCGCGATATGGTTGAGGATGGCGATATTTTCGGTCAGGACATCATCGCCGATCTGGAGCGCGGGCACCCGCGCCCACGGGTTCTTCTGACGATAGGCGTCTGAAAACTGGGCGTTTTGCGTCAGGTCGATCAGCTCCGCCTCATAAGGAAGGCCGGCTTCCTCCAATGCGGCATGGGACGCCAATGAGCATGAACCTGGATTGTAGTAGAGCTTCAACATGTCCCTGCAATTCTCCTGCGGACTGGGCAAAAAATGGCTTAATGCATATGTTCGGCACCGGAGCGTCGCCCCGAACGGAAGCAATCATCCGCCCGGTCGGAAAACGCTCCGAAACGACAGGCCGGAGCATTCCATCCGATGCGATCAGGCCGAAATGTTCAAAAATCCATCGGCTTCGAAAACCTTTCTGGCACGTTCCTCAATCCGATCCGCAAGTGACCTGCGAAGCGGCATGCCGTTCGAGACTTTCCTCAGCGTGTTATAGCTGAAGCCGAATGTTTCGAATATCTCCTCATTATTTCTCATCGTCGACAATGATGTGATCCGATCGGCGATCGAGGGATCCAAACAGCGCATTCCATTAGGCATTCGATCTTCCCCTACTGACGAATTCCAGCCGGTGCACGGTCGCAACTTGCCTGCCCGCGCAGTTCATCGGGCCATTCCCGCCGTTCCGGAAAACAGGCGGCGGGGTTTCCCCCTGGACCATGTTGCGCATGGGCCGGACACGCAGCGAGCGGGCCAGCGGACGTCGAGGCCGGGAGCGGATTGCGACGGACGCGCCGCGCATTGCCCGGAGATCGAAGCATAGGAATATCCTCTCCATGCGCCGTTATGGATCAGCGCCTGTCTTATCCGGCACGTCGGTGATTATTATGCTTATCGGGCCGTCCGGAAAGGATCGCAGCTTTCGCCTGCGGAGGAAATTGCTGCAAATGAATTAGGAATATTCGCGATACGGATTTGATCGAAACGGGGCCAACTGCCCACAAATCGGTCATGGGGATTGAGCGACCGCGCTTTGAAAGCAGCCATCGCATGCTATGGTCGCCTTGAGCATTTCCCGGCAGGCGGAATATCCGCCGACCGGAAAGCCCGCTAAAACAGGAAGCCGGAGCAGCCGGGCCGACGCCGTCGGACCGGACGCCGCTTCGGCTTCGCATCGCCAGGAATTGGAAGCGAACATGTCTCGAGACAATGCCATCGTCATGCGATACGACAATCCCGACATTCCGTCCGGCCGCGACATCGTATATCTTCACGGCCGCGGCAGCACCGAAAGGGAAGCGGGGTTCGCGCTGCCCCTTTTCGGCCGCGCGAATGTTCGCTCCTATCGCGGGCCGCTTCCCCAGGGGCCGGGGTTCGCCTGGTTCGAAAATGCCGGGATCGGCGTCGCCCTGCCCTCCAGCCTGTCGGGCGAAACGTCGAAGGTCGGCGACTGGATCGCCGCAGATACCGGCCGCCAACGGCCCTGGCTATGCGGTTTCAGCAACGGCGCCGCGATGGCCGCCAGTCTTCTGCTCAGCAATCCGGGGGCCTATAGCGGCCTCATCATGATCGGCGGCTGCTTCGCGGTGGAGGACGGCGACCTGCCGGACAACGGCCTGCTCGACAAGCCGGTCCTCTTCTGCCGGGGCCAATTCGACGATGTGATACCGCGCCACAAGTTCGAGCAGGCGGAAGCCTATCTCTCCGGCCCCAGCGGCGCGCGGGCGACTTTCATCCCTTATGAAGGCGGGCATGAACTGCCGTTGCCGATCAAGGCGGCGGTGCAGGGCTGGCTCGGCGCGGAAAGCCGCTGAATTTCGTCCCGTCCTTGGCCTTGGCCGAACGGGAGCGCCGGATGATCGAGAACCGGCCGCATCCGGAAATGATCGGATGCGGCCGGCACTGTTCCAGGATCAGGCCTTGGCTTATGCGGTGATCGGCGGAAGCCCCTCCACCGCGCGGCTCAGAAGCTGCACGATGCCCTCCTCCGTGATCGGACGGGGGTTGGGATAGGGGTTGGCGACCGCCAGCGCTGCGGCCTTCGCGATGCCGTCCTTGGGCATGCCGAGCTTCGCCAGCGACATTTCCGCGCCCAGGCCCACCGCCAGTTCGTACAGCTTGGTCGCGGGGTCGCCGCCGCCCAGTGCGCGGCTGGCCCGTTCCATCGCCTCCGGCACCGACGGCGCATTATAGGCGATCGCGTGGGGCAGCACGGCGGTGTGGGTCTGCGCATGCGGCATGTCGAAAGTGCCGCCCAGCGTGTGGCAGAGCTTGTGGTGCAGCGCGACGCTCGCCGCGCCCAGGACGCTGCCGGCGAGCCAGCAGCCATAGAGCGCGTCGCCCCGCGCCTTCGCATCGGTGGGATCGGCCTTGATCAGCGGCAGGCTCCTGGCGAGCGCCCTGATGCTTTCCTCCGCCATCAGGGAGACGATGGGATTGCCGTCGAAGGCGTAAAGCCCCTCCATCGCATGGGCGATGGCGTTGAGGCCGCTTGCGATCGACATTTCGGCGGGCAGCGACAGGGTGAGATCGGGGTCGTAAACGACCACCTTGGGCAGCACCTTCTTGTCGCGACCCGTGGTCTTGATCCCATCTTCAGTCAGGCCCCAGATCGGGGTGACTTCCGAACCCGCATAGGTGGTCGGAACGACGAGCGAAGGCAGGTCGAGCCGAAGCGAGAGCGCCTTGGCCAGCCCGACTGTGGACCCGCCGCCGATGGCGACCGTGCAATCGGCGTCAAGTTCCCTGGCGACGGCGGCCGCCGCGTCGACCGTCGCCACCGGGACGTGCATGACCGCCTTGCTGAACAGGCCCACGGCCTTGTCGCCCAGGGTGGCGGCAAGCTCCTGCGCGCTGCCGGCCTGCTCCGGCGTCGAAAGCACCAGCGCGCGGCTGCCGACATGCGAAAGCTCGTCAGCCACCCGCCGCACCGAACCCGCGCCGAAGATGACCCTATAGGGTAGGGGATCATAAACGAATTGCATCACGCTTCCTCTCTATCTCATTAGAATTGGCGAATATCCGGGGCAGAGGATCTTTGCCTGCTGCCAGCGCTTCGCCATGAGCCAAGTCGACCGATAAAAGGGGAAATCGGGCAGACGCACAAGGGGCCAGGCCCGCCCATGCCGGTGCGGGAGCCGCCCGCCCCCTGTTCGGCAGGGCTGTCGCAACGGCCGGAACGGGCCGGTCCCGACATGAAGAAAATTCCCGCAAGCATATGGATTTTATAGTGTTTTTCCTTTTCCCGACCCGCCCCATCCTTGGCTCGCCGGCCGCATGGCTCCCCTTCCGGCGGGGCGCGGCGCGGCATTTATTCATGGGGCGAATTGCGAATATCCGGATTCGAAGCGCCATCGCCCTCTGCCGCGCCGCCGGCGAATTCGGGCAAGGACGGGCCTTCGCCCTCCTCCGAAAGGCCGCGCATGCGGGACAGAATTCCGCGCAGCCAGCGATTGCCGGGATCGTCATGGAATCTCTCATGCCAATATTGCTTCACGGTGAAGCCTGGAAGGGCGACGGGCGGCTTGAGAATGCGGACGCTCTTGGTGTTCAGCAAGCCGGTAAGGCGGGAGGGCGTGGTCAGTATCAGTTCCGACTGCTCGGCTATATGGGCGCTCAGGAGGAAGCTCTCCGCCATGACGGTGATGTTCGATGGACCCACGATCTTGCGAAGCAGCTTTTCCACATCCTCATGGATGTGGCCAAGGTGGCGGCCGTCGACCAGGACGTGCCGGGCGGCCTTAAACCTGTTCATGGTCAGGCGCCCGGCGGGCAGATAGCTTCGCGGCACGACGCAGACATATTCCTCCGGGAAAAGCGTCTGTTCGACGACGCCGGCATAGAGCGCCGGGAAACTGCCGATCGCGATGTCGACCTCGCCGGTCTCGAGCCGGGCGATCAGCTTTTCCCCTCCCAGGGGAATGGCCTTGAACCGCACGCCCGGCGCCAGATCGCGCACCCATTGCAGGACGCGGGGAAGGACGAGCAGATGCCCGACATCCGAAGCCGCGATGTGGAAATCGCGGTTCGAAGTCGCGGGATCGAATGTCGGCTCGCCGCTCAGGCGGGAATGATAGAGTTCCAATGTCTGCGACACGGCGGGCGCGGCGGTGATGGCCAGGGACGTGGGCTCCAGGCCCCGGCTGGTCCGCACGAAAAGCTGGTTCCCGAAATGCTCCCTGAGCTGTTTGAGATGACGGCTGAGCGTGGGCTGCGGCATATCCAGCATCTCCGCCGCCACCCCCACGCTTTTCGCCCGCATCAGGGCCTGAAACACAGTCAAATGCATGAAGGAAATCATTGCGCCATTTCCGGTTTCCGAATGAGAAAGCACCGGAAACCCTGCTATTGCGTAAAGCGCTGCATGGCCAGGAACATTCGCTTTTCGAATGCCGGATATTCGTGAACCCGCGTGGAGTAAACGGCTTTGGAGTGCTATTTCAATGGAGGTCCCGCTCCTCGCCGCCAGGCGAAAAGCAGAGGCGCGATTTTCGGACTATATTTTGATCTTGGAGAGCGATCGTGGATACGAACCATATCACCAGCCTGCATCATATCACCATCTGCACCGGCACAGCCCAGGGCGACATCGACTTTTTCGTGAAGGTCTTGGGCCAGCGCTTCGTGAAGCGGACCCTGTTCTATGATGGCAGCATTCCCATCTATCACCTTTACTTCGCGGACGAACTGGGCACGCCCGGCACCGTCATGACGACCTTCCCCACCCGTCGCACGGGCCTGAAGGGCCGCAAGGGTTCCAACCAGTTCACCGTCTGCACCTATTCGATCCCCAAGGGGTCGCTGGAATGGTGGATCGGCCACCTCAACAAGCATGGCATCGAGACCAGCGCGCCGGGCACCCGCTTCGGTCAGCGCTTCGTGAGCTTCCAGCATCCCGACTGCGGCATCGAATTCGAGGTGCTGGAGGACGAGGCCGACACGCGGGCGCCCTATGATTCGCCCTATGTGCCGCTCGAATATGCCCAGCGCGGTTTCCATAGCTGGACGGCCTCCGTGCGCGAGCTGGAGGACATGGACTTCTTCATGGAGAATTGCTGGAATTTCGAGAAGATCGGCGAGGAAGGCAATCGTCACCGCTACCGCGTGAAGGGTTCGACGGAAGCAGGCACGATCATCGACCTGCTTCATGAACCCGACGTGCGCCAGGGTAGCTGGACGATCGCGGAAGGCATCATCCACCACGGCGCCTTCGCCGTGCCCGACATGGACGTCCAGGCCCGGATCAAGTTCGACACCGAGGGCGTCGGCTTCACCGACTTCTCGGACCGCAAGAACCGCGGCTATTTCGAATCCACCTATGTCCGTACCCCGGGCGGCGTGATGTTCGAAGCGACCCACAGCCTGGGCTTCACCCATGACGAGGACGAAAACACCCTTGGCATGGACCTGAAGGTTTCGCCGCAGTTCGACGACAAGAAGCACCTCATCCAGCAGGCGATGGAAGACGATCCGATCGTCGTCTGATCGCTGACGCAGGAAAGAAAGGGAGGCCCGGCAAATGTCGGGCCTCTTTTTTTGCGTCCTGGAACCTTGAAGTCCTGGGAAAGGAGAGGACGGCTATTGCCGGAATGTCCTTGCAGCATCGAGCAATAACTCGGAACCGTTCGTGCCGAGCAGGAACCGAGCGAAGTCGAAGGCCCATATCGAAGCATCCGCGCCAGGATCGGTCATTCGACAGGCCCTAAGCCTGTCGAATGACTTGACGGCTACTCCGGTGATTTAACGCAGGGGTTCTTTGGAGCGATTTCCAAGCAATCGAAACCGCTCCAAGAGGAGGATGACGTTGCCCAAGCGCAGGGGCTTCGATGCCGATAAGCCGCCTGATCCGGGCAACATCTGCCCGCACGGAACAGCAACTCCGGCGAAAATTTGACGACTGCTCTCCGGCCCTCCGGTGATGGATGGGATGCCCCACCCTGGAACGAACCCGCGCCGGGCCGGTCTCAGGGCGCCCGCCTGTCCGGCAGGGGGGATAGGGGGGGCACTTGCCCCTGCCCCTTACGCTTCGGCATTCGCCAATATGGGCGCTTTCCGATCGACCAATATGTTGAACAGAAGGGGCGCCAGGGCTGCGCTGATGATGGCAACCAGCACCATGGCCGCATTGGTCGCCGTATCGAGCACGCCGATCCGCGTCGCAATGTCGGACGCGGCGACGATCAGGCTGAGGCGGGCGCTCAGCAGCAGGCCGGCCGCGACGGCCATCTTCCGACCATGCGCCGGAACCAGCAGCAATGCGGGAATGATCTTGTTGGCGAAGGCGACCGCCACGAAGCCCGGCACCAGCAGCAAGGCCTTGGGCGAGGCGAAGAGGGCGGGAATGTCGAATTTCAGGCCGACATTGATGAAGAAGAAGGGAACGATGAAGCCGTAGCCGATCGCTTCCAGCGTCTCGCGCCGATGGCTGTTGCGGGGGATGATCTGCCCCAGCAGCAATCCGGCGAGGAAGGCCGCCAGCACCAGTTCGGATTCCAGCCGCTCCGCGAGCCAGGCGACCATGAACAGCAGCGCCAGGCTGAGCCTGACCAACGGCAGGCTGGTCCGGCTGTCCAACTGCGCGGCCGGCACCCGCGCCAGCAGCTTGGGCAGCAGCCAGATCGCCAGCCCGGCGATGCCGACGAGCGCCAGGCTGCCCAATGCGCCCTCGGCGCGGCCGCTGACGACGATGCCGGCCAGGGACGAGATGGCGATCATCGTGAAAAAATCCGCGAGCAACGCGGTGGAGAGGATGGTCTGGCCATAGGCGCCGTCGGCCAGGCGTCGTTCCTGTATGGTCGGCACGACGATCCCGACCGACGTCGTCGACAGGATCACGGCATAGATCGCCAGATGCAGCAGCGGCGTCGAGGAGTCGAGCAACAGCCAGGCGCCGAACGCGGCCATGACCACGGTCATCAGCGACATCATCACCGCGAGCATGAGCGGACTCGCCTGCTTCGCCTTCTGCCCGCGCGCCAGCAGCATGCCGAGATCGATTTCCAGTCCGGCGATCAGCATCAGCACGCCGAATCCCAGCTTGGCGAGCATTTCCATGGCCGGTCCCGGCGCCAGCAGCGCCATGCCGTTGGGACCGATCAGGATGCCGAAGGCGATTTCCAGCACCAGGGCCGGCAACAATGCCCTGGGCATCCATCGGGCGAGGATGGCAGCTATCGCGCTGCCGGCACATGCCAAGGCTATTACGGAAATGATCACTCGCCCGCCTGCTTTCAGATCGCGATGTCGACACCGCTCAACAGTGAATATGGGGAAATTCCCCTACTGGCTCCCAATCCCGTCGAGTATCTCTCAGGATGAATAATCATTATTCGGATTATGTCGGGTCGGCGAATCCGGCCGTTACTGTCCGCTCCTCAATATTGGTCCAGGTCGCGGCCATGGGCGACTTCGCCGTGGAAATGCCGGGATATTCCCGCGGCATAGGATTCGACATCGGTTTCCCCGTCATTGCCAGGCGCGAAATGCGTGAGGATGACCTTCTTGACGCCCGCGGCGGCGGCGATTTCGCCGATCTGCTCCCCGGTCAGGTGGTCTTCGCGCATATGTTCCATCAGCGGCGGAATCTGATCGGCGGAGAAGCCCGGATAGCTTCGCAGCAATTTTTCCATCCGGGCAATGTCGATCACCTCGCAGACAAGATAATCGGCATCCTTCGCCAGGATCTTCAGGCGTTCGGACGGTCCGGTGTCGCCGCTGAAGACATAGACCTTGCCTCCCGCCTCCACGCGATAGGCGTAGGAACGGGACGACCGCGCCTCGATCGATCCGGCCGGATAATGATAGTGATCGACGCCGATGGCGAACACCCGCACCCGATCGTCCTTGTAGACCAGCCGCGGTTCGTTGAGGTCGAGCGGCAGGTCATGGCCGACCGCCGATCCGGTAAGGGGCGGCTTGACCGGGCCGCCGACCGTCACCGGGGCCAGCTCCACCGGCCGAAAGGCGGCGAGCGTTCCCGCGACGAGCTGCGCCGATCCCGGCGGTCCGTATATCTCCAGCGGAGGCGCGTTGGCGAGAAGCCAGCGGTCGATCATCAGCACGGGAACATCGGCGACGTGATCGATATGATGGTGGGTTAGGAACAGGGCCTTGACCGACCCCAGCCCCAGCTTGCTGGCCGCCATCTGCCTCAAAAGGCCGTCGCCCGCATCGATGAGATAGGTTTGCCCGCCGACGACGATCGCATTGGCGGGCTGGGAGCGTTCCAGCCGCGCTATCGGCCCGCCGGCCGTGCCCAGCAGGATGAGGCGCGGCGGCTGCGCGGGCGGCGTTTCCGCCCGCGCAGCCACGGTTCCGGCCAGTGCGAATATCAATATTGGGAGCAGATGCTTCATCGGGACGACCCCTGTTCGACTATTGGCGCTTTTGCGGCCGGGCCGCCGCCCTGGGCGGACCGGCAGGATCAAGCCGGAAGAGGCTGGATTCCGGTCAGCGAATGGCCCGGCCCCAATGGTTCGGCCGGGCCGACGGGCACGATGCCCGTGGGATTCACGCTGGTGTGGCTGCGGTAATAATGCGCCTTGGCATGGCGCAGATCGATGGTCGGCGCCACGCGCTCATGGGACGCCAGCTTCCAGGTCAGCCGCGAAAGATTGGGATAGTCGGCGATGCGGCGCAGATTGCATTTGAAATGCCCGTGGTAGATCGCATCGAAGCGGACCAGCGTGGTGAACAGGCGGATGTCCGCTTCCGTCAGCCTGTCTCCGACAAGCCATTCCCTGCCCGTCAGATGCTCCTCCAGCCAGTCGAGCGTTTCGAACAGCGGATGGACCGCCTCCTCATAGGCTTCCTGCGTCGTCGCGAAACCCGAACGGTACACGCCGTTGTTGAGCGTTTCGTAGACGCGCGCGTTGATCGCGTCGATTTCGGCGCGCAATTCCTGCGGATAATAATCGCCGGGAAGCGCCCCCACATGATCGAACGCCGAATTCAGGATCCGGATGATTTCCGACGATTCGTTGTTGACGATCCTCTTCTCGAACTTGTCCCACAGGATCGGGATGGTCACGCGGCCGGTATAGGTCGGATCGCCCGCCAGATAGACCTGATAGAGATATTGCGCGCCGTTGACGCTGTCCGGCACGACGCCCTCGCCCGGCAGGAACGTCCAGCCCTTCTCGCCCATGAACGCATTGACCATGGAGACGGAGATCAACCCCTCCAGCCCCTTGAGCGCGCGCATGATGAGGACGCGGTGCGCCCAGGGACAGGCGAAGCCGGCATAGATATGATAGCGGCCCGGCTCGGCCTGGAAACGGCCGTCCAGCCCGTCGCGATATTGCGATTCCTTGCGCACGAATCTGCCGCCGCTCGATTTCGTGTCATACCAGGCGTCGCGCCAGACGCCGTCAACCAACAGGCCCATATATCGGTATCTCCATCTTCGGCCCGGCCGATCCGCTTCGCATGATGCCGGGCAGGTTCGCGCATGATCGGCGAGAGACGGCGCTCATCCCGCGCATCCGGGATGCTGCGCCGGCGCGTCATGGGATCGAAATCCGTCAGAACGGGGAAGGACGACAGGGCCACAGGATTCCGGCAGGACGGACGATGAGGCCATTCTCTCTCTCCACGCGCATATTATGCGGAACCACAAAGGATGTGGCGCCCCCGCTTTCAAGCGCGGATTATGAAAACCCCTTATCCATTTTCTGGATGTAGACAGGCCGCGGCATTGCGGCGCCGCCCGAACGCATGCGCGGTGGCCATGTCGGCCCGATCGGTCGGGAATGCCTCAGGCCGCTTGGGCAGTGCGATCGCAGGCGATGCCGCCAAGCTCGATCAACGTCCGGGCTTCGCGCAGGATATTGTTCCACAATTCGTCGCCCAGCGCATTTTTCAGCTCATCCTGGGCCTTGCGCCATTTGGGGATCGACACCTCCAGCGCCTCATGCCCGCGCTCCGTCAAGCGCACCAGCCGCTGGCGCCTGTCCTTGCCCTCCCCGATCTCCAGGAATCCGTCCCGCACCAGCACATCGACGTTGCGCGTCGTCGTGGTGCGATCGGTCTCCATATGCTGGGCAAGCGTCTGCATGGTCGCGTTGCGCAGATAATAGACGCGCATGAGCAGCGACATCTGCACCGGATTGACCGGCGATCCCGCCATGCTGTCGACATAATGCTTCATTACGGCGCGATTGGCCGCCCGCAGACCTTCCGCGAGGCAGATGTGGGGCGTGTTCCTGACTTCCTCCAGGAAGGCGATGGGTCGTAGCGCGCTCATTGGGTGAGCATACACTTATGGCGCGCGCCTGTCGACCCCCCAGGCGCATTGCCGCGCCGGGGAAGCCGGCCGTACGGTGCCGGCCGGGCGTCGAAATAGGGATTCCGCCGGCGTTTTCCCCCGGATGGAGCGCCTGCGCGCTGGTTCAGCGTCCTTTCGCGACGAGGATCAGGCTGTCCGCCCCGGCATGGCGATGGGCCGCGATCTCGCGATAGCTTTCGCTGTCGGCGAACGCGTTGAAGGCGTCCAGATCGGCGAATTCCAGGATCACGATCTTCTCATAGGACCATTGGCCTTCCTGGACGACCGGATTGTCGTCGGCGGCGACGAGCCGGCCATCATATTGCTGGAGCACCGCGCCGAAGCGCTCCCGATATTTCTCATATCTCTCGCCGTCGTTGATCTTGACCTGAGCCACTGTGTAGACCGCCATTCCCTGCACCCTTCCCGAATTCTCTGACTTCTCTTCAAGGGGGCCGCCTTCCGCGGGCGGAGGCGGCCCGGTCCGACCCTCGTTCAGGCCGCTGCGTTCAGCGTTTCCAGCGTCGGATAATCGGTATAGCCCTTGGCATCGCCGCCGTAGAAGGTCGGACGGTCCCAGGGGTTGAGCGGAGCGCCCAGGCGGATTCGTTCGACCAGGTCGGGATTGGCGATGAACGGACGCCCGAAGGCGATCGCGTCCGCCAGCCCCTTGCCCACTTCCTCCTGGGCGGAAGCCCCCTCATAACCGCCGGCGGCGATCAGGACGCCGGGCCAGGAGTCGCGGAAGAGTTCAGCGGCGGAGGGCGCGCTATCATTGAGGACGTCCGCCTTGCCGGTCCCGGCTATCCGCGGTTCGATCAGGTGCAGATAGGCCAGTTGGAAGCCGGAAAGCGCGGCGATCGCATGCCGGTACAGCGGCAGCGGATCGTCCTCGCCGGAATCGTTGGTGGTGCCGAAGGGCGACAGGCGCACGGCGACGCGGTCGGCCCCCGCCTCCTCCACCACGGCGCGCGTGACGTCGAGCAGGAAGCGGGTGCGATTCGCGATCGATCCGCCGTAAATATCCTGCCGCCTGTTGGAGCGGGACTGGAGGAACTGCTCGATCAGATAGCCGTTCGCGCCATGGATCTCGACCCCGTCGAATCCTGCGGCGAGCGCGTTGCGGGCGCCGGTGCGATAGGCCTCGACGATCGCGGCGATGTCCTCAAGCTCAAGGGCGCGGGGCGTCTGGAACGGCTCCAGCTTCCAGCTCGCGGTGAAATGATCGCCCGCGGCGGCGACGGCGGACGGCGCGACCGGCGTTTCGCCATGGTAGGAGGAATGGGAAATGCGCCCCACATGCCAGAGCTGGAGGAAGATGTGGCCACCCGCTTCATGCACCGCGTCGGTGACCCTTTTCCAGCCGGCGATCTGTTCCGCCGTATGGATGCCGGGGGTTTGCGGATAGCCCTGGCCGGTCGGCATCACCTGGGATGCTTCCGCGACGATGAGGCCGCCCGGCGTCGCCCGCTGGCGATAATATTCGACGGCGATGTCGCGCGGCACCATGCCCGGACCGGCGCGCATCCGCGTCAGCGGAGCCATCACCACGCGGTGGGACAGTTCGAGCCGACCGATCCTGAGCGGCTGGAACAAGGCGGATTGGGTCATTGGCAACTCCTGGCAATGCTGGCTGAGGAAAGGGGGCGAGGGCCGCGGGACTTCATCCCTGTCGTTCGGCTCTCTCCGCAAGGGAGCCGGGCGCGGACGATCCGAAGGGGCCGGGCCATGGCTGACGTGCTTGTCCGCGCAAATCGATCATCCGACACCCTACTCCAGGACGGCATGGCCGCTTCTTTCGACCAGGCGCGCCCGGCGCCTCGTTACGGTTTAATTTTGCAACCATGCGGATAGTGCCGCCTGTGGTTTAAAATTGCAACCATAATATTTTCAAGGCTGGCGACTGCCGCCGCCGCCTCCCGACGGCATGGAAATAGCGCGGGCAGGCCGGCGCGCCCGCCTTACAGCTCGTCCTGTCCAGGCCGAACCGCAGCGCTGCGCGGGCGGCTATCGGTCCTCGACGGACCCGGCGGAAAGGGAATGCGCCGGATCAGAGGTCGGTGGCGGGGACAGGCGCGTCCTGGGGCGGAAACGCCCTGAAGAACATGCTGACCAGATCGGGAATCAACCCCTCCATATCCGCCTGGCAGGGCGGTTCTTCGGCATGCAGCATCCGGAGGGTGGAGGCCCCGGTCAGCAGCGCGGCCAGCATCAGCACATGCCGCGATCCGGCCGCGCCGGCGTCCAGTTGCCGCCGCGCCACGGCTTGGTCCAGCGACTGGCGGAAAATGCCCAATATCCGGATGCTGGGGTCCAGCGCGTCGGGCGCGGGAATATAGCCGGGGATCGGCCGGCCGATGAGCAGCTGGGCCATTTCCGGGTTCACCGTCGCCCATCGATCCACGGCCAGCATCGCGTCCCTTATCGCCGCCATGCCTGGTTCGGCGCTCGCGACGGCATTTTCGACTTCATGCAGGACATCGTTTTCGGCGCGGCGGTAGAGCGCGTCATAGACTGCCATCAAGGATGGGAAATATTTGTACAGCGCGGTCGGCTGCACGCCCAGAAGCCGCGCCACCGTCGTGAGATTCAGTCCGGCGACGCCTTGCTGCCTTATGACCTCGATCGACAGATCGAGGATCTCGTTCATCGTTTCCTGCCGGCGACGCTCCCGCAACGGGATGACAGGGGACTCGCTCATGGGGAAGGCTCTTATCTGGGTCATCTCCTCTCCCGACATTTTCTTGTGGCGCTCGGCCTTATGGCGCTTGGGCCCTGTTCCGGCATTCGGCGGCGCTGGGGGCGTTTGCTGTCCTCCAAGCGCGTTCGATCTGTTGCCGACCATCGGCCAAGCGTGGATTCAGCCGCATATCAGATCGCCATGGCCCTGTCGATGTCGCGCCGCGCCGGCCGGCAAATTGGCTTCGGCGTCCAGCGAACATCCATGGCGAAAGTTACAGGTCATAACCAAAGACATGGCGTATCACGCCGGGCATATGCGCCAACTTTGCAAATCACCCGGAACTGAAGAGACAATAGGTGATAATTATTATTATTTATTTTAAAATTTGAATATTTAGCCTGTTCATTGTCGATTCTATTCGACCATAAACAACAAAAAACAAGGCGTGGATGATGCAAGTAAAAACCTTGCCGGAGAGGTGCGTTTCGTCGGGCCAATGCGTGATGCTGGCGCCCGGGGTTTTCGATCAGGACGATGATGGCGTCGTCCTCCTGCTGCGCGACACGGTGGACGATGGCGACGAAGCCAGCGTCGCCGCGGTCCGATCCTCCGCCAATGTCTGCCCGGCGGCGGCGATCCGGCTTTCGGCGACCCCGAAGGCCTGACCTCCAGGTCCGCTTTCCGCTTCCAGGAGGAGTGTCGAAGACATGCACGCCAGCGCCGCGATCCTGCGCCATGCGCAAGCCCCTTTCGCCATCGAGCCATTGGACCTGCCCGAACCCAGCGGGAACGAGATCCTCGTCCGCGTGGCCGGTGTCGGCATGTGCCACACCGATCTGGTGGTCAGGCATATCCCGGCCGAATGGGCGCCCCTGCCCGCCGTGCTGGGCCATGAAGGGTCCGGCATCGTCGAGGCGGTCGGCCCCTCCGTCACGCGCTTCGCCGTCGGGGACCATGTGGTCCTGACCTATGATTCATGCGGCTGGTGCGACAATTGCCATGGCGGCACGCCATCCTTCTGCTCCGAATTCAGCGAGCGGAACGAACTGGGGCTGCGGCCCGGATCGCATCGGTCGGGCCGGGATTCAGACGGGGTCGAATTGCAGACGCGCTGGTTCGGCCAGTCGTCCTTCGCCACCCATTCGCTGGCGACCGAGCGCAATGCGGTCAAGGTCTCGCCGGACCTGCCCATCGAACTGCTGGGGCCGCTGGGCTGCGGCATCCAGACCGGCGCGGGCGCTGTCCTCAACGCCCTGCAGGTGCGTTTCGACAGCAGCGTCGTGATATTCGGGACAGGCGCGGTCGGCATGGCGGCGATCATGGCGGCACGCATCGCCGGGGCGCGAAAGGTGATCGCGGTCGACCTGCATGAAAACCGCCTGCAACTCGCGCAGGAACTGGGGGCGACGCATCGCATCTCCGGCCGCGATCCCGAACTGGTCGAGCAGATCATGTCCATCACCGGGGGCGGCGCGACCCATGCGCTGGACACGACCGCCGCGCCCGCCGTCATCGCCGCCGCCTTGGCGTCCCTGCGCGCGCGGGGGAAGCTGGGGCTGGTGGGCGGCGGGGGCGCGCCGCTGGACCTGCCGCAGGAAGCCCTGATGAAGGGGCAGCAAATTTCCTTCATCATCGAAGGCAATTCGGTCCCCCAATTGCTGATCCCGCAACTGATCGAACTCTGGTCGGAGGGGCTTTTTCCCTTCGACCGGCTGATCGCCCGATATCCGCTGGAGAAGATCAACGATGCCGAGCGCGACCTTGCATCCGGTTCGGTCATCAAGCCGGTCCTGCTGCCGGGCCGATGACGCGACGAACCGCTGACACCCACCACGAAGAAGGCACGAGCCAGTGACGACAGAAACCCAAATCCAGGAAAAGCCCGTCCCCGAAACCACCTTCCCCTGGGAGCGCGGCACTTACGATCCGCCGCCGGCCTATGCCTGGCTGCGCGAGCACGAGCCGGTCCGGCGCGTCGTCCTGCACGACGGCACGCCGGCCTGGCTCGTCACCCGCTATAACGATGTCCGGAGCATCCTGGCCGATCCCAGGGTCAGTTCGAACCAGAATCTGCCCGGCTTCCCCCAGATCGAACTGGTGCCCCGCCCCAGCGAGGAGGAAAGCACCTTCCTCAACATGGACGCGCCGCGCCACACGCTGTTCCGGCGGCTCATCTCCAAGCATTTCATCGTGAAGAAGCTGGAGGTCATGCGGCCGCGCATCCAGGCGCTGGTCGACGAGCATATCGACCATATCATCGATCGTTCGGAGCCGTTCGATTTCGTGGAGGAGATCGCCCTGCCCGTCCCCTCCACGGTGATCGCCTGGCTGCTGGGCGTGCCGCCGTCGGACCATCCCTTCTTCAACCGGGAGACGGAGGCGCTGCTGGCCGCCAGCCTGGGGACGGAGGAAGCCATAGAGCGCGCCACGGAGGCCTATGCGAACATCAACGACTATGTCGACCGGCTGATCGCCGAGCGGGAGAAGCTGGACGATCCGGGCGACGACATATTGGGCGACCTGGTGCGCGCCAGCCGGGAGGGCCAGATCGAGCGGCGGGACGTGCTGAACACCGCATGGCTGCTGCTGGTCGCGGGTCATGACACGACCGCGAACATGATCGGCCTGGGCATGCTGACGCTGCTGGAGCATCCGGATCAACTGGCGCAGCTTCAGGCGGAACCGGCCCTGATCCCGGACGCCATAGAGGAACTGCTGCGCTATCTGACGGTCGTGCACCTCATCATCCTGCGCATCGCGACGGAGGATATAGAGATTGGCGGGGTGACGATCCCTGCGGGCGAAGGGATCATCCCGCTCAACTTCGCGGCGAACCGCGACGACGGGCATTTCCCGGATGCGGCGAAGTTCGACATACGCCGCCGCCCGCGCGACCATGTCGCCTTCGGCTATGGCGTGCACCAGTGCATCGGCCAGGCGCTGGCCCGCATCGAATTGCAGATCGTGTTCGAAACGCTGCTGCGGCGCATTCCGAACGTGCGGCTGGCGACCGATCCGGCCGACATCCAGTTCAAGAGCCATGCGAGCATCAACGGCATCGCCCGGCTGCCGGTGGCGCTCTAGGACCGATGGGAGGACCGACCATGGAAGAGGCGACCACCCTCGTCACGCCGCAGATGGAGGCGTCGAAAGGCGTCTGGCATTCGTTCGAGACCAGCTTTCCGATCACGGCCACCGACATACGGCGCTGGGCGATAGCGACCTATTGGGGGCAGATGCCGCCGCGTCTCTTCTGGGACGAGGAATATGCCCGGACGACCCGCTGGGGCGGCATCGTCGCGCCGGAGGATTTCAACCCCTTCGCCTGGCAGTTGCCCCGCGAACTGACCGAGGAGGAATTGCGGCTTCAGGGCGCGATCCCCGGCCAGGAAACGAAGAAGGGCGACAATATCCTGAACGGCGGCCAGGTCGACAGGTTCAGCGCGCGCATGCGGCCGGGCGACGTCATCTCCAGCCGTTCCCGCCTGACCCATTGGGAGGAGCGGGAGGGCCGCAACGGCCTGACGCTCTACACCTATAACGAGACTGAATGGACGAACCAGCGCGGCGAATGGGTGAAGTCCCGCGTCATGACCCTCATTCATTATTAGGAGCTTCGCCTTGTCCATTTTCTTCGAAGACATCGCCGTGGGCGACCAGATTCCGGCCTTCACCCGCAAGACGACCATGATGGAATGGAGCCGCTTCGCCGCGGTGAACGAGGAGTTCGTCTATGTCCATATGGACGATGAGGCGGGACAGGCGGCGGGACAGCCGGGCGCGTTCGGCATGGGCAATCTGCGCTGGGCCTATATGCTGAACGCCCTGCGCGACTGGGCGGGCGACGAGAGCGAGATCAGGGAACTGGCCATGCAGTTCCGCGCCATCAACCAGAAGAACGACATATTGTCGACCAGGGCGGTGGTCGTGGAAAAGTCCGTCGCGGATGACGGCGCGGCCCTCATCCACCTTCAGATCGACGTGGAAAATCAGGACGGCAAGGGCACTTCGCCGGGGCGCGCCATCGTGGCGGTTCCGTCCCGCGCCTGACCATGGCCGCAAGAACGATAATTTTTCGGGAGCTTTGACGACCAATGGATGCTCTTGGCGATATTCGGGTGATCGAACTCGCGACCGGCGTCGCCGGCCCCATAGTCGGCATGTTCTGCGCCGACTTCGGCGCCGACGTGGTGAAGGTCGAGACGCCGGACGGCGACCCGGAACGCGGCCGTCCCGGCTTTCCGATGTGGAATCGCGGCAAGCGCAGCGTGGTGATCGATCCCGGATCGGCCGAGGGGCGCGCATGGCTGCGGAACCGGATCGGCGGGGCCGACATGCTGATCACCAGGGACGGCGAGGAACTGGCGGCCTTCGGGCTGGACGGCGACGAACTGCTGGCCAGCCATCCCCGGCTGATCCTGCTGGAGATGCCCGTCTATCTGCCGGGCCACGTCCCCTGGGCGGACGGGGTCGAGTCCGCCGCGCTGCTGGGCGCTTTTGGCGGCCAGTTCGCCCGCCAGTCCTCCGTATCGGGGGAGCCGGTCGAGTCCGTCTATCAGACTTTGCTCTATGCGCATGGCCTGTGGGCGTCGGTCTGCGCGGTGGCGGCCTTGATCGAGCGCGAGGGTTCGGGTTTCGGGCAGCGCGTCACCGTGTCCGGGATCAACGCGCTGCAGCAGCTTACCATGATATCGCTGGTGGTCGATCCCAACGCGCCGGACCCCAGCACGGCGGTGGGGGGCGCGGGGCGCCATCCGACCTATTCCCGCATGATCGCGGGCGACGGCAAATGGTTCACCAGCGGCGCGCTCGGCCCCCGGTTCGAAGCCATGTTCATGGAGGTGATCGGGCTTGGCTCCATTGTCGAGGATGAGCGGCTGGGTGGCAGCCTGGCGAACATGGTCGCGCCGGAGAATATCGGCTGGGTCCAGAAAGCAGTCGAGGAAGCGGTGCTGAAGCAGCCTCGCCAATATTGGCTGGACCGCCTCGACGCCGTCGGCATCCCCTCCGGACCGATAGACGGGCGCGAGGGATGGCTGGATCATCCGCAGGTCGCCGCCATGGGCATGCGGGTCGAGGTCGACGATCCCGACCGTGGTCCTGTCGTCATGCCGGGCGTCCCGATCAACCTGACCGCGACGCCGGGCGCCGTTCGCGGCCCCGCCCCTGCCCTTGGCGAGCATAACGACAGGGTCGCGCCATGGCCCGCACAGCCCCGCCCGGCCGCCGATGCGCGTCCGCTCGTGCGATCCGGCCCGCTGTCGGGCATCAGGGTCGTCAACAGCGGGCCGTTCCTCGCCAGCCCCTATGCCGGATGCCTGCTTTCGGCGCTGGGCGCGGACGTGATCAAGGTGGAACCGCGAGAGGGGGACCCCTTCCGCAAGCCCGCCTATGGCGCGAACCGGGGCATGCGCAGCATCGCCATCGACCTGAAGCATCCCGACAGCATCCGGGCCTTCCACAAGATCATCGAGGGCGCTGACGTCTTCATCGACGGGCTGCGGCCGGGCGTGACGAAGAGCCTGGGCATCGACTATGATTCGCTGAAGGCGATCAACCCCGGCATCGTCACCATGTCGCTTTCCGCCTTCGGCCAGACCGGCCCGCTGGGCGGGCGCGGCGGCGTGGACATGGTGCTGCAGGGCATGGTCGGGATGATGTCGGCGGAGGGCGGCGACGGCGAGCCCATCGTCAACACCATATCCGTCTGCGACATCAGCACCGCGTCCATGTCCTCGCTCACCATCGCGCTTGCCCTGTTCCACAGGCTGCGGACCGGGGAAGGCCAGCGGACGTGGGACACGCTGCTGGGCACCGCAACCTACCTCCAGTCGGCGGAAATCATCCGGTTCGAAGGCCGCCCGCCCGCCATCGTCGGCGGCGTCGACTTCCAGGGGGACGGCGCGTTCGACCGCATGTACCGGGCGGCGGACGGCTGGGTCCGGATCGCCGCGCCCGACGCTCCGGCGAAGATCGCCAGCGCCCTGGAAATTCCGGAGGAAAAGCTGGCGGACAAGGACGGAGCCATCGCCGCCATCGCCGCCGCCATCATCGATCTCAGCCGCGAGGAGGCGACGCGCCGCCTGAACCGGGCGGGCGTGCCGTCGGCATCCGTCAGGAAGGTGACGGAGGTGCTGCGCGATCCCCGGCTGTGCGAGGCTGGGTTCGCCCATGTCTATCCCTCCGACAATGGCGGCTTCATCGCCACGCCGGGGCGCATCGCATCCTTCAGCAGGACCGAATGGCGCGGCGTGCTGAAGCCGCCGGGGATCGGCGAGCACAGCGTCCGGATATTGGAGGATGCGGGGATCGATCCCGCGACCATCGACCAGTTGATCGAACGCCGCGCCGTCGCGGTCGGCGGACCCATGCCGCAGATATTGCCGCACGCCTATCGTTGAGCCTCGGATCGCAAGCATAAGGAACACGCAGCCGTGAACGCCATCGCAATGACCATCAACGGTCGATCCGTCGGGACAGGGGCCACCTTCCCGGTGATCGATCCATCGACGGGCGAAGCCTTTGCCGAGGCCCCTGCCGCCAGCCCCGAACAGTTGGAGGAGGCGATGGCGACCGCGCAGGGCGCCTTCGCTTCGTGGAGCCGCGACGAGGGGTTGCGCCGCAGGGCGCTGAAGGAAGCCGCCGGGCTGGTGATGGAGATGGCCGCCGACCTGGGGCCGATACTGGCCCAGGAACAGGGCAAGCCGCTGGCGGACACCGGCATAGAGTTTGAGGCGTCGGCGGAATGGCTCCGCTATTATGCCGATCTCGAACTGCCGCGGGAGATCGTGCAGGACGATGCGGCGGCCTATGCGGAGATTGTCCGCAGGCCGCTGGGCGTGGTGGCGGGCATCACGCCGTGGAATTATCCCATCGCCCTCGCCTTCTGGAAGATCGCGCCCGCCCTGCGCGCCGGGAACACGCTGGTGCTGAAGCCCTCGCCCTATACGCCGCTTTCCACGCTGGCGGTGGGGCAGGCGCTGCAATCGGTCCTGCCGCCCGGCGTGCTGAACGTCATTTCAGGCCCTGACCCGCTGGGTGCGGCGATGACCGCCCATGCCATACCGCGCAAGCTGACCTTCACAGGGTCGACCGCGACCGGCAGGAAGGTGATGGCGTCGGGGGCCAACGACCTGAAGCGGGTGACGCTGGAACTGGGCGGCAACGATCCGGCGGTGATATTGGACGATGCCGACATATCCGCCATCGCGGACGAGCTGTTCTGGGGCGCCTTCGCCAATAATGGGCAGGTCTGCGTCGCGATCAAGCGCATCTATGTCCATGAAAGCCGCCATGACGAACTGGTCGAGGCGCTGGCGGAGCGCGCCCGTTCCGTGGCGGTCGGCGCCTGGAACGAGGAAGGCGCGCTGCTGGGGCCGCTATGCAACCGGCCGCAGTTCGAGCGGGTGAAGGAACTGGTCGCCGAGGCGATCGGCATGGGAGCGCGGGTGGCGGCAGGCGGCGCGCCGATGGACCGGCCCGGCTTCTTCTTCCAGCCCACCATCCTCGCCGATCTGGACGAAAAAGCGCGGATCGTGAGCGAAGAGCAGTTCGGCCCGGCGCTGCCGATCCTGTCCTACAGCGATGTCGACGATGCGGTCGCCCGCGCCAATGCGGGTCCGTTCGGCCTGACCGCGTCGGTCTGGTCGTCCGACCCGATCCGCGCCGCCAATGTCGGGCTGGGGATCGAGGCGGGGCAGGTGCAGGTCAACGGCCATGCCATGGGCCTGCAGCCCCATCTTCCCTTCGGCGGGCTGAAGTCGAGCGGCATCGGCGTCGAAAACGGACCATGGGGCCTGCACGGCTTCACCGACATCCAGCTTCTCTACGCGCCCCCCAGGCGGGCGGCGGCCTGAGGAAAGCGGAACAACGAAACCACAAGCAACAAGTCGAGGATATGTCATGGGTGCATTGGAAGGACGGGTCGCCATCATCACCGGGGCCGGGCGCGGCATCGGGGCGGCGATAGCGCGGCGCTACGCGGCGGAGGGCGCGAAGGTCGTCATCAACGACCTGGGCGGCGACACGACGGGCGAAGGCAGCGATCTGGGGCCGGCCGCCGCCGTCGCCAGCGACATCATCGCCGCCGGGGGGCAGGCCATTGCCGACGGCGGCGACATTGCCGACGTCGCGACCGGCGAACGGCTGGTCGGCCTGGCCATAGAGAAGTTCGGCGGGCTGGACATCGTGGTCAACGTGGCGGGCATATTGCGCGACCGGATGATCTTCAACCTGGACGAGAAGGATTGGGATGCGGTCATCCGCGTCCACCTGAAGGGGCATTATTCGACCATCAAGCCCGCCGCGGCCTATTGGCGTTCGCTGCGCAATCCGCAGGGCGATTTCCGGATCGTCAACTTCACCTCCGCTTCGGGCCTGCACGGGTCGCCCGGCCAGCCCAATTACGCCGCCGCCAAGATGGGCGTCGTCGGCCTGACCATGTCGCTGGCGAACGGCCTTGCCCGCTATGGCGTCACGGTCAACGCCATCGCGCCGGGCGCGACGACGCGGCTCACCGAAACCGCGCCCGAAGACAAGAATGTGGACGGCCCGGCGCGGGCGGACGACCCCTATACGCCCGACCGCGTCGCGCCCATCGCGGTGTTCCTGGGTTCGAAGGAATCGGGCTGGATGTCCGGGCGGACCATCGGCGCGGCGGGGGGCGAGCTGATGCTCTACAATGTGCCGGAGATGATCAAGACCCTGAACGGCATGGCCGATCTGGATGCAGCGACCTTCGCCGCGATGGTGGAAAGGGAGTTCCGCCCGCTCGCGGACGGGCTGGCGCCCAGCATCTATTTCGATTCGCAGATGTGAACCGGGCCATGACTGACGGAGATTCATGATGTCGATCGGGCCTATCCCCGAACTCACCCCGGAAACCGCGCCCTTCTGGCAGGGCGCGGCCGAAGGAGAGTTGCGCATCCAGCGCTGCGTCCGTTGCGGGAGCTTCTATTTCTATCCGCGTCCCTTCTGCCCGAAATGCAATTCGGACGAGGTCGAATGGAAGCCGGTGTCGGGGCGGGCGCGGCTGGCCTCCTACATCATCAACTATCGCCCTTCGCCGGAATTCGAGAGCAAGGATCCGCAGATCATCGCGCTGGTGACGCTGGAGGAAGGCCCGCGCCTCTGCACCAATATCGTCGGGGTCGAACCGGAACCGGACAATCTGCCGCTGGGGATGGAATTGCAGGTCGCGTTCGAACCGCGCGGCGACCAGTTCCTGCCCGTCTTCAAGCCCGTCAGGATATGAGCATGCCCCTATCTTCCCCCAATGGCGGCAATATCGCCATCGTCGGCGCGTCGGAGACGGAACGCGTCGGCGTCGTTCCCGATATGTCGATGATCCAGTTGCACGCCGACGCCGCCCGGCGGGCGCTGAAGGATGCCGGACTGACGCCCGCCGACGTGGACGGCATCGCCACGGCGGAGACGCAGGTCATCGAAGTCGCCGCCATGCTGGGCATCCGCCCGCGCTGGATGGACGGCACGACCATCGGCGGATGCAGCTTCATGGCGCATGTCCGCCACGCCGCCGCCGCCATCGCCACGGGTCAGGCCAGCGTCGTGCTGATCACCCATGGCGAATCCGGCCGGTCTTGGGTGGGCATGCCCAACTATTCGATGAACCCCAGGGGGCCGGACGGTCAGTTCGAGCAGCCCTATGGCGCCATCGCCCCCTATTCCCTGTTCACCCTGCCCGCGCTGGCCTTCCTGAAGGCGCGGGGCATGGGGCAGCGCGACCTGGCCGAAGTGGTGGTGGCGCAGCGCGAATGGGCGATCCCCAACGAACGCGCCCAGCGCCGGACGCCGGTGACGGTCGAGGATGTTCTGGCGGGACCGCGCGTGGCCTATCCCTTCACCCGCGACATGTGCTGCGTCGTGACCGACGGCGGCGGCGCGCTCGTCCTCGTCAGCGCGGAGCGGGCGCGCGACCTGCCGAGCGCGAAGCGCGCCGTCTATCTGATGGGGTCCGGGGAATCCTGCGAGAGCGTGCTGGTGTCGCAGATGGACGACCTCACCTCCTTCGGCTCCTTCCGCAGGGCCAGCGCGGAGGCGTTCGAAACGGCCGGCGTCACCCATGCCGACATCGACCATGCCATGTTCTACGACGCGTTCGCGCACCTGCCGCTCTACATGCTGGAGGATACGGGCTTCGTCGGCTTCGGCGAATCCGGCGCCTTCCATGCCGAAGGGCACACGCGGCCGGGCGGACGCCTGCCCATCAACACAAATGGCGGCGGCATGTCCTACACCCATTCCGGCATGTACGGGATGTACGCCATCCAGGAAGCGGTGCGCCAGTTGCGCGGCGAGGCCGTGGTGCAGGTGCCCGACATGAAACTCAGCTTCGTCCAGGGGGTCGGCGGGCTTTTCTGGTCGGCGGCCTCCCTGATCCTGTCCAACCAGGCGCCCTAGGGAGGCAATGACGGTTTCGATCCATCAAAAGCGCTGCCAAGAAGGAGGCAAACTCCTCGACGGCCAATCAAGGAGAGAGAAAATGAACGGATTGGGGTACAAGCTGTTAGGCGGCGTCTGCGCTTTCGCATTTGCGCAACCCGCCCTGGCGCAGGATAGCGGTCCGGATCAGGCCGCGGCGGAAAGAAGCGCGTCTGGACCGGTCAGCACCAGCGACATCGTCGTGACCGCGCTCCGCCGGTCCGAAAGGTTGCAGGACGTGCCCGTGTCGGTGACGGCGCTGGGCAGCGCGGCGCTGTCGCAGCAGCGGCTTCAGCAGGTCAGCGATCTCGCCGGGTCGGTTCCCAATCTTCAGGCGTCGACCGTCGCCGGGGACGGGCTGCCGATCTTCTCGCTGCGCGGCGTTTCCATGTCGGACTTCAGCTTCAACCAGCAGGGTCCGGTCGCGACCTATTTCGACGAAGTCTACAAGGGCAGCTTTCCCCTGCTGGGATTGGGCATGTTCGACCTGGAACGGGTCGAAGTGCTGCGGGGACCGCAGGGAACCCTATATGGAAAGAATACGACCGGCGGCGCCATCAACTTCATCAGCAAGAGGCCGGGGCATGATTCCGAAGCCTATCTGAAACTGGGCTACGGCAATTACAACCGATACGACGCCGACGGAGCGGTGCAGGCGGGCCTGGGCGACACGCTGGCGGCGCGCATCGCCTTCACATTCTCCCGCGCCGACGGCTGGTTCAAGAATCTGATGCCGGGCAGGCCCGACGGCAGCGCCGTGCGCCAATATGGCGTCCGGGCGTCCCTGCTGTTCGAACCGAACGACAAGCTGGACTTCATCCTGCGGCTGACGACCAGCCTGCAAAATCCGATCGAATATGGCGTCCTGGGCGAGCCGGTCGGGTCTCTGGGCATCGGAAACGGGGTCTATGAGATGTTCGGCGCATCCAGCTATTTCAGGACCGGCCTTGGACGGCGGGAAATGGAGGCGGACAATATCGGCCGGCATCGGCACCGCACCTATGGCGCGTCCCTGACCGGAAACTGGCATGTCGCGGACGCGCTGACCGTCACGTCGGTGACGTCCTACGACTATGGGCGCCTGCGCGTCATCGACGAGGCGGACGGCACGCCGCTGCGGGTGCTGGAGGCCGACCTGAAAGGACGCGGCAAGCAGTTGTCGCAGGATCTTCGCCTGTCTTCGGACTTCGACGGACCGTTCAACTTCATCTTCGGCGCCTATTATAATATCGAGAAATTGTGGAACGAGACGTCGGCGGGATTCTACAGCGACATCGACGTGAACGGAGACGGCGCGCTCACCTGGGAAGATTGCGTCGACAGCGGCTTCGCGGTCTCCTGCATCTACCGCAACAATTATAAGCAGGTCAGGAAAAGCGCCGCCGTCTATACCGACATGAACTACAAGCTGTCGGACCGGCTCATCCTGCGCGGCGGCATCCGCTATACGCAGGATCGGGGCAAGGTCGTCGGATATCGCGCGCAGATCGAGGGGCCGGACGGCGTTCCCATCGTCAATACCATCCCGGGCGACGATCCGTTCGATTTCGATGCGTCGACCAGCGCCCGTTTCAAGAAAGGCACGGTCACCGGCAAGGTCGGCGTCGATTTCAAGACCGCCGACAACGACCTGATCTACGCCAGCTTCAGCCGCGGCTATCGCGCCAACGCCTTCAACGCGCAGGCCTATTTTTCCCCGGCCGAATTGAACGTGGCGGAACCGGAAACCGTCAACGCCTATGAACTGGGTTTCAAGAGCCAGTTCCTGGACCGCGCCGTGACCTTCAACGGGGCGGCATTCTATTATGATTATCGCGACCAGCAGGCGATCAGCGTCAATTCGGTCACCCATATCCAGACGCTGATCAATATTCCCAAGTCCCGCATCCTGGGCGCGGAATTCGAACTGACGGTCCACCCGGTCCAGGCGCTTCGGATCAATGTCGGGGTCGGCATATTGGACACGAAGATCAAGGAAGGATCGCTCAACGGCACGTCCCTGCGGGGGAACCAGTTGCCCAACGCGCCGAAGCTCAGCGCATCGGCTGGTTTCGATTGGGATATAGTGGAGACCGGCGGCGGAAAGCTGAGCTGGGGCGTGAACGGCAGTTTCACGTCCAAGCAATATTTCGACCTGTTCAACACGGAACGCACCGCGCAGAAGGGATATGCGCTGGTCAACAGCCAGCTCAGCTATCGATTTGCCGACGATCGCTACGGCGTCAGCCTGTGGGGCAAAAATATCTTCAACAAATATTATGCGCGTTATTCGCTGGACCTGTCCGGCAACGGGTTCGATTATACCCATCTCGCCGACCCGCGCACCTACGGGATCAGCTTCGACGCGAAATTCTAAAGCAGACGGCGGACCCGGGTTCCTGCCAGCGGCCCAATTCGGGAGCGTGCCGCGTCCATCAGGCGCGGCACGCTCCCTTTGCCGGACGAGATGGGCAGAACGTCCGGCAATGGCATCCCCGCATCCCTGCCGATCCCTTTCGCAGGCGGCCGCGCCTGCCTGGAAAATGCTTCACGGGCGGAAAACGGACGGCAGCAGCGTATATTTGGTGGTCAGATATTCATCGATCCCTTCAGCGCCGCCCTCGCGCCCCAGGCCTGACATCTTCACCCCGCCAAAGGGTGCGGCGGCATTGGAAAGGACGCCGACATTCCATCCCATCATGCCGGTCTGGAGTTCATTGATCAGCCGCTGCCCCCGCTCGATGCTGGCGGTGAAGGCATAGCCGACCAGGCCATATTCGGTGTCGTTCGCAATGGCGATGGCTTCGTCGTCCGTGTCGAAAGTGACGATCGGCAGGACGGGGCCGAAAATCTCCTCCCGCAGGAGTCGGCTGTCCCTTGCGACATCGGTGAGCACCGTGGGTTCGAAGAAGGTGCCCGCGCCGCCCCGCCGCTTGCCGCCCGTGACGAGGGTCGCGCCGCGGGACAGGGCATCCTGGACCAGCTCGTCCACCCCCGCGACCGCCGCCTCGTCGATCAGAGGGCCGATCGCGACGTCCGGATCGAAGCCTGAGCCGAGCTTGAACTGCGCCACCTTCTCCGCCACCCGCCGGCTGAATTCCTGGGCCACGCTTGCATGAACGATGAACCTGTTGGCCGCCGTGCAGGCCTGGCCGATATTCCTGAACTTCGCGACGAGCGCGCCTTCCACGGCGCGGGAGAGATCGGCATCGTCGAAGACCAGGAAGGGCGCGTTTCCGCCCAGTTCCATGGAGGATCGCAGGATGTTGGCGGAGGCCTTCTCCAGCAGCACCCGCCCCACTTGCGTCGACCCGGTGAAGCTGATCTTGCGCAAGCGGCTGTCGGCGATGATCGGTCCGGTGGCGCCGCCCGAATTCGTCGTGGGAATGACGTTGACGACGCCCGCCGGCAGGCCCGCCTCTTCAAGCAATTTCACGAGATACAGGGTGGTGAGCGGCGTCAGCGCGGCGGGCTTGATCACGACGGTGCATCCGGCGGCCAGCGCGGGCGCGATCTTGCGCGTCGCCATGGCGAGGGGAAAGTTCCAGGGCGTGATGAGCAGCGCCGGGCCAAGCGCATGGCGCGAGACGATCATGTCCCCGGTGCCCTCCGGCGACGAGCCGAAGCGTCCGGATATGCGAACCGCCTCCTCGCCGAACCAGCGGAGGAATTCCGCGCCATAGCTCACCTCGGCATGGGATTCCCGCAGCGGCTTTCCCATTTCGAGCGTGATGATGCGGGCGATCCGCTCCCTGTCGCGCATGACGAGGTCGAACGTCCGGCGCAGCAACTCGGCGCGCTCGCGCGGCGGCGTGCGCGACCATGACGGGAAGGCGCGGTCGGCGGCGTCGAGCGCATCCATGGCGTCCGACGGCGTCGCATTCGCCAGCCGGGCGACGACATCCCCGGTCGCCGGATCGTGGACGCTAAATTGCTGCCCGTCGGCCGCCGCGCGCCAGGCGCCGTCGATGAAAAGTCCCGTGGGGACGGACGAAACCATGTCGGCCGCCTCCGCCAGAGCCTGCTGCTGCATGGTCGCGGCCGTCATGCGCTTTCTCCCTCCCGCTCCAGCAGGGGGCCAAGGCCCATAGCCTGGCGAAGGAAGCGCGCCGCATGGTCCAGTTCGCCCCGCGCCGGAGCGATGACCCCGCCCAGCGTCAGGAAGCCGTGCATCTGGTCAGGCAGGTGTCGGTGCTCGCTGCCCCGCACCTCGCGCTTCAGCCGCCCGGCCAGCGCGATCGTGTCGTCGCGCAAGGGATCGTGGCCGACCGACAGGATGAGCGTGGGCGGCAGGGCGCCGAAATCCGGATGGCGCGCCGGCGATGCGCGCCAGTCGCCCGCCAGCGCCACATCGTCCAGATAGAGGTCGCGGAACCAGCGAAGCGTCGAGGATGTGAGCGGATAGCCGCTGCTGAATTCGTCCATCGACGCGGTTCTGCGGCCCATGTCGCCGGCGGGGTAGAAGAGAGCCAGCGCGGATGGCGTCGCTTCGTCCCTCAGCGCGAGCGCCGCGACCAATGCCAGCGTCGCGCCCGCGCTGTCGCCCGCAACGGCCAGCCCCGCCGTTTCGATGCCCAGCCCGGCCACCGCCTCAGGCACATGGCGCAGCGCGGCGACGGCGTCCTCCACCGCCGCGGGAAAGGGATGTTCGGGCGCCAGCCGGTAATCGACCGCGACCAGAATCGCGCCCGCCTGCCTGGCCAGCAGCCGGCAGGTGGAATCATGGGTGTCCAGATCCCCCATGACCCAGCCGCCGCCATGCAGGTAGACGATCAGCGGGCGCGGCCCGATCGCCGCTTCCGGCTCGTATATCCGCGTCCGCAGCGGATTGCCGCCCGCCCCGATCGTCAGATCCCTGGCGCGGACATCGCGTTCCGGTTCGAAGCCTGCGCGCAGCGACGTGGCGCGATAGCCTTCCCGCGCCTGTTGCGCCGTGCCCTGTTCGAGCGGAGGCAGGGCCGCCGCGCGATATTGATCGACGACGCCCTGCGCCCCCGGTTCCAGGGGGACGCGAAGTTCGATTGCCTCTGTCATTGTCCAACCACTTTCTGCACGACGCCGCCATCGACCAGGAATTCGGCGCCGGTGACATAGGATGCTTCATCCGAAGCGAGGAACGCGACGACCTGGGCCACTTCGTCCATGCCCCCCGGCCGTCCCAGCGGGATAAGCGACGTGTCGACCTTCAATCCCGCGGTCATGGGCGTGCTGATCATGCCGGGCAGCACCGCGTTCACCCGGACGCCCGCCGCCGCGAAGTCGAGGGCGGCCGCCTTGGTGAGGCCGATGACCCCGAATTTGGAGGCGACATAGCCGTAACGTTCGCGATTGCCCCTGACGCCGTTGATCGAGGAGATGTTGATCACCGATCCCCCGCCGGCGGCCGCCATGCGCGGAATGCAGGCGCGCATGCCGTAGAAGACGCCGCCCAGATTGACGGCGATCTGCCTTTCCCATTGGTCGTCGGACGTGGTTTCCAGCGCGCCGCCCCCGCCCACGCCCGCATTGTTCACCAATATGTCGATCCTGCCGAACCGTTCGACGCATCGGTCCGCCGCCGTCCCCCAGCTTTCGCCGCAGGACACGTCCAGGCGGAGATAGTCGGCGGCATCGGCGCCCATCTCCTCGGCCAGCAGCCGGCCCTCCTCGTCGATCACGTCGGTGACCAGAACCCTGGCGCCCTCGGCGACGAAGCGGCGGACATAGGCCGCGCCCAGGCCGCGGGCGGCGCCCGTGATCAGCGCGGTCTTCCCCGTCAGACGGCTCATTCCGCCGCCTGCGTCGTCAGCTCGCCCAAGGGGGTGAAGCGATAATCGCCCTCGGCCGGCCCGCGCGTCATGTTCCAGAACTCCAGCAGTTCGAACGGCCAGACGGCGGAAACGCGGCCGGTCTTGTTCCTGTACCAGCTCGTGACGCCTTCCGCGCCCCATGCCCGCGCCCGGTTGGCGCGGTCGATCTTCCCCACGAAGGCATCGGTCGCGGCGTCGGTGGGTTCCATGTCCTTCAGCCGCTTCACGACCAGGGTGCGGATGCACTCCAATATATATTCGATGCTGCATTCGACGATGAAGATCGCGCTGCCGTTCGCCGCCACGGCCGAATTGGGACCGCCGCAGATGAAGAAATTGGGGAAGCCCGGCACCGTCATGGTGGCATAGGCCCGCGGATCGCCGTCCCAATATTCGTGCACCTCCACGCCGTCGCGCCCGCGCACCTCCATGTCGGCCAGGAACTCGTCCGCGCGGAAGCCGGTGGCATAGGCGATGACGTCCACCTCATGCAGCACGCCGTCCGCCGTGACGACGCCTTCGGGCACGATCCGCTCTATTCCTTCGGTCACCAGGTCGACATGCGGCTTGCGCAGCGTGGCCGACCATTGGCCATTGTCGCGCAACAGGCGCTTGGCCCCCGCCGGATAGGTGGGAATGACCTTGTCGATCAGGTCCGGCCTGTCGGCGAGCTGGCGGCGGAATTCGGCCTCCAGTTCCTGGCGGAAGGCATGGTTGATGGCGCCGATGGAACCCTCTTCGCTCCAGCCTTCATCGGCGGTGACGGTGGGCATCCGGCCTTCCGTCGCCAGCCAGAACTGCCAGAAGCGATACCAGCGCGCATAGCCCGGAATGTGCCGGAACAGCCACATCAGTTCCGGGCTGATGTCGTCCAGATAGTCGGCCGTGGGCAACAGCCAGGGCGCGCTGCGCTGGAACACCTCCAGCTTGCCGACCTCGTCGGCGATCGCCGGCGCGATCTGATAGGCGCTGGCGCCGGTCCCGATGATCGCCACCCGCTTGCCCTTCAGGCTTACGTCATGGTTCCAACGGGCTGAATGCATGCTTGCGCCCGCGAAGCTGTCCATGCCCTCGATATTGGGCAGCTTGGGCGAGTTGAGCTGGCCGGTGCCGCTGATGACGACATTGGCGCGGTGGACCCTGACCTCTCCGTCGGTGACGGCCGTCACCTCCCACTCGCCCGCTTCCTCGTCATAGATCACCGATCGGACGAGGGTATTGAAGACGATGCGGTCGCGCACGCCATAGTCATGCGCCACTTTCAGGACATAGTCCTGGATCTCCGACTGGCGCGAGAATTTCTGCGGCCAGTCGGTCTTCTGCGCGAAGCTGAAGCTATAGGCATAGTTCGACGTGTCGAGACGGCAGCCCGGATAGGTGTTTTCCCACCATGTCCCGCCGATCTCTGGATTCTTTTCCAGCACGACATGCTCCACCCCGGCCTGCTTGAGGCGATAGGCGGCGACGACGCCGGTGATGCCCGCGCCGATGATCAGCACCTTGAACGGCCGGTCGGGATCGAGTTCGGACAGGGTCCACTGTGGGGCGCCCACGTCATGGTCGGCCACCTCATGGATCAGAAGATCCCGGTAATCGTCGAAATCGCGGGTGATGAGGAAGCTGACGATCGCCCGCAGCTCCGCATCGTCGGTGTGGCCGGGCGTCTGGATCTCGCCGTCGCGATACCGCCTGATCGCGTCGAAGGCGAGCCGCCTCGCTTCCTTCTGCTGCGCTTCGTCAAGGCCGCCCTGCGGCATCGGGATGAAGGATTTGCGCGTATGCGGCGGCTTGAGCGATGGGGGAACCAGCGACGTGTCGCCCGTCAGCTTCGCCAGCGCGGCCAGCAGGGCGGGCAGTTCCGCCTTCTCCAATATACGCTCCAGTTCGGCATCGTCGATGTCGATCGGAAGATAGGTGTCGAACGCATCTGCATGGTCGATGGGGTTGGCGGACATGGTCTTTCCTCTCTGGCCGCGAACCTGCGGCATATGCGTGGCGGCGCGTGAACCGGGCCGTGAACTAGGCATCGAACATGATGACCTGGCGAAGCTGGTCGCCCGATGCCAGGGCGTCGAAGGCGGCGTTGATGTCCTCCAGCCCGATGCGGCGCGAAATCAGCCGCTCGACCGGCAGCCGGCCTTCGCGCCACAGCCTTTCCAGGAACGGAATGTCGCGCCGGGGAACCGACGAACCAAGATAGCTGCCGACGATGCGGCGCGCCTCGGCGGTCACCTGCAAGGGCGATATCTGCGCCATGGCGCCGGGCGCGGGCAGGCCGACCGTCACGGTCGTGCCGCCGGGCGCGGTGATGGCGAAGGCGGTTTCGAACGCCTTGGGATGGCCGGCGCATTCCATGACGATGTCGGCCCTGATCCCCCGGTCGACGGCGTCCTGCGGCGACAGCGCCTCGTCGGCGCCCAGCGAACGGGCGAGGGCGAGCTTGTCCGGAAGCGCGTCGATCGCGACGATCCGGCGCGGACGCAGCGCCTTCGCGGTGATGAGCGCGGCCATGCCGACGCCGCCCAGGCCGATGATCGCCACCACGTCCGCCTCGGTCGGCCGCGCCTCGTTGAGGAGCGCGCCGCCGCCGGTGAGCACGGCGCAGCCCAGCAGCGCCGCCACGTCCGGCGGAACGTCGTCGCCCACCGGGACGGCGGAACTGCGATGCGCGACCAGGTGATCCGCGAAGGCGGAGACCCCCAGATGGTGGAGGACGGGGTGGCCGCATTCGCTGAGGTGCACGTCGCCGTCGAGCAGCGTCCCCGCCCCGTTGGCGGCGGTGCCGCGGGTGCAGGGAATGCGCCCTTCAGTCCGGCATGCGTCGCAGGCGCCGCAGCGGGGCATGAAGGTGAGGACGACGCGCTGTCCCAGGGCGAGGTCGTCGACATCCGGCCCCAGGGCGACGACGCGCCCGCTGGATTCATGTCCCAGCAGCATGGGCAGCGGGCGCCTGCGGTTTCCGTTGATGACGGACAGGTCCGAATGGCAGAGGCTCGCCGCCTCGACCTTGACCAATATCTCGCCGGGGCCGGGCGGCGTCAGGTCCAGCGTGCCGATCCGGATCGGCCGGCTGTCGGCATAGGGGCGCGGCGCGTCCGACGTTTCCAGGATCGCGCCCCGGATCGTCATCGACCCGTCGCTCCGTCCATCCATGGCGGGGGATGCTGCGCTCATGCGATCAGACCCCGGCCATGGAGCCGCCGTCCACGACAAGGGCGGTTCCGGTGATCCAGGACGCGTCGTCGGACGCCAGGAAACTGGCCGCGCCGGCAATGTCCTCCGGCGTGCCCAGCCGACCGAGCGGATGACGCCGGGCAAGATCCTCCCGCGTGAACGCCTCGCCATGATGCGCCAGCACCGCATCCACCATCGGCGTGTCGATCACGCCCGGGCAGATGCAGTTCACCCGGACTCCCGATGCCGCGAAATCGAGCGCCATGCACTTCGTCATTCCGACGACCGCGCTCTTGGAACTGTTGTAGGCGACCGCGCCCGGCGTGCCCTTCAGCCCCGCGACGGAGGCGATGTTGATGATCGATCCCCTGGTCTGCCGAAGGTGGGGCACGCAATGCCGGGCGATCAGATAGGCGCTGGTCGTGTTCACTTCCAGCACCCGCGTCCACCGCGCTTCGTCGATGTCGAGCACGGTGCCGCCCGCCCACATGCCCGCCGCATGCACGACCACGTCCAGCCGCCCGGTCCATCCGACGATGGAGGCGACGGCGAATTCGATCGAGGCGGCGTCGCCGACGTCCAGGGTGGCCGCCCGCGCCCTGCCCTGTCCGCCAATCGCCTCGGCGACCTGGCCGGCGGCCCGCGCATCGATGTCGGTGACGAGGACGGACGCGCCCTGCTCCGCGAAGCGCCTGGCAATGGCTTTTCCGACGCCCCCCGCGGCGCCGGTTACGAGAACGGATTTATCCTGCATCGAACCCTCGAAGACCCTTGGCTGAAAACGGACGGCACGCGGTCGCCGACTGCGTGCCGGAAATGGCGGCGGGGAAACGGGCGCGCCCGTCCCCCGCCTTGGTCGGAGCGGCCTTGCAAGCCTGCACGCCTGTTCCGCTCCGCATGGCCTAGAAGCGCCAGTTGAACTGGATGCCGTAGGTCGCGGGCTGCCCCGCGAGCCTGCGGACCACGTCATAGAGCTTGGCGACGTTGGTCCAGTAATAGCTGTTGGTCACGTTGCGGCCGAAGACGCTGACCTGCCAATTGCCGTCGCTGCCGCCGAAGCCGGCGCGTAGGTCGAGCACGCCATAATCCTTCATGTAGAGCAGCGGTTCGTTGCCGAAACCCGCATTGGTCTTGGTCCGGTAGCTGTAGTTGACGCCCAGATTGGCATCCAGCCGCGATGAAATCGGAAAGCGGTATGCGCCGTCCAGATTGACCTGCCATTTGGGCGTATAGGGAAAATCATTCCCCTTGAAGTTCTGGCGCGTGCCGATGATCGTGTAGTTGATGAAGTCGGACGTGACCTTCGAGTCCAGGTAGGTCGCCGCGGCGGTCAGCGACAGGCCGTTGGTCGGATAGACCGTCACCTGCCCCTCAAAGCCGCGAACGCGGGACTTGGGCACGTTGACCAGCGCGATCAGCGGCCCCATCAGCGTGATGATGCGCCCCTGAAGCTGCTTGTCCGAATAGTCATAGTTGAAGGCCGCGCCGGTCACGTCGACCAGCCGCCCGAAAAGCGACGCCTTGAACCCCGCCTCCAGCGCGACCACGCTTTCCTGCTTCACCGGAACATATTGGTCGACGCTGGTGCCCGAAAGGACGGGCACGCTGCCCGCCTTGTAACCCCGGCTCGCGTTGAAATAGAGCAGCACCCGGTCGGCGGGCTTCACGTCGACGCCGAAGCGCCAGGACAGGCTGTCCTCGTTGAACGTCCCTTCGATATGGCTGGCATAGTTGAGATTGGCGTCCAGCGTCGAGCAACCGTCCATCGGAATGACGGGTATCGGCCCCAGCCCGGCCGCGGCGCGGATATTGTTGAACAGCCGCGTCAGCCCGACCGCCGAATTCTGGTTGGCCGGAAGCCCGCACCCCTCATAGTCCAGGTCCGCCTTGGTATAGCGGGCGCCGGCGTGCAGCGTGACCAGGCGGCCGATGTCATAGTCGACATTGCCGAACGCGGCATAGGTGTTGAAGTCCTGATAGCCGTAGGGCGCGGCGGCGACGTCGTTGGTCAGCGGCGTGAAAAAGCTGTTCTGGGTGGAATAGTAGGTCGCCCAGATCGCATTCTCCCGCGTCTTGTCATGCGCATAGTTGACGCCCAGGATGATGGTCGCTGGCCCGAAATTGCCGGTCAGCCGCTCCTCGGTCGAGAAGGACGAGATGCGGCCGCGAATGCTCTGGTCGCCGTTCGTCAGCGACGTGCCGTCCAGGTCGATCCGCTGGTCCATGCTCATATGCGCGTAGGAATTGAGCGAGACCAGCGTGATGTCGTCGGTCAGTTCGTAATCCCCGCGCAGCACCGCCTGGTAGAAGCTGTTGTCCTTGCGGTAGGGTGTGTTGGCGTTCCAGTCCGCCGCGCGCGGCGTCTGGGGCGCGCGCGGATAGTTGGTGACGAGCGGAATGGTGCCGGCAAATGCGCCGAACAAGGGAACCACGGCGAGGAGCTGGCCCGCCTGCATATCCCCATCGTCGATGAAACCGTTGAGGTTGAGCGAGAGCCTGAGGCGGTCGGACGCCTGCCAGTCCAGAAGGAACCGGCCCTGGAGCATGCGCTGGCGGCCCAGGCTGTCGTTGCGGGTATAGCTTTGCTGCCAGCCGTCCCCGCGCACCCCGCGAACCGCCAGGCGGGCGTTGAGGCCCGGCGCAAGCGGGCCGGTGACATAGCCCTGCGCGTCCAGCGTGTTGAAGCGCGCAAAACTCGCCGTCACGCCCGCGCCCAGCTCATCCCTGGGCTTCGCGGCGATATAGTTGATCGCGCCGCCCGTGGCGTTCTGGCCGAACAGGGTTCCCTGCGGCCCCTTGAGCACCTCGACCCGCTCCAGGTCGAAGGCGGCGCCGGTCGTCATCACGGAAAAGGGCAAGGGCGCCTCGTCGACATAGACGCTGACGGTCGGGCGCGCGCCCACCGCCGTGTCGTAGAAGCCCACGCCGCGCAGCGAATAGACCGGCACGCCGCTGCCGCTCTGCACGAAATTGAGGCCGGGCGTGACCTTCGCCAGATCCTGGACGTCGTTGATCCCCCGCGCCGCAAGCTGCTCCCCGGTCAGCGCCGTCACCGACATCGGCACGGTGCTGAGGCTCTGGGCGCGCTTCTGCGCCGTCACGACGATGTCGCTGACGCTGTTCAGGCCATTGCCCTGGTCGGCGGGGGCCGCCTGGCCATGGGCGGCATGGGGCAGAATAGCCGCCCCAGCCAGATAAAGCGCCGTCTTGAGCATTTTCATCATCAATCCCCCTCCTGGGCCCATTCGACCGATGGGTTGCCTTGAAATCACAGGCTTGAACGGCACGGCCCGTCGACCGCCGCCGGGCGACACGGCCCGGCAGGGAGCGACGGGGTTCCCGCTGACTGCCTTTCACGAAGCGACGCAACCGGACTCGATCCACTCCGGCATCCCGACTCGTTGCGTTATGTGTATCTACACATTCTGCAATGTCAATCATGTTCCGCCGCGCTCCTGCCAAGGCGCGGAAAAGCCCTGGGCAGGCCGAATCGGCGATGCGCAGCAGGGCGGCGACCAGAACCGCCCCGCCGCCGCCAGACATATCGATTCCTCGCAAGGCACTGTTTTCAGGAAATTTTAAAATCCTGCCGTCCGCGCTTGAACAACGATGTTTTCATTGGTAACACTGTTACCGGATTGGGCAGACGACGAAGGAGCTTAGGAATGCGCACGCGGATCACGGAACTGTTCGGGATCGAACATCCGATCATACAGGGCGGGATGCACTATGTCGGCTTCGCCTCCCTCGCCGCCGCGGTTTCCAATGCGGGCGGCCTGGGCCTGATCACCGGCCTGACCCAGCGCACCCCTGAACTGCTGGGGCAGGAAATCGCGAAGGCACGGGAACTGACCGACAAGCCGTTCGGCGTGAACCTGACCTTCCTGCCGACCTTCAACGCGCCGCCCTATGCCGAATATATCCAGGTCATCGCCGAAAACGGCATCCGGATCGTGGAAACGGCGGGGCGCAGCCCGGAAGAATATATGCCGCTGTTCAAGCAGGCCGGCATCAAGGTCATCCACAAATGCACCTCCGTGCGCCACGCCCTGAAGGCCGAACGGATCGGCTGCGACGCGGTTAGCGTCGACGGCTTCGAATGCGGCGGGCATCCGGGCGAAGACGACATTCCCAACATGATCCTGCTGCCGCTGGCGGCGGAGGCGCTTTCCGTGCCGTTCGTCGCGTCGGGCGGCATGGCCGACGGCCGCAGCCTGGTGGCGGCGCTGGCGCTGGGCGCCGACGGCGTCAACATGGGAACCCGTTTCGTCGCGACCCAGGACGCGCCGGTCCATGAAAATGTGAAACGGGCGCTGGTCGAGGCGACGGAACTCGATACGCGGCTGGTGATGCGGCCGCTGCGCAATACCGAGCGCGTGCTCAACAATCCCGGCGTGGAGAGGATCCGCCAGATCGAACGGGAAAAGGGCGACGCGATCAAGATCGACGATATTTTCGAGCAGGTCGCGGGCGTCTATCCCAAGGTAATGGTTGAAGGCGAGGTCGATGTCGGTGCATGGAGTTGCGGGCTGGTCGTCGGATTGATCCGGGACGTGCCGACCGTGAAGGAACTTGTCGACCGCATCATGAACGAAGCCGAGCAGATCATCACCGACCGGCTGGGCCGCTCCCTGGGCGCAACGGTCCAGAACGCGCTCGAAACGGCATAGGCGCATGCCGTCCGGCACGGCCAGATGGGAAGGTGGCGTCGACCTGCAACAGGTCCGCGCCACCTATCGGGACGAGACGCGGTCCGCCATCCTCGCCGCCGCCGCGCGCATTTTGAGCGAGGAAGGGCCGGCCGCGCTGACGGTCCGGCGCGTCGCGGAGGTCGTCAACGCTTCGACGAAGATGATCTATACCTGCTTTTCGGGCAAGGCGGGGCTGCTGGACGCGCTGTATATCCACAGTTTCGATGGCTTGGGCCGCGAATTCGGAAAATGCCTGGCAGAACCTGCGCCGGTCGCCCGATTGCGGGCGATATGCAAGGCCTATCGCGCCTATGCGCTGGCGGAACCGGCATTCTACAATGTCATGTTCGGCGACCTCGGCCGGGCCTATGAAGCGCCGCTGGAAAGCCGGCGGCGCGCCTGGTCGACATTCCGCGCCATGCGGGAGGCGGTCGCGGCCTGCCTTCCGGAAGATCGGCGGGACGAAGCCCGGCAACTCTCCCAGATGCTCTGGGCGACGCTGCACGGCGTCGTCAGTCTGGAACTGAGGGGCCTGCTCGGCGAAAAGACGGATGCCGGCGATCTGTATGACAGGACGAGCGAACTCTTCCTCCAGGGAAGCGGCCTGATCCCCTCCTGACCGGCGTCAGCAACCGCGTCAGGCGGCCGCCTTGTCGTCCATGCGCGAGGCCACGAAGTCGCGCGGCCCCAGGACCCGCCCGTCTCTGGCCTTCAGCTCGATCCTGGCCAGCGGTTCGCCATTCTGGCGGTCGACCATCGCATATCGGGCCTCGTCCGGCTTGAAGCATGTGCTTTCGCCCCACTGCCACAGCGCCATGAGAACGACGTACAACCCCTCTCCCTTTGCGGTGAGGACATAGCGGTGGCCGACGCCGTTGTCGGCGTCCGGCTCGATCCGGAAGATGTCATGTTCGACCAGCTTCTTCAGCCGCGCGGACAATATGTTCTTGGCCAGCCCGATCGCCTTCTGGAACTCGCCGAAGCGCTCCCTTCCCTTGAAGGCTTCGCGCACGATCAGCAGCGACCACCAGTCGCCGACCACTTCAAGGGAACGGGCAATGCCGCAATCGGCGTTGCCGAGATTGGTCCGCTTTCCCTTCATCGCCATCTCCAACATCACAGGAAGGTTTTGAAGTTAAACCAACTCCGCCGATTTGTCGAGCGTTCCTCCCCGCGACGCCGCCGTGAGCCATTGGCGGGGAAGGCCCTGGTCGTCGCCGCCTTCCCGAACCGCAGGGGACGGCGTCAGTCGATCTTCACGACGAGCTTGCCGAAATTCCGTCCCTCCAACAGGCCCATGAACGCCGCCGGAGCGTTGTCCAGTCCTTCGACAATGTCTTCGCGGAACCGGATCTTCCCTTCGGAAATCCACTGGCTGACCTCGTCCAGGAACTTCGGGCGCTGGTCCCAGAATTCGCCGACGATGAAACCCCGCATCATGACGCTGCGCGACAGGATGATCCGCATCGCGGCGGGCAGATGATCGACCTGTTCGCCGGACGATCCGTTATACTGGGCGATCAGGCCGCAGACCGGCACCCTGGCGAAATTGTTGAGCAGCGGCAGCACGGCCTGCCAGACGGCGCCGCCGACCAGTTCGAAATTGATGTCGATGCCGTCCGGGCACGCCGCGGCCAGATCGTCGGCGAAGGTCGGGGACCGATGGTCGACCACCGCATCGAAGCCCAGTTCCTGCTTGGCATAGGCGCATTTTTCCGCGCCGCCCGCGATTCCGACGGCCCTGGCGCCATAGAGCCTGGCGATCTGGCCGACCAGCGATCCGACCGGGCCGGTCGCCGCCGCGACGACGACCGTTTCGCCGGGCTGGGGTTTGCCCAGGGTCAGCAGCCCCGAATAAGCGGTAAGACCGGGCATGCCGAGCACGCCCACGGCGGTGGTGATCGGCTTGAAGCGGTCGTCCAGCTTCACAAGGCCAGTGCCGTCCGAAATGGCGTGCGTCTGCCATCCCAGACGTCCGGCCACGCGTTCCCCGACCGAAAAGCCCGGATGGCGGGATTCCAGCACGGTCCCGATGATCTCGCCTTCCATCACCCCGCCGACCGGCGTCGGCGCGGCATAGGATTTCCGGTCATCCATGCGGCCGCGCATATAGGGGTCGAGCGACAGATAATTCGCCCCGACCAGGAACTGTCCATCCCCGATGGGCGGCAGGGCCGCGTCCTCTGCCCTGAAATTGGCGGGCGTCACCGCGCCCTGCGGACGTTCGGCAAGGACGATCCGGTGGGTGGTCACCATGGCATATTTCCTTTTTCTTCTGTTCGGTCCGCGTGCCGTTGCGAATGGATGGGCGTTCCGAACGGGATTGCGTGGCGGCATGGGGCCTGCGCTGCGCTCGACCCGATTCCGCTCTGCCGGCCGCGAGGACGCGGCCGGTTCGAATGCGGGTCAGGCCGCCTGGACGTCCCATATGTCGATGGCGATGGCGATCCGGTCGAGGATCGGGCGGTTGTCCGCGCCGGCGGCATAGACGCGCCGCTTCGTCGGGAAGATGAGGCCGTCGAACGCCTTGTGATCGGTCGCATAGTTGGCGCTGGTCGTGCCGCCCATGATCTCCACGCTGTAGTCGTGGCGCCGCAGCAGGCCCGATTGATCGAAATAGAAGGTCTGCTGGGTGGAATGGCTGGGCACGCCTTCGGGGAATGTCACCTTCAGGCGACGCCAGGTTTCGCCATTCTCGTCCCAGGGTTCGACCTCTTCCGACGTGAAGCCGGGCAGCCTGAACAGGAACGGCGTGGTCAGATAGGTCCACATCGCATAGCCGGTGAAATAGACGAGATGCTGTTCGTCCCACGGCGTTGGAATGCTGTGCCCTTCGAAGAAGGAGCGCGGATTTTCCCGCTTATCGATCAGTTCGCCGCTGTCGGCGACGATGGCGGTGCTGTCCGGCTCCCAGACGCAATGCTGCCCTTCCTTGAGGAAGGGCGTGAATTCGGTGTGCGGCTTCCGCGTGGAGATCGAGCAATGCATGTCCGCATAGGCGCCGGGCCACTGCTTCACATGCCAGACCGTGCCCTCCGCATGGAAATGGGCTTTCAGTTCATTGATCTGCTCCCAGCGGTCCCAACCGCCATGCGCCCCGATCGCCAGGTCCAACAATTCGCTCACACCTATTCTCCATCGCTCCCCGGCCAATGCCGGATAGGTTTAACTTTGCAACCATGCAGCCCATAGGCCCTTATGGTTTAAATTTGCAACCTAAATTCGTGCGATGGATTCCCGGAGAGGTCGCCGGCAGGGCGTTCGCTAAGGGGATGGGAGCGTCGGCGGGCGCGGAAAAGCGCGGCGCGACAGGATGCGGCGCGGTGGGACGGCCGGCGCAGGGCGCCCAAGGCCGCGCCTTCAGATCATCCATTCCCGAGCCGCGGCCGGCGGGTTTCGCCGGCCGCGTCGGTTCACAGCCTGGGGCATCGTGCGGAAAGGCCTGTCCCACGCCTGTCGAAGGGGCGGGAGCCAGCCTGCCGCTTGAAACCCGCTTAGGACCGCTCGAAGATGGCGGCGAGACCCTGGCCGCCGCCGATGCACATGGTCTCCAGACCGTAGCGCGCATCGCGGCGGCGCATCTCGTTCAGCATCGTCGCGGCGATTCGCGCCCCGGTGACGCCGATCGGGTGCCCCAGGGAAATGCCCGAGCCGTTGACGTTGAGCTTGTCCAGGCGGCTGTCGTCCTCGCCCCATTCCCACGCCTTGAGCAGCGCGAGCACCTGGGCCGCAAAAGCCTCGTTGATTTCGATGAGGTCCATGTCGTCCCAGCCCAGGCCCGTGCGCGCGAACAGCCGCTGGACGGCGCCCACGGGGCCGATGCCCATGCGGGATGGATCGCAACCCGCCGCCGCCCAGCCGACGAACCAGCCGCTCGGCTCCAGGCCGAGCTTCGCGAGCTGGTCTTCGGCAACGACCAGGCAGGCCGCGGCGGCGTCATTCTGCTGGCTGGCGTTGCCGGCGGTCACCACGCCGCCCTCGATCGGCTTCAACCCGCCGAGCGTCTCCAGCGAGGCATCCTCGCGGAACCCCTCGTCCCGATCGAAAATCACGGGTTCGCCGCGCTTCTGCGGCACGGCGACGGGCACGATCTCGTCAGCGAACTTGCCCTCGCGCCAGGCGGCGGCGGCGCGCTGGTGCGATCGGACGGCATAGGCGTCCGACTGCTCCCGCGTGATGCCATAGTCGCGGGCGAGATTTTCGGCGGTCTCGATCATGCCCGTGATCACGCCATAGCGTTCGATCGGCTGCGACATCAGGCGGGCGCGGGTCAGCCGGTCGTGCAGTTCGAGGCTGCCCATGCGCGCGCCCTTGCGCAGCGCGGTCGAATAATGTTCGACATTGGACATGCTTTCCGCGCCGCCCGCGACCACGACGTCGGCCGCGCCGGTCTGAACCATCATGGCCGCTTCGATGATCGCCTGAAGGCCGGAGCCGCAGCGGCGGTCGAGCTGGAAGCCCGGCACATTCTGGGGCATGCCGGCGGCCAGCCAGGACCAGCGGCCGATGCTGGGCGCCTCCCCGCTGGGATAGCCATGTCCGAAGACGACGTCGTCGACGCGTTCGGGATCGATCCCGCTGCGTTCGACCAGCGCCTTGATGATCGTGGCGCCCAATTGCCCCGCCGTCAGCGCGGAAAGGCCGCCGCCGAATTTCCCGACGGCGGTCCGAAGAGGCGAAACGATGGCGGCTCGACGCAATGTCATGATGTCAACTCCTGTAGATTCAACGGATTGCGGGTTTATGGATTGGGGCGATGGCTCTGGATGGCGCGCTCCAGCTGACCGGCGGCCGCCCTCAGGTCGGGAAGATAGCGCTCGATCAGATCCTCGCGGCTGTGGGCGTCGGAAAAGGTGGCGACATTGAGCGCCGCCAGGACCTGCCCCTCGCGGTCGCGGACGGGAACGGCCAGGGATCGCAGCCCGACCTCCAGTTCCTCCTCGACCAGGCTCCAGCGCCGCTCGCCCACGGCGACCAGTTCGGTGCGGAGCGCATCGGGGGAAACGATGGTGCGTTCGGTCCTCGGCTCCAGGGCGGCGCGCGCCAGCCACCGTTCGGTCTCGCACGGCGCGAGCGAGGCGAGGAGGACGCGGCCCATCGACGTGCAATGGCTGGGCAGGGTGCTGCCGACCATCAGCGGCGCGGCGATCACCTGGTTCCGCTCGGCGCGGGCGATGTAGATGATGCGGCCCGGGTCCGACGGATCGAGCGCGCCGACCGACACCGTTTCCTGAAGGCTGTCGCGCAAGGCGTTGGCGACCGCCTGGCTGGCGCTGGCCAGGGGCGTGGACGTCAGGAACCCGGCGGCCAGCGGCAGCAATTTGGGCGTGAGCGAATAGCGCCCGTCCCGCTCGCGAACATAGCCAAGGCATGTCAGCGTGTGCAGGCAGCGGCCGGCGCTGGGCCGGTTCAGCCCGCTCAGCCGCGCCGCTTCCGTGATGCTGAGCGAGGACTGCCCCTCGAAAGCGCGCAGCACGCCAAGGCCCCGCGCCAGCGAAAGCATGAAGTTGGGATCGGCGGCTTGGCTGTCGTCAGCCATGGGCATTGACCTTTTGCGCTTAAACGAATATTGGCGTTTTTATCCGATAATCGGACAAATAGGGATTATTATGGCAAAGCGCAAGATATTTCCCGACGCTGATGCAGCGCTTGAGGGCGTTCTCTTCGACGGGATGACCATCATGTCCGGCGGGTTCGGGCTTTCGGGCAATCCGGAACATCTGATCGCCGGCCTGCTGCGGAACGGCGTCAAGGAACTCACCGTCATCTCCAACAATTGCGGCGCGGACGGCTTCGGCCTCTGGACGCTGCTCAACAACGGCCAGATCCGCAAGATGGTCTCCTCCTATATCGGGGAGAACAAGCTGTTCGCGGAACTCTATCTGTCGGGCCAGCTCGAACTGGAGCTCAATCCGCAGGGCACGCTGGCGGAACGCATACGCGCGGGCGGCGCGGGCATTCCGGCCTTCTACACGAAGACCGGCGTGGGAACCGTCGTCGCGGAGGGCAAGCCCGTCGAGGAATTCGAAGGGTCGCTCTATGTGCGCGAAACGTGGCTGCGGGCCGACGTTTCCATCGTGAAGGCCTGGAAAGCCGATCCGGAGGGCAATCTCGTCTATCGCAAGACGGCGCGGAACTTCAATCCGAACATGGCGACCGCCGGCAAGATCACCATCGCCGAGGTGGAGGAGATCGTCCCGGCCGGCGCGCTCGACCCCGACCAGGTCCACACGCCGGGCATCTATGTCGATCGCGTGATCCAGGGACCGTCCTATGAGAAGCGAATCGAATTCCGGACCACGCGTCCCCGCACGGAGGAGAAGGCCTGATGCCCTGGACACGTGAGGAAATGGCGGCCCGCGCCGCCGGCGAGCTGCAGGACGGCTTTTATGTGAACCTGGGCATCGGCATTCCGACGCTGGTCGCCAATTATGTGCCCGCCGACATAGAGGTCGTCCTCCAGTCGGAGAACGGCCTGCTGGGCATCGGTCCCTTTCCCTATGAGGATGAAGTCGACCCGGACCTCATCAACGCGGGCAAGCAGACGGTGACCACTTTGCCCACGTCGAGCTTCTTCAGCTCGGCCGACAGCTTCGCCATGATCCGCGGGGGGCATATCGACCTTGCCATATTGGGCGCCATGGAGGTTGCCGGCAATGGCGACCTGGCCAACTGGACCGTGCCGGGCAAGATGATCAAGGGCATGGGCGGCGCGATGGACCTGGTCGCGGGCGTGAAGCGCGTCGTCGTGGTGATGAGCCACAGCGACAAGGCGGGCAATTCCAAGATCGTCGAACGCTGCACCCTGCCGCTCACCGGCACGGGCGTCGTCGACGCCATCATTTCCGACTTCGGCCGGTTCGTGCTGGATCGGGACCGCGGCGAATTGATCGTGCAGGAACTGGCGTCGGATCTCGACATCGATTTCGTTCGCGCCCGGACGGGAATCCCGATCCGGTCGGCCTGATCCGAAATCAGACAAGCGCCGCCAAACGGCGGGGGGAGAGCGTTTTCGCAGGAAGCGGAGACGCTCTCTTTTCTTTTGCCTCTGCCCCGTCCGCGCCGAAGGGGAAAAGGCCCGTTCAGGCCTGGACGCGCATCGGCGGCTGCCTGTGCGGCGCGGCGAGGATGTTGAACAGGATGGGGGCGAGCGCCGCGCTGATGATCGCGACCAGCACCATGGCCGCGTTGGTCGCGGTGTCGAGCACGCCGATCCGGGTCGCGATGTCGGACGCCGCGACGATCAGGCTGATGCGCGCGCTCAGCAATATGCCGGCGGCCATCGCCTTTCTGCGGCCGTGGATCGGGACCAGCAGCAGCGACGGGATAATCTTGTTGGCGAAGGCGACCGCCACGAAGCCCGGCACCAGCCACAGGGTCTTGGGCGATCCCAGCAGCGCGGGAATATCGAATTTCAGGCCGACATTGATGAAGAAGAAGGGCACGATGAAGCCATAGCCGATGACCTCCAGCCGCTCGCGCCGGTGGCTGCCGCGCGGAACGATCTGCCCCAGCAGCAATCCCGCGAGGAACGCCGCCAGCACCAGTTGCGAATTCAGCATCTCCGCCAGCCAGGCCGTCAGGAACAGCAGCGCCAGGCTGAGCCTGACGAAGGGCAGGCTGGTCCGGTTGTCCAGCCGCGCCGCGGGCACCCGCGCCAGCAGCCTGGGCAGCAGCCGGATCGCCGGGACGGCGATGGCGACAAGCGCCAGGCTGCCCAAGGCGCCCTGCGCGCTGCCGCTGACGACGATCCCGGCCAGGGCGGAAATGGCGATCATCGCGAAGAAGTCGACGAGCAGCGCGGCCGAGAGGATCGTCTGCCCGTATATGTCGCTGGCGATGCCCTTTTCCTGTATCATCGGCACGACGATGCCAACCGAGCTGGTCGAAAGGATCGCGGCATAGATCGCCAGGTGCACCAGGGGCGTCCCCGGGTCGAGCAGCAGCCAGGCGCCAAGGCCGGCCATGGCGAGGGTCAGCAGCGATATGAGGATGGCCAGGATGAGCGGCCTCGCCCGCTGCGCCCCCTGCGGCCGGGCCAGCAACGCGCCGAAATCCACTTCCAGCCCCGCGATCACCATGGGTATGGCAAGCCCGATCTGGGCGAACAGCTCCATCGAGGGACCGGGCGACAGGAATCCCAGGCCATGCGGGCCGACCAGTATCCCGAACGCGATTTCCAGCACCAGCGCGGGCAAGAGGGCCTTGGGCATCCATTGGGCGACGACGGCGGCCAGTGCGCTGCCGGCACAAGCCAGGGCCAATATGGAAACTATCACTTGTCCCTCTATGTCCTCATCATGGCGCGGCGGCGGATGCCCGCTTCCTGATTGCCGACCTTCTCTCCGGCGGCGCCTGAGGGTCGATCCGTTGGTGCGCGGACGGCAAGCCCTTATCCCATGAACGACCGGCACTCAACCGTTGGTTCCGGACGGATGGGACGAGTTGCGGGGAAGCCCACCGCGATGTCCGCCGGACCCGCCGCGTCAGCCGCCGAACGCCCGCCATCCGGCAACCGTCGCGCGCGCGGCGTCTCCCTGCGCCAGCGCAAGCGCGTCGGCCGCCTGGAGAACACGGCGCTGCGCCTCGACCAGTTCGGCCAGCGAAACATGGCCCGCCCGATAGGCGCGATCCAGCGCGTCGCAGGCGGCGGTCGCGGCCCGGACCTCTTCGGCATGGACGGCTTCGCGCTCTCTGGCGGTCCGCCAGGCGACGACGGCGCGTTCGACATCCTCGGCGGCGCGCAGCGCGGCATTGCGGAACTGGGCGATGGCCTCCCGCTCCGCGCCCTTCGCCCGTGCGACCTCCGCATCGACCCGGCCGAAGTCGAAAAGCCGCCAGCGCAGGCCCAACCCGCCCTGCACCACGCTTGCCGGGCCGGAAAAGAGCCTGCCCGCGTCATTGCCCTGAAAACCCAGCAGGCCCGACAGGGTGAATTTGGGATAATATTCGGCAAGGGCGACGCCCAGCCGCGCATGGCCGGCAGCAACGCGCCGCTCGGCAGCGACCAGATCCGGCCTGCGCCGCATCAGATCGGCGGGCAGCCCCATGGCCGCGAAACCGGCGACCGGCACCGGCTCCGGCCTCTCCAGCGCCTGGACAACCGAATCCGGCAGGCCGCCGGCCAGCACCGCCAGCCGCGCCAACTGCGCCTGCGCCGCCTGGTCGAACTCGGCGATCCCGGCGCGGATCGCGGCGGTGGAGGCGCGGGACTGGTCCAGTTCGAAACGGGCAGCCGCGCCATGGACGAAGCGGGCGCGGACGATATTTTCCAGCTTCTGCGCCGCCGCCGCCTGATCGACGGCGATGGAGCGCCTGCGCTGCGCGGAACGAAGGAGGATATAGGCATCGCCAATCTCCGCCGCCACGGTGAGGCGGACGGCCTGGCTGTCGGCGACGGCCGCCTCCAGTTCCGCGACGGCCGCTTCCCGCCCGCGCTTCAGCCCGCCGGCAAGGTCCAGTTCCCAGCTTGCCCCGCCGACCAGTTCGAAACTGTCCTGCGTCCGGTCGAAATCCGGGACATAATCGGCGATCTGCCCCAGCCCGGCCCTCAGCGACTGGCGCGTCCGGACCGCGGAACCGTCCAGCGATCCCGACGGCATCCGCGCCGCCCGCGCCGACCCGGCGGCCGCCCTTGCCTGGTCGACCCGCGCCATCGCCGCCTCCACGTCGAAGCCGCCCTTGAGGCCGCGCGCGACCAGATCGTCCAGCATGGGGTCGGCGAAATCCCGCCACCACGGCCTGCCGCCCGGCTCCACGATCAGGGGAGCATTGTGAAAGGCGGCCGGCAGCGGCAAGGCCGGCCGTCGATACTCCGTGCCCGCGGCGCAGCCGCCCAGCAGGGCAAGGCCGATCAGGGCGGCCAGAGACCGATTCGTCGTCACGACGCTTCTCCCGTCCGGGCGAGCAGGAGATAGACGACCGGCGTCGCCACCCGCGACAGCAGGGTGGAGGCGATCAGGCCGCCGATGATCGCGACCGCCATCGGGCCGTACAGCCCCGATCCGCCCATGGCGAGCGGCAGCAGCCCGCCGATCGCCGTGACGGAGGTGAGCAGCACGGGCAGGAAGCGCATCTCGCCCGCCTGCTCGATCGCTTCGCGCATGGCGATCCCCTGCCCCCGCAACTGTTCGGTGAAATCGACGAGAAGGATCGAATTCTTTATCTCTATGCCGATCAGCGCGATCAGGCCGATCATCGCCGTGAAGCTCAGCGAATTGCCCGTCAGCCACAGCGCCAGGACGGCGCCGAGCAGGCCGAGCGGTATGATGCTGGCCACCACCGCGACGAGCCTGAAGCGCCCGAATTCCATGACCAGCACGGCCAATATGCCAAGGCAGGCGACGATCGCCGCCGCCGTCATCCCCGCATTGCCGCTTTCCTGCTCCTCCGCTTCGCCGCCAAGCGCGATGGTGTAGCCCGCCGGCAGGCGCACGGCCCCGCGCACCCGGTCGAGCGCGGCTTGCGTCACCGCCCCCGTCAGATGGCCTGCCCCGACATAGGCCGTCAGGGTGACGGATCGTTCGCGATCATGGCGTTCGATGCGCGCCGGTCCCGTTTCCATGCCGGGATCGGCAAGGGCGCGAAGCGGCACCGCCCGGCCGTCGACGGACGGAACATGGATCCGGTCGAGCGCCTCGACCCTGTTGCGCTGCGCCATGGGCAGCCTGACGCGGACGGGATAGTCGTCCCCTTCCGCATCGCGAAGGCGGCCGGAAAATTCGCCGTCCAGCGCCAGCCGGGCGGCCTGTCGGGCGGCGCCCGCCGGGACGCCCAGCGCAGCCGCCTTCGCCTCGTCGATCTCCAGCGCCAGGTCGGCGCGGTCCTGGCGGACCGGATTGTCGACGTCGCGGATGCCCGGCGTGCCGGCCATGGCCGCCTCCGCCTGCCGGGCAAGGGCGCTCAGGGTAGCGAGATCCTCGCCGGCGATGCGGATTTCTATGGGGGCGGCGATCGGCGGACCCTGAACGAAGCCCAGGACGGTGATGCGCGCCCCCGGAAAGGCGGCGAACTCCCGCCGCAGGTCCGAAAGAAGCCGGGCGGAATGGGCGGGCCGGCCGTCGCGCAAAGACACCGCGACCTCCGCGAAGGCAGGGTCGGGATCATGCTGGCGGACATTATAATAGATCTGGGGATTGCCCCGGCCCAGATTGGCGGCGAACCATTCCACCTCCGACGCCCGCGCGAGCCGCCGTTCGACCTGGCGCAGGACCGCGTCGGTCGCGGGCAGCGAAGCCCCCTGCGGCAGTTCGATGCGGACCAGGAATTGCGGCGTGTCGGCCGGCGGGAAAAGGCTGGTCCCGATGGCCGCGATCAGCGGCGCGATGAACAGGCAGAGCCCGCCCAGCAGCGCCAGCGCCAGCCCGGGCCGGTCGAGCGCGCGATGCAGCACGGGCGCGTAGAAGCGATGGATGCCCCGCTCGATCATCGCCAGCATGCGATTGCCCTTCTCATCCTCGCGCGCGGGCAGCACCCGGCTGGCGACGAAGGGAATGATCGTAAGCGCGATGACGAAGGATGCGGAAACCGTAGCGATCACGCTGACGGGAAGGGAGCGGATGAACGCGCCCGACCCTTCCGGCAGCGCCAGCAGCGGCAGGAAGGCGAGCAGCAGGCAGGCCGTGCACCCCGCGACCGCCAGCAATATCTGCCGCGAACCCTCCATGGCGGCGGTGACGCGGTCCTCGCCGGATCGCTGGCGGCGCGTGATGTTCTCGACCACCACGACGCTGTCGTCGACGAGCAGCCCCAGCGAAAGCACGAAACCGCTGATCGAAAGCTGGTTCAGCCCGAACCCCAGCGCCTGCAGGATGGCAAGGCCGGCAAGCAGCGACAGCGGGATGGCGAACATCACCACCCCGGCGGCGCGCAGCCCCAGCGGAAGCAGCGTGATGGAGACGATGGCCAGCGCCAGCAGGAAATCCCGGTAGAGGCCGTTCAGCCGCCGCTCCACATTGCTGGCCTGGAAGAAGCCATATTCGAGCTTGACGCCGCCGGGGACCATCCGCTCGAAACGGGCCAGTTCCGTCCGGATCGCCTGGGTCAGGACGCCGATGTCCACGCCCTCCTTGGCCGTGGCGGTAAGCAGCAGGGCGCGCCGGCCGTTGAAGCGGACGACATGCTCCGGCTCCCCGTTCGCCCATTCGACCCGCGCCAGGTCGCCTATGCGCGCCACCGCCCCCTCGCGGGAAAGGACCGGAACCCGCCGCACATCGTCGAGCGAGCGAAAGGCGCCGCCGGTCCGGACGATCAGGCGGCGCTGCCCCGCATTGACCGATCCGACGGGCGCCTCGTCGCTGGCCCGCTTCAACGCGTCGACGACCAGCGAGGCGGGCAGGCGCAGTTCGGCGAGGCGGCCCGGATCGATCGCGACGCGCACCTCCATCGGCGGCGCGCCCCAATATTCCGCCCGGCGCACGCCGGGAATGCGGGCAATATCCTCCCCCATGTCGTCGGCGAATTTCTCCAGCCGCCGCATCGGCAGCCGGTCGCTGACCAGGGCGGCCTGGAAGATCGCCGTCTCGCTGGTCCGGTTGCGGACGACGTCCAGCCGCGTGACGCCGTCGGGCAGCGTCGGCCGCAGGGCCGTGACCTCGCGGACGACCTCCTCATATTTGCGCTCGGCGCTGCTGGACCAGTCGAATTCGGCCTGGATCGTCGCCGCGCCGTCGGTCGCGCTGGCCTGCACGTCCTTCAGGTCGTCAATGCCGTAGAGGGCATTTTCGACCGGCTTGATCACCAGCTGCTCCAGATCGGCGGGCGTGGCCCCCGGCATCGCGATGCGGATGCTCATGCCCGGAACCGGGAATTGGGGGTCTTCGGACCGCGCGACGCTGATCCAGGAGGCAATCCCGACCGCCAGCGCCAGGCCTGTCAGGACCAGGGTCAGGCGGCTGCGCCGGATGAGGAAGGCGGCGGGGTTGAAGCCCATCGCTCAGTTCCCGCCCGCCACAAGGACAGGATCGCCGTCTTTCAGATAGCCCGCTCCCGCCGTGACGACGCGCGTGCCGGGGGACAGGCCGGCCACGACCGCATCGTCGGCCTCGAACCGGACCAGCCGCAGGCGGACGAACCTGGCCCGGCCGTTCGCGCCGACGGTGAAGACGCCCCCCTCCCGGCCCGATCGGGGGACGAAGGCTTCGGCGGGGACGGCCGCCAGCGAAGGTTGCGCGGGGGCGGCGGAGGACGGGAACCGGACGGAGGCGATGGCGCCGCTTTGCCCATGGCCGCCCGACGGCAACCGGACCTCGACCATGCGCGTGCCCGTCGCGCCGTCGACCAGCGGCTGGCTTTTCGCGACCCGTCCGGCAAGCGCCTGCCGCCCTTCGAAACGGACTTCCGCAGGCGTGCCGATGGCGATGCCGTCAGCATCCCGTTCCGCCAGCGGCACCCTGATGACGAGCGGGCTGTCATAGTCCGCGACCCGCAGGATCGCCTGTCCCGCGCCGACCGTTTCGCCAAGCTGCGACAGGCGTTCCAGCACCACGCCGGAAAAGGGCGAGACGAGCGTTGCCGATTGCTGGTCGTAACGCGCCGCGGCCGCCGCCGCCCTCGCCTGTTCCACCGTGTCGCGCTGGTCCTGAACCGCCGCCGACGCGACCGACCCGCTCTGCGCGAGCGCCTCCAGCCGAGCCAGGGTGCGCGTGGCGCGGGCCAGCTCCGCATCCCGCGAAGCGAGCTGTTGCTGGATGTCGGTGCCGGCGATCCGGGCCAGCGGCTGACCCACGCGGATGCGGCTCCCCATGTCGACCGTCAGGCGGGAAATCACGCCGCCGACGCGAAAGGACAGGGTGGATTGCCGCTCATAGGCCGCCGTGCCGGAGGCGCTGACCCCCTGTCGCGCGGAAGCTGGCGCGGCGAGAGCGACGCGGACGGCCGTGGGGCCCGGTTCCGCCTCGTCGCGCCGCGCCGCGCCGCAGCCGGGCAGCAGCAAGGCGGCGAGGGCCGCCGCGACGGCCATGAGACGGCCCGCCCGCACATCCATGGCGGGCAGGCCTGCGGGGGAATGATCGGTCATCGGGCCACTTCGGCAGGAATGAAGGCGGCGCTTGCGATCCCAGGGATCAGAAGCTGAAGGAGAGGGCGAGACCGGCAATGGCCTGCACCTTCGATCCCTCCTCGACGATCGGGCTGTCCCCGGCGTCTCCAAGATAATGGTTGGCGCCGGCCCGCGCGATCAGCCCCCAGCGCCGACTAAGCCGATAGCCCAGGGTCGCGCCCGCGCCGACGTCGCGAAGGCCGCCGCCGGGCCGATAGGCGGCAAGGCCGGACCGCAGCGACTCCTCCGCCGTGAGGCCGAAATAGCTGCGCATATATTTGCCGTCGCTATAATTGGCCTGCGCGTCGACATTCACGAAAACCCGACCGCCGCGATAGGCGGCGTAGGAAAGCTGCGCGGTCGCCACCAGGCCGTCATGGCCGTCATTGACGTCCTTGAGCACGGTCAGGTCGACGGCGACCTCCCCCTGCCCCTTTTCATCGCCGCCGAAGCGATAGCCGACGAACCCGCCCAGCTCGACAGCCTGTCCCACATCGTCCAGCAGCTTCACTCGTCCGTCGCCGTCGCTCGAACTGTTGCGCTTGAACCGCAGGTTGATCGCCGGGCCGAACTGCACCGGGCTGTCGCCCAGCAGGTCTAGGCGGGCGCGCAGCCCGCGCAGTTCGAACTCCATCCCCTTCCAGCGCAGGTCGGCTATGCCGAAGGGAATGAGCTGATAGCTTTTGGCGCCGTCATAGGCGGGCGTGGTGCCGGGGCCGAGCGCGATGAAGCCCGAAGGCCCCTTCCCTTCCCGCCCGTCCTCCATCTTGCGGCCGCTCTCCGCCGTATCGCCGAGCGCCTCCTGCGCGGCCGCGGGGGCGGAGGCGATGGTGAACAGGGCCAGGAGGGGCCGGATGACAAGTCGTTTCATGCGCAATCTCCAAGGCGACGGCACGATGCCGCCGGTGCCCCACCCGGCTAATGGGGGAAGGGATTTGCGGGCAAAGCGATATTCGCACTTGCACAATTTACTTCGTAAATTTACACTGTACGCACGGCAAATGGATATTCACGATGCACGATTTCGCGAAATTGCATGTCGAGGATTGGGCGAAGCGGCACGGCCTGCTGGCGGGAATCGCGCTGTTGTTCGCGGCCACGCTCGCCTGGCTCGGCGCCTTCGGTTCCCATGATTTCGAACCGTTCGCGCGGGTCGGCTATTGGACCGTCATCTTCCTCGTCCAATATGGGCTGGCCGCCGTGACGATGCCTCTTCTGCGGGCCTGGCCCCCGCTCGCCGCCGGTTCCATGGTCCATCGCGTGGCGCTGGGAACGGCGATCACCTCCGTGCCGATGTTCTTCGTCACCGCCGCCGCCTCGATGTCGGAGGGGACGTGGACCCCGGTTCCCAGCGAAGTGTTCGAACTGATCCTGGCGATATGGATCATCGGCGGGGCCTATCTGTTCCTCTGGGAAAAACTGTCTTCCGCGCCCTTCCCGGCGGGACGGTCCGTCGAAGCGGCGACGCCGCCAATCCCGAACCCGCCGGCAGAGGCCGCGTCCCGGCACGCCCCCGCGACGGACGGCCTGCTGTTCGAACGGTTGCCGCCCGAACTGGGGCGGGACGTCATATGCCTGGGCAATGAGGATCATTATGTCCGCGTGCACACGACCCTGGGCAACGCCCTCATCCTCATGCGCTTCGCCGACGCGCTGGACAGCCTGTCGGCCATGGAGGGCCAGCGGGTCCATCGGTCCTGGTGGGTGTCGCGAAGCGCGGTCGTCCGGATCGACCGTTTCGGCCGCACGGCGCGGCTGCAATTGCGCAACGGCCTGACCGTGCCGGTGTCCCAACCCTATCTCGCGCTTGCGAAAAGGCTCTGGGGTCCGACCCACGGCACGGTCGCGGCATGACCGCCGGGGACGGGCGCCACCCGCGCTGGCAGGGGGGGGAGGCGTTCGCCTCCTCCCAGGCGATCTTTCGAAACGCCGCCCATGCCATGATCCGGGCCGGCAGCCTGTCGACCCTGTCCATGCGCGGCCTTGCGGCGGCGGTCGGGGCCAGCGCCATGACCGCCTATCGCTACTATCCCGACAAGCATGCCCTGATCGCCGATGTGCGCGAGGAGGTGTGGCGGCAATTCGCGGCCTGTCTCGATCGTGCGACGGCCAGCATTTCCGGCGCGGAGGATCGGTTCCGGCGCGCCTGCGACGCCTATGTGCGCTTCGCGCTCGACCGGGAACATGAATTCCGCCTGCTGTTCGAAACCGACAAGCAGGAAACGGCCGCCAGGCCGGAGGGGTCGAGCGACGCCGCGTCCTGGACCCTGCTGACCGGGCTGGTCAGGCAACTGATGCCCGACGCGGACCGGGACGAGGTTCTGGAGCAGGCGCACTGGATCTGGGCGAGCCTGCACGGAATGACGATGCTGCATCTTTCCGGCCGGCTGATGCTGGGGCGGTCGCTCGACCAATTGGCCGCGAAGGTGATCGAGGCCCACCTCCAGGCCTTGCGGCAAAGCGCCGGCGGGCGCGCGTCCCCGGTCGCGCCGCTTCCATAGCCGGGACGTCCGCTCCGTCATGGCCGCCGCGTCGGAAATGGCCCCAGGCGAGAGATTTCATGTCGGAGGCGGAATCCTTGGCACTTGCGCGCTCCCCCGCAGTTCCCTGCCGCAAGGAGGATGCCGTGTCGGACAAGATCGTTTCCATTGGCCTGCTGACCGCGAGGGATCTTGAGCTTCTGGGCCAGGGATTCCGCCGGCACTTTCCCATCAGGGATGACGACCTGTTCAAGGATCTGCTGGCCAAGCTGGACGAGCTGCCGGCACGGCCGGACCCGCGCGCCGATGGCAAGCGGTGAACGGGCGGCCAAGAAGGCTCGGCCTTTGCCTGCTGCTGGCGGCGATGCTGTTGATCCTTGCCGCCATCGTCGGCCTGATGGTCCATTCCAGCATCGAGGCGCCCGACCCCGCATCGCGCACCCCCAAGGGCGCCATGCCGCCGGAGGGGGAACCGATGCGCCCCGCGGATTAGGCGGCATTGCGGCTCGCCATCTCGCGAAGGCCGGTCGTGCGATAAGGTAGTGCATGCTTGTGGAGGAGGAAAAGATGATCCGCATGTTCCTGGTGGCGGGCAGCCTGCTCGCCGCCGCCTGTTCGGGCGAGCCGGCTTCCGACCGGAACGCCCTCGACGGCGCGGCCATCAACCGGGCGGACGACGCGCCGGGCAATGGCGCGGCCGTTCCGCCGCCGACCAGCGGATCGGGCGCCGTGCCGCCCAATGCGCCCGGCGCGAACAATTCCCCATGAACGACCGACGGGGCGGGATGGCCGAAGCCGAACGTCCGTTGGAGCCGCAATCCGGACGCCGCGCCCGCTATCGGGACGCCCTTTTCGCGGCGAACCAGATGACGTGCCTTGGCCCCTTGCCGTTGCTGCGGGCGCGCACGGCGACCTCCTCCACGGCCAGGCCGGCGCGGGACAGGCGGCGGGCGAAGCTCGCGTCGGGCGCGGCGGACCAGATCGCCAATATGCCGCCGGGCCTGAGCGCGGCGATGGCCGCCGCGATCCCCTGCGCCGAATAGAGGCGGTCGTTCGCCTGGCGCACCAGCCCGTCCGGCCCGTTGTCGACGTCCAGCAATATGGCGTCGTACAGCCCCCGCGCCGCGCCGATCACATCGGCCACGTCCGCCTGGACCAGGCGCACGCGCGGATCGTCCAGGCACCCCGCGGCCAGTTCCGCCATCGGTCCGCGCGCCCATTGGATGATCTCCGGCACCAGTTCCGCCACGGTGACGGTTGCGGTGCCGTCGAGCGCCGCCAGCGCCGCCCGCAGCGTGAAACCCATGCCGTAACCGCCGATCAGCAGATGCGGGCGCGCCCGGCCGCGCAGCCTTTCGCAACTGAGATTGGCGAGCGCCTCCTCCGATCCGCTCATCCGGCTGCTCATCAACTCGTTGCGGTCCAGCACGATCATGAAATCCCCGCCCCGCCGATAGAGGGTCAGTTCCTCTCCGCCGGGAACCTGCGCCGATCCGATGAATTCGCGTGCCTGCATGCCACTTTCTCCCGGCGGGGTCCGCCGCCGGGGGCTTTACGGCAATGCGGCGCGGCGTCAAAGGAGCGAGATGCGATATTTCCTCGATACAGAATTCAACGGCTTCGGCGGCGACCTCATCAGCCTGGCGCTCGTCCCCGAAATCGGGGACCAGGATTTCTACGTCTCCCTCCCCCTGCCGGCCGAAATCCACCCCTGGGTGGAAAAGAATGTGATCCCCTATCTGCGCTTCGTGCCGCCGGGCGTCGACCATCAGTTGAACCGGGTGGAGGCCGCCCAGCATCTGGAGGCCTATCTGGCGCATGACCGCGATCCGCTGATCATCGCCGACTGGCCCGACGACCTGGCCCATTTCTGCGCCCTGCTCGTGACCGGCCCGGCCGAGATGATCAGGCTGGACGGGCTGCGCCTGGAACTCATCAACGGCGCGGGGTTCAGCGCCGCGTCCAACAGCCGGATGCCGCACAACGCCCTGCATGACGCCCATGCGCTCAAGGACTTCTATCTCAACTGGGCCGTCTGACCGGGCGGGCCGAAGGGTTCGACCGATCTTTTGACAGCGGGCGCGGGACGGCGCATGGGCGGGGCATGCACCTCGCCCGTTTCGACATCGACCTGTTCCTGCGCGACCATTGGCAGAAGCGCCCGCTGCTGATCCGCAACCCGTGGAGCGCATGGCGCAATCCGCTGGCGCCCGACGATCTGGCCGGCCTCGCCTGCGAGGAGGGCGTCGAATCGCGCCTCATCACCCGGCAGGCGGATCGGCTCGCCATGGAAAGCGGCCCGCTGCCGGAGGATCGCTTCACCGAACTTCGCGACGCCTGGACGCTGCTGGTGCAGGCGGTCGACCATCATGCGCCCGATGTCGCGGCGCTGATCCCACCCTTCCGCTTCATACCCGACTGGCGCATCGACGACGTGATGGTCAGCTATGCGACCGACGGGGGCGGCGTCGGGCCGCATTTCGACCAATATGACGTGTTCCTGGTGCAGGGCCTGGGCAGAAGGCGCTGGCGCGTCGGCCCGCGATGCGATTCCGCGACGCCGCTGCTGCCGCATGACGACCTGCGCCTGATCCCGGATTTCGAGGCGACGGAGGATCATATCCTCGAACCCGGCGACATTCTCTATGTCCCGCCCTGCTTCGCCCATGACGGCGTGGCGGTGGGCGGCGACTGCATGACCTATTCCATCGGCTTCCGCGCGCCGTCCCGCGCCGAACTGGTCGAAAACTGGTGCCGCCATCAGGCCGACGCCATGACGGACGAGGATCGCTATGCCGATCCCGACCTCATCCGCCAGTCCAATGCCGGCGAGATCTCGGCGTCGGCCATCGACCGGATGCATGCCATGGCGATGGAGGCCCTGTCCGACCGCAACGCCTTCGCCCGCTGGTTCGGCCTGCACAACAGCCTGCCCAAATATGCGGACATGGACTGGCGGCCGGATGAACCGGCGGACCGGCGGACGGTGCGCGCCATGCTGGCCCAGGGCGTTCCGCTCGGCCGCAATCCGGCCAGCCGCTTTGCCTTCATCCGGCCGGGCGAACCGGAACTGCTGCTGTTCGTGGACGGCCATGGCTTCGATTGCGACGGCGACGCCGCCCTGCTGGCCGAAGCGCTGTGCCGGGAACCGATGACGGTCGTGGACGCGAAACTCGCCGCTTCCCCGGCCGTGGTCGCGCTGGTGGCCGCGTTGATCGACCAGGGCAGCCTGGCGTTCGACGCGGACTGATCCGTCATGGCGCTCATCCTGTTCAACAAGCCTTATGGCGTGCTCTGCCAGTTCAGCGATGAACGGACGGGGCCGCCCCGCCCGACCCTGGCCGCCTATATCGACCGTCCCGGCTTCTATCCGGCGGGCCGGCTCGACCTCGACAGCGAGGGATTGCTGCTGCTGACCGACGATGGCCGCCTGCAGGCGCGGATAGCCGACCCCCGCTTCAAGATGCCCAAGACCTATCTGGTCCAGGTGGAGGGCGATCCGGACGAGGCCGCGCTGGCGGCGCTGCGGCATGGCGTGCGGCTGAAGGACGGTCCGACCCTGCCCGCGCAGGTCGAACGCATCGAGGCGCCCGCGCTCTGGCCCCGCGACCCGCCGGTCCGGTTCCGCAAGAGCGTGCCGGACCGCTGGCTGCGGCTGACGATCCGCGAAGGACGCAACCGGCAGGTCAGGCGCATGACGGCCGCCATCGGCCATCCGACCCTGCGGCTGGTGCGCTGGCGGATCGGCGACTGGACGCTGGACGGCATCCCCCAGGGGCAATGGCGCGACGCATGAAGATATGGCGCGCAGGACCGCCGCGCAGGATTGGCCGGGGCGCGGCTTGATCTGGGTGATTCCTTTTGCGGTTGCCCGGAACGGGCGCGGTCCGCATAGCGATGGCATGGACGCGAACACGACGACTCTGATCATGACCATTCTCAGCCGGGCGCCGCAATGGATCAGGCACGACCTGCTGTCGAAGGATGCGGGCGTCAAGCAACGGGCGGAGGAAACGCTGGCCGCCATGATCGCCAATGCCCTCGCCACGGGAACCGACGAGTCCACGGCGAGTTAGGGACCGAGTTCCTTCAGGCAAGGCTCCAGCAATGACATGCCGCCCCTTTTTCGGCGCCCTCTTGCCGGCGGCGGCCCTATGGGCGGCCGCCGCGACCCCGGCGCCAGCCGGCGCGCAGGGACCGGCCACCGACATGGAGGTGCGGTGCGCCGCCGGACGGCGCTTTTTCCTCCGCGCCGATGCAGACCGCGCCACGATCGTCTGGAAGGACGGACAACTCACGCTGGAACGCGGGGCATTGCCGCTCGGCCTATATTATCGCAGCCCCAGGGCGGCGCTCATCATCGATGGCGACTATGTTTCTTTCGTGCCCAGGGGCGACCGGAACTGGCGCGACTGCCGCCTCCTGCCCCGGACCGATGCCGTGGAGCGCAACTGATCATCCCGGCGGTTCAATCCGCCGTTTACAATCCGCATTCCTTTGCGCAATAGCGCTAACATCCTCCTGAAACGGGTTCGCTGACATGGCCGACGAAGACAAGAACGACATCACCGCCCTCACCGTCCAGTTGCTCAGCGCCTATGTTTCCAGGAACAGCGTGCCGAGCGACAGCCTGGCCGACCTGATCAGGACGACCCGCGCGGCGCTGACGGAAAATGCCGCCGCGGCCGTTGCGGAACCCGCCGCCGAAACCTTCACGCCGGCGGTTTCGGTGCGCAGGAGCCTCGCCTCGCCCGATCGCATCCTCAGCCTGATCGACGGCAGGCCCTACAAGACGCTGAAGCGCCATCTGGCCGCTCACGGCCTGACGCCGGAACAATATCGGGAACGCTACAAGCTGCCCAGCAGCTATCCGCTGGTGGCGCAAAGCTATTCGGAGGCGCGCCGCGCCGTGGCGGAAAAGGCGGGACTGGGCAAGAAGCCGGTCGCCGCCGCAAGCCCGACCGCCGCGCCGCAGGCCAAGGCGGCGGCGCCCAAGGCACCCGCAAAGGCTGCGGCTCCGAAGAAGGACAAGGCGAAGGACGCGCCCGCCCCCATCATATCGAACCGCGGCAATCGCGCCGCGACGTCGGCCTCCGCCAAAAAGGCGCCCGCGCAGGAAAAGGCCCCGGTGAAGAAGGCCGCGCCCAAGGCCAATGGAACCGCCAGGCCCAAATCGCCCAAGGCGGCATTGCAGGCGGCCGGTTCGCATCTGGGCGGCGGGGAAAAGGCCCCCGAAGCCGCGACCGCCAAATCCTGATCATGGGCGGGAAGCGAGCGACCGCGGCCCCGCTTCCCATCCCGGCGGTCCCGGCGCCGGATTCGATCAGGCGCGGGTGAAGCGCCAGCGGTCCGGCTCGCTCTCCCCGGCGTCGAAGCGATAACCGTCGCTGTCGAAGCCGCGCATCGCCTCGACATCGGTTATGTGATGTTCGCACATCCATCGGGCCATCATGCCGCGCGCCCGCTTGGCGTTGAAGCTGACGAAACGCGGTCCGTCGGGGCCGGGTTCGCGAAAATCGACGTCGATGACGCGGATGCCCGCCAGCTTGCCTTCCACCGCCGCGAAATATTCCTGGCTGGCAAGGTTGAGGATCACGCCCGACCCTTCCTGCGCGACCTGCCCGCGCAACAGGGCGGCGATGCGATCGCCCCACCAGTCGGTCAGCTTGCTGTGGCGCGGCGCCCAGCGCGTTCCCATCTCCAGCCGATAGGGCCGGATCGCATCCAGCGGCCGCAACAGGCCATAAAGGCCCGACAGCATCCGGACATGGTCCTGGGCGAAGGCGATGCCCGCTTCGTCCAGCGTCTGCGCTTCGAAACCGGCATAGACGTCGCCGGCGAAGGCGAACAGGGCCTGCCGCTCCGGCAGGTGGGGAAAATCGCGAAAGCGGCCCGCATTGAGCTTCGCCAGGCGCGGCGAGATATGCATCAGCTCCGACAGCCGCTTCTGCGACAGGTTCGCCGCCGATCTCGCCAGGCTATGCGCCTCTTCAAGGAAATGCGGCGCCGTGACCGGAAGGGGCGGCGGCGCGCTTTCGAAATCCAGCGTCTTGGCGGGGGATAGCAGCACGATCATCGCAGCCTCCGTAGCGGCCACCCGCCCCTGCGTCAAAAGCCTGCGCCATCACGTCCCGTGCGCCGCCGCAGCCGGGAAGTGGCCTAAGGCTTGTTGAGATTCAGGATTCCCCTTTAGGCTTTGATCTGATTCAAGCTCCTTGAAGGAGTTTGTGATGGAAGCTGAACGACTTGTCCTTCGGGACGATCAGTGGGCAAAGATGGCGCCATATTGTCTTGGCAAGGCAAGCGATCCGGGTCGGAGCGGCCACGACAATCGGCTATTTCTGGAGGCGGTGTTGTGGATTGCGCGCACGGGCAGTCCATGGCGTGATCTTCCGGCTGCATTCGGGAAGTGGAACACGATCTTCAAGCGCTATCGGGATTGGGTGAAAGCCGATGTTTTCCAACGGCTTTTCGACGCCGCGTCGGATGATCCAGACATGGAGTTTGCAATGGTCGATGGCACGATCGTCAAGGTCCACCGCCACGGCCAGGGCGCAAAAGGGGGACTCAAAGCCAGGCCATAGGGCGGTCGAAGGGCGGCATGACCACCAAGATCGTCGCACTCACGGATGCCTTGGGCAATCTCGTTCGCTTCGTGCTGCTACCGGGTCAGCGCTGCGACATCATAGGTGTCCCGCCCCTCATCGAGAACCTCGCCTTCGCTGGCTTCATGGCCGACAAGGCGTTCGACACCAACGCCATCATTGCTGAACTCGACGCGCGGGGCGCAAGGGTCGTGATCTCACAGCATCCCGGACGGGCCAGCAAGCGCCGGATCGACGCAGAACTCTACAAATGGCGTCACCTCATCGAGAACTTCTTCTGCAAACTCAAGGAGTTCAAACGAATCGCCATGCGTTCCGACAAGACCGATCAGAGCTTCTCAGCCATGATCTATCTCGCCAGTGCCGTCATCAACTCTCGATGAATCTCAACAAGCCTTAGGGTGTGTGGGGATTCAGCCCATGGCGGGCTGCAAATAGCGGCTTTCTGCGCTTCCGGTGCTCACGTACTGAAGTACGCTGCGCGCCAGTTCTCGAAATCCACTATTTTCGCCTCGCCCTGAACTGAATCCCCACACACCCTAGACAGCGTCGTCAGGGCCGAAGTCGATACCGCCCAATAAAATCCATCTTCTTCTGCGGAACCGAAACGACTTCGCCGCGCGATTCCGGCCGGGCGCGCTGCCCAGGCGACGATTCTCGCCGGATCGGATCTAATAGCTGGCCGCCATTATCCATTCATTATTCGCCAATGCATTGAAATCCTTGCCTGGAATTTACCTGGTTCAAGATTTCGAAGGCTTTTCCACCGCTTTCCATCCGCATCCTTGCATCGACCGACCTATCCTCTGGTCGCCCGCATATTGTTCCGTATTGGGAATGACGAAAAGGGTTCGCATGCACATATCACAGGACACAATCTTTTCGAATCAATCGCCTAGCGAAACAAATTCCGTCTTATCCTGATCTACATCAACATTCAGATTTTTGTCGCATTGACCTGTCTTTCTATTAAGAAAGATATAGTAAATTAGCTGTAATCAACAATATACCATTCGTTCACGCATATGGGGGGCCGATGCGCCGCGACGCTCGCAAATTGCTGGAGAAGCTGAACCGCAGGGATTTCGCCTATCGCGAATTCGAGGACAGGTTTTCGGAAACGGAATTATGGCCCATTTTCGCGGCTGTTCTGGGCGACCAGAAGGTGGTGGGCGACGACGCGGCGCGGCTTCCCGTCCCGCAGGTGCGGCAGCAGGACGAACGGCCCGCCCCCAGGGCGCCGCAACCCCCGGCCGCGCCCGGCCAGATCTTCGCCCGATATGACGCGCAACCGCGCCGGGCCGCGCCGAAGGCCAATGTCGACCTCAAGGAATTCTTCAACCGCTTCTCGGAGCTGGATTGATGGCGGTCGTCCTGGTTCAATCGCCCAAGGGGGGCACCGGCGCGACGTTTCTGGCGGCCCAGCTTGCCCTGCACCTGGCGGGCAAGGGCTATGAGGTCAACGCGCTCGACTGCACCTTCCAGGATTCGCTGAAGATGCATTTCGGCTTCATGCCGGCGCAGGCCGTGCCGGAATGGGGCGCGGCCGGCGGGGAGCCGCTGGTGGCCTTCGGCGTCAGCGTCATGCAGGGCCATGGCCAGAGCCGCTCCGCCGCCTTCGCGGCGCGGGCCGACCGGGAATATGAGCGGATGTTCGACCCCGGCCATATCTGGGTCGTCGACGTCGCGTCGGAGGACCGGCGCCTGCTGGAGCTGCTGATGCCGCGCTGCGCGCTGCACATCTGCCCGCTGCTGCCCACCGCCGCCTCGCTCGCCACGCTCAACCGCCTCAGCGAGACGGCCCCGGCGATGAAGCTCGACCGCACCGTCTTCGTCCTCAACCAGCTCGACGACCGGCAGAAGCTGTCCCGCCACAGCCACAGCTTCGTCCGCGACCTGTTCGGAGACCAGTTGCTGGCCACCATCCGCCGCGACGAGGCTGTCAATGAAGCGCTCGCCCGGTTCGAACTCATCGGCAAATATGCGCCGACCAGCGCCGCGTTGCAGGATCTGCGCCTGTTCGCCGACGCCGTGGAGGAGCGCATCGGGCTGCGACCCGTCCCGGAAGACGCAAGCATACAGGTCACGGGGGACGCCTGATGTCCCTTCCTTCCCGTTTCGCGCCGCAGGCCCTGCTCAGGCTTGCGGCAGGGCTCCTGGTGGCGGCCGTCGTCATCGTCGTGGTGACGGTGCCGCTCGACCTGGAATCGCAATGGATCTTCGCGCTGACCACCATGGCGGGCGTGATCCTGTTCAACCGTTCGCCCGGCAAGCGGTCGACCATCGCCATCGGCCTGCTGTCGCTGCTGGTGTCCACCCGCTACCTGTTCTGGCGCACGACCCACACGCTGGACTTCGACAGCCTGCCCGCGGCCCTGCTGGGCACGGGCCTCTATCTGGCGGAACTCTACGCCTGGGTCATCCTGGTCCTGGGCCTGTTGCAGACCAGCTGGCCGCTGGACCGCCCGGTGGTGGAGATCGAGGGCGAACCGGACCAGTGGCCGGTCATCGACGTCTATATCCCGACCTATAATGAGAGCCTGGCGATCGTGCAGAACACGGTCTTCGCGGCGATGGACATGGATTATCCGCGCGATCGGTTCCACGTCTATATCCTGGACGACGGCCGCCGACCCGAATTCCGGGCCTTCGCGCGGCAGGCGGGCTGCGGCTACCTGACGCGGGCCGACAATCTGCACGCCAAGGCGGGCAATCTGAACGCCGCGATGAAGAAGACCGACGGCGAACTGATCGCGATCTTCGACTGCGACCATGTCCCCACCCGCGCCTTCCTGCAGATGACGGTCGGCTGGTTCCAGAAGGACGCGCGGCTGGCGCTGATGCAGACGCCGCACCATTTCTATTCGCCCGACCCGGTGCAGCGCAACCTGGGCAATGTGAAGGAACTGCCGGGCGAAGGCGACCTGTTCTACGGCGCGGTGCAGAAGGGCAACGACCTGTGGAACGCGACCTTCTTCTGCGGGTCGTGCGCGGTCATCCGCCGATCCGCGCTGGAGCAGACCAACGGCTTTGCCGGCGAGACGGTGACGGAGGACGCGCATACCGCGCTGAAACTGCAGCGCATGGGCTGGAACACCGCCTATATCGGCATCCGCCTGTCGGCGGGCCTCGCGACCGAGCGGCTGGTGCTGCATGTCGGCCAGCGCATCCGCTGGGCGCGCGGCATGACGCAGATCATGCGGATCGACAATCCGCTGTTCGGGCCGGGCCTGAACTGGCACCAGCGGCTTTGCTACCTGAACGCGATGCTGCATTTCCAGTTTCCGCTGCCGCGCATCGTGTTCCTGACATCGCCGCTCGCCTATCTGATCGGCGGACAGAACATCATCCATGCGTCGGCCGCGCTGATCTTCGCCTATGCGCTGCCGCACCTGTTCATCTCCACCATGTCGAGCGAGCGCATCCAGGGCGGCGACCGGCGGCCCTTCTGGGGCGAGATCTACGAAACGCTGCTCGCCTTCCATCTGGTGAAGCCGACGCTGTTCACGCTGCTGAACCCGCGCAAGGGCAAGTTCAACGTGACCGACAAGGGCGGCCTGCTGGACCAGACCTATTTCGACGGCACCACGGTGCGCCCGCATGTCATCACCGCGCTGCTGCTGGTGTTCGGCGTCGTCTTCGGCTTCATGAAGCTGAACTTCCCCCTGCTGTTCGACGCGCAGTGGGACACGGTGCTGCTGAACACCGCATGGGCCAGCTTCAGCCTGCTGATCCTGATCGCCGCGATTTCGGTCGCGCGGGAACAGCGCCAGGTGCGCGAGAATATCCGCATCACCGCGCAAATGCCGGTCACGCTCTATTTCGACGACGGCTATGTCGTCGACGGGACGACCGTGGACATTTCATTGGGCGGGCTGGCGGCGGAGCTGCCGGACGGTTTCGCGCTCCAGGGGCGCAAGGTCACGGACATCTCGCTGCCGATGGGGGACGAGACGCTGACCATTCCGGTCGACACGGTCCGCCTGGACAATGGCCGGGCGAAGCTGCGCTTCCAGCCGCTCGACATGGTGCGCGCCCGTCATCTGGTGCGCGCCGTCATGGGCCGCGCCGACGCGTGGCAATCGGACAAGCCGCTGGCGCCGGTCGCCGGCCTCAAATCCATCAGGGATATTTTCAGCGTGGGCATCGACACCATCATCGACATATGGCGCCTGCCGCGCCGCCGGAAGAAGGCGATGCGCGCCATGGCCGCCGCAGCGGCCGCCGGGGCGCTCGCCACCACCTCCGCCAACGCGGTTCCGGCCGTGCCGGCGATCAGCCCCGTGGCGGCCGCGCCGGTCCCGGCTTCGACGGGCAGGCCGCAGCGGCTGCCGCTCAAGGACCTGCAGGTCAGGAATCCCATCCGCCTCGCCGGAACGCGGGGCGAATATGGCATTCCCTTCGGCCTGCGCAGCAACCAGGTCGTGACCGCCGCATCGCTGACCCTGGCCTTCAACTTCTCGCCCTCGCTGCTGGGCGACCTCAGCCAGATCGTCGTCCTGCTGAACGGAGAAGTGGTCAACGCCCTGCCGCTTCGGCCTTCGGACGGCACGACGCAGACGGTCAACGTGCCGATCAACCCGGCGCTGTTCCTGCCGGGCGACAATTCGCTGAACCTGCGCTTCATCGGCCATTACACCCGCGACTGCGAAGACCCCTTCCACAGCTCGCTCTGGGCCAATGTCAGCAACACCCGGTCGGTGCTGAACATCACCACCCAGTCGCTGCCGCTGAAGCCTGACCTGGCGCGCCTGCCCGCGCCCTTTTTCGACCGCAACGACAATGTGGCGCTGAAACTGCCCTTCGTCTTCGCGGGCAAGCCCACCAATGGCGAGCTGGAGGCGGCCGCCAGCACCGCATCCTGGTTCGGCGGCATGGCCAGCTATCGCGGCTATTCCTTCAAGCCCAGCTTCGGCCAGATCCCCGCCGGCAACGCCGTGCTGTTCGTGACGCCGGGCCGCCGCATCCCCGGCATCGATCTGCCCGCCGGCCCCGCCGCCACGGTCATCGCCAATCCCGTGGATAGCGAGGGCCAGTTGCTGGTCGTCAGCGGCAGCGACGAGAAGCAGTTGAAGCAGGCCGCCGCGGCGCTCGCCATCGGACGGGGCATGCTGGGCGGGGCGAGCGCGTCGCTGGACGGCGTGCGCCTGCCCTCCTTCCCCCGCTATTCCGCGCCGCGCTGGCTGCGGACCGACCGGCCGGTGCGCCTGGGCGAGATCGTGCCGCGCTACGCCCTTCAGGGCATCGGCCTGCCGCCCGGCCCGCTCAGCGCCGGTTTCCATGTCGCGCCCGACCTGTTCTTCTGGCCGCGCCAGGGCGCCAAGCTCGACCTGCGCTACCGCTATCCCTCCGCCCCCTGGCTCGACAAGTCCCGCTCGCGCCTCGACCTGTCGATGAACGGCCAATATCTGACCACCCTGCCCCTGACCGGCGAGCATTGGTGGGACAAATGGTTCGGCGGCGGACGGCCCGCGGCATATACGTCCCGCGCCGACGTCGTGCTGCCGCGCTACGACCTGTTCGGCCAGAACTCGCTGGTGTTCGACTATAATCTGCTGGTCCAGTCCAAGCAGCGCTGCGAGGGAATGCTGCCCGACAATGTGCGGGTGAGCATCCTGCCGGAAAGCTCGATCGACCTCAGCCACGCCTATCACGCGCTGCACATGCCCGACCTGGCGAGCTTCGCGGGCGGCGGCTATCCCTTCACCGTGCGCCCCGACATGGCGGAGACGGTCGTCCTGCTGCCCGGCGACCCGACGCCCGCCGTGGTCGAGGCGTTCCTGAACGTCATGGGCCGCTTCGGGGACGCCACCGGCGCGCCCGCGATCCGGGCCAGCGTCACCCGGTCGGTCGACGCCGCGCGGATGGCGGGCAAGGACATATTGGTCATCGGCCCCATACAGATCGCCCAGTCGGAATCGCTCTTTTCCGGCGCGCCCGTCTTCTACCAGGACGGCCGGCTGCGCGTCACCGAACGCACGCCGGTGGAGCGCGCCTTCGACCTCTTCTCCCCCTATGAGCGCAGCGACAGCGCCACCGTCGACGGCTTCTTCTCCGGGTCCGACAGTTTCAGCGGCATCGTCGGCTTCCAGTCGCCCTTCGACGCGGAGCGCAGCGTCGTCGCGCTGCTGGCCAGCGATCCCGAAGCGCTGCCCACGCTGGTCAACGGCCTCAACGACACCCGGATCAACGCGCAGGTCCAGGGCGACCTTTCGGTGGTGGACGGCGAAGGCATGGCGAGCTTTGCGGTGGGCGACGGCTATTGGGTCGGATCGCTGCCGGTCTGGATGAAGATCGCCTATTGGATGAGCCAGCGGCCGTTCCTGATCGCGCTCGGCGGCCTGCTGGTCGCCTTCCTCATCTCCGCCCCGGTCTATCTGCTGTTCAAGCGGCAGGAAACCCAGCGCCTCGAAGCGGTGAAATGAACATGAAGAAGACGATCTCCCTCCTCGGCCTGCCCCTGCTGGCCATCGCGACGATGCCCATGGCGCAGGCGGAGGTGCAGGGCGTCGCCCCGCTGCTCAAGCAGGCGCGCTACTGGCAGTCCAAGGGACGCGGCGACCTGGCGCGGCAGGCCTATAACCGGGTGCTGGCCATCGACCCTTCCAATGCGGAGGCGCGGCGCGGCCTTGCCGGCAATGCGCCCCAGGCCAGGCCCGCCCCCCAGGCCAGGCCCGCGCCTCAGCCGAAAGCCGCGCCCAAGGCGTCACCCGCGCCCGCCCAGGCGGCATCCGCCCCGGCACGCACCGCGTCCGCGCGCCCGGCGCGCACCGACCGGGGCGGCGATGCCCGCGCCGCCGGCTTCCGCGCGCTGGAGGCCGGACAGCTCGACAGCGCGGCCGCCCGATTCCGCGCAGCGCTTTCCGCCAATCCCAACGACGCGGACGCGCTGGGCGGCATGGGGATCGTGCGGCTGCGCAAGTCCGAATTCGCGCAGGCCCGCGACCTGCTGACCCGCGCCTCGCGCATCGGCGGCGCGGGCAAATGGGCGGAGGCGTTGCAGTCCGCCCGCTTCTATGCCGATCTCGACTCTGCCCGGACGGCGCTCGACAAGGGCGATCTGGCGCAGGCGGAGCGGATCGCCACGGCGCTCACCCAGTCGGACTTCCGCGACAAGGGGCCTGCCGTGTCGGTGCTGGCCAGCGTCTATGAACGGCAGGGCCGCTATAATGAGGCGGCCGAACTCTATCGCCAATTGGGCAAGGCCGGCGCTGGAGCCGCCACCGCCCAGGCCAGCGCCACCCGCAACGAGGCGCGCGCCGCCCTGGACGCGGGCGACGCCGCCCGCGCCGAACAGTTGCTGCGCGCCGCCATGGGCAATGCGCCCGACGACCCCTGGGTCGCCTACGACCTTGCCGGGCTGCTCCAGCAGCAGGGCCGCGTGGCGGAGCAGGACGCGCTCGTCCGCCAGCTTTCCTATTCGGAAAAGGCCGAACCGCTCTACGCCGCCGCGCTGATCCTCGACCGGGCGGGCCGCACCGGCGATGCGCAGGCCGTCGCAGCGCGCATCCCGGAAGGGCAGCGCACGGCGGAGATGCGCAATTTCATCGCCGGCCTCGGCATATCCGCCACCATCGCGCAGGCGAAGGCCGCAGGGGCGCGGGGCGCGCAGGGCCAGGGGCTCGCCATGTTGCGCCAGGCGTCGGAGATGCGCGGCCTGTCCGCCGACCGCATGGGCGCGCTGGCGCAGGGCATGCTGGAACTGGGCGATGCGCGTGGCGCGGGCCAGCTGGCGGCGCAGGCGCTGGACGCCCCCGCCAATGACGCGGGCGCCTATGACGCGGCGGTGCGGGTGCTGGCGCAGACCGGGCAGGATGGCATGGCCATGAGCGCCGTGCAGAAGGCCTCGGCGCTGGCCGGCCCCTCGCTCCAGGGCCAACGCAGCCTCGGCAATCTGAAGGCGACGCTGGCCGCCGCGCAGGCGGACCGGATGCGGCAGGCGGGCCAGTTCGCCCCCGCCTTCGACCTGTTGCAGGCGGCATGGAACGATGCGCCGGGCAATGAGGAAATCCTTTCGGCCCTGGCGCGGCTGTACCAGTCGGGCGGCCTCAACGCGCAGGCGGCGCAGACCTTCCGCATGCTGCTGGCGCAGAAGCCGGCGGATCGCGACGCCATGGTCGGCCTGATCGACACGGCCAGCGCATCGGGCGACATGGAAACGGCGCGCGCCGTCGCCCAGCAGGCGATCCAGACGCACCCGGCCGATTACCGCGTCTATATGGCGGCGGCCCGCATGGCCCAGACCCGCGGCAGCGACGGCGACGCGGCGCGTTACCTCAAGACCGCCAGGGCGCTCTACATGCGCGAAACCGGCATGGCGCCCGGAGCGGTCATGGCGAACGGCAACCCGTTCGCGGCGGCGCCCCAATCGGCCAATCCCTTCCGCGCCATGGCCGCGCCGCAGCCTGTCAATCCCTTCGCGCTGGGCAGCAATCCAGCGGCCCTGCCGGCGCCCTACGCGCCGCCCATGGGCTTCGCCCCGCAGCAGCCGGCGGGATCAGCCTATGCCCCGCCCGCCCCGGCTGCCATGCCCGCCTACCCGCCCGCGCCGGGCTATGCCGCCGCCGGTCTTCCGGGCATGGCGGCTCCTGCGCCCTATTATGGCGATCCGGCCGTCGGCATGGCGAACCTCCCCGCCGATCCGGTGCTGGCGGAGATCGACCGGCAATTGCAGCAATCCGCCGAGGAAAGCGGCCCCCGCGTGGACGTCGACACCGGATACCGCTCCCGCTCCGGCGAAACGGGCCTCAGCAAATTGCGCGAAATGACCGGCGGCGCCTCCCTCTCCGCCCCTGTCGCGGGCGGGCGGGCGGGCATCAAGGCAACGGCGGTCGTGCTGGATTCCGGCCGCCCGACCGGATCGGGGCTCGCCCGCTTCGGCACCAACGCCACGCCCGAAGCGCAGGGGATCGTGGACGAGCAGCCGTCCCAGCTCGCCGATGCCGAAACCCAGCATCAGTCCGGCGTCGCGGTCACCGCCAGCTATGTCAGCAAGCTGCTGAAGCTGGAGGCGGGCGTCACGCCGCTGGGCTTCCCCAAGGAGCATGTCACCGGCAGGATCGAACTGACCCCCCGCCTGTCGACCAACGCCACCGCCCGCATCTGGGCCGACCGAAAGCCGGTGACCGACAGCATCATCGCCTATGCGGGCACCGAAGATCCGCGCAGCGGCGCCTTCTGGGGCGCGGTGATGAAAAGCGGCGGCGGCCTGTCCCTGTCCTATGACCGCAACGGCAACGGCGTCTATGCCGACGGTTCCTTCTATCATTATGACGGCACGGCGGTGCGCGACAATGACAGCGTGGAAATCAATGCCGGCGGCTATTTGCGGGCGTGGCAGAATGCGCGTTCCGGCGTTTCGGTCGGCTTCAACGTCAATTACCAGAATTACGACAACAACCAGAACTATTTTACCTATGGCCATGGCGGCTATTTCAGCCCGCAGAGCTTCCTCAGCGTCAATTTCCCGATCCGCTACTGGACGAATGACGGCCCGATGAGCATCCAGGCCAGCGTCGCGCCCGGCTATCAAAGCTATGACCAGCAGGGCGAGCCGGTCTATCCGACGGAGCCGGGCGCGCAGGGCGTGCTGGATTTCCTCAAGAGCCAGAACAGCGACGTGCGTTCCAGCTATGACAGCATCAGCAAGACCGGCTTCGGCCTGTCGGCGAGCGGCGCGATTTCCTATCGGGTCAGCCCGAATACGCGGCTGGGCGGGGAACTGAATATCAACACTTTCGGTGAATATAAGGAGTTCAAGACGCTGATCGGACTCAAGCAGAATATCGGAGGCAATTGATGTTGTTCGTGAAGGATTTCCCGGTGGCGGGCGATCAGGACATCGCCATGCTCGCATCCGGCGCGGAGGCCGCACAGCGCTTCGTCAGCCTGATCCTGGCCGAAATCGCCTCCGCCGCCACGGCGGAACAGATGCAGGGCTTTTTCCGGGCGGTCGGTGCGCGACTTGCCAAAAGCCATCCGATCGTCAATGCCAAGGATATGGACAGGCTGACCCAGCACGGCAACATGGTCTGGGACAGGCTGCATTGGGGCAGCGTCCGATTCGAACTGGACGATGAAGGCATCGACATCTTCCATGACGGCCTGCCCGAAAGGCTGGAGGGCGATGCCGACGGCATATGGGCCGGGGTCGCGCCCTTCATCCTTGAGGGCGCCTATGACGCCTGGTTCCGGCAGATGGGCAGCGGCGAACGGCTCAGCACCCGGATTTCGCGCAGCCAGGGCGGGCATGTCGAACTGCGTCATGGGATTTGAACGGCGGGCGATCCTGACCGCCCTCGCCTTTGCTCTCACGACCGGCTGCGCCCGCGCCAGACCCTCGGACGGCCTGATGCTCGATCCCACGCTCTGGCAGGGCTACAAGACCCGCTTCCTGACGCCGGAGGGCAGGATCGTCGACAATGGCAATGGCGGCGTCAGCCATAGCGAGGGCCAGGGATATGGCATGGCGCTGGCGCAGGCGGCGGGCGACGGCGCGGCCTTCGAGGGCATGGCGCGCTGGACCGCCCAGACCCTGTTGCGCAAGGACGTGGCGCTGCATAGCTGGCGCTACACGCCCGGCCGCGCCGATCCGGTGGCCGATCCCAATAATGCGACCGACGGCGACCTGCTGATCGCCTGGGCGCTGCTGATGGCGGGCCGCCGCTGGGGCAAGCCGGACTATCTCCAGCAATCGGCGGCGATCCGGGGCGCTGTCGCGCAGAAGCTGATCGTGCAGCGCCACGGCTTCACCCTGCTGCTGCCGGGCCTGGTCGGCTTCGCCAAGGCGGACAGGGTGATCGTCAACCCATCCTATTATGTCTGGCCGGCGATAGACGCCTTCGCCCGGCTGGAACCGCGCATCTGGGGTCCGTTGGCGGCCGATGGGATGAAGATCCTGAAGGCGGCGCGCTTCGGCCCATCGGGCCTGCCCGCCGACTGGCTCGACATCAAGGGCAAGGGCGTGGTCGAACCGGCGGAGGGACGCGATCCCGTCTTCGGCTTCGAGGGCATCCGCGTCCCGCTCTACTGCCTGATGAGCGGACGGCGCGGCGCATGCGACGCGATCGCGCGCTATTGGCTCGCCCTCGTCCGCGCCGGCAAGCCGCTGCCCGCCTGGGTGAATGTGGTCACGGGCGAAACCGCGCCCTATGCGCTTTCCGCCGGCGCCACCGCCATCGCCGGACGCCTGCTGAACCGCAACCTGCCGGCCGGCGGCGTCGATCAGGACTATTATGCCGCAACGCTGGGACTGATGAACCAGATGCGGATTTGACCGGCTTTCCAGGTGGTTTCCCGTCATTCCCCCTCCCGCAGGCGGGAGGGGGTTAGGGGGTGGGCTAGCGCGACATAAGCGGCTATTTCCATCGGCCAAGCCGGAAGCTCCCCCGGATCAAGTCCGGGGTCGCGCCCACCCCTAGCCCCTCCCGCAGGCGGGAGGGGGAATGTCTTGGATTGGCCATTCCCCGCCAAAAATCCTAAAGAAGCCCGATGATCACATCCCCCGACCTCGCCATCCGCATGCGCCGCGCCGATTTCAACCGCGCCCTGGCGGAGGCGGACCTGAACGCCATCGGTCCCCTGCTCGCGCCCCAGGCCGTGCTCGTCACCGGATCGGACAGCGCGGTCATCTCCGGCCGCAAGGCGCAGCTCCAGGCCTGGAAGCGGGAATTCGCGGCGGCGCGGCGGACCGTCTACACCCGCACGCCGGAAAATATCGTCGCCTCGTCGGTCGAACCCATCGCGATGGAACATGGCCGGTGGCAGGGGGTGACCGCCGGTTCGGGCCACCCGCCGGCATCGGGAAGCTACAGCGCCAAATGGCGGCAGGTCGGCGCGGATTGGGTCATCGAAGCGGAAATATACCTGACGCTCGCTTGACCGGAAACGCTTGAACCGCCGCCCGCCAGCGCCCAATTAAAGGCTGTTCCTCATCCCGCAGAGGCCAGCCAGCCGCGAGTAGCCATGACCGCCGACAATCCCCTCCTTGCCGATAGCGACCTGCCCGATTTCGCCGCCATCCGGCCCGCCCATGTCGTCCCCGCCATGGAGACGGCGATCGCGGCCCACCGCGCCGCCATCGAAGGGATCGCCGCCGGCGGGAAGGACGATTTCGACGCGGTCATCCTGACCGCCGAGCGCGCCGATTTCCTGCTGTCGCGGGTCTGGTCGCCGGTCGGGCATCTCGCCTCCGTCGCCGACACGCCCGAATTGCGGGAGGCGCATGCCGCCGCCCAGGCGCTGATGACCGCCTATCTGATGGAGGCGGGGCAGAACCGCGCCCATCACGACGCCGTCGCCCGGCTGGCCGCCCGCCCCGATTTCGCCAGCCTGCCGCCCGCCGCCCGGCGCGCCGTCGATCTCGCCCTGCGCGGCTTCCGCCTGGCGGGCGTCGCGCTGGAGGGGGAGGCGCGGCAACGCTTCCTCGACATCGGGGTGGAGTTGAGCGACCTCAGCACCAAATTCGGCAATGCGGTGCTCGACGCGACCGAAGCCTGGAGCGAGCATGTCACCGACGAAGCGGCGCTGGAAGGAGTGCCGGACAGCGACAGGGCGATCCTGGCCGCCTATGCGCGGGAAAAGGGGCTGCCGGGCTGGCTGATCACCCTGCGCCAGCCCAGCGTGCTGGCGATCCTCTACCACGCCAGGGATCGGGCGCTGCGGGAGCGGGTCTATCGCGCCTACAACACCCGCGCCTCCGACCAGGCGGACGACAAGAGCCACGACAACAGCGAGAGGATCGACGCGGTCATGGCGCTGCGCCATGAGGCCGCGCAGATTTTGGGCTTTGCCGATTCCGCCGCCCATTCGCTGGAAACCAAGATGGCGGCCGACGCCGGCGAGGCGCTGGCATTCCTCGCCGACCTCGCCCGGCGGGCGCGGCCGGTGGGGGAGCGCGAACTGGCCGAAGCCCGCGCCTTCGCCGCCGAGCATCTGGGGCTGGACGATGTGCGGCCCTGGGATCTTTCCTATGTCGCCGAAGCGATGCGCCGCACGCTGCACGGCGTCGATCAGGAGGCGCTGAAGGCCTATTTCCCCCTGCCCCGCGTGCTTGCCGGGACGCAGGCGTTGATAGAGCGCCTGTTCAACCTTCGCCTCGTCGCCCGGCAGGACGTGTCGACCTGGCATCCCGACGTGCTGTTCTACGACCTGCTGGACGCGGACGGCGCCGTGGTGGCGGGCGTCTATCTGGACCTGTTTGCGCGGGCGGGCAAGCGGGGCGGGGCGTGGATGGACGTCTGCCGCTCGCGCTTCCGCGATGCCGACCGGCTGCATCTGCCCATCGCCTATCTCACCACCAATTTCGCGCCGCCCGCCGCGGACCGGCCCTCGCTGGTGACGCATAATGACGTGGTGACGCTGTTCCACGAATTCGGCCATGTGCTGCATCACCTGCTGACCGAGGTGGACCTGCCCTCCATCGGCGGCATCAGCGGCGTGGAGTGGGACGCGGTGGAACTGCCCAGCCAGTTCATGGAGAATTTCGCCTGGGACGGGGACACGCTGATCGGCCTGTCAGGCCATGTCGACAGCGGCGAGCCGCTGCCGCGGGCGATGTTCGACCGGCTGCTGGCGGCGCGGCAGTTCCAGGCGGGCCTGGCCATTTTGCGCCAGATCGAGTTCGCGACCTTCGACCTGCTGCTCCACCGCGACTACGACCCGGCGCGGGGCGCGCGGGTGAACGCCATGCTGGACCAGGTGCGCAAGGCGGTGGCCGTGGTCCATCCGCCGGAATGGAACCGCTTTGCCCATGCGTTCAGCCATATCTTCGCGGGCGGCTATGCGGCGGGCTATTATTCCTATCTCTGGGCCGAACTGCTGTCGGCCGACGCCTTCGAGATTTTCGCGCATGCCGACATTCCGGGCGGGGGCGCGACCGCCTTCCGGCGCGAAATCCTGGCTGCCGGGGCCAGCCGCCCCGCCGCAGAGAATTTCCGCGCCTTCGCCGGGCGCGCGCCGGAGGTCGATGCGCTGCTGCGCATGCGGGGATTGGCGGCCTGAGTGGCGGGTGGGTCGAGAGCGGACCTATCCTGTTCTCCCCATCGGGAGATGGAGGGGGACCGCGCGAAGCGTGGTGGAGGGGAAGATGCGCAGGTCACGCCATTCCCCCTCCACCGCCGCCTTTGGCGGCGTCGAAGAGAGTCGCGTGCCTCTCTTCGACCCTCCCCACGCTGCGCGTAGGGAGGAATTTTGGTTCTTGCTTTCGCGGGAACGGCTTGGATTAAAAGTGGGCGGTGTAGCCGCCGTCCACCGCCAGCACCTGCCCCGTCACATAGGACGCCGCGTCCGAAGCCAGGAACAGGACCGGCCCGACAATCTCCTCCGGCCGTCCCCATCGCCCCAGCGAGGTGCGCCGGGCCAGATGATCGGCGACGGCGGGGTCCGCGGTCATCTCCTCATTGGCCTCGGTCGCGAAATAGCCGGGCGCGACGGCATTGACGGTGATCCCCCGGCCGCCCAGTTCCGCCGCCAGCGCGCGCGTCAGCGCGTCCAGCCCGCCCTTCGCCATGGTGTAGGCCGCATCGCCCGACCGGGCGATCTGCCCGGCGATGGAGGTGATGTTGACGATCCGCCCGCCCGCCTCCATCCCGGCCGCGACCGTCCGGGCCAGGTCGAAGGGCGCGACCAGATTGATCTCCAACATCCGCCGCGCCGCCGGCCGGTCCAGCTCTCCGATCGGCCTGCGGTCGCGATGGCCGGCATTGTTCACCAATATGTCGACCGGCCCGCATGCGCCGAGCGCCGCCCGAAGCGCCTCGCCATCCTCCAGGTCGAAGATCAACGGCGCGCTCGTCCCGCCCAGCGCGGCGATGGCGGCGGCCGTCGCCTGGAGCGGCTCCCCCCTTCGCCCATGGAGCAGCACATGCGCCCCCGCCCCGGCAAGGCCCAGCGCGATTTCGCGTCCCAGGCCGCGCCCGGCTCCGGTGACGAGGGCGATCTTCCCTTGCAGCATCCATGCCTCCTCCACCCGGCCGCTCAGGCGAGGGCGAAGGTCTTGCTCCGCCCGCGATTGATCAGCAGCACCATTCCCGCCCCGATCAGGCACAATATCCCCGCCGCGACGAAGGCGGGCATATAGCTTTGCCAGACGGTGCGGGAAAGGCCGCCCGCCAGCGCCGCGCTCGCCGCGCCGAGCTGATGCCCGGCGAAGATCCAGCCGAACACCACATTGGCCCGCTCCGGCCCGAAGCGCTGCGCCGTCAGCTTGACCGTCGGCGGCACGGTCGCGACCCAGTCCAGGCCATAGAACATCGCGAAAACCGTCAGGCTGTAGAGAGAGAAGTCGCTGAACGGCAGGTAGAGCAGCGACAGCCCGCGCAGGCCATAATAGCAGAACAGCAGCCAGCGATTGTCGAACCGATCCGACAGCCAGCCCGACCCCAGCGTGCCCGCGAAATCGAACAGCCCCATCATCGCCAGCATCGACGCCGCGCCCACCGCCGCCAGCCCGTAATCGCCGCACAGGGCGATGAAATGCGTCTGGACCAGCCCGTTGGTGCTGGCCCCGCAGATGTAGAAGGAGAAGAACAATATCCAGAAGCTGGGCACCCGCGCCGCATCGGCCAATATGCGCAGCGGACTCATCAGCAGGGCGCCCAGGCCGGCCGGCTGCGGGGGGGCGGGATGCACCGCGCTCTCGCCATAGGGCGGCAGGCCGAGGTCGGCGGGACGGTCGCGCATCAGCAGCAGCACGACCAGCGCCGCCAGCAGGACCGCGCCGCACACCAGCAGGACCGATGCGCGCCAGCCGAACCGCTCCGTCAAGGCGGCGAGCAGCGGCAGGAAGGCCAGTTGGCCCGTGGCGGTGCTGGCCGACAGCAACCCCATGACCAGGCCCCGCCTGTGCGTGAACCAGCGCGTGGCGACGGTGGCGCCCAGCACCATGGCGGTCAGGCCCGTGCCGATGCCGATGACGACGCCCCACAGCAGGACGAGCTGCCACAACCGGGTCATGCCCATGGACAGCAACAGCCCGACGACGATGATCGCCAGCGAGACCAGCATCATCCGCCGCACGCCAAAACGGTTCATGAAGGCGGCGGCGAACGGCCCCATCCCGCCGAAGAGGAGGAAGCGTATGGCCAGCGCCCCGGAAATGTCGGCCGCGCTCCAGCCGAACTCCCTTTGCAGGGGGATGATGAACACGCCGGGCGCGCCCACGGCCCCCGCGACGACCAGCATGGTGAGGAAGGTCGCGGCCAGCACGGCCCAGCCATAATGGATGTGGCGCGCGCCCATTTGGCGGGCGAGAGTCGCTGACAGCATGAAGGCCCCGTTCCCGATGGATCGACCGGCGTTAGATGACGATCGTCATCGCAGGGTCAAGGGGCCAGTTGGCGCAATATGGACATGGATGGGCGGGCGCCCGGCTGTCCCGACATTCGGCTCGCGCTGAACTGATGTCGATACAGCCCAGGCAGCGGGACAAATTCAAGACCCGCCGGACTGAGTTGATTTGGGTGGAGAACGGACGTTCCCCCTCCCGCAAGCGGGAGGGGGTTAGGGGGTGGGCTGGCGCAACATCAGCGTTGTTTTGCAACGGCCAAGTCAGAAGCTCCCCGGATCAAGTCCGGGGTCGCGCCCACCCCTGGCCCCTCCCGCCTGCGGGAGGGGAATGTCTTGGATTGGCCACTTCCCGACATGTTCGAACTTGTCCACGCGACCCAGCGCTGCGAGGCCCATCGCATGTCTCCACCCGCCCCATTCGCGCGCCGAACCGGGCCTTGGCCAATGAACTCCCCGGCAGGCGGCGAGTTCTTCGGGAAAGGAGATGTGCGATGCCCGACACCGAAGAGATGATCCATGAGGATGGCCTGCCCGGCCATGAAAGCCGGCTGGAACCCAAGCCCGAATGGGAACCGCGCTATCCCGGCTCAGGCAGGCTGGCGGGAAAGGTGGCCATCGTCACCGGCGCCGACAGCGGGATCGGGCGGGCGGTGGCGGCGCTCTATGCCCGCGAAGGGGCCGACGTCGCGATATTCTACCTGTGCGAACATGACGATGCGGAAAAGACCGCGGACATCGTCCGGGCGGAAGGGCAGCGGGCGCTGACCATCGCGGGCGACCTGGGCGACCGGGACTTCTGCCATCGCGCCGTGGCGCGGGTGGTGGAGGAATTCGGGCGGATCGACATACTCGTCAACAATGCGGGGGAGCAGCATCCCGACAGCGACATCACCGACATCAGCGAGGAACAGCTGCGCCGCACCTTCCAGACCAACATCTTCGCCATGTTCTTCCTGACGCAGGCGGTGCGCCCGCATCTGAAGCGCGGGGCGGCCATCGTCAACTGCACTTCCGTCACCATGTACCAGGGGTCGAAGGAACTGCTCGACTATTCCAGCACGAAGGGCGCGATCACCGCCTTCACCCGGTCGCTGTCGGAAAATCTGGTGGGAGACGGCATCCGGGTGAACGCCGTCGCGCCGGGGCCGATCTGGACTCCGCTCAACCCCAGCGGCGGGGCAAGCCCGGAGAAGCTGGAACATTTCGGGGAGAGCACGCCCATGGGCAGGCCCGGCCAGCCCAATGAGGTCGCCCCCTCCTTCCTCTTCCTGGCCTGCGACGACGCCAGCTACATGTCGGGCCAGGTGCTGCATCCCAATGGCGGCACCATCGTCAACGGCTAGGCAGCGCGGACAAATCAAGCCTCGCCAGACTGAGTGATTCGGGTGGGGAGCGGATGTTTCTGATCCTCCCCATCGATAGATGGGGAGGTGGCAGCGCGAAGCGGCGTCGAAGAGCCCCTTCAGGCGCTCCGCGACCCCGTCCGGCTTTCGCCGCGAATGCCGGGCGGGGGCCAGGCCGCGGCCCGCCGGTTCAGGGTGACGATGGCGCTGTTCTCGCCCCAGGACTGGATCAGCGCGGGGATATTCTCCGACGGGGCGGGCCGGCCGAAATAGAAGCCCTGGGCATAGTCGCATCCCATCTCCCGCAGCTTGATCGACTGGTCGGCTTCCTCCACCCCTTCGGCCACGACCTTCATGTTGAGCGCCCGGCCCAGCGTGACCAGCGCGGAAACGATGGCGCCGTCGCTTTCGCGCGCCGTCACCCCGCTCACGAAGGATCGGTCGATCTTCAGCGTGCTGACCGGCAGCGACCGCAAATGGGAAAGAGAGGCGAAGCCCGTCCCGAAATCGTCCAGGGCCAGCGGGATGTTGCACATGTGCAGTTCGTCGATGGAACGGCGCACCGTATCCGACGCCGCGCCCAGGAACACGCCCTCCGTGATCTCGATCTCGATCGAATCGGGCGCGATCGAATAGCGGTCCATCGTCTCGATCAGCCGGCCGGCGAAGCGCTCCCGCCGCAATTCGGCCGACGACACGTTGATGGCGACATGCCCCACCGGCAAGCCGCGCGCGCGCCAGGCGGCCATGTCGGCGAACACCTGGCTGGTCATGGTCTGCCCGATCATGTCGGCCACGTCATGATCGTCGAACGCGGCATAGATCTCCGCCGGCGATCGGATGGTGCCGCAACTGTCGCGCCACCTCAGCAGCGCCTCGAACCCGACCAGCTCGCCGGTCTGCAACGACACCTTGGGCTGGTAATAGCTGATGATCGTGCCGTCGCGCACGGCGGTCCGCGCCCGGTTGATCATGGCCACGCGTTCCTGCATGTCCTCCAGCAGCGACTGCTCGAACATCTGCATCCGCCCGCGCCCCAGCGACTTGGCGCGATAGAGCGCCAGGTCGGCATGGCGCAGCAGTTCCGTCGCCACGCGCCCGTCTTCGGGGAAGGCCGCCACGCCGATGCTGACCCCGCATTCGAGCGATCGCCCGGCGGCGAACAGCGTCTCCCTGATGGTGAGGACGCGATTGGCCAGGTCGGCAAGCTGCTGCCGGCTTTCGACATTCTCGATCAATATGGCGAATTCGTCGCCGCCCAGCCGCGCCACCACGCCCTCTCCGGCGAAGATGTCCTTCAGGCGAGAGGCAAAGCTTTTCAGCAGATCGTCGCCGGCATGATGGCCCATCAGGTCGTTGACGTCCTTGAAATTGTCGATGTCCAGCAGGAACACGCCGACCTTCCTGAATTCGGTCAGCGCCTTGGCCAGCGCCTTGTCCAGGCAGGCGTTGAACATCGCCCGGTTGGGCAGCTCGGTCAGCGAGTCATGCTCGGCGTTCCAGCGTATCTGCTCCTCGATCAGCACGCTTTCATGGATGTCCTCGGTATAGCCGTACCAGCGGATGATCCGGCCTTCCTCGTCCCGCCGGGGATAGGCCTGCGCCCGCATCCAGCGATACTGGTCGTTGACCATCAGCCGCACCCGCACGTCGAAGGACTCGCCGGTGGTCAGCGAATGGGTGATCCGCTGTGTCAGCGGGCCGATGTCATCCGGATGCGTCGCCGCCAGCCAGCCATTGCCCTCCGCCTCCTCCCGGTCCAGGCCGGAACTTTCCAGCCAGCGATCGGTGAAGTCGATGATCCGGCCGTCAGGATCGGCCAGCCAGGGAAGCTGAGGATTATATTCGACGATCAGGCGCAGATTTTCCGTACTGCGGCGCAGCCGTCCGATTTCGGCATGTTCGGTCGTGACGTCGATCATCACCAGGTCGGCCGCCGGCCGGCCCGCCCCGTCACGACGGATGCGCGCGACGACACGCATATTCCTCATGATGCCTTCACGATCCTCCAGCGTCAGCGTCGCTTCGGCCCTGCCCATGCGCAGAACGGCACGGGCAAGCTGGAGGACGGGCTTGCGAAAGATCCGGTGCACGCCGCGGAACCAGCGGAGCAGCGGCTGGCCGTCCCGCACGCCGAAACGGCTCGCGGTGGCGGCATCGGGATGGCATAGCCCATCCCCGTCGACCGACCACCGCAAGACCCCTGCCGACGCCAGTATCTGCTGGTCGCCATCCATCGGGTCCTGCCTGCCTTGAAATTCATCAGGTGACCGCGATGAAATCTGGTCCGCCATTCTACTCCTGCTGTCCCGGCGCCGCGGCCCTTAAGAAGGTTTCACCATTTGCTGGCTAAGATTTCCTTAATGGCCGCCATATGGGCCATAGCCAGCACGCCCAAGCGCAACGTTCTAAAATGTCGCCGAAAGGCTGACGCCATAGGTGCGCGGCGGCCCGTATGCCGCCGTTCGGTACACGCCCAGACCGGACCGGTCGTCGGCATAGGTTTTGTAGATCCTGTCGGTCAGGTTCTGCACCCAGGCGGCGATGTCCCACTGCCCGCGACGCAGGCCGAAACGCAGGTTGACCAGCGTGCGCGGCCCGGCCTTGAAGGCGTCCGAATTGGTCGGCTCAAAATAGACGGTCGACCGGTGATCCACATCCGCGCGGACGAAGATCGTGCCGATCCGCACCGGAACCTCATAGCTGACGGCGCCATAGCCGGTGAAATGGGGCGCCAGCACCAGGTCGTTGCCGGTGCAGTCGGTGCTGGGGCTGCCGACGGAGGGAATGACCGATGCGGGAACGCCGCAATTGTCGAACCTCTTATAATGTGCGTCCAGAATGGCGGCATTCCCCTCCAGCTGCAGCCGGGACGTCAGCTGCAGCGACAGCTCGCCTTCCACGCCCTCCACCTGCGCGCGGCCGGCATTGGTGAGCGCCAGCCCGCTGCCCAGCACCTGCGACACCTGCAACCGGTCGTAATCGGTGTGGAACGCGGCAAGGTTCAGCCGCATCCGCCGGTCCAGCGTCAGCATCTTTAAGCCGACCTCATAGCTGGTCGCCTTTTCCGGGCTGGCGGTCAGCCCGCCCAGCGAGGAGGCGAGGTCGACATTGTAAGCCGCGCTCTTGAAACCGCGGGAGAAGCGCGCATAGACATTGGCGTCCGGCACGACCTCATAGGAAATGGTCGCGCTGGGCGACAGGTCGTCATCGGTCGACCGGCCGTCGAAGGTGAGGTTCGGGAAGCCCAGATAGGTGAAGATACCCGTCCCGCTGGCGTCATCCTGGACGAAATGGGCGCGCTTCTTCTCCCTGGTGTAGCGCAGGCCGGCGGAAAGCGACAGGCGATCGGTCAGTTCATAGTCGAGCCGCCCGAACAGCGCCCCGCTCTCCGTCTTGACGCTGCCCTTGGTGGTCAGCATCGGTTCGCCCGGCACGCCGGTATCGGCGCCCAGACCCAGGCCCCGGTCGGTGCGCACCATCTGGTCGAAATAATAGGCGCCCAGCAGATAGCGCAGCTTGCCGGTGCCGCCCGCCAGCCGCAGTTCCTGGCTGAAGAAATGGGAATCGTCGCTAAAATTGTCCGCGGAGACGAAGTCGACCTGCTCCTGATCGTCGTCCAGCGAAGCATGATAGGAGGAATCGCGATAGGCGGTGATGGCCGTCAGCGTGATCGCGTCCGATGCCCATTCCGTCCTCATCGAAATGCCCTGGCTGTCGCGGTGCAGCCGGTTGGGCCGGTTGTTGTTGATGTGCAGCGGCTCCCGCGAAGGGAAATCCGCCGGATAACCGGCCAGCGCGTCCGCCTGGAAGAAGGCGGGCGTGCCGCGGTCGCGCAGCCCCTCCCAACGGGCGATGAAGGACAGTTGGTCGGTCGGCGCATATTTGGCCGACAGCCGCCAGGTCAGCAGGTCGGTCGATCCCGCATCCTTGCCGCCGGACAGATGCTTGTAGAAGCCGTCCTGCCGGGCATAGGCGACCGCGCCGCGCACCGAAAGCCGTTCGTTGAGGCGCGTGCCCAGCACCGCCTCACCCCGCCTGTAATCGTAATTGCCCGCGTCCAGGCGGATGGAGGCGCCGGGATCGGCGTCGGGCTGCTTCGTCTGGACGTTGACGACGCCCGCAATGGTGTTCTTGCCATATTCCGTCCCTTGCGGGCCGCGCACGATTTCCACCCGGTCGACATCCAGAAGATGCTGGACGAAATTTTCCGGCCGGCCGACATAGACATCGTCCACATAGATGCCGACGCCGGTTTCCAGCCCGATATTACGGACCAGGGTGGAGATGCCGCGGATCGAGATCTGCCCCTGCAACTGGCCTGCAATACCCCCGCTGATGTCGACATTGGGGGCCATGCGGGTCAGGTCGGTGATGGTCTGCAACCCCGCCGCCACGATCGAATCGCCCGAAATGCTGGTGACCGCCAGCGGCGCCTTCAGCAGCGGTTCCGGCACCTTGCGCGCCGTCACCGTGATGTCGGCGCGCATGTCCGCATCGGCCGGGGCCTGCGCCCAGGCCGTGCCGGAAGCTGCCAGTTCGATCGTCGCGGAAACCAGAAGTGCCCACTTCCATCGCCGCCTGTACCCAAAATTCGTCATCGCCCACGAAACCCGCTATATTTTTTCAATCCGCCGATAATAGGCGGACTTGGTAAACCGCTGGTTAAACTCTTCCTGCGTCCGGCTCCGGATCGGACGAGCTTGCGGCCTGCGGCCGGCGGCCTCGCACCCCGGCGAACGCCCGTTCCGCCGCAAACAGGAAGCGGGCGGCAGGGAGGCAGGCTTAACCCGCTTTTAAGACCTGACGCGGCATGACGGCAGGCATATGCCGCGTGAGGAACCATGAGCGAATATATCCCCAGCACCCAGCTTCGCGCCGGAAGTTCGACCACCGCGGCCGACTTCATCGCGGGGATCGACGACACGCTCGGCATCGACAGCCTCGTGACGCGCTTCAGCCAGGCGCTGGGCCTCCAGGCGGCGAGCCATGCCTGCTACGCTGTCGGCGATGGGGAACGGCGCTTCCTGTTCGGCGAGACCGGCTGGTGCGGCCCGATCGCACAGCCGGAAGTCCTGCCGCAGATCTGCTTTCCGATCACCGGCTGGGACGAACGGTCCTATGAGGTGGAGATCCGCCTGATCAGCATGCTCGAAAGCCCGGAGGAACGCGCAAACCTGCACGCCATGGCGACGCTCTACCTCTGCCGGGGCATCGCCCTGCTCGATGCGCGGGACGATCTGACCGCCTCTTCCCTGACGGAGACCGAGCAGTTCTGCCTCGACCAGCGGCAGGCCGGATTGTGCGACCTCGACATTGCCGAGGCGCTCGACCGATCCGTCCAGGCGGTGAAGGTGCATGTCCAGCGCGCCCGGCGGAAGCAGGCCGCCTGAGCGCCCTGCATCGAGGGTTCCCTTACGGCGCGCACGGCCTTTCGCGCTGCAACTTTCCGATGACCTGCCCCGTATAATATGTTACAGGCGCTGCCGCTGCATGCGGGGGGCGAACGGATTTGATTCATCTGATTTCGAAGAACAATTCCGCACTTTACCAGGACGAGATCAGAGATTTGCACCAAGTCCGCGCGGAGGTGTTCGTCAACCAGCTCGGCTGGGATCTCAGGGTCAGGGACGGGTTGGAACATGACGAATATGATGATGCGCGCGCGAGCAACATCATCGGCTTTTCGACCGAGAACCGGGTCGTCATGGGGCTGCGTTTCCGCCCCACGGACGACTGTTCGATGCTGCTCGACCATTTTTCGCATGTGCTGCCGGCCGGCATCCGTCCCATCGACGACGGGCGCACCTGGGAACTGAGCCGGGGATTCTGCATTGAGCGGGGCATGCGCCGCCACAATCTGCGACGGAAGGCCGCGTGCATGATCGCGCCGCTGGAACTGGCCTATGAGGCGGGGATCGACCGTTGCGTGGGCTTCACCGACGTCCGCATGCTCAGCTTCTGCTACGGCGTCGGCTGGAAACTGACCCTGCTCGGCTCCGCCATGGACTATGGCCAGGGGGAGGCCGTCGCCTATGAGGTGGAGGTGTCGCAGGCCGCGCTGGACGAGATGCGTCAGATGTGGGGCCTGCCCAGGCCTTCGCACGTCACCGTCGACCGGCTTCTTCCAGGGGAGGAGAATGCGCATGTCGCCGCGGCCCGGCTGGCGCGGGAGCATCCGGAACTGCAAAAGATCGCCGCCCAGCCGGAGATCGGTTCCGCCACGCACCCGTCCGCCACCACAGGGGCGGACGTCTATTATGGCAGATTCGGGACAACTCGTTCGGCTTCAGGGGGACATTGATGAATTCCGACCTTATTCGACAGGCATCGGCAGGGGAAATCGAAAGCTGGATCATTGCCCGCATCGCGGAAATCGTGAACGTGGCGCCCGCCGCCGTCTCGCCCGATGCGCCGTTCGACAGTTTCGGGATCGATTCGGCCAAGGCGATCTCGCTGATGGTGGAGCTGGAGAATTGGCTCAACCTGCCCGACGAACTGCCGCTGGAACTGCTGTTCGAGGCGGAGGCGATCCGCGACGCGGCGGCGGGCATCGCCGCGGCGGTCAGCGACATGGCGGCGCAGCAGGGCGGCGTCCAGCCATGATCCAGGACGAACAGATCGAATTTGGCGGCTCGGCCGCCGCCATCCGCCACCATTATGATGTCGGCAACGACTTCTATTCGGCATGGCTCGACCCCAGCATGACCTATTCCAGCGCGATGTGGGACGGCCTGTCCAAGGACGCCCCGCTGGAGGAGGCGCAGCAGCGCAAGCTCGACTATCATGCGCAATCGGTCGGCGCGGGCGAAGGCATGCGGATATTGGACGTCGGCTGCGGCTGGGGCGGCATGATGCGCAACCTGCGGCGAACGCATGGCGTCGCCGAATGCGTCGGCCTGACGCTGAGCGAGGAACAGCTCGCCTATATCCGGCAACTGGGCGATCCCGGCATCGGCGCCGTCCTCTCCAACTGGCACGACTATCGTCCCGACAGGCCGTTCGACGCGATCATCTCCGTCGGCGCGTTCGAACATTTCGCCCATCCGCAGCAGAGCGTGGAGGAACGCCGCGGCGTCTATCGCGAATTCTTCCAGGCCTGCCGCGACTGGATGGCGGGCAAGGGCCGCCTGTCGCTCCAGACCATCGCCTATGGCAGGATGTCGCCGGAGGACGCCAATCCCTTCATCGCGAACGAGATCTTCCCGGCGGCGGAACTGCCGACGCTGGAGGACATCGTGGTCGCGTCCAAGGGCCTGTTCCGCATCGAGCGGTTGCGCGACGACGGGCTGGACTATGCGCGCACCTGCGAGATGTGGAGCAACCGGCTGCGCGGCGCGGTGCGCGGCGGGGTGGTCGATCCGGCGATCCATCCGGTCGAGAAATATTCCCGCTATCTGCGCATGTCGGCCGCCGGTTTCCGCATGCGGAAGATCGGCCTGCTTCGGATAGCCTTCGCGACGGAATGACCAGGGCATTTTCCGGTTGACCGTCGAGGGTCAATGACGGGAAAATCCCGGCATCAAAAAGACAGGGCGTTTTCCGCTCCATGTGAAAACGCTCTAAAAGCATCGGGTTCGCAGAAAAAAGATGCAGATGGACTTCAGCCGGTCGATCGTCGACATCGTCCTCGACCATGGAAACAGCGATCCGGATCGCCCGGCGCTGATATTCGACCAGGGCGACGGCCCGCAGAGCAGCCTGACCTATGCAGAGGCGGCGGCGCGGGTCAGGCAGCTTGCCGGCGCGCTGGAGGCGCGGGGGTTGGCGGCACGGGGGTTGGCGGCCGAGGGGCAGGCCGGTCCAAGGGTCGCCCTCCTCTTCTCGGCGGGCACCGACTTCGCGCTCGCGCTGCTCGCCTGCCTCGCGGTCGGCGGCGTCGCCATTCCGCTCGCCCCGGTCGGTCGGCGCAAGGCGCGGCTTCAGAACATCCTGAACATGCTGGGCGACATCCGGCCCGACTGCATCCTGCTGGACGACGGCATGGCGGGCCTGTTCGGGCAGGAACTGTCCGCCGCCCTGTCCGCCGGCCCGGTGCGCTATCTGGAATTTGCCGCGCTCGCGGCCGAATCGCACGCCTTCTCGCCGCTGGCGCTCGCGCCCGACCGGCTCGCCGTGCTCCAGTTCACCTCCGGCACCACGTCGAACCCGAAGGGGGTGATGATCAGCCATGGCAACATCATCGCCAATGAGACGATGATCCGCGCCGCCTTCGGCCACGACCGCGATTCCCATTTCGTCGGCTGGGTGCCGCATTATCACGACCAGGGGCTGTTCGGTAACATCCTGCAACCGCTGTTCCTGGGCTCGACCTGCGTGATCACCTCGCCCGCCGCGTTCATCAACAGGCCGATGTCCTGGCTGCAACTCATCTCCCGCCATCGCGCGCATACCAGCGGCGGCCCCAATTTCGGCTACGACCTCTGCGTCGACTACGCAACGCGGCGGGGCATGCCGGACGAGCTGGACCTGTCGGGCTGGCGCGTGGCGTTCAACGGGGCGGAGCGGGTGCGGCCCGCCACGCTCGACCGCTTTGCCGAATGCTTCGCCGATGCGGGCTTCGACAGGCGCGCCTTCCTGCCCTGCTATGGCCTGGCCGAATCCACCCTCGTGACCATCGCGGTCCCGCCGCGGAGCGACCCCATCGTCAAAAGCTATGACAGCCGCGCCCTGGCCGCCGGACGGGCGGAGGAAAGCGCCGGCGGCGACGCCGTGCTGGACCTCGCCTGCTGCGGCCCGGCCATGGCGGGGGGAGAGGCGCGGATCGTCGATCCCGAAACCGGCGATCCGCTGCCCGACGGCGCGGTGGGCGAAATCTGGCTGCGCGGCCCGCACATCACCGCCGGCTATGTCGACAATCCCGCCGCGACGCAGGCGAGCTTCGGCCGGCTGGACGAAGGCGGCCCGTTCCTGCGGACCGGCGACCTCGGCTTTTCCACGGCGGACGGATTTTACATCGTCAGCCGCCTCAAGGACGTGATCATCGTGCGCGGCCGCAACCATGCGCCCAGCGATGTCGAGCAGATCTGGTCGGAACTGTCCGGAACGGTCGGCCAGGCCAGCGCCGCCGCCGTGGAGATCGAGGTGGGCGACACGCAGCATATCGTCCTGATCGCGGAGATGAAGCGGGACGAGGCCCGGTCCCTGTCCGAAGAGAAGCTCCAGGACATCGCCGCCCGGCTGCGCGCCCTGGCCATGGAACGGCTGGAACTGGCGATCACCGATCTGGCGATGGTGCCCGCCAGCGCCATCCCCCGGACGACCAGCGGCAAGGTGCAGCGCAAGCAGGCGGGCAGGATGCTGATGGACGGGGAACTCACCGTCCTGGGCATGGCGGGGCCGCTCGCCCAGGCGTTCGGGCCGTCCGGGCAGGGGATGTCCGCCGCCCGCTAGGCTGTATCGACATTCAGAAGATGGCGAGCCGAAAATGGCCGCCAGGGCTGAATGCCGATACAGCCTGAAGGTCCATGCGCGAAAAAGCGGACTCATTCCTTGAAGCCCCGGCCCGGCAGGCGTAAATTGCGCTGGACCGGGCGGCCACGGCCCGCAGCGAAGAGGATGAGCCGATGACTGGCATGTCGCCGAGCCGCCGGAGCGGCTCATGGATCGCCGCCATCCCCCTGATGCTGGCCGCCGCCGGTCCCGCCGCCCTCGCCCAATCGACGATCCTTCCCGAAGGCATGGCGATCCAACTGGAGACGCGCCAGGACATCTCCTCCAAGTCCGCCCGCGTCGGCGACAGGATCGAACTGGCGGTGGCCAGGCCCGTGACCATCGGCGGCGTGACGCTCATCCCCGCCGGCAGCCCGGCGGTGGGGGAGGTCAGCCGGGTCAGGGACAATGGCCTGCTCGGCCGTTCCGGCAAGCTCGACATCAAGGTCAGCACCGTCAGGACGGGGGGAATGGACGTGCCGGTGCGCGGCCAGCGCAGTTCCCAGGGCAAGTCCGGCACCCTGGGCGCGGTCGGCGCGGGCATCGTCTTCCTGCCGCTGGCGGTCATCGTGCGCGGAAAGGACGTCAAGCTGCCCGCCGGCACGCTGTTCGAGGTCTATGTCGACAGGGAGGTTTCCCTGGGGCCTACCGCCCCGCCAGAACCCGCCGTCGCCGCCCCGCCCGAAGGCCGGGAAGCGCCCGGCGGCATCAGGACGGTCGATCCCAACCAGGCGCTCGGTTCCTGAGGCGAAGCCTCGCCGCTCATGAGGATGGAGACATCGTCCCCCGCATCTCACCACGTGCTCCTGCGCAGGCACGCGAATGAGACGCGTGGCTGGTGAGAGCCCAGTCCCGCCCTTGCATGACCGCGCAATTTCAAAAACTGGACCCCCGCCTGCGCAGAAGCAAGCGCCCCCCTCCCCGGAAACAGCGTCCGGATCAGGCCGCCTGCGCCCGCGCCGCGGCTATGCAGGCCTGCAAATGATTTTGCCGGAACGGCTTTGACAGGCGCGTGATGTCGGGCGCGATCAGGTCCACCCCCTCATAGCCCGATATGATCAGCAGCGCGATCTGCGGATGATCGGCCCTCAGGCGCAGCGCCAGTTCCACCCCGGTCATGCCCGGCATGATATGGTCGGTGATCAATATGTCGGGCCGGTCGCCCGATTCGATCATGCCGAGCGCGCGTTCCGCCCGGTCGGTATCGACCACCTCATAGCCCATTTCGACCAGCATTTCCCGCGTGCTGTTCCGGACGAGATCGTTGTCGTCCACCAGCAACACCCTGCCCGAACGCGCCTTCGCCCCTTCCTCGACGACGGGGGGATCGGGCCTCTCGGCGGGCGTCCGCTCGACCGGCAGCCACAGCCGCACGCTGGTGCCCTGCCCCACGACGCTGTCGATCTCCACCGTGCCGCCAAGCTGCGCGGCAAGGCCGTGGACCATGGAAAGGCCCAGCCCCGTGCCATGGCCGGACGGCTTGGTCGTGAAGAAGGGTTCCATCGCCGCTGCCCTGACCGCCGGGGTCATGCCGGCGCCCGTGTCGCTGACGGTCAGGCAGACATAGCGGCCCGGCGCCAGCGCGGAGGGCAGGCGGCTCTGCCGCGCCTCCGCCCGGATGCTGAGCGCGCCGCCGTCGGGCATGGCGTCGCGGCCGTTGACGGCCAGGTTGAGCAGCGCCACCTCCAACTGATGGGCATCGGCCCGCACCGGGGGCAGCAACGGCTGGAGGTCGACCGACAGCGCGATCCGCGGCCCCAGCGTGCTGGCCAGCAAGGCCCCCATTCCGCCCAGCAGGTCCGGCAGGTCCACCGCCGTTGCGGTCAGCGGCTGCCGGCGGGCGAAGGTCAGGAGCCGCTGCACCAGCGTCTGGGCGCTCTCCGCCGCCTGCATCGCGATGGTCGCATGCCGCTCGATCGATTCCGGCGTCCGCTTGCCCGACAGGATCAGGTCCAGCCCGCCGACGATCGGCATCAGCAGATTGTTGAAATCATGGGCGACATGGCCGGTCAACTGGCCCAGCATGTCCAGCTTCTGGACCTGGCGCAGGCTGTCCTGCGACCGTTCCAGTTCCGCGGTCCGTTCCCGGACGCGGCGTTCAAGCTGTTCGTTCAGCGCTTCGAGCGACGCGAACAACCGCCCGTTTTCCAGCGCGGTGGACGCGGCGCGGGCCAGCGCCTCCAGCAGCGCGATCTCATTGTCGGTGGGCTGCGCGAATTCGGACCAATAGGCGCCCAGCGCGGCAATGGGTTCGACGCCGCCGATCGGCACCATCACCATCGACCGCACGAATGTGGTGCGATAGGCCTCCACCGGCACGCGTTCATCGTCGAACACGTCGGGGATCACCGCCGTGCGATTATTCTCCATCGCCCAGCCGGACACGCAGCTCGATGCGGGAAAGCGCTGCCCCGCCCAGAGCGGCTCCATCGAATCTTCCGCGATATAATGGCACTGGTCCTCGTCGCGCAGGACGACCGCGATGCCGTCCGCCCCCACGGCCCGCCGCGCAAAGGCCCGCAGGACATGGGTGATCGCCTCCAGGGACCGGGCGCCGGCCAGCGCTTCCATGGCTTCGGTGGCTATGCTCCACCGGGCCGCCAGCGCCTTCTGCTCGGCGCCCCGTTCGCTTGCCAGTTTCCTGTCCATAGACAACCTTCTGCATCGGAACCGCGCAGCTTTCTATCATTGGACCGGGTCTATCACAAAGCGATTATGATCAACGGCTTAGGCTGTATCGACATTCAGCCCTGGCGGCCTGCCTTTCCGCGAGCGGCCACAAACCGTCTCTGAACCCGCCGCGCAAGGGGAGGACGGGCCTCCTCTCCCGCCATATCCTGCTTCCTTTATCCAGCCCTGCCCCTTATCAGCTCCTCGACGATGGCCGGCTCGGCCAGGGTCGATATGTCCCCCAGCGCCTGTGCCGACACCTCGCCCTCCGCGATCTTGCGCAGGATGCGGCGCATGATCTTGCCGGAGCGGGTCTTGGGCAGGCCCGGCGCGAACTGGATGACGTCGGGCGTCGCGATCGGCCCGATTTCGCCGCGCACCCATTTGACCAGCGCCTGGCGCAGCGCGTCGCTCGCTTCCTCGCCGCTGTTCAGCGTCACATAGGCGTAGATGCCCTGCCCCTTGATGTCGTGCGGGAAGCCCACCACCGCCGCCTCCGCCACCGCCTCGTGCAGCACCAGCGCGCTTTCGACCTCCGCCGTGCCCATGCGGTGGCCCGACACGTTGATGACGTCATCGACGCGGCCGGTGATCCAATAGTCCCCGTCCGCGTCGCGGCGGCAGCCGTCGCCGGTGAAGTACAGCCCCGGATAGGTCGTGAAATAGGTCTGGAAGAAGCGCTCATGATCGCCCCACACCGTCCGCGCCTGCCCCGGCCAGCTTCTCGCGATGCAGAGATTGCCCTCGCCTTCGCCCTCCACGGCGACGCCGTTGCCGTCGACCAGCAACGGCTCCACCCCGAAAAAGGGCTTGGTCGCCGCGCCCGGCTTCAGGTCCGTTGCGCCCGGCAGCGGCGTGATCATGTGGCCGCCCGTCTCCGTCTGCCACCAGGTGTCGACGATCGGGCAGCGCCCCTCGCCCACCACCTCATGATACCAGCGCCAGGCTTCGGGATTGATCGGCTCCCCCACCGTGCCCATCAGCCGCAGCGAGGCGCGGCTGGTGCGGGTCACATGATCGTCCCCCTCCTTCATCAGCGAACGCAGCGCCGTCGGCGCGGTGTAGAGCGTCGTCACCCGATGCCGGTCGACCACTTCCCAGATGCGGCTGGGCGTCGGCCAGTTCGGCACCCCCTCGAACATCAGCGTGGTGCCGCCATTGGCCAGCGGCCCATAGACGATATAGCTATGGCCCGTGACCCAGCCGACATCGGCGGAGGACCAGAAGACCTCGCCCGGCCGGTGGTCGAAGGCAAGGTCGAAGGTCATCGCCGCCCAGAGCAGATAGCCGCCGGTCGAATGCAGCACGCCCTTGGGCTTGCCCGTCGATCCGGAGGTGTAGAGCAGGAACAGCGGGTCTTCCGCCGCCATCGCCTCCGCCGGGCAATCGGCGGAAACGGCAGCGGCCAGTTCGTCATAATAGGCGTCCCGCGCAGGGTCCATCGCGACGTCCCCGCCCGTCGCCCGGACGACGATCACGCGCTTCAGGACCGGCGCCAGCGCCGCCGCCGCATCGACATTGCGCTTCAGCGGCACGGTCCTGCCGCCGCGCCGCCCCTCATCGGCGGTGATGACGATGCGGCTGTCGCAATCGGTGATCCGTCCCGCCAGCGCCTCGGGCGAAAAGCCGCCGAACACCACCGAATGGATCGCCCCGACGCGGGCGCAGGCGAGCATGGCGAAGGCGGCTTCGGGGATCATCGGCAGGTAGAGCGTCACCCGGTCCCCGCGCCCCACGCCAGCGCGCTTCAGCACATTGGCGAAGCGGCACACCTCTTCATGCAACTGCCGATAGGTGAAGCGCCGCGCCGGTTCCTCCGGGTCGTCCGGCTCCCAGACGATCGCCGCCTGGTCCCCGCGCTCGGCCAGATGCCGGTCGATGCAATTGGCCGACGCGTTCAGCATGCCGTCGCTGAACCAGCTTATGCCGAAATCCCCTTCGGCAAAGCTGCTCTCGTCGGCGCGCGTGGGTTCGCGCAGCCAGTCGAGCCGCTTCGCCTGCTCCAGCCAATAGGCGTCGGCGTCATCCAGCGATCGGCGATAGCCCGCGGCATAGGCGGCGGCATCGACCTTCGCCTCCGCCGACCAGGCCGGCGGCACGGGATAGACATGGGGGGCCGTGGTCAGCATCGGCGGATCTCACTTCACCTTGGCGAGCGCGGCGGTCATCCGCTTGGCGGCGAAGGGCGGCAGCTTCACCGCCCTGGCGGCGGCGAGGTCCGCCGGGGCGACCTTGCCCACCTGCACCAGCGCGACCATGCCCATCGAATAATGCGGCATGCACTTGATGCCGTAGAGGCCGGGCTTGGTGACGGTCAGCACCGCCTCCTTGTTCATCGCGCCCTTCATCGGGGTCGCGCCGGCCGGCAGCATGGTCGCCATGGTTTCGGCATTATGGCTGGGATGGGTCGGCTGGAAACGGATGGTGTCGCCCACCGCCGCCTTCACGAAGGACGGCTCGAACACCATGGCGCCCTCCGCGCCCTGGTTCTTCATGTGGACGATGATCTCCCTGGCCTGCGCCGAAAGCGGCGCCAGCGTCAGGAGCGCGGCGGCGGCAAGGCCGCCCAGGGTGATGCGAATCTCGGTCAAGGCTCTCTCCCATGCAAACATGCTTGGGCGAGAGATGACGCAGCGCGGCGGAACCCCGCAATGGGCCATTGGTCCTAGGATGCGTGGGCACATGCAGGACTCGCCCGACTGGGTGATTTGGTGGGTTCGCCGTCATCCCCCCTCCCGCAAGCGGGAGGGGGTTAGGGGGTGGGCTGGCGCGACATAAGCGGCTATTCCCATCGGCTAAGCCGGAAGCTCCCCCGGATCGAGTCCGGGGTCGCGCCCACCCCTGGCCCCTCCCGCCTGCGGGAGGGGAAGGTCTAGGATCGACCATTCCCGGCATTTCGAATTCGTCCGCACGCCCCCTAAGGCGCCAAGCCCCCCTCCGGCATCACCCGGACCAGCGGCCGCCCCAGGTCGCGCCAGCCGTCCGTCCCCTCCGCCAGCCACCAGACATTGCGATGTCCCATGGCGCGCAGCCGCCGCGCCGCGTTCCAGCTCATCCAGCAATCGGATCGGCAGAAGACGACCAGCATCCGATCCCGCCGTCCGCGGGTCAGCCGGTGCACGGCGCCTGCGAACCAGGCCGCGATCCCCGGCGCAAGCACGCCCCGCCCCGCTTCGGGGAACCAGCGCGCGCCCGGAATGCTCTCATGCGGCGCCGCCAGCCGCCAGCGCCCGTCGCTCTCCCGATGCCCGCCCTCCGCCGGCAGGACGTCCAGGAACAGCGCATCCCGGCCCGGCCGCAGGGCCGCCGCGGCGGACGGCGCGATCCGCCCGACCCCGTCGGGCGGACGGGAAACGGGCGCGCGATAGGCGGCGATCCGATAGCCGTCAGGCCCGAACAGCGGTTCCGCCGCCACGGGCGCCGCGCAAAGCAGCAAGGCTCCGGCCCAGATCGTCTTTCTCATTCCGCCTCCCTCCCCATCCGACCCAAGGGCCAATGGTAGCGCATCGCGCCCGGCTGTAGACCTGCACCAAGGGAGAAGGACGTGAAAAGGCGAAGCTGCGCAGCCATGACCCTGGCCCTGCTCGCGCTGGCGGCGCGGGCGGGCGCATCCGTGCCCGCCGACCCGCTGGGTTCGCCGATGTGGGAAGCCCATGCGAAGCTGCTGTTCGGCGACGATCCGGTCCGCTTCGATCCGCGGGTGAAGGTCGGCTTCCCTGAGATCGCGGAGAACCAGCGCAGCTTCCCCGTCGCCATCGACGCCCGCGCCATCGCCGGCGTCCGGCGCATCGTCCTGCTGGCGGACCTCAATCCCATTCCCATCGCCATCGACTATCGCCCGACGGACGGCGAAGCCTATCTCGCCACCCGCATCAAGCTGGACCAGCGCACCCCGGTGCGCGGCGCGGTGCAGCTGGCGAGCGGCGAATGGCTGGTGTCGGGCGGCTGGATCGACGCGGCCGGCGGCGGCTGCTCGACGCCCCCGGTCAGCCGCGTCAAGGGCGACTGGGCGCAGCATCTGGGGGAAATCAGGGGCGAGGCCTGGCCCGTCGCGGGGCCGGTTCCCGCCAGCCGCCTGCGCCTCAATTTCCGCCACCCGATGGACACCGGACTGGTCGACGCCATTCCCACCTATCATCTGGAGCGACTGACCGTCAGCGACGCCGCCGGTCGCGAACTGGGCCGGATGGAAATCTGGGCCTCGGTCGCGGAAGATCCCGCCATCACCCTGATTCCCCACGCGGCGGCGGGCGACGTGCTGGCCGTCGATGCCCGCGACACCAATGGACGCGATTATCGCGCGACGCTGTCCGTCGCGCGCCAGTCGCCCCTGCCGCGATGATGCTGACCCGGCGCAGGCTGATCGCGGGGAGCATGGCGCTGGCCGTCACGCCGGCGCAGGCGCGGGGCAGCTATGCGATTGCCCCCATCGCGGTCGCGGACGGCATCTGGATGATCCACGGCGCGGACGCGCCCATGGGGCCGGCCAATGGGGGCGCCATCGCCAATATCGCCGTCATCGCCACGCCCGCTGGAACAGTGCTGTGCGACTGCGGCCCATCGCTCGCCTATGGACAGGCGCTGCGCAAGGTGGCGGAGGGGCTGACCGGCCAGCCGGTGGTCCGCGTCTATGTGACCCATCTGCATCCCGATCACGGCATGGGCATCGCCGCCTTCGATCCCCAAATCGTCGCCGCCCTGCCCGGCACGATCGAAGCGCTGGCGCGGGAGGGGCGGGGCTATTCGGACGCCATGTACCGGCTGCTGAACGACTGGATGCGCGGCACCGAACTGGTGCTGCCGGGCCTGACGATCACCGCCGGACGGGAGGAGTTCGGCGGGCGCGGGCTGCGGCTGCTGGCGCTTTCGGGCCATAGCGGCGCGGACCTGGCGCTGCTGGACGAACGCAGCGGCCTGCTGATCGGCGGCGACCTCGTCTTCCACGACCGCGCGCCCAGCACGCCGACCGCCGACCTCCCCGGCTGGCGCGCCAGTCTCGACCGGCTGGCGCGGGAACCGCATGGCGGCCTGGTCCCCGGTCACGGCCCGTTCGATCCGGGCGGCCGGGCCGCCATCGCCCAGACCCGCGACTGGATCGACTGGCTGGAGGATGCGCTGACGCAGGCGGTGCAATCGGGCCTCGACATGGTGGAGGCGGGCGAACTGCCGATCCCGCCGCGCTTCGCGACCATGGCGGCGGCGCGTTATGAACTGCAACGCAGCGTCTCGCACCTCTATCCGGGGCTGGAGGCGCGGCTTCTGCCCCGCATCGACCGCCCCGACTAGCACCATTTGCAGGCCGTCAGGGCTGAATGTCGATCCGTCCTAGAACCGCGCCTTCACCCCCGCATACCAGCGGCGCGGCGCGCCCGGTCCATAGGCGCGGGGATCGGACGCGTCCGGCGCCTGCGCCATCTCCACCTCCCCGACGTCGGTGAACGTGCCGAAGGTCGCATATCTGCGGTCCAGCGCGTTGCGCAACTCCCCGAACAGCGTCACCCCCGGCACGATGTCGATCCCGGCGCGCAGGTTGACCAGCGCATAGCCCTTCAGCCGCGGCTGGTCATTGCCCTCGTCGCCCACCAGATATTGCCCCGTCCGCGCTATCAGGTCGCCGCCGACCGACCAGCCGCGCCCGGCATAGTCCAGCGACAGCGTCGCGCTGTGGCGCGGAATGCCGGGCAGCCGGTCCCCCGGCCGGACAAGGATCACGCCGTCCTCGTCCGCCGCCGGATTGGCGGGGCTGGAAAGCGCCAGATCGTGCCGGTAGGTCGCATCGGTGAAGGCATAGCTGAACGCCCCGGAAAGGCCGCCGCGCATCGCCTTTAGGGTGAATTCCACGCCCTGCCGCCGGGTCGCGCCGATATTGCGGAACCAGGCGCGCCCCCGGATGTCGGACGCGACAAACTGAATGTCGTCGCGGTTGCGCGTGCGATAGGCGGACAACAGCCATTCCAGCCGGAACCCGCCCCATCGGCCCTGCCCGCCCGCGCCCGCTTCCCAGCTTTTGGCGACGACCTGCTTCAACGGCGGATCGGCGATGAAGAAATTGGCGAGGCTGCACGGCGCATTTTCGTCGGCGCAGGACAGTTCGGCGGGCGTCGGGGCGCGATTGCTCTGCGCATAGCCGACCCGCAGGTTCAGCCCCTGCGACAGCCGATAGTCGAACTCCAGGCCGGGGTTCAGCCGCCTGAACCGATGATCGCCGTTCAGCGCCGTGCCGATCCGGTCGCGCATCGCGATGGAGACATGATTGTAGCGCAGCCCGATCTCCGCCGACAGCCGGTCGGTCAGCGGCAGCCGGTCCTGCGCGAACAGCCCCCAATAGCTGGCATGGGCGACCAGGCCCACCGGCCCGATCGCGCCGTCCGCCTGGACGATGGCCGGCCCCAGCCCCTCCACGCCGCGATCCTCCGTCAGCGCGCCCAGTTCGGTCGCCGCGCCGAAAAGGCTGCGGCTCGTGTCATGGCTCAAGCCGACGGCAAGGTGATTGCGCCCGCCCATTAACGGCCGCTCGTCGATGATCTGGACCAGCGCGCCCATCGCCCGGCTGTCGAGCCGCCCCCGGTTCAGCACGCCATAGCCCTCGCGGCCCAGCACATCGGCGATCGCGCGGCCGTCGGCATCGGTCAGCAACGCCTCGTCCGCCCCCTCGACGGTCTCCAGGCAGAGCAGCCCGTCCTCGCACCCCTCTATGTCGGCGGCGTCGCCGTTCACCGTGCGCAGCTTCAACTGCTGGGCATAGAGCGTGCCCTCGATCCGCGTCCCCTCCCCCAGCGCGACCCAGGGATGCAGGCTGACCCGGCCATAGCGCGCCCTGGCATTGTCCGGCCAGGTGAAGACCGCGCGCCGGTCCGCCGCCAGCAGTTCGACCGGCGCGACGCCATTGCCGGTCAGGTCCGTGTCGGCGCCGATCCACTTCAGATGCAGCCCGCCCGTCGCCGTGTCGAAACCCAGATCGGCATAGCCATTGTAGAGCGTGGAGGGCGAATGGTCGCGCCAGCCATCCTCATGGCTATACTGGAACGCGCCGAAGGCGCTGAAATCGCCCTTCCGGAAGCCGCCCGCCACGCTCGCCTCCCGCGAACCGAAGCGGCCGCCGGTCAGGCTTGCCTCCAGCCCCGGATCGCTCAGGCCCGTCCTGGTGTCGATCACCATCGCCCCGCCCAGCGCGTTCAGGCCATAGACGGCGCTGCTGTCGAACAGGGTGACGCTGCGGATCGCCGCCTCCGGCAACAGGTCGAAGGCGACCGTGTCGCCAAAGGGCTGGTTGAAGCGCGCCCCGTCGATATAGACCGCCAGCCCCTGCGCCTGCCCCTGAAGCGGCGAGGCGGTGAAGCCGCGATAGACCAGATTGGGCTGCCACGGATTGCCCTGCGCGTCCTGCAGGGTGACGCCGGCGATGGACCGGGTGAGCGCGCCCAGCAGGTCGGGCGTCCCCGCGCGACCGATGTCCGCGCCGGTCAGGCGCAGCGCATCGTCCGCGTCGATCGCGCCGCCGGGCGCGGTGACGACGATCGGCTGCCGCTCCGCCTCGACGGCGTCGGCATTGTCCGCCCATGCGCTCTGGACGGATGCCTGCCCCGCCAGAATCGCCAACGCCGTGCCGGCCAGCCACATGCCCTTCCTCATCCCTGCGCCTCTTCTTCTTTGTTCCTCGACGGCCAGGCCATTGTCCAGCCATGAAAAAAATGGGGCCGCACCCCTGTTAGGATGCGGCCCCGCCCCGTGACATTGTTCCTTCGGTCGGGATCAGAAGAACAGGATGGCCCCCGCCGCGATGGCGTCGGAACTCGCCTGGTTGCCGTTATGCGCTTCCGACTTGGTGTGGACATATTCGCCGAGCAGCGTGACCCAGCTCGTCAGGCCATAGCGGACCTGCCCGACCCAACTGGAATTCTTGTCCACCAGCGTCGGGTTCGCCAGCGCGTCGGCGGCATTGGCATAGTCGAGATTGCTCTCGCCATAGCTGCCCCCGGCAGAGAATTTCCCGAAGCTCGCCAACCCCTGCAGATAGAATCCATGGCTGTCGCGCTTGTTGCCCAGGCCATCGGTGTCGAACAGGTTGAGCGCCGTCGTGCCGAGGCCCGACGCGTCATAATAGGTGCCGACCAGCGTCAGCGGACCCACCGTCACCTTCGCGCCCGCGTCCCAGCCCCAGCCGGTATAGTCCGGCCCGGCGATCACGTCATGCTTCTGCCGGATGCCCGCCGCCCACAGGCGCGTGGCCACGCCGCCCAGCTTGCCGTCATAGACCAGCTTGCCCTGGAAGCCCGGCTCCTTGTTCGACTCCGCCGGTCCGGTCAGCGACGACAGCGGCTCGAAAATGCCGATGCTGGCCGTGAAGCCGCTGAAGCTGGGCGTGGTATAGGTGATCTGCGGCTGGAAATCGGTGTAGATATAGCCGACGCCGATCCGCCCCAGCGTGGTGTTGGACGGCGCGACATTGCCCGCCGGCGTGCCCGACGACAGCAGGGTGATGTCGTTCAATATCTGCTCGGAGGCGAACAGGCCGATGTCGCGGCCGATCTTCACCTCGCCGAAACCGGGCCGGCCGAAGGTCAGGTAGGTCTGGCGGAAATCGATGCCCGCCGTCTGCAGCCCGCGCGGATTGCCGGGGCTGTTCGCGCCGCCGCCCGCCGCATAGTTGACCGAATTGATGCCGGGATACATGCCGAAATGCGCGCCCACATCCCATCCGCCCTGGTTGGTCATGACCTCCACCTTGAGGAATCCGGGCAGCAGGCCGTTGCGGATGGCGGAACTGTTGCCGCCCACCGTCGCCACGCCGCCGACCACGCTGTTGGTGGCGCTGGGCGCCTCGCCATCGTCATGGACGTAGAAGCCGTTGACCGATCCGGAGAATTTGAGCGTGATGTCGCCCATTTCGAAGCCGACGCCGCTGTCGGTCATGCGGACGGTCCGCCCGCCGCCCGACGCGTCCGGCGTCACCGGCGGCGCGGCCGGCGCGGCGGCCGCCTCCGCGCTCTCATTCTTCAGCAGTTCCTGATATTCCTCGTCGGAGAGGATACCCTTTTCATGCAGCCGCTTCAGCAGGTCGGCGGTGGTCCCGGCCATGGCCGGCGTGGCAGTCGCGCAAAGCAGCCCCATGGCCGCGCTCGCGAGGAGCAGCGTCCTTTTCATAACATCCTCCCTCTTTGTGCCGGTCAATGCCCCCGGCAGAAGAGAGAGTGAAACGCTTGGGCCGCAGCGGAAATTGGACTTAGGGCCTCCTCCCTTGGAAGGAGGAGGGGGAGCATCGGCCCGACCCATGATCGACCGGACGCACTGACCGCTCTGGGTGGGGAGCGGCCAATCCCCATTTCGTCACCCCGGGCTTGACCCGGGGTCCCGCTTTCTTTCTGAGTCCGCGCCCGGCTCAAGGCAGCGGGACCCCGGGTCAAGCCCGGGGTGACGGAAAACTGATGACCGCAACTGGCCAGTTCCAGACCCTTCCGAATCTATCCCCGCATCCCGGCGCCGTCGCCTCTCACCGAACCGCCACGATCCCCCACGGCGCCGCGCCCACCGGGATCGTTCCCGTGACCTCGCCCTTGGCCAGATCGATCACGCTCACATTGTCCGAAAGGCCATTGGCCGCATAGGCCCGCGCCCCGTCGCCGCTGACGGCGACATGCCATACCCGCCTGCCCACCGGCACATAGGCGCGCACCTTTCGGCTCGCCACGTCGACCAGCGCGACATGGTCAGCGCGCCCCAGCGCCACCACCGCCGTCCTGCCGTCGGGCGTGAAGCGGATGCCGCAGGGCAATATGCGATGGTCCGCCACGCCCGGAATGGCGAAATGCAGCGTCTCCACCACCTTGCGGGAGGCCGCATCGACGATCTGCACCGTCCCGCCCACCTCCGCCGCGACCCACAGCTGCGCGCCGTCGCCGGTGAACTCCACGTGCCGCGGGCGCAGGTCCACGGGCGTCGCGTCGACCATCTCCCGCTTCGCCACGTCCACCCAGTTGACGACATTCTCCTCCTCCGAAGTCACCGCGACCCACCGGCCGTCGGGACTTTGCGCCACGCCTTCAGGCTCGCCGCCGACGCCGACCTGAAAGGCGACGGTCCGGTTCGCAAGGTCGATGGCGGTCAGCGCGGCATCGTCCTCATTGGCGACGAACAGCGTCCCGCCATCGCGCGAGAGGAAGAACTGCTCCGGATCCTCGCCGGACGGCAGTTCCGCCACGACCTTTCCCGTGGCGCGCTCGATCACCTGCACGGCATGGTCGGTCGACGCGCAGAGATAGATATATTTCCCGTCCTTCGACACGGTGATCCCGCGAGGACGGCCGCCCACGGCCCAGGTCGCCACCACCTTCGCGCTGGCCGCATCGATCACGCTGACGCTGTTGCCTCGCTCGTTGGAGACATAGAGCGTCTCCGCCTGCGCGCTCGCCGCCTGGGCGATCACGGGAGCCAGCATCAACCCCGCCAGAAAGATGCGCTTCACAATCCTCTCCCAACCCGCAGCCTGTTCCTGCGCATGATTATAGCGCGCGCCCCTCGACCGGGATTGTACCAACGGCCAATAGGGCGTCAAAGCCCGCTGCCCTACACTCGCCCCAATCATATCGGGTGAGGATTTCGAGCATGAATCTGGGACGCATCTCGCTGCTGGGCGCCATGGCCATATTGGGCGCGACCACGGCAACCGGCCTGATGGCGCACGGCAATGTGACGCCGCAGGCGGTCGACACCTCCGCCCTGCCGGACATCGGCGAGGAATGGCTGGCGAAGAACCCCTATAGCGGCAATGCCAAGGCCATAGAGATCGGCCAGTCCGCCTATGGCCAGAATTGCGCCCGCTGCCACGGGCTGGACGCGGAAAGCGGCGGCATCGCGCCCGACCTGCGCTATCTGGAACAGGGCGAATCGGGCGACCAGTGGTTCGTGGAGCGCTTCCGCCACGGCTCCAGCCATGATGGAAAGGTCTATATGCCGCCCTTCGGCGACGTGCTGGGCCAGAAGGCCGGCTGGGCGATCCGCGCCTGGCTAGAAACCAAGTTCCAGGGCTGAGGGCGTGATCGACCGGCGAAGCCTGCTGGGCGGCGCGGGCGCGGCACTGGCGCTGGGGCTGCTGCCGGGGACGACCCAGGCGGCGCCGCTGGGCAAGGTCAGGGAACTGGGCGTGCTGCGGGTGGTGGTCTACAAGGACAACCGCCCCTGGTCGTGGGAGGAAGGCGGCAAGCTCGCCGGGCTGGACGTCGACCTGGCCGGCGCCATCGCCCGGAAGCTGGGCGTGCGCGCCGACGTCGCACAGCTTGTCGCGGACGAAAGCGTGGACGACGACCTGCGCCATGGCGTGTGGAAGGGCGGCCTGCTGGGCTTCGCGCCGGGCGACCTGATGCTGCACGTCCCCTTCGACCGGACCTTCGCCGCCCGCAACGACCAGGTGGCGATCGTCGCGCCCTATTATCGCGAGAGCTTCCGCTTTGCCGGCATGCGCAACGCCATCGACCTGGAGGCGCCGCCCACCGGATGGCGCGGGCACAGGCTGGCGGCCGAACTCGACTCCATTCCCGACTTCTACCTGATCGGCTCCTTCGGCGGCATATTGGCGAAGGACGTGGCGCATTATCCCAGCGGCGCCGAAGCCGTCGCGGCCGTGGCGGCGGGCAAGGCGGACGCCGTGCTCGCCAGCCGCGCCCAGATCGAGGAAGGGCTGCACCGGGGCGGGTCGCTGACGGTGCGCAAGGGGCCTTTGCCCGCCTTCACCTCGCCCGGCTGGGACATCGGCATGGCGGTCAGGGAAAACAGCCGCACATTGGGCGATGCGGTGGAGGAGGTCGTCTCCGCCATGGCCGCGAGCGGCGAGATGAAGGCGCTGTTCGCAACCTATGGCGTCGAGTGGACCCCTGCGCTCGCGGCCGGATGACCATTCCCCCTCCCGCGGGGGAGGGAGGGACGCGCCCGACCCAAGGTCCAATTGCTGCGCAGCATGGGTGCAATAATCTTCAAAGGGTGGGGGCGCCAATCACGCCCTTTCAACAGAGGGAGGATGGAATGAAAGGACGTTTGACGCGAGCCCTGTCCGGCGCCGCGATCCTGGGCATGGCGGTCGCCGCCGCGCCATTGCTGGCCGAAGGGCCCACCGATGCGGACCTGATGAACGACGCGGCGACGCCCGGCGACGTCCTGACATACGGCATGGGGCCCAAGGCGCAGCGCTTCAGCCCGTTGAAGGCGATCAACGCCTCCAACGTCGCGAAGCTGGTTCCCGCCTTCTCCTCCTCGCTCGGCGGGGAAAAGCAGCGCGGGCAGGAAGCGCAGCCCATCGTCTATGACGGCACCATCTACGTCACCGGCAGCTATTCGCGCCTGTTCGCCTTCGACGCCCGCACCGGGGAGGAGAAGTGGCAATATGACGCCCGCCTGCCCGAAGGGATCATGCCCTGCTGCGACGTGGTGAACCGCGGCGCGGCCATCCATGGCGACAAGATCATCTTCGCCACGCTGGACGCGCACATGGTCGCGCTCAATCGCCACACCGGCAAGGTCATCTGGAACAAGCAGATCGCGGATTACCAGGCCGGCTATTCGGCCACCGCCGCGCCGATGGTGGTGAAGGGCAAGGTGATCTACGGCAATTCGGGCGGCGAATTCGGCATCGTCGGCGCGGTGGAAGCGCGCGACGTCAACACCGGCGAGCTGGTCTGGCGCCGCCCGACGATCGAGGGGCACATGGGCACCCTCAACGGCAAGGACAACGGCCTCACCGGCAAGACCAACGCAAGCTGGACCGGCGACCTGTGGAAGACCGGCGGCGGCGCGACCTGGCTGGGCGGCACCTATGACCCGGAAACCGACCTGCTGTTCTTCGGCACCGGCAACCCCGCGCCCTGGAACAGCCATTTGCGCAAGGGCGACAATCTCTACACCAGTTCGACCCTCGCCATCGATCCCGACACCGGCGTCATCAAATGGCATTACCAGACGACCCCGCATGACGGCTGGGACTTCGACGGCGTCAACGAATTCATCCCCTTCGACGCCACCGTCAACGGCAAGCCGATGAAGCTGGGCGCGAAGGCCGACCGCAACGGCTATTTCTTCGTGCTGGACCGCACCAACGGCAAGTTCATCAGCGCCAGCAAGTTCGTCATGCAGACGACCTGGGCCAACGGCTTCGACAAGAACGGCCGGCCCAATTACAACGACGCCAACCGCCCCGGCGCGCCGGGCGAGACGGCCAAGGGATCGTCGGTCTTCGCCAGCCCCAGCTTCCTGGGCGGAAAGAACTGGATGCCCATGGCCTACAGCCAGGACACCGGCCTTTTCTACATTCCGTCCAACGACTGGGGCATGGACATCTGGAACGAGCCGATCGCCTACAAGAAGGGGGCGGCCTATCTGGGCGCGGGCTTCACCATCAAGCCCATTGCGGAGGATCATATCGGCGCGCTGCGCGCCATGGACCCGAAGACCGGCAAGATCGTCTGGGAATATAAGAACAAGGCGCCGCTCTGGGGCGGCGTGCTCTCGACGGCGGGCAACCTGGTCTTCACCGGCACGCCGGAGGGGTATCTCAAGGCCTTCGACGCGAAGACCGGCCAGGAATTGTGGAAGTTCCAGACCGGCTCCGGCGTGGTGGGCAGCCCCGTCACCTGGGAACAGGATGGCGAGCAATATGTGGCGGTGATGTCCGGCTGGGGCGGCGCGGTGCCGCTGTGGGGCGGCGAAGTCGCCAAGAGCTTCAAGGACATCAACCAGGGCGGCGCGCTCTGGGTGTTCAAGCTGCCCGGATAAGAGGACAAGAACGATGATCGTCATGGGACGCGGCAACCACATGCACTCCATCCCGGCAATTCCGCCCGGCGCGATGCGGCTTGCCACGGCCCATGACTTGTCCGATGATCCGGGTCGAGGGGTGGGGCGGTATATGGGTGGCGAGGCAATCATGGAGCGGGTGCTGATCGTCGACGATCATCCCCTCGTGCGCGACGGGCTGCGCAGCGTGATCGCGATCAGCTTCGACAATATCGAGATATTCGAGGCGGCGACGCTCGACGAGGCCGTCTCGCTGCTGGAGAAGCAGGATAATTTCGACCTCATCCTGCTCGACCTCAACATTCCCGACGTCCGCCGCCTCGATGGCCTCAAACTGCTGCGGGATCGTTTCCCGATCCTGCCCGTGGTGATGGTGTCGGGCGCCTTCGACCGCGCCATCGTGCAGGAGGCGCTGGCCGCCGGCGCGGCGGGCTTCATTCCCAAGTCGCTGAAGCGCAGCGCCATCGTCGATGCGCTCCATCGGGTGGTGTCGGGCGAAATCTACCTGCCCGAAGCCATGGGCGAGAGCGTCGCCCCGACGGCGGAGGAGGATGAGATCGCCCGCCGCATCGACAGCCTGACGCCGCAGCAGAAGACGGTGCTGGCGCATCTGGTGCGCGGGCGGCTGAACAAGCAGATCGCGCATGACCTGGGCGTGTCGATGACCACGATCAAGGCGCATGTCTCCGCCATCCTCCAGAAGCTGGGCGTGCTCAGCCGCACCCAGGCGGTGATCAAGGCCAATCAGGTGCATTTCCGCGCCGATTGAGCCTCTCCTTCGCAGCGCGGCCCGGCGATTGATCGACTCGCTTGGAATTTGCTGCATGACAGGGAAGGAATCTTGCGGCTCCCTCGTTGGTGAAGGCACCTGCTGCTGATGGAGGCTGCATGAGCACATCGTCATCTGTCACGGTCCGGAACGCGACGGCCGGGGACGCGGCCGCCATCGCCGCCATCTATGCGCACCACGTCCTGCACGGCACGGCCAGCTACGAATTCGTGCCGCCGACCGTCGCGGAGACCGTGGCCAAGATCGGGCGCGTGACCGGCCGGGGCTGGCCCTTCCTGGTGGCGTGCGACGGCGCGGAGGTGGTCGGCTATTGCTATGCGACGCAGTTCCGCGACCGGCCCGCTTATGCCCATGCCTGCGAAAACAGCATCTACGTCGCGCACGACCGGCGCGGCGGCGGCATCGGCCGGGCGCTGCTGGAAGCGCTGCTGGACGCGGCGGAGGCCTTTGGCTTCCGCCAGATGGTGGCGGTGATCGGCGGCGGCGAACCCGCCTCGGTCGCGCTCCACGCCGCCTGCGGCTTCCGGCAGGCGGGCCGGCTCACCGGCATGGGCTGGAAGGCGGGCCGCTGGCTCGACACCGTCTACATGCAGATCGCGCTGGGCGGCGGCAATGCCACCGCGCCCGACGCCGCCCGGCCCTGACCGCGGCCGGCAACGGGCAGCAGGGGCGATTGGCTATCGGCCGCAAATCTGCTATTCCTGACCCACTGACGGCATGGCCAGACCCGCCGCCCGCCCTTGTGCCGGCAACCCCTTCCGGCACCGCGCACGACGCCCGCCTGACCATGCCTTCGGGCACAGGGCGATGGAGGATGTCATGGCGATTTCCCAGAGATTGCGCGGCTATATGGACCGTTGCGGCACGCGCTTCGACGAATGGCCGCACGAACATTCCAGCGAAATGGCGCGGGCGGCCCAGGCGGCGCATGTCCCTGGCCGTCAGGTGGCGAAGGCCGTGCTGGTGCAGGCGGGCGACGAATATATGCTGGCCGTCCTTCCCTCCTCCAAGCATGTGAGCTTCAACTTCCTGCAGCAATGGCTGGCCCGCGACGTCTCGCTGGCGGAGGAACATACGACAGCCGCGCTGTTCCCCGACTGCGAACTGGGCGCGATCCCGCCGGTGGGCGCGGCCTATGGGCTGAAGACGATCATCGACGACGACATGCTGATGGATCAGGATGTCTGGTTCGAGGGCGGCGACCACCACACGCTGGTGCACATGAATGCGGAGAATTGGCGGCGACTGCAAAAGGGCGCCGGCCATTTCGCGTTCAGCATCTAGGCGTTGATATTCCCCTCGCAGGCGCGAGCGCAGCGAGCTTGCGTCCTCCGGGCGGAGAGCGAACGCCGCCGGCGCGGCCCCCTCTCATGCAATAAATTCAACACTGTCATCGGAAAAATAACATGGCCTTCGCAGTTCCCCCCTGGCGGGGCATGGCCTAGAATCCCGGTCCCGGAGAAGCTGAAAGGAATCGTGCAATGGACGCAAAGACGAGCAATGATCCTCTGTCCTGTCCCGTGAAGGAACCCGCCGCGCTGCGATCCCTGCTGGGGCGCACCAATCGCGACTGGTGGCCGAACCAGCTTTCGCTCGACATCCTTCAGCAGAACGGCCTGTCGGGCAATCCGCTGGGCGACGATTTCGATTATGCGGCGGCCTTCAAGACGCTGGATTATCAGGCGGTGAAGCGCGATCTGACCGCGCTGATGACCGACAGCCAGCCTTGGTGGCCGGCGGATTACGGTCATTACGGCCCCTTCTTCATCCGCATGGCCTGGCATTCGGCGGGCACCTATCGCACCGGCGACGGGCGCGGCGGCGCTTCCTCCGGATCGCAGCGTTTCGCGCCGCTCAACAGCTGGCCGGACAATGCCAATCTCGACAAGGCGCGCCGCCTGCTCTGGCCGATCAAGCAGAAATATGGCCAGAAGCTGAGCTGGGCGGACCTGATGATCCTGGCGGGCAATGTCGCCATCGAGTCGATGGGCGGTCCGGTCTTCGGCTTCGGCGGCGGCCGCGCCGACGTGTTCGAGCCGGAAAAGGACGTCTATTGGGGCACGGAAGAATTCTGGGTCGGCCAGGAGGGCAATGAAACCCGCATCCAGCCCGAAAAGAACATGGTCCTCGAAAGCCCGCTGGCCGCGATCCAGATGGGCCTCATCTACGTCAATCCGGAGGGGCCGGGCGGCAATCCCGACCCGCTGCAATCGGCGCGCGACATTCGCGAGACCTTCCTGCGCATGGGCATGAACGATGAGGAGACGGTCGCGCTCACCGCGGGCGGCCACACCTTCGGCAAGGCCCATGGCGCGGGCGACGCGTCGAAGGTCGGCAAGGAACCCGAAGGCGCCGACATCGCGCAGCAGGGCCTTGGCTGGCAGAGCGGCTATGAAAGCGGCGTGGGCGACCACACCATCACCAGCGGCATCGAAGGCGCGTGGACGCCGACGCCCCGCACCTGGGACCACAGCTTCTTCCACATGCTGCTCGATTATGAATATGAGCTGGTGAGAAGCCCGGCGGGCGCCAAGCAGTGGCAGCCCGTCAACCAGAAGCCGGAGGACATGGCCCCCGGCGCGCACAGCCCCGACAGGCGCGTGCCGACGATGATGACGACCGCCGACATGGCGTTCAAGATGGACCCGGAATATCGCAAGATTTCCGAACGCTTCCGCAACGATCCCGCCGCCTTCGAGGATGCCTTCGCCCGCGCCTGGTTCAAGCTGTGCCATCGCGACATGGGGCCGAAGGCGCGCTATCTGGGGCCTGAGGTTCCGGCCGAAGACCTGATCTGGCAGGATCCGATCCCGGCGGTAGACCATCCCCTGGTCGACGCGGCGGACATCGCTTCGCTCAAGCAGAAGATATTGGCGTCGGGCCTCAGCGTCGCGGAACTGGTGACGACCGCCTGGGCCTCCGCCTCCACCTATCGCGGGTCGGACCATCGCGGCGGCGCCAATGGCGGGCGCATCCGGCTGGCTCCGCAAAAGGACTGGGACGTCAACCAGCCGGAGCAGCTTGGCCGCGTCCTGTCGGCATTGGAGAAGATCAAGGCCGAGTTCGACAGCGCGGGCGCGAAGAAGATCTCGCTCGCCGACCTCATCGTGCTGGGCGGATCGGCGGCCATCGAAAAGGCGGCGAAGGATGGCGGGCGCAACATAGAGGCGCCCTTCACCCCCGGCCGCGCCGACGCCTCGCAGGAACAGACGGACGTGCAGAATTTCGAGGTGCTGGAGCCGAAGGTCGACGGTTTCCGCAACTATCTGCCCGTGCCGTTCAGCGTGCCGGTCGAGGAACTGCTGATCGACCGCGCCCAGTTGCTTACCCTCAGCGCCCCCGAAATGACGGTGCTGGTCGGCGGCCTGCGCGTGCTCGGCGCCAATCATGGCGGGTCAAGCCATGGCGTGTTCACCGACCGCCCCGGAACGCTCAGCAACGACTTCTTCGTCAACCTGCTCGACATGGGCACGGCGTGGAAGGAGGTGGAGGGTCAGAAGGACATCTTCACCGGCACTTGCCGCAGGTCCAATGAACAGAAATGGACCGGCACGCGCGTCGACCTGGTGTTCGGGTCGAACGCGCAACTGCGCGCCCTGTCGGAGGTTTATGCCTCCGCCGACGCGGGCGACAAGTTCGTGAACGACTTTGTCGCGGCCTGGACCAAGGTGATGAACGCCGACCGCTTCGACCTGGCGGCTTGAAGATGGCAAGGCCGCTCCTCCGGGGAGCGGCCTTTCCCTGTCACGTCCCGCCGCCTGGACTACGTCTTTCCGCTCAATTGAGCTTGCCCGGCTTTCATGCGACATTGGCTCCCGCACCGATGCGGAGACTCGCCGTGCACGATTATCTGAAGGACGCCGCCGATGCTGCCAAGCTGACGGACGAGCAGCTCCTCGCCATCCTCCGCAGGATCGGCGATCCCAAGCATCCGACCGGGTTCGAACAGGCGGTGCTGGACGAAATGGAAAGGCGGCATCTGCGCCCTTCCTGATTCCCTCCCCCGCCTATTTCAGCATCGTCCGCAGCAACGCCCGCAACTGCGCGGGCTTGACCGGCTTGCCCAGCAGCGCAATGCCCCAGCCGTCCATCCGCGCCTTCAACGCCTCGCCCCGGTCGGCGGAGATCATCACGGAGGGCACCGCCCGCCCGAAATGGCCATGCAGCCGTTCGATCACCGCATCCCCCGTCTCGCCGTCGTCCAGATGATAGTCGACCAGTATGACGTCGGGCGCCTCGCCCTCGGCGAAGGCCGCCACCGCCTCCTCGAATCCCGCGGCGGTCGCGACCGTGCAGCCCCAGCCGCCCAGCAATGTCGACATGCCGGTCTGGATCGCGCGTTCATTGTCGACCACCAGCACCTTCAGCCCGCGCATCGAACGGTCGCTGCGCGGCGCGCTGCCGCCCTCCCCTTCCTCCACCACCGCCTCGCCCCGCGGCACGCGGATGGAGAAGGTCGCGCCCTGCCCCGGCGCGGATTCCAGCGTCACTTCGTGGCGCAGCATGTCGCTCGCCCGGCGGACGATGGCCAGGCCCAGCCCCTTGCCGCCCGCCCCCCTGCCCCCCCGCGTGTCGAGACGGCGAAACTCCTCGAAGATCAGTTGCTGCTTGTCGGGCGGGATGCCGGGGCCGCTGTCCGCAACGCTCAGCCTGATCCCCTCCCCTTCCGCCACGCAGGCGACGCGCACCGACCCGCGCTGGGTATAGCGCAGCGCGTTGGACAGGAAATTCTGCAATATCCGCCGCAGCAACCGGATGTCGGATCGCACCCAGACCGGAGCCGTCTCCACCGTCAGCGCCAGCCCCGCCGATCGCGCCATCGGCGCGAATTCCGTCCTCAGCGTGTCGAGCAGCCGGTCGATGCGGAAATCGCTGATCTCCGGCTGGATCGCCCCCGCGTCCAGCCGGCTGATCTCCAGCAGCGCCTCCAGCAGGTCCTCGACCGAATCCAGCGCGGTCGATGTCTGGTTGACCAGCGCCCGCGTCGGCAGCGCCAGCCGCCGGTCGCCCAGCGCCGCGACGAACAGCCGCGCCGCGTTCAACGGCTGCAACAGGTCGTGGCTGGCGGCGGCGAGGAAGCTGGTCTTGGACAGGTTCGCCTTTTCCGCCGCCGTCTTGGCGTCCATCAACTGCGCCTCGATCTCCCGCCGCTCGGCCACTTCGGCCTCCAGTTCCGACGTGCGTTCCGCCACCCGCCGCTCCAGCGTCTCCGCCGTCTCGCGCAGCGCCGCCTGCGCGCGCAGCATGTCGGTCACATCGGTGAAGCCGATCACCTGCCCGCCGCGCTCCATGGCGTTGCTGCGAATCTCGAAGCTGCGCCCCCCGGCATGGACCAGCTCGCTGCGATGGCGCGCCCCGCCCCGGTCCAGGCAGCCCAAGTCGTCCATGCCCAGCCTGCCCCGGCACCAGTCCAGCAGCGCGGCATGGGTTCCCCCCTCCTGCGCCCAGTCCTCCGGCAGTTCCAGCAGCCGCTGCAGCGCCTCGTTCCACGCCGCCAGCCGCCCCTCCGCATCGAACAGGCACACGCCTTCGGACAGGTTGTCCAGCGTCGCCTGCAACACGATGTTGCGCTCGGCCAGTTCCCGCGCCCGGTCTCGCGCATCCTCCGCCTTCGCCTCGGTGATGTCGGTATAGATGCCGACGATGCCACCCTCGCTGGTGCGCAGTTCGTTGATCTGCACCCATCGCCCGTCGGACAGCGCCTGCACATGCCCGCCCTCCGCCACGCTGTGGCGGGCGAGGCGGTCGGACACCCATCGGTCCTGCCCCACCGGACGATGGTGGGCGGCGGCCAGCCTGGCGATCTCGTCGAAGCTCATGCCCTCGCGGATATGGTCCGCGATCTCCGGCCAGAAACCCAGATAGGCCTCGTTATAGAGGACCAGCCGGTCCTCCGCGTCGAACAGCACGAAGCCTTCGTTGATCGAATCGATCGCGTCGCGCAGCCGCATCCGCGCCGCGTCGGCGCGGCCATGGGCAGAGGCGAGGTCGGCATTGGCCTCCGCCAGCTTCGCCAGCGCATCCTCCAACTGCGCGGTCCGCTCGCGCACCATGGCTTCCAGCGAGATAGCGGTCTCGAACATCGAAAAGGCGTTGCCCGCCATGTCGCTCGACCGTTCGACCCGGTCGATCAGCGCCGCGTTGATCTTGCGCAGCTTGCGGTTCTCCTCCCGCAACGCCTCAATCTCGGCGGAAGAGGGAAGCGCGTCCTTCATCGCCCGATGGCAAGCCCGCTGAAGGTCTGGTTGACGTGCAGCGCATGATATTGCTCGCCATAGGTGTTGAAGCCGATCACCCGATGCCGCCCGTACAGTTCCGACACGGCGCGCGTGATCTGCCGCTGCTCGGCATCGATGCGGTTCAATACGCAATCGAAGGCGATGATCCGGTCCACCGGCCCCACCTCCGCCGCGATGTCGGCAAACAGCGCGTCCATCCGCGCAATCCGGTCCACCGGCTCGCCCACGGTCATCACGATCCCCTCGTCGATGGCGCAGTAGAAGGTGAGGCTGCCGTCCGGGTTCGCGCTCTGGATCGACCGCACATGATAATCGCCCCCCGCCCGCACCATCAGCGGATGCGCGGCATAGAAGGCGACGCCCAGCGCCTCGCCCGCATGGCCCGCCAGCCGCAGATATTCCTGCGCGGCGGGTTCCGCATTGATCTCCGTCACGATGCGGTCGTTCGGGATGGCGCCGGTCACCACCATCTTCGCCTCGCTCGGCCGGTAATGCTGCGCCTTGAACACATGCAGCGGGCGCGGCGTGGACAGGATCGCCACCACCGCCGCATGGGCATGGAAGCGCCCGCCATGGAAGACCGCCGTCTCGCGAAAGGCCATGCCGTCGCCCGACGACCCGCCGATCAGCGCGATGTCGCCCAGCCCGTCCTGGATCGTCATGGTCAGCAATTCCTCCCGGTGCGACAGCCCGTCGACCAGGAACAGCGCGACATGATTGACCTTATCGCCCAGATGGCGGCTTTCCCGCTCCGCCCGCGCCGCCAGCCCGCGCACCGCCTGCCGCGCCGCGGCGGGATCGAAACTCTCTATGTCGTCGAAGCAGAGCGAGGTCATGTGGAAGGCCGAGGCGGGAAAGCCGACGACGCTCAAGCTGTCCTCGTCATAGCCGTTTTCGGTCAGCTCCCCCGAACTGGTGCAGCCGATCGCCACCACCCCCTCCGTCCTGGGGTTGACCGCCCGCGCCAGCGCCTCCCGGTCGAAACGGTGCGAACAGAACAGCAGCATCCCGGCCAGCGGCTCCTCTCCCAATTGCCCGGCCACTTCGGCCATGGCCTTGGCCGGATCGCCCGCATGGCTGGACGCAAAGGCGATCTGCGACGCCAGCATGGTCATGTTCCTCTCCCCGCATTTTCTCCCTGTTCTGTGTATGCGGTTTCACGCTCCGCGCAAAGGCTCTCCCGCCGCCTCCAGCGCCGCATTCTCCTCATCGGTGAAGACGCGGGATCGGACGATGAAGCGCATCCCCTCCGGGCTTTCCAGCGACATGCCCGCGCCCCGGCCCGGCACGACGTCGACGGTGACCTGGGTATGCCGCCAATAGTCGAACTGCGCCGCGCCGATCCACACCGGCACATCGCCTGCGATATGGCCCAGGAGCACATCCTGCCCCCCGACCCTGAACTCGCCGCGCGGGAAGCACATCGGCGCGGACCCGTCGCAACAGCCGCCGGACTGATGGAACATCAACGGCCCATGCCGCATGGTGAGGCGGGCAATCAACGCTTCGGCCTCCGGCGTGGCGAGGATGCGAGATGGAAGGTCCATAGGGTTCACTCCTACCCCTCTCCCTTGAGGGAGAGGGCTGCGCAGACTTGGCAGCTTGCTGCCTAGTCGGAGCTGGGTGAGGGGGATAGCGCAGGTTCCACCCCCTCATCCAACTCCGCCTGGCTTCGCTCCGCTCAGCAAGGCTCCATATCCTTCTCCCTCAAGCGAGAAGGAAAACAGAAAAAGGCGGACGCCCGGGAGAGGCGCCCGCCCGAACCGAAGGCGTGAAGGGGGAACGACCCGCCTCCGGCATGACGACCGCCTCAGAAGAAGCCCAGCGCCTTGGTCGAATAGCTGACCAGCAGGTTCTTCGTCTGCTGATAATGGTCCAGCATCATCTTGTGCGTCTCGCGCCCGATGCCCGACTGCTTGTATCCGCCAAAGGCCGCATGCGCCGGATAGGCGTGGTAGCAATTGGTCCAGACGCGCCCGGCCTGGATGGCGCGGCCCATGCGATAGGCGGTGTTGCCGTTGCGGCTCCACACCCCCGCGCCCAGGCCATAGAGCGTGTCGTTGGCGATGTGCAGCGCCTCCGCCTCGTCCTTGAAGGTCGTGACCGACAGCACGGGGCCGAAAATCTCCTCCTGGAAGATGCGCATTTTGTTATGCCCTTCCAGCACGGTCGGCGTCACATAATAGCCCTGCTCCAGCTCGCCGCCCAGATGCGCCCGCGTGCCGCCTGTCAGCACCTTCGCGCCCTCGCCCTTGCCGATGTCGATATAGGAAAGGATCTTCTCCAACTGGTCGTTCGACGCCTGCGCCCCGATCATCGTCGCGGGGTCGAGCGGGCTGCCCTGCACGATCTTCTGGACGCGGGCGACGGCGCGCTCGATGAACTTCTCGTAGATGCTCTCCTGCACCAGCGCCCGGCTGGGGCAGGTGCAGACCTCGCCCTGGTTGAGCGCGAACATCGCAAAGCCTTCCAGGCACTTGTCGAAATAATCGTCGTCCGCGTCCATCACGTCGGCGAAGAAGATGTTGGGCGACTTGCCCCCCAGCTCCAGCGTCACCGGGATCAGATTCTCGCTCGCATATTGCATGATGAGGCGCCCGGTGGTGGTTTCCCCGGTGAAGGCGATCTTGGAAATCCGCTTGTTGGTGGCCAGCGGCTTGCCCGCCTCCACGCCAAAGCCGTTGACGACGTTCAGCACGCCTTCGGGGATCAGGTCGCCCACCAGGTCCATCAGCACCATGATCGACATCGGCGTCTGCTCGGCGGGCTTGAGCACCACGCAATTGCCCGCCGCCAGCGCCGGGGCCAGCTTCCACGCCGCCATCAGGATCGGGAAGTTCCAGGGGATGATCTGCCCCACCACGCCCAGCGGCTCGTGGAAATGATAGGCGACCGTGTCATGGTCGATCTCCGCGATGGACCCTTCCTGCGACCGCACGCAGGCCGCGAAATAGCGGAAATGGTCGATGGCGAGCGGAATGTCGGCGGCGGTCGTCTCGCGGATCGGCTTGCCGTTGTCGATGGTCTCCGCCATGGCGAGCAGGTCCAGATTATCCTCCATCCGCTGGGCGATGCGGTTGAGGATATTGGCCCGCTCCGTCGCGGAACGCCGGCCCCAGCCTTCCTTCGCCCTGTGCGCGGCGTCCAGCGCCAGCTCGATGTCCTCGGCGGTCGATCGCGCCACCTTGCACACGCTCTGCCCCGTCACGGGCGACAGATTGTCGAAATATTCGCCCCGGACCGGCGCCACCCACTGGCCGCCGATGAAATTCTCGTATTTCTCGCGGATCAGCGTTTTTCCCGCGAACCGCGCCATTGCCTGCTGTAACATCATCCTCTCCCGGACTCGTCTGAAGGTTGAGGGACAGGATGAACCTTTCGGACGAAGGAACAATTAGACCTTGGGTCGGCCGATCCGCCCAGGGGATCGGCGCCCCCCCCTTGAAAAGCGGCGCGGCGATCCCGATCAATGGCATGATCATCATCATGTCATGGCCCGGTCCGGCGGCGCGGACGACAGCAGAAGGAAGCCAGAATGACCACGGAAATCATCCTCGCCCATCCCGTGCGCACCCCGATCGGCAGCTATAACGGCGCGCTGAAGGACGTGCCCGCCACCGAACTGGGCGCCGTCGCCATCCGCGAAACCGTGCGCCGCGCCGGCCTCCCGGCGGAGGTCGTGGGGGCCGTCACCATGGGCAATGTGATCCAGGCGGGCAACGGCATGAACCCGGCGCGCCAGGCGGCGATCCATGCCGGGCTGCCCGTCTCGGTCCCGGCCCTCACCGTCAACCGGGTCTGCGGATCGGGCGCGCAGGCCATCGTGAGCGCCGCGCAGGAGGTGCAGCTTGGCCTGCACGACGTCGCCGTCGCCGGCGGCATGGAGAATATGGACCGCGCGCCCTATCTGATGACCGGCGGCCGCTGGGGCTATCGCATGGGGGACGCGGCGATCATCGATTCCATGCTGCGCGACGGGTTGAACGACGCCTTTTCCGGCCGCCATTCGGGCTGGCATACGGAGGATCTGGTCACCCGATCCCAGATCTCGCGGGATGCGCAGGACCGCTGGGCCGAACGGTCGCAGAGCCGCTTCGCGCAGGCTCAGGCGGAAGGGCGCTTCGACGCGGAGATCGCCCCCGTCACCGTGCAGGGCCGCAAGGGCGAGATCAGCTTCGCCCGCGACGAGGCGCCCCGCGCCGACACGACGCTGGAGGGCCTCGCCCGGCTGAAGCCCGCCTTCCGCCCGGACGGCACGATCACCGCCGGCAATGCCCCCGGCCTCAACAGCGGCGCGTCCGCCATGCTGGTCGCCAGCCGCGCCTGGGCGGAGGCGAACGGGGTCGAACCCGCCGCGCGGATCGTCGCCCATGCGGTCGCGGCGATGGAGCCGGGCCTGTTCGGCCTGGCGCCCATCCCCGCCGTGGTCAAGGCGGTCGAACGGGCGGGCTGGACGCTGCCGGTCGTGGAGCGGTTCGAGATCAACGAGGCGTTCGCCGCCGTGCCGCTGGCGATCATCCAGGAACTTGGCCTGCCGGAGGACATCGTCAATGTGGAGGGCGGCGCCATCGCCCATGGCCACGCCATCGGCGCCACCGGCGCGGTGCTGACCACGCGGCTGCTGCATTCGATGAAGCGCGACGGCGTTCGCCGGGGCATCGTCACGCTGTGCATCGGCGGCGGACAGGGCATAGCGCTCGCGCTGGAAACGCTGTAATGGCCGCGCGGCTGCAGGGGCGGGGCATGAGCGGCCTCGACATGATCAGCGCGGTGGCGCGGGGCGACCTGCCCTATCCTCCCATGGCCGAGACGATACCGTTCCGGCTTCTTCCGCCGGAGATCGGCCGCATCGAACTGATGGCGACGCCGGAGGAGCGCTTCCTCAATCCCGGCGGCATCGTCCATGGCGGCTGGGTGATGACGGTTCTCGATTCCGCCATGGGCCTGGCGGCCGTGACCATGCTGGAGGAGGGCGGCTTCGCCCCGACCCACGAAACCAGCGTCAAGTTCCTGAAGCCGATCCACGCCGACATCGGCCCCCTGCGGGTGATCGGCACCGTGATCTCGCGGGGCCGCTCCCTCATCGCCATGGAGGGGCGGATCATCGGTCCGGGCGAGCGCATCTTCGCGCACGGCACGTCCACCTGCGTCGTGCCGCGCTGAACGCGGGGGCGGCGCGGGCGGGCGGCTGCGCCTTCCGCTTCAGGCGGCGGCTTCGGCCCTTTCGGGCGGCTTCGCCCCGGCCCGGCTCGCGGAGCGGCTGCGCAGGGGGATGCGGGTGTCCACGTCCGCGACGCCAAGCCGCTCCTTCACGGATTTCCGCGCCTTCTGGAGGATCTTCTCCGCCGCCTTGGGGTCGGTCGTCATCCGCGCCATGACCAGCGCGCCCAGCGCTTCGGAAAAGGCCGCGTTCGCCGCTTCCGCCGGATCGCCGATCCCCGCCCGCTCCAGCAGCCGGGTCAGTCCGTCGACCAGCCCGCGCATGCCCCTGCTCAGCCGCCCCCGGCCATCTTCGGACAGGTGCCCCAGTTCGCTGCTGAGCGAAGGGATGGGGCAGCCCGTCTCGGGATGGCCGCGATGGGCCATGGACAGGTAGCCGTCGAAGAATTTGGCGATCGCCGCGCGCGGGTCGCCGACATCCAGCAGGCCCAGAAACTCCTCATAGCGTTCATGGAACATATGCTCGACCGCATGGGCGACCAGATCGTCCTTGGACGCGAAATGGGCATAGAAGCCGCCGACCGTCAGCCCGGCCGCCGACATCACATTGGCGACCGCGACCCTGTCGATGCCCTGGCAACGGATCGCGCGCGAAGCCTCCTTCAGGATGCGCTCCCGCGTGCGCGCCTTATGTTCGCTGGGGTATCTCATGCATCGTTCCACAACTGACCGGATCGCAACCGCCTGCGGCAGGAACGGCACGGCACTGCCGGGGGGCTGCTTGCGACCAAGATAATATTATGCCCGTCAGGTTCAAGCATTTTGATCCGGAAGGGCGCGCCGATCCGGCCCCGATCCCGCCACGCGGGGGCGGCGGAACCCGGTCGGCGGGGGCCGCCATGCCGCCGCCCTTTTCATGGCCATGAAAATCCATTATATTCAATGCTGTAGCGAACGAACCCGCACCAACCATCTTGCGAACCCGCAACGGCGCCGGGGCAATCCGCCGTGCGGGAAGGAGGTTCAACACAGGCGGCACAGGGCCGCTCAACAACGGGGTCGTACCATGCGCATTTTCTCTTTCCGCCCGCTTGCGGGCGCGTTGTTCGCGTGCGTGCTCATATTCTGCATGAGCGAATGGGGCCTGTCCCTCACCGCCGACACGGAAAAGATCTCCGCGCCCGCGGCGGAAGACCGGCCGGGCATCGCTCCCATCCTCGCCAGGGGCTTTTTCGGCCGGACGGACGGCCCGTCGCCGCGGATCGACTTCTCCCGCCCCTCGCCCAGCCCCTGGACCACGGCGCTCGGCAGCAGCAATCCCGCCGCCCTCTTTCCCGCCGCCCCGGCCGCCGCGCCGACCGGCGGACCGGCCTGGGGCGCGGCCGGGAAGATGGCGACGGTCAGCACCATGGCATCCCTTTCCGCCACCACCCTTTCCGCCGCCGGGCAGGCCACCGATTTCGCCAATTTCGACTTCGCCGGCGGCACCCGCTATCCCGAACTGGCGACGGCCTCGGTCGGCCCGGCCTTCTACCGCCCCGGATCGACCGTCGCCCATGTGCCGATCTCGCTCGACCGCCCGACGCCCAACACCGTCATCGCCCGCGTCATGACGGAGGATGGCCCCGGCCTGGTCCGGGGCGTCGCGGGCGTCAATTATCAGAGCATCTACAAATCGGTGATCTTCCGCCCCGGCGACCCGCTGACCAAGACGGTCTCCGTCCCGATCCTGCTCGGCGTGCCGCAGGCCGACTTCATCGTCCGCTTCGTCGAAGCCCCCTGGGGCGGCAGGATGGGCACCGACCGCGCCTTCGTCCAATGCGATTTCCAGCAGGAACCGACGGCGGAACAGGTGGCGGGCCGCGAACCGCGCATCTTCCAGCCCACGGGCGCGCTCCAGTGGAAGATGAGCCGGGAGACGCTCAAATGGTCCGACGCCGGCCATGACAAGGCCTGGTCGACCAAGCTGCCCAACGGCCGTTCGCAACCGGGCAATCAGGAAACCGGCATCTATCTCGACGGCTGGGTCTATCGCGACTATGGCATAGAGGCGCCGCTCCGCTACACCGACGAGGGGCTGGTCATGCACACGCAGAAGCTGAGGCAGCCCATAGCCTGGGACGGCGTCCCCTATGATTATGGCGCGGTCGTGCTCAGCGGCCACAACACCCGGCCGGTGCAGATCGGCTACGGCCAATATGAATTCACCGCCAAAATGCCCAACCGGCGCGGTTCCTGGCCCGCCTTCTGGCTGATCTCCACCGCCGGATGGCCGCCGGAAATCGACATTTACGAAGGCTTCGGCTTCGAAAGCTGGTGGGATTTCGACCGCTACACCGCCAACACGCTGCACGGCGGCGCCAACATCACCCGCACCTTCCAGCAGGGCGTGTTCATGAACACGGACGAGATCTACGGCATCGGCGGCTTCACGACGGGCTTCCACAGCTTCGCCGTCGACATCCAGCCCGACTATATCACCTGGTTCATCGATGGGAAGGAAACCTATCAGGCGGTCAACCCCTTCGCGGGCTTTCGCTGGTACCCGATCATGAACGTCGCGGTGAAGACCACCGGCGACTATGCGGACGGCACCGGCGACATGATCGTCAAGGATGTGCGCATCTATTCCGACGGCGGCCAATAAGCCGCCCCATCCCATTCCTCCCCATGCTTGCATGGGGAGGGGGACCATGCGAAGCATGGTGGAGGGGAAGTGCGCAGGTCATGCCCCTTTCCCCTCCACCACCGCTTTCAGCGGCGGTCCCCCTCCCCATCTCCCGATGGGGAGGATGAGGAAGCCCCGTCTATCGTCCCGGCAATATAGTCGCCGACAGCCGCCGCTTACCCGGCAGAACGACTTTTGGGCGAAGCCTCCTGCGCCCTCCGCATCCCAACTCCCCTTCATTTGCCAATTTGAACAATTTATGCCAATACTATCCCAAACATGCTTCAACTTTGCGCATGAGGGCTGGAATGAACGCAGTGGTTACCCAGATCGGCGATCTGGCGGAAGCCGGCGAAAAGATGGTCGAACGCCTGCGGCGCAAGGCTTTCCTGCCGGATAGCCGCAAGGAACTCAACATCCGCTTCGGCATAGCGGAGGCCGCGCAACTGCTCGGCTGCTCCACGAATCGCATTCGCATGGCGGAGGAGGACGGGCGTCTTCCCCCTGCCCCGCCGACCGAAAACGGCCGCCGCCCCGGCTACAAGGTCGAGGAACTGCTGAACATGCGGCAGGTGCTGGGCGCCTCGCCCGAACGCGCCCCGCTGGACATCCCCGCCATCATCGCGGTGCAGAATTTCAAGGGCGGCGTCGGCAAGTCGACCGTCACCACCCATCTCGCCCATTATTTCGCGGTGCAGGGCTATCGCGTGCTGGTGGTCGACTGCGATTCCCAGGCCACCACCACCACCCTGTTCGGCTTCAACCCGCATTTCAACATCCAGCGGGAAGAGACGCTCTACCCCTATCTTTCCATCGACCCGACCCAGGTCGACCTGCTCTACGCGGTCAAGCATACCGCCTGGCCCAATGTCGACCTCATCCCCTCCAATCTCGAACTGTTCGACGTGGAATATGAGCTGGCGGCGGCGGGCAGCGACGGCGGCTCCGTCCTCGCGGCGCGCTTCCGCAAGCTGAAACAGGGCCTCATGGACCTCGCCCGCCATTATGACGTGGTGCTGCTCGACCCGCCCCCGGCGCTGGGCACGATCAGCCTCGCGGTGATGCAGGCGGCCAATGCGCTGCTGGTGCCGCTGGCCGCGACCACGCCCGACTTCTGCTCGACCGTCCAGTTCCTCTCGATGATGGACCAGGTGATCGGCCAGTTGCAGCAGGCGGGGATAGAGGTGGACTATCAGTTCGTCCGCCTGCTCTGCTCGAAATTCGACAGCAACGACCCCAGCCATTCGATGGTCCGCGCCATCATGGAGCAGAGCTTCGGCCCTGCCCTCCTCCCCATCCCGATCCTCGACAGCGCGGAGATCAGCCATGCCGCGCTGCGCATGATGACCGTCTATGAACTGGAAAAGCCGATCGGCACGCCGCGCACCCACAAGCGCTGCCGCGCCAATCTGGACGAGGCCATGGGCCAGATCGAGGCGCTGGTGCGCCAGGGCTGGGGCCGCGTCGCCCCGGCGCGGGAAGAGGACATCGTCAATGCGGCATGAATGGCCCTATCCGCATGTTCCCTATATGTTCCCGTTGTCCCAAGTGATCGAGGGGGAATGTCATGGCGCGTAAGCAATCCGACTATCTGGCCGCCCTGCTCTCCGACGAGCCGGAAGCGGCGGCGCGCCCGGCCGTGGAGCGGGAAGAGGCCCGCGCGCCGGCGCCGTCCCCCTCCCCTGCCCCTGCCCCACCCCGGCAGGACCGGGCGCGCGGCACCACCCTGCTCGGCCGCGAATCCGCCCTCGCCCGCCTCGCTTCGGGCGAAGTGCGGCAGGTCACGCAATTGCTGCTCGATCCGGCCAGGGTCCGCATCTGGACCGGCAATGCCCGCCACTACGCCCATCTCAACGAGGAAAATTGCCGCGAACTGATCGACTCGATCATCGCGGAGGGCGGGCAGAAGGTTCCCGCCGTGGTTCGCCGCATAGAAGGCGACCCGGACCATGATTATGAGGTCATTGCGGGCACCCGCCGTCACTGGTCGATCAGTTGGCTGCGCGCCAACAGCTATTCCGACATGATGTTCGTGGCGCAGGTCGCCCAGCTCGACGACGAGGCCGCCTTCCGCCTCGCCGACCTCGAAAACCGGGCGCGCAAGGACGTGTCGGACCTCGAACGGGCGCGCAACTATGCCGATGCGCTCAAGGCCCATTATGGCAGCCACCTGACGCGCATGGCCGAGCGGCTGAAACTCTCCAAGGGCTGGCTCAGCAAGATGATCAAGGTCGCGGGCATCGAGGACGCGGTGATCGACGCCTTCGCCTCCCCCGCCGACGTGCAGTTGAAGCCCGCTTATGCGCTGGCCCAGTCGCTCGACGACCCGAAGGGCGCGCCCGCCATCCGGGCCGAGGCGAACCGCCTCGCCTCCGAACAGCGCGCCCTGCGGACGGCGGGGGCCGCGCCCATAGCGGCGGCGGACGTGCTGAAGCGCCTGCTCGACGCCCCCCGCGCTGCCCGGTCCGCCCCCAGGGAGGAACCCTTCACCTGGACCACCCGCTATGGCCGCCCTGCGCTCACGGTGCAATCGGTCAACCGTCAGGGCATCACCATCCGCCTCCACGCAGGGTCGGGCGCCGACATGGAAACCCTCGCCACGGCGCTGCGCGACACGCTCGAACATCTCGAACGGCAGGGCATGGGGCTGCAACGCTGATGACAGGGGGGGGGCGCAGCATGGCAAAGGAACGGCCGGCCCCGACCGCGCCATTCCCCCTGCCCCGCGTTTCCCCGGGGAAACGACACCCCTCCCCCCGCGCCGACGCACGAAAAACATCCCTCCCGTTTCCCCGGGGAAACACCCGCACCCCCTCGCCCCTGCACCCCCCACCAGGCCCCATCCCGGCCCATCCCGCCCGCCGATTCCAAACCCTCGTTCACTCGCCGAGACGTTCATGGAATAGCCCCCACGACGCCCTGCTCTCCTCCGCCGCAACACGTCCCAGGCTGCCGCTCATCTCCAGGATCCACCC
>NZ_AP025357.1:0-138487 GCF_037101235.1 Sphingobium sp. TA15
TTGGCTGCATCACTCGACATTGAGGGCACGCAGGACCTGCTGTCCGTCTCGACGCTCGCACAACGGACCAGCTCTGTCCTCGAGCGGCTCCGCGACTCCGCGCGGAGTGCCCGGGCGGACGAGCGGCGCGAGCCGACGTTCCCGATTGGCAAGGCCGCGGAACTGGTCGGCCGAACCGCGGCGGCCATTCGCGAGGCCGAGAAGGACGGCCGCTTGCCGCCGCCTCCGCGAACCGAGAATAATCGGCGTGTCGGCTATACCCTGGCGCAGCTCAACGACATGCGCGGACTGTTCGGCACCCGGCCCTGGCGGGCCGCAACCGATCCCTGCTGCGTTATCGCGGTGCAGAACTTCAAGGGCGGGGTGGGGAAATCGACTCTTTCGGTGCACCTGGCCCAATATCTCGCGATCAAGGGCTACCGGGTGGCTCTCATCGATTGCGACAGCCAAGCGTCGGCAACCACGCTATTCGGCTATGTGCCCGACCTCGACCTGACCGAGGAGGACACGCTCTATCCATTCCTGCGGCACGACGACATGGAGTCGCTCGACTATGCCCTGCGCAAGACCCACTTCGACGGCCTCGAGCTTGTTCCGGCCAATCTGCGGCTGTTCCAGTCGGAATATGAAATCGCAGCGCGCATGGCGCGGGGGCAGGGGAACCTGATCGACCGCATGGCGCAAGGCATCGCGAGCATTGCCGATCGGTTCGATGTGGTGGTTCTCGATCCGCCTCCGGCGCTCGGCGCGATCTCGCTTTCGGTGCTGCGCGCGGCCAATGCGCTGGTGGTGCCGGTTCCGCCGACGGTGATGGACTTCTCGTCGACGGCGGCCTTCCTCGCCATGCTCGATGAGACCATAGAGACGCTGGCCGATCGCGGCTTGGCGCCGTCGCTGCAGTTCCTGCGCTTTGTGGCGTCCAAGGTCGATGAGAATAAGTCGATGCAGAAGGAACTGCTGAACCTGATGCGGACCCTTTTCGGTCACGCGATCGTCCGTACGCCGCTCAAGGATTCGGCCGAAATCGACAATGCAACGGCGCGGCTGATGACCGTCTACGAGCTGGACGGCCCGGTCACCAGTTCGACGGTGCGCAACCGCTGCCTTGCCTATCTTGATGGCGTGAACAGTGAAATTGAGGTCGACATTCGGTCGATGTGGCCGAGCCATTTGACGCGGCTTCGCAAGGAGGGACTCGCCTGATGCGAGCAAAATTGCACCGGTGCAATTCCGGGTAGAAGGGGTGGATGATGAGCAAGAAGAACGCCAACTTCGCGGCTGATCTGGTCGCCGGAATCGACCCGGGGGCGCAAGCCCCAGCGGCGCGGCGCCCTGGCATCGGTGCGAGCGTGCTGGCGGGCCGGGAAAGCCGGCTTGCCGAATTGGCGACGGGCAGCGTCGTCTCGCGCACCCATGAGCTTGTCGATCCCGCGCGCTGCCGAATGTGGGCGGGGCATAACCGCGAATATGCGCTCCTCAATGAGGAGCGGTGCGCCGACCTCATCGAGAGCATCAAGGCGCAGGGCAAGCAAGAAATGCCCGCCATCGTTCGCCGCGTGAAGGACGATCCTGCCTTCGATTTCGAGGTGATTTGCGGCGCGCGCCGGCATTGGACGATCAGTTGGCTGCGCGCCCACAACTATCCGGATTTCCGCTTTCTCGTCGATATCCGTAGCCTTACCGACGAGGAGGCCTTCCGTCTCGCTGACCTCGAGAATCGGGCGCGCGACGATCTCACCGATCTGGAGCGCGCGCGCGACTATCTGCGCGCGCTCGACGCCTATTATGAGGGGCGCCAGAAGGTGATGGCCGAGCGGATCAATGTCACGGAAAGCTGGCTCAGCCGCTATCTCGACCTTGCCCGGCTGCCGGCGGAACTGATGGCGGCCTTCGCCCTTCCGCAGGATCTCAGGATCAAGCATGTCACCGCGATCAAGCCTCTCTTGAAACCGGAGGATCGGCGGCAGCGTGTGTTCGCCGAGGCGGGACGTCTCGCTCAGGTGCAGTCCGATCGCGCAGCACCGATGCCGGTCCCCGATATCATACGCGCGCTCGCTCTGGCCGCCGATCCCCCCAAGAGGTCAGGATCCCCCAAGAAGTCAGGAAAGCCGGAAACGATCGTGTCCGAAGGGGGGAAACCATTGCTGAAAGTGGAGGCGGTGGATCGTAAGGGTCTCAAACTTACCTTGCTCCCGCATGCCGGTGGTACGCGGGCTGAAGCGGAGGCCGCGTTGAAAGCGCTGCTCGATCAGCATTGGAGCTAGGACAATCTTCAGCGGTTCTGAGACGTGAGAGTTTTGTCTTCACATGTTGAATATGGACTGCCCTATGACTGCAGCCTTCCAGGATGACATTCGCGAGAATGAGATCATCTCGCCCCGTCGTCTGGCGGAGCGCCTGCGCTTCTCCATGGCGCATTTGGCTCGCGTTGCTCGCCTGGATCCTAAGGCCATGACTCTGTATCCCTCCGCCCCGACCGTGCAGATTAAACTGGAGGAAATAGCCCGAGTTATAACGCGAGCGGCAGAACTTGCAGGCGAAGAAGGCAAGGCGGTTATCTGGTTCAAGCATCAACCCATTTCTGGAGTTGGGAAAACGGCCGCGGAATTGGTTGCGAATGGCGATATCGATATCGTCATGGAAGATCTCGATCGTATGGCTGCCGGGGTCTATTCCTGACAGGCGTCACTCAAGGCCGAAAGGTTAGCTTGTCCGCAGGACCTTTAGGCGAATGTCTTCTTCTCGTAGACGGTGACAATCGCCCGGCCATCCCAAACGTAGCACAGGTGCCGCTCCTGTCGGCTGTTGGCGAGTAGGCGAGGGCGGAACACCGCGGCGCACTCGCCGTCGGCGTCGCGCACGCTTTGGTACACGATGCCATCCGAACCTTGCTCACGCAGGTGCCGGCCAAGCGCCTGGCCGGCGGCATAGCTGTCCGGGGCGTAGAGGGCAGGGCGTTCATCGCGCAGGCCGCGAATATCGTGGAGCATGGCGTCCAGGTCGACCGCGTAGACGCGCATGTCGAGTTCCTGCGCCGGTTCGTGGGTGTACGCCATGAAGCGGGTTCGGTGATGGCGCGTCTCGGCAACCGCAGTCTCGATGGTGCTGGCAGCGTAGAACAGCCCGAAACTGCCGTCACAGAACCGGCTGCCATCGGGATTTAGGTGGGTGAACGCTGCCATGATCGCCGATGTTCCGGGTCCCGATACGCGGTCCTCCGGTGGGACGAGGGCGAGGTCCCCGACCTCGTCGCGAAGCCGGTCGTTGGTCATCGCCTCGATCGCATAGACCGCTTCCAGGTCGGCCGGATCCGCGACATCCTCAAACAGCGATATGGGCGGGAACCGGCTTGCGACGATCCGGTAGCACGGTTGCCACCGCACTTGCGTCGTCGCAATGGCATCCATCAGCCGCGCTGCGCGTCGATATATTGACGCACCACGTAGAGATCGGCGACATTGCCCGAGGCCATCCGCTCGATCGCCGGGCGTCCGGCGAACAGCGGCGCCTCATTGGGTTTGCGTACCCATTCGTTGGCGGTACGGGGCAGGAGCATCTTCAGCCCCTTGTAGATCCCCATGACATAGGAGATGCGCTCCAGCGCATCCTTGGGAATCGCCGCGACCGCGCCGCGCTTCCAGGTCTGGAAGGTCGAGCGGCTGTCGAGCCCGAGAAGCTTCATCTGCTCGGCTTCCTTGAGGTCCCAGGCGTCGGCAATGCGGAAAAAGGTGCGCAGCGCCGGACCGCTCAGATCCTTGCGGCTGGGCGCTTTGGCGGGGACGCCGGAATGGGCAGTTGTGGCCATTGGCCATCTCCTTCTTTCTCTGTCTATGTATGATATCTGTACATAACGTCAAGAAGAGATCGGTTTTCATACACGCCGAATGCGCGCGATGCCGCGTCAGGGATGGCCAGAACTGCCGGCGAGCAGCCGGTCGATCTCACCCATCGCCGCGTCGAACTCGGCAAGAGCCGCATGGGGGAGGGCGGTAGCCTGGTCCAAAGACGCCGGCTGCCCATCCCTTCCCGGTTCTTCGACGACCAGCAGGGCCTTCCCCTTGACCGTCTCCCGCCGTGCCATGCGCGCCGCCACAAGGGCGTCGCCGATCGCATAGGTGCCGCGCCGACTGATCCCGAACGCCCAGGTGATCTGATCGAGTCCTAGCGGCGCAAAACCAGCGAGCAGGATCCACACCTGCGGTGCCCGCGCGCTCGAGCGCAGGTGCCCCAGCTGCTCGCGCATCAGCGCCGTGCGCCGTCGCGCTTTCGCGACCAGCTCTGCAAGCCGGGTAGCGCTGGCGTGGAGAGTTCGCGCTGAGACAATGGCGCGTTCGCCCGGCCAGAGCTGCGGCTGAAGCGTTTCGGCGGTCACCGCGCCGGGGCAGGGGAGGGCAAGCTGCCACGCGCCGCACGCGGTCAGCAGCCGCCCCAGCGAGGCCTCGACCGCCCAGAGCGGTGTGCGCGGGGCGGCCTGCTCGATCGCCACCGCGCGGTTCCCAAGCGAACGGATGTGCACGGTGCGCTCCAGCGGCGCGAACAGCGGATCGGCGCGCAGCAGCGCGTGGAGGCGCGCTAGACCCGCGAAGGGCAGGGGGGTCTCGTCATCCGCGCCGGCCTGTTTCACCAGCGTGAGCGCTCTGCCGATCGCCTCCTCCGCCAGCGCATCTTCGGCTTGCATCGGGCGGTCGGCCCCGAAGCGAGCGGCCAGAGCGATGGTCTGCGCGGCGTCGGCGAGCGGTTCCCACGGATGATGGCTGAGTTCGCCCATCAGGGCGCGGACCACGGCATATGCGGAGCAGGCGGTGAGGGGCGTCTCTTGGGGGCCGCGATCGAGCCCGGCGAACCAGGCGTTGAACCGGTGTTCGGCGTCAGCAAATCCCGCCTGCGCCAAGGCCGAGAGCAGCACCTCGCGCAGCAGCCCTACGCAGAACAGCGCCTTCTCGTCCTCCGCGAGACCGGCGAGGAGCCCGTCGAGCCTGCCGAGCGCCAGCGCGCATTCGCCTTGCGCGAGCGCCAGCTCTTCGGGTGGGGCGTCGCTGTCGGCGGCGAGGGGATGGAAGCGCTCCATGCCGAATGTGTAGTGAATGTCAAAACACTGCACAACTACTTGGATGGTTGGTGAATGAACATGTGATAATTGCAGTTATCATATAAGCGGATTTGACGCCTCATTGTATGGTGGAGTACAGCGGCGGCATGGAAGCCAGTGCATCAGCCGGGCAAAAAAGCCTTGAAAACGGCGATTTCAACGCCGCTGCCGCGGTGACGGCGACCTTGCCACCGGCGACCATGCCCGAGCTTGCCTGGGGTGACTACACGAAAGTGACGCATCCGCACGCTAAGCGCGAACGTATGGTGAACGTTACGCGGCGAGCAACGAACTGATGGCGCGCAGTGGCCGCAGGACATCCGGATCGGGCCGATCTTCAACATTCCAGCTATAGTCGCCGGTGAGCGAGATATGTTCCCAGCCCAATGGCGCGACGTGACGTGCGATTTCGTCGGGCGTGCCGATATCAGCCAGCGCCACTTCGAGATAGCGGGTGTTCCACAGGATGATGGCGGCGACGAGCAGGTTGAGGCCGGAGGCGCGATAGGTCTGGTTCTCGAACCGCCGATCACGCAATTCGCCGAGCTGGTTGAAGAAGAGCGCGCGTGCGAGCGCGTTGCGGGCCTCGCCCTTGTTGAGGCCCGCCTGGGTACGCCGGCGCAGATCAATGTCGCGCAGCCAGTCGAGCATGAAGATCGAGCGTTCGAGGCGGCCCAGCTCGCGCATCGCGAGGGCCAGTCCGTTCTGTCGCGGATAGGCGGACAGGCGGCGAAGCATCGCCGAAGCGGTGGCGGTGCCGGTGCGTATCGATGTGGCGAACCGCAGCAGTTCATCCCAATGCGCCGCGACATGACCCAATGCGATCGGTTCGGCCGTCATGCCGGCAAGCAAGGGGCCGGCTTCCTGGCCGGGAAGGAGGTGCAAACGACGCTGCTTGATGTCGCGCAGGCGCGGCGCGAAGCGGTAGCCGAAGAAGGGCATAAGGCCGAACACATGGTCCGATGCACCGCCTGTATCGGTGTAGTGCTCCTCGATTGTCAGGCCGGTCTGCTGATACAGCAAGCCATCCAGCACATAGGGAGCTTCGCCGGCGGTCGCCGCGATTACCCGGGTCGCGAAGGGGTCATATCGATCCGAGACATGGGTGTAGAAGGCAACGCCCGGTTCGTTGCCGCTGCGCGCGTTGATGTCGCCGATTGCGGCGCCACGGCCCCCGGCATGGAATTGCTGTCCGTCGCTCGACGAGGTGGTGCCGTCTCCCCACAGCGCGGCGAGCGGCATGGCGCGATGGGCGTCGATCAGCCTTCCCAGCGCTTCACCATAGGCGGCCTCGCTGATGTGCCAGTCGTGGAGATGGGCGAGCTGGCGCAGGCTTGCGCCTCGGCAGGTTTCCGCCATGCGTGTGAGGCCGAGATTGATGCCATCGGCAAGGATGACGGTGAGCAGCGCATTGCGGTCGTCGGCCTCCCGGCCCGAACGCCGATGGATGAAGCATTCGCTGAACCCGGTCCAGGCATCGACCTCAAGCAGGAGATCGGTGATCTTCACGCGCGGCAGTCGGTCATAGGCAGCGCGACGGGCAATCTCGGTGGCGGGTGGCGTTGCCGCTTTCAGCGGCGAGATGATAAGGCCGCTTTCGTCAAGCCTGACCTGGGGCAGCTCGCCCTGTCGGGCGAGGACCGTCACCTGTTCGATCGCCGTGTCGAGCCTGGCGCGCCTTTCCTCGATATGACGATCGAAGTCCGTTTCGATGGCGAGCGGCAACGGCCCCTTCTCGCGAAGCGCGTCGAAGGTGGCCGGCGGGATGAGGTAGCTATCGAAATCGCGGAACTGGCGGCTTCCCGAGACCCATATGTCTCCCGCTCGCAACCGCTCCCGTAGCTGGGACAAGGCGCATAGTTCATAGGCGGCGCGATCGACGATGCCGTCCCGCAGGACGAACGGCCGCCATGCGGAGGGCACAAAGCGCAGCGGCACGCGATCAGGCAAGCGCCGTTTGCCGGTCCGGTATAGCTCCGCGATGATGGTAAGCGCCGACAGGAGTCCCTGCACCGCACCGGCGCCGCGAAATTCGAAGGTGTTGAGAAAGGCACCGGCAAAGAGCTTCACCGTGCGATGCCGCTCGATCAATTCAGCGGTGCGATCGACGGTTTCCGGTCGCCCGAGTACTTCGGCCCGCGCGACCGCCACGGCGAAGCGCTGCCAATCCAGCGCCTCGATCTGCGCCAGAGAGTCCACACCGTTGGTGCGCGCTTCGATGAGAATGCGGCAAGACCCTGTGAGCGTCCGGAGATGGCCTTGCAACTCGCGCACCGTCTTGAGGGCTTTGTCACGGGTCCGGTTCTCGGCGCGACGCGACATGCTGCCCAACAGCTTGTCGAACATCGTCAGGGTGGCATCGGTCAGGCTTTCCTCAAGACGGATGCCCTGCGCCGCCAGCGTCGCATGGCGGCGCAGGGCATTGAGTTCGCCAAGGTGCTGGGGTGTGATCCGGCTGCCTTCGTCCGCCAGCCTGTCAAAAGTCAAAGCCGGGATCATGTCGGCACGGGCGCGATCGAGATCCAGCGCGCGGATATGAGTGAGCCGTTCGATCAGGCGTAGGATGTTGCGCGCTGCCGGCGACTGTGGTGCATTGCGCAGCCAGGATAGCCATGTCGCGGCTTGCCCTGTTCGTCGGGCCAGCAGATCGTCCAGCCCCTGCAGCGTATCGGGCCGCAGGCCGTTCGTGAGCACTTCATAGGTAAGCTGTTCGGCCTGCTGGCGAGCACGCCGGAGTACCGCTTCGAGAACCGATGAAGAAGGCAGGAGGATCTGCCGGCGCCGAAGTTCGTCAACGATGACCCCCGCCATCTGGCCGGGGTGGACGATGGTCTGTGCGATCGGGATCGAGAATGCGACAACTTCGTGGAAAGCCTTGCGGTCGAAAATCCTGAACCCGTGCGATCGTCGGATTTCAACGAGATGTTCGCGACGGGTCTGGTCCCGATGGGCATAGTCCGCGAAGGCTTCGGGCGCGACGCCGAGTTGCTGCGCCACATAGGCGAGCACAGGAGCGGGCGGGACTTCACCCGCTTCCAGCGCACGGCCAGGCCATCTCATATAGAGTAGGAGCATCGCGTAGCCGAGCCGGGTGGCATCGCCGCGACGGCGGCCGACAATTTCCAGGTCGTCACCGGTCAGCGTATAGTGCCGCGCAATCTCGCGCTCATCGAGCGGCGCGCCATAATGCCCTGCCCAGATTTCCGCGCTCACCAGTCGCCGTCTCGCCAAGCACTATCTCCTTCCGCGTCCTTGTCCGTCAGACGGTCCTCTGGCGGCCAGCAGGAATATGTCCGTTAACTCTGGACCTATAACGGCGATTCGGACAAGATCAGATAATGATGGGAAAACGGACAGGATTGGGCTGCATGTGGCGTTGATCGGCTATGCGCGCGTCTCGACGGCAGACCAGAAGCTCTCACTCCAGCTCGACGCGCTGAACGCGGCCGGGTGCGACCGGATATTCGACGATCACGCATCTGGTGCAAAAGCCGATCGGCCCGGCCTGGCCGAGGCGCTCGCCTATCTGCGCAGCGGCGACACGCTGGTGGTTTGGAAACTCGACCGTCTTGGGCGCTCGATGAGCCATCTGATTGAGAAGGTCGGCGAGCTAGCGACGCGAGGTATCGGGTTCCGCTCGCTCACCGAGAACATCGACACCACCACTTCGGGCGGGATGCTGGTGTTCAACATCTTCGGCTCGCTTGCCCAGTTTGAGCGCGATCTGATCCGGGAGCGCACCCATGCAGGCCTCAAGGCCGCTCGCGAGCGAGGTCGCCCCGGTGGGCGGCGGCCAGTGGTCACACCTGACAAGCTCCGCAAGGCGCGCGAACATATCGCTTCCGGCCTCACAGTTCGCGAGGCCGCCGCGCGCCTCAAGATCGGCAAAACCGCCCTCTACAAAGCCCTCGAAGCCACGGAGAAGAACACAAAGTCCCAGCGTTCCCGGTCCGTTCGCTCTTAGCGTGCAGATAAGTCACTTTCGTGCAGTCACCCCTTATAAGGTGGGCTACAAGCGCGGCTGAGGAGCGAGGCGCGTCGTGAGCACCGAAACCGCCCGGGAAGGGCCAGAAATCCCCGTAGCGCCGCCTGAGGCTGTCCTGCCGGCCGTCAGGGCGCCGGCCGACCTTGCGTGGACGATCGTGCAGATGCGCGCCGGCGAGCGCATCACCGTCAACGAGGGCCTGATCGCCGCCTATCAGGCCGCTTCATCGCCCCATAGCATCCGTGCGCTCAAGTCCGACGTCGAGGCGTTCGATGCGTGGTGTAGGCGCAACAACCGGATCGCGCTGCCGGCCACGCCCGAGACCGTGGCCGATTATCTCGACGCGCGGGCCGGGAAGGGGAGCCGGCCGGCCTCGCTATCCCGCTACAAGGCGTCGATCGCCAAGATCCACCAGCTGCTCGAGCTCAAGGATCCGACGCCGGCGCCGCTGGTGAAGCTGCGGCTCCAGACGGTGCGCCGCGAGAAGGGGGCTGCGCAGAAGCAGGCGCGGCCGCTGCGGTTCAAGGGCCCGGTGCGCGACGTCGAGCGCGACAAGGCGCGGGGGCTCAACATCCGCGCGCTGCTCGAGAGTTGTGGCGAGGATCTGCCGGGGCTGCGTGATCGGGCGCTGCTATCGGCCGCTTATGACACCGGGCTGCGCGCCTCCGAACTGGTGGCGGTCGCCATTGAGCATATTGAGGAGGCGATCGATCCCGAAGCGCGGCTGCTGCAGATTCTGCGTCATAAGGGCGATCAAGACGGGGAGGGGGCGACCGCCTACCTCAGCCCGCGCACCGTCGCGGCGATCGCGGCGTGGACCGAAGCGGCGGGGATCACGACAGGGCCGCTGTTCCGGCGGGTGCAGGTGCGGCGCTACAAGGCGCGGGCAGCCGTGCGCGGTCGGCCGATCGACAGCATCTCGGGCCGGGAGACGTGGGATCTGCGCAAGACGCTGTCCAAGCCGGCGGTGAAGGCGCGCGTCGAATATGACATCGGCACCGTGGCGCTGCACCCGGGCTCGATCGGACCAATCTTTCGGTCGATCATCGGCCGCGCGTTCGACCGTGGCGCGCTGCCCGATTTGACGGCGGACGATCTGGCGCGGTTGCTGAAGGGGATCAGTGCGCACTCGACGCGGATCGGGCTCAATCAGGACCTGTTCGCCAGCGGGGAGGATTTGGCCGGCATCATGGACGCGCTGCGGTGGAAGTCGCCGCGGATGCCGCTCGCTTATAATCGCAATCTCGCGGCAGAGCAGGGGGCGGCGGGGCGCCTTATGGCGAAGATTGGCTAGTCATGACGGCCTAAATAGGTCTTTGGATGATGCCGTGCGACCACACGACGGCGGCAGGTAGATCGAGGGATTTGCGCAGCGGCAAGAACCGGAGAAGGGAGGCTGAGCCCCCGGGGTCTTGAGCTACAACGTTAAGCCTAAGAAACGGGCAGGGGCCTGGTAGCGCGTAGTGTATGAGCGAAGCCACCATCGCTCAAACTCATCAGCACAGTCCAATTTCGAAGAGGAAACAAGAAAGTGGTTCCGGAAACGGTATGGATCTTATCCTGTGTAAACGCTCGCGCTAAATGGCGGCGTTCTGATCGCGCTATTTGTCAGTTGCCGGGTCCGATGACGAGGCAATCGCGCGCGGCCTGAACGATGTCAGCGGTGACCTCCTCGACGCGGTTGAGGGTCATGATCCGCCGCATCTGCGCGAACAGGCGCTCCATGAGCCGGAAGTTGCCGCGCGTGATGCGGATCACGGCTGCCTGCGCTTCGATCGCGTCGAGTTGGGCCGGGTCGAAGCTGATCCCGAAATCGCCGGCGTGGGTCGCGAGCAGCAGCCGCATTTCGGTCTCGGTAAGCGGTTTGAACTCGTGGACGAAGCCGATCCGCGAGTAGAGCTGGGCATAGCGGGCGAGGCGCTTCTCCAAGCCCGGCATACCCATCAGGATCAGCCCGAAGCCGTGGCGATCGGCCATGTCGCGGAGATGTTCGAGCGACTTTATGGTCAGGCGGTCGGCCTCGTCGACGATGACGAGGGGGCAGGCGATGCGGGCGGCGTCATGGGTGATTTCGTCCTGCGAGCCGCCCGCGACCGTCAGCCGGGCATAGCCCAGCTTAATGAGGTTGAGGCCCAACACCGCGTCGATCGTCTTGGGCGTGTTGCTGACCGACACGGTGTAGAAGACGGCGCGGCAGCGAGCGACCTTTTCGCCAAGGAGCGCGGCAATGGGACGGAGCGCGGCATATTCCCCCAGGTCGGGGAAGCTGGAAAACTCGCGCGCCGATCGCGTCTTTCCGACGCCCGGCCGGCCATGACACACGCCGATATAGCGGTAGTGCGCGCAGGCTTCGGCAAACTCGACGAACCGGGCATGTTCGCGGGTCGCCAGGAACGGCTGCTCGACCAGGAACTCAATCGTCAGCGGCGTAGAGCCGGAGCCCTCGGTAGGTGGTGGGCCGGGAAGCCGTATCCTCTTGGTCGCCATCGAAGGTCTCCGTGGGGGCAGGCACCTGCTTGTCGCGCTCCTTCGCGCCGCGCCGGGCGCGCTGGATCGCGCGCAACGACGGGTGCCCAGCGTGCTCGGAGCTGAGCGCACGGCAGACGAACCGGCCCTGGTGGTAGACGTGGATCTCGGTCAGGTCGCGGGGGTCATAGACCGCCTCGACCTGCTCGCCGACGAAGGCCGCGAGCGTGGGTTCGACATAGCGCCTGCCCATCAGACGGATGCCGTCGCGCAGCACTTTACGGGGCTTGGGCACGTGCACGAGCAGCATGTCGAGCTGTTCAAGGCTGTCGGGCATTGCGGGCAGGAACCCGCCCTTCTGCCAGCGCGTGATCGGCGGTTCGCCGGTGCTGCCATGCGGGCGACGATGATAGACGCCGCACACGAACGCCTCGAAGCGGGCGCGCAGCTCGTCGAGCGTGAGCACTGGCGCCGACAGCGGCTTGCCCGCGATCAGGTGGCCGGGCAGGTCGGGCAGGAACATGTCGTTGATGGTGCGGAACAGCCGCTCGATCTTGCCGCGCCCGCGAGGACGCCCCGGCAGCGAATGGATGAGGCGGATTTTGAGGGCGATGCACGCCTGCTCGATATGCTCGGAGATGAAATCCGAGCCGTTGTCGACGTAAAGCTGTTCGGGAATGCCGCTGACGATCCATTCGGGATTGGGCTTGCGCCAGATCGCCTGCCGCAAGGCGAGCGCCGTGTTGAGGGCACTGGGGGCATCGAGGCTGAGGAAGTAACCGGCGATGGCTCGGCTGTGATCGTCAACGATGACGGTCAGCCAAGGACGCACCGGGGTTCCGGCATCATCGAGCACGAGAATGTCGAGAACGGTATGATCGGCCTGCCACATCTCGTTCGAGGTCGCGGCTTCGCGCCGATGCACTAGCTCGTGCTGGTCGCGGTAGACGGCCGGATCGGAGGCTGCGGCGATCTGGCTTGCCGGTATCGCCCTGACGACACGCGCGACGGCCGCATAGCTGGGGGTTCGGTGTCCATGCGCGATGGCGAGTTCCTGCACCTTTCGGTGAATGGCGGCGACCGGGGGTCGCGGGCGCTTGGTGGCGAGAGTGCGGGTCAGTTCGACCAGATGTTCCGGCAGGTGCAGCCTGCCCCGATCGTTGCGCGGCAGACGCGCGAGACCGGCAAGTCCTTCGGCACGGTAGCGCCCGAGCCAGCGCTGCAACGTCCGCTCGCTCAGCGTGCCGGTGCGGGCGAGGTCCGCGAGCGGGATGCCATCGGCGAGGTGCGGTTCAAGGACGCGGTAGCGCTCGATCGCCAGCGGCGGGACAAGCGCCGGATGCGTCACCGCCGACGGTCCGTGTCGCAGGTAAGGAAAACGGAGATTTGCCTGCCCATCGCCATGCGAGTCCGCTCGCGTTGCCAAACCGGCCTGTTCGACGTAAATCTACCCGGTAAAGAAAACTAGGGCAACATAGACCTGCCGATGACGACTTTCTTCCCAAACCGCGCCCGATCGGGGCGCCACCGGCCCTACGCATGAAAATCGGTTACGCCCGCGTATCGACCGCCGAGCAGAACCTGGACCTCCAGCGTGATGCGCTGAAGGCTGCCGGCTGCGAGAAGGTCATCACCGACAAGGCCTCCGGGGCGACTGCCGCTCGCCCTGGATTGGAAAAGGTGAAGGAGCTGCTTCGCGCCGGCGACACACTGGTGGTCTGGCGCCTCGACAGGCTCGGCCGCTCGCTCCGTGATCTGATCGGATGGATGACCTACCTCGACGAGGAAAAGGTCGGGCTGCTGAGCCTGCACGAGGCGATCGACACGACCACCACGTCGGGCAAGCTTACCTTCCACCTGTTCGGGGCATTGGCGGAGTTCGAGCGCAACCTGATCCGCGAGCGGACCCAGGCCGGTCTCACCGCAGCCCGCGCTCGCGGCAAGAAGGGTGGCCGGCCGGCCGCACTCGGCAAGGACAAGCGCGACCTGCCCGTCAGGCTCTACCACGAGAACACGATGCCGATCGCCAAGATTTGTTCGATGCTCGGCATCTCCAAGCCAAAACTCTACGCCTATGTGCGATCGGCCGAGACCAAGCCGGTAGCCGCGTAGCGACGCTCGCCGACAAATAGCGCGATCAGAATGCCGCCACTTAGCGCGAGCGTTTACACCGTTCGCGGTCCCGATCGGCCCAGCGTCCCCCGGAACCGTTCGTTATCGGGAAGGCATCTAAGCGGTCTGCACCATCCTTCATCTAAAGTTCTCCAAGCGCTTCTGAGGATTTTCGGGCGCACCAAAAGCACTTGCTCCTCCAGTGGCTGGAGCATGTAACCGCAATTTGCTCTCCTGCGGACGGGGGGCTGGAGGTGGCTTTTTGACGGCCCGTGTTGAAGCAATCGGTATGTCTCGACGCTCATTAGTGGCGCGGCTGGTGGCCTGTGGAACCGGCTTGGTGCTCGGTTCTCCAACGCTCGCGCGACAGACTTCCCGGTCTGCGGGCTCGTGGAACTTCGGTGCGGCTCACCTCGAATGGGAGCCGCTGGAAGTCGGCACGGGTGATACCCTCCTTGTTTCGGCACAAGTGCGCGGAGTGCCGGTGCGGGCGGTGCTCGACAGTGGCAGCGGCGCGTCGATCATGAGCACGGCGCTCGCGGCGAAGCTCGGCTTGAACGATGGTGAGCGGCGCATGATTAGCGGGCTGAGCGCCAAGGCCCCGGTGCTGCTGGTCCGCGACATCGACGTACAGCTCGCCCGCGAAACCCGTCGCTTACCCTTTGCCGTCGTTGGTGATCTGAGTTCAGTGTCGGCGGCCTTCGGACGACCGATCGATATCCTCCTCGGTGCCGATATGTTCACGGGTAGCTGCATCGCGCTCGATTTCGCGAAAAGGCGTATGGCGGTCGTCAAGTCAGGCACGTTTCTCGCCGGTCCCGACTGGCGCGCTGTCGCGCTCGGGCGCGGTGCCAAGCAGGAGCTGTTCATTCGAGCTTCCGTCTCGGGTTTGCCTCCCGTGCCCTTGATGATCGATCTTGGCAGCTCGGCCGCGCTGATGCTCTCGTCGGCCTATGCCCGCGATCAAGGGCTGTTGAACGGGAAGCTCGTCTCGACCGCGGCGATCGGCGGCGTCGATGGTGTGCGTATCAACGATGCTTTCACGATCCAGAACATCAACATCGAAGGGCTTGGCGTCTCGAACGTCCCCACACTCGGGATGAGAGCTTGGCTCTCCACCAGCACGGTTGGCAATGTCGGCCTACCGCTGATCGCTCAATTCGACGTGGTGTTCGACGTGACCGCCGGATTCGTGTGGCTCCGGCCACTCGGTCCTCGTCGTCGCCTGCCGATGCTGAAGGACCGTAGCGGCCTTGGCCTCGCAGCCTCACCAACGGCGCTCACCGTTGTTCATGTGGCGGCGAACAGTCCCGCGGAAAAGGCTGGCTGGGCGGTCGGCGACCGGATCGTGGCGGTGAACGGCCATTCGATCGATGCGAACTATACGCGTGGGGAGCTCTGGCAAGTGCGCTCCCGGCCTGCTGGCACCCTCGTAAAGCTGACGATGGCCTCGGGTGATGTGCGCGAGCTCAGGCTGGCCGATTATTATTGATCGGCTTGAGGGTGGCCTTTGCCGATCGCCTTCATGATCCGACAATCGGCCATGCGCGCCTTGGTGCAGCTCTGGCTGAGCATTGCCAACTCATCCCGCAACACCGCGAGTTGCGCCAGTCTCTCCTCCACATCCTTGAGGTGCTGAGCAGCGATAGCTGAGGCGGCACCACAATCCTGGTCCGGGTTCTGCGCCAGCCCCATCAACGAACGGATCTCGTCGACGGAGAAGCCAAGCCGGCGACCGTTGCGGATGAAGTGCAAACGCTCAATGTCACTGGCATCGTAGGTTCTGCGACCCGACGCCGTGCGAGGGGCGGATCGGAGCAACCCGATCGACTCATAAAAGCGGATCGTCGTCACCTTCGTCGAGGTCTCGCTGGCGAGCTGCCCAATCATCACCGGCTTCATCATGCCATCCTTGCTTATGCGAACGTGTCGCACATTTCGCTTGCTTCTACAGCGACTGGAGGTGGTAAGGAAGGCCGCATGAATGCTTCTACCGAAAGCTGCGGGTGCCACGGGGAGCCCGCGCGCGCGCAAACCGATCCGGCCTATCGCCGTGCGCTGCTGACCGTCGTGGTGCTCAACCTCGGCTTCGGAGTCGCCGAGCTGTTCGGCGGGTTCATCGCCGATAGCCAAGCGCTGAAAGCGGATTCCCTCGATTTTCTCGGGGACGGGTCGATCAGCCTTATCGGTCTTCTCGCGCTTGCCTGGTCCGCACGGGCGAGGGCAAAGGTCGCGCTGACGCAGGGGTTGTTTCTCGGTGCGCTTGGCGTGGGCGTAATCGGTTTCGCGATTTGGCGCGCCCTGAACGCAACCGCGCCCGATGCCGAACTGATGGGCACAATCGGCGTTGTCGCGCTCGCGATCAATGTCGTGTCCGCCTTGGTGCTTGCGCGTTTCCGGGAAGGGGACGCCAATGTTCGCGCGATCTGGCTGTTCAGCCGCAACGACGCGCTCGCCAACGTGGCGGTGATCGCCGCGGCCGGTCTGGTGGCGTGGACAGGAAGCGCCTGGCCGGACCTCGCCGTCGCCGGCCTCATCGCCCTCCTGTTCCTCCACTCCGCTTATGAAATCGTCACTGGCGCTCGGCGCGAATTGGGAGAGCGGTAGTGCGTCTGCTCGCGTTGATCCGGGCAATGCTCTCGTTGCGGCTGCTCTCCGCGCTCGCGGCGCTGCTGATCCCTGCTGCGGCAATCGCCGAACCCGGCGACGTGCAAACCGCATGGCGGCTGCTCGACTATATGGCCGTCGATTATGGCGGCGCGGTCGCCAACGGTCGGATCAAGAGCACGTCGGAATATGCCGAGATGACGGAGTTCGCCGCGTCGGTCTCGACACGGCTTCAGGGCCTGCCGGCGAAGCCGGAGCGTCAAGCCCTCATCCAGCGGGCTGCCAACCTCCAGGCGGTGATCGCGGAAAAGGGACCGACTGAACAGGTGGCAACATTGGCGCACGGGCTCGCGGCCGATCTGTTGCGCGCCTACCCGGTGCCGCTCGCGCCCGATAAGGCTCCGAACCTCGTCTCCAGCGATGCACTGTTCCGACAATCCTGCGCGTCCTGCCACGGGATGACGGGCAACGGCCGTGGCCCTGACGCCGCCAAGCTCGCTACGCCCCCGATTGCTTTCACCGATGCCGAGCGCGCGCGCCAGCGCAGCGTGTTCGCGCTCTATCAGGTGGTGACGCAAGGCATCGACGGGACCGCGATGCAGAGCTTCGCCGATCTGCCCAACGATCAGCGCTGGGCGTTAGCATTCCGAGCCGGGAGCTTCGCCTTCACGGATGCGCAGGCGCGCGAAGGCGAGCGGCTTTGGAAATCCGACCCGACCCTTCGCCGGCGCATTCCGGACCTGAAAACCCTGGTCGCGCTCACCCCGGCCGCGCTCGGCGCGGCGATCGGCGACGCCAAGGCTGACCCAGTGCTCGCGTTCCTGCGTCGTCATCCCGAACAGGTGATACAACAGGCTCCCGGCTCGCTCGCGGTCGCCCGCGCCAAACTCGCCGAAAGCGTGGCGGCTGCGCGGCGCGGCGATGCGCGCATGGCGAAAGAGCTGGCGCTGTCGGCCTATCTCGATGGGTTCGAGCCGATCGAGCCAACACTCACCGCGCGCGACGCGACGCTGATGGGTCGAATCGAGGGCGCGATGGGGGAGTTCCGCGCCTCGATCGACCGGGGCGCGTCGCCCGATGATCTCGCGGAGAAGGTCGCAGTACTGGGCGGCCTTTTCGACGATGCGGAAGCGGCGCTCGCGCCTGATGCCGCCACCGAAGCGTCCACGTTCCTGGGCGCGTTCACGATCCTGCTGCGTGAAGGGCTCGAAGCCCTGCTCATCGTTGTCGCCATGATCGCGTTCCTGCGTAAAGCCGAGCGCGGCGAGGCGCTGCGGTACGTGCATGGCGGCTGGGTCAGCGCGATCATCGCGGGCGGGATCACCTGGGCGGTCGCCACCTATGCGATCGGGATCAGCGGTGCGAGCCGGGAGCTGACGGAAGGGTTTGGCTCGCTGTTCGCCGCGGTCGTGCTGCTCTCGGTCGGGATTTGGATGCACGGCAAGGCGCAGGCCGATCAGTGGCAGCGCTATATTCGCGAGAAGATGTCGCGGGCGCTCTCGGGCGGGTCGGGCTGGTTCCTGTTCGGGCTGGCGTTCGTCGTAGTTTATCGCGAGGTCTTCGAGACGATCCTGTTCTATGCCGCGCTTTCGGCGCAAGGTGACAACGGGATGCTTCTCGCGGGGGCCGGGTCGGCGATTGGACTGCTCAGCCTGATCGCTTGGGCCATGCTTCGCTACAGTCGCAAGCTGCCGATCGCGCAGTTCTTCCGCTATAGCTCCTGGCTCATGGCGGTCCTGACCGTCGTGCTGGCGGGTAAAGGCGTCGCCGCGCTCCAGGAAGCCGGCCTTATCAACATCGCACCGCTCGCGGACGTGCCACGGCTGTCGATGCTCGGCGTGTTTCCCACTTGGCAATCGGTGCTGGCGCAACTCCTGATGGCGGTCGCCATTGCGGTCGGGTTCGCCTGGAACGGGCGCGACCGATCCCGCTCGGGTTCCGGCTCAGTGACCCTTGGTTCGAATTAGTGCAATGACATGAAAACCCTTCCGTGATAGAGGCAAGCTAGTGCGAGCCTTTTTGCCTTTCCTGACATGCCTGATGCTGGTCCTGACCAGCTTCTCCGGCATGGCCCATGCCGCCGATCTGGCGGGGGGAAGCATCGCGGGCGTTGAGTTCACGGTCCATACCGCCGGTGACATCGATCAGGTGCCATCGGACTCGGACAAGAATGTCCCGCATCATCACAATTATTGTCACGGACACGACGTCGGCGCGCCTGCGCGCACGACGATGGAATATACCCCCGTCCTCACAGTGCCCAAGCCGACAATCTCCGCCTCTGCGTCGCTCGACGGCCGCACCGGCATGGTCCATTTGAGGCCCCCCCAAGCCTGACGTCCGATTTGGGCGTGCGTTGGCGCGCCCCTGTCGATCATCGTCAGGAGTCCTATTTTCATGAATCGTATCCTCGCGGCCATGCTGGCCGCAGCGTCTTGCGCCACGATGGCGCAGGCGCAGGTCGGACCGTCCGCGCCTGTTGCGCAGGATGCGCCGGTCTACACGCTTGACCAAGCGGTCAGTGCAGCGGGCGGTTCGGCCCCTGCTGCGGAAGCGGCGACAGCTGGAATCGACGCGGCCCGTGCAGGTCGCACAGTCGCCGGCTTGCGGCCCAATCCGGTGGTTCAAGGCCAAGTCGAGAATGTCATCGGCTCCGGGCCGTATCGGGGGGTCCGCAGCGCGGAAACCACGGTCGGCTTTGCGATCCCGATCGAGCTAGGCGGCAAGCGCGGCGCCCGCGTCGCGGTCGCCAATGCGCAATTGTCCCGGGCCGAGATCCAGGCCGCGATCATCGCGGCGGATGTCCGGCTTCAGGTAACGCAGCTCTATGTCGAAGCGGTCGCGGCCGATCGCCGGGTAATGACAGCCCGCGATCAGGCCCGGATCGCCAGCGATGCGCTGCGGGCCGCGAGCGTTCGCGTGCAGGCAGGGCGGGCATCGCCACTCGAGCAACAGCGCGCGGATGTCGCGCGTATCAATGCCGACGCCAATGTGGAGCGGCAGCTTCGCTTGGCCGAGGCGGCCCGCGCCAATCTGGCGCGTCGGATCGGACGGCCGATCGACGGCCTGCTCGATGACACGCTGCTCGATCGCCTTCCCGATGTGAACGTCTATGGGCCGTTGGCACCGGTCAACACGACCGGCACACTCGCGCTGGCGGCAGCCAACGCGGATTTCTCCATTGCCGAAGCCGGCGTGCGGCTCGCGCGCGCCAATCGCGTGCCTGACCTGAACGTCGGGCCGTCGATCCGCCGCCTGGAAGCGACCAACGACATGGCGGCGGTGTTCAGCGTGTCGATCCCGATCCCGGTGTTCAACAATGGTCGCGCCGCGATTGCGCAGGCGACCGCGCAGCGGACCCAGGCGGATGCGCAGCGCCGCGTGACCGCGCTCGACATCGAACAGGCGATCACGGACGCGCAGGCGCAGGCGGCCAATGCCGCAACGACGGCTCGTGCGGCGTCGGGGCCGGCGCTGGCGGCTGCACAGGAGGCCGCCCGCATCGCGCGGATCGGCTATCGCGAGGGCAAGTTCGGCCAGCTCGAATTGCTCGATGCTGAACGCACGCTCGCCGAAACGCGGGTCGCCGCGATCGACGCGCTTGCCAATTACCAGAATGCCCGCGCGCAAGTGGAGCGACTGACCGCTCGTGCGCCCAATGGGGGGAATCAGTGATGAAGAGCTTTTATCTCGCGGGCGCGGCGTCGCTCGCCCTGCTCTTGGCTGCCTGCGGCGGCAAGGATGGCGGAAACGAGGCAACTGCCGAAGGCGCAGCTGCCAATGAGACGGCAGCGGGCACGGAAAAGGGCGGTGCTGAAGGCGGTCATGCCGGTGAAGGCGTCGTCACATTGGGTGCCGACCAGATCGCCACAGCGGGCGTCCAGGTCGGACGGCCGATCATCGGCGGGGCCGGGACGATCGAGCTGCCCGCGATCATCGAGGGCGACCCACAGGGAACGCAGGTCGTCTCGGCCGCAATTGCGGGACGCGTGGTCGCGCTCACCCGTAACCTCGGCCAATCGGTCGGACGCGGCCAGACCATTGCGGTCATCGAAAGCCGCGAGGCGGCGCAGATCAAGGGCGAGGTCGAGGCGGCGCGGGCGCGGCTTCAGCTCGCTAATTCGAACCTCGCGCGCGAACAGCGGCTGTTCGCGCAGAGAGTCTCCCCTGAACAGGATCTGATCGCCGCCCGCACAGCGGCGACGGAGGCGCGGATCGCCCTGACGCAGGCGCAGAGCATGGTTTCGGCGGCGGGTGTCGGCGGCGGCGGGCTCAACCGGCTCGGCATTGCCGCGCCGATCTCGGGCCAGATCATTGCGCGCCCCGTGACGCTGGGACAAACGGTCGCGGCGGATGCCGAACTCTATCGCATCGCCAACCTGAGCCAGGTGTCGATCGCGCTTAATCTCAAGCCCGAGGATGCGGGCCGGGTGCGTCCCGGCAATACGGTGCTGGTGAAGGCGGCAGGCCGTCAGGCGACCGCCCGCGTGACCTTCGTGTCGCCGGCGCTTGATCCGCAGACGCGGCTCGTGCCTGCGCTCGCCACCCTCGACAATCGCGGTGGCGAATGGCGGGTCGGCGAGCCTGTGACGGCAGCCGTGCAGCTCACGGGCAGCGGCGGGAGCGGGGCGGTCCGCGTGCCGACGACGGCGGTCCAGAGTTTCGAGGGCAAGTCGGTCGTGTTCGTGCGCACGCCCACCGGCTTCAAGGCGACCCCGGTCCAGCTCGGCGATGCGTCGGGCGACACGGTGATCGTCCGGTCGGGCCTGACCGGCAACGAACAGATCGCCACCACCGGAAGTTTCACGCTCAAGGCCGAGATCGGCAAGGGCGAAGCGAGCCACGAGGATTAAGCCATGATCGCCCGTATCGTAACCTGGGCGGTCGAGAAGCGCTGGCTAGTCCTGCTCCTCACCGTCATCGTCGCCGCCATCGGCGCCTTTTCCCTCTACCGGCTACCGATCGACGCGGTGCCGGACATCACCAACAATCAGGTCCAGATCAACGTCCGCGCGCCTGCCCTCTCGCCCGAGCTGGTCGAGAAGCAGGTGTCGTTTCCAATCGAAACCGCGCTCGCCGGCACCCCCGGCCTGGAATATACGCGCTCGTTGAGCCGCAACGGCTTCGCGCAGATCACGGCGGTCTTTTCGGACGCGACGGACATCTATTTCGCCCGCCAGCAGGTGGGCGAGCGTCTGCGGGGCGTGCAAGAGAATCTGCCCGACGGCGTGAACCCTGAAATGGGTCCGATCGCGACAGGCCTGGGCGAGGTGTACATGTACACCGTTCGTCTCGATCATCGCGAGGACGACAAGCACAAGCCCGGTGAACCGGGCCAACAGCCCGATGGCAGCTACATCACGCCAGAGGGCGAGCGACTGACGACCGAAGAGGACAAGGCGACCTACCTGCGCACCGCGCAGGACTGGATCGTGACGCCGCTTCTGAAGACCACACCGGGCCTCGCCGGTGTCGACTCGATTGGCGGTTACGCCAAGCAGTTCCTCGTCGTGCCCGACGTGCAGAAGCTGGCCTCGCTCGGCATCACGCTGACGGACCTGGGAAATGCGCTGGAGCGCAATAACACCAGCGTCGGCGGTGGCTTCGTCAATCGCAATGGCGAAGGTCTGGCTGTTCGCTCGGATGCGCTCGTTCGCAATGCCAGCGAGTTGGCCAGGACCGTGATCGCGACACGTAACGGCGTGCCGATCACGGTCGAACAAGTTGCGACTGTGAAGACGGGTCAGGCGATCCGCATGGGTTCGGCATCGGAGAACGGTACCGAAGTCGTCGTCGGCACGGCGATCATGCGGATCGGCGAGAACAGCCGCATCGTGTCGACCGCGGTCGCTGAGAAACTGAAGACGATCAACGCTTCGCTGCCTCCTGACGTCGTAATTCAGCCGGTGCTGAACCGCACCGAGCTGGTCAATTCGACGATCAAGACGGTCGCGAAAAACCTGTCCGAAGGCGCGGTGCTGGTCATCGTCGTGCTCTTCCTGCTGCTCGGCAACTTCCGTGCGGCCCTGATCGCGGCGTTGGTCATCCCGATCACCATGATGCTGACAGGCTTTGGTATGCTGCGCGCTGGGGTCTCGGCCAATCTGATGAGCCTTGGGGCTTTGGACTTCGGTCTGATCGTCGACGGCGCCGTCATCATTGTCGAAAACGCGCTGCGCCGGCTTGCCGAGCAACAGCATCATGAAGGCCGATTGCTCAGCGTCAAGGAACGGCTCGCGACCGTGGCAGCCGCTGCGCGTGAGATGATCCGTCCCTCTGTGTACGGGCAGGCAATCATCATCCTCGTCTACGTACCGCTGCTCACGCTGACCGGCGTGGAGGGTAAAACGTTCGGACCGATGGCGCTGACCGTCATCATCGCGCTCGCCTTCGCCTTCATCCTCTCTCTCACCTTCGTGCCGGCGATGATTGCGATCTGGCTGTCGAAGAAGGTCGAGGAGAAGGACGGCCGCATCATCACGTGGCTGAAGAAGCGCTACGAACCCGGTCTCGACCGGGCCATGAAGCGCCCGACGCTGACGATCGGTGCGGGTGTGGGAAGCCTTGTGGTGGCGGCGCTTGCTTTCACTACGCTCGGCTCGGTGTTCCTGCCGCAGCTCGACGAAGGCGATTTGCTGATCCAGTCGCTCCGCATTCCGGCAACGTCGGTCCAGCAGAGCCAGGCGATGCAGGTGCCGATCGAGCGGATGATGTCGAAGCAGCCGGAGGTGCAATTCGTCTATTCCAAGACGGGCACCGCCGAGCTGGCGGCCGACCCGATGCCGCCGAACGCGACCGACATGTTCGTCATCCTGAAGCCGCGCAAGGATTGGCCGGATCCTGAGCTTCCCAAGGAGGAGCTGGTCAGCCGGATCGAGGGTAATCTCGCGAAGATTCCGGGAAATGCCTACGAGATCACCCAGCCCATCCAGATGCGCTTCAACGAGCTGATCGCCGGCGTGCGCGGCGACATCGCGGTGAAGGTGTTCGGGGACGACTTCAACCAGATGAACCGGACGGCCGAGCAAATCGCGGCGGTGCTGCGCAGAACGCAAGGCGCAGCGGACGTGAAGGTGGAGCAGACGACCGGTCTTCCCATGCTCGACATTCGCGTCAACCGCGACGCGATGGCGCGGTTGGGCGTTACGGCTCAGGATGTGCAGGACACCGTGACTGCGACGATCGGCGGGCGAACATCGGGCCAGATCTTCGAGGGCGACCGTCGCTTCCCCGTGGTGATCCGCCTGTCGGAGGCGCAGCGTGCCGACATCGGCCTGCTCCAACAGGTGCAGGTGCCGGTGGCAGGCGGCGGCTATGTACCGCTGTCCAGCGTCGCCGAGATCAAGGTGGTCGATGGTCCGAACCAGATCAGCCGCGAGAACGGCAAGCGGCGCGTGGTGGTGCAAGCCAACGTGCGTGGCCGCGACGTCGGATCCGTCGTGGCGGATGCGCAGGCGGCGATCGGCAGCCAACTCCGGCTGCCTGCCGGCACCTATCTCGAATGGGGCGGCCAGTTCGAGAACCTCCAATCGGCAAGCGAACGGCTGAAGCTGGTCATTCCGGCTTGCTTCATTTTGATCCTGCTGCTCCTCTACGGGGCGTTGGGATCGGTCCGCGACGCCGCGATCGTGTTCACCGGCGTGCCTTTCGCGCTGGTGGGCGGCGTCCTGTTGCTGTTCCTGCGGGGCATGGACTTCTCGATCTCGGCGGCAGTGGGCTTCATCGCCCTCTCGGGCATCGCGGTCCTCAACGGCCTCGTCATGGTCAGCTCGATCCAAGATCTGATCCGATCAGGGATGAGCCGCGAGGAAGCCGCGCATGTTGGCGCGATGCAGCGTCTGCGACCCGTCATCATGACCGCGCTAGTCGCCAGCCTCGGCTTCGTGCCGATGGCGCTGGGCGAAGGCGCCGGCGCAGAGGTTCAAAAGCCTTTGGCGACGGTCGTCATCGGCGGTCTGATCTCGGCGACGCTTCTTACGCTGTTCGTGCTGCCGACACTCTATGCCCGGTTCGGGCAGAAAGTGATCGAGAAACCCGAGCACTACAATGAGGAGCATGAAGGGGACGACCACGGTCAGACCTTCGTGAACAACTTGGCCTGATGGATGGGCGGGGCGATCCGCGATCGCCCCGCCCATCTCTGGGAGATGGGGATATGCCTCGCACCATAACCAGCTCGATGCTTCACGGCGGGCCACTGCGCATCTGGTCGGCACTCACCGATCCGGATCATCGCCGGGCGTGGAGTCCGCTCGTATTTCTCGATGATCCGTCCCGGCTCGGCGACACAGAATGCACCTTTGCGATCCAGGGCATCACCCGGCCAATTCGGACGCCAGCACGGATTGATCGATTCGATAAACCGCACGCCTTCGCTTGGTCCTGCGGCATCCCCTATCTGTTCACGCTCGAAGAGCGGTACGAGCTGGCGGGGGACGATGGCGGCACCAGGCTAACGCATAGCTGCACGCTGCGCGGGGCGCTCTCCCTGCCGTTCGCGGCGATGATGTTGCGCCGCCTGCGATCCCTGATGGTCGAATCTGACGATCGCCTCGCAACCTATCTCCGCTGGCGGGTAGGTCAGCCTGCCCGGGCTATCAATCGTCAGCGCGTCCCCTTCCGCTGCAGGAGGAAGGCGCGATGATGATGCACTGTAAGCGGGTGCTGCCCGCCGTCATCCTCGTTGTCGGGCTCGCGGCGTGCTCGGAAAGAAAGCCGCCAGCCCCGCCAACGGAGCAGCAGATCCATTCGTCCGACAGCGCCGTGGCGACCGGGGAAATGGGGCGGCATAGATATCGCTGTTCCGACGGGGAACCGCTGTTCGTCGATTACAAGGACAACGGCCTGCAGATCGATTTGCGGCGCTCCAACGGGGGACCGCCGATGATGCTGACCGCGCCAGCGCAGGGCCTGCAATATGTCGGCGAAACAGCCACCGCGACCTTCAAGGGGTCGCAGCTCACCATCGTGGAAGGCGATGGCCGTACCCGGATCTGCGAGCAGGAAGGCACGCGATGAACTGCCCTGCCTTCGAACGCCACAGGGCGCTTCGTCGGAAGAGACCGATGTCTGACACGTCGATTTCAAATGTGACAACCTTGTGCGGCCTGAATCGGGCCGGTCTGGCGATCGCGCGCCTCGGCGTCGTTCTCGTCTCCGGGGCGGTTATAGGGGCGTGTAATCCAGCGCCGACCCAGCCTACCGAGCCGGCGCATGAAAAGCATCTGACGTCGAAACTAATCGCGCAGCGCATCATGTACTGCGACGACGGCACACGCGCCGATGTCGACTTCATCGATGACGGCTTGAAAATGGCCGTCACCTGGCTGCCGAAGGGCAGGACCGAGATCCTGCGCGCGCAGCGAACCGGTGACGAGTTTCGCGGCGACCATTCGCGGGCTGTCGTGGCGGGCGGATCGATCGCGTTCACGCGACGCGGGAAGATCCGCGTCTGCCACCGAACCCCGGAGGAGTCCTAGGAAATGCAGGCACTGCTCTATACGCTTGCGCCTGTGCTGGCGGTCGTGCTCGGCGCGATTGTCGCGAGCCGCACCAAGTTGAAACCTGGCCTCGTGGCGGGCCTACAGCATCTCGCTGCCGGCGTCGTGTTCGCGGCGGCAGCGACCGAAATCCTGCCGCAGGTCAAGCATGAGGCATCGCCCAGCGCGACGTTGATCGGCGGGGCGGCGGGCGTCGCGACCATGCTGGGGCTCAAGGCTCTTGAGGCCCGCTTCAAGGGGCCGATGGCGCTACTCGCCGCGATCGGCATCGACATTCTGGTCGACGGCCTGGTGCTCGGCCTCGCTTTCGTGGCGGGCGAGAAGGCAGGTCTCCTGCTGACGATCGCGCTCACTCTGGAAGTGTTATTTCTGGGACTGACGCTGACCGACGAGCTGGCGGAAACCTATCGCTCGCGCTTGCGCATCATCGTGATCGTCTCGGCATTGGCCCTGCTGCTGCCGATCGGCGCGCTCGCTGCCGTGCCGGTCGCCGCGCTGTCGCCGGTGATGATCGCCGGCTTCCTCAGCTTCGGGCTGATGGCGCTGCTCTACCTCGTCACGGAGGAGTTGCTGGTCGAGGCGCACGAGAAACCCGACACCCCGCTCATCAGCTCGATGTTTTTCGTCGGCTTCCTGGCCCTGCTGACACTTGAGGAGATGATGGGATGATCCCGGGCAACGACAACAATGGCGGGCAGGAGCGCCGCACACTGTGGATCGTCCTGCTGCTGAACGCGGCGATCGCTGCGGGCTTCTTCGTTTCCGGCTTCTTCGCGGACTCGAGCGCGCTGATCGCCAACGGCGTCGACAACCTGTCCGATACGGCTGTGTATGCGCTGAGCCTTGTGGCGCTCACCCGGGGCCAGACATGGAAGACACGCGCCGCGGTCGCTTCGGGCGTCATGCTGCTGATCTTCGCGGGCGGCATCTTGATCGATGTCGGACGGCGCTACGTGCAGGGCAGCGAGCCCATCGGACCTACCATGATGGTCATGTCCGCGATCGCCGGCGTCGTGAATTACCTCTGCCTGCGGCTGCTCCAGCGCCTCAAGGATCCGGACGTCAATCTCCGGGCCGCAACCACCTTCAGCTTCAACGACTTCATTTCCAACGGCGGCATCCTGATCGCCGGCGTGCTGGTGCTGTGGTTGGGTACCAATTGGCCGGACCTGCTGGTCGGCTTCGCCACCGCCATCATCGCCATCAAGGGCGGTGTCGAAATCCTGCGCGACGCGCGCGCCGAAACCAAGAAAAGCGAAAGGAGGTCGTCATGAACGACAAGCTCGAACTCGACATTCCAGTGTTGTTGCCGGACCTTCCTGACGCGGCCGATGCCTGCCTGGACCGTCTCGTATCAACCCTGTCAAAGCGCGAAGGTGTCGAGCGGGCGCATGTGATCTGTCTCGACGGCAACACGCCAGCGGCGCTGTGCATCCATTTCGATGCCGCCAAGCTGCCGCTGCCACGGTTGCGCGAAATGGTGCGCGCCGCAGGTGCCGAAATCACCGAGCGCTACGGCCATGCGATCTGGCAGGTGACGGGGATCAACCACGAACGTCGGGCGCGCACGGTCAGCGATGCGCTGTGCGCCTTGCCCGGCGTGGTCCAGGCAAGCGCCAGCACCAGCGGGTCTGTCCGGGTCGAATATGATCGCCGCGAAACCACCGAAGAGGAGGTGCGCGCTGCGCTTCGCAAGCTGAAGGTGAGGGTGGGCAAGCGGGTCGCTGCCGATGAACATGCCGGCCACGACCACGGCCCCGGGGGCCACGGCGCGGGCGAAGAGAAGCACGGCCCCGGCGATGGCCACGACCATAGCCACGCCGAATTTCTCGGCCCCAATACCGAGCTGATCTTCGCGCTCGCCTGTGGCGCGCTGCTGGGGATCGGCTACGCGATCGAGAGGCTGGTCGCTGGCGCGCCCGAATGGCTGCCGACCGCCTGCTATATCGCAGCCTATTTCTTCGGCGGATTCTTCACGCTGCGCGAGGCGATCGACAACCTCCGGATGAAGAAGTTCGAGATCGACACGCTGATGTTGGTCGCTGCGGCCGGCGCCGCTGCGCTGGGCGCATGGGCCGAAGGTGCGCTGCTGCTGTTCCTGTTCAGCCTCGGCCATGCGCTTGAGCATTATGCAATGGGCCGCGCCAAGAAGGCGATCGAGGCGCTGGCGAAGCTCGCGCCCGAAACCGCGACCGTGCGACGCGGCGGGCAGACCAGCGAAATCCCGGTCGAGCAGATGGTCGTCGGGGACATTGCCATCGTCCGCCCGAACGAGCGCCTGCCTGCCGACGGCTTCGTCATCAAGGGCACCAGCGCGATCAACCAGGCCCCGGTCACGGGTGAAAGCATCCCGGTCGACAAGGTGCCGGTCGCAGATGCCGCAGCGGCACGCGCCAAGCCCGATGCAGTCGACGCGGAAAGCCGGGTTTTTGCTGGTACGATCAACGGCGGCGGCGCGATCGAGATCGAGGTGACACGCCGTTCCAATGAAAGCGCGCTTGCCAAGGTCGTGAAGATGGTGAGCGAAGCGGAGACGCAGAAGTCGCCGACGCAGCGCTTCACCGACCGGTTCGAACGGATCTTCGTGCCCGCCGTCCTGGTCCTGTCAGTGCTCCTGCTGTTCGCATGGGTGGTCGTCGACGAGCCGTTCCGCGACAGCTTCTATCGCGCGATGGCGGTGCTGGTGGCGGCAAGCCCGTGCGCGCTCGCGATCGCAACGCCGAGCGCGGTCCTGTCGGGCGTTGCCCGTGCAGCGCGGGGCGGCGTGCTCGTGAAGGGCGGTGCACCGCTCGAAAACCTCGGGTCGCTCAAAGCGATCGCTTTCGACAAGACGGGCACGCTGACCGAAGGTCGTCCGCGCATCACTGATGTCGTGCCCGTCGATGGCGCCGATGAAGGCGAGTTGCTGGCGCTGGCTGTCGCCGTCGAAGCGTTGAGCGACCATCCCCTGGCCCAAGCGATCGTCAAGGACGGCCGCGAACGTCTGAACGATCGTGCCGTGCCGACTGCCGGCGACCTCAAGAGCCTGACCGGTCGGGGCGTCACCGCGAGCGTGGATGGCGAGACGGTGTGGATCGGCAAGGCCGAGATGTTCGGAAGTGAGGGCATTCCGGCGCTGGGGCAGGGCGCGCAGGACGCAATCGCGAAGCTGCGCGAGAACGGCCGCACGACAATGGTGGTCCGCAAGGGGGACCGCGACCTGGGCGCGATCGGCCTGATGGACACGCCTCGCGAAGCTGCCAAGACCGCGTTGCGTCGGCTGCACGAGATGGGCGTGTCGCGGATGATAATGATCTCCGGCGATCACCAGAAAGTCGCCGAAGCGATCGCCGACGAAGTCGGGATCGACGAAGCGTGGGGCGACCTCATGCCCGAAGACAAGGTTGCCGCGATCAAGAAGCTCGCCGGCGAAGACAAGGTCGCGATGGTGGGCGACGGCGTGAACGATGCGCCGGCGATGGCAAGCGCCACGGTCGGCATCGCGATGGGCGCGGCGGGGTCGGACGTTGCGCTGGAGACAGCCGACGTGGCGCTGATGGCCGACGATCTGGCGCACCTGCCATTCGCAGTCGGTCTTAGCCGCCATACCCGTGGAATCATCCGGCAGAACGTCTTCGTCAGCCTGGGTGTCGTCGCCTTCCTGGTGCCTGCTACCATCCTCGGCCTCGGCATTGGGCCAGCGGTGGCGGTTCATGAGGGATCGACGCTGCTCGTCGTCATCAATGCGCTCAGGCTGCTCGCCTACCGCGATCCGGCAGGGAAGGCGGCATGAAGTGGCTGATCGCCTTCGACCTCGACGGCACGCTTGCCGAGAGCAAGCGGCCGTTATCGGAGGATATGGCCGCAATCCTCGCCCGATTGCTCGCCATCACGGATGTGGCGGTGATCTCGGGCGGGGACTGGCCGCAGTTCGAAAAGCAGATCGCCTCGCGCCTTCCTGCCGGCGTCGCGCTCGACCGTCTCTGGTTGATGCCGACCACAGGCACGAAACTCTATCGGTTCATCAATGGCGCTTGGCGCGCGGTCTATGCCGAACTGTTCGACGACGCGGAGAAGGCGAAGATCCGCACGGCCTTCGATCAGGCGCTGACCGATGCCGGTCTCGCCGACGAACGTATCTGGGGCGAACGGATCGAGGACCGGGGCAGCCAGATCACCTTTTCGGGCCTGGGGCAGGCAGCGCCGCTGAAGGAAAAGGAAGCGTGGGATCCTGACCGAAAGAAGAGGACCGCGTTGCAGGCCACGTTGCGCGCGAAGCTGCCGGAGCTCTCGATCAATCTCGGTGGCACGACATCGATCGACGTGACCAGAGCAGGGATCGACAAGGGCTATGGCCTGAAGCGCCTGAGTGCCGAGAGCGGTGTCCCGCTCGACGGGATGCTGTTCATTGGGGATGCGATATTCCCCGGTGGGAATGACTATCCCGCTGCTGAAATCGGCCTCGACACAGTGAGGGTGCGCGACGTCGCGGAAACCACCGCCGTCGTGACCGCCATCATCGCGTGTCTGCACCGATAGGATCAAGATACATGGTCGGCTCCATCGCGGAATGCCGCATTGTCAAAGCTCTGGCTTCTGTCGCTTAGGGCAGCGCTTCCTAAAACGAAAAGAAGGCAATGTGCGCGTCTCCGCGAACAAAGCCTCCAGCGATCAATCTAAGAGATTCCGCCGCGCTTCTCAATCGTAGGGGGCGTTTGCGGGAGGGGGCGGAATCCTACGCTAAGGATTTGGGCCAGCGATATTCCCCGGTTAGATTGATGTGTTCCCATCCCAACGGCGAGACGTGGGCGAGTAGATCAGGCGCGATATGGGTACCGCTGGCGGCCCGGGTATTGACGACCTCGCCGAGCTTCATGGTGTTCCAGAATATGATGATGGCGGCGAGCAGGTTCATTCCGGCGATGCGATAGTGCTGGGCTTCGCCGGATCGATCCCGGATTTCACCTCGGCGGTGGAAGCTGATGGCGCGCTTTAGGGCGTGGTGGGCCTCACCCTTGTTGAGGCCGATCTGAGCCTGGCGCTGGAGGCCGGCATCAAGAATCCAGTCGATCATGAACAGGGTTCGCTCGATGCGGCCCACCTCTCGCAATGCGAGGGCCAGCTCATTCTGGCGCGGGTAAGAGGCGAGCTTGCGAAGAATCTGGCTGGGGGCGACGATCCCCGCTGCGATCGTCGCCATGATGCGCAGGATGTCGGGCCAGTTGCGCTCGATGAGCGGTTCATTGATCTTACCTCCGACCAGCGCTCGCACATTGGCCGGCGTCGCGTTGGGCGTGAAGGCATAGAGTCTTTTCTGAGGGAGATCGCGGATACGGGGGGCGAACCTGTAGCCGAGCAAGGCGCAGGCGGCGAACACATGATCGGTGAAGCCGCCCGTGTCGGCAAAATGCTGGCGAACGCGGCGGCCCGCGTCATTCATGAGCAGCCCGTCCAGGATATAGGGAGCCTCGCTGACCGTTGCCGGGATCACCTGGGTTGCGAACGGCGCATATTGATCGGACACATGGCTGTATCCCTTGAGGCCCGGGACGTTGCCATATTTCGCGTTGATCAGATTCATCGCCTCGCCCTGCTCGGTAGCAAGGAAGAACTGCCCGTCGCTGGATGCCGATTGCCCTTGTCCCCAGAAGGCGGCCATGGGCAGGGCGGCGTGGGCCTCCACGATCATGGCGAGCGCCCGATCATAGGCGCTGCCTTCGACATGCCAGCGCGCGATCCGCAGCAATTCCCAGAAGCTGTGCGTGTTGGTCGCCGCCGCCATCTTGCGCAAACCGAGATTGACGCCTTCCGCCAGCAACACGTTCATCAGGCCGATCCGGTCGCTGCAGGGCGCGCCGGTGCGCAGATGCGTGAACGCCTCGGAAAATCCGGTTCGCTCATCGACTTCCAGCAACAGATCGGTGATCCTCGCGGGCGGGAGCTGTTGATAGAGATCGAGCACGAGATCCTCGGCCCCTTCGGGCGTGTCGGCCCTCAGCTTGTCGATGTGCAGCTTGCCGTTCTCGATGATGCCGCCTGGGATCGTGCCGGTTCGCGCCGCGCGGCCAAACTCCTTCAGCCGTGTATCCAGTCGAGCCCTGCGCTCGGCCAGCCATTCGCCGGGTCGCAGCGGCACGGCGAGCCGCGCGGTCTGCTCTATCGCCTGTGGCGGGACCAGAAGCTGCTTGAGGTCGCCATAGCGGCGCGATCCCGCCAACCATATGTCACCGGACCGGAAGGCGTCGCGGATGTGGAACAGCACCGCGATTTCCCAAAGCCGGTGGTCGCCGCTGGGCTCAGCGCGAAGATGACGATGCCATTTCGAGTTGGGACGTAGAAAATCCACCGGCGGATCGACCTTGATCCCGTTACGCAGCATCGCAACGGCCGCCAGAAGAGGCGTGGCGATCGGCGCCGCCTGCATGTCGAGCAGGCGCAGCATCCTGGGCGCGTAGAGGCGGAAACGGTGATAGCCGTCCAGCACACGGCTGAGCGGGTCGGCCGCGAGCACGTTGGTCAGCGCGGAGGCCGTGGCGACAAGGGTTCTGAACCGTTCCCAGCCAGGCCCGGTGGCGATTATCCCGTCCAGGGCCGTGCCATCGTCCTGCGCTCCAAGCAAAGCACCACCGATTTCGGCAAAGGACTTCAGCGTGTCCCGAACGGCCGCCTTTTCGTCGGCGATCCTGGTGTTGCAAAGGCGTTCGGAGGCCCGATAGAGACGGCCTACGATGCGATCGTGGGTCTCCACGATGACATCGGCCAGCGATGACCGCCATTCCAGGGTGCAGACAGCGAGGATCGCAAGCCGCCTGTCTTCGGGCAGATCACGCATGCCGTCGGCGTAATAGCGCTCGCCCTGCCGGCGAAGCCGGGTCACACGATGCGCCGGCACGCCGTCCAGCAAATCCGCCGGAAGATCGAACCTTCGAAGATATTCCAGTCGATCCATCAGCCGGTTAGCGGCTGCTGAATTTGCGCCAACCTCGAACTGTCGCAGCCATACGAAGCGCGTGACGCGACCATCCACCGTATCCTCCAACAGGTGAGCCAAATTCTCGCTCAGGGTTGGCGTGATGCGATGGGCGATAAGATCCTCGATCCGGCGCTCGGCCTCAACCAGCGCATCGGCGCAAAGGCGCTCGATCGTCGAGGAGCCGGGAAGGATCGTGCGGGTGCGGCGACACTCCGCAACGAAGCGACGGGCAAGATCCTCATTCGATGTCGCCGCCTCGGCTTCCCGAGCGATCCATTCGCGCAAATCCCGTGCGCCCCGCCCCGAAAAGGAGCGATAGCCGTAGATTCGGCGAAGGTCCGCCAGATGCTCGTGCCGGGTCTCCTCGCGCGCGGCATAGAGGAGTAGATCGTCGCTGGTCAGGCCGAGCTGGGCCGCGATGAAATCCGATACCTGCGCCGGGATCAACTCGCCAGGAGCGAGCACCCGGCCCGGGTAGCGCAGGACGCACAGTTGCAGCGCGAAGCCAAAACGATTGTGGGCGCGCCGGCGCTGGCGGATATGCCCGAGATCCTCATCGCTGAGGGTATAGTGCCGCAGCAGCTCACCTTGATCGACCGGCAAGTGAAGCAGCGCCTCGCGCTGTCGATCGGTCAGGGTCACGCGACGCGGCATACATGCTCCTTATTCTTTCCGAGCTACGGTTTGAGATAGCTTGATTGAGATGCTGGTTAAGATACACAATAGCCCAATCTTATGTGCTCATGTTCGTCACCGCCTCAAACCTTCGTTTGTGATCCATGCTGATCGGCTACGCCCGCGTGTCCAAAGCCGACGGCTCGCAGTCGCTCGACCTGCAGCACGATGCCCTTCGCGCTGCCGGTGTCGAGCCAGGCAATATCTATGATGATCGTGCATCCGGTAGCCGTGATGATCGCCCCGGTCTTGCCGCCTGCCTGAAATCGTTGCGCGACGGCGATGTCCTCATCGTTTGGAAGCTCGACCGGCTCGGCCGAACGCTCACCCACCTGGTCAGCACGGTGCAGAATCTGTCGGATCGCGGTATCGGTCTGCGGGTGCTCACCGGCAAGGGCGCGCAGATCGACACCACGACGCCATCGGGCCGGATGGTGTTCGGCATTTTTGCCACACTGGCGGAGTTTGAGCGGGATATGATCCGCGAGCGCACCATGGCTGGCCTGGCCGCTGCCCGCGCGCGGGGACGCAAGGGTGGCCGCAAGTTCGCCCTCTCCAAGGCCCAGGTGCGGCTCGCTCAGGCTGCTATGGCCCAACGCGACACGTCCGTTTCCGACCTCTGCAAGGAACTCGGGATCGAGCGCGTCACTCTCTACCGCTATGTCGGTCCCAACGGGGAACTCCGGGATTACGGTCAGCGCGTGCTTGCTGCCAAAACGCGATGATGATGACGGGAGCCCCGATCAAACTTACCCAAGCGGACGCCGCAGACGTTGCAGACCTGTACAACCGTTGCAGCGACTATTTCCTGTTGCAGGACGGGGCCGCGCCCACGCTGGACGATGCTCGCGAGCTTTTCTCCGATGTGCCGCCCGAAAAGAGCGCCCACAATCAAGCTGTCCTGGGATGGAAGGGGCCTGGCGGCCTATATGCAATCGCGGCCATCCTCCGCGATTATCCGCGTGATGGCACATGGTATCTCGGCTTCATGATCGTAGATGCCGCACAGCGTGGTCGTGGCGTCGGACGCTCAATTTACTCGACGGTCGAAAGCTGGGCCGCTGCGAGAGGTGCCACAGAGATTCGGTTGGCCGTGCTGGAAGCGAATGAAGCGGCAGAGCGATTTTGGCGTTCTCTCGGCTTCATTGAGTATCGGCGCGTTGGGCCAGACACCTTCAAAATGCGTAGCCATCGCCGGATAGAACTGAGCCGTCGCCTTTCTGGCGCGACCGTAGAAGGCAGCAACAAGTAAGATCTCGCGCCGGCTATCTGGGCGAGCTTGGCGTAGGATTCCGCCCCCTCCCGCAAACGCCCCCTTTCAGGGAAGGGGGCTTGAGATCGCCTTGATGGCCTTCAATCCCGTTCCAAAACGAGCGATCGCGTCCCTGTTTCTCTCCAGCTCGCCATAGGGCAGATAGGCGAAGTCGAGATCGGCAATACGGCTGAAAGCCGGGCGACGGAGTTGCGCGCGAACGTCCTGCTCGCGCGCATTCGGTGCGACCAGGAATAGCCCGGCGGCAGCGTGCAGATCGCTCCCCGACAGCGCCAGATCGAGCATGCGCACGATCCCCGAGTAGATCGAGGTCGAATGTTCAACCTCGAACGCGGCGGCGACGCCGTCGCCACCCTTCGCCAGCCACAACACGTCGATGAGGCGGATCGAGTCCGCTCCGGGAGAGGTCGCAATGGCGTCTGGAAGGCGCTCGAGGCATCCCTGTCCAAGCGGGCAGCCAGCGTGAAGTCGACCGCGGTCATTGGCGGCGATCCACACATCGTAACCGAGGGCATGGCCGAGGTCGCGCAGCCAGGCCTGGATTTCGGCGTGCGTGCGATCGGTTTCGCCCTGCGCGGCGGCTGTCTTGTCGAGCCGGCTTGCCTCCGCTCTGGCATGTTCCAATCTGCCGAGCCAGTCGTCGGCCGCCGTTGCGTCATCCTCCAGCGGTGGCGCGGGATAGCGGCCCGAGCCAATGTCGAACAACAGTCCGCCGATCGCGCCGAGATCGTTGGAGAGCAACTCGCGGTAACGGTCGTTGAGGTCGAGGATGCCGGCGCGCATGGCGAGAAAATGATCCCATGACCCGAGCTTCACCTTGGCGCCGGTGACGGCATTGTAGCCCTTGACGATCGCGGTATTGAAGGGCGGCACCAGCGTCGGGTGAAGGAAATAGAGCAGGTTGGCCGCCGCCGGCCCCAGCCCCTTGATCTTGAGCGCGTCTATGCTGCGGATGTGGCTGATGATCTCCTCGGCGGTATCGCAGCACGAGCAATTGTCGAGCAGGCGACCGAACGCCCGCTGGTTGTCCGGGCTTTCGTAGATGTCTGGAATGCGCAGCTTGGGCTTCCACAGCCAGGCATGGTCGGCGCCCTTGAAGATCTGCCGCTGTTCGGCGATCGAGTGGACAACCGTTTCCAGTGACGAGCCGCGATAGGCGACGCCGAACCGCCCACTTTCGATTTCTGCGACCACCTGCTGCAGCCCGCGACGGATGGAGCGGAAGTTTTTCAGCCGTTCGTCCCACAGAAACCAGGAGCGATAGGTGGCGCCGGGATCGTCTCGCCAACGACGGACAAGCTCGCTCACGAGATCATGATGTGTCGCGGGTAACAAGGTCATACTGGCTGGGTCATCTAAACTGGGCTCCTTGCCGTTCAGGCTATCGCGAGCAAGGGCGGCTTGCACGTTCAATGTGCGATCCGCGAAGCGTGCTCAAATTGTCGGTGATCGCGCAGGGAAACGCCGCTGGCATTGGGCGTTGCCGGTCGCAACCGTCGACCGGGCGCACAGCCAGGCAGACGGCCGGCACGGGCGTCGCCGCCCGGGAGCGGCGCCGCAACCAGCTTTTTCCGGTCGAACTTAGCGGATCACTGCTTTGCGATCGCGGTGACCTCGCCATCGCTGCCCTTGAGCGAGAGGTCGAAATCGACCTTGTCGCCGACCTTGACCGCATCGGTGATCGACGGCGCGGCCTTGAACGCCATCGTCATCGCGGGCCACTTGGCCTCCGGGATCGGACCATGATCGAGCGTGATGGTGCCCGCCGCCTTGTCGATCGCGGTGACGGTGCCATGGCCCTTGGCCTTGATCGCGGCGTTCGCGTCAGGCGCCATCGACATGTTGCCCATGTCGCCGCTCATGGTCGCGGCGGGCGCCGCCTCGTTGGTCTCAGTCGCAACGGGGGCCTCCGCCTTCTTGCCGCACGCGGCAGTCAGGGCGGCGAGGCCGAGGGCAATGGTCAGTCGTGCATGGTTCATCGTCTTCTCCTTCATGATGAAACGGGTTGAGGGATGGGATCGGTCTTGGGCCGGCGCAACAGCAGGTAGGCGGCGGGCAGGACGAACATTGAGAGCAAGGGCGCGGTCAGCATGCCGCCGATCATCGGCGCGGCAATCCGGCTCATGACCTCCGAACCCGCGCCTGATCCCAGCAGGATCGGCAGCAGGCCGGCCAGGATCACCGCCACCGTCATCGCCTTGGGACGGACGCGCAGCAGCGCGCCTTCGCGCACGGCGGCCTCGACCTCGGCAGCGTCCGGATGTGCGCCGCGCTCGGCCAGCGCGTTCTTGAGATAGATCAGCATCACCACCCCGAACTCGGCGGAGACGCCGGCGAGCGCGATGAACCCGACCCCGGTGGCGATCGACTGGTTGAACCCCAGCAGATAAAGCGTCCAGATGCCGCCGGTCAGCGCAAACGGCAGCGTCCCCATGATCAGCGCCGCCTCGTCGAAGCGGCCGAAGATGAGGTAGAGCAGCACGAAGATGATCAGCAGCGTCGCGGGCACGACCAGCTTCAAGCGGTCGACCGCGCGCTCGAGATATTCGAACTGGCCAGAGTAAGCGATGCTGACCCCAGGCGAGAGCCTGACCTGTTTCGCCACCGCACGCTGCAGATCGCCGACCACCGAGGCAAGATCGCGCCCGCGCACATCGACGTAGACCCAGGTCGAAGGCCGGGCATTCTCGGTCTTGAGCATCGGCGGTCCCTCGGCGATCGAGACGTTTGCCACGGTGCCCAAGGTGATCTGCTGGCCCGCGGGCGTCAGGATCGGTAGCGCCCGCAGCCTTTCGAGGCTGTCGCGCAATTCGCGCGGATAGCGCACGCTGATCGGATAGCGGGCGAGGCCCTCGACCGTCTCGCCGATCGTCTCGCCGCCGATCGCGCCGGAGACGATGGCCTGGACGTCGGCGATGTTGAGCCCGAACCGCGCGGCGGCGGCGCGGTCTATGTCGACATCGACATAGCGTCCGCCGGTCAGCCGCTCGGCGAGCGCCGAGCTGACGCCGGGCACGCTCCTGGCCACGGTCTCGACATCATGCGCGATGCGGTCGAGCTCGGCGAGGTCACTGCCCGACACCTTGACCCCGATCGGGCTCTTGATGCCCGTCGCGAGCATGTCGATGCGGTTGCGGATCGGCGGCACCCAGATATTGGCGAGACCCGGAAGCTTCACCCGGCGATCGAGCTCGTCGACAAGGCGTTCGGGCGTCATGCCCGACCGCCACTGGTCGCGGGGCTTGAATTGGATCGTCGTCTCGAACATTTCGAGCGGCGCGGGATCGGTCGCGGTCTCGGCGCGGCCGGCCTTGCCGAACACGCTTTCGACTTCGGGCACGGTCTTGATCAGGCGGTCGGTCTGCTGGAGCAGCTCACTCGCCTTGGCGGCCGAGAGGCCCGGCAGCGCCGAGGGCATGTAGAGCAGGTCGCCCTCGTCGAGATTGGGCATGAACTCGCCGCCGAGCCGGCTGAGCGGCCAGGCCGTGGTGGCGAACACCAGAGCCGCGATCAGCAGCACTGCCTTGGGCCGCTTCATCGTCCAGTCGATCGCGGGCCGGTAGATATTGGTGAGCCAGCGATTGACCGGATTGGCCTGCTCGGCCGGAATGCGGCCCCGGATCAGCCAGCCCATCAGGATCGGCACCAGGGTCACCGACAGGATCGCGGCCGCGCCCATCGCATAGGTCTTGGTGAAGGCGAGCGGCGCGAACAGCCGGCCTTCCTGCGCCTCCAGGGTGAAGACCGGAATGAACGACAGCGTGATGATCAGCAGGCTGAAGAACAGCGCCGGCCCGACCTCGGCCGCCGCCTCGGTGACGACGATCCAGCGCATCTCGCCATCGAGATGTCTGTCCGGGTGATCCTGCTCCCAGCGTTCGATCCTCTTGTGGGCGTTCTCGATCATGACGACCGCCGCATCCACCATCGCGCCGATGGCGATGGCGATGCCGCCCAGCGACATGATGTTGGCGTTCACCCCCTGGAACCGCATTACGACGAACGCGGCCAGCACACCGAGCGGCAAGGTCAGGATCGCGACCAGCGCCGAGCGGACGTGCCAGAGGAACAGGGCGCAGACCAATGCGACGACGATGAACTCCTCGACCAGCTTGCGGGTGAGGTTCTCGACCGCGCGATCGATCAGCTGCGAGCGGTCATAGACCGTGACCACCTCGACGCCCGGCGGCAGGCTTTTCCTGAGATCGGCGAGCTTGTCCTTGACCGCCGCGATGGTCTCACGGGCGTTCTTGCCTGACCGAAGAATAACGACGCCGCCGGCGACCTCGCCTTCGCCGTTCAGTTCGGCGATGCCGCGCCGCATCTCGGGGCCGACCTGGATCGTGGCGACATCGCCGAGCCGGACGGGCACGCCGCCCGCCGCAGTCTTGAGCGGGATTGCCCGGAAATCGTCGAGCGTTTTCAGATAGCCCGAGGCGCGGACCATATATTCGGCCTCGGCCATTTCCAGCACCGAGCCGCCGGCTTCCTGATTGGCTTGGCTGATCGCCTGCACTGCCTGGGCGTGGGTTACGCCGTAGGCCGCGAGCTTCACCGGATCGAGCAGCACCTGGTACTGCTTGACCATGCCGCCGATGCTGGCGACTTCGGCCACGCCGGTCACGGTCTTCAGCTCGTAGCGCAGGAACCAGTCCTGCAACCCGCGAAGCTGCGAGAGATCGTGCCGGCCGGTGCGGTCGACCAGCGCATATTCATAGACCCAGCCGACCCCGGTCGCGTCCGGCCCGAGCGCGCTGCGGGCGCTGGCCGGCAACCGACCCTGGACCTGGTTGAGATATTCGAGCACGCGGCTGCGCGCCCAGTAGAGATCGGTGCCGTCCTCGAAGATCACATAGACGAAGCTGTCGCCGAAGAAGCTATAGCCGCGCACCGTCTTGGCGCCGGGCACCGACAGCATGGTGGTGGTGAGCGGATAGGTGATCTGGTTCTCGACGATCTGCGGCGCCTGACCCGGATAGGAAGTGCGGATCACGACCTGCACGTCGGAAAGATCGGGCAGCGCGTCGATCGGGGTCGAGCGCACCGCCCACAGGCCCGCGCCGACCAGCGCGAGCATGCCGAGCACGACGAAGAAGCGGTTCCTCACCGACCAGCGGATGAGATGGGCGATCACTGGCCCGCCACCTTCGCCATATGCCGCAGCGTCGGTCCCGCCGGGGGCCGGTCGAACCCGAACCGGACCCGGTCACCCGCCTTGAAGCCGCGCGCGATGCCCGGATTGGCGAGCGCGAAGGTCATCGTCATCGCCGGCCAGTCGAGCGCGGGAACGGGCTCGTGGCTGAGCGTCACCGAATTGGCCGTGATCCGCTCGATCTTGCCCGTCGTCTCGTACAGCGTGGCTTTCGACGCCGGCGCGGCGATGGTCGCCGATGCCGCACCGCCGCCGATCGGCCGCGCCTCGATTCCCGACAGGCTCGCCTCGGAATCGATCAGGAACTGCCCCGAGACGACGACGTTCTCGCCGGGCGACAGGCCGGCAAGGATCTCGGTCTCGCCGCCTGCCTCGCGGCCGATGCGGACCTCGGCGGGATGATAGCGCCCGTCGCCTGCGGCCAGCATGACGAGCGTGCGCCTGCCCGTGCGGATCACCGCTTCGCTCGGCACCAGCAGCGCCGGCTTGGCATCGCCGCCAAGCGCGACGCTGGCGAACATGCCCGGCCGCAACCGGCCGTCCCGGTTGGGCAGCTCGATCCGCACGGTGAGCGTGCGGCTGTCGGCCTGCGTGGTCGGCAGGATCGCGATCACCCGGCCGGCGAAGCGCTCGCCGGGGAAGCCCGCCAGCGTGGTGCTGGCATTCTGGCCGACCCGGACATCGCCCGCGCGCGCTTCGGGCACCGCGGCATTGAGCCAGACGGTGCCGAGCCCGCTTACCTGGGCGAGCGTCTGGCCCATGGCGAGCGTCACGCCGGCACGGGCGTCGAGCGTCTGGATCGTGCCCGAGATCGGCGTCGTGATCGTCACCACGCCGTTCGGGCGTCCGCTCCGCTCGACGCTGGCGATGAGGCCGTCGGACATGCCCATCAGCCGCAGTCGCTGGCGCGCGGCCGCGGTGAGGTCGGGCTTGCCGAGCCGCCTGACGCTCAGATATTCGGTCTGCGCGCCGCCCCATTCGGGCAGGAGCAGGTCCGCGATCGGCGCGCCGGCGCGGACCACGTCCCCGGGCGCTCGCGCATAGACGCGGCTCACGAACCCGCCCGAACGCGCCTGGATGACGGCGACGTCGCGCTGGTTGAAGTCGATCGTGCCGGTGACCTCGAGGGCCGAGGCAAGGCTGCCCATCTTCGCCGCGACGACCCGCAATCCCAGGCTCTGCCGCGCGGCGGGATCGACGGCGACCGTGGGGGCCGCGCCGGCGCTTCCTCCGTCCGCGTATCGCGGCACGAGCTGCATATCCATGAAGGGCGACTTGCCGGGCTTGTCGAACTTCTGGTTGGGGAACATCGGATCGTACCAGTAAAGGACTTTGCCTGCCCCGGCGGGCGTGGTCGCCTCCGATTGCGGTGCCTGGCGATGGCCAGCCCAATAGCCTGTGCCGCCGGCCAGCAGCGCGACAGCCAGGATCGATGCGCCCCAGCGCAGCGCGGATTTATCGAGCGTCATGGCCGCTCCTCCCCATAGGTGATAGTGATGCGGACCGCGTCGCGCGCGACGTCGGCTTCGCGGTTGAGCGCCTCGACCTCGGCCTCCGCGAGCCCGAGCGTCGTGAGCAGCGCGGCGCCAAGGTCGAGCTTGCCGGCGCCATAGCTGTCGCGGTCGAGCTCGGCGCGGTGCCTGGCGAGTGGCACCAGCGTCTCGCGGGCATTGCGCAACCGGGAGAGATGCATGGCATGGTCTGCGAGATCGGCGTCGAGCTGCGCCACCAGCTCGCGGCGGATCGCCTCGCGGTCGAACCGACCCCCTTGCGCAAGGCTCTCGCTTGCAGCGATCCTGGGGTTCTGGCGCTTGCCGGCGAACAGCGGCAGGTCGATCGACACGCCGACCGAGGCCATGTCGCCGTACATGGGATCGCGCCGGCCATAGGTGACGCCGACCTTCCAGTCGGGGCGCTTGTCGGCGCGCGCGAGACGCACGTCCGCTTCGGCGACTGCGATCCGCGCGTCCTGCGCGCGCAGGGCGGGAAGCGCATCGATCCCGGCCCGCAGCCGGATCGGATCGACATCGAGCATCGGCGGGTCGCCCGTCGCCTGCGGGTCGGGGTCGCCGGTATAGCGCGCGAGCCGGGCCCGCGCCTGCGCCACCACCGCAGCCATCTCGGCGCGGCGATCGGCGATGGCGGCGCGGAGCTGGTCGGGCTCGAGCGCCTGGCTCGGGCGCGCGCTGCCCGACGCCAGGCGTGCGGTCACGGTCTTCTGCAGGTCGTCGAGGCTGGCATCGAGCAGGTCGAGCTGCCGGAGCCGGCGTTCTCCATAATAGAGATCGACCCAGGCGAGGGCGGTCTCGAGCCGCACGTTGCGGCCTTCGACCAGCTCGCCCGCCTCGGCGATACCGATATCGGCCGCGGCGCGCGCGGCGCGTGCATGGCGCTTGGCGAGATTGGGGAAGGTCTGGCTGAACCCGATCGTCGCCATAGTGAAATCGTCGCGCGTGAAGCTGCCGGCATTGGGGCCGCTCACCGGGAAGTTCTGCAGGCCCAGGTCGAGCGTCGGATCGGGCAGGCGATCGGCCGCGACCGCCGAAGAGCGGGCGCCGGCTGTCGCCGCCGCGCGCGCCTTGAGGCTTGGCGCGTTGGCGGCAGCGAGCCTCACTGCCTGCTCGTAGGTGAGCGGGCCGGCCGACACCGGCACGGCCCAGGCGCTCGCAAGCGTCGCACCGATAGAGAGCAACAGGCGTCGCACAGCGCGCCTCGGCATCATGATCATGGATATCATCCCCTCATGACAGAGGCGGCGCGCCAAGATGTGACGCGCCGCTCCGGAGCGGGTTTAGCCCTTGTCCGACCTGACTGCGCCGCGCATGCAGTCGGCGGCGCTTGCCTGCATCATCGCGCAATCGCAGCTGGCCATGTCCCGGCTGTCGGGCACCCATATGCGGACACGCGCAGGGCCAGTCGCCCGCGGACCATATTGCGGCGCCGACCGCCATTCCCAATGGCCTTGCGGCGTGCGGCTCGCGTCGGTTGCAAGCGCAGGCGCGGCGAGACTGAGGGCCGCCACAAGGGCGGCCGGAAGCAGTTTGATCATCACGAAAACCTTTGACTGAAAAGAAGGAAACCGGGCGCGCACGCATCGATCGATGCGCGCAGCCCGTGCTCGTTCAATCAGGCAAGGCTGGTGGGAGGATCCGGCTCGGGCGCAACCGCCTTGCCGGTCAATATCGTGTCGGTCGTCCAGAAGCTGGGCGCGTCGTAGAGACGCGCAGGCGCAACGCCGCCTGCCAGGTCCGCTGCGACCAGCGGGATCACGCACCCCATCGCGGCGATGCAATCGAGCGTCAGGCCCTTGCAGGGCTTTTCGCTGGGCGCAGGCTGCTGCTTGGCCATCATCGCCATGCAGTCCGCATCCATGCCCTTGGCCAGCGGCGCGCCTGCCGCCTGCGGCACGCTGTGCGCGGCCGCCATCTGGGCTCCGAAGAGACCGGACAGCGCTCCGATGACGAGCAGGAGGGCGAGCAGGCGTTTCACGGGCCTCGATATCTAGCGGGTTTCGCGGGCGCAGCCAACCAAAGTCTCGCGCCGCGCGGATTTTGAAGTGCTGACGGCTGATTCCGTCAACTCCGCGTCAATAAAGATCCGGCCCGGGGAAGAAGATCGGCTGCGGCCTCTACGTATATCGAGGCTGGACCCGGGACCGTAGTCCCAAGCCTGAAGAGACGCTCTTCCCCTCGGCAAAGTCCGGGCGGTGGCTTACCATCCAAGGAGGTGAATATGGTCAGAAAAACTCTCATGGTCGCGCTTGCCGGCATTTCGATGCTTGCTGCCGTCCCCGCTATGGCCCAGGGCATCGGGCACAGCCTGTTCATGCGCGGCTCGATCGTCGACACGGGCAGCAACGGCACGGTCGTCTGCATCGGCAAGGCCGATGGCGCCGAGGTCGGCCAGAAGCTCGAGGTCTATCGCGTCGTGACCCATCCGGGTCCGTCCAAGGGCGTGGCGCCGACCTATCACCGCCAGCTCGTCGGCCATGTGACGATCGACCATATCTTTGACGATCACTTCGCGCACGTGTCCGTCGCCGACGGCACGCCTGCCAGGCACGACATCGTCGAGCTTCGCAAGAACTGACAAGCCGGTGGCCCGGCGGCACGGGCTGCCCTGCGACGCGTCGGGGCAGCGGGCCGCCGGCGACGAGGAGACCGTTCGGGGTCAAAGCGAAACCGCTTGACCCTGGACCATGGTCCAACCGGCATGATCGAGCGGATGACATGGGCAATTTCAAGATCGGCGAACTGGCCGCGGCCGCAGGCGTGGGGCGGGATACGATCCGCTATTATGAGCGGATGGGCCTGCTGCGCGAGCCCGCGCGCACGGCAGCGGGCTACAGGCTCTACGACGCGACCGACCTCGAGCGCGTCAATTTCATCCGCTCGGCGCAGGAGCTTGGTTTCACACTCGAACAGGCCCGGCAGCTGCTGGCACTCAGGGCGTCGGACACCGCGCATGCCCAGGCCGTGCTCGATATCACGCTTGCCAAGATCGCGGACGCCGAAGCCCGGCTCGAGCGCCTGTCGGATATCCGCGACATGCTGCGGATGCTCGCCGACGAATGCCCGGGCGAAGTGCCGGTCTCCGATTGCCCGATCCTCGCCTTCCTGACGGCGCGGCGGAAAGACCAGCAGCATAACAAGAAACATCAGGCAGCGCAGGACGAACGATCACCACGAGCGAAAGGGGTTTTGTCATGAAGAAAATGCGTTTGATCGCCGTCCTCACGCCGGCGCTGCTTCTAGGCGCCTGTGTGACCACGCGGCCGACCTCGGCGCAGGTCGAGAGTTGCCGGGCGATGGAGGGCAATATGGGTCTCCAGACGCCGCATGATCATGGCGAGATGAAGGGGCAGGGGCGCAACCCGATGAACCTCTCGCACGACCGGTGTCTCCGGATTCTGCGCAGCGCGCAATGAGCCGGTCCGGACGCCAGGGATGGCGCCCGGACACAGTTTTCAAGCCAAGGAGCAAAGCCATGATCGACCATGCGAAGAAAGCCCTTCCACTTGTCGGCGGAAGCCTGTTGCTGGCGCTCGCGCTTTCGGGCTGCGACCGCCAGGCCGACCAGACGGTGCCGCCCGCGGCGAACAGCGTCGCCGCCACCCCGGTCCTGACCGACAGCGGCAACGCTGCAGACGCGGCGCCGATGGACGCGATGAGCAACCAGGCCGAGATGGAGCGGCATCACCGTCAGGCGATGGACCATGACGCGATGCGCGCCGGGGCCGGCAACCAGACCGCGCCGGCACCCGATCCCGCGCCGGGCAATGCGGCGATGCCGATGAAGGATATGTAGGCTCGCACACTAAGGGGATGAGGATGTCCAGGCGGATCAGCCTTCGACGCTTGAGCCTCGGCTGCGCAATCGCTCTCAGCCTGTCCGCGAGCGCGGGCGCGCAGGAGGGCGAGGATCATGCCGCGCATCATGGCGCAGGCATGCCGGCCGGCGGGGGCATGTCCGCACCGGCAGAGCCGGGGTCGTCGGACATGGCGAAGATGATGAACCCCATGATGGATCGCATGATCAATGGGGAAGGGGAGAATGAGCACGGCCACGAATCGCGCCGGACCGGCTTCATCTCGCAGCTGCTCGCCTTTCCCGCGCTTGACGAAGCGGCAAGGCAGCGGGTCGCTGCGCAGGCCGGCGAACGGGTAAGCACGGGTCTGGCGATGATCAACGCCGCCTCGGCCGACGGCGCGCGTGCGACCACGGTCTCGGCCCGGCTCGATGCGGCGCGGCGCCTGCGCGAGGGAACCGACCTGTTCCGCTCCGGCACCGCCGCGCAGGGCGCGATCGGGGGCTTGCAGCCGCCCCGGGAGGTCGGGCTTGCCTGGCTGCGCGATCAGCTCGACATCGACCAGGCCGCGCCCGGCCATGCCGATCACTGGTTCGGCATCTCGCCCTCGCACCTCCTTCTCATGCTGTTCCTGGGGCTGGTGAGCGCCACGCTTATCGCGCTGCAGATCTTCCGCCTGCGGCGGATCGGGGCGATCGCCGGCGGTGTCGCCACCGCCAAGGTTCCAGCAAAGCCGGAGCCGAAGGCTGCCCCTCCCGCTACCAGGGTTGCGCCCGCGCCTGCACCCGTTGCCGACAGCGCCGGGCTCGCGCCGAGCAATGCGGCCGCACCCGCTGGGGCGTCGCTGCGCAAGCCCAAAAGCTGGGCGGGGCAGCTGCGCGTGGTCCAGATCGTGCGAGAGACGCCGAGCGTGCTGACCTTCCGGCTCGCGGACCCGACCGCCGACCGGCTGCCGTTCGACTTCCTGCCGGGCCAGTTCCTGCAGGTCGAGGTAGAGCCCGAAGCGGGCAAGACCGCGCGCCGTTCCTACACGATCGCCTCTTCGCCGACCCAGCGGGCCTATGTCGAACTGACGGTCAAGCGCGAGGAGCAGGGCGTGGTCTCGCGATACCTGCACGACAAGGTCGTCGCCGACGATCTGCTGAAGGTCAGCGGACCGTTCGGCGCCTTCACCTTCACGGGAACGGATGCCCAGAGCATCGTGCTGATCGCGGGCGGGGTCGGCATCACCCCGATGATGTCGGTGCTGCGCTATCTCACCGACACCGCGTGGAAGGGTGATATCTTCTTCTTCTACGGCGCACGGTCGACCGAGGAATTCGTGTTCCGCGACGAGCTCGAGCGGCTCGAACGCCGTTTTCCCAACCTCCATGTCGTCGCCGCGATGCAGCGCGCGCCCGGCACCGTCTGGATGGGCCCCGAAGGGCCGATCACGCGCGAGATGATCCTGGCCGCGGTGCCGGAGATCGCGAGCCGGCGCATCCATATGTGCGGCCCGCCGGCGATGATGGGCGCGATGCGCGGCGTGCTGGCGGAACTCGGCGTCCCCGACGCGCAGCTGCACACCGAGGCGTTCGGTCCGGCCTCGCTGCCGGCCGACCACGAGGATCTCGAGGTCAAGCCCGCGCCCCCGCCAGCGGATAAGCCGGCCCCGAGCGCCGAGGTGGCGCCGAGCACGGTGACCTTCTCCGTGTCGGGGGTGTCGGCGGCCTTGCCCGCGGACGAGACCGTGCTGGAGGCGGCCGAGGGCGCGGGCGTCGAGATCCCCTATGCATGCCGTGCGGGCACATGCGGCGCCTGCGTGGTCAAGCTGCTGCAGGGCGAAGTGACGATGGAGGTCGAATCCGGCCTTGCGCCCGCCGACAAGGCGCAAGGCTATGTGCTCGCGTGCCAGGCGAAGGGGACGGGCACGCCGCTCGTGGTCGAAGCCTGATGCGCGAACGCAGCGACATTGCCGTGGGCCTGCTGGTCGCGTTCCTGCTGCTGTTCCCGTTCGGCTATCTCGTGCATGTGTCGCCCCGCTTTCCGGGTAGCCTGGCCGGCGGGATCATCGGGATCGCAGCGCTCGTGCTGATGCTGCTGACGCTTCCTTATGTCGCGGCCAAGCACATCGCCTGGGTCGACAAGGCGCTCTCCCGGGTCGTCAGCAAGCCAACCCTGCTCGCCATCCACATCTATGCCGGCGTGCTGGCGCCGATCCTGGGTCTGGTCCACGCCGCGCACAAGCTCGAAAGCCCGGTCGGCCTGCTTCTGACCGTCCTCCTGCTGATGACGGTCATCACCGGCTTCATCGGCCGCTACCTGCTTGCCCAGCTTGGTCGGGCGCTGCGCGGACGCAGGTCAGAACTGGCCTCGCTTCGCGCCGCCTTCCTCGAGGAGCCGGCGGCGCCGACGCAGGCCGATACCGCAGCCCCGCCGCTGTCGGGCTGGAAGCGCTATCTGTTCGTCGCCGGGGATGCGTCCGCGGGCCAGCGCCCCCAGGACAAGGCGGGGATCGCCGCAGCGCTGGCCGATACCGAATTCGCGATCCGTGCCGAAGAGGCAACCAACACCCTGTTCGCGCGGTGGCGGTTCCTGCACATCCTGCTGGGCTGTCTCATCTTCGCGCTGCTCGCGCTCCACGTCGGCGCGGCGATCTATTACGGGCTGCGCTGGCTATGAGCTGGCAGCGTCTTTCCTACGCCGTCTTCATCGCAGCCCTGCTGGTGATGGTCGCCGCGGTCGCGATCCGGATGCGATCGGACGCGCCGAGGGATGCCGGCCTGGTGGCGCAGCTCGTCTCGCCCGGCCCGCTCTCGAGCGCGCACCAGTCCTTTGCCGGCCAATGCACGGCCTGCCACACGCCGGGCAAGGGCGTCGAAACCCGGACCTGTCTCACCTGCCATGCGGGCACCGATTTCGGGACGAAGCAGTCGACGCAGTTCCACGCGAAAGCGACGCAGTGCACCTCCTGCCACGTCGAACATGAGGGAGAGCGCGGCATCATCCGCATGGATCACGCCGCGTTGCTCGACATGGCGAAGTGGCGGCAGCCTTTGGCGGGCATGTCGACAAACACTCGAAGCCTGACCCCCGAGACCGCGCTCAATTGCGCGAGCTGCCATGCGTTCCGCGATCCGCACCAGGGCCTGTTCGGCACCGACTGCGCGAGCTGCCACAAGACCGACAGCTGGAAGATCGCCAATTACCGCCATCCATCGGTCAATTCGACGCAGTGCGCCGAGTGCCATAAGGCGCCGCCCAGTCACTTCATGGAGCATTTCAGCATGGTCTCGCAGCGCGCAGCCGGATCGAAGGCGCGCGTCGACCAATGCTATGCCTGTCACGCCACCGACAGCTTCAACAATATCCGCAAGCGAGGCTGGTATGATCACCATTGAGGCCGACTGGCTGAGCGCCTTCTTCCGGCTCGCCGTGATCGGCCTGGAACTGGCGGGCACGCTGACCATCCTGGTCGGCGCGGGGCTCGCAACCTTTCTGTTTGCGCGGCGGGCGAGGGCGGGCGACCGAACCGAGGCCTATAGCACGTTCCGCTCGGCGCTCGGCCGCAGCATCCTGCTCGGCCTGGAATTTCTGGTCGCCGGCGACATCGTCAAGTCGCTGGTGATCAACCCGACGCTCGACGATCTCATCGTGCTGGCCGGGCTTGTGCTGGTGCGGACCTTCCTGAGCATCTCGCTCGGGGTCGAGATCAACGGTCACTGGCCCTGGGAGGAAACCCGGATGGCGCGGGAGAAGGCGCGTGCGGCGTCGGATGGGTCGCCGGCGACGGCTGAGGCCGCCGGATGCGGCACACCGCGCAAGGGATAGCCGATGGAGGGTGCATGATGATCGAGAGACGCGAATTGCTGATGGCGGGCGCCGGCCTTGCCGCCGCCGGAACGCTGGCTGCGCCGGCGGCGGGGCAGCAGCATCGAATGGAAGGGATGGCGATGTCGATGACGGACTGCATCGACGATTGCCTGGCTTCACACCGCATGTGCCTCGAAACCGCCGCCTGGCTGACGAAGCAAAGCAGCGCGCTGGCGAGCGCGTCGTTGATCGCCATGCTGAACGACTGTGCGGAACTGTGCCAGGCGACAGCCAACTCGATGCTGCGGGAATCGGCTCTGCACCGCATCCTGTGCCGCGCCTGCGCCGATGCTTGCGAGCGCTGCGCCGAGGAATGCGGGCGTCATAGCGAGGACCAGCGGATCGCGCGTTGCTCGGCCACCTGCAAGAAATGCGCGGCGAGCTGCCGAATGATGGCGGACATGACCGGCTGACCACCCGCTTCGCATATTACGTATACTGCCGGGTCAGGACCGATACCATCTCAAGGGCAAGCTCCCGGAGGAGCGAGAAACGACCGGATCTGAAGCCGGTCGAACGGAAACCAGACTTGAAGGAATCGATAGTGCGCAAGAAAACGGTAGTTATCACTTCGCTCGCAGCCCTCGGCCTCCTTGCCCTCGGTGCCGGGCCTGTTCTCGCCGATGGCATGCCGTCGGACATGCCGGATCTCGAGGAGACGCTCAAGGCCAAGCCTGCGCCGGCTCAGTCCGGCACGGCCCATATGGAGGGCATGCGGCACGGCAAGGACCAGATGCACGGTGAGATGATGCGAGGCCACCGGATGGCCATGCGGGAATCGGGGAGCCAGGAGGGGGCTTCTGACATGTCGCATCGGTCGGGCGGGGGGTGCTGAACCAAAAGCCCATCAGAGGTCGGTTGATCAAAGCCTCACCATACAAGGCGTTGGTATCGTTTGACCGGGCCGCAACGTTGGTCCGCCGTTTCCCCGGCGGGCCAATTGCGTTTCAGAATAAAGGTCTGCACGAGCTTTAATGCGATGCAGTCATGAATCCGCTGGACCCTTGGACCATGTTTTCGCCCGCAAGATCGCGGGCCTGCCAGTCCTGATCCAGTGCGGATTCGTAACTTACGTATTCAGACCAAAGGGCCAAGCCCGCATGAGGGGTCGGTATGGTCGCGGTCGCAAACGGCGATCGGGCAAGGACTCATCATGCGGAGAACCACAATGCGAAAGACGAAACTTCTAGTCGGCGCGATCGGCTGCCTGGCGACCCTGAACTTCGCTGGCGCGGGTCTGGCGCAATCGGCACCCGCCGCGCCCCAGCACGCCCCTGCGCAGCCGAAGCCATCCACCGCCCATGCCCATCAGCAGGGGATGGATCATGGAGGGCAGCAGATGCACGACCAAATGATGCAGGATCACCAAGCCGGCATGCAGAAGCCGCAAGGCCAGCAGGGCGCTGCGGGCATGGCCGGAATGTCTGGTGGCTCGTCGCAGGGGAGCGGTTCGAGCAAGGCTGGCAAGCCCAAGAGCGGTTGCTGCAAGATGCCGATGAAAAAGGCAAAGCCGGCCGCCAAGAAGAAACCGGCCACGCCTATGGCCGACAAGCCGATGAGCGACATGTGAGGTTTCCAGCCCCGAGAACAGACCCCTGGGGCTGAGGGCCCGCCGCTGCCCCCGCGGCGGGCCTGTTCTTCAAGAGGTGTTCCAAGTTTCTAGGATTTCATAACGAGAAGCAGGCGTCCACCGCGAGAGAGAGGAGCCCGCGATGCGTAAAGCTCCAGGAGTTGGCACCGAGCTGCGGGTCCGCGCTTACGATTAAGAGGTCCGACCAAGCATGGCCGGATCGACTTCAGTGACCTCTGCGCCGCGATTGAATGGCGAGAGCCATTGCCTGCTTAGGCGGCGAGATAATCTATGAGCTGATGAGAAAATCATCGGCTTCTTTTGCGTGTCCAGCCTGGCGCTTCGTAAAAACTCTGCCTGATTTTTGTCTGCGGAACTTACTTATAGGCCGTCTCATCAGAAGGCCTACTTCATCAGGCATCGGTAAAGATGGAGACAGGCGATGTTCGAGAAGGCGATCGGGACCATCAATGCTGCGGCGTCCTTCCGACACCGCTATGATAATTTCATCGGTGGTCGATGGAGCGCTCCAGCGAGCGGCGAGTATTTCGCGGACACGAGCCCGATCAATGGCGCCCAGATCGCCGAGTTTGCGCTGTCGACGCCGGAAGATGTCGAGCGCGCGCTCGATGCGGCGCACGCCGCCAAGGATCAATGGGCAAGGATCTCGCCCGCCGACCGCGCCAGGATTCTCAATCGCGTCGCCGACCGGCTCGAGGATAATATGGAGTTGCTGGCGCTTGCCGAGACGATCGACAACGGCAAGCCGATCCGCGAGACGCGCGCTGCCGACGTTCCGCTCGCGATCGACCATTTCCGCTATTTCGCCGGCTGCATCAGGGCCGAGGAAGGCGGGATCTCGACGATCGATGCCGACACCATCGCCTATCATTTTCGCGAGCCGCTCGGCGTCGTCGGCCAGATCATCCCGTGGAACTTCCCGCTGCTGATGGCGGCGTGGAAGATCGCCCCGGCGCTGGCGGCGGGCAACTGCACCGTCATCAAGCCCGCATCCCAGACGCCGCTCACCTTGCTGATGTTCGCCGAGCTCACCGCCGACATCCTGCCGCCCGGCGTGCTCAATGTCGTCACCGGCCCGGGACGGACCGTCGGCCAGGCGATCGCCGCCAATCCGCGCATCGCCAAGGTCTCGTTCACCGGCGAGACCGTCACCGGCAAGCAGATCATGCATGCGGCCGCCGACCATCTGATCCCCCAGACGATGGAGCTTGGCGGCAAGTCGCCCAACATCTTCATGGCGGACGTGCTCGACGAGGACGATGCCTTCTTCGACAAGGCGCTCGAAGGCTTTACTTTGTTCGCCTTCAACAAGGGCGAGGTCTGTACCTGCCCGTCGCGCGCCCTGATCCATGAGTCGATCTTCGACCGCTTCATCGAGCGCGCCGTGGCGCGCGTCGCCGCGATCCGCCAGGGCGATCCGCTCGACCCGTCGGTCCAGGTCGGCGCGCAGGCGTCGGAGGACCAGCTCCACAAGATCCTGGGCTATATCGATATCGGCAAGGCCGAGGGCGCGCAGTGTCTGGTCGGTGGCGCCAGGGCGCTGCCGGGCGGTGCGCTCGACCAGGGCTATTTCGTGCAGCCGACCGTGTTCGTGGGTCAGAACCACATGCGCATCTTCCAGGAGGAGATCTTCGGTCCCGTCCTGTCGGTCACCACGTTCAAGACGGTCGAGGAGGCGATCGCACTTGCCAACGACACCGCCTACGGTCTTGGCGCGGGCGTCTGGACCCGGAGCGGCAACACCGCCTACCGGCTCGGCCGCGCGATCGAGGCCGGGCGGGTCTGGACCAACTGCTATCATCAGTACCCCGCCCATGCCGCCTTCGGCGGATACAAGGCATCGGGCTTCGGGCGTGAAAACCACCGGATGATGCTCGATCATTATCAGCAGACCAAGAATCTGCTCGTCTCCTATGACGAGCACGCGCTCGGCCTATTCTGACCCCTCGCTCAAAGGAGAAACGGACATGGCGAAAACCATGAAAGCGGCGGTCGTCCGCGAATTCGGCAAGCCCCTGGTCATCGAGGACGCGCCGATCCCGACGGTCGGCCCCGGGCAGGTCCTGGTCAAGATTGCGGCAACCGGCGTGTGCCATACCGACCTGCACGCGGCAGAAGGGGACTGGCCGGTCAAGCCCAACCCGCCCTTCATTCCTGGCCATGAGGGCGTCGGGCATGTCGCCGCCGTTGGTGCCGGCGTCACCCATGTGAAGGAAGGCGACCGGGTCGGTGTGCCCTGGCTCTACACCGCCTGCGGGCACTGCGTGCATTGCCTGGGTGGCTGGGAGACGCTTTGCCACGAACAGCAGAACACCGGCTATTCGGTCAATGGCAGCTTTGCCGAATATGTCCTCGCCGATCCCAACTATGTTGGTCACCTTCCCGACAATGTCGACTTCCTCGACATTGCGCCGATCCTCTGCGCGGGCGTCACCGTCTACAAGGGATTGAAGGCCACCGAGGCCCGACCCGGCGAGTGGGTGGTCGTCTCCGGCATTGGCGGGCTCGGCCACATGGCGGTGCAATATGCCCGAGCCATGGGTCTCAATGTGGCCGCGGTCGACATCGACGATAGCAAGCTCGACCTCGCTACACGCCTTGGCGCCACACTGACGGTCAACGCGCGCAACGAGGACCCTTCGGCAGCGCTCAAGAAAGCCATTGGCGGCGCGCACGGGGCGCTGGTGACCGCCGTTTCGCCCAAGGCGTTCCAGCAGGCGCTCGGCATGGTCCGGCGCGGCGGCACGGTCGCGCTCAACGGCCTGCCGCCGGGCGACTTCCCGTTGTCGATCTTCGACACCGTGCTGAACGGCATTACCGTGCGCGGCTCGATCGTCGGCACGCGGCTCGATCTGCTCGAGGCACTGGCGTTCGCCGGCGAGGGCAAGGTCAAGGCCACGGTCCATGCAGACAAGCTGGAGAACATCAACGACGTCTTCTCCCGCATGCATCATGGCGACATCGAGGGCCGGATCGTCCTCGACCTCGCCTGAAGCCGACTTCGCGAAAGTACAGTTCATGTCTCCCTTACATATCCGGCCGATCGCGCGGCGCCGTTTCGTCCAGGGGCTGGCGATCGGCGGCGCGGTTGCCGGCTTCGCCCCGGCGCTTCTCGCGCGATCCGCCCCAGTCTCGCCCGCCGAGCTTAGCGGGACCGAGTTCGACCTCGAGATCGCCGAGCTGCCAGTCAACTTCACCGGCAAACGCCGTATCGCGACCGCCGTGAACGGCAGCGTGCCCGCGCCGGTCCTGCGCCTGCGCGAAGGCGACACGGTCACGCTCCGTGTGCGCAACGGCCTCAAGGAGATGTCGAGCATCCATTGGCACGGCATCATCGTGCCGGCGGAGATGGACGGCGTGCCCGGCATCAGCTTTGCCGGCATCGCGCCGGGCGAGACCTTCACCTATCGCTTCGAGGTCCGCCAGAGCGGAACCTACTGGTATCACGCTCACACGCTCGCCGAGCAGACGGGACTCTATGGAGCGATCATCGTGGAGCCAAAACAGGTGCCGACGGCGCGGGCGCCCGATCGCGACTATTGCATCGTGCTCAGCGACTGGTCGGACGAGCCGCCGCTGCAGATCTTCCTCAATCTCAAGAAGCAGAGCAGCTACTATAATTTTGCGCAGCCGACCGCCGGCGATTTCCTCAAGGATGTCGGCACCATGGGCTTGGGCAAGGCGCTCGAGCGGCGGCGGATGTGGAACAGCTCGCGGATGAACCCGACCGACTACAGCGATGTCTCTGCCGCGACCTACACCTATCTGATGAACGGCGCGCCGCCCGCCGGCAACTGGACCGGTATCGCCGCGCCCGGCGAGCGCGTGCGCCTGCGCTTCGTCGGCGCGGGGACGGCGACGTTCTTCGACGTGCGGATCCCCGGGGTCGAGCTGACGGTCGTATCGACCGACGGGCAGCCGGTCGAGCCGGTCACGGTCGAGGAATTCCGGATCGGCCCGGGCGAGACCTACGACGTCGAGTTCACCATGCCCGAGGGCGGCGCCCGCACCATCTTCGCGCAGGCGATCGATCGGAGCGGCTATGCGCGTGGCACGATCGCACCGGCCCCGGGCATGGCGGCAGCCGTGCCGCTGCTCGATGCCCGGACCTGGCTCGAGCCGGTCGACATGATGGGCGCGATGGCGACGATGGGCGCAATGGGAGGCGACGCGCATGCCGGGCACGGCATGACCGAGATGCCGGCCAGGGCACGGCACGCCCGCACCGAATATGGCGCCAATACCGACATGCGCGTCGACTATCCGCGCACCAATCTCGACGATCCCGGCGCCGGGCTGCGCGGGCGCGGCTGGCGCGTGCTGACGCTGGCCGATCTGCGCACGCCGGGCGGCGATCCCGACCCGCGCGAGCCCGAGCGCGACATCGAGCTGCATCTGACGGGCAATATGGAACGGTTCATCTGGTCGCTCGACGGCATCAAGCTCAACGATTCCAGGCCGCTTCATTTCAAGCCAAACGAGCGGCTGCGCGTCACCTTCGTCAACGACACGATGATGGCGCATCCGATGCATCTGCACGGCATGTGGAGCGATGTCGAAGGCCCGGACGGCGCCTTCCAGGTCCGCAAGCATACGGTCGTGGTCCAGCCCGCCCAGCGGGTGAGCTTCCGCGTCACCGCCGACGCCATGGGCCGATGGGCCTTCCACTGCCATCTGCTCTATCACATGGCGGCCGGCATGTTCCGGGAGGTGGTGGTCGCATGATCCGGATTTTCCCCTCGCGCGGCATCGCTCTTGGCGCTGCCCTCTTCCTGGCGCCGGCGATCACGGCTCCCGCCCTCGCGCAGGATGCCTCGCCCCCGTCGCCCGCCGCCACCCCTGCCCAAACGGCCACTCCCGCTCAGCACACCCCTTCCGCGCAAGGCTCTCAGGACCATGCGGGCATGGACATGCCGGGCATGGATATGACCGACACGAAGGCGTCCGGTAACGGCGCCACGATGGACATGGGCTCGATGCAGGGTGGCAAGGCCCCGCCGGACGCGCGCAACTCGGACGATTATGCCGACGGCTATCGCAACTCGACGCTGCCGGGCTATGAGATGGCCGACAAGCTCTCGATCCCCAAGATACTTGTGGATGAGCTCGAGTTCACCAGCGGCAACGAGGGTCAGGGCGTGGGCTGGACCGTGCTCGTCACCAAGGGTCAGGACAATGACAAGCTCTGGCTGCGCAGCCAGGGGCTCAAGAACTCCCGCGACCAACGTCTCGATCCGGAGAGCAGCGTCGAGGCGCTGTGGTGGCACAGCAAGAACCCGTTCTGGGGCACGCTGCTCGGGGTCAGGCAGGATCTCGGCAAGGGTGCGACCACCTGGCTCGCCGCCGGCGTCGAGGGACTGGCGCCCTATTGGTTCGACGTCCAGCTCACCGGCTATGTAGGAACCGATGGGCGTCTCGCGGCGCGCGCCAAGGCCTCCTATGAGGTCCTGTTCACCAATCGGTTGATCCTTACGCCGCAGGTGGAAACCAATATCTATTCGAAGCGGTCGAGCGATCGGCAGCTCGGCAGCGGCTTCAGCAATGTCGAGCTGAGCGGACGGTTGCGCTACGAGGTGTCGCGCAAGTTCGCGCCCTATATCGGCTTCGTCTGGGAGCGCGCATTTGACGGCACGGCCGATTTCCGTCGCCTGCGCAGGGAAGGGCCTTCCGAACACAGGCTGGTGATCGGCTTGCGCGCCTGGTGGTGATCCGCGGATGGCCACTCGAGGGATCGACCGCGAACGCGCCGCGTGACAAGGCTGGATCGCAAGCCAACGGTCGCTGGCCGGCCTCCTTTTTCGTCTTGTTGCTCGCGGCGGCTGCGGCGTCGGCGGGACAGACGGCCATTCTCGCCTTCCTTCCGGCACTGGTCGACCCGGCTCGTGGCGCGCTATCGTCAAGCGCTCATGATTTTCACGTCGCGAGCCTGACCGCGGTCCATCCCCTGGCAGCCTTGCTGGCGGCGCCGCTCTGGGGCTGGATCGCGGACCGGGTCGACTATCGGGCGATGTTGCGCGCAGCGCTGGTCATCCTCGCGCTGGTGACCGCGCCGATCGGCCTCGTCGGGTTGCCTGAGCTTTATGCATTGCGTCTGGTGGCGGGGATGGCGTCGGCCGCCATCATACCGTTGGGCTTGCTCTGCGCGAGCTTTGCCGCAAGCGGGCGCGCGGACCAGGCGCGCCGCTTCACCTGGCTGACCGCCTTCGTGTTTCTGGGCGATCTCGCCGGTCCGCTGGTGGCGGAGGTCTCGGCCGCGATCCTGCCCCGCGCTCCCCTCATGATCCTCGCTCTCGGCATCGGTGCCGTCGGGGCGGCGCTTTGCGCCGTGCGTCTGCCGCGCTGGTGTGCACCTTGCATCGATGGCGGAGACCTGCCCGCGCCTACGCTCGGCGCGACGTTGATCCTGCTTTTTATCACGATCGTCGCGGGCGGCGGGCTGGCGGCGATGCATGTCAATCTCCTGGTGACGCGGAGCGCCATTTCGCTGAGCCGCGAAGAGATCGCCTGGATGCTCAGTCTCTGCGGATTGGGCATGCTGGCGGCACAGATCTTCCATGCAAAGCTGGATTGGCTGGTCACTGTGCCGAGGCGGCTTGCCGGATTGACGCTGGGCCTGCTGGCTGTGGCACTTTTCATGTTTCCTGTCGCCGCGAGTATGGCCGAGCTCAGTGGGATCATCGTTGCTGCCGGCTGGAGCTCGGCAACCCTTCGATTGGTCACCAGCTTCTGGATCAGCGGCGGCGGGGCCCCTTCAGGCGTGAAGCTCGGTTTCCAGCATTCCGCCGCCAGCATCGGGCAGGCGCTCGCGCCGCTGGCGATAGCCATCGTCGCTCCCGGGGCGCAGCCGCTCGTTCTGTGGGGGATTGGTGGTCTATCGCTAGCGCTGCTTGTGTCCCTGCCGCTAGCCTGGAGGCCGCCCGCCATCGTAAAATCATCTGCGTGATGAGGGGAGGGGCGCATTGATGCGTATAGAAAAGAAGGGGCCTCTGCCCCATGCTTATCGTTCTTCCGGGAGTCATTTCATGAAGACCCGCCTATTCGTCGCCTTGCTGTTCCTCGCCATGCCCGGCGTAGCGCTTGCGGCCAGTGATATCGTCGTCCACCGGGATCCGGGATGTGGATGTTGCGAGAAGTGGGCGCAGGCCGTGCGCGCGAAGCTGGGACGCAAGGTCGTCATGCGTGACGATGCGTCGCGCAGCGAGCTTCAGCGCAAGGCCGGCATGCCCCGGACGCTGGCATCTTGCCACAGCGCGATCGTCGATGGCTATATGATCGAGGGCCATGTCCCGATATCCGACGTCAAGCGCTTGCTGGCGACCCGTCCTGCGGGCGTCAAAGGCATTGCGGTTGCGGGGATGCCGATCGGTTCGGAGGGCATGGAAGTGGCAGGCGCTGCCCGCCAACCCTATACGGTGGTGGCCTTCGGCAGCGCCGGTCAGCGAATTTTCGCCCGCCATTGATATCGCGCGGTTTGCAGCATCCTGCAGAATTGCCCGGTGGTAGAGGCCCCCGCTGTCGAGTGTAGAACCTTGTGTCAAGCGAGCTGATGGCGTCCCTACCCCTACCTACACTGAAAAAGCAACGATTTGTCTTGTAAGTTGTTCGCGGTCGTCTCCCTGATTTGCCTGAATTTGGCCCAAAATGTGGGAACGATTGTGGGACCGTTTGCCCACCGAAAGTGTGAGAACGGCCCCAACATTCCCGATCAGGGCCCCGAACCGATGGCACTCACAGCATTGAAGGTGAAAAACGCGAAGCCCGGTCGCCATGTCGATAGCCGGGGCTTTGCCTGATTGCACTTTGCGTTCGCTTGCATTACATCGTCATGCAGAAAGGAAATCGACATGGCCGCAAACGCTCTTGTGCAGACCCGGATCGACGGAGCGGTGAAGGAGGAAGCCGCGACCGTGCTGGCTGCTATGGGGCTGACCGTCTCCGATGCCGTGCGCCTGATGCTGACCCGCGTTGCCCGCGACAAGGCCTTGCCGTTTGAACCGCTGGTGCCCAATGCCGAGACGATCGAGGCCATGAAGGAAGCGCGCGAGGGAAAGGGCAAGCGGTTCGCCACGGTGGTCGACCTGATGGCCGACCTCAATGCGGACGATTGAACGCTTCGGGCGGTTCAAGCGCGACTACAAGCGGGAGAAGAAGGGGCAGCACGCCAAGACGCTGGACGCTGACCTGATCCCGATCATCGAGGCGCTGGCATCCGACGAGCCGCTTGAACCGCGCCACCGCGACCATGCGCTGACCGGCGACTGGCGCGACCATCGCGATTGCCACATAAAGCCCGACCTCGTGCTGATTTACCGCAAGCCCGATGACGACACCTTGCAGCTTGTGCGCTTGGGATCGCACGCGGAATTGGGTTGGTGACGCCCGCGCATGGCGAGCTTATACGTTTGTCGGGTATGTCAGCCAGAGGCACGATTACGGGTTAGGTGTGATCAGCGAGCATCCGATGCCAACAAGCTTTTGCAGAAGACATCAATCGCAGAGATGCATTCGGCAGGCGCTGCTTGAAACAAAAATGAGGGCCATAAATCACTTTCACCCTCAAATTCTGACAAATTTGCCGTTAGTTCACGACTGGTGAGCGAGAAATGAGCCGATCGCGTTGGGCTTGAAGAGCCGACCGCTCGCTCCACCGTCGTGACCCCTACGTTGATGACCGGCGGATGCTGGCCCGGTAGACGATGCTGCCGAGAGCGACGACGACGCCCATGATGGCAAAAGATTCCATGCTCGAATGGCTCAAAAGCCAGATCGTGAGAAGGAACGTCACGGTCAAGGACGATATTGCTGCGGTCGTGGCCCGGGCGCAGGCGCGTCGACCCGTCGATATTCTGGTCAACAACGCCGGCGGCGGCGTGATCGGCGCCACCGAAGAGATGTCGGACGCCGAGGTCGAAGGCCAGATCGCGCTCAATCTCATGGCGCCCATCCACATCACCCGCGCCTTTGTCCCCGCGATGCGCCTGCGCGGGAGCGGCCGGATCATCCAGATCTCCAGCGCCAGCGGTCAGGGCTCGCTTCCGACGAGCAGTCTCTATCATGCGGCCAAATGGGGCCTGGAGGGCTTCAGCGAATGCCTCCGCCAGGAGCTTGAACCCTTCAACCTGTTCGTGACGCTGATCGAGCCGGGTGGCGCGCGCACCAGCTTCAGCCACAACCTGCAATTCGCCAGCGAGATCGCCGCCTATCGCGATACGCCCGCCGGCGATATCCGCAAGATGTTCGAGACCGCCGGAAACGAGCTCTACACGCTCGACCCGCAAAAGATCGCGCAAGCGATCGTCGATGTCGCAACCAGCGACCATCCGCCGCTGCGCGTGACTCTGGGGGGTGACGCTTTCGGCGTTGTCCAGGCGGCGCTGCAATCGCGGCTCGCCTTTCTGCAGTCCCAGGAAGCGCTCGCGCGCTCGGTCGCTTTCGACAGTTGAGCTTTCCCGTCTTCCAGCTTTCGTCTCCGCGCGGTGCGATGCGCCTCACCGGGGCCCGGCAACCCCTGTCGTCAGCGCCGCTATCCGATACTTAGGTATAGCCATCCGACACGATTGCCGAAGCGCCAAACGGGCAATCGCTTGGTACCATCGCAAGAGAGGACGAAGCCCTCGCGGTCGCCAATCAAGGGTGCGCGGACCTTCGCAGTCTGCGTGCCCTTGATTTGGCAGCGCGCCGCCCAGCCACGCGCGTCATGAACGGGAGCGGCCTTCTGCGAAACCCAACGCTCCGCCGCTTTTTCTACAAGCTCTCGCTCGAATTGCTGCGCGCCGCTTTCTTCTTCCTGCGACTGGGCTTGAAGAATGAGGCGCGTCTGCTCGTGCGCGCGTCTCAATGGGCCAGGCACACGGCTTCCGGTCGCCGCCGCAGTGGCGGCACCGGAAAGTGCCATGAGCGTCGTCGCCGCCTTTCTTTATCACGAGGGCAAACGGCTACGGCCGGTGACCCTGATCGATCCGGCGTGCGAGCATATCGCCAAGGATGACTTTGTGTGGATCGGCCTCTCCCAGCCCACCGAGACAGAACTTGCCGACATCGCCGGAAATTACGGCCTTCACCCGCTTGCCGTGGAAGATGCCGGCAACGGCCACCAGATTTCCAAGCTCGACGTCTACGGTGACCAGTTGTTCATCGTCGCCAGGACGGCACATCTTGAAGGCGATCATATCGCCTACGGCTCCACCGCGATTTTCCTGGGCAAGAGTTTCCTGATCACCGTTCGGCAGGGTTCGGCACGTTCGCACAGCGAGCTTCGCGCGCATCTCGAAATCACGCCCGAGCTGCTGCGCGAGGGCCCGGACTATGTGCTCCATGCCATTCTGGACTTCATCGTCGATGGCTATTTCCTGATCGTCGAGGCGATCGAGGAGGACGTCCTCAAGATGGAGCAGCGCATGCTTGCAGCCTTTCTCACCCGCGAGGAGGTGACCCGGATTTTCACGCTGCGGCGTGAGCTCGTCCGCTTCCAACGCGTGCTCGGACCCATGCTCGAGGTCGGTCGCAAGCTGGTGAACCTGCAGCTTCCGCGGCTTGATGAGGCCTCCAAACCCTATTTCCGTGATTTGCTCGATCACATGCTCAGGGTTGAGAGCGCCATCACCGGCATCCGCGACATCCTGATCTCGGTGTTCGAGGCGAGTCACCTGCTCGAACAGCAGCGCCAGGGTGCGATCACGCGTCAGCTTGCCGCCTGGGCCGCGATCCTCGCGGTGCCTACCGCGATTGCCGGAATCTACGGCATGAATTTCGAGAATATGCCCGAACTGAAGACGCAATGGGGATATTTCGTCATCCTCGGCGTCATCGCTGCGGTCTGCATCGGACCCTACATCCGGTTCAAACGCAGCCACTGGCTTTGACGTCGCTGACCGCTTTCCACATCGCGCGGGCTGAGGCCGCTGGGGCAGGCCGCCATAACTCAATGCTTTCGAAGCGTCTCGGCGCGGTGCCGGTCCAACGCATCGAGCAAAGCCCTGCCGATCAAAGGCTTTGCGAGAACGTGATCGAAGCCCGCCTCGGCGGCCCGCGAGGCCAGCAGCGTGTCGTGAAAGCCTGAGATCATGATGGCGCGTCCCGACCATCCGATCTCGCGAAGGTGACGCAGCATCGCGAATCCGTCGATGTCGGGCATGCGATAGTCGAGGATGACGCAGTCTGCTTCCTTCGCGCGCGGGTCGGCCAACAGCGCGTGGCCGGTGGTATATCCCCACACAGCATAGCCGCGCGATCTCAGCAGCAGCTGGAGGCCACGCCGCACGCCGGGATCGTCGTCGGAAACGAGGATGGTGTATCTGCCATCATGCTGGGTGGAACGGACCGATGGCATTGCGAGAAGCGGACACCCGTGTGACGATTGCACCATCGATCGCATATCGCGCCCCGTCCCGTCGCTACGTAGAGGTCGCAGTCACTTCGGCTTGCGGCCCATGCCCGCGGCAAAGGCGATCCGCAGGGCTTCGGACAAATTGCGGACCTCGAGCTTGGCCATCAGGCTCGCGCGATGGACCTCGACCGTTCGCGATGAACAGCCCAGGTCATAGGCGATCGTCTTGTTGGGCAGGCCGTTCGCCAGCCTTTCGAGCACTTCCCGCTCCCGGGGCGTCAGTGCAGCGACCCGCACCCCTGCTTCGGACGTTTCCAGGGTACGAAGGTCGACATCGTCGAGACGTGCGAACGCGCGGCTGACGGCGCCGAGCAGGGCCGCTTTCTCGAAGGGCTTCTCGAGAAAGTCGACCGCGCCGCCTTTCATGGCCTGCACCGCAACCGACACGTCGCCATGGCCGGTCAGGACGATGACCGGCATGTTGACCCCGCGTGCTGCCATGGCGGCCTGAACCTCGAGACCGTCCATCTCGGGCATGCGCACGTCAAGGATGACGCAGCCGACGGCCGCCGACTTCGCCTCCTTGAGAAACTCCACGCCCGAGGCATAGGTCACGACGTCGTAGCCCGCGGTCTTGAGCGCAAAGCTCGCCGCCTTGCGGATGCTCTCCTCGTCGTCGACCAGATGGATGACGCGTCTATCCCCCATGTTCCTCCTCCGCCCGCGCATGGATCAAGGTAAAATGAAAGCGGGTGCCGCCGCGGTCGGGGCGCTCCATCCAGATACGGCCGCCATGCGCTTCGATGATGGTCCGGCAGATCGAGAGGCCGAGGCCCATGCCGTCGGCCTTTGTCGAGTTGAACGCCGTGAAGAGCTGCTCGCGGATTCCGTCCGCGATGCCGGGACCGGTATCCTCCACGGTCACCTCGATCAGCCCGTCAGGGCGCAACCTGGTCGCCACCTTGAGGTCGCGAACCGGACACTCCGCCATCGCCTCGATGGCATTGCGCATCAGGTTGACCAGCACCTGCTGGATCTGCACCCTGTCGACGAGGACCGGCGTCGCGGCGGGATCGACCGCAAAGAAGCTGCGGATGCCGCGCTCGCGTGCACCGACCAGCGCGAGCTGGCTCGCCTCGGCGATGACCTGCGGCAGCTCGTGGAGGCTCTTGTCGACCTCGCCGCGGGCGACGAAATCGCGCAGGCGCCGGACGATATGGCCGGCCCGCAGCGTTTCCTGTGCCGCATCATCCATCACCGACCGTAGCGACACGAAGGGTTCGTCGTCCCGCTCGTCGAGCATGTCGCGGATCGTCTCGAGATAGAGCGCGACCGCGGCAAGCGGCTGGTTGAGCTCATGCGCGAGCGTCGAGGCCATCGTGCCCATCGCGCTCAGCCGAGAGACATGGACCAGCTCTGCCTGCAGTTCCTTGAGCCTGAGCTCATCCTGCTCCTTGGCGGTGAGATCCCGGATAAAGCCGGTGAACAACCGCTGCCCGTCTTCACCGGCCTCGCCGACCGACAGCTGCATCGGGAAGGTTGAGCCGTCGCGGCGCTGGCCGACCACGACGCGACCGAGGCCGATGATCCGGCGCTCGCCGGTCTGCAGATAATGCGCGAGATATTCGTCGTGACGGTCGCGATCGGGCTGGGGCATAAGGCAGGAGACGTTGCGGCCGACGAGCTCGGCTTCGCTGTAGCCGAACAGGCGTTGTGCCGCTGCGCTGAACGACGTGATGGCGCCGGTCTCGTCGATGATGATCATCGCATCCGGCACCGTCGCCAGAATCGATTGCAGATGCTGCTCGCGGGTCTCGATCGATGCGCGGACCGCCGCCTCGTCGGTGACATCGCGGCTGATGCAGGCGAAGCCGCGATGTGTGTCGCCTTCGAACAGTGCGGTGATCGTCAGGCGCGCCAGATATTCCGCGCCGTTCTCGCAGACCCGCCACGCTTCGCGCTCCAGCGTGCCCTCGTGAAGGGCGGCCGCCAGGTCTGCGCCTGGACGCCCCGCCGCAATCTCGTCGGGCGGGTAGAACAGGTCGTGGGGCTGTCCCAGGACGCGATCGAGCGGCCAGCATTCGGCACGCTCGCCTTCTTCATTATAGCTCAGCACGATCCCGGAAGGATCGAGCAGCGTCAGGACGTGGCCGCCAGCCTGTCGCAGGAACAGCGGCGCAAGCCGCGCTACGTCGCTTGCAATCTCGTCCGCCCCGCGCCTCGTGTCGACCATCGGCCGGCTCACATGCCTGGCCGGGCGCGCGTATCCGGGCGTAGCCCGACCGAGCCGCTCAGCGCCGCGCGAGAATGGCCTTCATCTCGTCGATTTCCTGCCGCTGCGAGCGCTTGATCGATTCGCAGAGCCGGATGACTTCCGGATCGCTGAGCTTTGCTTCCTGGCACATCAGGATCGCCCCGGAATGGTGCGGGATCATCGAGCGCAGAAAGGCCGTGTCGCCGATCGTGGTCTGGGTGCGGATAAGCGCGAAGCTGCCGAAGAAGGCGACCAGCGAGGCGGCGATCAGCGCGATGTTGGCGGCCTTCGACGCAAACATGTGCCGCATGGCGAGGATCATCAGCACTACCATCGGTGCGACCATCATCAGCGTCATGTAGAGCATGTTGAGGTTGTTGTAGAAGCTGTCGAGCCCGTCGATCATGACGAACATCACCAGATACATGATGACGCCGCTGATGACGGTCTGAACGGCAAGGCTCCAATAGGCGCCCATCTTCCGGGTGTTCATGTGGGACGAATGGTCCATGGCGTATCTCCTTCGCTCGGCGCCGGCCGACCTTGGTATGAGTGTAACGCCCCGCTCTCCTGTTCGCCCCCGCCATCAGCCGTCCTGATGCTAAAACCAGAAGCGAACGCCGGCGACGAAGCTGGTCGCATGGACGTCCTCGCCGGCAAGCCTCGACAGCCGCGCCGTGTCGCCGGCTTTGCGCAGATAGGAGACGCCGATATAGGGTGCGAACTGGCGGCTGAACTCATAGCGCAGGCGCGCGCCGAGCTCTATGTTGACCAGCCCCGAACCGATGTCGTTCTCCGGAATATCCTGCGCGGCGAAATTGACCTCGGCGCGCGGCTGCAAGATCAGGCGCTGGGTAATGCGCTGGTCGTAATAGCCCTCGACCCGGCCCAGAACATCGCCCTTGGTCGAGAGGAACAGCGCGCCTTCGACCTCGAACATGCCAGGAGCCAGGCCCTCGACGCCGACCGTCGCGTAAGTGCGGTCGGGCCCGCGGCCGAAGTCCTGGCGGATACCGCCCTGAAGATTGAAATAGGGGTCGATGGCCCGGCTGTAGAGCACCTGCACCTCCGCGCTATCGATGCCGCGGCCGAACTCGCCTTCGCCCTCGCTCTTGAGCCAAAGCCGGTTGATATCGCCGCCGTAAAAGCCTTCGCCATCCCAGCGATAGCCATCGCGACCGCTATGCGCTTGATACTCGAACAGGTTGAGCAGCATCTGCCCGAAATTGTTGCCGCCGCTGTCCTTCATCATGATGTCGCGTGAGCGCGCCATCTCGGCGCCGGGAAAATCATGATCGGCGAAGTGGTCGCTGGGGGGAGGCGGCGGGGGCGCATTGCCGGCCGGAAGCGCCGTGCCGGTCATTTGCATGCCGGGCATGGCGGAGGTTCCGGGCGTGGCGGTCTGGCCATGCTGCGAATGGTCCATCCCGGGCATGTCCGGCATCGCGCCGTCCTGATGCTGGGAGTGGTCCATGCCCGGCATGTCCGGCATCGCGGGAGACGCGGGTTGCGGCTGACCGGCCGCATCTCCCTGCGGCGCAGGACTGGCCTGGTGCTGCGAATGGTCCATCGCCGAGGTGGCGTCTGGCGCTGGTGTCTGAGCGCGCGGCCTGGCGGTGGCCTTGTCCTTCTTCTTCTCCTGCGCCGGCGGCACCTCGCCCGGCGGCGCCATGCCGGGCATGCCGTGCATTGAATGATCCTGGGCAAAGGCGGGCGCGGCAGCGAAAAGGGCGATCGCGCTCACCAGCGGCGTGAGGATGCGGATCATTACGCGTCTCCCTTCGGACGGACGCTCACGACCCGCATCATCCCGGCATGCATGTGGTAGAGGAGATGACAGTGGAAGGCCCAGTCGCCGACCGCGTCGGCGGTGAAGTCCCAGGTCACCTTGCCGCCGGGCTGGACGATTACCGTATGCTTGCGTGGCGCATGATCGCCATGCCCAGTCACCAGCTCGAAAAAATGCCCGTGAATATGGATCGGATGCCCCATCATCGTGTCGTTGATGAGATTGACGCGCACCCGCTCGCCTTCGATGAAGGGGATCGGCTCGTGATGGTCCGACATTTTTTCGCCGTCGAACGACCACATGAACCGCTCCATGTTGCCGGTGAGGTGAATGTCGATGCTGCGGCTCGGCGCGCGCACGTCCGGATTGCGATCGAGCGCCATCAGGTCCCTGTAGACAAGCACCTTGTGGCCGACGTCGGCGAGGCCCTGGCCGGGCTCGCCGGTGCGGTCGACGGGCATCGGCGAGATGGTCTGGACGCTCGGGTCGCGCTTCACCTGCGGCGCGTTCGAGAAGTCTCGCATCTTCATCGAGTCCATCGCGTGCCCGCCATGGTCCATGCCCGCCATCTGGCCATCGGCGCCCATCGCGCCGTGGTCCATCCCGCTCATCGCGGAATGATCCATCCCCGAATGATCCATGCCTGCCATGGCGCTATTGTCCATGGTCGCCATCGCTGCCGCCGCGCCGGTCGCGAGGCGCGCGGACGCGTTCTTCTCGGCCGTCGGATCGACGCCCCGCATAGCGCCGCCCGACATGTCCATGCCTTCCATGCCCGGCATCGAGGACATGTCCATGCCCATGTCCTTCATGTCGGCAAGCGGCCGCTTGCGCAGCGGCGGCACCTCGCCGGCCATACCGGCGCGCGGCGCGAGCGTAGCACGCGCCATGCCCGAGCGGTCGATCGCCTCGCCGACAAGGGTGTAGGCCTTGTCCTCAGCGGGCGTCACGATGACGTCGTAGGTCTCGGCGACACCGATTTGGAACTCGTCGACGGTGACCGGCATCACATTCTGCCCGTCGGCCTGGACGATGCTGAGCGGCAGGCCGGGTATGCGGACGTTGAAGGTGGTCATCGCCGACGCATTGATGACGCGCAGCCGCACACGCTCGCCCGGTGTGAAGAGCGCGGTCCAGTTGTCCATCGGACCATGGCCGTTGACGAGATAGGTGTAGGTCGATCCGGTGACGTCGGAGATGTCGGCCGGGTCCATCCGCATCTGGCCCCAGTCGAGCCGGTCCTTGAGCGGCTGATCCTTGCCCGACAGGAGCCCGGCCAGGGTCTGGCGCTGGAAATTGAAATGGCCGGGGTTGACCTTGAGGCGCCGGAAGATCGCCTGCGGCGAGAGCGCGCTGTGATCGGCGAGCACGATGACATGCTCGCGGTCATAGGCGACCGGATCGGCACCGGCGGGATCGATGATGATCGGGCCGTAATGGCCTTCCTGTTCCTGCAGGCCCGAATGGCTGTGATACCAGTAGGTGCCGCTTTGCACGACGGAGAACTGGTAGAGGTAGTTCGAGCCCGGCTTGATGCCCGGAAAAGACACGCCCGGCACACCGTCCATATTGGCCGGCAGGATCAGCCCGTGCCAGTGGATCGAGCTGTCCTCCTCCAGCTGATTGATGACGTTGAGCCGCACGCGCTGGCCCTCGCGCAGCCGGATCAGCGGGGCGGGGACCGTGCCGTTGAGGCCGATTGCCCGGAACTTGCGCCCGTCGATGGTCATCGACTGCCGGGCGATGGTGAGCGTAATGTCTTCGCCCGACACGGTCGGCAGCGTCGGTCGCATCCCCGGCGAGATCGTCTGCGCCCAGGCCGGCAGCCAGGCTGACAATGCTGCGCCGCCGCCGGCGAGGGCCGCGCCGCGGAGGAACTGGCGGCGGTCGAGAGCAGAAATCATTCGGTTGTCTCAGCTTTAAGAAAGAGGGCGGACCTATTGGAAATACGCAGCGTGGCCTCATCCCCCTCAAACTTTCTTCAACATTTCTGCGAGGCGTGCGCGGGCGCGGTAGAGGCGAGTCTCGACTGCCTTCTGGCTGATGCCGAGAATCTCGGCGGTTTCGGCTTCCGATTTCTCGTCGATCGTCCGCAGGATGAGCGTGTCCTTGAGAGAGGCGGGCAGGGCGGCGATCGCCTTCATCGCCTCTGCCAGCTGCTGCTCGGCGCCGATTGCCTGGTCGGGTAGCGGCGCCTCATCGGCGACGTCATCCGCCTCGCCCAGCGGCAGGGCCATGGAGAAGAAGTTTCGGACCGCGCGCCGGCGCCGCCAGTCATGGCATTTGTTGATGACGATCCGGGACATCCAGACCTGGAAGGGTCGGGTTACGTCATAGCGGTTGAGTGCGGCAAAGGCCGCGACGAAGCTCGCCTGGGTGACATCTAAGGCCTCATCCATAGATCCGACATGGCTGCGCACGAGCCGGTGAACCCAACCTTGATGCCGCCGGACCAGTTCGCCATAAGCCGCTTGCCGCCCGCCAAGCGCCAAAGCCGCAAGCTCCCCGTCCGAGCAGTCGGGGAGGCTCGCGGTCATTTGGACTTGGCCGTCAGCGCTTTCACGACGGCGTCGTCGAACTTCTCGGTCTGATCGGGACGCAGCACGGCCCGCATTGCGAAGATGTGCTCGAGCGTTTCCTTCTGCAGGGCGCCCATGGCCTGGTGCGAGCGATCCACCGCCGCTGCGACTTGCGGGCCATAGCCATGCTCCGCTTCGATCGCCTCCGCGAGGCGCGCATTGTCGGCGCGCAGTTCGGCCTCCAGCGCTTGACGCCGTATGGCGTAGTTCTTCTCGATTGTCTCGAGCCGGCTGTGTTGCGCGGAATCCAGCTTCAGATCGCGATGGAGCAGCTCGTGCAGCTCATTTTCGACCGGGCGCACTGGAACCACATAGACGCGGCCGATGACAACGCCAGCGATCGCCGCGGCGAAGGTCAACAGGACGAGGAGCAGGAGCCGGCGGCGGTCGCGCATCATTGCGAGCTCAGTAGCGTCGAGGGCGCAAGCGCGAGCCGGGCATCGAAGGGCGATATCGGGTTCGGATCGGCAGACTGCGTCGGAACCGCCGAGCCGGCAATTCCGATGAACAGCGCGGTTGCGGCCGCGATGCCGAATGTCGTTGCGCCAAGGCGCGGTATGGCCTGGATGCGCGCTATTTCCGCCATGACCCGGCTTTCCAGACCGCCGAGCCTGGGATCGAGAGGCGCATCGCGCAACCGCGAGAGCAGGTGGTCAAGTTCATCCATGATGCTTCTCCGTCTTCATTCTTCAATACGCATCCTGGTCCAGGAACCCTTGCTGTAGATAAAAAATGTAATTGCGAGGGGTGGGGGCTCGGGCTGCGTATTGTCTCATGGGATCCACAGGAGAATGTTCCAATGCGTTTCTTTTCGCCTCTCGCAGCTATCGCCATCGTAGGCCTGAGTGTTTCGGCTCCGGCCTATGCCCATCCCAAGCTTGTATCCTCGGCTCCGGCCGCCAATGCCAGCGTCTCGGCGCCCTCGCGCATTACGCTTACGTTCAGCGAAGGTCTGATGCCCAGGCTGTCGGGTGCCGAGATCGTGATGACCGGTATGCCCGGCATGCCCAACCATCGCATGGCGGTGACCGGCTTCAAGACCTCTGTCGAGGGCGACAACAAGACGCTCGTGCTGACCTTGGCGCGCCCGCTGTCGGCCGGCACCTATCAGGTTGCCTGGCACGTCGTGTCGACCGACACGCATCGGATCCAGGGCAACCTTGCCTTCACAGTGAAGTAAGGCGATGAGCGAGATCGGGGTCATCGCGATCCGCTGGGCGCTTTACGTTGATCTCGGCCTGCTGTTCGGGCTGCCGCTGTTCGCGCTCTATGCGCTCGGCGGCGGCGGCCGGACGGTCCGGTCGTATCTGCCTTTGGGGCCGATGATCGTCCTTCTCGTACTGCTGGGACTGTTGCTGTCGGTGCTGGGATTTCTTGTCCAGGCCTCGGCTATGACCGGCCTTCCGCTAACCCGGCCGGATCTTCAGTTGGTGAGTGATCTGCTCAACGACACCGCGCTGGGCACCGCGCTCAAGGTGCGTCTGGCGGCGCTGGTCATCCTATTGCCGTGCGCGGCGCTCTATGGCCGAAAGCCGCGCGTCTGCGTCATGACCTCGACACTCGCAGGCGCTATCGCGCTCGGGACACTGGCCTGGTCGGGCCATGGCGCGGCCGGAGAGGGCAGTGCCGGCTGGCAGCAGCTGGCGTCCGATCTCGTACACCTTCTTGCGGCCGGCGCGTGGGTCGGCGCGATCGCCGCTTTCCTTGCGCTCGTCATTCCCAACGTTGACACTGATGGCTTGGCGCGGGTGTTGCTGACCGAGCAAGCGCTTCGCGGCTTTTCGATGGTTGGGACGGTGATTGTCGGATTGCTTGTCGTCACCGGGACCGTCAACACTCTCTTTCTGGTGGGTTCCGAGCATATCGCGGGGCTGTGGCAATCGAGCTGGGGGCTGCTGCTCACCGCCAAACTTGTGCTGTTCGCCGGCATGTTGGGCTTGGCCGCACTCAACCGCTATCGCCTGACCCCCTCGCTTAGTCTCGCCATCGAGCAGGAGGACGCACCACGGGCGATGACGCTATTGCGCGGCAGCCTTGTGGTGGAAGGCGGTCTTGCGATCATCATTCTCGCGCTTGTCGCCTGGCTGGGTACCTTGTCCCCGCCCATGTCCATGTAGTCGCGCTTGAGGGGCGGAAGGAGGTCGGAGCCACTGCCATGCAGCCGTACACACCGCCGCTCGGAAACGGGTCCACTCAGGATTATGACCGCGCGATCCGGCTTTGGACGCGGGAACGGCGGTGGCGCGAGGCGATGCTCGCCGCGCTCGCGCCGAGAGGCGGCGAGACGATCGTTGATATAGGCTGTGGTACGGGCAGCTTCGCCTTGCTGCTCAAGCGCGACGAACCCAGCGCGCGCGTGATTGGTCTCGATCCCGATGCGGAGGCGCTCGACATCGCCCGACGCAAGGCCGCAGCGATGGTTGCCGATGTCGACTGGCGCCAAGGCTTCGCGACGGATCTGCCCGAACAGAGTGCAGATGCCGTCGTATCGAGCCTTGTACTTCATCAGATGCCGCTGGACATGAAGGCGGCCACCCTTCGCGCCATGTACGCGATCCTTCGCCCCGGTGGTCGCCTAGTCATTGCCGATTATGGTCGCCAGCGCGGATTCATGCGCTTGGCCTTTCGGCTAACCGTTCAGCGTCTCGACGGCGTCAGCGATACCCAACCCAACGCCGAAGGCGTTCTCCCGAGATTGATCGCGCTGGCAGGTTTCGAGCATATTGCCGAACCGTTCAAGATCTCGACGATCACCGGGGCGATCCAACTGTTCACCGCGAGCCGTCCGGCATCGATTCTGAGCCGAGCCGTCGCAAACGATCTCGGCTGATTTCCCAGGGCCAGGAGATTTTGACGCTTTGGGCAATCCTTAGGTGATTACGTATTGACCCTGACACGGTGTCAGACCTTAGATTGTCAGGCGTCGAAAGGAGCAAGGCGATGAACGAGACACATGGAGCGGCGCATGGCGGCGGTTGCTGCGGCAGCCACGGCGCTGCGAAACCAGCGGCTGGCGTCAAGGACCCGGTCTGCGGCATGACCGTCGATCCTGCGATCACTGCGCACCATGCCGAGCATGGCGGTGAAAGCTATCATTTCTGCAGCGCGGGCTGCCGGGCAAAATTCATCGCCGATCCCGAGCGCTATCTCGGCCCGCCGGCACCGCCAGTCGCGGTGCCAGAAGGCACGATCTGGACCTGCCCTATGCATCCCGAGATTCGGCAGGACCATCCCGGGTCCTGTCCGATTTGCGGCATGGCGCTCGAACCCGCGACCGTGACCGCCGACAGCGGTCCCAGCCACGAACTGGTCGATTTCACGCGCCGCTTCTGGGTCGGCCTGGTGCTGGCTCTCCCGGTGCTGATCCTCGAAATGGGCGCGCATCTCTTTCCCGTGATCCATCGCCTCGTGCCGATGTCGATCTCGGTATGGATCCAGTTCGTGTTGGCGACACCCGTCGTGCTCTGGGCGGGCTGGCCCTTCTTCGAGCGTGGCTGGGCTTCGCTCAAGACCCGCAACCTCAACATGTTCACCCTGATCGCGATGGGCACCGGAGTCGCGTGGATCTACAGCGTCGTCGCGACGCTCGCGCCTCAGGTGTTCCCGCCGGCCTTCCGCGGTGAAGACGGCATGGTCGCGGTCTATTTCGAGGCGGCGGCGGTGATCACTGTCCTCGTGCTGCTCGGCCAGGTGCTCGAACTGCGCGCGCGCGAGCGGACCTCAGGCGCGATCAAGGCGCTGCTAAATCTCGCGCCAAAGACCGCGCGCCGCATCGGTTCCGATGGCAACGAAGAGGAAATCAGCCTCGATCTGGTCGCGGTCGGCGACCGCCTGCGCGTGCGGCCCGGCGAGAAGGTGCCGGTCGACGGCGTGGTCGAGGACGGCCGCTCCTCGCTCGACGAGTCGATGGTCACCGGTGAGTCCATGCCCGTCACCAAGGCCAAGGCCGACACGGTGATCGGCGGCACGCTCAACCAGACCGGAGCGCTGGTGATCGTCGCCGACAAGGTCGGACGCGACACCATGCTCGCGCGGATCGTCCAGATGGTCGCCGAGGCGCAGCGCTCGCGCGCGCCGATCCAGCGCATGGCCGATCAGGTGTCGGGCTGGTTCGTGCCGGTGGTCATCGCGGTTGCGGTGGTCGCGTTCATCGCCTGGGGTATCTGGGGCCCAGAGCCGCGCTTCGCCTACGGGCTGGTGGCGGCGGTCGCCGTGCTGATCATCGCTTGTCCTTGCGCGTTGGGTCTCGCAACGCCGATGTCGATCATGGTCGGCGTCGGCCGCGGCGCCGGGCTCGGCGTCCTTATCAAGAACGCCGAAGCGCTCGAGCATATGGAAAAGGTCGACACGCTCGTCGTCGACAAGACAGGCACGCTAACCGAAGGCCGGCCTGCCGTCACCCAGATCGTGCCGGCGCCCGGCTTCGACGAAGCCGAACTGCTGCGGCTTGCCGCCTCGGTCGAGCGGGCCTCCGAGCATCCGCTCGCGCTGGCAATCGTCGAGGCCGCGAAGGATCGCGGCATCGCCACGAGCGACGTCATCGACTTCGACTCGCCGACCGGGCGCGGCGCACTCGGCACGGTCGAAGGGCGGCGCATCGTCCTCGGCAATGCCCGGTTCCTTGCCGACGAAGGGGTTGCGACCGAGGCGCTCGCCAGCCAGGCCGATGCACTGCGCCGGGATGGCGCCACCGCGATCTTCATCGGCGTCGACGGCACGGTCGGCGGCGCCTTCGCGATCGCCGACCCGGTGAAGGCCACGACGCCCGAAGCGCTCGCCGCGCTCAAGGCGGAGGGCATTCGCGTGGTCATGCTGACCGGCGACAACCGCACCACGGCGGAAGCGGTCGCCCGGCGCCTGGGCATCGACGAGGTCGAGGCCGAGGTGCTGCCCGATCAGAAGAGCGCCGTGGTCGCCAAGTTCAAGCGCGAGGGACGGGTGGTCGCCATGGCCGGCGATGGTGTCAACGACGCCCCCGCGCTAGCCGCCGCCGATGTCGGCATCGCCATGGGCTCGGGCACCGACGTCGCCATCGAGAGCGCGGGGGTGACCCTGCTCAAGGGTGATCTGATGGGCATCGTGCGGGCGCGGCGGCTCAGCCAGGCGACCATGTCGAACATCCGCCAGAACCTCGTATTCGCCTTCATCTACAATGTCGCGGGCGTGCCGGTCGCGGCGGGCGCACTCTATCCGCTGTTCGGCATCCTGCTCTCGCCGATCATCGCCGCCGCCGCCATGGCGCTCTCCTCGGTCAGCGTGGTGACCAACGCGCTGCGCCTCAACCGGAAAGCGCTGTGAACATCGGCGAGACGTCGCGGCAGAGCGGCGTCTCGGAGCGGATGATCCGCCATTATGAGAAGATCGGCCTCATCCCGGCGCCGCCGCGCCGGGGTGCGGGCTATCGCGACTATGGCGAGCGCGATCTCCATCGCCTGCGGTTCATCGCCAATGCGCGTGATCTCGGTTTCCCGATCGAGGAGATCCGCACCTTGCTCGGCCTTTGGGCCGATACCGGCCGTGCCAGCGCGGAGGTGAAGCGGCTTGCCCTTGCCCGCGCCGATGAGTTTCAGCGCAAAGCCGAGGCGTTGACGGCGCTGCGCGACACGCTAATCGACCTGGCCGAGCGCTGCCAAGGCGACGAGCGGCCGGATTGTCCGATCATCGCCGAACTGGCCGCGGCCCGATCCGCATAGCATCCGGCATCGCACGGCCGAGAATTTTAGGGGTGCCCGTTTTCGGTCGATTCGTGCAGGTCGACGGCGAAAGCGATCCGCAACAGGTCGGGCAGGCTTTGCGCGTTGAGTTTGATCATCAGACTGGCCCGATGCAGCTCGACCGTGCGCGACGTGACGCCGAGTTCATCTGCGATAAGGCTATTTGGATAGCCTCGCGAAATTCCTCTCAGAACGGCCCGTTCGCGCTGCGTCAGTCTCGCGGCTTTCGAAAGAGCGTCGGCCTGTTCGGAGGCACGACGGGCTATACTCTCAAGCCAGCTGAAGCCGCGGTCGATCGCGCCGAGCAATGCGGCCTTCTCGACCGGTTTGGCGAGAAAGTCGGCAGCGCCCGCCTTCATCGCCTGTACGGCGAGCGTAGGATCGCCATTGCCCGTCAGCACCACGACGGGCATGTCGATACCGCGTCGCGTCAGCTCCGCCTGAACCTGCAGGCCGTCCATGTCGGGCATGTGCATGTCGAGAACCACGCAGCCTTTCTCGGCGTCCTCTGCGCTCAACAGAAACTCCGGCCCCGAAGCGTAGGCTTCTACGGCAAACCCTGCGGTCCGCAACGTGAAACTTAGTGCTTTTCGTATTGTCTCTTCGTCATCGACGATATGCACGACGCGCTTGTTCCCCATAGCCCCCGAGATCGATCAATACGCAGTGCCGCGAGGGCAGCGCTTCAAGGGATACTTCTCTGCACGTTGGACTATGGTCCCAGGTCAAGAGTAAAAATTTGGCGAGGCAAAACGGCGAAGGACAGCGAAACTGTGAGGGTTCGGCTACTCCGCTCACACCAATGCCGCGGTCGCTGCGGCTCATTGCCGGGTCTCTGCTCCGGACGATGCATGCGAGTTGCCCGCGCCGCCCTCGGCGCGATCGAGCCATCGCTACGCTTCCATCACATCGTCGACCGGCAGCGGGTTACTGGCGCCCGGCGGGCGAGGGGGGCGGGTTGGCCCTTGACGGCTGCGCGATCGGACGCCCAGGATAGCAGGGTGGCGCGCTTTACTTCGGGCTCAAGCTTCAGGTGCCCAGCAACGTCGAGGGGATCGATGAACGAGCGTGTGTGCGACACGACATATCCTCCTTCCCTGCCGCGATTTTCTCCGAAAGGGAGATCTCAGGAGATTGGTTCGGACTCGTTTAGGGTCAATGGATGAGGACGCGCACAGCGTTTGCCGGGCGTTCATTTCCGTCTTAGAACTGACGCGCAGCACGCCATTCAATCCGGTGGCGAACGGCCTCCGCGATCGCTGGCATGACGTCTATATCATTCGACGCATGTGCAACCGCGTTCGTGCTGACGATCCTTTCGACAAGCCCACCCAGAACCTGCGCTGCATCGCCGGCAAAAAGCGGATGCACGACCACGCAATCCGGTCGCGCGAACCCCATGCCGACCAGTTGGCGCGCCGCCTCGGTGAGGGTCCGACCGGATGAGGCGATATCGTCGACCAGCACCGGCTGGCGATCGAGAAACGCTGGGGCATTCGGAATCGAGATGGTGACGTGACGGTCGCCGGATCGGATTTTCTCGCACACGAGAAACGGAGCATCGGCATCGGCCGCCACCTGCGAGACCCACTGTTCGCTTTCCAGGTCCGGACCGATGATCAGCGGGCGAGCGACATTGCGCTTGATCCACGAGGCCAAAAACGGCGCGGCATGAACAACCTGGGTTGGGATGCGGTAGATTTCCGACAATTCATGGTAGCGATGGAGATGCGGATCGACCGTCACCAGCCAGTCGAGATGGCGAGACAGGATCGCAGCAAAGGTTCGCGACGTCACCGCCTCGCCGGCATGGAAGCGTATGTCCTGGCGCATGTAAGCGAGGTAAGGGGCGACGAGCCCGATCCTGCGAGCGCCAAGATCGCGCGCGGTGTCGGCTGCGAACAGCAGCGGCAACAGCTTGGCGTCCGGATGATCGAGACTGGACAGCAGGATGACCTCGCGGTCGCTGACGTCGTTTCCGACCCTGAGATAGGTTTCCCCGTCAGGAAACTGACGATGCTCGATCGTGCCGACCTCTGCATCGAGCGCGGCGGATAGCGGCTGTGCCAGGGCCTCGCTGCCAGGCAGCGCGAACAGGACGGGACGGTTCATAGCGCTTCAATCCCGAAGATCGGCCCGTCGCTCACGGCATAGGCCGCCGCATAGTCGAGCTCGCCCGGGCTCTCGGCATGAATGCTACACAAGGGAGCCCCGGCATCCACCATCTGGTTCAGCCGACACTGCAGTGCGACGCCAGCGGCCTTGGCCACCGGCGCGCCGGCGAGCTTCGCGACCGTCGCGAGCTTGCGATTGTCGATACTCACCAGGCGGCCGCTATAGGGAGCGATCATATCCTGCTGAAACCGGGCGACCGGTGGAGCCCGCATGCCGCCCTGCGCTTCGCAGATACGTTGGAACTTGGCCCAGGCCCCGCCGCTTTCGAGACACGCCCGCGCACGCGCATAGCCTTCGCCGGCCGGGGCCGCGTCAGCGAGCTCAAGCAGTCCTCCCGCCAGCTCGCAGGCCCGGTGGGCGAGATCCTCGGCGCCCGGCTGCCCCTGGAGTACGGCAAGGATATCCTGCGCCTCGAGCGCCGGGCCGATGCCCCGTCCGATCGGCTCCGCGCCGGGGCCGCGCATCACGCGCGTGCGAAGCCCGAAGGCTTGGGCGACCGAGCTCAGCGCGCGCTCGAGCGTATCGGCGGCATCGGTTCCGCGTACCTTGGCGGTCGGCCCGACCGGGATATCGATGACCAGATGGGTCGCACCGGCCGCGATTTTCTTGGACAGCACCGAGGCGACCATCTGCCCTACGGCATCGATATCGAGCACTCGTTCAACGCCGATGATCACATCGTCGGCCGGGCTGAGATTGACGGCGCCGCCCCAGGCGATGCAGCCGCCTTCGCGCTCGACCACCTTGCGGATGGCGGAAACGTCGAGGTCGACAGGTGCAAGCACCTCCATCGTGTCCGCCGTGCCGGCCGGCGAGGTGATCGCCCGCGACGATGTCTTGGGCATGATCAGGCCCTCCGCGGCCATGATCGAGACGATGATCGGCGTGGTGCGATTGCCCGGCAATCCACCGACGCTATGCTTGTCGACGATGACCGCTCCGGACCACTGCAATCGCTCGCCGACATCGACCATCGCCCTGGTCAGGCTGATCGTTTCGTCCGTATCGAGCGGGACCGCTGAGCATGCCGTGATGAACGCCGAGAGATGGACATCGCTATAGCGTCGCTCGGCGATGTCGGTCATGATCGCTGAAAAAGCCCCTTCACTGAGACGATTGCCATAGATGCGCCGACGCACTTCGGCGAGCGAGGCGAGAGGCTGGGCGTGCGCGATCTCGACCGGATCGCCCTCGCTGACGCCGAGCCGCCGCCATGCGGATTCGGACAGGCCGATCTCGCCGGGCGCTGGAGCCTCCGCGGAACTGTGCAGCAGCGAGACTACGATTTCCCGCCCGCCGGCGTGCAGCGCGACCTGCGCGCGCGACGCGAGACCTTCCGAGCGGCAGACGGGACAGTCTTGGCGCATGACCGCGATCAGATCACCTCCGGCAGCCGACAGGCCGAGGCGGTGTGCCCGCAGCGTCGTCGCGACAGGCTCTACTTCGGCGTCCTCGATGATCCCGGGCTTCACGCGAGCATGCCCCAGCTACCCAGCGCCGGTACGCTGCATGCCCAGCCCAGATCCTCCGAGACACGCTTCGCCAGGACGTGGGCGCCGGTCGGCTCGCCATGGGTGACATAGACGTGGCGCGGGGCCTCGTGCAGCGAGCCGAGCCAGCGCATGAGCTCGTCGCTGTCGGCATGCGCCGAGAGCATCGTCAGGTTGGCGACCTCGGCTTCGACCGGGATATACTCGCCGTGGATCTTGATCGTCCGGGCGCCGCCGATCATGGCGGCGCCGCGGGTGCCCGCCGCCTGGAAGCCCGAGAAGAGGATGAGGTTCTTCCCATCCGGCGCGAAGCGCTTGAGATGGTGGAGCACGCGGCCGCCCGTTGCCATTCCGCTGGCCGAGATGATGACCTTTGGGGCGGGGTTGGCGGTGAGTTCCTTGGATTCCTCCACTTCGCGCACATAGTGCGCGACGCTGCACGCCGCTTCGCACTCGGCGCGGGCCAGGCGATGCTCGTCCATGAAATCGCACATCAGCCCGCTCGCGTTGATCGCCATCGGGCTGTCGAGGAAGATCGGGATGTCGCGGAGGCGTCCCTGCGCGCGCAGACGCGAGAAATGATAGAGAAGCGACTGGACCCGTCCCACGGCGAAGGCCGGGATCACCACCGTCCCTCCTCTCTCGACGCATCGTTCGACATGATCTCCAAGCGTCTTTGTCGGATCGACCTGCTCGTGGCGCCGATCGCCATAGGTCGATTCCACCAGGACATAGTCGGCGCGCGCGGGCGGCTCGGGATCTTTCATCACCGAATCGCCGTAACGGCCGATGTCGCCTGAGAAGAGGATTGTCCGCCCCTTCCAGTCGATCTCGATCGACGCCGCGCCGAGGATGTGGCCGGCGCGATGATAGCGCACCCTGATGCCGTCCGTGACTGCATGCCACGCTCCGAACTCGATCGGCCGGAAGAGCTGCAATGCCAGACGCGCGTCAGCCTGGGTGTAGAGCGGCAGCGCCGGCTGGTGCCTGGAGAAGCCGTGCCGGTTGGCGAACTCCGCATCCTTTTCCTGCAGATGACCGCTGTCGGGAAGAAGGAGCTCGCACAGGGCCGCGGTCGCCCGGGTGGCAAGGACGGTACCGTCCCAGCCCAGGCGCGCCATGCGCGGTAGCGCGCCCGAGTGATCGAGATGAGCGTGGGTCAGCAGGACTTGGCCGACATCGGCGACTTCGGGTGGAATTGGCGACCAATTAAGGCGGCGCAGATCCCTGGGTCCTTGAAACAGGCCGGAATCGACAACGATCTGAGTTTCACCATCGTCCACCAGATAACGCGACCCTGTGACCGTTCCCGATGCGCCGAGAAAGGCGACGCCGAGACCATCGGCCGGGCGCTTAGCCAGATCGATCCTTGCTTCGCGCTCGAGGACGGTCACGCCGGACTGGTTGCGGGAATGGTGCCGTTTCTTTCTCTTGTGCATGGACGCGGGCCTGCCTCTCACGATTATGTTCGTGAGCGCAGCTTTGATTCGCGGACGCCGCACGCCTATACGCAAAAGCCGCAGCACGACTGCTGCTCCCGACAGTTGCGTCGCGCGAACACCGGTGGCCGATCCGATCGATCACCTTACCCATGCTTGCGCGATGCCCTTCGGACTTCGCTCTCTACTTATACCTTGCTCCTTGGACTCGAGCCTATGCAGGCTGGAGGTTGACCAGAAGAGGACGGCATATGGGCGAACATGACCATCGCATGCGCAAGCGCGGCAAGATCGTTCTGATCGGCTTCCTGCTCGTCGCCAGCTTCTTCCTCATTACCGAGCATACCGCGCACTTCCTGGGTGTGCTGCCCTATCTCATCCTGCTCGCCTGCCCGCTCATGCACCTGTTCATGCACCACGGCCAAGGTGGGCATCAGCATGGCCATGAGCCCGGCCAGGCACCCGCCGGCTTGCCGGCCAATCCCAACGGCCGCATCGAAGGAGAGTCGCGATGACGCACGCCGACTATGGCTATGGTCTGTGGGGGCTCGCGCTGGTCAATGCCGCCGTTTTCATCCTCTTTGCGTTCAGCTTCTTCAAGCCGGCAACGCGGCGCGACTGGCGCAGCTTCGGCGCGTTCAGTGCGTTCATCGTCGCGCTCTTCGCCGAAATGTATGGCTTCCCGCTCACGATCTTCCTGCTGTCGGGGTGGCTCCAGTCGCATTTCCCCGCTGTCGACTGGTGGAGCCACGATGCTGGACATCTCCTGGAGATGATGTTCGGCTGGCGAGTTAATCCCCATTACGGTCCATTCCACATCGCCAGCTTTGTGCTGATCGGCGTGGGTTACTGGCTGATCTCGGTTGCATGGACGGCCCTTCACTTGAGTCAGCGCAAACACCAATTGGCCCTTACTGGGATTTATGCCCGGATCCGGCACCCGCAATATGTCGGCTTCATTCTCGTCATGCTCGGCTTTTTGCTACAATGGCCGACCCTTTTGACCCTTGCTATGTTTCCGGTGCTCGTCGTGATGTATATTCGGCTGGCTCGGCATGAGGAAAAGGAGGCGCTAGCCAACTTCGGCGAGGTTTACCGCGATTATATGGCTCGCGTGCCCGGCTTCATTCCGAATCTGACAATCCATTCGCGTCGAAGAAGGCCATGGCGATCCTTTGACGGGAATGGCTGATGTAATTGCCGGCAAGGTCAATGCTGACGTTCTGACTGGCCTTATTATTCGGACATCGTTACCCGACCTCACAGCACACTACTGCAGCAACCCCGGTTCGACTGCGCAATCATCTTGGGAGGGCAAGTTCGCCTTGCACGGGCAGATTCGGTGTGGAGCTGATGCCCGGCACTAGACGCAGAGCATCGCCGATCAAGGTATAGACGGCGTGGCGCTGGCCGCCACGGTTCCGATGGTCGACGCGATAGCCCTGATAATGTCGGCGGAGCAGGCCTGCATTCACCAGTTCGGAAACGGCGCGACTGAGATTACTCTTGCCGGCTGTGCGAATGCGTGCCCGCATTTCCTCCGCGATCACGCCGCGCCTTTTCTCCGGATCGCCGGGGAGCAGTCCGTTTCTAGCGAGGTCGCTCTCGACCCGCTCGGCCAGCGTAATGCTGCGCGGACCACGCTGGGCCATCGGGGTCAATGCGTCGCATAGCCAATCGCGCAGGGAAACGAGCCCATCGTTCCGCCTGACCCAGGGACCGGCGCTTCCATCTGGCCCCGCCACCTGGGCGATCAGGTTGAGCAGCATGAAGGCATAACGGGGCCGGCTCGATACGGTCGCCAGCGTCTCGAGCACGGCCGCGACATCACAGCCAATGGAGGGTTCAAGAGGCTTGCCTGCATGAAACATAACATGATGGAATCAAGCACAAAGCAGGATCAATGTGAATCCCAAATCGGCGGCCACAGACGGGTTGTCAGCTATGACACTTTGCCGGCGGATAAAGTGTCATAGGCGATCCATTCTAATCGTAGATTGTTGCGAATCGTTCTCAACTCATCCTGATAATCATGGCGCTCGCCGCTTAGGTGTGGACGAGCCGTCTCCTCGCGAACGAGCTTCCGTCGCCTATGGCGAACAGGATAAAAGACTGCGGCCGCCTTGATGATCTCACGCGCTTTGCGACAGACTGTCAGCGTGCTGAAACCCTTGGCGATCTGCATGGCACGATCGATGCCGCCGTGCGCGATCTTGGCTTCCGCTGGTTCACGCTGCTTCACAATATCGACCTTCGGCGCGGCGACGAGCAAAGCCTGTTCCTCACAACCTATCCGTCGGCCTGGCTCGAGGAAGTTCTAGAAGAACGCCACTATATCGAAGATCCCATTCATGCGGCCTGCGCACGTACGCCCTCTGGACTGGCCTGGGACCGTGTCGGCGACATGCTGGAGCTCACGCCGCGCCAGCGAGGCATCCTTGACCGCGCCCGGGATCATGACCTTGCATCGGGCTACAGTTTGCCGATCCGGACTCCGGGCGAGCCCGAGGCGATCTTCACTGCGGCCCGATCACGCGACGAGCCGCTGAGTGCAGAAGAGGTTCTGACCGCCCGTCTGCTCGGCTCGGTCGCTTATGATCGGGCGCGCGAGCTGCTTGGCGAAAGGGCAGGGCCATTGGCCTGCGTCCCTCTCAGCCCTCGCCAGGTCGAATGCATCGCGCTCGTCGCGCAAGGCAAAAGCGACTGGGAGATCGGCCAGATCCTCGGCCTCAGCCGCGACACCGTGCACGAATATGTTGAATCGGCCCGCAGGCGTTATGGCGTGCGACGACGCACGCAGCTGGTGCTGCGCGCGGTTCGCGATGGTCATCTCAACATGGAAGCGCTGCTCTGATCTCGCCGGCCATATGATGATCGGGCTTGGGCAAGTTCAGGATTTCTGCGCTGTCGCTGGCGCGATCAAGGACGCTACGGCCTTGTCTGACCTGATGGCCGAAATCACGAAGGCCATGGGCTTTCGGCACTATGCCCTGGTCCATCATGTCGACCTGAAGCCTGCGGTTCGCTCGGTCCACATCGTCGACTATCCGCAAGACTGGGTGGAGCGCTTCCAGGCGAGACGCCTCTATGCGAGCGACCCGATCCACCGCGCCAGCCATCGCACCAATGTGGGCTTTGCCTGGTCGGCGGTTCAGTCGATCATCTCTCTGACGGCCGCCGATCGCTCGATCCTGGCAGAAGCCTACGAGGCCGGGCTGGGCGACGGCTTCACCGTTCCGGCCCATATTCCTGGCGAGCTCAATGGATCCTGTTCCTTCGCGATGGCGGCGGGCGAGATGCTCGACCATCGGCAGCTGCCGTTCGTGCAGCTCGTCGGCAGCTTCGCGTTCGAAGCGGCACGCAAGATTTCCCGGATCCACGCGCCGCAATCCGAATGGCCGAGCCTGACCGAAAGGCAGGCCGAATGCGTGGCGCTGGTCGCGCGGGGCAAGACCGATTGGGAGATCAGCCAGATCCTCGGCATCGGCCAGGAAACGGTGATCCAGCATGTGAAGGATGCGCGCGACCGCTATGGCGTCACCAAGCGCACCCTCCTCGCCATTCGCGCCTTGTTCGACGGGCAAATCAGCTTTGCCGATGTGTTCGGCCGATGATCTCCCCAGAACTGGGGATAACGCAAGAAAGCCGCCTCTGATCGACTGACAGGCCTCACCAAAAGGAGGCTGTCATGCACATCGGGACCGGCTTTTCGCAAGCCATGGAACACCGCCTGTTTCGCTCCATGTTCGAGGAGCGCAAGCGGGTCTTCGTCGATCTTCTTCGCTGGGACGTTCCGGTCATCGCCGGTCGCTACGAGATCGATCAGTTCGACAATGATCGCGCCGTCTACATCGTTGTTACCGGGGACGACGGGGAACACCGGGCATCCGCACGGCTTCTGCCGACCACGCACGAGCATATTCTCGGCACGATCTTCCCGGATCTTTGCGAGGAAGCGCCGCCGCGCGGCAGTGCTATCCTGGAAATCACCCGCTTTTGCCTTGCGCGAAAATTGCGCGCCCGGGAGCGTCTCGAGCTGCGCAATCAGCTGGTCACCGCGCTCGTCGAATATGCCCTCGCCAACCAGATCCACAGCTTCACCGGGGTCGCCGAGTGGCCGTGGTTCCAGCAGATCCTGGGTTTCGGCTGGACTTGCCGACCATTGGGTCTTCCCACGTCCGAGCAAGGGCGAAGTCTCGTCGCCTTGCAAATCGATGTGGACGACCGAACGCGCGAGCAGCTGCGCGCGAGCGGCATTTTCCGCCCTGTCGGCCTTGCCGATCTTCCCGCCGCAGCATGAGGAGGGCGATCATGGCCACGATCGCACCGCGCGGCGTCTCCGCCGCGACCAAAGCCGACGAAAATCTGCGGCAGCACGGCTTCTGCATCCTGCGGGATGTCGAGTCTCGGTCACGCATCGAGGAGATCAATCGATCCCTCCATCCGCGTTTTGCCGCCACGCCTTTCTGCCAGGGCGGATTCTACGGCCCTCGGACAAAACGCTTCGGTGGCCTGCTGAAGCGCGCGCCGACGGTTGAAAGTCTTGTCCAAAACCCTGCCGTCATGCGCCTCGTCCACGCTATCCTCGAGCCCTGGTGCGACACGGTCCAGCTCAACCTCACGCAAGCGCTCGAGCTGCACCCGGGGGCGCCAGCGCAATTTCCGCACCGGGATCAGGACATGTGGCGCGGTCCGACCGGCGAGCTCGAATATCTCGTCAACGTCATGTGGCCGATTTCGCCGTTCAAGGCCGAAAATGGGGCGACGCTGGTCTGGCCGGGGAGCCACAATGGCGGGCAGGGCGACGACGGCGCGGAGCCGGTCGCCATCGAAGCGGATCCGGGATCGGCGATCATATTCCTGGGATCGACCCTCCATGGCGCCGGCGCGAATCGTTCAAACGCGGTGCGCCGAGGCATCATCGTCAGCTACTGCCTCGGCTGGCTGAAGCCCTATGAGAACCAGTGGCTGACCTATCCGCCCGAGGTGGCCAGCGCATTCGATCCCGAGCTTGCCGCGCTGGTCGGCTACCAGCAGCACCGCCCCAATCTCGGCAATTATGACGGGCAGTGCCCGTCCATCCTGCTCGGCGGCGATCCGCCAGACCATCTCGCCGCAATCGATGCTCTCCGGCCCGACCAGGAAGGCGCTCTGTCCGAATTCCTGCGGCAGCAAACCGATCAACTCCCCCCCCGGCTAGGGGGATTGCCGAAATCGAGCGCGGTCGGAACAAAAGAGAGGTGAAATCCAACGGATAGCTGACGGCATTTCCCGACGCGGGAGCTGTCTCTCGCGGGGGAAGACCCGATGCAACGTGCAATATTCGGCATGGCGATGCTCGCCCTCGCCACAGCCCTTCCAAGCGCACCGGCAGCGGCGAATGACCTGGGCTGCCAGGTTCTCCTGTGTCTTTCCAATCCCGGTGGCGCGACCCAATACGCGCAATGCGTGTCGCCGATGACCCAGCTATGGCAACGCTTGGCCACCGGCGGCGCCTTTCCCGGCTGTAGCGGCGGCGTCGCCCGCACGAAGGTCTATGATCGCGATTCCACAACTCGCCGCCGGGTGGTCATCACGTTCAACGACGGCCGCAGCCAGACCTTCTCGCTGGCCGGCATCGAGCGTTTGGACGGCGGCCGCCGATGATCCTCGATGTCGCCACCCTTCTTTCGCTTGCAGGAGCTTGCGCACCGACGGTGGCGCCTGAGACGCTCATTTCGATCGTCCACACGGAGAGCCGGTTCAACAGTCTCGCAATCGGGGTCAATAGTCCCGGCGTGCGCGCGCCAAAGCCCGCGACCAAGGCGCAGGCAATCGCTGCGGCGCGCAGCCTGATTGGTCGAGGCTACAACATCGATCTCGGCCTGGGGCAGATCAACAGCGCCAATCTCGGCTGGCTGGGGCTTTCGGTGGAAAATGCATTCGAGCCCTGCTCCAACCTAGCCGCCGCCGCGCGTGTCCTAGCGACCAACTACCAGGCGGTCGCGCGCCTTGCCCCGAGCCGCGATCACGCGATCGCGACCGCCCTGTCGCTGTACAATACCGGCGACCGGCAGCGCGGCTTTCGCAACGGCTATGTCGCCAGGGTCTATGCCAGCGCGTCGGCCGTCATTCCGTTGATCCGGAGTACGGCGCCGGCAACCAGAAACTCGGTCGTTGCCCCAGCGGCTCCGGCCTTCGCTCCGCCACCCGATACCCCTGTTTCGCCCCCGGCCGCAGCCGGGTGGAATACAGCGGCGAGGGCGAGCCAGGCCTCGCTCATGGTGTTCGGCGACGGGGCCGCATCTCAGAAAGGACAGCATCCATGACAGCAATCACCGCCCACCTGGGCGGACGGCCACAATGGGCGCGACTTCTGCTGCGCATCATCGGCGTGATGGCATTGGCGCTGCTTGTCTCGATACTGCTGAGCGATCCTGCGCACGCGCAAGGTGCCGACGGCATCACGTCCATGGCGGAGAACATCAAGACCTGGCTCACCGGGACCTTCGCCAAGACCATCGCGGTGATCGCGGTCGTGATCGTCGGGTTCATGTTTTTCACCGGGCGCGCCAGCCTCGGCCTTCTGGTGACGGTCATTGTTGGCATCTTCATCGTCTTCAGCGCGCAGTGGATCGTCGACACCATCACGGGTGGCGCGTGAAGGAGAGCGCCGCGCTGGACGAGCGGCTGCGCGAGGAGACGTTGTTTCTCGCGGTCACGCGCCCGACGATGTGGCTCGGCGTGCCGCTCGAAGCCTCGTTGCCGATCGCGCTTGCCGCCTGTCTCACTTTGATCGTCAGCGGCAACCCGCTCTATGCCGGCGCCATCGGAGGCGCCTGTCTTGCTGTTGCACGGCTCATCGTGCGGCATGATGCCAACGCCTTCCGGCTGCTGTGCCTCTGGACCATGACCAAGGCGCGCAACCGGAACCGCGTCTGGTGGGGCGGCAGTTCCTATTCGCCGCTCCCGGTCGCCGGGCTGAAACGCAAGGGCTTTGCGCGTGGCTAGCGCGGCTGCCCAGCTCCCGCCGCGCAAGACGCCGTGGCGCATATTGCGGCAAGAGGCCGAGCCTGGGCGCTATCTGCCCTATGCGCGCCACGTGACGTCGGAGGTGATCGCGCTCGATAGCGGCGACCTCATGATGATGTTCCGCCTCGAGGGGCTCGCCTTCGAAACCGCGGATCCGATCCACCTCAACGACTGGCATGAGAAGCTCAACGGCACCTGGCGCAACATTGCCGACGACCGGCTCGCGCTCTGGACCCACATCGTTCGCCGCCCGGTCGATGACTATCCCGAAGGCCAATTCCGCTCGGACTTCGCGGCCGAACTGGACGAAAAATATCGCGCGCGGGTGACTGCCAAGCGCATGTTCGTCAACGAGCACTATCTGACGCTGATCATGCGGCCGGCGGTCGGCTCGGCCGATCGGACGGGGCTTCTCCTCAAGCGCATCGCCAAGGCCAGGGCGGCCGATGAAGAAATCGACCCTGACGAACTGGCCCGCTTCGAGGAGAAGGCGCGCGATATCGAAAAGCTCCTCCGGCGGTGCAGCCCCGCACGGCTCGGCCTCTATGAGCAAAATGGCCTCCTATTCTCCAGGCCGCTCGAAGTGCTCGAGCAAGTCATGATGGGCGCCAAGGCCAAGGTGCCGCTGGTCCGAGGCCATCTTGGATCCGCACTCTACGGCGAGCGGGTGATCTTCGGACGCGAGACGGTCGAGATCCGCGCCCATGATGCGAGCCGCTGGCTGGGGATTTTCGGCATCCGGGAATATCCTGCGCTCACCCGTCCCGGTCAGATGAACGCTCTGCTCGGCCAGGATTTCGCGTTCGTCGTGTCGCAATCCTTCACCTTCATGGGGAAGGCGCGCGCGGCCGAAAGGCTGCGCCGGCGACAGAACCAGATGGCCTCGACCGAGGACGCGGCAGCAAGCCAGGCGCTCGACCTTGAAGACGCCGCCGACGATCTTCAAAGCAATCGGTTCGTGCTGGGCGAACATCACTTCTCGCTTGGGGTGTTTGCCGAGAGCCAGAGGCGGCTCGCCGATAATCTGTCGGCCGCGCGGGCGGCGCTCGCGGACGCTGGTCTGGTGTCGGCGAGGGAAGGTCCGGCGCTCGAAGCAGCCTTCTGGGCTCAGCTTCCCGGTAACTTCGCGTGGCGGGCGCGGCCGGCGGCAATCACATCGCGGAATTTCGCCGCATTGGCACCCTTCCATACCTATCCCGCGGGCCGGCCGAGCGGAAATCATTGGGGTCCGGCGATCGCGCTGATGAAGACGGCCGCGCAATCGCCCTACTATTTCAACTTCCATGTCGGGGATCTCGGCCACACGCTCATTATCGGTCCCTCGGGCGCGGGCAAAACGGTCGTTCAGAACTTCCTGATGGCGCAGCTCGAGAAGACGGGCGCGCAGCAGATCTTCATCGACAAGGATCGCGGCGCCGAGATCTACGTGCGGTCTGTTGGCGGGATCTATCTGACGCTGAAGAACGGGGAGCCAACCGGCTTCGCGCCGCTGCGGGCGCTCGAATATGGACCGCGCAACCTCGTCTTTCTCGGTCGTCTGATCCGGCAGCTGGTGACGCCGCCGGGCGGCCCGCTGGGCGTCACCCAGGAGCGTATGATCGACGAAGGCTTGGCGTCGCTCGGGCGGCTCGCACCGGAGAACCGATCCATTCTGGCCCTGCGCCAGCTGCTCGGCCAGCGCGACCCGGAAGGCATCGGCGCTCGACTTGAGAAATGGTCGCGGGGCGGATCGCTGGGTTGGGTGTTCGACAACGAGATCGATGCTTTGTCGCTCGATGCGCCGTTCCTCGGCTTCGACATGACCGACTTCCTCGACAATCCGGAAGTTCGCACGCCGATCATGATGTACATGTTCCATCGCATCGACGGCCTTCTGGATGGCCGCCGACTGGTGATCGACATCGATGAGTTCTGGAAGGCGCTGGGTGATGACGCTTTCCGCGCCTTTGCCCAGGATGGCCTGAAGACCTACCGCAAGCAGAACGCCTTCTTGGTTTTCGGCACGCAGAGCCCGGCCGATGCGCTGCGCTCGGATATCTCACACAGTATCATGGAGCAGGTCGCGACCAAGATCCTGCTGCCCAACCCCTATGGGCGTGAAACGGATTATATCGACGGGCTGGGCCTGACCCAGGCGGAATTCAAGCTCGTCCGTCACGACCTGAACCCCGAGTCTCGCCGCTTCCTCATCAAGCAGGGTCATGACTCGATCGTGGTGGAACTGGACCTGGGCGGCCTCTCCGACGAGCTCGCGGTGCTCTCGGGCACCACGGAAACCGTGACGCTCCTCGATGCCATTCGCGCTGATGTCGGCGACGACCCGGCGAAATGGCTGCCTCTTTTTCACCAGCAGCGTCGGTCTGCATCGATCAGGAAAGGATGAGCTATGGGTAAGGGCATATACGCAGCACTTGGCGCCATCGCCCTAGGAATGGCGGGGCCTGCAGTTGCGCAAGGCATCCCCGTCTACGACAGCTCCGGTTATCTGCAGGCGCTGGCCACGGTGAAAAACACCCTGTCGATGATCGATCAGGGGAAGGAGCAGATCGCAGAAGCGAAGCAGCTCTATGGCAGCTTCAACCAGGTCACCGACGTCAACGGCATCGCATCATCTCTTTCCACCGATGCCATGCGCCATCTTCTGCCGCGGGAGGCCCGTGACATCAGTCGGCTGATGTCGTCGGACAATGCCAGCCTGGGTTCGCTCGGGAGCTCCGCGACCCGTATCCGGGACGCCAACCGCATCGCTTTGCCGGAATTGCGGCCAGGTGCGTCGGCGTATGAGCGCGCGTCCCGCGATAACCTCTTGCGGAACGGCGACCTCGCAGCGCGCGACGCCGCGATCGCGGAGGCGGCCTATGGCGTGTCGGCCCAGCGTACCGCCGGCCTCGAAGAGCTGAGAACCTCGCTGGATACCGCTTCGGACGCCAAGCAGGTCATGGATATCCAGGCGAGGGTAGGGGTCGAGAATGCCCATATCCAGAACGACGCCTTGCAATTGCAGGCGCTGCGAATGCGGCAAGAAGCAGACGTCCAGTTGCGATCACAGCGCGAAAGCGAAGCGATACTGGCGACGAAGCTAGAAAGCTTGTCGCAATGACCGCGAGAGCTTTGCTGCTTGGGTTTGCCGCAGCGGGAATGCTCGCAGGATGCGAGCGGGCACCGCGCGGGAAGGACTATCTAACCTCTCACCCGGAAGAGCTCAGAGGACTCGTCAAGGCCTGTGCCGACGGATCACATCCCAACGAACAGGAGTGTTCCAACGCTGAAAGCCTCCGGATCCTCGACAACAAGATGCGGTCGCTTTCGAAATAATCCAGCGCCCTGGAGCCTCGCATGGCCACGGACATGTTCAATTCACTTTACGCGAACGTTGATGGGAAGCTTGATCTTTTCCTCAACGAGCGTCTCCAAAACGTCGTAGAGGTTGTCCGTGGTCCGCTCGCTGTCGGGCTGGTTATCTACATCGCCCTGTTCGGCTACATGGTGATGCGGGGCATCATCAGCGAACCATGGGGTGAGCTATTCTATCGGATGGTGAAGCTCTGCCTGCTGTATGTTGCTGCGACGACGGTCGCCTATTCCGATTGGATCACGACGCCGCTCTTCCACGGAATGCCCGATGCGATCTCCCAAGCTCTCGCCGGTAAGACGATCGACACAGTAGGAGAGGCATTCGACGACTATTACACTCAAAGTGATGCTATAGTTGCGCGGATAGAGACTGAAGCCGCAACCTACAGCGACATTAACCCATATAAACTGGTCCTCTATGCGCTGAGCCTGGGGCTGAAGGCATTAGTTGGGCTCTCGGCAGCGGTTGGATTCGCTATCACCATATTTGCCAAAGTTGCGTTGGCGATCATTATCGCGCTTGGCCCCATCTTCATCGCCCTAGCTCTTTTCGAGCCAACGAGGCGTTTTTTCCACGGCTGGCTGGGCCAAGTATTCAACTATATCGTTCTCCTTGCTGTAATCATAGCCATCACGACCCTAATCACAGACCTCGGAGCGGCTGCAACAGCAGCATCTGAAGGCGTCGTGGATACGGCTTTCGGTGCTGTCCTGTTTGCAGCGTACATATTTTTGGGGACGATCTTCTTCTTCCAGGCTCCGGCCATCGCGACGGGAATAGCCGGGGGCGCGGCTGCCGGCGTGGGTGCCTTCGCCGGAACGGCTTGGGGGACGATGGCATCTCCCTTCCGACAGCGTCGCGTCATGCGCAACAGTCGCAACTTGGAGCGCGCCGCTCGTCGCGGCGGCACCATCGAATCGGCGTAGTGAGGCATCATCATGACTTTCCCTTTTCCGCGAATTTCCGCCTCGAGCTTCCGCCGCAGCGTCGCTTGCCTAGTCGGTGGCTTAGCTGTGCTCGGCGTCGCGGGCTGTGCTTCCGGACCCAAGAAGCTCGCGGTTTGCAATGGTCATCGCCTGCGAGACGTGAACATCTACGGAAGCGTCCTGCCTGGCTCGCCAGTGCCTGCCACCACGGCACCAAGAGTTGCGCCGCCCATACCGCCCCTGTCCCATCCTCGAGACGGCGATCCGCCCCCGCCGCCCGCCGTGCCGTCGCCGTCTACCTCGGACGACAAGGTCTCGTTCGCACCAAGGGGATCGCATTATGCGAGCTGCTGATGACCGCTCGGAGGCCGTGCCGGCATCGGGGCTGCAGCGCTATTTCCGGGACGCACGAAGCTGGGATCAGGACAGGATCCGGAACGCGCTGCGCTCGACCCGCATCGCTTGGAGCATCGCGGCCATCGCCTCACTCCTGGCCGCGGCCTCGATCTTCGCAGTTGCGGCTCTGACACCTCTCAAGACTGTCGTGCCCTATGTTATTCGCGTCAACCAGACCACCGGCGCGGTGGATGTCCAGACCGCGCTCACCCAGCGGCCGATGCGCTACGATGAGGCGGTCACCAAATACTTCCTCGCCCAGTATGTGAGAACCCGCGAAAGCTGGATCCCGGCAGCGGCCGAAGAAAATTTTCGGTTCGTGACGATCCTCTCGCAACCGACTGAACAGCAGCGCTGGGCGCGCTTCTACAGCAGCAACAATGGCGCAAGTCCCCAAAATGTTTGGGGCAAGAATGCCGTCGTGCAAGCGCGCGTGCGCAACATCGCCTTCATCAACGATCGCGTCGCCAATGTGCGGTTCACGCGGACGGTCCAGACCGAGACCGACGTTCAGAACAGCGATTGGATCGCCACGATCACGTTCGCCTACGCCAACGCGCCCATGGCGGAAGGCGATCGCTACCGGAACCCGCTGGGATTCCAGGTCGAAAACTATCGTGCCGATCCGGAGGTGATCCGATGAGGGCACTCTCCGCCGCCATCATTTGCGCGCTGGTGCCTGTAACGGCGGCGCACGCGGTCGAAGTTCCGCGAGGTGGTCCGTCCGACCCGCGCGTCAAGTTCGTCGAATATGAAGAGACCGAGGTCTATCGGATCGTCGGCACGTTCCGGACCGCAACGCAGATTGTCCTGAGCGACGATGAGACGATCCAGCACGTCGCGCTGGGCGACACCGTATCTTGGGAGGTCGCCGTCGCCGGGCACATCCTGTTCCTCAAGCCGCGTGAGCGTGCCGGACCGACCAATCTCATCGTCACCACGTCGCGCGGAGGCGAATTGCGCAGCTATGCGTTCGAGTTGACCGCTCGCAGCGGTCCGATCACGGGCCGCAACGGCCAAGCCTATTTTCAGGTGCGGTTCCGATATCCCAGGGACGACGCCGACCGCGCCGCGCGTCTCAGGGCCGCGCAGATTGCCATGCAGGCCGCTGCCCTAGAGGGCCGCGCCGTTCGCGGCGCTCTCGATCATGCGGTCGTCGAAGGGCCTCGCAACATGAACTACAAGGTGCAGGGCTCCAGCGAGCTTCAGCCGTCGGAGGTCTCCGATAACGGGCAGTTCACGGTGTTGCGTTTCCCCGCGAACCGCGAGGTGCCGGCGATATATCTGGTGCGACCGGACGGATCTGAGACGCTGGTCCCCTTCGACGTCCGCGACGAATTCGTCGTCGTCCATTTGGTGGCGCGTCAGCTGCGCCTTCGGCGAGGCGGCGAGGTGCTGTGCATCTATAATCAGGCGCCAGAACCCTATGGGGTCGATCATGGGACGAACACCGGGTCGCCCCATGTCGAGCGCACCATCACACATCCGCAGGAATGAGCCATGGCCGAAGATCCATCCTCCGTTTCGCGCCTTCTGCCGAGCGCCGATCTCACGCCGGAGAAAGACGAGATCCTGCACGAGCGCGGTATCGAGCCGATCGGGGGGATGACGCCTTCCAAGCGCAATACCGCCCTCATCTTTGCCGGCACGGCGATGGTACTGGGCATCCTGTGGGTTAATTCCGGGACGAGCCAACAGGGCTCCAATCGTGACCTCACTGCACCGGGCGGGGCGGCCCAAGAGCGGCGCGATATCGTGGCGCGGGAAACCGTCGATTACGCGGCGGTCGCTCCGCAGCCGAGACCGCTGGGCGCAGGCGGGAGCGATCCCAACGCACCTGTGCTCAATCCCGCAGCAGGGGTTCCTGGCCCCGACGGTCAGATCGTCCCTGCCATGCAGCCCGGTGCGGCGCCAGGACCGACAGGAGGGACGGGCGCCCGGCCCAACCTCGCCGACCGGGCGCGACGGTCGACACTCATCGCCTATGGCGGGCGCGATCTCGGTGGGGAGACCTCGCAAGGTCCGGCGGCGGCCTCGGGCGCGCAACCGACCGAAAATTCAGGAACGCCAGGGAGCGCTGAGGGCGGGGCGCCCAATGCGCTGGATCTTGTGCGGCAAAGTTCGGCCGTAGGCGAAGCGCGAGCCTCGATGCTCCCCAATCGCAATTTTCTGATCACTGCGGGGACATTGATTCCCTGCACCCTTCAGACGGCCATCAATTCCGCGCAGCCTGGATACACGTCCTGCATGATCCCGCGCGATGTCTACTCCGAGAATGGCCGGGTCGTGCTCATGGAAAAGGGCACGCGCGTGCTCGGCGAGTATCGCGGAGGTATCCAACAGGGTCAGAACCGCCTCTTTGTGCTTTGGACCCGGGCGGTGACGCCACAAGGCGTCCGCATCGACCTTGCCTCGCCTGGGTCAGACGCGCTCGGCCGCGCCGGGCTTGCTGGGGCGGTCGACAGCTTCTTTTGGGCACGGTTCGGCGGCGCGCTCCTGCTCTCGCTCGTCGATGACGCCGCCTATATTGCCGGGCAGGCCGCATCGAGCGGCAACGGCAATTTCAACAATGTCACGCGTGCGCCGAGCGAAGGGGCCGCGATCGCGCTCCAGAACAACATCAATATCCCGCCGGTGCTGAAAAAGAACCAGGGCGAGGAGGTCGGTATCTTCGTCGCCAAGGACTTCAACTTCGCCGATGTCTACAATCTAGAGCTGCGGCGGTAAGCCATGCGCGACACCGCCGTCCTTCGTCACTACCTCGAACCGCTTCTTCCGTTGCTGGAGCCAGATGATGTGACCGAGCTCGTCATCAACCGTCCGGGCGAGGCGGGAATCGAGGACCGGCAGGGGTGGCGATGGCATGAGCTGTCCGAACTCGACAGCGAGTGGCTTGGAACGCTCGCCGTCGCCGCGGCAAGCTTCACGCACCAGGACATCGATGGGCAGACCCCGATCTGTTCGACCGTCCTCCCAGGCGGCGAGCGCTGCCAGATCGTAATCCCGTCGGTGACGCCGAGCGGCTGCCCGTCCTTTACGATACGCAAGCCCTCGACCGTAACCCTGCCGATCGACCAGCTCGCACGCGCTGGCCTCTTTGACACGACGCGCGCGAGCGCCCGGGGCCTTACCGAAACCGACGCCGAGTTGGTGGCACTTCGCGATGCGGGCGACTGGCCGGCCTTCTTCAAGGTCGCGGTCGCCGCGCGCAAGAATATCCTGGTCAGCGGTGCAACCGGGTCCGGCAAGACGACCTTGGCGAAAGCGCTCATCCAGCTCATCCCGCCCGACGAGCGACTGCTTACGATCGAGGACACACGCGAACTCATCGTGCCCCATCGCAATGTCGTTCATATGGTCTATTCGAGCGAGGGGCAGGGCCTTGCAAAGGTCGGTCCCAAGCAACTTCTCGAGAGCGCGCTGCGCATGCGCCCGGATCGGATCCTGCTGCAGGAGCTGCGCGACGGCACCGCGTTCTTCTACCTGCGCAATGTCAATTCGGGGCACCCTGGGTCGATCACCACGGTGCATGCCGGCTCTGCGGCGGGTGCCTTCGAGCAGCTGACGCTACTGGTCAAGGAATCCGAGGGCGGCCGAGATCTCGCGCGCGATGATATCCGCGGACTTTTGCGAATGCTCATCGATGTGGTCGTCCAGACCCGGCGCCATGGCGGCCGCTTCGAGGTCGAAGAGGTCTACTTCCACCCGAAGGTGGGCGATGCCGGTGCAGCGTAGCTTCTGGATGATCGGCCTGTCCGTTGCCGGCGGCACCTTATTGTGCTGCGCCATCGCCGTGCTGGTTGCCCTCTTTGGGCTGGGCCAGATCGGCTCTCACACCGACCTCACGGCCTTGCCCGCATGGCTGTGGTACTATCGGACGGACCCACTGCTTATTCTTTGGCTAAAGCGCGGGGCGCTGGCGGGCGCAGTTGTGGTTGGGCTCCTCGCGATTGGGATTCTGCGCCGCGGGCCGGCATTGCACGGCACCGCCCGGTTTGCGCGCGAAGGCGAGATCCGGCGGGAGGGCCTTCGCGCCGCGTCCGGCATCGTTGTCGGCCGCAAGGCTGGACGTTTCCTGATATTCGGCGGGAGCGAGCATGTTCTGCTCGAGGCACCCACACGAGCGGGCAAGGGCGTGGGCGTCGTCATTCCCAATCTGCTGACCTGGCCAGATTCGGTGGTCGTGCTCGACGTGAAACGGGAGAACTGGGGCGCAAGCGCCGGCTATCGTGCACGGGCCGGCCAGGCCGTGCATCTGTTCGATCCGCTCGACGCGGAGGGGCGGACGGCGCGGTACAACCCCCTGGCGCACATCAGACGGACTGATGACATAGAGGTCGTCAACGAGCTGCAGAAGATCGCGGGCATGCTTTTCCCCGCGCCCGAGCGATCCGATCCCTTCTGGGCGGAGGCCGCGCGAGCGGCCTTTGTCGGCGTCGGCGCCCTGGTCGCATCCAACCCGGGCCTGCCCTTCACCATCGGCGAGATATACCGCCGCCTCACGAGCGGGGATCCCAAGAGCGACCTTCCCGCAACGCTTCAGGAAGCCCGCAGGGTGGGCCAGCGCCTCAGCCAAGCGTGCGTGTCCGCGATCCAGGATTTCACCTCGGCCTCGGACAACACCTTTTCCGGGATCAAGCAGACCATCACCGCGCGGCTCAATCTCTGGCTCAACCCCATGGTGGATGCCGCCACCTCGGAAAGCGACTTCGACCTGCGCGAGGTACGGCGTCGGCGCATGTCGATTTACCTTGGCGTGTCGCCCGACAATATCGACCGCATCGCGCCGATCTACAGCCTGTTCCTGCAGCAACTCGTGGATCTCAACACCCGCGATCTTCCTGAGGGCGCGACCAATGTCCCGGTCCTGGTCCTGCTCGACGAGTTCGCCAGGCTCGGCAAAGCCTCGGTGATTGCGAGCGGCTTTTCCTATGTCGCCGGCTATGGCCTACGTCTGGTCCCGGTCATTCAGAGCCGATCCCAGCTTCGCGCAATCTATGGTCCCGATGTCACCGACGAGATCATCGCCAATTGCGGGCTCGAGGTTGTCTTCACGCCCAAGGAGCTAAAGGTCGCGAACGAACTTTCCGAACGGCTCGGCTTTTTCACGATGAGCGTGAAATCCCGCAGCCGCACCATCCACGGGCTGCTGGCGAACCGAAGCATCTCGGAATCCGACCAGCGCCGCGCACTCTTGCTGCCGCAGGAGCTGATGCAGCTACCCAAGAGCGAGCTCCTGCTCCTCCGCGCCGGCATCCCGCCCATTCGAGGTCGCAAGATTGCCTATTACCGGATGCCGCGCTTCACGCGGCGAGTGATCGCTCCGCCCGTGCTGCCCGCCCGTCCCATCGCGGCAATGCTTTCTTCCCCCACTCCGGCTTTAGAGCAGCACGGTGCTGGCACGCCTGGGCTGAGTGGCACCCGCCGGCAACCGGCGACGAGCTCGGGGAACGCCATACCGGAGGAAATTGCGATGCGGGAAATGACCGAGGCCGAGCTTTCAGGCGCGGCAGAGATCACGGACGACATGCTGGTTCTGGGTGACCTGGCCGAACTGCCGCCGCCGGGCGACGAGGCTGCCGCAATCGCCTTCGTGACGGCGATGGTCGAGCGGGCAGTTTTACCACCGACCGGATCGGCATCCACGTCCCTCATGCAGGAAAGGGCAGCCCATGTCCGCTGAGAAACCCGAGAGTTCGCGGGGCGCTAGGAAGCGCAGCAATGCCATTTCAATCGGTGAGGCATCGCCATCGGGCCGTTCCGAAAAACACGGCCCTGATGCTCCCGAACCCCTGGGAAAGAAGGAAAAGGGGCAGCGGCCGCCCCGATCGGTCTCGACCGGCGACATGCCGGAGACGCTGCAAAAACGCTACTTCTCATCGACCAGCAAATGGTCAGGCGAGCCTGCCTACTTTACGACGGCTCAGGCCAAGGAGCCTGCATTTCGGGACCAAGGGAGGCGCCTTGTCACTTCGAGTGACAGTGAGGAGGTCGTGCGTGATCTCGTCGCGATCGCCCGGCATCGTGGGTGGACGAATGTTCACCTTACTGGCAGCGAGGCCTTTCGCCGGGCAGCATGGCTGGAGGCCAACCGCCAAGGGCTCGACGTGCGAGGATATCGGCCGAACGAGCGCGATCTGCAGGAGCTGGATCGCCTCAAGCTTGGCAATGACCGCAACAGCATCGCGCCGGCGGCCGTTCCGTCAGTCACCCGGGAGTCCGGCCGAGATCAGTCCCAAGCTCACGAGCGCTCGGCTCGATCCCGAGCTGCGGCGTCCGTGGGCAGAAACGAGCGAGCCGCGCAAAGTCAGTTGCGGGTGATCGAAGCGGTAGTGCGAACCGCACTGTTCGACAATCCCGAAGCGATCTCGCGCGTGATGAAGGTCGCGACCACCACACTGCAAAACCACGTTGACCGAGGTGATCAAATTCGTCCTGCCCTGCTCAGGGAAGGGCGCGACAGGAAGGGTCTGGACGTTGCGCCCAACCGAAACGAATCCTCGAGAGTCCATCCACCTGTGCAGCGATCTCGCAGCCGGTAGCGCAGTTTGCCCCGTTTACGGCTGTCGGAGGACCAATCATTCACCGATTGATAAATTTCTGTTTCATATTTTCATGAAACTCTGATTTATTGTTTTCATGAAACAAGTTGAGGCTCGCAGCGATGCCGATGACGAGCATCTTCAAATCCAGGTCCCAGGGGTGACCAAGCGCGATCTTGGTCAGCGAGCGCTCGACGCTCGCGAACCCATCCGCATGATCGTGCTGCGCGCGCTCGAGGCCTACGGCGTAAATGTGCCGCCTGAGGCAATCTCCGACCGTCGGAAGCGCAACTAATGTCAGGCGAGTTCGAGGCGCTGACGATCGACGACTACGCCAAGCAGGCTGCCCGGACGGACCAGCGTAGCGGGAAGAGCGCTCTGGGTTTCTCGATGCTCGGATTGTTCGGCGAAGCGGGCAGTCTTCTGAGCGAGGCGAAGAAGAAACAACGCGATGCTGCCTCTTACCTCGGATATGCCGATGCCGTTGCCGAGGAGCTCGGCGACGTTCTTTGGTATTTGGCGGCCGTCGCGCGCCGCAGCGCACTGGCGCTAAGCGACATCGCGGCAAATGCCGCGAGGGGCGACGACGAGTGGCGGGCTGGAAACAACGGTGCCTTGAGCTTCCATGCGCTCCAGCCAGCCCACATTCCGCTAGTCAAGGCGCCCATGCCGCAGTTCGAGCACACGCTGCTCGCGCTCGCCGGCGAGGTCGGCGTCCTCGTCAATAGCTTCCAGTTGGGGACGTTGACGCGAGACAAGGCGATGCTCGCTCGCCAACTCGTGGCGGTCATGCGCAGGCTAATCCAGGCCGCCAACGATTCCGGGGTCACGATCGAGGCGGCCGCCGTCAAAAACCTACATAAGATCTTTGACCGCTGGCCCCGCGAGAAAGTTTATCCGGCTCCGTTCGATGCCATGATGGACCCCGAAGAGCATCTCCCACGGCGGATGACGATCGACGTCTATGAGCGCAAGGTTCGCGGACAGACCTTCGTCTATCAACGATCGAGTGGCGTCTACGTCGGTGATCGGCTCACCGACAATGCGGTTGAACCCGACGATTATCGCTTCCACGACGTCTTTCACTATGCGCATGTCGCGGTCCTGGGCTGGTCGCCCGTCATCCGCGCATTGCTGCGCTTGAAGCGCAAGAGCGACCCGAAGCTCGATGATGCGGAGGATGGTGCGCGGGCGATCCTGATCGAGGAAGGCGTCACCTCGTGGATTTTCGGCCAGGCCCAGCAGCTTCGCTACTTCGACAAGGTAAAATCAGGCGGGCTGCCGCTGGACATGCTCAAGCATGTCCGCCAGTTCGTCGTCGGTTACGAATCCGAACGCTGTCCGCTGTGGCTCTGGGAGGAAGCGATCCTCCAGGGCTACGCGGCCTTCCGCTTCCTCCAGAAACACCGGCGCGGTCGCGTCACGATCGACTTCGCCCATCGTCGCCTGCTTATCAAGGAACTGCCGTCATGACCCCCAAGCATTTCGTTTCTACTCTGGCGGCAACCGAACTTCCTTCCGTTTTCAATCCCTGGCGCGATCGCTGCGCCGTTCATGACCGGCGCGACGCGGCGGCCAAGCGGCGCGATAATCTGGAACGGTTGCTGATCGCTGCCTTGGATGCAAAGGTCGAGACCATCTGGATTGCCCGCGACCTCGGTTATCGCGGTGGCCGGCGCACGGGCGTTCCCCTCACCGATGAGGTCCATCTCGACCGGGCGGGTGCGTTGATGGGCGGCATCGCCCTTCAACGTGCGACGCAAGGCCCGGCGGTCGCCGAGCGGACGGCGGCGATCGTCTGGCGCGTGCTCGAACAGATCGGACAGCCGGTCATGCTCTGGAACGTCTTCCCGTTCCATCCGCATGAAGCGGGCGATCCCTTGTCGAACCGTTGTCATACCCGCGGAGAACGCGAGGCGACCTGGCCTTTGCTTCAAGCGCTGATTGCCATGCTCAACCCCCGGCGCATCGTTGCGATCGGGCGCGATGCTCACCTAGCCCTTGGCGATGTCGGTATACCGACGACGGCCGTCCGCCATCCGAGCTATGGCGGGCAGCGCGACTTCATCGAAGGCATGTTCGCGATGTACGGGATCGACGGTGGCGCTCTCGAAACGCCGCGTCTGCCGTTGGAGGCGCCTTATGCTGCCGCGAGGAGTTGCGCACTCGCCTGATCGCAGCGCGCAAAAAGCTGCTGGAGATCGCCGCGATTCCATTTGCCGGTGTCGATTTCGGCGTGGGTAGAGACGATTGTCATTGGTCCGAGACCGACCCCTCCCTCTTTGGCAATGAACGATTGCAACCTGCCCAGCCCAATCAGATTGCCCAGTAGCTTTTCGATGTAGAAATGGTTGCGGTAGAATGCCGTCATGGCGATCCGGCGTTGATCGCCTTTGCCGATCAGCTTGAGGCTCGCGAAGCTCAGACACTGCCCGCCGTAAGGCGAATCGTTCACGTCGCGGGCAGGGTCGAAAACGCTCAGTTCAAACTTGTTGAGCGCGCGCACCTTTGGATTGCGCAGGCGCTCGACGATCCCCCAAATCTGGTTGATCGGCGGCCCGTCAAGTTGGGGTAACTGCATCATTCGCTCGAAATAGTAGCCTGACCAGGCTTCCTTCAACCTGACCTTTGGAAGCACATTGTCCCGGAACCGATCGAAGAAGAGCGGCGCGCCGTGGCGGTGGTAGAGCGCTGCCGGAAAGATGGTGTTGGCGACCGTCTCGATCGGCTTTTTGCCCCGCCCGGCAAGGAAGGCATCGACCTCGGCGACCACGGGATCTGCAAGCGTCGCGCGCGCCGAGGGATCGGCGACGTCGATGATGACGTTGTAGGCTTGGTGGCCGGGGGCGCCATCGACGACGCGCACCGCCTCGCGCCACGCGGAAACGCAGTCAGGCTGCGAGGGTACTGGAAGATACATCGACTGCCTCCATCAAATTCGCGGTGGCGAAGAGCCGCGGCGCCAGGAACCGTTCCGTCAGCCAGGCATGTCCGTCCATGCCCCATCCCGCACCCCAGCTATTGCGAACGAGAATTGCAGTGGCACCATCGACTTGGCCGTGCCCAACCGCGATTACGGCATGACGCTGGCTCGGTTCAGGCTGTTCGTCATTGGCGGGATCGACGATGCCATCGTCCGTCGGCATGAAGAACGAGCGCGACAGCATCGTCAGGATCACGACCGGCCGGCCTTGGTCGAGCAAGGCGATGATCGAGGCGAGGTTCGCTCCGCCCGGCTGGCCGTCTCGCCCATAGCGTTCACCCACGGCGGACGGCGGCTTCCACGAGCCATGGTCTTCGGGGACGGCCTGGAGGTAGGGCCAGCCCTGTTCTTCGGGTTGGCCGTCGCTGCGCAGCGCATCGAGCATCGCCGACAGCAGCGCGCCCTGCGCCGGCGATCGGCCCGCACGCCGCTGCGCTTGGTAAAAGGCGAATTCGCAGGAAAGCGGTGCCCAACCGTCGCGTAGGCCGGCATGGGCATCGCTTGCCGCAAAGGCCATGCAGGTGGGCCGCGCGCCTTGATCGCGCGCAGCACCAAACAAGGGCCGAAGATCGGTCGTGATCTGGATCATAGGAGCTAGGCGGCCTCGAGCAGATGCCGCCGCTCGGCGCGCGAGAGACCTTCAGGTTCGGGGCCGGTCAGGTCGAAGTCGAACGTCAGATGGGCCAACGCTGGCACCGGCTGCCATGGCCGCCGTTCCTCGATCGACATCCGACCCCGCTGCGCCGCCTCGATGGCGGCTGTCACTCTCCGAACGACCGGCCCGCCAATCGCGTCCGCATCGACCGCTTCGCGGTCGTCGCGAACAATGGCGAAGCCGCTCGCGATAAGCTGGTCGAAATCCCACAGATACCCGCCGCCGCTATGTTCCTTGAGCCGGAGCACAAACAGGTCGTTGCGGCTGCCATCGATTCTCGTGCCAGCGTCGCGTTCGGTCAGAAGCCAGACATCGCCGCGATAATTGGCCGGGCGATAATCCTTGAGAAGATCGATCTTCAGCGCGCGCGGCTGCGTCCGCAACAGATCGGTCATGGTCGATTGCGAGATCAGATTGTAGCGCAGCAGCGTCCGGCATGTCGCTTCGTAGCTGGCGCCCAAGCGAAGCGAGAGCTGATAAACCACGTTGGCGCGGCGAAAATCATCGACCTGCCAATCCTGGCGGGCGCTGTGCGACAGGATCAGCCATTTCGGCATCATGAAGGCAATCGCAAAGGCGTCCGCCTCGGTTTCCTGGAACAGCCCTCCGGGCTCCGGCGATGTTGGCATCCGCCGCAAGATGCTTTCGTCATCAAGGCTGGGTTGATGCTGCATCGAGAAATGCCCCAGCTCGTGGGCCGCCGTGAAGCGCTGAATGCTCATCGGCCGCTCGGTCGTAACGAGGACGCCGTGCGCAGGATCGCTCAAATAGGCGCCGAGCAGCCCTTTGAGCGGCCGGAGCAACAACGGCAGGTCGACGGCGTGGATCGCGCCGAACACATCGACGTTGCCACCTTGCTGTTCGATCACTTCGCGCGTGCTCAGCTGCCGATGCAGCCGCCCAGCGGCCATGGCCCCGGCTCGAACCGCGCTCGCGTAGTCGAGCGCCATGGTCAGCCTTGTCCTCCGCCCGACCGTGCGCGCAGATAATCGGCGAAGCGGCCAAGCTCTTCGCGGTCCTGAGCGGACAGATCGGCAACGCGCCGCGCCAGATGCGCGACATCCGCCGGCAAGCTGGCCGAGGTTTCGTCCTCACCAGTGAAATAGCCGACCGATTGACGATAGAGACGCGCGAGGCGGGTTAACTCGATCGCTTCGACACGGCGCTGCCCGTTCTCGATGTCGGTAAGCCCCGTGCGCGGGATCTTGAGATAGGCCGCGACCTCTTCCTGCTTGAGGCCAAGATATTTCCGGGCCTCGCGCAGCCGTTCGCCTAAGCGCCGCCGCTCCTCCTCGTCGTCCTCGTGACGCAATGCGAGATTGGTCATGGCTTCGATCCTTTCTTGCGAATCCATACGCGCTCGATCTTGGGAACGAGATGTTCGAGCGCGGCTTCGATCGAACTGTAGCCACCTGTGCGGACGATACTTTCGCGCAGCTCGAAGCCGACAACCGGTTCAAGCGCGCACAGCGTATCGACGACCGACAGCGAATCCATCGGAATAGGCGCCTTGATGATCTCGGGATTATCGGGGGGAAGCGGAATGCCGCGTACCTGCGCCTCCGCTTTCGCCACTTCGATGAGCTCGGCCACGAGCGCCGCGATGACGTCGCTCTTGGGGAATGCTACCGTAACCGGCTTGGTAGGTGCAATTGTCGCCATCTACGCCTCGCACGATTTGCCTACATGAGTTGTATATAGTGTCGGATATTCCGACATGCAAGACAATATCTTTGATCGGAGGCCGCCACGGCTCGATCGATATCGTGGGTCTTTTTCTCCATGTTGGGCAGACCGGACTCTCAAAAGAGGGCGATCTCCCTCGTGCGTTAGCCCATCACACGGGTGGATTGATGTCAGCCCAATGGGTGACTTCTTCTAGGATATGCATGCTTTCGGGATCCTCCCAGCCTTCGCGGTCGCTATCCCATCGCCCGATCACAGGGAGGTCAACCTCCCAGAGCAGCAAGCGACGGCCATCTTTCCGGTCTTCCGGCAATGTCGCGATCGGCTCCCAAGGGATGTGCTTGGCGGTGATCATGCAAGTTCCCTCGCTCGCTTCCATTCGTGCCGCATTTAGCTCATCTCTGTGCAGGCACGAAACTCAGCTGGTTGTGGATTTAACATAATCCTTATTATCATTCTGCATAGCTGTAAGCGGTGGATTCTATCTCGAAGTGCGAAATCCTTGGTTTTATAGGGGTTTGATCCCCTTTCCAGGAAGGCACGATATGGAAGGCTATCAGCATCTGGGTCTGGATGAGCGACGCGATATTTATCGACTGATCGGAACCGGACGCACAGTGAAGCAAGTTGCAGATGCGCTGCGACGACATCCTTCGACGATTTATCGAGAGATCAAGCGCAACCGGCATTTTGATGAAGAACCGCTGTTCCGAGGATATTTCCCGACTGCAGCGCAGACCATGGCCAGCAATCGTCGCGTGCGCGGAGGCAAGATTGCTCGCCAGCCGGAACTCGCCGCCTACATTGCTGATCGCTTGTTGGCGGCCTGGTCGCCAGAACAGATTGCAGGTTATCTTCGGCGTCATCGCGGTCAGCGGGAGGCGGTGTGCCACGAAACCATTTACCAGTATGTCTACGGCGCTGAGGGACGGCACCATAAGCTTTGGCGCCATCTGCCAGTTGCCCGCCGTTCGCGCCGGCAACGTTATGGCCGAAAGCCGCGCGGTCTCCATATACCCGTGGCAAATACGATCGGCGCGCGGCCGCAGGAAATCGCGGATCGCAGCAGTTTCGGCCACTGGGAAGGCGATCTCCTGATCTTCAGGAGAGAATATGGCAAAGCGAACCTCACCTCGCTGGTTGAGCGCTGTAGCCGCTTCACCTTCCTGACGCGTAATCCGAGCCGGCATTCTGCCGGTGTCATGGCCGGCATCGATCGGCATTTACGCGACATGCCGCCTCCCCTCCGGCGCAGCATCACCTTCGATCGAGGCACGGAATTTGCTGCCTTTGCGACCCTGCGGAACAGGCTCGGCATCACCAGCTATTTCTGTCTTCCCTCAGCGCCCTGGCAAAAAGGCGGCGTGGAAAATTGCAACGGGCGGATACGGCGCTTCCTACCCTCCGACACCGACCTGGCACTGCTCTCAGACAGGGAAATCCAGGCCGTTGCCGATCGCCTCAACAGCACACCGCGCAAGTGCCTGGGCTATCGCACCCCGCATGAGGTTCTGGGGGAGCAAATCGCCCTCCTCAAAGCCGGATAAATTTGGCCATCCGGGGTGGGGCTCGCCCCACCCCGGATGAAATGCTACGCATCACAACGGGTGTCGCACTTCAAATCGAAACCGCCGCGCTAGATAGAAATGACACCCCTCCGCTAGATAGAGATGACACCCTCGGGCGTCGTCAGCGGAACAACGGTGGCATGGTTCTCCTGCGGGTCGGGAGAACGCGCTTATGACGGTGTTGGCAATGAGCCACGGCGAGCTATCGCGGTTTGATACGTTGATGCGCGTGGAGCGCGGCGAGCTGCGGGTCGAAGACGCAGCCGCGCTGCTCGGGTTGAAGCGGCGCCAGGTTTTCCGATTGCTCGATCGATTGCGATCCGAAGGCGCCCCAGGCCTTGTCTCGCGCAAGCGCGGCCGGCCGAGCAACCGGCGGCACAGCGACGCCCTGCGGGAGCAGATCATCGCGATCGTCCGCGAGCACTATAGCGATTTCGGCCCAACTCTGGCGCGCGAGTATCTGATCGAGCGTCACGGCATCACGATCGCCTGCGAGACGCTCCGCCAGCTGATGATCAAGGCGGGCATGTGGAAGGATCGCGAGGCCCGCCGGCCGCGGCCGTATCAGCCGCGCTACCGGCGGGATTGCCGTGGCGAGCTGATCCAGATCGATGGCTCGAAGCACTGGTGGTTCGAGGATCGCGGGCCGCAGTGCACGCTGCTGGTCTTCATCGACGATGCGACGAGCGAGCTCATGCAGCTGAAGATGGTCGAGAGCGAGAGCACCTTCGCCTACATGGAGGCGACGCGGGAATATATCGAGCGGCATGGCAAGCCGGTGGCGTTCTACTCGGACAAGCATTCGGTGTTTCGCAACAACACGGCCTCGGCCAAGGGCGACGGGATGACGCACTTCGGCCGCGCCATGGAGGCGCTCGCCATCGAGATCATCTGCGCGCACTCGCCGCAGGCCAAAGGCCGGGTCGAGCGGGCGAACGGGACGCTGCAGGATCGCCTGGTCAAGGCGATGCGGCTTGAGGGAATCGCGACGATCGCCGAGGCCAACGCGTTCCTGCCCGGCTACATGGCGCGCCACAACGCACGCTTTGCCAAGCCGCCGTTCGATCCGCGCGACCTGCATCGCCCCCTTGCCCTGCACGACGACCTGCGCGCCGAGATGGTGTGGCGCGAGCATCGCACGGTGACCGCGGCGCTGACGCTGCATTACAACAAGGCACTGTTTATTCTCGATCCGACGGAGATCAGCCGGCCGCTCGCGGGCAAGCGCGTCGAGGTTTGCGAGTATCCCGATAGCCGTCTCGAGATCCGACATGGCGAGCATGCCCTTCCCTATCGGATGTTCGACAAGATCAGGCAGGTAAACCAGGCGGCGATCGTCGAGAACAAGCATCTCGATGCGGCGCTGGCGATGGCTAAAGCGATGCAGGAGATGCTGCCGGCGCGGAAGCGCAACAACAACGAGCCATGCCGGCGTTCGCAGGGGAGTCACCTGTTCCCCTCGCCCGAGCCGCCGAGCGAGACGCCGGTGAAGCGCAAGCGCGGGCGCCCTCCCCTGCGCCGGCTCAGCCCGATCGAGGCGGCGCAGCGGATGCTCGAGAGCTGTTGAGGGAGCCCACTGCTGAAGCAGCGGGTCCGGGGCGCTCAGACCGCGAGACCTGCGCGCCAGCAGGGTCTGCGCTGCGCAATGCCGAAGGGCTACGCACAGCCCCTGCTGCATCAACCGGTGACATCTCTACTTGGCAGAAATAGTGTCTTCTCTAAATTGCCCGAACATATCGTTTTATTTCAAATACTTAGTTGGATAGTTCTTTCGCAACCCCCGGGCATTAGCGCCCGTTGATCGCCGCCTCTATCGCCGCCAGCCCTTTCATCAGCGCATCGAATTTCGGCGGCGCGGCCATGAACATCTCAGACATCGCGCCATAGTCTCGCTCGAGCTTTTCCTGGGTGGCGCCATCAGGCGACAGGCGCAGCGTTCCAGGCACGGCCGTCTCGTAGGATGCCGACTTGTCGGCGAACATCAGGCTCTTGTTGTGCACGACCTGCTCGAGCAACGTGATCCGCGCCAGCGCCTCGGCCGTGATGCCGGCCTGGTCAAGCATCAGCACGTCATAATAATGGCGCGACATGCCCTCGCGTAGCTTGCCGTTATGATGGATCGCATGAAGGATCGTGACCTTTTCCCAGAAGGTCCGCGCGACGGCGAGCGTCGGCACCTCGGTCAGCGCATTCGGCAACTCCTCGGGAAAGTCCTCGGTCAGATAGGATGATATCGGTCGGAGCTCGAACGGTTCGGTATCGCCGCGGGCGCCAAATTCGAGCTTGATGCGCGGCTTGATGTAGCCGCTTTCGTCCGCACCGCCGTAATTCTCGCCATAGGCGAGCCCGTAGCCCGAACTGCGCGGGTAGACGAAGAGCAGCGTCTGCTGGTCCTTGTCGTCGGGATCAAGGGCGAGGCTCCAGCCCTCGCCGGTGCCGAGAGCGGTCTCGATTTCGCGGGCGAGGATCGGCATTGCGACGGTCGCGACATAGGCCTGCGCCGCCGCCTTGAGCGCCTTGGTCCGGCGTTCGCGCTCCTTGCCGGTAATGTCGTCGTCCATCGGCGACGCGACCTTATCGAGCAGCGGCGCTGAGCGGCTGATGGTGAGGTCGATATCTTCGGAGAACCGCGCAATGATCCCATAGGCCTTCGACAGCGACGTTCCGCCCTTGAAGGTCATATGACCGACAAGGTCGGGGCACATGATCAGGCGGCGCAGCGTCCAGCAGACCCAGAAATCCTTCTCGATGATGATGGGCGTGAGGTCCCGCCGCGCGGCGGCTTCATCAATGTAGGCCCGCCGGTCCTCGGCGGGTCTGCGCGCGAACTCATCCATTGCGGGCGGCGCCGATCTTTAAGACGACGTCGCCCATCCATCCGGGCATCGCCGGCCGGGCCTGGATGAGGATCCGCATGTCGCGATCATCGAGCCGCGTTGCGAAGTGCCGGATCTTGCCGCTGTCGATATTGTCCTTCCCCAGATGCGCGAGCGCCTGCACGATTGCGTTGACCGAGTCAGGCGCATTGTCGAGCACCGGTGCGCGGCTGTGTTTGAGCGTCAGGCTGCGCCCGCCCGCTTGCCTGACCCGGGACCGCCCGGTTGTGGCATAGCTGGCCCGGGCCGGCACCTGGGTCGAGAGGCCGAGGTTGTTGGCTGCCGTCGCTCCGGACGGCGCAAGCTTATCCCCGCTCTGCGTCGAGAGGGCCTTGGCGACATTGGCGGGATCGGGACTGAGCGCGCCGAGCTTGTCATGCTGGCGTGGATAGTCATAAAGGCCTCGGCCGATGCGCCGGATGTCGCCAGCGCTCGCGAGGCGCGACAGCGCCATGTCGACCGACCCGCGCGTGCCGAAGTCGACGAAGCTCTTGGGCGTGAACACCCAGCCGCGGCCCTTGCCGCGCACACGCTTCATGATCCGATCGGCTACCGCAGACATTGAATCGATGCTCCTCTTTGTTAGATAATAGCATGGTTTTTTCTAACAAGCTATGAGCACGGTTTTACGTCGAATATCCCTGTTTTTCGGGAAATTCCCTCACACCTATAGATAGGATTGCTCCCTTTGTCGGCAAGGCTGGAAAGCTGCCCGAGTCGGCGAAGCCGGCGCGGCCGACATCATCGCTCGCGGTCCCGGCCTTGCGGCTGCCGCTCGTCCGTCCCCGCAGAGCCATCCTGCGGCGGGCGTGTACGATCCTGCGGCGGCCGCACCGCTTGCAGGATCTCCCGAGCACGCGCGAGGCGCCGCGACACCGCAGGCGGCATGGCCGCCAGGAAGCTGGCGATTTCTTGCCCCAGAGCACGATCTTCCGGTTTCCCCGTGCCGACGAGCGCGACGGCGGCCTCGGCATAGGCGCCGCGGATCTGCTTCTGGCGGGAAAGCGCCATCACATCTTCCGGTCGGCGCTCCTGGTCGGCCGCGCGCACGAAGCTTTGCGCCCGCAGCTCGTTCAGCTGCTCGAGATTGAGCCTGCGCCCCTCGGTTCCGAGCCGGACATCGAGATGGAGCGCCGCCGAGCGGACCCGCTTCTGGACATGACCGCGTGCGCGCCGGGGGGTCGCTTCCGCCGCGACGCCGCGCGCGCGCAGCTCTTGCGCGAAGGTCTCGCGCATATGATGGAGATCCGCCTTGCGCGGATTGAAGCGTGTTCCGTCCGCCCCTTCCGTCGCCACCGTCAGATGGACGTGGGGATGATCGGTGTCGGTATGCAGCGCCAGCATATAAGCATGGTTCCCCTCGAAGAGGATCCGCGCGAAAGCCTGCGCCGCATCATGGAGGGTCTCGGCGTCGGTCGATCCGCCCGGCATCGACAGCACCAGCGACATCGACGTCGGCCGGTCCCGGCCATGCTCGTTCATGGCTTCGTCGAGCATCGCCCAGTCGCGGGCAATCTCCTTGAGCCGTCCGGGCTCGGTGATCACCTCGCCCTCGCTCGATCGCACGGCGAGCTTCCCGTGGCGCGCCACATAGCCGAAATGCTCGGCGACATGGGTGGCGCCATATTGCTTGCCGGAGACCTTCACCATCACCTCGGGCGCCTTGCGAACGATCCGCTCGAGCTTGGCGCGTGCCTCGGCCTGGCCCATGGCCATTGGGCGGGCGGTCCCGCCCCCGCTTCCCCCCGGTCTGATCCGAACATAGGCGCCGCGCAGGGTCCGCTTGCCGCCGCTGGGCGGCCGCCAGGCTTCCATCAGGCTGGGAAGCGGCAGAACTCCCTCCTCCTCACGCATCGGCCATGTCCCAGTAGCGAAGGTCGCCCTTGAGCGCGGCACCGAGACCGGCCAGCGCATCAACGATCTCGGACCTAAAGCTTGCAACCCTGGCAGCTTCCCGCGCGACGTCGAGCCCGGATTCGACCATAACCGAGGCATTGAGCGCGCGGGTCGCCTGATTGAGATTGATCCCGATCCGGTTGAGTTCGCGCCAGGCTTGCGCGACGGCCGCTCGCTCCTCGCGCGGCAAGGGCGCGTTCGCGCGCAATCGCCGCGCCAGCAACGTGGTGATCCAGTCGGTGCGCTTCATCCCCAGCGCATCCGCCTCGCGGTCGAGCGCGGCGATTTCTTCGGGGATCAGCCGCACTTCGACCCGGCAGGTTGCCCGCTGGCGGGCGCGCGGCGCCTGATGCCCCTCCCCCGCCTCCATGGCCAAGGCGTCACCGATCAAGCGGCGCAGCAGCGCCGAGCGGCCGCCCGATGCCGCCGCGAGCGCGGCGAAGCGCTGGGCGACATCATCGTCGAGCCGAAAGGTGAGGACGGGCATGTCCCCAACGCTATTGTCATACATCCCCGGCGCCAAGCCTATCCGGCCCTCACCTTTACTCAACTCATCTTATAGTCTGCTTAGGCAGACTATCGCTCTTCGGCCAGCGAACCCTCTCGAACTCCGATCGTGCGCAGCAAGGGGCGGCGCCTTCGGCGCCGCCCCCGCCCGTCGACACGAAAAGGGCCGCACCCCGAAGGGTACGGCCCAAATCATCATGCAAGATAAATTACGAACGCGGAGGAGGCGGGTCAGTTGTTGGCAAGGCCTCGCTTCTCTCGCCGGTCGGACCGATTGACGAGGCAGCGACCTCCCGCTCGCGGCCATCCTCGAAAATCACCGTGACCAAAGGCGCCAGCGGGAGCCACGCAGGGAATCCGTCGACCAGAACCGGTAGTCTCGGAGATCGGATCGGCGCGGAGGGTTTGTCCGTGAGGCCCGATCGAACCGGATCGCGGTCGGTGGGCCCCAATGGCTTTGCCACAGGCGCCCGCGGAGGGACCGGCGCCGGGTGCGTCTGCTTGAGTTCGGCGATGAAGCGCGATCCTGCGGCGAGCGTTGCCCCGGCGTCGCCCCAGCTGGCGACATAGGCCTCGACCTCGGCAGGGTAGTCCCTCGCCGTCCGGTGCAGATCATAGAGAAGGCGAATGGGCGCAAACGGCAGGGCCTCTTTGAGATAGGCCGGCATGTCGCCATAGGCGGCATAGAGCGAGACGAACTGCTTGGATCGGCCGAGTGCCGCCGCGATCTCGACCTGGTTCATCCCGCCCTTGAGCATCCGGGCGATCGCATGGGCGAGCTCGACCGACGACAGATTGGCGCGCTGGTCATTCTCGACGATCTGGTCGGCCAGCAGTTGCACCCCCTCGCCGACCGGCACGACGATCGCGGGAATCGTGGCAAGGCCCGCCAGCTGCGATGCGCGGAAGCGGCGCTCGCCCAGACGTATCCGGTGCATGCCGTTCGCGTCAGGCGGCGTGACCGTGATCGGCTGCAGCACGCCGCGCGACGCGATCGAGGAGGCCAGCTCAGCGAGCGCGTCATCGTCGAAGCTGCGCCGGGGATTGCCGGGGTCGGGCAGGATGCGCGCAAGCTCGATATCCTCGACCCGGCGCGCCCGTTCATGGCCGCCGACAAGAAGTCCGAACTCCTCGATGCGTTCGTCGAACTTGCCCATCAGGCGGCCGCGACCTCCTGGCTTGTCATGCGCCGCTCGATCTCAGCGAGCACCGCGCGGATCTCCTCGGCCGCAGCCTTGGCGCCGCTGCCAGTCTCCTGCCATACCGGACGATGATTTTCCGCGGCATGCTTGTAGGTCGGCCGTGCCTTGATGAAGGCCGGGAACATGAGCTTCTCGCCGACCGCATGCGCGAGCTTCACCGCATTCTCCATCTCGCGCCGGTCGAACGGATTGACCATCGAGGGGAGGAGCCCGAGGAAAGCGATCTTGCGGCCGGCGCGCGCGGCCTCGGCTTTGCGCAGCGCGGTCAGCAGCATCTTGGCGCATTGGACCGAATCCTCAGCCACCTGCACCGGCGCGATCACGGCATCGGCGACCGCCATCGCGCTCAAGGTGAGCTCGTCCCACTTCGGCCCCGTGTCGATGACGCAATAGTCGAAATGCGGGCGGAGCGCCGGGAAGCGCCCGATGAAGTCCCGCACATCCTGCGCCGCCTTGACCATCTGGAGGCGAGGATCGGCGCCGAGCACGGTCAGCCCGGCCTGCCCATCGGCGCACAGGGTAGCGGCAGGGTCGAACAGGTCGGCGGCAAATCCGCCTTGCCGCTCGGCGCCCAGGCGCCGCGTCGAGCTGCCCTGGGGATCGAGATCGACGAAGGCGACGCGGCGCTCAGGCGGTTCGGCGAGATACCAGGCGAGATGGGTGGCGAGGAAGGTCTTGCCGACCCCGCCCTTGAGCAGGCTGACGACGATCGTCTTCATGACCACAGCACCTCAGCAATAGTCGTCCGGACCATCGCGCAGGTTGCGCTCATAATGATCGCGCGAGGACCAGTCGCCGCCACCGCCAATGCCGGGACCGACATAGCGGAACAGATAGACGGTGAGGGCGAAGCAGCCGAACGCGAAGAGAAACGCGTGATCGGGATGCGCGGCGAAATATGCGGCCATGATAAGTCTCCTTGGAGCCAGTGAACGGGCAAGCGAACGGCGCCACTGGCGCCGACCACGCGCAATCGCGCGGCATCTCAGACCCGCGCCCTCCCCTCCCACATTTGCGGATGCGGCGTCCGTTGCCCGCATAGTCTGCTCAAGCAGACTTGGGCGGGCCATCCCCCCGGTCGGGGGGATGGCTGCGCCGGATCAATATTCGTCGGCCAGCAGGATGGTGAGCACGCGCGTCGTGACCTCGGGTTTCGCAGCATCCGCCGAGCCATAGGCGAGCTCGAGGTCGTAATAGTCGATCTTCCAGTAGAGGATCGCATCCTCGAACTCGAAGCGGCCGAAATCATGCTCGCCGACCGGATCGTTGTCGGGCGTGAAGCTGTCATAGTCGCGCACGATCCGGATGATCTCCGCGCGGCGGCGAAAGCCGCGGAACAGGGCGACGTCGCCGATCAGCGCCGCAACGCCAGCGGTCATCACGATCTGGTTACGGCCCGGGCTATGGATGGACCGGCGAAGCGCGTCATTGAGTTCGGCGACGCGGGCGATCCGCTCGGCCTGGCTCATCGCATTCGGGGAGGATTGGGACATGAGAACGCTCCTGATCTGTCCGGCCCCGCCCGCCGGGGCCTTCCGACAGGCGTGCCAAGGGCCGGCGGCAGAGCGCGGCCGCGCACCCGCAGGGTCGCAACGGCAGTGGAGAAGCCCGCAAAGCGGGCTTGCGCGGGCGCGCGCGCCGGCCAGGCAGGCCGACAGGAGGAAGGTCTTGGCGGGCGGAATCGCAAAGAGGTGATCGCGGTAACCTGATCCTCTGGCTCCGCGGAGAGCCCGGCGCTATCCTCTGCCCGTCATGACGAGCAGCGCCACTCTCTTCCGCCTTGCCCCGGCCTGGACCGCGTCACTCCAGGCGATGCGGCTGCGCCAGATCCTCGTCCGATCGCAATGCCGCCGCTGCGGTGCCTTGATGCGCGAGGATGTCGATGCCCTGATCGGGCTCCATGGAGCAGGCGCCAGCCTCATCGACCGGCAGGTCCGATGCCGCATGGTCGGCTGCGACGGCGCGGCTTATTATCTCGCGGCGCGCGGCCATGACCGTCCCTGGCACATAATGCTGCACGATGAGCACTTGCGTGCGGGCCTGGCCAACTGCCCTCCAGCGCGCGGCGCGACCGGCCGGGCCATAGTTTGCGCGCAGGGTTGAGAAGTGCGAGCAGCCACGGCAGGGATCGTCACCCGAATGGGCTGAGACTTGGCACAAGGCTCAGGGCGAAGCCTAGAGCCCGGTCCGGCCGCGCCGGAGCCGCCATTCTCAGCGCATAGATGCAAAGAAATCCCGACTTTCAGACGGCAACCGCCCGGCGCAAATTGCCAAGAGCAGAGCACAATTTCTGCGATACCTTACGGAGCTGCTGAGGCCTCTCCACCGCCTCGCTCTCTTCGATCACGAGCGTCGAACGATCAGCCTGCCGTGCCCGGATCGCGATCACACGAAAGATGGCGGCCCATCGACTGGTCCGTTCGACTGTCAGCTTCGCCTGGCCATGGGCGAGCATCGTGCGCAGCCCTTCCTGGTGCCGAAATTCCGCCAGCAGGCTCGCGACACCCTTTCCCTCCACGGAAAAGGGGCCGCCCTCATTGACGAGTGCAGCAAGGTCATCGAGCCGTTGCCCGACCAAATGCCGTAGCTTCACCGACTGTCCTCGTCCCGGCTGAGCGCTCAGATGCAGCAAAGTCTCGGTAACGGCCACCTCCACCGCGGCGAAGCATTGCAGACAGGCACCGCGCCAGGCGTTCACCTCCTGGGTGACGCGCGCCCACAGGGCATCATCGCCGGCATTCGCTATCGCAGCCTCAATCGTCATTATCGCAGCATAGGCGCGGCATCTGAACAATCGGTTCTCGTCTTCGGCGCAAGCCGCGATCGAAGCGAGGGGAATAACCGGGAGCCGAGCGGCTCCCGGACGAGCCGTCAGGCAAAGGGATCGAATTCGGTGACGATGGCGACGCTGCCGTCGGCGTCTTCGGCGGTGATGACCCCGTAATGCTGACCGATCGCGATGACGAAGGTGACCATCATGAGGCTGCGCGAGAGGCTGAAGGCGTGGCGGCGAGCGATTGCGATGTCGGTGAACATGTCGAGGCTCCTTTGCGCGCCGGCGGGTTCGTCCCGCTCGACAGGCGCCCGATGTGTCCGGCCGGTGGCCGCGATCACTTTTTTGGCTGGAGGCCCAAAAAGCCGTAGCGAAGCGACCGGACCCCTTGCGGGTTGATCGCAAAAGGTCACCGGGTGGACCAAGGATCGCGCCGATTGAGAGCGGGCGAACCCGCCGGCCAGGAGGCCAGGTCCCCGCCGATGTCCCGCCCCACCCCTTGCCCTGCCTGCCGCTCCCTTCAACGGGGTCCGGATGACAGGCCGCCGCTTGTCGGTTAGCCCCGCCGGATGCTGTTCCCGCTCCTGCTTGCCGCCGCCGTCGTTCCTAATGGTCAGACCTTCGCCTGTACGCCGACGCGCGTCTGGGATGGCGATGGCCCCATCTGGTGCCGCGAGGGCGCCCATGTGCGGCTCGCCGGCATTGCCGCGCGCGAGATCGACAACAGCTGCCGCCCCGGCCAGCCCTGTCCGAGAGCAAGTGGCCCGGCCGCCCGCGATGCGTTGGTGCGCCTGCTTGGCGGACCGCGCGGCCAGACATCCACCGGGCATATTCGCGTGGCTGGCCCCACCATGCGCTGCGTCTCGACCGGCGAAGCCAAGGGCAACCGGACCGGCGCCTGGTGCAACGCGCCCGGCATCGGCGATCTCAGCTGCGCGATGATTGCGACCGGCACCGTGCTGCGCTGGGAGCGCTATGCCAAGGGGCGATGCCGATCCCGCTGATCCGCTTGGGACCATGCCGCGCCTGAACAGGATAAGAGGCCCGGCGGCGATGCCGCCGGGCCGCCCTGTCCGAGCTCAGAAGGGGATTTCATCGTCTTCGGGCTCGTTGCCGCCGCCGCTATTCTCGTTGGACTTGGCGCGGGTGAGGAAGGTCACCTCGTCGGCGATGATCTCGACGCCGTAGCGTTCGATATTCTCGCTGTCGGTCCAGCGGGTGTAGTGGATACGGCCCCGGACCATGACCTTCATACCCTTGTCGACATATTGCTCGACCGTCTTGCCGACGCCGTTGAAGCAGGTGATCCGGTGCCATTCGGTGTCCTCGAGGCGGCGATTGTTGTCGTCGCGCAGGATCTTGCCGTTGCTGTCGCGCTTCGGGCGCGAGGTGGCGAGGCTGAAATGGGTAATGCGGGTGCCGCCCTGGGTGGTGCGGGTTTCCGGCGTGCCACCGACATTGCCGGCGAGGATGACGAGGTTCTGCATGGCCTGAGTTCCTTCGATGTGGGTCCAAGGGACCGTCCCTTCGACTGATCCCCGGCCAAGGCGGACAGGACGGCCCATCCACCGGCAGCGCAGCGCCGGGGAACCCCGAGACAAGGGGTGGTGCGGGCAGCCGTGGCACACGGCAACTCGGCCCGATGGCTTGCGGGTTGGATGGGCCGGACGGCCGGCTTAGGGGTCAGATGAGGAGAAGGACGGTGCGTCGCTTGGGCCATGACCGGAGCCCACCCAGCGAAACCGCCGATATTGCCGGCTTTGCCGAGCACGCCGGTCCGGCATCTCGCGGACCTTACGCCCGTGCCTTATCTGCCCGTCCCTTGAGCCGCAGGACGGGATTGTAGATCCTTCGCATGGCCACTCGCGGGCTCGACACGACGTCCGTTGCACGATCACGCGGAGGGGGAAGAGGAGGTACGCAAGGTGGCGGCGCCTGGCGTGGCTGGCCTCAGGCAGGCCGCCACGGCATCGAGGAGCTGCCCGGTCTCGCAAAGCACGGCGCCGATGTCGCAGGCATAGCCACCTGCCACCAGCGCGTCGATCCGATGCACGGCATAGGCCGGGCCGAGGCTCTTGATGAAATCGGCCAGCGGACGACCGGGCGCCGGCAGGCCTAGCTGCCGCGCCTCGTCGAGGGCGCGGACAAGGTCATGACGGATATCGCGGGCCAGCGCATCGTCCGTCCAGCCATGACCCAAAAGATGCGCCTTCAAACCCAGTTCGCAGGAGATCGCGAGCAAGTGCAGTGCCGGCGCAAGCGCAATAGGCGCGCCAATCTGCGCGCCGCGATGAAATTCGCGCGCTCGATCGAGAAACACGGCTGCAAGCACCGGATCGCCGGGCGCCGCCAATCTTTCGATCGCGCGCCAGCGGCGCGGCGTCAGCTGGCGGAGCCAGGAGGGACCGGCCTGGTTGCGAAGATGCCGTAAGTAAGCGCCATCGGCTTCGTCCACATCGCGGCCTGTCGACCATAAGGACAGCAGCTTCGCCTTCCAGTGGCGGCCATGCGCGGCGCGGAAGGCAAGGAGCGCGCACGCACTGGCGCGATCGGGCATGAACATGATGCGGAACCTCCGAAGGGAACAAGGGACGCATCCGCCCCGCCCCCTCCCCTCCGGCACCGGAATCCGCGAGATTGAGAAAAGCCGGCCGCCGAAGCGGCCGGCACGGCGGTCAGCCGCGAGATAAAGCCGCCGGCGGCGTTCCGAGCGGTCCGCGGCGATCGACGACATGGATGCCGCGCGCCTTGGCCTCGACCACCAGCCTTTCGGTGACGCCGTTGCCCTGGAAGGCAATGACGTAGCGCGGCTTGACCGAGAGCATCTGCTCGTTGCGCCGGAAGCCGGCACGATCGCCAAGCTTGCGATCAAGGCCGAACCGCAGCTGCTGGATGCCGTTCTGCTCGGCCCAGGATGCTGCAAGACGCTCGATGCCCTTCATGTCACCGCCATGGACGAGATACATGTCGCCCACACGTTCGCGCACGGCCTTGAGGGTCCGCAGCAGATTGTCGGCAAACTGCTTGGCCTCGTCGTCGCTGGCGAAGCGAAGGCGCCCGCCGGCGAAGACCACGGGCGTGCCATGGACCATATTGGCATCGCGCACCCGCTCGCGCCGCGCCTGCAAATAGGCCCGGCCATCGACGATCGCAGCGGTCGTGCCGAGCGAGATGCGGTTGCCGGTCGCGGGCACCCAGGAGCGGCCGGTCTCATGCAGATAGTGGCGCGCCGCGGTGTCGCGCATCCCCTCATAGGCCTGGGCGGACTGCTCGACCTTGCGGGCGAGATCGATCTTGTCCTCGAGATCAGCGGTCGCGATCTCCGATCCGTCCTGCTCGGCGAGCAGGAGCCGGATCTCGTCGGTCAGGCGGTCGATCAGCTGATGCTTCTTGGCGGCCGCGCGGTGGAAGAGATTGACGAAGCCCCAGCCCAGATCCTCGATGTCGCGTTCGAGCGCGGTGAAGGGGAAGAGCGCGAAGAGATCGCTCCAGATGGCGCTGACGGTCTGTTCGAGCGCTTCGGCCGGCGGCGGCGCTTCCATCGAGCGTTGGTCGCCCATCAGGTCGAGATGGCCGAGTTCGAGTGCTTGGAGCACTGCTGAAAGGGAGCTGGTCATGAGGGATTGCCTTTCCGTGTCGCAGGGCCGGCGGCCTTCCCGCCGGATGCGCACCCTCCGGGCCATCGAAAAAGCGGCGGCGGCACCGCCGGGCAACGCCCAAGGGGAACCCGATAAGGTCCGGGTGGTGCGGGCAGGCGCGCCTCGGCGCGCCAACACGGCCGGAGCGTTCGGGTTGCCGCCGCCAGCGCGATGGCCCATGTGCCGCATCCTCTGGCGAAAGGCGCGAAGGCCCTGTCGCGTCAGGCATTCATGACGCAGAGGACCTTAAGAAGGGCACCCGCAACCCGATCTCCCGATACGCACAGGACGGCATGAAAGCGCGTCGCATCGGAAGAGCCCGGCCGTCAGGCCTTCGACCGTGAGGCCAGATCTTGGGCCGCGTCGCGCTTGGCGGCTGCCGCCTTGCGTTCCGAATAGCGGTCCACGAGTTGATCGGCATGGCGACGTGTCAGCACCGTGAAGCGCACCAGCTCCTCCATGACGTCGACGATCCGGTCATAATAGCTTGAGGCACTGAGACGGCCGTCCTCGTCGAACTCCTTGAACGCCATAGCAATGCTCGACTGGTTGGGGATGGTGAACATGCGCATCCACCGCCCGAGCAGCCGCAACGTGTTGACCGCGTTGAACGACTGCGATCCGCCCGAAACCTGCATGACGGCCAGGGTCCGGCCCTGGGTCGGACGCATGCCGCCGAATTCGAGCGGCAAATGGTCGATCTGCGCTTTCATGATGCCGGTGATCTGGCCGTGCCGTTCGGGACTGCACCAGACCATGCCCTCGGACCAAAGCGCATGCTCGCGAAGCTCATGCACCGCCGGGTGATCATCGTCCTTGATCTGGTCGGGGAGCGGGAGATCGGCCGGATCGAAGATCCGCACTTCGGCGCCGAAGAGGATGAGCAGCCGGGCCGCTTCCTCGACCGCGAAGCGACTGAACGACCGCTCGCGCAGCGAGCCGTAGAGGAGGAGGATGCGAGGTTTCGGCTCAAGCGCGCCGAGCCCGGCGGCGAGATCGGGCCGGATCATTGCACGGTCCAGCGCGGGCATGTGATCGGGTTCGGGAAGGATACGAAGACGCGACATCAGGCAATCCATTTGTACAAAAGGGCGGCGCTCGCCGGGCATAGCGATCGGAACTCGGCCGATTGCGCGATGACGGCAGGAACGTCGGTCCGTTCGGCTGTTTCATAGCCGTGACGGCGAAAGAAAGGCTCGGCGGTCGTGGTGAGCAGGTACAGGCTAGTCGCGCCCTCATCAGCTGCAGCGCGTTCGACTGCCGTGAGAATGGCACCGCCCAATCCGCATCCGCGCCGATCGGCCTTCACGACCAGCGAGCGCAGCAGGCGGTCGGAGCCGTCGCCTTCGATCCCGCCATAGCCGACAAGGCCAACATCATCCTCGAACCGAAAGAAGCGGCGTCCCGCCTCGGCGAGATCACTGGCAGGCAGACCCGCCGCGCTCAGCTCCGCCATCAGGTCGGAAAGCGACCTGGAATCCAGCAGTGTAGCGATCATGCAGGAACGCGTTGCTCGTACCAGGGCCGCGTCTTCTTGACGATGCTGACGACAGACAGCATTACCGGCACCTCGACCAGCACGCCCACCACGGTCGCGAGCGCGGCCCCGGAATTGAGGCCGAACAGGCTGATCGCGGCTGCAACCGCGAGCTCGAAGAAATTGGACGCGCCGATCAGCGCGGCCGGAGCGGCGACGCACCAGGCCACGCCGAAGCGCCGGCTGAGCCAATAGGCCAGGCCCGCATTGAAGTAGACCTGGATGAGGATGGGAATGGCAATCAGTGCGATGACCAGCGGATGAGCCAGGATCGCCGGGCCCTGGAAGCCGAACAGGAGGACGAGCGTCGTCAGCAGCGCAACCAGCGACACCGGCCCAAGCGTTGCCAGCAGCCGATCGAGCGCCGGCTGCCCGCCTGACGATAGCAACGCCCGACGAATGATCTGCGCGACGATGACGGGCACGACGATATAGAGCAGGACCGAGATGAGCAGCGTGTCCCAGGGCACTGTGATCGAGGCGACCCCGAGCAGCAGTCCGACCAGCGGTGCGAAGGCGAAGACCATGATCACGTCGTTGAGCGCCACCTGGCTCAGCGTATAGGTCGGCTCGCCGTCGCACAGGTTCGACCAGACGAACACCATCGCCGTGCAGGGGGCGGCGGCGAGCAGGATGAGCCCGGCGATATAGGCGTTGATCTCGCCCTGCGGCAGCAGCGGCCGGAAGAGCCATCCCAGGAACAGCGTGCCGAGCAGCGCCATTGAAAAGGGCTTCACCGCCCAGTTGATGAAGAGGGTGACGCCGACGCCCTTCCAGTGTTGGCGAACCGACCCCAACGCGCCGAGGTCGATCTTGAGCAGCATGGGGACGATCATCAGCCAGATCAGCACAGCCACGACCAGGTTCACGCGCGCGATCTCAGCCGATGCGATGGCTGCGAACAGATTCGGCAGCGAATAGCCGAGCGCGATGCCGACAGCGATGCAGAGCGCCACCCAGACGCTCAAATAGCGTTCGAAGCTGTTGATCGCCGGCTTGGGTCGTGCCGCAACGGTCGCGTTCACGCCCCGATCCTCTTGCCGGCGGCGTCGATGACCTGCTCGCCATCTTCCTTGGTGAAAGCCCCGCGCTGGGCGGACGGGAGAAGATCGAGCACCTCTTCCGATGGACGGCAGAGTTTCACGCCGAGCGGCGACACAACGATTGGCCGGTTGATGAGGATCGGATGTTCGATCATCGCATCAATGAGCTGGTCATCGCTGAGCGTCGGATCGGCAAGACCCAGCTCGGCGAAGGGCGTGCCCTTCTCGCGGAGCAACTGGCGTGCGCTGATGCCCATGCGGGCGATGAGCGAAACCAGGCGCGGGCGGTTGGGCGGCGTCTTGAGATATTCGATCACATGCGGCTCGATCCCGGCGTTGCGGATCATCGCCAGCGTGTTGCGCGACGTCCCACACTCGGGATTGTGATAGATGACGATATCGATTGCGGCATTGCTCATGCGCTGGGTGCCTTTTCGCTTGGGAGGTCGGCGCGGCCCTGTTCCTTGCCGATCCGGTTCAGCCGGTTCTGTAGACTCATCTTGTCGAGGCCTTCGAACGGCAGGTTGGTGAACAGCGAGATGCGATTGAACAGCATCCTGTAAGTATCAAAGAAGGCCGCGTGCTGCACCGTTTCGCTGTCCTCGATAGCGGCCGGATCGGGCACCCCCCAATTGGCGGTCAGCGGCTGCCCCGGCCAAACCGGGCAAAGCTCATTGGCGGCATTGTCGCAAACGGTGAACACGAAATCCAAGGACGGCGCATCGGGGCCGGAAAACTCTTCCCAGCTCTTCGAGCGGAACCGGCTTGCGTCGTAGTTCAGCTTCTCCAAGAGATGAATGGTGAACGGATGGACCTCGCCCTTGGGCTGGCTGCCGGCGCTGAACGATTTGAAACGGCCTAGCCCCTCACGGCTGAGGATCGCCTCGGCCATGATGGAACGGGCGGAATTGCCCGTGCAAAGAAACAGTACGTTCAACAGGCGATCCGTCATGTTGATGTCCTTTCAGGCAGCACGACAGGCAAGCAGTTCATCCGCAAGTGGATGGCAGAGCTCGGCCCGGCCACCACAGCAGTCCTTGACGAGGAACAGCATCACGGAGCGTAGCGCATCGAGATCGGCGCGGTAGTTGATGATCCGGCTGCGCCGCTCGGATGTGACCAGGCCGGCACGCGCCAGGGTCGCCAAATGCACCGACATCGTGTTCTGCGGGACATCCAGCGCCTTGGCGACCTCGCCGGCGGGAAGGCCTTCGGGTTCGTGACGCACCAGAAGGCGGAAGGCGTCGAGGCGCGTGGCTTGGGCAAGCGCGCCCAACGCGACGATGACAGATTCGTTATCCATATATCCACGATAGCGGATATATGGATATAGTGCAATCGGCGACATGGCGAGATCAAGCAGCCGCCTGCTCGTCCAGATCATCCTCGCAAGCGAGATCGGTTGCCCGCAGCAGAAACCCGGCGGCTTCCTCGGCTCGCGCAGCCGCCGTCAGCAATGCGCGATTATCCTTGCGCAAAATGGCGAGCCAGGATCCGATATAAGCCGCGTGGTCGTCGAGATGGGTGGTTGGGAGACCCACATCGGCGCCAACCAGCGCTGCTGTCAGTTCGGCGACATATCCTGACAGTCCAGCCCTAATGTGACTTCTACCGCAAATTTTCGGGGCGCTTATCATGCGGCGATCTCCTCAGGCTGGGGCTGCTGGGCGTGCATCCAATCGGCGGCCGCCTGCGCCTTGCTGGCGGCGGTGAAGATGGCGCGAGGGTCGTCTTTGAGTGCGCGCAACCACGATGCTACGTAGGCGGCATGATCGGCCCGCGGATGGTGAGCGATCCTGAGGTCGGCGAGTACGAACGATGCGGTCAGTTCAGCGCAAATTTCCTCGATCGCCAAGCTGTCGCGCTTGAAACGTTCGGCAAAGTTGCGGTCGAGCCGGTGCTTTGCCCCTGTGGCGTGGGCCGCCTCATGCAAAAGCGTGCCCATCTGTGCTGATGCATCCCGAAACGAGGCAAAGGTCGGCATGAAGATGTGATCGAGGTCGATCCGGTAGTGCGCATCGTAGGCGCCCTCGGTGATCGGGATCTTGAGGGCCGCGACGAAAGCTTCGGCGTGCCCGAACCGCTCGCCCTCGGGTAGAACTGCGACAGGTGGGGGTTCATAGCCCTCGACCTGGGCGAGGTTGAACACGGTGAAGGCCCGCGCGAACATGCGGCCGGGTCCGGCTTCGCCATCGTCATGATCATCATCGGCGCGCGATGCGGCCTGTTTCCAGAACACAACCGTCGTTCCGCGTTCACCTTTGCGGACCTGTGCGCCAAGCGATGCCCACTGGCGATAGGTCCCCCAAAGACCGCTGGAATAGGCAGCCGCTTCGGCTGCGATCCAGAGCGCGAGCACGTTGACGCCGCGATAGCGGCGGCGAGAGGTGACGTTCTGCGGCCTGGTGGTGGCAGCGCCATCATGGTGCCAGGGCATGCGCCAATCGCCGGCCCCGGCTTCGATGGCAGATACAATCTCGGTGGTGATGCGCGAATAAACGTCGGCTCGCGGCGTCGCAGGGTAGGATCGGGACATGGCAGGTCTCCACGACGGGCGGAGGGAAACTGTCTTCCGCTCCTTCAATCCGTCACCCGCAAACCCGCCTCCTCTTCCTCTCCCGCCATACCGTTATGCGGTGTGGCGGTACCCGGTGCGATCTGTTCAAGAACACGCTGGATTCTGGCCACCTCGGCCTGAAGCGTCACCCGCTGCGGCTCTGGAAGCCGCTTCTCGCGCAACAACAACCGTGCCTCATCAGCACCGCGCTGCCATGCCGGGCGATGCCGTTCGGCGATGCAGGCATTGGGGCAGCGGACCGGTTCGCACATGGAGATCATTGGCCCGCTTGCGCCTGGCTCCGAACTCCGGTTCAGGCACAGGGCGGTTGCCGGATCAAAGAAGCAATCGGCCAGCGGGCCGACATGCAATGTCCGCGCGAGACTGCCCAGCATGGTGCGCAGACGTGGACGGTCGGCAATCATGGCAGGTAGCGGCGCCAACTCGTGGGCGGCAGTATCAAGCACAACTCCGACCCTGTTCGCGGCAGGTCCGCCAAGGCGTGCGCCACTTTGCCGCTCGTCGAAGTAGACAAGGATATCGTCAATCTGGCCAAGCGCACGCTGGGCTTCGATCTCTCCCCGAAATCCGGACCGGCTGCTGCCAGCATAGCCTTCGAAAGCCGCAACGCTCGCATGCTTGTACTGGATCATGCCGGCAATTGTTCCGAAGGGCCGGTTGGCGATGTGCCAGGCGATTGTGCGGCGAAACTGACGCGTTGTCAGACGCCATGGTCGGCCGTCGGGTCCGGCAGGAATGACGGGTGCCTGCGCGGATCCGAAGTGGTCATTGAGGTGATCGCGGAACCGGTTGAGTTGCCGGACTATCTCTGCAGAGACGTGCGTCTTGGTATTGGCCCGAAGCGTGAGGACTGGCCACAGGGTCGTTGTTCCGCGCGCTTGTCCCGCCCGCGCGGAAAGGCGTTCGAGGACATCGATGGCTTCAGCGACCGGCGCGATGGTAACCCACTCGGTCTCCTCGCCGCCGCCGCGCTTGCCCTTGTAAGCAGTGGACTTGATACGATGCCGCAAGATCGTACCGTCTTCGGCTTTGGTAATAGACAGGCATCCCCGCCTCATGGCTTGGATCTCGCTGTCCCGCATGCCTGAGAGAAAGGCACATACGATATAGGCTGCGGACTGCAGCATGACTTCCTCGAGGGGCAAAACCTTGGCATCGAAGCGGGTGCGCCAAGGCATGCCCGTATCGGGATCGGCAGAATTGGGCGTATCCATGCCGCCAATCTCGGTGCCGAGTTCTGCGATGGCAGCGGCGATGAGGTCTGGTGCACCCGTGGCCAGGCCAAGGTGCATGGCAGGTTCGGCCTGCGCGTTGATACCGGCATGGAGGTGGATCAGGTGGTAGTTGATCGGCGGCGTGACGGCGCCGGTTTGCGGATCTGTTCGCGTTGCGCCGTTATGTGCCGTGGTCCAGATCGGAATGCCGCGCCCATGCTGCCGCAAGGATGCAACATAGTCGAGGAGGCGTTGGCGTTGCCGTAACCGACGAACAGCGGGATCCAGACCTTCCTCAGCGGCAATCAGACGGTTGCGCGTTGCTTCAAGGCAATCGAGTTCTGCCCGTGCGGCAAGGATATCGCCTGCGTAGCAGGTCACGTAGCGCAACGACCAGGAGAGCAGCGGCGTCATGATCGCTTCAGGAATGCGCGGCGTCCGGTTCTCCCCTGCAATATGCTTTGCGCCCGCCACGGAAAACGGACTTCGTCCCGGCCACGGTTCGAAGGACAGGCGCGCAGTCGGCAGATGATGCTGCAACTCGTGCAGGTCAAAGACGATCCGCAGCAGCGCTGCCGCTGCAACTGGGCGCAGCCCGGCTAGGCGCAAGGCTCCGGCGTAGCGATCGACCAGAGCCTGATCGACCCGGGCGAGATCGAAACGCCCCAGCTGAGCCTTGACGAAGTCGAAAAAGCGCAAGGTCCGGTTGGCCTCGCCGCGCACCCCGGCCGGCTCAAGCCGCGAACGGTGACCGGGGAGATCGACATTGAGCCGCGCATGGAGAATCTGGCGCAGGGCATCAGCAATGGATGGGTCTTTGATACCGCCGAAATGTACCGTGACATGGCAGCGCCGCGCGTTGTCGCGAAATACGCCGGGAGCCAGATCCCACACTGGATCGCCGTATCGTGAAATATGCGCGCGATCGCAGCCGGGGCGCAAAGGCGCGGACATAAGCACAGGGAGGGCATCGCGCTCATCGTCGCTCTCCGCCAGAAGCTGGACAACGGTCATGCCCGTGCCTCTGGCGGCAGATAGACCGTGGGAGGGTCGTTCGCGACTTGCGCACGGGCCCTTGTCACGACGTCTTCGGCGAAGGCAGGCAGAATCTGCTGAACGATGCGATCATGGGCATGACCAAACTTGGCGGTCCAATCAGCAGCACTCAGGCCGATCCGCTGAGCGTCGACGAAGGAGAGAAAGGTGAGAATGGCAGGCAGCTTGCGCGCGGTAATGACCGCGTTGCGGCAATCGAGGCAGGCCCAGAACGGTGTAGGGCATGGCGTGCCGGCGGATGCGAAGGGACTGGAATAGAAGTTGCCACAGCTTGCAAGCCAGACGTCTTGTTCGCCATTGAGCAGTGCGGTTGAAATGCCCCCATCATCGGGATCAGGGCTTGCCAACTCGCCGCGCAGCCGGTCCTCGTCTTGAGGAGGCAGGATCATTGGACCAGCGAGCACCTCTTCGAGGGCATCTGCCACGGTTTGCTCGTGCAGCGGTCTGAGGGAGGGAATATCGGCGTAGTGCCGTGCCGCGATATCGACGGTATGACCTACGGCGAAGCGGGCCATGTGGCCTTCGGTCTTGAGATACCACAAGGCCTTGTGCGTCTTGCGCAGATACGAAAGACACAGGTGGAGCGGTTTACCCTGATCATCGGTAATACAATGGCGCTGCGTCCAGGCACTGACCTTCAAGCGCAGTTGACGAATACCTGCGGTGATCTCGCCCGGCTGAAAATAGACCCAAAGGTTATCGCTGGAGTTATGGACCCTGGCCTTGGACGATAGGGCGATGATGCGTCGGATCAGACCGCCAGCGGTGGATGAGCCGCGATCACGCACCCGGATTGTCTTGTGCTCGGCACCGTGTGCCCGCAGCTTGGTGTAGGCGATATCGACGGTACCCCCTGCGGCATTGCGCAGACAATCGAGGGTGAGCGACTTGCAGCACTCCAGCTCAAGCCCTGTCTCGATTAAGAGCAGAACAAGAAGCGGGACGATATCGTCGGCAGTAAGATAGTGGGCTGCGTGGAGGCTCAGGTTAAGCCTGTCACTGGTGAGATCGCGCTTTTTGCGCAGCTTGTACAGGCTCTGAAACGTGGGATCACGGTAGCCCAGAACACCGTATGTCTCGATGGCAGCATGGGCTTTGCAATATGCGCCATCGATCTGCGGCACCTCATCGAACTGCGGCCCCGACCGCAAGCGCGCCTCGATCGCAGCGATATCCGCGCGTGCCGCATCGCGCAGCTGGCGGGCTACATACGGACTGTAGGCATCGCGTGGACGGGAACGAACGTGTGCGTGTGAGCTGACGTAGCGCAGTCGTTCCCGCAAGCCGCAATCGACAAGCTCGGGGCTGTCGTCCGCGATGCGACGAAGGACGGAAACGACCTTGGCGACATAGGTTGGTCCATGCACGCAAGACTTGCCCTGCGCGCTGAGCCATGTCTCAAATCCATCAATGTGATGGGCACGAAGGTCAGCAGGGCCGTTGATCCCGTCGCCTGTCCCGGCCAGGTAGGAAAAGAAGCTTGGCAGCTGGTTGGCGTATGTCTTGAGCGACGAACGTACCATGATGGGGCCGCGCGGAGCAGCCAGCATGAACAGGCTCCGGGCAAATGCGAGCGCCAGGCCGCGTGGCCGCAAGCCCGTGAAATCGACGAGCAGCTCGCCGCCATATAAGGGATGAATCATGAAGCGCAGCGTGCTGATCTGCGACCATGGATCGGCTTGGGGCGCAGCCGTATCTGCCGCGAAGCTGACCTTGCGTCCTTTGCGTGGAGCAGCGGTCATGATCGAAGATAGCCTGGTACGAGTGCCAGCAGTTCTTCGACTGCCGCATCAACGGTATCGGCACGCGTGGCGAGGTGATCGAGATAAATAGAGGTCGTCGCGAGGCTCGAATGGCCAAGCAATCGCTGGACCTGTTGAAGCGGATCGCCGACCAGCTGGCGATAACCTTCCATGGCGCCCACTGGTGCCGCTGCGTCGGCGAGGCGGCGCTGGATCAGCATGGCAAGCATGTGGACTGCAAAGGAATGCCGGAGTTGATGGGGGCTAAGCCGGACCGGGATGCCGGCGTCCGTGCAGCGGCGGCTCGCCCGTGCGAAGATCGCTTCCCACGAGTTGGGCAACACAGGATGGCCCACCTCGGTCAGCCAGAGGACCGCGGCTTCGCGCGGCGTTCCATCGTCAGCGCAAATAACAAGCCTTGCGCGTTCATCCGGTGTGACGACCTCTATGTCCATCGTGCCACCGCCAACGAGATGCAATGCACGCTGCCCGAATGAGGGGCTGTGGATGAAGATCGGGCGGTCGATGGCTTCCCAGCCACGGCGCTGTGCGAACTTGGCGACGGCTGCGGCTCGCTCAACGGCGATGTAGGCGTCAAACACCGGCAACAAGCGGCGCGGCAGCAGCATGCTTCGCCCCCTGTCACCCTTGGTGAGTGCCGCCGGAAGCTCGACCCGCCGCTGACGTTCCGAGCGGGCGTCGCAAACCGGAATCTCAGCTGCGAGCAAGTGGGATGCCTCTTCCAGGCGCAGGCCGGTGGTGACCAGCAGATCGGCGAACAGCGCGTTGCGCGCGCCATTGCGGTCACGCGCTCCAGGACGCTCGGTCCCTTCAACGGTCAGGCCGCGCAAACCAACTTCCCGGAAGGCGCGGTAATCGGTGAGATCGATGAAACGGACGTCGGAACGACGGGCTGCGCGCTCATAGGCGTTATTGCGGCCCGTGACCGCCGCACGGCGCCCATCGTGCGATCGTCGCCAGACCTGACGATGCGTAAAAGGTGTACGCTCGATCAGCCCCTCCCGTTCGGCCCATCGATAAAGCTTGTCGAGCGAGGCAATCGCCCGGTTCCACGTCGATGCAGAAATCCGGAACTCAGCATCGCTGCGCCGCCGGGCACGATGATAGGCACCGACATCATCGGCATCGGCTTGCCAGACAGACTTGCCGCGGGCCGAAGCGAGAAAGCGAACCCAGACCAGAACATCATAACCATGGGCGCGCAACGAGTGTCGCGAACGCGAACCGTTCAGCGGCAAATCGAGGAAGTAGCGCTCAAGGTGGAGATCATAGATCGCACCATCACGCAGAATTACCGGGATGTAGGAGTCCAGGCCATCCGCCGTCCGGCGCTCCTGAATGACGATCGACGCACCTGAATTATCCACAGCTTGTCAGTCCCTCCCCCGGACCCCCTCCCGACTCCAGATCGCACACGTTGCGCGCCTGCGGGACGGTGGTCATCAGGCCGGATTACGCCAGCTTATGGATAGCGCTTCATCCGGCCTGATGCCCCCCTGCGTCGCGCCAAAGCATACCGTTCAATGGTGCGTCAGGCACGGTGCAGACTGTCCAGATAAGGCGACCAACTCCTCGAACGCATATGCCTGATCGCCGAAGCGCTTCCCGAACGATCGGGCAAGCCGGGCTGGATGGCCTGTCCAGTGGCCGGCCTCATGCGCAATGGTGGCTGCCCAGGCGGCGCGCGTGTCGAATTGCTCGACCGGCGGCATGGTGATGACGTCCGCGCGCAGATCATAATAAGCACGATCGCCGCCGCATCGCAGCCGCGCGGGCAGCCGATCGACGAAGCGCTCCGCCCGCGGACCGAGCCGGTCGCCCGGCGGGACGAGGGAGAGGGCTTCGGGATAGAAATCGCCCGGCAGTGTATCGATCTGATCGGCATTGAAGACCGCATAGGACCGCATGACCCGGCGCTGCTCATCGACGAGCTCACCCGGACGTTCGTAGGAATCGACCTTCTTCGAATAGGCTTTGTAGAAGATCGCAAATTGCGACTGCTCACCGGCACGGACCTGCCCGCCGAGGCTTTGTGCTTGCCGATAGGTCATCCAGTAGCGGGACCGATAGCCGCACTGCTCGGCGGCCAGCCATAGCCAAAAGGTGTTCATGCCGCGATAGGGCTCGCCATTGGCGCGCAGCGGGCGCCCTTGCGCGGCGCATGATCGCCAGGGCCGTACCCAGGGACGCACACCGGCCTCGAGCCGGTCGATGATGGCGCGCGTGATGGTCTCGGCCGGCGAGGGCCGGCCCGATGATTGGGTCATGGTGGATACTCCGCGAAAGAGCGGCTGTCTCAGCGCCGCCGATGAAGGGCGGCGGGCGACACGAAAGCGCCGCCCGCCGTTAGGCGTTCGCCTCAGGCGGCCTGTTCGAAGTCGCCAGCATCGCCATCGGGGGCGATCTCCCCTGCCCCGCCGTCGCTGTCGTCTTCATCGCTGAGGAAAGCGGAATAGCTCCGGAAGCTTTCGGGCTTTTCGATCGCGCCGAACCGCATCTCGTCGGGCAGCCAGGAGAGCGCCTTTTCCCGGACTTCGGCCTCGACGATGCCCTGCCCCGAACAGAGCGCAGCGCAGGCATTGGCAAGGTCACCCTTCTTGGCGTCCTTGTATCGGCCGCGCAGCACCGGCCCGCCGATCTCGTCGAGCGCTTCGAGCATGACGTCCTTCTTCACCCGCCCGAAAAAGTTCTGGGCATCGGGCCGCCACCATTGCGCGACATCAATGTCGAGCAGCCGTCCGAGATGATCGTGGAAGCCGTTGCGGCGCCCGCCATCGTCGACGTTGAGTGTCGGCTCCAGCGTCTGCGCCATGACATGGGCGAGCCAATCGGCGCGCGCCTGTTCATCCAGTTGCCGGAAGGCATCGAAGCGGGACGACAGCGTGTTCCCGCCTGCCCAGCTCACATCGAGCGCCTGGCGCTGTTCGGTCAGGACATTGCTCGCCGCGCTACCTTCATCGCGGAAGCTGACGATCGGGAAGCTCGCGGCGGCGGCCTGCAACGTCGCGTGGTCCCGGACATAGCTGCTGGCGAACACCGTCCGGTGCGCCATCAGGAATATCGTGAGATCGAGCGCGAACCCGGCATCCGAGGCGACATGGGCTGCCAGGATCTGCCGGCGCTGGGTCGCGAGTTCGTCAACCAGCGTCGCGCTGAGCCGGGAGGCCGCGACCTTGCCGGACGGTGCTTCGGGTTCTGCATCCTCGCCCGCCTGCCGGATGGCGCGCTCGCTGAACATGCGGCTGTGCACCCGCGGACTGCCATCGGGCGCCAGATAGATGAAGGTGCCCAGCTGGTCCTTGATCGCATCATCGACCATCGTGCGCGACGCCTCGATCGTATCGAGTTCCCGCTCGATGTCGGCGAGACGCGCCGAAGCCGCCTCGGCCTCGGGCGTGCCGTCCTCGAGTTCGGTCTCAAGTTCGCGGATGAGCGCGTCGCCCTCATCCGAGAGACTATCGACGCGCTCCTGCTCGTCCCCGCTCAATTCGCGCAGCGGCGGATGATATTCGTGGAGCTGGCACTCCGTATCATAGGGCACATGCGTCGCGAGAACCGGCGTCACGAACGCCAGCTTCTGTTCGGCAGCGAGCGCTTCCGCGGCCGCTTCAAGCTTCTGGGCGGCCAGCTGCTCGATGAGCTCCACGTCGATCCAGCTCTCGTCCACATCTTCACCGAACAGGTCGCGCTCGATCCGGCCGCCCGCGCCGACATAGGCCTCGCGGCCGACGAACCGTGCCTTGGCGTCGGTCGCCTTGACCGTTCCGTTGAGGAGCGCACGGCGGATATTGTCGGGATTGTCGCCATAATAGGACCGGCTCATGCTCTCGAACACGCGCGCCTGGCGATCGACGTCGGGCGTGACGGCATAAGCCTGGGCGACCCCCAGCGTGATCTCGCCCGCCGCCAGCGCCGCGAATACGAGAGGAGCCAGTTCGGCAAGCCGTACCCGCTGCTCAACGAAGCGGGTCGTGACGCCGAAACGTTTCGCCACATCCTCGGCACTCGCGCCCTTGTCGAGGAAGTGCTTGAAAGCCGAGCACTCATCCGCCGGGTTCATCGCGACGCGGTGGAAATTCTCGGCAAGGCTCGCTTCGGCCGATCCAGCATCATCCTCGAGCACCAGCACCTGAACCTCATGGTCCCCGGCAAGCCGACCTGAATCGATCAGCCGCTGGAGCGCCCGCAAGCGGCGGCCACCCGCCTTGACGGTGAAATGTCCTGCCTTCTTGAGCGGCGTGACCACGAGATTCTGCAACAGGCCATGCGCGGCGATATTGTCGGCGAGGCTGTCGAGGTCGGCATCGCGATTGGATTTGCGGACATTGTCCTTCGAGAGCGAGAGGTTCTTGACCTTCACGGACTGGATCATCGGTTGTCTCCTTCGAGGGTTGCGCCGACCTCGTCGGCCGGCTTGAGCCACTCAGGCCCACCCGGCCGAAGGCCCCCTCCCCTCTCTTCGGTCGCTTGGCGCGGCCGCGGGTCAGTCCGTGATCCTGGCGAGGATCTCGAGGGCGCGGCTCGGGGGAACGAACAGCCGCGTGCGGTGCTGGATGATCTCGGTGAAGCAGCCCGCCGCCTTGAGATGCGGCAGCGCCTCGGGCTTCCAGTCCAGCAATTCGAGGCGTTGATCGCCGGCGACCAAGGCGCGCTTCAGCCGCAGCGCTCCGATCGGCATGATCTCGCCCGAGGTGCGGACGTGCTCGACCCGCGCGCCGAGGTCGATCTCGACATGGGCCGCGATGCCGAATGCGCTGGCAATCCGCTCAACCAGCGGCGCCGGAATAAGACGCCCGAGAAGCGACTGGCCGTCATCGCTCGTCAGCCGCCAGACCTGGACATGATCGTCGGGCAGCTTGCCCCACACCGGAAGCAGCAGGCCAGTGACCAGATAGATGATCTGCGTGCGCGTCTGCGCCGCCATTGCGTCGCATTCGGCCTGCCAGGCTTCGTCGAAGCTCGCCCGGTCCACGTCGGTCCAATGGGTTTCGGCGAAGAGGTCCTGCCGGTGCCGTTCGGTGCGCGTCGGCCGCACCAGCTCATAGCGGCGCACGGTCCGCCCCTCTTCGTCCGTCAGCGAGAAGGTCGGCCGGCAAATGGCGGCCTTGCCGGAACGCGGGTTGATCAACCCGCGCGCTTCCGGGTCGGCCAGAAGCCAATGCGCTCGCTCCAGGGTCAGCGGCCGATATCGCTCCTCGGTTTCGATACGCAGGATCTCGGTTTCGGCGCCGCTCACGGGATCGCGCCGGATCACCGTCCGGTCGAGGATCGAAATACGGTCGGCCGCGATCGTTTCGACGCCAAGATCGAGGGTGCCGGCCTCGCGTGCCTTTTCCACCCGTGCTTCGATCAAGCCGAGATATTCGTCGAAGATCGCGTTCTGCAGGTCGATGCGCAGCGCCAGGATGCGGTTCAACCACCGCTGGATCGTGGGCAAGGTCTCGGTGAGCCCCCCGCCCTCCCCGGCCAGGTTCAAACCGGTGAGCGCCTGGAACTGATCGAAGTGGACCGATTGGAGTTTTGCCTGGAACAGCAGGCGAAACCACTGGTCGAGCGATTCCCGCGCGAAGTCGGACTCCAGATTGTCGCGGGGGTCGAAAAGTCCCTGCCCGCCGGTCTGGCGTTGGCCACGGGTCAGCGCGCCCAGGCTGTCGAGGCGCCGGGCGATGGTCGAGATGAACCGCCGTTCGCCACGGCAATCGGTGGAAACGGGCCGAAACAAGGGCGGGCAGGCTTGGTGGGTGCGGTGCGTGCGGCCCAGCCCCTGGATCGCCGCGTCCGCGCGCCAACCGGGCTCGAGGAGATAGTGAATGCGGCGGCTCTGATTGGGCGCGTCGAGGCTGGCGTGGTAACTCCGCCCCGTGCCGCCGGCGTCGGAGAAGATCAGGATGCGCTTTTCGCCGCGCATGAAGATGTCGGTCTCCGCGAGGTTCGTGCGCGCGCTGCGCCGTTCGATCCGCTGACGGCCGTCGGCATCGACGACGATCCGCCGGCTGCGGCCCGTCACCTCGGCCACAGCCTCCGTCCCGAAATGCCCGATTATGTGATCGAGCGCCGAGCCGACGACCGGCAGCGCACAGAGTTGCTCGAGGAGCTGGTCGCGCATGGCCATCGCTTCCCGGCACAGCACGGGCTGCCCGGCCTCGTCGATCATCGGTTCCGAGCGCACCGTGCCGCTATCGTCGGTATAGGTGCGCATCTGGCGCACGGGAAAGGCCGCGGTCAGATAATCGACCAGGAATTCGCGCGGGGACAGCTCGATATCGAGCCAGGCGCGCTCCTCGGGGGACAGGTCGGCAAGGGCACGATCGAGCATCGCTTCCGAGGTCGACACGAGCTGGACGACGGCGCAGTCGCCGCGCGCGAGATCGGCGGCGATCGCCGGGATCAGCGAGGGCAGCTTCATCGACAGCAGGATCTGGCCGAAGAAGCGTTGCTTGGTCGATTCGAAGATCGACAATGCCGCGGCCTTCGCGCCGCTATTATAGGTGGCACCGCTGAAGCCGTCGGTGACGCGCGTGGCGGCGAGCGCGGCCTGCAGATTGTTGTGAATGATCGCCCAGGCATCGGCATAGGCATTGTAGACGGCGATCTGTTCTTCGCTGAGCCGATGCTCGAGGATGTCATATTCGACGCCGGCGAAGCTGAGCGCCCGCGCGGCATAGAGGCCCTGCGCTTTGAGGTCGCGGGCGATCAACTCCATCGCCGCGATGCCGCCTCGGCGCAGGGATTCCACGAAGGCCCGCCGGTCGGCGAAGGCCGTCTGCGGTCCCCACAATCCGAGGCGTGTCGCATAGGCAAGATTGTTGACATCCGAGGCGCCCGTCGCCGAGGCGTAGAGAATCCGGGCGCGCGGAGCGAGATTTTGCAGGCGGACGCCGGCAATGCCCTGCTCGGACCCTTTCGTGGCGCCGAACCGGCCCTCGCCGCCGGCCACCCCGGCCATTTCATGCGCCTCGTCGAAAACGATGACGCCGCTGAAATCCTCACCCATCCATTCGATCAGCTGGCGCAGCCGCGTGCCCCTGTCGCCGCGGTTGGAGCGCAGGGTGGCATAGGTCAGGAAGAGGATCCCATCGCCCAGCGCGATCGGGGTGCCGAGCTTCCACTGGTTGAGATGCTGGATGTCGAGCGGCAAGCCGCCAAGCGCCGACCAGTCCCGGCGAGCGTCTTCGACCAGCGTCTCGCTCTTGGATATCCAGAGGTGGCGGCGGTTGCCACGCAACCACTGGTCGAGGATGACGCCTGCCACCTGCCGCCCCTTGCCGGCGCCCGTGCCATCGCCAAGGAAAAAGCCGGTCCGATAGGCGTTACCGGCCTCTGCCGGCGACAGCGAAAGACCCTCCTCGCTGGATATGAACCGCCCGGGAAGATCGCGCTCGAACGCCGCGCCAGCGTAGATCAGCGTTTCGAGCTGCGCGTCCGAGAGCAGGCCGTCGTCCAGGATCCTGGCCGGCAGCACGGGTTCATAAGCGACCGGGGGTGCGGCAATCGATCCCATTGCCTGCGATTCGACCAGCGCGCTTGGGTGCTCACGAGCATCGGCAATCAGCAGACGGCTCGGCCGATAGGGCAGGTAAATCCCTTGCGGTTCGCCCGCGGGTGCGGGCGCGTCGAGACGGTGATAGGCGACCGCGCGGGTCGTGGGCAGGGTCACCGCCGCACGCGAGCAGACGGGGCGGGTCCGCCGCGTGAGGCCCCGGAACAATCCGCTGGGGCGGGAGATCGGCTGCGGCTGCGGCGCGCATGGGGTCGCCATCGCATCGATGGCCGCAAGCGCAGCGCCGAGCGTCGTGCAGGTCTGGCGCGGGACCGAGCCCCCTGCCCCGTCCTTTTCGAGGAGTATGAGCTGGACTGCCTGGCCGGTGCCGTGCTTGGCATAGGCATCGGGCGGCAGGTCGAGATGCAGCCGGGCATGCGCACCCGCAGTGGCGTGCAGCCAATCCGCGTCCTCCGTCTCGATGCGGTCGGGGAGAATAACGGCGCAGCGCCCGCCTGGAGCAAGCCGCAACAGCGCGGAGCGCAAATGGCGAAGCGCGGCATGGCGATCGCGCGCGCGCCCCTGGCTTCGCGAGAAGGGCGGATTGAGGAGCACGACGCTCGGCACCAGTTGCGGATCGAGCATATCGTCGATCAGTTCGCCATCATGCGTGCTCAGCCTGCCTTCGGGAAAGGCGTGACGCAGCAAACGCGTGCGCCAGGCATCGATATCATTGAGAAGGAGGCGCGCGCCGGCGAGATGGGCGTGTACGGCCAGGAGGCCGGTCCCGGCCGAGGGCTCGAGCACGATATCGTGTGCCGTGATCGCGGCTGCCTTGGCGGCAAGGAAGCCGATCGGCGCCGGTGTCGAGAATTGCTGGAACGCGATCTGCGTTTCGCTACGCACGCTTTGCGTGGGAAGCGCCGCCGTCATAGCGATCAGCTGGGCGAGCCGCGCATTCGCATCTGCCGGGAGCGTCGCGTTCTTCAGATGGAGGACCTGCGCGAGTTCGAGCACATCGTAGGCGTCGCGCAATGACCACAGGCCATCGGCGCTCGAGCCACCGAAAGCGGAGGTCATTTCGGCAAGGAGGTCGTTACGTGCAACCGGACATCCTTCGGACAGCCGGTCGGCTATGCCTTGAGCAGCGGTACGGGCGGGATCATCGAGCGGCAGCGTGAGCGCGAGGGGGTGTGTGGCCATGGGGCATCTCCAGGTCTGACACCTGGCATCAGCGCCAGGTCATCAGCCGGAAGGCTCCCTCCCCTTTCAGGCCGCCTCGGCGGCCCGGCGGACACGCCAAGCATCATTCCAGTCCGCGTGCCGTTCCGGCAGCCGGAGCACCAGTTCGCGTCCATTGGCTGTGAGATGGGGGCGGGCTTTTTTGAGCATGGCGGCAGCGGCGGCACCGCGATCGCCATAGACGATGATACGCTTGACCCGTTCGGGGATGGCGACAAGCCCAAGGCGTTCGACCCCGCCCAGCGCCCAGGTGGGCGTTCCGAACCAGGCCATTGCTGAAAGGGCGTCCTCGATGCCTTCGGCAAGGCCAAGCTCCTCGCCGGCCGGCGCCAGACGAATGGCCGCGTCGCCGAGAAGGCCAAGGGCAATCTTCGGCTTTGGCATGGGTTTGTGCAGGATGTCGGCGAGATCGAGGCAGGTCCGCTGGACGGCGACAACCCCCAGATCATTCTCGACCGCGGCGATCATCGCCGGAAAGAACCGGCGGCGCTCACCGGCCCCGACGATGGTGCGCGGGTTGTAGCGCAGGCAACGCGGATAGGGAGGCGGCAGACCGCGCGCCGCCAGATAATCGGCCGCTGGAGATCCGGCGATGGGCTGGCTCGCCTTCCATAGGCGAAGTGCAAGAGCGCGATGGTCCGCGGCCGCCTTCGGGCGCGGCATTGTGAGCGGCTCCGCATCGTGAAGTTTGCGCCGGCGCAAAGCAGCCAGAACATCGCGCGTGTCGCAGCCGGCAAAGCAGTGGAACAGGATCGCCCGCTCGCCCAGGCGTACCGACAGGCTGGGACCATGATCGTTATGTGCCGGGCACCGGCATTCGCCGCGCGTACCGCGCCAGATCCCACCCAGGGCTTCGACAATGGCTTTGGCGCGATGGGGAGCAGCTATGGGCATCGACTAATCCTCGGAAGTGGTGGAGCGCCGCTGCTGATTGCGCCCTCCCCTCCCCGATATTTCACCCCGGCATGCCTTTGGCTGCCAGGATCCCGAATTCCTCGACGATGCGATCGGTTGTGTAGTGCGTCGCGCCGTCGCGTTCATAGGAGTTGTCCTTGAGCCGTCCGGCTATGCGCACGAGATCCCCGACTTGAGCCCGGTCGGCGATATGTTTTCGCTGGCCTTCGCTGAAGACGCTCACGCGGTTCCAGTGGCTGTCTTCCTGCCATTCGTTATCGTCACCCTTGCGGCGATAATTCGCGCAGACCGACAGCAGGGTGACTTTCGGCCGCGCGTCGATTTCCCCGATCCGGCCGATGATCTCGAACTTGGCGAAGTTGATCATGCACCCTCCATGCGCAAGGTCATTTGGCCGGCAGCCTATCGTAGGCGGCTAACTTCGCGTATCCCTCCAGGCGGGGGGATTGAACGATTGCATCAGGCGCGACGCCGATCTCTTTCTCAAAATAAAAAGAATCAAAACGCCGCTGCTCGCAGCGGAAGCTTTTCCGATTCAAAAGGATTCAGATTCAGGAGGCCGAAAGCACAGCATTTCTGCGGGTTTGAGCAAGCTTATCCTGACCGGACGGGGGATTTTGCCTGCCCTTCCGGGGGCGCTTCCCTGACCGATCGGGGGATGCAACCTGACCTGCTGGGGCCTTCCTGACCGTATGGGGGACAGCTTCCTGCTGGAGTGATTCGCTCGCCATAGCGTTCGTCAGGGACTTTCTTCGGCGTCCGCGCTGCCGTTTGCGCGGGTCCGGGCGCTTGGAAACGCGACTCGCCGCACTTCCTCATGGTTTGCTGCTTCGGAGCGAAGTTCCATCCTGACCTCTTGGGGGCCGAATCCGGTGTCTATCCTGCCCTGACTTGACGCGTAAGGACAGGTCAGGCAGATTTTCTCCCACGCTGGACGAATCGGCGCAGACTTCATGGCATGGATGACGAGCAAGCCCTAGATCACGCTGTAACGCCCTCCCCCACCGGCGATGACGCTTCTCCGGGACGGGCGATGCGGGTGGCTGCCGCCCTGCAGGCAAAGGGCGGTGACGAGTTCGCCAAGCCCGGCAGCATCGTCGAGGTCAAGTTCGTCAAAGGCCAGTCGCTTAGCCTGACTGCTTCGCGTTTGCTTGCGCTGATGATTTTGACCGCGGGCGGTGATGCCTGGGAGGACCGCCCGCACAAGATGCGAAAGGCGGACATTCGCCGCGGCCACAAGGGCAATGAGCGCATCTCGGATATGCTTGAGGAATTGCACCGCACGCTTTTCGCGGTCGACGACAAGTCCTGGCGCGGCAAGAAGGCGACGCTGCGCTTTTCGCTTATCTCGTCGTCGCGCGAAGAAGCGGAAGACGAAGAGGGCGCGGACGCTGGGTGGATCGAGTGGGAGTTCACGCCCGAAGCCCGAAAGCTGATCCAGGAATCGGAGACCTATGCGGTCCTGAACCGCCAGGCGGTGCTCGGCTTCCGATCAACCTATGCGCTCAAGCTGTACGAGATCGGGGCGCTGAGGCTGCATAGGCGCCAGTCGCTCTGGAAGGGCGACATGACGGCGCTGCGTGCGCTGCTCGGCATCGCGCCGGACGTCTACAAGGATTTCGCGCAGCTGCGCCGCAAAGTTCTCGAAAAGGCGAAGGCCGAAATCGACCAGCTCGCCCATTTTCGCGTGGAGTGGCGGGAGATCCGCCAGGGCAGAACTGTCACCGAAATCGAATTCCGCTTTGAGCCCAAGGATGCTCCGGCCCAAATCGCGACCGTGGATGAGATCGGTCGGCACTCTGCGGGCAGAAAGGCGCGGCGCGAGGACGAGGTGGAGACCGTTGCCGTCGAGGCTGTCACACAGGCGGCGGTGGCGGCCTTGGTGTCAAAGGATAAGGCTGGGGCAGGGGAGGTCACCTTCCCGAACGGCACGATCCGCTTTGGCTCGGACACGCTCGCGGCCATCGGCCGTTCGGCTGGCGGCGGTTGGGACATCGATCTCATTGCCGATGCCTATCGCGCGCAGATGGGCGAAAGGCTGGCGAAGCTCAAGGGCGCCAAGCTGATCGCATCCTGGACCGGCTTCTGCGAGAGTTTCCTGGCACGACGCGGGCGCCCCTGAGCCGAAATTGCACCGGTGCAATTTCGGGGTGAACTGCCCCCAAGGGGTCAGGTTGCGAGGGGGCGCAAAAGGTCTGCGGCGCAGATTGGGCAAGTTTCGCCCTTCGGGCTGGGCCGACTTGCGAAAATCAGCCTTCGATTGACCTAAAAGTGCAAATTGAGCTATGCCCCCTCTAGTTTCGCAAGGGGGCCTCTC
>NZ_AP025358.1:0-42565 GCF_037101235.1 Sphingobium sp. TA15
TTGCCGGTTCGCTATCCCGATCCCGATCTGTTCATTTGCGATGTTCTCGACGCCATCCCCAAGGATGACATGGCCTCGATGGAGCATCCGATTTTCTCGCTCGCGACCAAGCCCGATCGGCGCGTGTTCCGCTACGAGCATAACGGCAACAAGCTCGAAATCGTCCCCAGCGTCAAAGGGCTGGCGACGATCCACGACAAGGATATTCTGATCTACTGCATCTCCCAGCTCATCGGGAAGATGAACCAGGGCGAGCGGCCGAGCCGCACCTTGCACCTCACGGCGCGCGATCTGCTAGTGTGGACCAACCGGCAAACCGATGGCGACGGCTATGACCGACTGCGGAGCGCGTTCGAGCGCCTGTCGGGGACGCGGATCACCACGAACATCAAGGCCGATGGCGAGGAAATCACCGAAGGGTTCGGCCTCATCAACGAATGGCGGATCGTGCGGCAAACCCGCTCCGGCCAAATGTCGGAAATCAAGGTCACGCTCTCCGATTGGCTGTTCAAGATGGTCGAGGGGCGCAGTGTCCTGACGCTGCACCGCGACTATTTCCGTCTCCGCAAGCCGCTCGAACGGCGCATCTACGAGCTGGCGCGCAAGCATTGCGGCGCGCAGGAAAAATGGTCGATCTCGGTCGAAACGCTACAGAAAAAGACTGGCGCGAGTAGCCATCTGCGCGTGTTCCGCTCGATGCTGCGCGATCTCGTCGCGCACGATCATCTGCCCGACTATGCCGTGGAAATGAACGGCGATACGGTCACGTTCCGCAATCGCGAGGCGCTGGATACGGTCGAGGCGATCGAGGCGGAACCCGAACGGCCCTATATCGACCCCGAAGGCTTCCACGACGCCAAGAGCGTTGCGCCTGGCTATGACGTGTATGCGCTCTATGACCAATGGGTGTCATGGTGGATCGACAGCGGACGGCCGGAACTGAAAAGCCCCCGCGCCGCCTTCATCGGCTTCTGCCGCAACAAGCACAAGACCGCCCCCTTGCGCTAGTATAGGCGTATACAGCTATACACCTATACTAGCTGGTGATGCGCCCCCTCCCCTTCTTCACGAACAGGTCGTCCAGCGCCTCGCCTAGCAGGCTTTGAACGGTCGTCCCTTCCTCGGCCGCGATAATACGAAGCTGTGTGCTGACCTCCGGGGGGAAATGCCCGCCAATCAACTTGGTCCCCTGTCGGCCGCTCGGCGGGGCCTTGCGGGACACGTCTACCGGCTCGATCGCCGGCGCTGGTGCCGGGGCCGCGTCTCCGTCCGCCTTGGCGCGGTTCAGCACCGCTTGCAGACTGTTTCCGCCCTTCGCCATCACGCCGCCTCCGCTTCATTGTATAGGCGTATAGTTGTATACTCGTATAGCCGGTGGATTTCGTCGGCCGCTGGTCCGTGCGGCTCGAACTCCTGCACGGCCTGGCCTGCGGCTTGGGCGCGGAAAAAGGCTTTGCGGTTGCCGATCGTCACCGGGCAAACCGTCGCGCCCAGCTCCGCCACGGCCTGAATCGCATCGCCGGTTTCCTGACCTTGTGGGGGCACGAAGGTAAGGACCACGGCAAAGGCGCGGTCGAGCTGGCGCACAACGTCGAGCGTGTGCGTCATGCTCATGGTGTCGAATACGGCCGTCTTGGTCGGGATCAGGATGAAATCGGCTTGGCGCGCTGCCTCATAGGCCACGTCGCGCGCGACCGCCGCCCCGTCGATCACGACAAGATCGGTGCCGGCATCCTCGCAGGCTTTGAGCATGGCGGGCAGGCGCACCGGCTGAATCGACGCCACGGCGGGCGTGTCGAGCTGGCGCACGTCTTTCCAGAACGAGGCCGTCGCCTGCGGGTCCAGGTCGATGATCGCAGCGACCTTGCCGGCCTGCTCGGCCGCGACCGCCAGACAGGTGGCGAGCGTCGTTTTCCCGACGCCCCCTTTCTGTGAGAGAATGGCGAGAACCTTCATGCTACACTCCTACACGTATAGTCCTATACTTGTATACGCGGTGAACCGAGAGGGAAAGCCCTATCGTCGCTGAAATGACGATAGGGCGGCGCTGAATCTGAACTGACGAAAGCGCGGCGCATCATTCCTCCGGCTCGGCCTCGTCATCGTCCAGCGGCTCATGCTGCATCTGGCCGTGATCCTCGATCGGGCAAAGCGGCGCTCCGGCCAGCTCCAACCATTTGCGCGCGGTCCTGACGGTATAGCCGCACGTCGCGCACTCGCATTTGAGCATCCGGGTTTTCTGCTTCTTGGGCGCGGTCGACTCTCCATCCGTATCAAGGCGGGCATGGGGGAGGGGGCCGACGCTCTCCAAGATCGGCGCGATGGCCGCAAGGAACGCCTCGCCGGGGGTGGTGGCGCGCATCGGCCCGACTAGGCCCAGCCCAAGGGCGGCCCGTTTAAACGCCTTCCCATGCCCTGCCGGGATGCCGACTGCGGCATGGACCAGCTCATGCGCGAGGATGGCCGCGATCTGCGCCGGCATGGCGTCGGGCGCGTGCGCCAGGTCGGGCCGGATGAAGATTTCAAAATGGCCGTCCGCGCTCAAGCGATTATCCCAGCACTCGCCGATCGCCTTGGCCTTCGCGCCTCTGCTGGTGAAGCCGATCGCCACGCGCACGCGGTCGGGCAGGGGGGCGTCCAGCGCCTCGAACAGCGGAGCCATGCCCTGCGCCACCGCATTGAGCCAGCTTTCACGGGTTTGGTGGGTCATCGTCCTTACTCCCTTCAAATCGCCTGTCCGGCGATGGCCATGCCATCGGCCGGAACACGGACGCCCAAGAACGCCGGCGGGAGAGGGGGGCAGCGGGATTCGATGGGGGTGGAGCGGCCGCAGCGCAGCGAGGCACGGCCCCGTCTAATCCCGTTGCGGGGGAGAGAAGGCCGGGACCGGCTTTCCCCCACAAGGCAGACGACGCGCCGGCGAACGCCGGCACCTTGGCTAGCGAGATCCGCTTGCGATCTCGCCCCCGCCATGTGGGTCGTCACCTTGGGCCAAGACCGCTTGCGGGCTTGGGGAGCGCAGCGAGTAGGGCCACGGTGCCGCGCAGCGGCAGGCGCAAATCCCAGCCTCCGAACGCCCAAGGCGAAGGAGCTTGAATTAATGTCTCCGTTTTGATACACCCAGCCTCATGAAGCCGGTAGAGTGGTTGGGAAGTAGCAAGGCCGATGTTCGCGCCTTCCCCGAAGATGCGCGAACAGATGCCGGTTGGCAGCTTGAGCTTGTCCAACGCGGCGACGATCCCGACGACTGGAAGCCCATGAAAACCGTGGGGCAAGGCGTTCGGGAAATTCGCATCCGGGAAGCGTCGGGCGCGTTCCGGGTGATCTATCTGGCGACGTTGGAAGACCGGGTTCTGGTGCTTCATGCGTTCCAGAAAAAGACGCAGGCAACGGCAAAGAAAGACCTCGAACTCGCGGCGCAAAGGTTGAAACGATGGAAGGCGGAGCAATGACATCGGAAATCTATGAGAACGTGTGGGACGCGCTCGCTGATACCGAGCAGGAGGCCGCGAACCTGAAACTGCGCTCGTCCTTGCTGTATGAAATCCGCAAGGTGGTGCAGGGCTGGAATGTCTCACAGGACGAAGCGGGCAAGCGGCTTGGGCTGACACGGCCCCGGACCAATGATCTGCTGCGCGGCAAGCTGGCCAAGTTCTCCCTGGATGCGCTCGTCAACATTGCAGCGTCGGCCCATCTGCACGTCGAGTTGACGCTGAAAGAAGCGGCCTGAGCGACGGGCAAAATGGCAGGCCATCGCCCGTTTCGCGATCTTGTGGCTGATCGCATGAAGGATTGGAGTCCAGAGCGCCGCGCCCAGTATGAGGCGCGCAAGGCGCAGTTCGAGGCCGAAATGGCGGCGACGGCCGAGCTGACCGGCCAAGCCGCGACGCGCGCGGCGATCGAGGAACTGGAAGCGGGGAAGGGGGCACGCTTCCCCAGCGTCGATGCGCTTATGACGGATTTGCATGATGGCGATTGATCGGCCGCGCAAAGGGGAAACGGCTGCGGAGTTTTTCAGGCGGCGTTCCAAAGGCTCCACATTGGATGGTCTTGACCGCATCTTGGCCAAGGTGCCCGATCGGCCTCCCGAACCCGGCGACGAATTGCCCGAAGGCTGGACGCCCGATCGGCTCCGGGACAACCGGCTATGAGGGCGATTTTCATCCGCCACGGCCAAAGCACCGGCAACGCCGGCGTGCCCTGCGATGATCTCGGCGCGATCGAGCTGACGGAGCTGGGCCAGGAACAGGCGCGCGAAGTCGCGGCGAGCTGGACGCAAGCGCCCGCGCTCATCGTCACGTCGCCCTATACGCGCACCCGGCAGACGGCCGCGCCGACGATCGCGCGCTTTCCCGGCGTGCCGGTCGAAGTGTGGCCGATCGAAGAGTTCACCTATCTGCAACCGGCGCGCTGGAACGGCACGCGCAGCGCGGAGCGGATGCCGCACCTCGAACGCTATTGGAGCGCGGCCGATCCTGATTATTGCGACGGGGAAGGGGCGGAGAGCTTCGCCACCCTGCTACGGCGCTGCGAGGCCGCGCTGGCGCGGCTCGCCGCCATGCCGGCTGCATCGCTGGTCTATGTGTTCGGGCATGGGCAGTTCATCCAGGCCGCGCGCGCGATCGTCGCTGACGCCCATCTGGACGAACGGGCCAAGATGCGGGCGTTCTGGCGCAAGGGCGAGCCGCCCGCGATCGCCAACGCGCAGCGGGTAGGATTTCATTGGGAAGGTGGCCGCTGGTCCTGTGCGCCGGCGCTGGCCGGCACGGCCTAAAACTGCGCGGAAAGCCGGGGCCACAAAGCCTGAAAATCTGCTTGCAGCGTCGCCCAGCTCGCGGAGTCCAGAAACTCGCCCTGGTCGTTATCTTCAAGCCGGTGATATTGCATGACGGCCGCCTCGGCTTCGGCCTGGTGCGCCGCAAGCCATGCCTCCATCTCGCGCACGATCTCATGCTGTTCCGGCCTCAACAGCTTCGGATTGACGTAGGTTCGCACAACGAAATTCGTCGGGGTGGGGTAAAAGACGGTGTGATTCCGCATACAATATTTGTTGAAGGTCACATGGCCGCCTGAATTGTCGATCTTTGGTTCGGCCTGGAAGCGACCGAGTAGCAGGCCGCCGGCGAACGGTATGGCGAGCGGCGATCCGTTCGCCTGCCCCCCGGTCGCGCGCACGGCCAAGGCCGGCAGGATATAGGTTGTCGCCAGTCGCCGCGCGATCGAGCGCACCGCCGCGTCATGTTGGCCCCTGTGCATTATCAGGACACGGATTCACGGTAGCGGTTTGATGAGCAGCGGCATGAGGCCGTTGGCGTCGAGATCGAGGTGATCGGACCAGACATAATCGCCGGTGAGATTGATGCGATCCCAACCCAACGGCGAGAGCCGGGACAGCATAGCTGGATCGATGGGGCTTCCTCGACGACGCATTTCGTCGACGGCGCGCCCCAGATAGCGACAGTTGAACAGGATAATCGCTGCGGTGACGAGGTTGAGCGCGGCCGCTCGGGTCTGCTGGTTCTCCAGGCCACGGTCGCGAAAACGGCCGAGCCGATGGAAGGCGACCGCCCGGGCAAGGCTGTTGCGGGCCTCGCCCTTGTTCAACTCGGCAGTGACGGTACGGCGCAGAGCCGGATCCTCGAACCAGCGGAGCGTGAACAGCGTGCGCTCGATCCGCCCGATCTCCCGCAGCGCCGCAGCGAGGCTGTTCTGCTGGCGGTAGGCGGACAGCTTCTTCAGGATCAACGATGGCGTGACGGTGCGGTGACGGATCGCGCCAATGACACGTTCAATATCGGGCCAGTGGCTGACGATCAGGTCCCGGTTGAGCCTGTGACCGAACAGTGGCGCAAGCCTGCCATAGCGCTTCGAGGGTTCGAAAGCGTAGAGGCGCCGGTCGGACAGGCGAGGAATGCGCGGCTCGAAATCGAGCCCGAGGAGATGCATCGTCGCGAATACGATGTCGGAAACGCCGCCTCCATCGACGTGCAGCGCGGTCAGATCGGCGTTGCTGTCATGGCCGAGGAGCCCATCGAGCGCATGGATGGCTTCTCCTGCCGTGCCGGCGATCACCGTCTGGTGCAGCGGCGCGTAGCGGTCGGTGATGGTGGTGTAGATCTTGACCACTGGGTCGCGACCATAATGGGCGTTGACCGCTCCGCCGGCTTCGCCCGGCCCGCCCAGGTAGAAGGCCTGGCCATCCGCGGAAGCCCGGTGTCCTTGCCCAAACCAGGCGGCGATCGGCTCGGCGTGGATGGCGTCGGTCAGACAGGCGAGCGCCGCCCGAAAGGTTTCCTCGCGCATGTGCCATGTCTGCATGCGCAGCAGCGCGCGGCGTGACCCTGCGCCGCATACCTCGGCCATGCGCGACAGCCCAAGATTGGTCGCTTCGGCAATCAGAGTGGCGAGGAAGGCCTGCTCATCGCCAGGCGGCAACCCGGTCGAGACGTGCCCGAAGTGCCGGGTGAAGCCGGTCCAGCGTTCGACTTGCGACAACACGTCGGTGATACGCGTGGCAGGCAGCATGTCGTAGCAGGCAAGCGTCAGGCGCCGTCCTTCGTCGTGCCTGGCATCATCGTCCTTCAGTTCCTTGGGAAATCGCAATCGCTCGCCAGCGAACAGGGCAGCATCGCGTCCGGCCAGATTGTGGGCGACGTCGCGCAAGGCGCTGTCGAGCTGCGCGGCGCGCTGATCGAGCCATGCGTGTGGATTACCGAGCGAGAACGGCGGTTGCAGCGCTGCGCCGGATAACGGCGCGAGCAGCACGTCCAGCGACCTGTGCAGCCTTGACCTCGGCACCCAGATATCACCCGAGGCCAGTGCATTGGTGAGCGCGCCGTAAGTCGCCATCTCCCAGTGCGTCCGGTCGATCTTGCCGGCGACCACGACATGGCGGTGCCAGCGCCGCTCGACATGACCGAGCGGAACGTCGGCAGGGAGGGGCTTGCGCCAGTCGCCATCAAGATTCGACAGGATCGCCATCGCGTCGCGCAATGCCGCGGTGCCGGCCCGACCGTGGAAATCGAGCGCTTGCAGGAATAGAGGCCCTGTTCGCTTGAAGGTCCGGTATTCGGCTGCGATCTCGCTCAGCACATCGTCCCTGTGAGGTGCCGCGGTACGACGGATGATTGCGGCATCAGCATCGAGCATGTCGAGAGGCACGATATCCCTGAGGGCCGCACCGATATCTCCGCCGGCGCGTGCTGCCTGGCTAACTGTTTCCAGCACAGTGGCGATCCGCATCAGCCGATCGCGGCCTTCGCGTCCCGAAATCGCGACCCTCTGCTCCAGGCGTTTGCGAGCACGAAGGTGAGCGCGTCCCATCAAGGCGCTGAACATGGCGATCGCCGCGTCGGTAAGCGTGGCCTCCATCTCGCGCAGCGTTGCAAGCAGGATGACCCGCCTGCGGGAGACGCGCATCTGTTGGAAAGCCTGGGCTGTATATCGCACGCCTTCGCGGGCGAACTGCGTCAGGCGGGGCTCGTGCAGGGGATCGACCGGAATGCTGGAAATACCGGTCCTATGGATTATCGCGACCTTCTCGAGGATTTCGGCAAGCGAGGCTGACGCGACGCGGGGCTCTGGTTCGCGCAGCCAGGACAAGCGGCTCTGCCGGTCATGTACCTTCTCATCGATCAGCATATCGAGACGCTGACGCATATCCGCATCGAGTTTAGCATCGACCGCGGCGACCAGATCGGTTTCCGTCCGAAGCATCGCCTCGGCCGCCATCCGCTCAACGACGCTGATGCCAGGGATGACGATGCGTCGCGTGCGCAGCTCGTCCAGCAATCGATCAAGCAAAATGCGCCCGTCCACGATAGCCATGGCTTCGGTTTCCAGCCAAGTCATCATGATGCCGCGCGCTGGCCGGCTCAGATCGGTGAATCCGAAGCGCGCCTTGATGGCGGCAAGCTGATCGTAGCGGGTCGGCGCTCGCCGCGCGAAGTCGGCGACGACGCCTGCATCCACTCCGACCTGTTCGGCGATGTGGTCGAGCATGATTGCAGGCAACAGCTCGCCTGTGCGCAGATGTCGCCCCGGATAGCGCAGGCAGCAGAGTTGCAGGGCATAGCTCAAGCGGGTCGCCGGAGTGCGTGCGAAGCCGATCGCAGCAAGGTCCTCGGCATCGAGGCCATGATGTCGCACCACCGCCGCCTCGCTGTCGGGCAAAGCAAGCAACGCGGCGCGCTGCCGCTGGGTCATCGGAATACGTGCGGGCATGTTTCATCCTCCAAAAACCTCTTGCCTTTTGTTGGCTTAGTGAAAGAGGATTGTGAAAGACCCAAGGCTGCGGAAATTGGTGCATGCTGTTTCCGCCTCCAGATACGGCCGTTTGTGAAAGAGACGCAGATGACGCGCGAACCCTATCTGATCGGTTATGCCCGCGTGTCGAAGGGCGACGACCAGTCGAACGCCGCGCAGCGGCGCGCGCTCGATGCGGCCGGCTGCAAGCGGGTGTTCGAGGAGACCGCCAGCGGTGGGCGGTGGGACCGACCCAAGCTTCTGGAGATGATCGGCCAGTTGCGCGACGGAGACGTCGTCGTCGTCTGGAAGCTTGACCGGCTGTCGCGCAGCCTAAAGGATATGCTGCACATCATGGAGCGGATCGAGCTGGCAGGCGCGGGCTTCCGCTCACTGACCGAGGCGATCGACACCACCACCGCGGCAGGGCGGATGATGATGCAGATGGCTCTGTTGCAAAAATCGTGAAGCTTGAGCATGCTTGGCGGAGATTGGACGGACGGAACGATGACGGATTTCAAGTGGCGCCATTTCCAGGGTGATGTGATCCTGTGGGCGGTGCGCTGGTATTGTCGCTATCCGATCAGCTATCGCGACCTTGAGGAAATGCTGGCGGAACGCGGCATTTCGGTCGACCATACGACGATCTATCGCTGGGTCCAGTGCTACGCCCCGGAGATGGAGAAGCGGCTGCGCTGGTTCTGGCGGCGTGGCTTTGATCCGAGCTGGCGCCTGGATGAAACCTACGTCAAGGTGCGGGGCAAGTGGACCTACCTGTACCGGGCAGTCGACAAGCGGGGCGACACGATCGATTTCTACCTGTCGCCGACCCGCAGCGCCAAGGCAGCGAAGCGGTTCCTGGGCAAGGCCCTGCGAGGCCTGAAGCACTGGGAAAAGCCTGCCACGCTCAATACCGACAAAGCGCCGAGCTATGGTGCAGCGATCACCGAATTGAAGCGCGAAGGAAAGCTGGACCGGGAGACGGCCCACCGGCAGGTGAAGTATCTCAATAACGTGATCGAGGCCGATCACGGAAAGCTCAAGATACTGATCAAGCCGGTGCGCGGTTTCAAATCGATCCCCACGGCCTATGCCACGATCAAGGGATTCGAAGTCATGCGAGCCCTGCGCAAAGGACAGGCTCGCCCCTGGTGCCTGCAGCCCGGCATCAGGGGCGAGGTGCGCCTTGTGGAGAGAGCTTTTGGCATTGGGCCCTCGGCGCTGACGGAGGCCATGGGCATGCTCAACCACCATTTCGCAGCAGCCGCCTGATCGGCGCAGAGCGACAGCCTACCTCTGACTGCCGCCAATCTTTGCAACAGAGCCCTCGGCGCTATTGGCGCTGACGCTCACTCCCGCGCTGTGTGCGACTTTTCTCAAGCCGCACGTACCCGAAAACCATCGCAAGGAGAATTGGCTCACGCGGCGAACCGGTCGCTTTTTTACTGGATTCAACAACTGGTTTGGACGTACGACTGATCGTTATCAAGGCGGCGTCGCTCGGATATTGTCGCGGCCTCTGCGCTGGCTCGCCATATTCATCGCGTTGGTCGGCCTGACGGTTATCTTGTTCTCGCGCCTTCCCGGTGGATTCCTCCCGCAGGAGGACCAGGGGACTGTCATCACTGTTGTACAAGCTCCCCCCGGCGCGACCCGTGAGCGGACTGAAGAAGCGGTGCGTCAGGTGAAGGAATTTTACAATCAGCAAGACATTGTGACGAGCGTGTTTGTGGTGCGAGGCTTTAGCTTCTTCGGCCAAGGCCAAGCGAATGGAATGATGTTCACGATGCTCAAGCCGTGGGAGGAGCGCTCCGGCGAGGAGAATAGCTCGCTAGCCTTGGTCGGAAAGGCGATGGGCTTCTTCACATCGATCAAGGAAGCCATGGTCTTTGCCCTCAATCCCCCCGCGATCGCCGAACTTGGCATCGCCGGCGGCTTTACCTTCAAATTGGAGGATGTCGGCGGCAACGGTGCTGAAGCGCTCTTCAACGCGCGCAATCAGCTGCTTGCCGCCGCGAGCCAGAGCCCGATCCTTGCCGGTGTTCGACCGGAGGGCCAGGAAGATGCACCTCAGCTGCGGGTCATGATCGACAGGATACAGGCTCGCGCCCTCGGCCTCTCGATTGGCGACGTTAACGGAACGCTCGCGATCGCTTTCGGCAGCGCATATGCCAATGACTTCAACCGTGAAGGGCGGATCCTGCGGGTGCTCCTGCAAGCCGAAGCATCTCACCGAATGACGCCACAGGACGTGCTCGACCTCAAGGTTCGAAATGCAGCCGGCGAAATGGTGCCCTTCGGCTCGTTTACACAGGTTGAATGGACATCGGGCGCGCAGCAGCTCCAGCGCTATAACGGCTATCCTTCGATGACCATTTCCGGGAACGCTGCCCCGGGCCAGTCGACTGGCGAGGCCATGGCGGAGATGGAACGGCTCGCCAATGCACTGCCGGAGGGCTTCGCATATGAATGGACGGGAATGTCCTATGAGGAGCAGCAGGCCGGCGGACAGGTCGGTATGCTGCTAGGCTTGTCTATACTTGTTGTATTCTTGCTGCTGGCCGCTCTCTACGAGAGCTGGTCCATCCCTGTTTCCGTGCTTTTGGTTGTACCGCTCGGCGTACTTGGCTCCGTCCTCTTTACGGTGATGAGGGGACTGTCCGCCGACGTCTATTTCAACGTTGGCATCATCACGATCATCGGCTTGGCCGCCAAGAACGCGATCCTGATCGTCGAGTTTGCGATCGAGCAAGAAGCGGAGGGCAAGACCCCGCTTGAGGCGACACTCGAAGCTGTGAAACTGCGCCTGCGCCCCATTATCATGACGTCGCTCGCCTTCATCGGTGGCATGATACCGCTCTTCATTGCTTCCGGTGCCGGTGCGGCGAGCCGAATCGCGGTTGGGACCGGTGTTGTCGGCGGAATGCTGGCTGCCACTGTGCTCGGAATTTTCTTCATTCCGCTCTTCTATCTGTCGATACGCCGCTGGCTCAGTAAGAAGCGGCCTGCTGCTCCCGGTCAGGCGCAACCGGAGCCCAATCATGCGTAGAGTCTTTGTGCTCACTCTGACATCGTTTCTGGGCGCGTGCCAGTTAGCCCCGCCTCACGCGCGGCCAGCGCTGCCGACCACTCGGGATTACCCCACCTCCTACGCGGGCGACGGGGTGCTCGGTCGGCGGGCGGTGGAAATCAGCTGGCGGGAGTTCTTCGCTGATCCTCAACTGGAGACCCTCATTGCCACCGCTCTCGAGCGGAACCGCGATCTCGCCGTTGCCGTAGCGCAGATACAGGAGGCGCGTGGTCTTTATCGAATCCAGGGTGCCGAACGGCTGCCTGCGCTCGGCGCCAACGGCGATGTGACTCGCAGCCGCACGCCAGGTTCGGCGATTGGCATTCCCGAAGTGGGTGCGATCACCGATACCCGCTACTCGATCGGCGTTGGCGTCACAGGATTCGAGCTCGATTTCTGGGGCCGGGTGCGCAACCTTTCTGACGCAGCGCGCTCGCAATATCTAGCAACCGTGCAGGCTGAACGGGCGTTCCGCCTCGCGTTGATCCGGGATGTGGCCTCGACCTATTTTGCTTCCCGGGAAGCCGACGAGCGGATCGCCCTTGCCGAAGCTACGGTACGCAGCCGGCAGGAAGGCCTCCGCATAGCCGAGCGTCGCCTTGAAGCCGGGGTGACTTCAGCTCTTGATTTTCGACAGGCGGAGTCGCTACTGACTCAAGCCGAAACGGAGTTGGCCAGCCTGCGCTTGGCCGAGGCGCAGAGTGAGAACTTCCTGGCCGTACTCTTGGGCGGACCCGTTCCTGTCGGGCTCACGGTGCCGCTGACGCTGGCTGACCAGAAAAACGGAACGGTGATTGCCGCCGGATTACCCTCCGAGCTGATGGTGACTCGACCGGACATATTGGCGGCAGAAGAGAAACTGCGGGCAGCGCGTGCCAATATCGGTGCTGCTCGGGCAGCCTTCTTTCCATCCATCTCACTAACCGGTAGTATCGGTTTCGCTTCAACTGATCTTGGGAATTTGATCGGAAACGAAGGACTGAGCTGGAGCTTTGGACCTTCGATCAGCCTACCCATCTTCGATTGGGGTGCGAGGAAGGGCAATCTGAGCGTGGCTGAGGCACGTGAGGATATTGCCATCGCCGAATACGAACGCACCATTCAGGGAGCTTTCCGCGAAGTTGCGGACGCCCTTGCCGGGCGCCGCTGGCTTGCTGAACAGGTCGCCGCGCAGGTTCGTGCCACTGCGGCACAGCGAGCGATCGCCGATCTTGCCCGCACTCGCTACCGCGAGGGCGTCGCAAATTACCTTGAAGTGCTCGATGCCGAACGGAATCTGTTCATCGCGGAACAGACACTGATACAGCTGCGTCGCGCCGAGCTGGATGCTCTCGTCTCTCTGTATGTCGCTCTGGGCGGCGGCCAGCAAGGGTAATGGTGGTAATGTTCCACCGACGGGCCTTGGCTATTGATCATGACAACCTACAGATCGGTCCGCCGATAAATTCCCTGACCTATATATGATAATGTCCTTTATCATACACTCTTCCCCTTAGGCGCGCTGCATGGTAGAAAGGTGGCTAATTTTCTAGAAAGGCGGACCATGAGCCTCAATGTTAAAGACCCTGAAGCCCATCGGCTTGCGCAGGCCATCGCCCAAGCGACCGGCCAGAGCATGACCCGCGTGGTGACGGAGGCGCTGCGCGAGCGCTTCGCCAGGATCGAGCGTCAGAAAAGCAAGGCGAGCGTCGCGGAACTGCTAACGATCGCCGATCGCGCCGCCACGCATGTGAAGCGCCCCTATGTCGATCATGCCGAACTGTTTTATGACGATAATGGCCTGCCGAAATGATCCTCGACACCTCGGCCCTGGTCGCGATCCTCTATCGCGAACCCGAAGCGGCGACCTTCGCACAAGCCATCCATGATGCCGATGCCTGCCGCATCAGCGTCGCCAGCTATGTCGAGCTGTCGATGGTCATCGAACGCCAGCTCGGTCCCGAAGGGATGCGCCAGACCGAAGCCTTCTTTCGCCGCGCCGGCATCACGATCGAACCGGTGACGCTCGATCATGGCGAACTGGCGCGACAGGCGTTTCTCGATTTCGGCAAGGGCCGCCACAAAGCGGGCCTGAACTTTGGCGACTGCTTTTCCTATGCGCTGGCCAAGGCGACCGACGAGCCGCTGTTGTTCAAGGGCAATGATTTTGCCCTGACGGACATAGAGGCGGCGGCATAATGCGCGCGGTGCACGACAAGATCGAAGGCCCCTTCGCCATCGAGGAGAATATCGCCCTCTATGGCATGGTCGCTGGCGATGCGACGCTGCATCGGGGCATCCGTTTCATCCTCCACGGCACAATTACGGGCAACCTGACGATCGAGACCGGCGCGCGCGCAATCATCCATGGCACGGTGGCGGGACGCATCTACAACGAAGGCGGTCGCGTCGAGATCTTCGGGATCGCCGATGCCGTCGCCAACGGCTCGCGCGACGCCATCACGATCATCGATCCCGCCGCCCATGTCCGGGGCCGGCCATGACCCAGATCGGCGGTGTCCCCGACATGCACGACGAGGATGATTACCCGTATGACAATCCCGTGTCCCGCGCCCAGGCCGAGAGCTTGCGGGAGCAGGCCCGCGCGGGCGGGTTGCGGTTTGAGGCCTATCTGCCCCCGGCGCTGGCCGACTGGCTGTTGGAACCGATCGAGCGCGGCATGTTCGCCGATCCTTCGGAGGCGGTGTTCGCGATCGTCGGCAACTTCCGCGATCTGGAGCCGCATCGTGATCTGCGCGACGCGTTGCTGCGCCGGTTGTTGCAGGCGGCGGTCGATGATCCGAGGCCGGGCACTCCCCATGAACAGGTGCAAGCGGAGATGGCGCGCCGTCGCGTCGAACCGCGCGCCGCGCCCGCACGCTGGCGGAGAGAGGGGTAATGGCTCAGCTCGCCCCCCTTCCCTCGCCCACGCTGGCCTTGCCGGCGCTGATCGCGTCGGCCGACGACCGCGCGCGGTTGCGGTTCCTGGAGTTTTTCGCCGTCACCATCCGCAACGCGCATACGCGCCGCGCCTATGCGCGCGCGGCTGGCGACTTCCTGACCTGGGTAGCGGCGCGCGGGGTCACGTCCCTTGGGGCCGTGCAGCCGCTCCACGTCGGCGCGTGGATCGAGGCGCTGGGAGGCGAGATGAGCGCGCCCAGCGTCAAGCAGCAGCTCGCCGGCGTGCGTCGGCTGTTCGACTGGCTGGTGATAGGCCAGGTCATGCCGGTGAACCCCGCCGCATCGGTGCGCGGGCCGGCGCATAGTCAGCGGCGCGGCAAGACGCCGGTGCTGGCCCCCGACGAGGCGCGGCGGCTGCTTGATACGATCGACGTGGGTGGGCCGGCGGGTCTGCGCGACCGCGCGCTAATCGGGCTGATGGTCTATTCGTTCGCGCGGATCGGCGCGGCGCTCTCCATGCGTGTCGAGGACGTTTTCATGCAGAACCGCCGTCTCTGGGTGCGGCTGCACGAAAAGGGCGGCAAGCAGCACGAAATGCCCTGCCACCATAATCTTGAGGACTATCTGACCGCCTATATCGACGGGTGTGAGCTGCGCGCGCAAGCCAAGGGGCCGTTGTTCCGCACGATCGCGCGCGGGACCAAGCGGCTAAGCGACACTCCCCTGCCCCAGGCCAATGCGTTCGCGATGGTGCGCCGACGCGCGGTGGCGGCCGAGATCGGCACGGCGATCGGCAACCATTCGTTCCGCGCGACCGGGATTACCACTTACCTGAAGAACGGCGGCACGCTGGAGACGGCCGCGACGATGGCGAACCATAGCTCCACGCGCACGACCCAGCTCTACGATCGGAGGCCCGATGACGTGACGCTCGATGAGGTGGAACGGGTGTTGATCTAGTCACCTGGAACTGAAGTAAGCTTCATTGTATAAGCCCTTGTAGATCAGACGGAGGTTAATGTGATGGCGGGCAGACGGGCGGATTTGGTTGTCTTGAGCGGAGATGACCGGCGTTTTCTCGAAGCTCAGGTCCGCCGCCACAAAGCGCCGCGTTCACTCTCTGATCGATGCCGGATGGTCCTGCTTTGTGCAGAAGGGCTGCAGAGCAAGGAAGTCGCCGAACGCCTGGGCGTTCACGAGCACACGGTTGGCAAATGGCGCCGCCGGTTCGTGCAGGCTGGCATTGAAGGACTGACTGACGAATATCGTGCGGGTCGGCCACGAACAGTATCTGACACGCAAGTAGCTCAGGTGATCGAGCGTACGCTGAACACGACCCCCAAGGACGCCACGCATTGGTCGATCCGTTCCATGGCCGCCAAGTCCGGGCTGTCACACACCACCATCCGCCGGATCTGGGGCGCGTTCGGCCTGCAGCCGCACCGGTCCGAGACATTCAAGCTGTCCACCGATCCGCTATTTGTCGACAAGGTGCAGGACATAGTCGGGCTCTACATGTCGCCGCCGAACCGGGCGATCGTGCTGTGCGTGGATGAAAAATCGCAAATCCAGGCGCTGGATCGCGAGCAGCCGGTCTTGCCCATGGCGCCGGGGGTTCCTGAGCGGCGCACCCATACCTACGTCCGCAATGGCACGACATCCCTGTTCGCCGCGCTCGACATTGCCACCGGCGCCGTGATCGGGAAATGCTACAAGCGCCATCGGGCAACCGAGTTCCTCGACTTCCTCAAGCGGATCGACGCCGCGATCCCCAAGGGGCCAGACGTCCACCTCGTGATGGACAACTATGCGACCCACAAGACGCCAAAGATCAAGGCCTGGCTCGCACGCCGCCCGCATTGGCATGCTCACTTCACACCGACTTCGGCGTCCTGGATCAATCAGGTCGAACGATGGTTTGCAGAACTGACCCGCAAGCAGTTGCAGCGCGGTGTCCACCGATCAACCGCTGAACTTGAGACCGACATCACCGCATTCATCGCGGCGCACAACGAAAACCCCAAGCCCTACAAATGGGTCAAATCCGCCGACGAAATCCTCGCCGCCGTCAAACGATTCTGCCAAAAAACAATGAGCCGAACTTCAGATTCAGGTGACTAGCACTACTTTGGCAGTTTTTGTTCAGGCCTGTCTACGAGGAGCTTTTCACAATGGGGGCACCGAAGTGGCGGAGGCCTTATGAAGATGTTCAAGATCGCCTGTCGGATAGCTGGCATGCTCGGTTGTGGCGGCGGCCCCCCGACTCTTTTTTTTCCGCCCCGCTGCTTTGAGACGGCGGGCTTGAAGGAAAGCGTATGCGATCATTGTCATCAATGCATGTCGATGTAATCCAACCCAGGAGCGGCCTTCGAAATGATCGAGGCCCAGTTCTTCCTTGAGCTGCTGATGTGCTTGCTCGCAGATCCATCTCGCCTTGATCGTCGCGGCGAGCATTTTGAGGGTGGCGTCGGCAGGTAAATTTGAGACGTAGTTATAGCGCGACGATCTGGGTGAGAGGTCAGCGACTATCAGGATGAGAACAGATTGTCGCGGCGGGTTCATGGTGCCGGGTTAGATTGTCGCTGGCAAGGGCGATTCTTCGCTCTGATTGTCGCTGATCGACATTTTCTCGATGGATTTGATTGTCGCGTATTTTGGGGTCCTTCCAGCCCCTGTCTGTCGCTGGAGGGCGGCCCTGCGACGATAGCTCTCGACATTCATCTCGAAGATGGTGGCGTGATGAACGAGACGGTCGACGGCCGCGAGCGTCATGGCGGGATCCGGGAAGACCCGGTTCCATTCGCCGAAGGGCTGGTTGGCCGTGATGAGCATGGATCGGCGCTCATAGCGTGCGCTGATCAACTCGAAGAGCACGGAGGTTTCAGCCTGATCCTTGGCGACATAGGCGAGGTCGTCCAGGATGAGCAGGTGGTATTTGTCGAGCTTGGCGATGGCGGATTCGAGCGCCAGTTCGCGGCGCGCGAGCTGAAGCTTCTGGACCAGCTCGGACGTGCGGGTGAACAGCACGCGCCAACCATTCTGGACAAGTTGCAGGCCGATGGCTGCCGCCAAGTGGCTCTTTCCTCCGCCCGGCGGGCCGAACAGGATGAGATTGGCGCCCTTTTCCAGCCATCCGTCGCCCGAGGTCATGGCCGTGACCTGCGCCCGCGAGACCATCGGCACGGCGTCGAAGGCGAAGCTGTCGAGCGTTTTGCCCGGTGGTAATCGTGCGTCGCTCAGATGACGTTCGATCCTACGCCGGTCACGTTCGGCCATTTCATGCTCGGTAAGTGCAGCGAGCAGTCGGGTGGCGGGCCAGCCCTCCTTGTCGGCACGTTCGGTAAACTCGGGCCAGATCACCTTGATGGCAGGAAGCCTCAACTCGTTGAGGATGAAGCTCAGGCGCTGGGCATCGACGTTATGGGCCTTGGTCATGCGGCCTCTCCCAGCAGCAGGGCATCGTAGTCGGTCAGGGGGCCAAGCTCGACCACCACCTCGGGCAGCGCGGCCGGATCGGGCGAGAAGCGCGTTCGCAACGCGGCGATGTCAGGCAGCCGGCCTTCGTCAAGGTCCTGGGCGAGAAGATCGGCAAGCTCGGCCTCGCAGGCCCGTTCATGGGCCATGGACAGCAACTCGACCATCTTGCGGCAAGCGTCACGCTCGGACATGGCTTCGAGCAGCCGTTCGAACATGAGCCTGTACGCCTCGCGCGGGAACAACTGGTCGCGATAGGTCAGCTGCAGCAGGGCCATCGGCTTACGCCTGAGGCTATGGATCACGTGACGGTAATCCACCACATAGCCATGTTCGGTAGCGCTTTTCGGGCGACCGCGTGGCCGGGTCATGAGATAACTGCCGCCCAGGAACAGATCGAGCCGATCATCGTAGAGGCGCACACGCAGTCGATGCCCGATCAACCGTGACGGCACCTTCGTTGGTTGTGTGCGTCAAGTTCTGCAAATTGGCGGTCATGGTGCTGGTCATGCGGCTTTGCGTAGTTCGGTTTTCTTCTGCTCGCGCAGTTCGTCCATATTGAGGTAGCGGTTGGCTTCGAGCCAGTTTTCGTGGGTTTCGACGGCGAGTGCGCGGACCAGGCGCAGGCAGCTGGGGGCGTTGGGGAATATCCGCACGACATAGGTTCGCCGCCGGATTTCCTCATTGAAGCGTTCGAGCATGTTGGTGCTTTTCATGTGCTTGTGATGCCTGCGTGGCAGCCGGTAGAAGGAGAAGGTCTCCTCGATCGTCTCCTCGGCCCAGTCGGTGAGCCTGGGATATTTGGCGCTCCATCGGGCGAGCCACTGGGCGAGATCGGCGCGGGCCTCGGCGAGGTTGCGCCGGTCGTAGAGCCAGCGCAGTTCCTGCAGGCAGTCGTCGTCGGCCTTCCTTGGCAAGTGATCGAGCGCGTTCCTCAGGAAGTGCACGTAGCAGCGCTGGTATGCGGCGCCGGTCAGCACCTCGCGGATCGCCGCGCGCAGGCCGGCATGATCGTCGGCGACGACGAACTCGGTGCCATGCAGGCCCCGGTCACGCAGGCGCAGCAGGAAGTCCTTCCATGACGTGGCGCTCTCGCGATTGGCCATCTCCACGGCCAGTATCTGCCGCCTGCCGTCCCAGTCGATGCCGATCGCGATCAGCACCGCCTGGCTTCCAACCACGCCGCCTTCGCGCACTTTCTCGTAGCGGGCATCAAGGATCAGATAAGGGAACGGCTCGTCGAGGCGGCGCTGGGCAAAGGCCGCCAGGCTGCCATCGAGCTTCTTGTTGATCGCCGAGATCGTCGAGGCCGAGAAGGCATGGCCGCACAGCTCTTCGGTGATCGCCTTGACCTTGCGCGTCGAAACGCCCTGGACATACATCTCGGCCAGCGTCGCCACCAGCGCCTGCTCCGACCGCTGGTAGCGCTCGAACAGCTCGGTCGAGAAGCGCCCGGCACGGTCCTGCGGCACCCGCAGCTCCAGCTTGCCGACCCGCGTCACCAGCGTGCGCGGGTAATGCCCCGAACGGTAGCCGAGCCGCGCATCGCTGCGCTCGCTCTTGCCCGCGCCCAGCGCCTCGTCCATCTCGGCTTCCAGCATCGCCTGCATCACGCTGCGCACAATCTCGCGAAGCGCATCCGGCTCCTGCGCCAGCAACTCTTTGACAGCGGATACAGCAGGCTTAATCTCGGTCCTGGTCATGGCGGGTCTCCTCGGTGACGTTGAACATCACCAGCCTGCCATGACCGCCTCGCTCCTCAAGCGATTTTGCAGAACTTCACGCACACTACCCATTCGTTCCGATCAATCCACTAGCCTCTCTTATTCACGACGCTCGGTTTCGGGTCCGCTCTGGGCATTTGCTGCGGCTGGCTGTATTGCGCGGACGACCGGCATCGCTGGCGTTTGTTTCACCGCATTCGGATTGATGGGCTTTTCGGGTTGAAGGGCTGGGCTCGGAGTTCTGCGGCGCTGCCGCATGGGCTACGTCGGCGCAGGCTTCAGCCGGAGAACGAGGGCGCGGAACAGGTCGGCATCCGGACAGGCGGAAGCGAAGGCAATGCGGATGCGGCTAGCACTTTCTACGACGCGCGCAGCGACCTTGAGCAGCCGCAGGCGCAAGGTGGTAAACTCCGCGCTTGCCAGAGCAGCGGTCCTGGGCATCGCCTGCTGGATGCGCCATAGCAGCCAGTATGCGGCAGTGTGCAGTATCAGGCGCATCTGATTGGCATTGGCCGAGCGGCACGAGGTTCGGTCGCTGGCGAGCTGGGACTTGTGGCGCTTGATCAGGTTCTCGGCCTGACCACGCGCGCAGTAGAGCGTGTCGTAGATGTGCTCGGCCGATCCTGTTGCCAACGAGGTGACGACATAGCGGATGTCCATGCCCAGCGTGCTGGCCTCGATCCGTGCAACGACGCGACGCTGGCACTTCCAGGTCTTTGCCCCATAGCGGGTCTCGGCATAGTTGCGCAGGACGGGACACTGACGCTGGGCGCGCTTGACCGCGCAGGCATCGGCGACCGCAACAATGGCGGGATCGGCGCGCAGCGCTGAATTGGTGGGCAGGCCGAACACGTAATCGACGCGGGCCGCATCGCAGTAGGCCATGACCTCGGGTCGACCATAGTGCCCGTCGCCGCGGATAGTGATGTGGGTATCGGGCCAATTACGGCGCAGGTGACGCACCAGGCGTCGGATGTGCCCCGCCGCCTCCTTTCCAGAAGGCGTCTTGCCTGTGCGCAGCAGCATGGCCACCGGCCTGCCGGTCGCGGTGTCGTAGATATGGATCGGTAGGAAGCAGCGCTCCCCATGATGCCCGTTCCAGAACGAGAGCTGTTGATAGCCATGCACGACGTCGCACGTGTCGTCGATATCCAGCGTGACCGCTGTCGGAGGGGCGGGATAGCTGGCGCAGTAGATGTCGATCATCGCGGCCATCATGCTGGCCAGTTCGCGCGTAGTCGGTGCATTTTCCCACCGGCTCATCGTCGGTTGGCTGGCCAGCCCCGCGCCCGATTCCGGCAGCTTGCCGAGCGCCAGGCGGAAGCCTGGATCGTCGCGCAGAGCATCGAGATCATCGGCATCCTCATAGCCGCACGCAATCGCGAACACACGGGCACGCAGAATGTCATCCAGGCGATGGATCACCCGCGCTGGATCGCGCGGATCGGCAATACAAGCCGCCAGGCGCTGGCAAATCCCCATCGCGCGCTCGGCCTGTGCAAGCAGTAGAACACCGCCATCCGAGGTAAGCCGGCCACCGTCGAACGCAGCTGTGATTTTCTTGCGGCCGACTGCTGGGAATCCAAATGAGCTTGCGATATCATCGTTCATGGCGGGTGTGGCCCGTGGCATTTTCTGCCCTGCGGCAGGTTCGGCTTAGACACCCAGTTCCTAATTCAGATCAGAGGCTTACGCCACTCCCGCCAACCCTTCAGGACACTTTTGGTGAATAAGGCGGGCTAGGGAGGTATGGTGGCAAAAAACAATTCGGTCGCAAGAGTGCGGGGACCCCGCTCTGCGGCGCGGCGGCAGCATATATTGGCCACGACCCGCGATCTCTTCGTCAAACGCGGATTCCATCAGACCGGGATGGCCCAAATCGCCAGTTCATCCGGCATCGCGGTGGGGCAGATCTATCGGGACTTTGCCAACAAGGAGGCGATCATTGCCGCCATCTGCGAAGCCGACCTTGCTGAATGGCTCGAGGAAGAGACGCTGGAGACGGCGGTCGCGGTGGGGGATCGCGAAGGTATCCTCGCCTGGATCGAGCGAATCGCCATCGATGAGCCATCGCATGAAAATCGCCGCATGATGTGCGAATTCGTGGCCACAGTGGGGTGTAACCCGATCATCGCCGAGATCAATCGCAAGGCGGATGTCCGGCTGCGCACCAGCCTGGGAGCGGCGCTGGCCTCTTTGGCGCCGGGCGCATCTCCACAGGACAGATCAACGGTGGTGGACTTCATCATCACCATGTCCTGGGGAATGGTAGCGGGGGCCGAGCTGTTTCCTTACCGAGACCACAAAATCTTGCGCCACTACATGGCGTCGCTGTTCCGCCGGGAACTCGCCGCAATGTGCAATTGAGGACCTGCTCAGTGCGCGCGGACCAAGGCTGGCGCAGCTCGATTGGCATTTTGGTGAGCTGAAGGTCCCCGGGCACTGGACAATTGTTCAGCATCATATCATCTTCTCATTACAGGCCGAGGAATACGGTCGCTCCAGAGGATACCGGAAAGATGATGAACAACGATAATGTGGCCCCCGGCGACAAGGCAATGATCCTGTTGCAAAGCCTGATCTGCTATTTGCGAGAAAAGAACGTCCTGTCGCGCGCCGACATCGAGGAACTGCGAAATCGCGTGGAGGCCCGGATGGCTACACCGGACAGCGGTCTGTCCTGCGCCACCGCGCTGGTCGCCGCCGCCGTGAACGAGATGCGGGAACTGGATGACTATTGCGGCAAGAAGTATGGTGGCAAGCACCGGCGTCAGGTGAACTGAGGCGTCCATCGCTGCATCGCAGGATTGTTTTAAAGCTCTCTCCTATGGGCCACGTCTCGACCCGCACGGCGGGGAAACGCGATCAGCAGCGCGGCGCTCTGCCGGGTGCGGGTATAGGTGACGTGATACTGCGGGGTCGGCTTCGGGCAAGCTCGCGGTAACCTGGCGCGTCTGTTCGTGGCCTCGATCGTCGCCAGATCGTGACAGGGCATGCCGGCATTGCCGGTGCTTTCGCCGTGGCGGATGAATATGGCCTTCATGGCTTCCCCTTCATTGCTGGCGAGCGCTATCCAAGCGATATACAAAAGATAGCCAAACAGTAGCGCTTCGCTTGCTTTTCTTGTGTTCGCCAGGAAGCGGCAGGCTATTCGAACAGTTCCGAATGCGTGCCGGCGCGCACGAAGTTCACCAGATTTCCCTCGATCGTGTAGATGAGCAGGAAGTCGCCGCCGATATGGCACTCGCGATGATCGCTCCAATCGCCTTTGAGGGCGTGGTCCAGCCATTCCGGGCCAAGCGGCGCGTCGTTGGCGATGAGGAGCATCATCGCTTCCTTGAGCTGCTTCATGTTGTAGCGCCCGCTGCGCGACAACCGCTCCCAATCCTTCGCGAACCGCTTTTCATAAGACGCCTCTCGGGGGAGCGAGGCGCGCTTACTGCTGGCGGGCTTCTTGGTCGAGGGCATCAAAGACTTCCTGAGGATCGGTGAAACGGGCGCGGCGGGCCTTCATCGTGGCGCGAGAGGCTTCGATGGCTGCCCGTGTTTCGGCGTTCGGCACTTTCAGCTCGAACGGCAAGGCATGATCCTTCGCGACCCGGGTGAGCGTCATGCGGACCACATCGGATACGGTCAGCCCCAGTTCGGCCAGGACGGCGGCGGCTTCATCCTTCAATGTTTCGTCGATGCGCGCACGCACGAAAGCGGTAGCGGCCATAAGAACCTCCTGTGATCCGTGTTCGATGTAGCTCAACTGAGCTACAATTACAACCATTGTGCGCCTGCCGCTTGCGCGGCACCGTGGCTCTAGTCGCTGCGCTCCCCAAGCCCGCACGCGGTCTTGGCCATTCGGTGACGATCCACATGGCGGGCGAGATCGCGTGCGCGGATCTCGGGGACAAGGTGCCGGCGCTGGCCGGCATGTCGTTTGTTCAGTGGGGAGAGGACGTTCCGCCCCCCCTCTCCCCAGCAACGGGAATAGACGGGCCGTGGCTCGCTCGGCTGGGCCTCGCTGCGCCCGCTCCACCCCGTCGATTCCCGCTGCCCCCCTCTCTCGCCGGCGTTCTTGGGCGTCCGTGTTCCGGCCGATGGCATGGCCATCGCCGGACAGGCGATCTGAAGGGAATAGAGACGATGACCCACGACAACCGGGAAAGCTGGCTCAATCGGGTGGCGGCGGGCATGGCCCCGCTCTTTGAGGCGCTGGAAGCTCCCCTGCCCGACCGGGTGCGCGTGGCGATCGGCTTCACCAGCGCGGGAGCCAAGGGCAAGGCGATCGGCGAGTGCTGGGATAACCGGCTGAGCGCGGACGGCCATTTTGAAATCTTCATCCGTCCGGACCTTGCCCATGCGCCCGACGCCATGCCGGCACAGATCGCGGCCATCCTCGCGCATGAACTGGTCCATGCCGCTGTCGGCATCCCGGCAGGGGGCTCTGTTGCAAAGATTGGCGGCAGTCAGAGGTAGGCTGTCGCTCTGCGCCGATCAGGCGGCTGCTGCGAAATGGTGGTTGAGCATGCCCATGGCCTCCGTCAGCGCCGAGGGCCCAATGCCAAAAGCTCTCTCCACAAGGCGCACCTCGCCCCTGATGCCGGGCTGCAGGCACCAGGGGCGAGCCTGTCCTTTGCGCAGGGCTCGCATGACTTCGAATCCCTTGATCGTGGCATAGGCCGTGGGGATCGATTTGAAACCGCGCACCGGCTTGATCAGTATCTTGAGCTTTCCGTGGCTCTGTTGCAAAGATTGGCGGCAGTCAGAGGTAGGCTGTCGCTCTGCGCCGATCAGGCGGCTGCTGCGAAATGGTGGTTGAGCATGCCCATGGCCTCCGTCAGCGCCGAGGGCCCAATGCCAAAAGCTCTCTCCACAAGGCGCACCTCGCCCCTGATGCCGGGCTGCAGGCACCAGGGGCGAGCCTGTCCTTTGCGCAGGGCTCGCATGACTTCGAATCCCTTGATCGTGGCATAGGCCGTGGGGATCGATTTGAAACCGCGCACCGGCTTGATCAGTATCTTGAGCTTTCCGTGATCGGCCTCGATCACGTTATTGAGATACTTCACCTGCCGGTGGGCCGTCTCCCGGTCCAGCTTTCCTTCGCGCTTCAATTCGGTGATCGCTGCACCATAGCTCGGCGCTTTGTCGGTATTGAGCGTGGCAGGCTTTTCCCAGTGCTTCAGGCCTCGCAGGGCCTTGCCCAGGAACCGCTTCGCTGCCTTGGCGCTGCGGGTCGGCGACAGGTAGAAATCGATCGTGTCGCCCCGCTTGTCGACTGCCCGGTACAGGTAGGTCCACTTGCCCCGCACCTTGACGTAGGTTTCATCCAGGCGCCAGCTCGGATCAAAGCCACGCCGCCAGAACCAGCGCAGCCGCTTCTCCATCTCCGGGGCGTAGCACTGGACCCAGCGATAGATCGTCGTATGGTCGACCGAAATGCCGCGTTCCGCCAGCATTTCCTCAAGGTCGCGATAGCTGATCGGATAGCGACAATACCAGCGCACCGCCCACAGGATCACATCACCCTGGAAATGGCGCCACTTGAAATCCGTCATCGTTCCGTCCGTCCAATCTCCGCCAAGCATGCTCAAGCTTCACGATTTTTGCAACAGAGCCCTCGCGGATCAGGGCACGCTCGAACTGCGCGATGGCGCCGAACACGTGAAAGGTGAGCATGCCACCCGGCGTTGTCGTGTCGATGCTCTCGGTCAGCGACACCAGCCCGATCTTCTCGCGCTCCAGATCCTCGGCCGTGGCGATCAACTTCTTGAGCGAGCGGGCGAGGCGGTCGAGCTTCCAAACAACCAGCGTGTCGCCTGCGCGCAGCACGTCTTCCAGAATGCGCGCCAGTTCGGGCCGGTCATCGCGCGCGCCCGACGCCTTTTCGGTGAACACCCGCTCGCAGCCGGCCCGCCGCAGCGCATCGAGCTGGAGCTCGGGGTTCTGGTCGCTGGTGCTGACCCTGGCATAGCCGACCCGCATGAGCGTCTGATCTTCTCCAAACTCGTGCGGGGCATACCGTTTTGCGACGCGGGTTTCCAGAACAGTTTTGACAAAGTGCGGCCCGCAGATTTACGTTGCCGGCCCAGCAAGGCGATCGGCTCGTCAGAAACGGTCGTTTTGCAGAACCGCTGAGGAGCCGGGTTCATGCAGGTGCTCGATACGGTTGGCTGGGTCGGTGATGGCGACGACACCGACTTCTTCCTCGCAATCGAGCGCACCTTCGATCTGCGCCTGCGCTCGAACCTGCCTTGGACAACGTTCGGCGAGGTGCGTGACCATGTCGTCGCGCATGTCGCAGCCTACAGCGGGGGCGGCACGACATGCGCCACGCAGATGACGTTCTACAGGCTTCGACGCGCGCTCGGGCTTGGCCGGCACGTCGGGCCGGATGCGCCGTTGGCGCCGCTGATCGGTGGGAAGCTGCGCCAAGCGTTCAGCGACCTGGAAGCCGATACCGACCTCAAGATGCCGGCGACGCGAGCCGGATGGCTTGGGATTGTCAGTGGTCTCTGCTTCGCTGTCGCGGTCGCGATCCTCGCCTTCACGACGCTGGCACCTCCCCTTCGCATCTTCGCTGCTGGAGCGAGCGCCTACGCGGGGCTATGGTTACGGCACCTCGACCGCCGGCGATTACCTCGGAGGTGCGACACTATCGGCGATCTCGCCCGACTGGTCACGGAGCAGAACCGTGGCAGGCTTGCCCGCGACGGCGCGCGCCTCACCGCCCCCGAGATTTGGCGGATCATCCAGCAACTGGCCGCCGAGGAGAGCGGGATCGACCCCGATCTGATTGGGTCGGAAACGACCTTCTTCCGAGCCAAAGTGCGAGCAGCCTGATCAATGGCTTACTGGATTGCATAGATTGATGCCGAGACACGGGACATTGCGTGGCGTCGGACTGACGGCTTTGGGTGCCGTTGTCGTCGCAGGCTCTTTCGTCGCTCTCGGATTGCGACCGGATGGGATCGCCAGCTACTATCGCGATACGCTGACTCCGGCAGGGTTTGCCATTTGGTTCTGCGGCTTCGTAGCCGCCACACTCGCTCCACCCGCCATAGCTGTACTCTGCTGGTTTGGCGCCATGCGGTTCCGCTACGGGTGGCTTCTCCACATCCTGCTTGTTCCTGCCACCTACGCCGCTGTGCGAGGATCAATCGCGCTCATGCTCGCGGTAGCAAGTGAGCCGGACAGCGATGGCCCAACGAGATGGGCTACCGATCCAGCAGTGATGCTGATGGTGGTTTGCCCCATCGTGTACTTTCTGATCTTGGGTTCCACAAAGCTGCGTGAGCATCGCGCATCAGCAAATGACTGCTAATCTCGACTTTGTAGTTGGCAGATACCATGAGCGGCCCTTTGCCGTTTGCGAGCAGACGCGGATGATGGCGAGCACATTGTCGGATAGCGTGAGCAGCATAGTCGGCTCGTTGTCAGGTAATCTGGGCAGGAAAAGGCGCTGTTTGCGAGCAGAAGCTGCTACGGTTGCAAGCGCCTACACCTAGCGCCCATCCAGCGGCGCATATGATCGGAACGTAAAGCGGAAGCAAGCCAGCGCTGGGATAGGCGTGGTTCGCCCATGAAAGGGCGGTGACGGCAACGAGGATCGCGAACCAGGCATGTTCGCGCGGCAGGGATTCCAGACGTTCGGCCATTCGGCCGACAGGGAGATGACTGTTCACGCGCTTCCCACCCCTACCGCAAAGCTCCATCTGCACTCGCCGGCGACAGTCGATCGGACAGCCGACCGCACGCCGCCACATCGGAAGCGTGCAGCCGGCAGCAACCGGCCATTGGAAACCTGATGTAAGTCAGGCGCGAACACCTTTGGGCCAAGGGCCTTGGACATGCGTGTTCGCTGCCCGGTCGCTGAAGCTCGTCTTACATTGAGAGGTTTCCACGCCTCTGCCCCCCTCTCAGCGGGCGCGTGTCGTTTAGAGGAAAAGCATTACGAATTGCAAATAAAGTGCAGTTCCGCACGTTCGCGGCGCTGCCCTCCGCTAAGTCGTTTAAACGATCTCAACCAACGCAGAGGCGCGATCGTCACTCGCGAAATAGGTCCACCACATGACAGCCCAGCGCGCCCGCAATCGAATCCAACAGTTCCAACGTGGGGTTGCCGCGTCCGTTTTCTATGCGCGATAGATACGAGGCAGTAACGCCGGATCGCTCCGATAATTCTGTTTGGGACATTTCGAGTTGCACGCGGCGCTCGCGGCAGTTTCGGCCGACAAGCATCGCGAAGCTCTCTACTCCGGCAAGAGCTGGTTGGTTCATGGTTTTTGTCCGCTATCCGCTTTGACCTCAATCGTGCAGCGCACGGGCTTTGCCGCCTTTTCCGCCTGCTCACGGCATTTCTGCACCGTCTCGCGATTGGCATCCGTCAGCGGGGAAGCCGCGACGATCAGCGCCCAGCTCTCCGGATCGGCCGCCTGCATCAACCGCTGCCCCGCCCCCCACGGGCCAGGCTCATTGAGAACGCGGGTCGCCATACGCTCGGGCCAGCGCCAGCTATCGGGGGTCGCCCGCGCGAGCGGGCCGGCAAGTAGGGCGTAGAGCAACAGCCCCAGCACCACGCCGCAAGCGCCGATGACATACAGCCAGCGGTTTTGCTCGTCGCCGCGCCGCGCCGATGCGAGACGGTTGCCGATCTCGCGCGCGGCCTGGTCCAGCGCCGTGCGCGCCTCGGTGATAAGGCGCTGATCCTCGCGGCGCGCGTTCGTGGCGGCGCTGGCGATCTCACCCGCCATATGCGCCGGGTCCATCGACAGGGCGGGGCTTTTCCGCATGGCGGCGATCTGCTGGGCCAGCACCCCCAGCACTTGCTCGGTGCGCCCCAGCGTCGGCTCGTAATCGGGAATCTCGATATTCTCGCGCGCGGCGGTCAGCCCCTCGATCGCGGCGCGCAGCAACGCCACCTCGCCATGCACCGACGCCAACCGATCCTCGACCCGCGCGAACGCCAGCGCCGGATCGTCAGCGTCGCCAAAACTATCATCCTCTTCCCGCATCGCCGCCTCCGTCCGTCTATATTTGACAATTTTTCACAACATCCAACGAAATCAAATGATAAGGCGGCGCGCGACCCGAAAGTCTCAATAGCGACTCTCTTGAGACTTACTGGCCTGCCAGTCGTGGGACTGGCAGGCCATTTTTCCGGTCGGCCAATTACCGGCTAAGGCCACGATCGCGGCCAATCCCAAGTTCGTGCGTCAACTGGTGGCTAAGGTCGCGCCCGCGCCCCATGCCCATCTCAAGCCCCAGCTCGCGCTCACGGCCGCGCAGGATCGATTCCACCTGGGGATCGCGCTCAAGGCTTTTCGCCATGCCCGCCATTTCCTTGCCCGCCTTCTCGCGGCCCGTCATGTCGCCGGCGCGATAAAGCCGGTCACGGTCCTGGGAGAGCTGTTGCCAGCGTTCCACGAACCGATCGGCGCGCAAGTTCGGATCGGCCCGCACCTTGGCCTCCTGCGCCATCGCATCCATCATCGGGCCGCTGCGCCCCGCCGCCGCCTCATGGAGCAAGCCGGGTTCGCGCTGGAACGCCGATGCCATATCGCGCGAAGCCCCCGCCCTGATCTGGTCCAGCGCCTCGGTCGCGCGCTCGAGCGCGACCTTCTGATGCTCCAATACCGGCCCGCCCGATGCGCGGGCCTGCAACACCGCCTCGGCCGAACGCGAGGCCCGCTCGACCGCGCGCCGGAAATCATGGGTAAGGCCCTGCTCGGCACGCGCCGGGGCTTCCTTCGCCGGCGTCGGCGTGCGCGACGACAGTTTCAGCCCATCGAACATGCCCCGCTTGGGAGCCGCTTTTTCCTTCGCGCCCTGCGCTGGCTCGGCCGCCTTCGCCGGCTCGGCCGACAGCTTCAAGCCGTCGAACATGCCGCGCCGCGGCTGTCGCTCGGCCGCGGCCTTCGCATCCCCTGCGCCGCGGCCCTCGCCGATCTCGCGTGGGCGTGGATCTCCGCCCATCTGGCGCATGGTGCCAGCACGCGGGCCAAGAAGCTCCACACCCTTGCGCTCGGGCGCATCCGGCAATCGGATCTCGCCCGACAGACCGCGCCGATCGGCGAACGATTGCGCCTCGGCGTCGCGGTCCCGATACATGGGATAATCCGACGCCATATCCTTCGCCCGCTCGCGCGACAGCGTGCGGACAAGCCGCCGATCGTCGGCGAAGTCGTCGCGGCCATAGTGGAGCTGCACGCCCTCACGGTGCCGCGACAGCGCCACATAGGCCGCATGGCGGTCCATCCCCGGCGTCGCCAGCACATGCCCCTGATCGACCGTCACGCCCTGCGATTTGTGGATGGTCGCGGCATAGCCATGATCGACATGGGCATAGTCCTTGAGGTCGAACGCCACCTGTCGGCCATCATCGAGCCGCACCGCCATGCTGTCGGGCGACACGCGCTCGACCTTCCCCAGCGTGCCGTTCTTCACGCCTAGCCCGCGCTCGTTTTTCAGGAACATGATGCGGTCGCCGGTCGCGAACTCGCGCGCGCCCCGCTCGGCCGAAATCCGCACGTCCTGCCCCAGCTCGCCGGCTTCGCGCAGCCGATCGCGCGCGGCCTGGTTCAAATCACGAACCTCGGCATTGGTGTGGGTGAGGATGATCCGCGTCTTTTCGGGATCGGCAAGCCGCTGCGCGTCCCATGTGTCGATCAGCTCGGCCCGCGCAGCCTCGCGCGTCTCGGCCGCGTGGACCATGCCATGCTCGGCATAGGCATGGATCGCCTCGCCGGTCCTGCCCGTCGCCAGCGCCCGCGTGGCGTCCTTCTGCCAGTCCTCATGCTGCCGGCGAACCTCGCTGATCTCGGCCGCGCCGTGGCGCTCGGCAAGGGACCGGAACGCCGCCCCGGCCTCGATCGCCTGCAACTGCTCGGGATCGCCGACAAGGACCACCTTCGCGCCGGCCCTTTCGGCCTCGGACAATACGCGCTCCATCTGGCGCGTGCCGATCATGCCCGCCTCGTCGATCACCAGCACGTCGCGCGGGCCTAGCAGCTCGCGGCCCTGGTCCCACTGATATTCCATGCTCGCGATCGTGCGGGACTGGATGCCGGAACCGCCCTCAAGCCCCTCGGCCGCGATGCCGGACAAGGCCGCGCCGCGCACCTGATAGCCGGCGCGCTCCCATTCGTCGCGCGCCACGCCCAACATGGTCGATTTGCCGGTGCCGGCATAGCCGACGACGATTGCCAGGTCGTTCTTGCCGGTGATATGCGCCAGGGCGTCCTTTTGCTGGCTTCCCAGCGCAAGGCTTCCACTCTCGGCGGTGTCTCGCCCCCCCATTTGAGACGCCGCCGAGAGACCATGCCCCGCCCGATCCGCAAGCCGATCGCCGGCCTGGCTCAACCGCTGCTCGGTGTCGATCATGTCGCGCGACGTGAACCGATCCTCGCCGCGCCCGTCCTTCCCCAGCGCCACCAGCTCGGGCGAGGTCCGCACCGCGCTCATCACCTGGTCGAACTGATCCTTGCCGTCGCTGTGCCGGAACGCGAACTGCGCCAGGTCGCGCCGCGTGAACGTCGCCTGCTGGCGCGTGATCGCGTCCAGCGCGATCTCGGGCCGCGCAATGATCTTCTCGCCATTTTCGCGCGCGATCCGGGCATGGTCCTCGACCCGCTCGGCCTCAAGCCCTTGTTCGGGCATCCGCGATGCAGCCGGCCCGATCTTGTGTTGCGGCTCAAGGTCGATCCCCTGCGCCGCCAACGTGCGATGGTCGATCCGCGCGTCAATATCCAGCTCGGCAAGGCGCTGGTTCACATGGTCGGCCCACGCCTCGCGCCACTCCTTCAGGAGCGCCGTGCTGTTCCACTCGACTACCTTCTTGCCGAAGCCGTCCGGGCTGATTTCACGCATCGACAACATGACATGCGCGTGCGGCTTGGGCTGGCCGTCCTTGCCCATGTCCCAATGCACATTGAGGTCGGCCACCATGCCGCGTTCGACGAACTGCTTTTCGACGAACTCGCGGGCGAGCTGGACGCCCTGCTGCTGGTTCAGCTCGCGCGGAATCGAGAACTCGACTTCGCGGGCAAGTTGCGCGTCCTTGCGCTTCTCGCCGGCCTCCACCTCGTTCCACAAGGTCGCGCGATCGTTTAAACGCTCCGGCGCACCTTCGGGCAGCATGATTTCCGAATGGACGACGCCGGCCTTGTTCGAGAAATCATGATCGCGCCCGAGTCGGTCATCGTGCAGCCGCTCCGCCGCACGATAGGCCGCGCTCGCAACGGCGCTCGATCCACTGGATCGGCCAATGACTTTCGCGGAGAAATGGTAGATTGCCATGACGATACGAAACTTACCTTTCTTAGCGCAGGTCGGCAACGACCTATAAGCGCGCACTCACCACTCACTGCCGTTCGCGTGATTGACTTCACCGTATTTCTGTTCGGAACCGCTGTCCTGCCAGCGCGATCATGCTACTGTGCGGCTTCTGTTCGACGGGCGCGAGGGAGAGAATGATGCGAAAGACGCGCGACTATGACGCCGAATTGCGGGCACTGAGCGACAAGGCCAAGTCTATCAAGGCGAAGAAGATACAGCAACTCGGCGAGCTGGTGACGGGGACCGGGGCCGATGCGCTCGATCTGGACACGCTCGCCGGTGCGCTGCTCGCCGCCGTGGAATCGGCCGACGCGGAGGAAAGGGAGGCGTGGCGCTCGCGGGGCGCGGCCTTCTTTCAAGGACGCGGGCGCAAGGCTGGGCGACGCGCTGGCGGCAACGGCGAAGGCGGAAACCAAGCTGGCGCAGGCGAGGCACAGGGTTGAAGCCGCCAAGCGCCGCACCGATACGAGAGGATGGGTCGTGCAGCGTCGCGAACGCACCCGCCATCTCATAGAGCTGGGCGGCCTCGTCCAGAAAGCCGGGCTCGTCGAACTGACCGACGACGATCGAGCAACGCTCTATGGCGCGATGCTCGATCTGGCCGCCCGCGCGCAAGGCGATGGCAACGCCCTCGCGCTCTGGAAGCGGCGCGGCAAACGGGCCTTCGACGCGGAAGCGGAAGGACAGGACAACGCGGAAGGAAACGCCCATGACTGACACGTCGCGCCTCTCCTGGCAGCTCCTGATGGTCGGACCGGGAATCGACCGGATCACCCCCGACATTCAGGACAAGCTCGCCTCGCTGCTCGATCTGCTTCCCGCCACCGCGACCATCAATGTCCAGACCGATGCCGGCTATGTCACCGTCTCGCGCGACTGGCCCAGTCACCGCATGGAAACCGTCGATAGCCTGGTGGACGAAATCGCCGCCGCTCCGGGCATCACCCATATCGCGCTGCCGGCAAGCGAAGGACAGGAACCGTGACGCGCGCCCTCGACATCGGGGCGATCCGCGCCCAGGTCCGCGCGCTCGATTATGTGCGCGGCACCCCCGCCGAAGTCGCGATGTGGCGCGAAGGCGATGCCGAAGCCCGCGCCAATCTCGCGATCGAAGGCATGGACCTCGACGCCGACGAACACGCCCTGTTCGACATGCTGCGCGCGGAAGCTGTCCCCCCTCCCCTCGCCACCGCGATCGTCCTCAAGCTGCTCGATCATCCCGACGCGGACCCGGCGCTGGCGATCACGCCGGCAACGATCGGATGACGATGCGGGCCGATCTCGATCATCTTCCCGCCGCCAAGCGCCGCGAACTGGAACGGGTCGCCCGCGTCCTGTTCGATGAATTTGAGGATGCCGTCAAAACCAAGCTCTCCGACAAACGCAAGGGCGGCCGCATCCTCAAGCTGATCCTGTTCGGCTCCTACGCGCGCGGCGATTGGGTCGAGGATCGCGCCAGCGGCTACATCTCCGACTATGACCTTCTCGTCGTCGTCAACTCCGAGACCTTCACCGATCTGCAAACATGGTGGGCGGTCGCCGACGATCATCTGGTGCGCGAGCTGACCGTCACCCGCCATCTCTCAACGCCGGTCAATTTCATCGTCCATTCCCTGATGGACGTAAATGACCAGCTCGCGCGCGGCCGTCCCTTCTTTGCCGACATAGCCCGCGATGGCATTGCCCTCTACGAAGCGCCGGGACAGGGCCTCGCCATGCCGCGCCAGCTCGACGCGCAGGAACGCCACGCCGAAGCCCTGCGCCATCGCGACCATTGGTTCCCGCTCGCCGCGCACGCGCTCAAGCTCGCCCAGGACAGCATCGCCGACGGCGTGCCGCGCGATGCGGCGTTCATGCTGCACCAGGCCGTCGAGCGGGCTTACAATGCCGTGCTGCTCGTCCTGACGCTCTACGCGCCCAAATCGCACCGTCTCGGCATCCTGCGCTCGCTCGCCGAAAATCTAGACCCCCGGCTGATCGAAGCATGGCCGCGCGATACTCGCGCGGCCCGCCGCCATTTCGCACAGTTGCAGCGCGCCTATGTCGAGGCCCGCTATTCCCACGCCTATGAAATCACCCCCGACGAACTGGCCTGGCTCGTCGAGCGCGTGAGGCATTTCCACACGATCGCCGCCGCGATCTGCGCCGAACATCTCGCCACGATCGACACCAAAAACGACCCAGGAGGATTGCCATGAAACCAGCCCTGTTCCTCACGCCCCTGCTCGGCCTCGCCGCCTGCACCCCCGCTGCGCCCGACCCTCGCGGTGTCGATCGCGACGAAACCGTGCTGACCGTCACCGGCACGGGGCGCGCCGAAGCCACCCCCGATCAGGCGTTGTTCACTGCCGGCCTGTCGAGCATCGCCGCCGACGCGCAGGCCGCCAGCGCCCGCAACGCGGAAACCATGAACAAGATCACCGCCGCGCTCGCCAGGCTCGACATTCCGGCGCGGGATATTCAGACCCGCAACCTCTCGGTCAACCGGATCGACTATGGCGCGAACAAGGGCCGCTATGAGGCCAGCAACAGCGTCGCCGTGCGGGTCCGCGACAACAAACGGGTGAGCGAAGCTCTCGCCGCCGTCACCGCTGCCGGGGCCAACATCGTCTCCGGCCCCAATCTCTCGGTCGCCGATCCCGAAAAGGCCAACCTCGGCGCTTATGGCACCGCCTACAAGGCCGCGCGCGCCAAGGCCGATGCCTATGCCGCCGCCGCCAACCTGCGCGTTACGCGCGTGCTGGCGATCAGCGATGGCGGCCAGGGCGGCTATATGCCGCAAATGGCCGACATGGAGGCCCGCATCGCCGCTCCCCCGACAGTCGTGCCACAGGCAGCGCCCCCGGTGATGGCGGGGACCAACATGAACATCGTGACCGTGCGGGTGGATTTCGCCCTGGCGGCGAAGTGATCCGGCATGGAATGGTTCCGCCAGCTCGGCCGCGCGATCCGCAACCTCGCCCGCCTCGCGCGCGAGCAACCGATTTGGGCGATCACGGCGCTGACCCTTAGCCCGCTCGCGCTCATCCGCCATCTGTTTCGCACCGCGATCCTGTTCCTGATCGTCGGCATCGTCCTGGCCGGCGGGATGCAATTCGTCCTCGCCTCCCTGCTCGGCCTGGCTCGCGATTCCAATCTCTACCAGCTCGGCATGATGCTGACGTTCCTCGTCATCATCCTGGTCACGCTGCGCGCCCTCTTCCAACCGCTGATCCTGCGCTATGGTGGCCCTGCCGGCGACGATACCCACGGCTCGGCCCGCTTCGCCACCGATCGCGAGACGCGCCCCCTCGCCCAAAATGGCGACGGCCTGCTGATCGGCCGCGACCGCAAATCGGGCAAGCCGCTGCGCTATGCCGGCCCCGCCCATCTGCTGACGATCGCGCCGACGCGCACCGGCAAGGGCGTGGGCACCATCATCCCCAACCTGCTCGACTATCCCGGCCCGGTCGTCTGCATCGACCCCAAGGGCGAGAACGCGCGTATCACCGCCCACTATCGCGCACGCTTCGGCCCGGTCCATGTCCTCGATCCCTTCGGCGTAACGGGCATGGTCGGGGCCGCGTTCAATCCATTGGATCGTATCGACCCTGCCGGCCTCGATCTCGCCGACGACTGCATGACGCTGGCCGACGCACTGGTCTATGACGCCCCCGGCGAAGCGGGCGAGGCGCATTGGAACGAGGAAGCCAAGGCGTTGATCGCCGGCCTGATCCTGCATATCGTTTGCCAGGAGCCGGCGGGCACACGAACCCTTGCCACGCTGCGCGACCGGCTCACCCTCGCTCCGCAAGCCTTCGCCGCCCAGCTCGAAGCCATGCAGGCGCAAGGCGGCCTCACCGCCCGCGCCGCCAATCGCCACCTCGGCAAGTCCGATCGCGAAGCCGCTGGCGTGCTGTCGGCCGCGCAGCGCCATACCCATTTTCTCGACAGCCCGCGCATGACGGCGGTGCTGGGGCACTCGGATTTCACGTTCGCCGATGTGAAGGCGCAGCCTACCAGCGTCTATCTGGTGCTGCCGCCCGATCGGCTCGCCACCTATGCGCGCTGGCTGCGCCTGATGCTCGCGCAAGGGCTGACCGATCTCGCGCGCGCGCCGGCCTCCCCTGCCCGCTCCGTCCTGTTCCTGCTCGATGAGTTCGCCGCCCTCGGCCGCCTCGAACCCGTCGAGCGCGCTATGGGCCTCATGGCCGGCTACGGCATCCAGCTCTGGCCGATCCTGCAAGACGTTCACCAGCTCCGCGCGCTCTACGAGCGCCGCGCCGGCACCTTCCTGTCGAACGCCGGCGTCTTGCAGATATTCGGCGTCAACGATCACGACAGCGCCAAGCTCGTCTCCGATCTGCTCGGCCAGGAAACGGTCGTGTTCGAGAGCATGAGCCGCGCGATCGACGCGGAAGAGACCGGCATATCGTTCGGATCGCAGCATGTCGGCCGCCCCTTGCTCACGCCCGATGAGGTCCGCACGCTGCGCGAGGATTTGCAGCTCCTGTTCCTCGCGGGGCAACGGCCGATCGTCGCCGCCAAGCTACGCTATTTCGCCGATCGCGAGTTCGCGGGGAAGTTCGACAAGGTGTAGAGCGTTTAAACCGTCTCAAACACAAGGTATTTCGACCATGCCTAATGAACGATTTGAGGAATTTGCCGATCGATTCATGAAAAGCATCGGCGAGCCGGGCTGTGACCTACAAGCATTGGTCGATGAGCTGATAGAACTGCACGCTGTCGAGCGCGACGAATTTAACCGTGTCCGCCTGATAAGTATGCACATTGCGTTGACCAACATCGCTGCCGAAGGCTTGGCCAAGGCACAAGCCCCAGGCTCTCAGATCATCGGCTTTCTGGCCGATAACCTTTCGACTTACCATCTCATGCTCCGCCAGGAGAGTTTGGTTGACGGGCAGATCGACAAGGCCGTGCTTTTGCGCGTGACCGAACGCGAAATCACCGCTGGCCGCATGAAGGGCAACGATCCTCTCCGGGCATTTGCCGAAGGCGGCGAGTATATTCGCGACAATCCGATGGAGGGCCTTTTCCACGCTGATCCATCGGCCGACGACAAACCCGTCCTGAATTGAAGCGATAGCACCACGCGCCACAGGGCGCGAATGTATAGGCGTATACAAATATACAAGTTCGCCGTCTGTTCGGCCTGGGCGTTGTTTAGCGGACTTTCCGCGCCCTCCCCTGCCGGTTCTTAGCGTAGGATTCCGCCCTCTCCCGCAACGATGATCGGGCCAGGTTCGCGAAATCGTTGTCTGGCGCACAAATCTTGAAGCTCGCCGCGCCGATCGCGGCCGCTCGGACCCGATGTTGCCGTTTTTCAGCCCTAGCGTCCATAAAACGCACTTCCGTGTCGTCGCGCGCGATCGTGCGAGGATCTAGCTTCCAAAAAATCGGCCGCCTAGGAAGCCCGTAGAGCGGCATCGGGCGCTCGACCTCTCCAACCCTGCCGAACGCTCAGAATGACGCCCAGCGGCCCGGAAATCGCCCCTGCCGCGACGTTTCCGCCTCCCCTGCCCTCTCGGCTTGATCGCTGCCCTATCCGCCTGGCTTTTCTGGAAGGGGTGACTACACGAAAGTGACGTATCTGCACGCTAAGGGCGAACGGATAGCGAACTTCACGCGGCGAGCAGGGAGCTGACGGCGCGCAGCGGCCGCAAGGCATCCGGATCGGGCCGATCTTCGACATTCCAGCTATAGTCCCCCGTCAGCGAGATATGCTCCCAGCCCAATGGCGCGACGTGGCGCGCGATCTCGTCGGGCGTGCCGATGTCAGCCAGCGCCATTTCGAGATAGCGAGTGTTCCACAGGATGATGGCGGCGACGAGCAGGTTGAGGCCGGAGGCGCGATAAGTCTGGTTTTCGAACCGCCGATCACGCAATTCGCCGAGCTGGTTAAAGAAGAGCGCGCGGGCGAGCGCGTTGCGGGCTTCGCCCTTGTTGAGGCCCGCCTGGGTGCGCCGGCGCAGGTCGATGTCGCGCAGCCAGTCGAGCATGAAGATCGAGCGTTCGAGGCGGCCAAGCTCGCGCAGCGCGAGGGCCAGTCCGTTCTGTCGCGGATAGCCGGATAGCCGGCGCAGCATCGCCGAAGCAGTGACGGTGCCGGTGCGGATCGACGTGGCGAACCGTAGCAGTTCGTCCCAATGCGCCGCGACATGGCCCAATGCGATCGGTTCGGTCGTCATGCCGGCGAGCAAGGGGCCGGATTCCTGGCCGGGAAGGAGGTGCAAACGACGCTCCTTAATGTCGCGCAAGCGCGGCGCGAAGCGGTAGCCGAAGAAGGGCATGAGACCGAACACATGGTCCGATGCTCCACCCGTATCGGTGTAGTGCTCCTCGATCGTCATGCCGGTCTGGTGATACAGCAAGCCATCCAGGACATAGGGCGCTTCGCCTGCGGTCGCCGCGATCACCCGGCTCGCAAAGGGATCATATCGATCCGAGACATGGGTGTAGAAGGCGACGCCCGGTTCGTTGCCGCTGCGCGCGTTGATGTCACCGATCGCGGCCCCACGACCGCCGGCATGAAACTGCTGTCCGTCGCTCGACGAGGTGGTGCCGTCTCCCCACAGCGCGGCGAGCGGCATGGTGCGATGGGCGTTGATCAGCCTTCCCAGCGCCTCGCCATAGGCGGCCTCGCTGATGTGCCAGTCATGCAAGTGAGCAAGCTGGCGCAGACTTGCGCCCCGGCAGGTTTCCGCCATGCGCGTGAGGCCGAGATTGATGCCATCGGCGAGGATGACGGTGAGAAGCGCATTGCGATCGTCGGCCTCCCGGCCCGAACGTCGGTGGATGAAGCATTCGCTGAACCCGGTCCAAGCATCGACCTCAAGCAGCAGGTCGGTGATCTTCACCCGTGGCAGGCGATCATAGGCTGCGCGACGGGCAATTTCGGTAGCGGGCGGCGTTGCCGCCTTCAGCGGCGAGATGATGAGGCCGTTTTCGTCAAGCCTGACCTGGGGCAGCTCGCCTTGTCGCGCGAGGACCGTTACCTGTTCGATGGCCGTGTCGAGCCTGGTGCGCCTTTCCTCAATATGGCGCTCGAAATCCGTTTCGATGGCGAGCGGCAGTGGTCCCTTCTCGCGAAGCGCCGCATAGGTGGCCGGTGGGATGAGGTAGCTGTCGAAATCGCGAAACTGGCGGCTGCCCGCGACCCATATGTCTCCCGCTCGCAGCCGCTCACGTAGCTGCGACAGAGCGCATAGTTCATAGGCGGCGCGGTCGACGATGCCATCGCGCAGGATGAACGGCCGCCATGCGGACGGCACAAAGCGCAGCGGCACGCGATCAGGCAAGCGCCGTTTGCCGGTCCGGTATAGCTCCGCGATAATGGCCAGCGCCGACAGAAGTCCCTGCACCGCACCGGCACCGCGAAATTCGAAGGTGTTGAGAAAGGCGCCGGCAAAGAGCTTTACCGTGCGATGCCGCTCAATCAATTCAGCGGTGCGATCGACGGTTTCCGGTCGGCTGAGCACTTCGGCTTGCTCGACCGACACGGCGAAGCGCTGCCAGTCCAGCGCCTCGATCTGCGCCAGCGAGTCCACGCCGTTGGTTCGCGCGTCGATGAGGATGCGGCAAGACCCTGTGAGCGTCCGGAGATGACCCTGCAGCTCGCGCACCGTCTTGAGGGCTTTGTCGCGGGTCCGGTTTTCGGCGCGGCGCACCATGCTGCCCAACAGCTTGTCGAACATCGTCAGGGTTGCGTCGGTCAGGTCTTCCTCAAGGCGGATGCCGGTTGCCGCCAGCGTCGCATGTCGGCGCAGGGCATTGAGTTCGCCAAGATGCTGGGGCGTGATGCGGCTGCCCTCGTCCGCGAGCCTGTCAAAAGTCGAAGCCGGAATCATGTCAGCCCGCCCGCGATCGAGGCCCAGTGCGCGGACATAGGCGAGCCGTTCGATCAGGCGCAGAATGTTGCGCGCTGCCGGCGATTGTGACGCATTGCGAAGCCAGGATAGCCATGTCGCGGCTTGCCCCGTTCGTCGGGCCAGCAAATCGTCCAGGTCCTGAAGGGTGTCGGGCCGCAGACCGTTTGTGAGCACTTCATAGGTAAGCTGTTCGGCTTGCTGGCGAGCCCGCCGCAGCACCGCTTCTAGAATCGAAGAAGAAGGTAGGAGGATCTGCCGACGCCGGAGTTCGTCGACGATGACGCCTGCCATCTGGCCGGGGTGGATGATGGTCTGTGCGATAGGGATCGAGAAGGCGACGACTTCGCGGAATGCGTCGCGATCGAAAATCCTGAACCCGTGCGATCGTCGGATTTCGACAAGATGCTCGCGGCGGGTCTGATCCCGACGAGCATAGTCCGCAAAGGCGTCGGGCGCGACGCCGAGTTGGCGGGCCACATAACCGAGCACAGGGGCGGGCGGGACTTCGCCCGCTTCCAGCGCACGGCCAGGCCATCTCATGGTGAGCAGGAGCATCGCGAAACCGAGCCGGGTGGCATCGCCGCGACGGCGACCGACAATTTCCAGGTCGTCACTGGTCAGCGTATAGTGACGTGCAATCTCGCGCTCATCGAGCGGCGCGTCATAATGCCCCGCCCAGATTTCCAGGCTCACCAGTCGCCGCCTCGCCAAGCATCATCTCCTTCGCTGTGCCTGTCCGTCAGACGGTCCTCTGGCGGCCAGGATGAATATGTCCGTCAACTCTGGACCTGTGATGGCGATTCGGACAAGATCGCAAAATGATGGGAAAACGGACACGATCGGGCAGCATGTGGCGCTGATCGGCTATGCGCGCGTCTCGACCGCAGACCAGAAGCTGGCGCTCCAGCTCGACGCGTTGAGCGCTGCCGGTTGCGATCGCATATTCGACGATTATGCATCTGGAGCAAAAGCCGATCGGCCCGGCCTGGCCGAGGCGCTCACCTATCTGCGTACCGGCGACACGCTGGTGGTCTGGAAACTCGATCGTCTTGGGCGTTCGATGAGCCACCTGATCGAGAAAGTCGGCGAGCTGGCGGCGCGCGGCGTGGGTTTCCGCTCGCTCACCGAGCAGATCGATACCACCACGTCAGGCGGGATGCTGGTATTCAACATCTTCGGCTCGCTTGCCCAATTCGAGCGCGATCTGATCCGGGAACGCACCCATGCTGGCCTGCGAGCCGCGCGCGAGCGCGGTAGTCAGGGCGGTCGCCGCCCTGTCGTCACTCCCGACAAGCTGCGCAAGGCGCGGGCGCACATCGCAGCGGGCCTAACTGTTCGTGAGGCGGCGGCTCGGCTCAAGATCGGGAAAACCGCCCTGTACAAGGCTCTGGAAAGCGCATGAAACCGCTGCCGATCCAGAACTCGTGGGTGCTGGTTACAGGGGCCTCAACCGGTTTGGGCAGGGCGTCAGCCCTCCGTTTGGCGGCATCGTACCAGGCCAAGCCCCTGATTGTTGGGCGAAGGCTCGACAACTTGCGGGAGCTACAATCCGAAATTGGCGAGCGGTTTAATGTCCCGTGCGAGATCATAGTGGCCGATCAACGTGAAATTGAGGGCAGGGAGAAGATTGCGGCCAAGGTTATAGAATTGAAAGTCAATGCGGCTTTCTTGGCTGCCGGGCTGACGAGCGCCGGTCCGTTTGATGCTAGCCGTGCCGACGCCTATGCCGAGGTGATTGGAACAAACGTAGCCGGCTTCACGGATTTGCTGGCCCGCCTGATTGCGATCTTCCGGCAGCAGCCGTTTGAATCCTCAATAATCGCAGTGTCGAGCCTGGCGGGCGAAACATCCGTACCCTTCCAAGCGGTCTACGGCGCGTCGAAGGCCTATGTGAGTACCCTCATGCGGGCACTTTCCATCGAGCTTGCCGGGACGGGTGTGAGCGTTGGGTCTTTTGCACCCGGTGGCATTGACACCGACATGGCTGCCCTCAGCGATTTGAAGTGGGGAAAGTTGGGCTTGATGAACGTTGATCGCTGCGCGACCCTTGCCGTCGACGCTCTGGTTCATCGGCGATCCTTCGCCATACCGGGGATGGGCAACCGACTCACATACTTGGCGAGCAGGGCTCTACCTCGATCGTTGGTGAGCCGGCTTGCGGCACTCCCATATCGGCGCCCGCAATGATCGACACATGCTCAAAGGATAGGTTGAACACGCCGTTGAGTACCTACAGGTAGCCTCTGCTGGCATTGTACCGGATTTGTTCGCTCTTAGCGTGCAGATACGTCACTTTCGTGTAGTCACCCCTGGAAAGCCAATTGCGACGGTGCCGCTGGCGCTGTGGTCGCGGCAGGGGCGCAGCGTTTAAACGATCCCTAATCCAACAAAAAGCGTGCCGGCGAAGCCGGCTCATCATGGGGGATGCCGGGTGGGAGGATCGCAAAGCGATCCGGGGCGGCCGCAGGCCGCGAGCCGGCGGGGGCGAAGCCCCCAAGAGGCGGCGCTTTTCTTCCCTCTGACCGTGCTTCAAGCACTGCGCCAGTGAGTCGCGCTGCCTCTGTCCCGATTTCCGGGACAGGTTGTCCGATCTGGCGGGATGCTGGTGGGTGAAACCACGTCGCGGCAAAAGTTATCCACAGGGCGGCCTAGTGTTAATATATGGGTTAAAGAGTCGTGTTACGGGATTTTGGCGTCTCCGTAAGATACTGAATATAATAGTGAAATCGGCCATTTTTTGGCCTTGGGCGTCAACGGAACCCCGAATCCGGTGACTCCAGAACCCCGAATCTGCGTCAACGAAACCCCGAATCGTCGGCGAGCGTCAATGAAACCCCGAACTTTTTCGTTGCGTCAATGAAACCCCGAATCTACGGTGGCCGTCAATGAAACCCCGAATCGAGCCTGACCGTCAACGAAACCCCGAACTTCCGCTTGCCGTCAACGAAACCCCGAACGGCGCGGAGGGTCGCCCTCCCCTG
>NZ_AP025359.1:0-5392 GCF_037101235.1 Sphingobium sp. TA15
CCTCAGGGCCAAGGCGGCGCGTCGTCGTCAACAGGTGGGCATGGTGATTGCGCTGGTCGCCCTCGCGACCAGGTGCATGGATCGACACGTCCACCGCCACCCCATGCCGCTCGCTGATTTCCCGCGCGAGGCCCAAGGCCAGCTCCCGGCGCTCGTCGGCCGACAGCTCGACGGGCAGCGCGATTTCATATTCCCGCGCCACGGTCGCGTTCTTGCGCGTCTCCGCCAGCTCGGCCGCGTTCCATAGCCGCTCGCGGTCGGCCGCCCACTCCGGCGCGTCGGTCGGCAACATCAGCTCGCTATGCTCGACGCCCTGCTTGCGGGTGTAATCGTGGACGAGGCCGGTGCGCTCGTCCGTGATTTCGACGCCCGCACGATAGGCTGCCGCCGCCGTCGCGCTGCGACCGGCGGAACGGCCTATCGCCTTCACCGCAAGATGGAAACTCGCCATCGCCGCGCCCTACCTTGCCATGCGGGAGCATGGCGCGGGCGATAGCCCGCTGGGGTGGAGGGGTATCCCCTCCCGCACGCAAACGCAAGTTTGCATAAGTGCGCCCTTCCTCTCTTTCGTTCAGTCGGGTCCGGTGCTATCAATATCACTCAGCGAAAGGATTGTGCATGGCCGCTCCGACGCCAGAGGCTATCGAAAACGCCCGCCGCAAGGTCGAACAGGCCAAGGCCCGGTTGCAGGCATTGGAAGCGCGCGCCGCCACCCTGAACCGCAAACAGGACGCCCGCCGCAAGATCATCCTCGGCGGCCTGCTCCTCGATGCCGCGATGAAAGACCCCGCATGGGAATCCCGCCTCAATGACCTGATGGGCCGGATCAGCCGCGATCAGGATCGCAAGGCGTTCGATGGCTGGACCTTCAAGGGCGGCCCCGCCGATGCCTGACCCGTTAGACCCCGCTGAGTTCGACGCCCCGCCCCCTGCCGATCCCGGCGCGGATTATCGCGTCCTGCTCGATGCGATGCGGCAGGCCGGGGCCGATGGGATCGCGCAGCAGTCGGCCGCGCTGGTCCAGCGGATCGAGCAGGACGCCCGCCAGCGCCTCGAATGGGGGCAACGGATGGGAACGGCGGTCGATGATCTCCAGCGCGTGGCGGGGCAGCTCCAGCGGGTCAGTGCCGGGATATGGTGGGACCGGCTGAAGGAATGGCTCTCGGCCGCCCTGATCGGGCTGGGCCTGATCTTCGCCGCGGCCCTCGCCTACCAGTGGGCGAAGGAACCCAAGATTGAACAGCGGCTATACGGCTGCACCGCACGATGGGACGCCAAAACAGGCAAGTGCAAAGGCGACTGGGTGCCGTTGCAGGCAAGGGAATGACCGACGCCCTTCAAATCAGCCCGACGACAAGGAGCAAGGCGCGGTCCACGGCCTTCATCCGCTCATCGTCAAGCCGCCCGAAAGGCTTGCTGATTTTCGAGCGGGGCAGGGTCGAGAGCTTGTCCACCATCACCTGCGAGAGCACACGCAACCCATTGGCGTTGTCCGGCTCGACGGTGATGCGAAAGGCAGCGTCGCGCACGGCGCTGGTGATCGGGCAGATCACGAGGCTTTCCAGCTCGGCCAAAAGATTCGACTGCACAATGAGGGCCGGGCGAGGCTTGCCGTAGTCACCTTGCAACGAAACCGCGACAATATCGCCTCGCTTCACTGCCAGCCCTCGACCTGCGCCGCCGCTTCCTCGACAAACCGCAGCGCGTCCAGCTCCGCCGGGTCGCCCTTCAACTTCAAGCATTGCTGGCGCACACGCTCCGCGAAGTCAGCCCCGCGCGTGTCGGGAACCCAGAATTGGACGGGCCGAAACCCCGCCGCACGCATCCGCTGGCGGTGCCGATCTACCTTGTCAGCCCTTTGCTTGATCGCGGCCATGTGAATCTCCATAGGTATCATGCTAAGTTACATGATACCTCTTTGACTGCTCCCCCGCAAGTTCCTTCACTCCGATTTGCCTCTGGCGTCCCGCAGGGGCGCCGCCGAGCCTTTGGATGGCACAAAAGCCACCCCCAAGCGCCTCCCTGCGTCCTACGGGCCGGAAATCGCCTCCTACACCCCCTGATAGCCCGTAGGAACTTTGCCGTAGGAACTGCCCTTTGCGGGAATATGCGACCGTATGAGCTGGGCGTCTCCAACCCATAACGCGCGCCGCGATTAGCGGCGCTCATTGTTCACTTTTTGTTCCTATCTAAAGGGGCTGCTTCGCCAGCGCTTAGGTCCGCGCTTGCACCCCCTTTAGATCATATAGAAGGGCGAGATTTTTTATTGCGTAATTTCAATGTGTTGGCGGGGGGGGGTAGCCAGTAGCTGATTGGCTAGGGGTAGCCAGTAGCTGATTGGCTAGGGTCTGTCGATTTTCACCAATTTATTGTCGATAATTGACGTTGATTTTTGATAATTTTCTGGCGATAATCGGACATAGATTGACTGCCCCTAGCCAATCTATGTCCGATTTCTCGACACTGGAGTCACACCCCTGTGACAGATACGCGCACCTTGCCCGCCACCAAGCCTCAGCCTAGCCGATGGGTCCAGACTGACCGTGCATCGCATGAGGCTTGGGCGCGCTTAAGCGCATCAAACCCCAAGGCTGGGGCCTTACTACATCTGCTTGCCGCTCGGGTCGGAGATAATAATGCTGTTGTAGTAAGTCACAAGACATTAGCAGAATTGCTAGGGGTTAGATCAATTACAACTATTAAGACAGCAATAACTGCACTTGTTTCTGGAAATTGGATTGAAGTCAGGCGGATTGGTGAAAACGGCACTGTCAACGCATATGTGTTGAACGATAGAGTTGTTTGGTCTGGACCACGTGAAGGGCTAAGATACAGCCTATTTTCTGCAACTGTCGTCGTCTCCGACAGCGAACAGCCGGACCGCGATACTTTGGGCAAGCAAGAACCACTACGCCGCCTTCCCCCGATAGGTGAGCGTCAGCTACCGCACGGCGACGGACTTCCCCCTCCTTCGCAACCGTTCCTAGATGGAATTGAGCCTGATCTGCCCGCCACCGAACAGCAGAACCTCGATCCGGCGATGCAAGAGGAACTATCCCAGCTCGTCATCGGCCTAGGAAACAGGCTCCGCGCGCCCGATGCCTCTCCCCCTGACGATGCAACCGATATATAGATACTATACAGGCCGACTTAACAGCGAGTGACATCATGGGTATCACCCTAAGAGAAGCATCCGAAAAGGTCGGTGTCACCCGCCAAACGCTCATGAAGGCGATCAAGACAGGCCGGGTTTCCGCCGAAAAATCCGATAACGGCGAATGGCGCATTGAACCTGTCGAGCTATTTCGTGTCTGGCCCCCTGTAAATGGGGTGCAGCAACCTTTACAGCCTAACATAACAGGCAGTGACACCCCCGGTTTACAGGCTGAAAACAGGCTGTTGCGGGAGCAGGTTGCCGAACTGCGTGAAGAACGGAACGCTTGGCGGGAGCAAGCCCAACGGCTCGCCCTCACCGATCAGCGCGCTGTCTCGCAGCCCAGCTCCCGCCCCGGCTTCTGGTCGCGCCTGTTCGGCCGCCAGGGCGACAGCCCTAGCGGATAGTGATGAATCCATTGAGAAAATTGTTGCGGTTTCGCAACATATTAGAAAAAACTCAGTTGACCTCAAAATATTTCTTGTATTTTTTAGTTTAGCAGTTACCCCCCCCCCCCCCCGCTAGGGTCGCGAAAATTAGTCATGTTTCGTGTTTACTTAGGGGGTTTATTAATGAAGAAGATTATTACTTGCGCCGTTCTTGCGTCTGCCGCTCTTGCTACGCCTGCTTTCGCGCAGGATGAAGCCGACAAGGGTATGTATTTCCAACTTCGCACCGGCGTTGCTGACCTCAACAATCCCGATTTCGCCATCATCGACACATGGTCCGAGCCGAACAATCGCCTCGACACGAAGCTCAACACCAAGTCCGCTGCAACCTTTGGCGGTGAGCTGGGCTATGATTTCGGCGGCGTCCGCGTCGGCCTCGAACTGGCCTATCAGCGCAACAAGGTGAAGGGCATCACGCTCAAGAGCCTGAACGGCACCGCGATCACGGCCGAGGACCTCTCCGATGTTGTCGAAGGTCTTGGCGAACTCGACATTATCAGCGTCGATGATTTGGACGGCGTTGACATTAACGGCACCACGATCAGCGCGACCAACGGCTCCGTCGCTAAGCTGCGCCAGCTCGCCGTGATGGCGAATGTCACCTACGATATTCCGCTCGGCGGCAACACGTTCAAGCCCTATGTCGGCGTGGGCCTCGGCGCGGTCGGCTCACACCTCAAGGCGCTGGGCGAGGATGACGGCTCGGTTCGCTTCGCATGGCAGCTCCGCGCCGGTGCAGCCGTGAAGGTGACGAAGGGCATCGATCTGACCGCCGATTACACCTATCGTCAGACCGGCAGCGGCAAGCTGAACTTCGGGGACGAGGACGTGGAATATCGCCTCGGTAAAACCAAGGCTTCGCTGTTTCAGGTCGGTCTGCGCTTTACGCTCTGATCCGCGACCCTCTCAAATCGCGATAAGTGAGAAACCCTCCTGCTCTGCGGGAGGGTTTTTTCTTGGCTATACGATCCGATCATATGCGACCGAATCATATATGATCGGATCGTATATCGCCGTCACAAGCTCATGCCCCGGTCGCGTTGCAGGATCAGCTCCCGCTCACCGATGAGCTGACCCACGGCGCGCGCCATTTTCGGTTCACGCTGGATCTGCTCGATATAAAGATCCTTGGTGTGCTGGTTGGCCCCGTTATAGGCGTCCACCGCCTTGCGGAGCGCTTCCGGGGTCGCCTTCCAGTCGCTGTTATGGTCGCCATAGCCATGCGCGCCCGCCTCGCGCTTCCCGGCGATGGTATTGAACTTCTCGGCCACCCGCTCGCGTTCCCGCACCTGCTGGCGCTCCTGCGCTTCCTGACGGGCGCGATCGGCGGCTAGACGCTCCTGCGCTTCGCGGGCGAGTTGCACCTCGGCCGCCTCGCGCCGATCGCGCTCGACCGCACCGCTCAAGCTGGCCGCAACATCGTGCAGCCTGCCCGCGATCCGCTGCCCCATGTCTCGCAGCCATTCCGTCCCGCGCTCGATATACTGGCGCAGGCCGGCCCGCTCGACGACGCCGGCGTTGTGCTGACCTACCGCCGTCACCGGCTCATAGGCCCGCCCTTCCCGCGCGGCCACCTGCTCGGCCCGCCGCTCCATCGCCGTCGCACTCGGCCCCATATGCACGGTGGGTTCCTGCTCGATCCCCTGCCGCTGGTGACTGCGATGGTCCACCCGGTCGGGGACGTTCGCCAGTTCCAGCGCCCGATTCTGCATCTCGGCCCATCGTTCCCGCCACCGCTCGACCTCGCCGCTCTGCTTCTGGTCCAGCTCGCGCGTCTTTTCCCCCAGCC